>NZ_CATKPY010000028.1:0-213318 GCF_949767465.1 Pseudomonas sp. IT-P12 | reverse complement strand
CGCTCGCGATTGCTTTAGACCAGGCGCCGCTTAAACCAAGGTCATCAACGCCTCACGGCTGAACGGCAGGATGTCTTCCTCCCGACCGTCACGCACCTTCTGCGCCCAGTCCGGGTCCACCAGCAGCGCACGCCCGACCGCCACCAGGTCGAACTCGTCGTTGTTCAGGCGCTCCAGCAGTTTTTCCAGGCTGGCCGGCTGCGCGACCTTGTCGGTGTTGACCATGAATTGCAGGAACTCGCCATCCAGGCCGACGCTGCCCACGGTGATGGTCGGCTTGCCGGTCAGTTTGCGCGTCCAGCCGGCCAGGTTCAGTTCGGAGCCGTCGAATTCCGGCTCCCAGAAACGCCGCGTCGAGCAGTGGAAAATGTCCACGCCGGCGTCGGACAACGGCTTGAGAAATTCCCCCAGCGCTTGCGGGGTCTGTACCAGGCGAGCGGTGTAATCCTGCTGCTTCCACTGGGAGAAGCGCAAGATGATCGGAAAACCTTCGCCGACCGCCGCACGTACCGCCTGGATCAGCTCGATGGCAAAGCGCGAACGGTTGGCCAGGCTGCCGCCGTACTCGTCGGTGCGCTGGTTGCTGCCTTCCCAGAAGAACTGGTCCACCAGATAACCGTGAGCGCCGTGGATTTCCACGCCGTCCATGCCGATGCGCTTCGCATCGCTGGCAGCCTGGGCGAACGCGGCGATGACGTCCTGAATGTCCTGCTGACTCATGCCGTGAACCACGACCTGGCCGTCCTTGAGTTTTTCCGACGGGCCGTAACCCGGCACGCTCGCATCCGGCTCGGTGCCGATGCGACGGACACTGCCGACATGCCACAGTTGCGGGACGATCTTGCCGCCCTCGGCGTGCACGGCGTCGACGACTTTTTTCCAGCCGGCCAGCGCCTCTTCACCATAGAAGTGCGGCACGTTCGGGTAACCGTTGGACGCCTTGTGCCCGACGGTGGTGCCTTCGGTGATGATCAGGCCGACGCCGGCAGCGGCGCGACGGCGGTAATACTCGATGACTTTAGAGTTGGGCACGCCACCCGGCGAGAACGAACGGGTCATGGGCGCCATGACCACGCGGGTCGGCAGCTCGAGGGTGCCAAGGTGGAACGGTTTGAACAAAGCTTGAACGGGCATGAGTGCGCTCCACGGAGAGTAACTTTATGACGAGGATAATATGGAGGGTCAGCCGCGATGAACAGCACTATTGATTACAGTGATTAAGATCTAAAAGGTAAGACGTACCGTAGGAGCGAGCTCCTACGGCGAGGGGGCTTTCAGCTCAGGGCCTTTTCGATGGCCTGAATGACGGAGGGATCGTCCGGTGCCGTGCGCGGCGAGAAGCGCGCCAGTACGCGGCCATCCTTGCCCAGCAGGAATTTTTCGAAGTTCCAGGTAATGTCGCCAGGGAACTCGGCGCCTTCGCCCGCCAGCAGGCGGTACAACTGGTGACGCTCATGACCGTTGACTTCCAGCTTGCTGGACAACGGAAAGGTCACGCCATAGTTGAGGCTGCAGAACTCCTGGATTTCCTGCTCGGTGCCTGGCTCCTGCCCGGCAAACTGGTTGCACGGCAAGCCCAGCACGCTGAAGCCTTTGTCCTTGTATTGCTGATAAAGGTTTTCCAGCGCCGCGTATTGCGGGGTCAAGCCACATTTGGAGGCCACGTTGACCACCAGCACGACGTTGCCCTTGAAAGGCGCCAGCGGAAGCTCCTGACCATTCAGGGCTGTCAATTTCAGGTCGTGAAAAGCACTCATGACGTACTCCAGATTCCCGTGTTTTTCTCGATACAGCCTCTTGGCAATGCCGCCAAGGACAGCCGCGGACTAAAAAGGCGCCCTCGGGCGCCTCTCCAGTTCTCTGAGCTTAGCGCAGAAAATCAGTGGTGATGGCCACCTTCGCCATGGACGTGACCATGAGCGATTTCTTCCTGGCTGGCATCACGGATGGCAACGATCTTGACCTGGAAGTTCAGGCGCTGACCGGCCAGCGGGTGGTTGCCGTCAACGGTGACGTCGTCGCCGTCCAGGTCGCGGATGGTCACGATCTGCATCTGCCCGTCCGGGGCGGAAGCGTGGAACTGCATGCCCACTTCCAGTTCGTCGACGCCTTCGAACATGCTGCGGCTCAGGGTGCTGACCAGTTCGGCAGCGTATTCGCCGTAGGCATCTTCAGGTTCAACGGCTACGGTCAGCTCTTCGCCGACGCCTTTGCCTTCCAGGGCTTTTTCCAGGCCCGGGATGATGTTGCCTGCGCCTTGCAGGTAGACCAGCGGCGCGCCGCCGGCGGAGCTGTCGATGACCTCACCAGCGTCGTTGGTCAGGGTATAGTCGATGGAGACAGCCTTATTGGCGGCGATCAGCATGGGGCGAGACCTTTTGCAGAAGAAAATAGAAAGGCCAAGTCTAGCGAAGCCATCGTCCGAAAGCGAACACAACCCGGACAAACGGACCGCAACGCCTGGCTCGACAGTCACGGGGTTTCATCAGGATGAAGACGGGCACTGGGTGGCCGAGCTGTCCTGTGGCCATACGCAGCACCTGCGCCACCAGCCGCCGTGGCAATCGCGTGCCTGGGTCCTTGACCCCGCGCAACGTGCTGGAAGAATCGGCCAGCGCTTTGAATGCGGTTGGTGCGCTCAAGGCTCGGTTAGCGATAATCTTGGCGACTGAATCCCGGTAGATCGTCAGATATAGACGGTCACCTTTGCCATGCACCCTTAGAGAATCCGCATGCAAACTTTTTTTATTGCCCCCACCGATTTTGGCGTGGGTCTGACCTCCATCAGCCTCGGGCTGGTCCGCACCCTCGAGCGAGCCGGCCTCAAGGTCGGTTTTTTCAAACCCATCGCCCAGCCCCATCCGGGGGACACCGGGCCCGAGCGCTCCACGGAGCTGGTGGCGCGCACCCACGGCCTGAAACCGCCGCAGCCGCTGGGCCTGGCCCACGTCGAGCGCATGCTGGGCGACGGTCAGCTCGATGAACTGCTCGAAGAAATCATCACGTTGTACCAGCAGGCCGCCATCGGCAAGGACGTGCTGATCGTCGAAGGCATGGTCCCGACCCGCAGCGCCAGCTACGCCGCCCGGGTCAACCTGCACCTGGCCAAGAGCCTCGACGCCGACGTGATTCTGGTCTCGGCACCGGAAAACGAAGTGCTGACCGAACTCTCCGGCCGCGTGGAACTGCAGGCGCAATTGTTCGGCGGCCCGAAGGACCCGAAGGTCCTGGGGGTGATTCTCAACAAGGTCAAGACCGATGAAAGCATGGAGGCCTTCGCCTCGCGGCTGAGGGAGCATTCGCCCTTGCTGCGCAGCGGCGATTTCCGCCTGCTCGGTTGCATTCCCTATCAGCCGGAACTGAACGCCCCGCGTACCCGCGACGTGGCGGACCTGATGGGCGCGCAGATCCTCAATGCCGGCGATTACGAAACCCGGCGCATGACCAAGATCATCATCTGCGCGCGCACCATGCGCAACACCGTGGAGCTGCTCAAGCCCGGCGTACTGGTGGTGACGCCCGGCGATCGCGACGACATCATCCTCGCCGTCAGCCTCGCGGCCCTCAACGGCGTGCCGCTGGCCGGCCTGTTGCTGACCAGCGACACCCTGCCCGACCCGCGCATCATGGACCTGTGCCGCGGCGCCCTGCAGGCCGGTTTGCCGGTGTTGTCGGTGAGCACCGGCTCCTACGACACCGCCAACCAGTTGAACGGTTTGAACAAGGAAATCCCGATCGATGACCGCGAGCGTGCGGAAATCATCACCGACTTCGTCGCCGGCCATCTGGACGCCGACTGGCTGCACCAGCGTTGTGGCACGCCCCGGGAAATGCGCCTGTCGCCGGCGGTGTTCCGCTACCAGTTGATCCAGCGCGCGCAGGGCGCCAACAAACGCATCGTCCTGCCCGAGGGCAGCGAGCCGCTGACCGTGCAGGCCGCGGCGATCTGCCAGGCCCGTGGCATCGCCCGCTGCGTGTTGCTGGCCAAACCGGCAGAGGTGGAAGCCGTGGCGCGCGCCCAGGGCATCGAGCTGCCGCCGGGTCTGGAGATCCTCGATCCGGACCTGATCCGCGAACGCTACATCGAGCCCATGGTTGCCCTGCGCAAGAGCAAGAGCCTGAATGCGCCGATGGCCGAGCAGCAACTGGAAGACCCGGTGGTCATCGGCACCATGATGCTGGCGCTGGACGAAGTCGATGGCCTGGTCTCCGGGGTCATCCACTCCACCGCCAACACCATCCGCCCGGCCCTGCAGCTAATCAAGACGGCGCCCGGCTGCACCCTGGTGTCGTCGGTGTTCTTCATGCTGTTTCCCGAAGAAGTGCTGGTGTACGGCGACTGCGTGATGAACCCCCACCCGAGCGCCACCGAACTGGCGGAGATCGCCCTGCAAAGCGCGGACTCGGCCGCGGCATTCGGCATCACGCCGCGTGTGGCGATGATCAGTTACTCCAGCGGCGAATCGGCCAGCGGCGAAGAAGTCGAGAAAGTCCGCGAGGCCACGTTGCTCGCCCACGAACAGCAACGCTCGCTGCTGATCGACGGCCCGTTGCAATACGACGCGGCGGCCAACGAGACCGTGGCCCGGCAACTGGCGCCGAACAGCCAGGTGGCCGGTCGCGCCACGGTGTTCGTGTTCCCCGACCTCAACACCGGCAACACCACGCACAAAGCCGTGCAGCGCAGCGCCGACTGCGTCAGCCTCGGGCCGATGCTGCAAGGCCTGCGCAAACCGGTGAACGACCTGCCGCGTGGCGCGCAAGTCGACGACATCGTGTACACCATCGCCCTCACCGCGATTCAAGCCGCCAACCGACCTCTGGATGTTTAAATGCTGGATTTTCTGCCTGCACCGGCACGCGGTGTGATTGCTTCGCTGCTTTTGGCGTTGAACACGATTCTGCTCTGCTCGTTCCTGTTCTGCGTGGCGCTCGTCAAGGTCTTGCCATTCGCGCTGACCCAGCGCCTGGCGGGCTGGCTGATGAGCCATACCCATGAAGCCTGGATCAGCAACAACAAGGGCTGGATGAACCTGGTCCGTCGCACGCGCTGGCACCTCAGCGGCCTGCAGGGTCTGGACTATCGGCACTCGTACCTGATCACCAGCAACCACCAGAGCTGGGTCGATATCCTGGTACTGCAATACGTGCTCAACCGGCGCATCCAGCCGCTGAAATTCTTTCTCAAGCAGGAACTGATCTGGGTGCCGGTGATTGGCCTGGCGTGGTGGGCGCTGGGCTTTCCGTTCATGAAGCGTTACTCGAAGGCGTACCTGGAAAAACACCCGGAGAAGAAAGGCAAGGACCTGGAAACCACGCGCAAGACCTGCGCGAAGTTTCGCAACAACCCGGTGGGCATTTTCAACTTCGTCGAAGGCACGCGCTTCACCGAAGGCAAGCACGCCCAGCAGAAGTCACCGTTCAAGTACCTGCTCAAACCCAAGGCCGGTGGCATTGCGTTCGTGCTCGATGCCATGGGCGAACAGCTGGAGTCCATCGTCAACGTGACCATCCATTATCCCGGCGGACGTCCCGGGTTTTGGGATTTGCTGTGCGGGAACGTAAAGGATGTGGTGGTGCACTTTGAAGAGCTGAAGATACCGCCGCAGTTCATTGGCAAGAACTACGACCAGGACGGTGAATACCGCTTGCAGTTCCAGGGCTGGATCAACCAGTTGTGGCAGGACAAGGATGCGTTGCTGGAGCAGATGCATCGCGAATTCCCTGACCGCCGCTGACCCCATGTGGGAGCGGGCTTGCTCGCGAAGGCGGTGGATCAGCCAGCTTGATGTTGACTGACACACCGCCTTCGCGAGCAAGCCCGCTCCCACAGTGGACCGAGTCGCGCACAAAAAACCCGCCGGATGATCACTCATCGGCGGGTTTTTCTTTAGCCGCTGAAGCTTAGATCGCGCCCCGCTGACGCAGCAGCTCGAGCACTTGCTTGACGCCCTCTTCCAGCGACACCGACTGGGTGTCGATCACCAGGTCGGCATCCAGCGGCACGTCGTACGGGAAGGATTCGCCCGGGATATTGTCCCCGGCCGCCGCGTACAGACCTTGCGGATCACGCTCGGCGCACACCGCCGGCGAGGCCTGGACATAGACCGTCAGCAGACGCTCCTTGCCGATCAGGTCCTTGGCCTGCTCACGCCCTTCGGCACTCGGTGCCACGAACGCCGCGAGGGTCAGCAGGCCGGCTTCGTTGAACTGACGCGCCACGTGCGCGGCACGACGCCAGTTCTCGGTACGCCCGGCGCGGTCCTGTGGCAGCCCCTTGTTCAAGTCGTGACGCAGGTTCTGGCCATCGAGCACGAACACAGCACGCCCCAGGTCGAACAGCTTGCGTTCGACCGCATAGGCCAGGGTGCTCTTGCCAGCGCCCGACAGGCCGCTGAACAACACGGTGGCCGGCTGCTGGCCGAAGCGCTGGGCACGTTCTTCGGTCGCCACGTGGGCCAGTTTGCCGTGGTGGGTGCTGGTGCCATGCGCCAGCGGTTGCGCGACGATCATGCCCGCGCCCACGGTGCCGTTGGTCAAGCGGTCGATGATGATGAACGCGCCGGTGGTGCGGTTGCTGTCGTAACCGTCGAGAGCAATCGGTGCGTCGAGCGCGATCTTGACCTTGCCGATCTCGTTCAACTGCAACGCGCTGGCCGGACCTTCTTCCAGGGTGTTCACATCCACCTTGTTGACGATGCTGGCGATGGAACCCGGCACGTAACTGGTGGCGCGCTTGATGTCGTATTTCTTGCCCGGCAACATCGGCTCTTCAGCCATCCACACCAGCATCGCTTCGAAGCTGTCGGTCACCGGCGGCACGTTGTCGGCGTGAACCAGCAGGTCGCCACGGGAGATGTCGATTTCGTCTTCCATGGTCAGCGTCACCGCCTGGCCCGGACCGGCGTGCTCCAGCTCACCTTCGAAGGTGACGATGGATTTCACGCGGCTGCTCTTGCCCGATGGCAGGACCACGACCTCGTCACCCTTCTTGACGATGCCGCTGGCCAGGGTGCCGGCGAAACCGCGGAAGTTCAGGTTCGGACGATTGACGTACTGCACCGGGAAACGCAGGTCGGTGAAGTTGCGGTCGCCCGCCACTTCCACGGTCTCGAGAATTTCCATCAGCGACTGGCCGGTGTACCACGGCGAGCGCTCGGACTTGTTCACCACGTTGTCGCCCTTGAGCGCCGACATCGGCACGAAGTGCATGCTCGTCGGCTTCATCTTCAGGCCTTCGGCGAACTTGAGGTAGTCGGCCTTGATCGACTCGAACACGCCCTGGTCGAAGTCCTTGAGGTCCATCTTGTTGATGGCGACGACGATGTGCTTGATGCCCAGCAAAGAGGCGATGAAGCTGTGGCGACGGGTCTGGGTCTGCACGCCGTAGCGGGCGTCGACCAGGATGATCGCCAGGTCACAGGTGGAGGCACCGGTGGCCATGTTGCGGGTGTACTGCTCATGGCCGGGGGTGTCGGCGATGATGAATTTGCGCTTGGCGGTGGAGAAGTAGCGGTAGGCGACATCGATGGTGATGCCTTGCTCGCGCTCGGCCTGCAAGCCGTCGACCAGCAGGGCCAGGTCGATGTCTTCGCCGGTGGTGCCGACTTTTTTAGAGTCGCGGGTGATCGCTTCCAGGTGATCTTCGTAGATCATCTTGGAGTCGTGCAGCAGGCGCCCGATCAGGGTGCTCTTGCCGTCGTCGACGTTACCGCAGGTCAGGAAGCGCAGCAGCTCTTTACGTTCGTGCTGGCCCAGGTAGGCGAGGATGTCCTCGCTGATCAAATCAGATTGATGCGACATGACAGCCCCTTAGAAATAACCTTGACGTTTCTTGTCTTCCATCGAGCCTGCGCCATCGTGGTCGATGACACGGCCCTGGCGCTCGGAAGTTCGCGTCAGGAGCATTTCCTGAATGATGTCCGTGAGGCTTTCGGCCTCGGACTCCACCGCGCCCGTCAACGGGTAGCAGCCAAGGGTACGGAAACGCACTTTCTTTTTGACGATGCGTGCCTTGTCTTCATCGCTCAGGTGCTCGAGGATGCGCTCGTCGTCGATCATGATCAGGGTGCCGTTCTTCTCGATCACTTCACGCTCGGCGGCGAAGTACAGCGGCACGATCGGGATGCCTTCGAGGTAGATGTACTGCCAGATGTCCAGTTCGGTCCAGTTCGACAGCGGGAAGACACGGATCGACTCCCCCTTGTTGACCTTGCCGTTGTAGACGTTCCACAGCTCGGGACGCTGGTTCTTCGGGTCCCAACGGTGCTTGCTGTCGCGGAACGAGTACACGCGCTCCTTGGCGCGGGATTTCTCTTCGTCGCGGCGGGCACCACCGAAGGCGGCGTCGAAACCATGCTTGTCCAGGGCCTGCTTCAGGCCTTCGGTCTTCATGATGTCGGTGTGCTTGGCACTGCCGTGGGTGAACGGGTTGATGCCTTGCGCCACACCGTCCGGGTTGACGTGGGTGATGAGGTCCAGGCCCAGGTCCGCAACCATCTTGTCGCGGAAGGCGTACATCTCCTGGAATTTCCAGCGAGTGTCGACGTGCATCACCGGAAACGGCAGCTTGCCGGGGAAAAATGCCTTGCGTGCCAGGTGCAGCATCACGGCGGAGTCTTTACCGATGGAGTACAGCATCACCGGGTTGTCGAACTCGGCGGCCACCTCGCGGATGATGTGGATGCTTTCCGCCTCCAGCTGTTTCAGATGCGTCAGTTTGTCGACCATGGCTACTCACGAAAACTTTTATGAACGGCCAGCGGGCCGTGTTCGAGCGAGGAATCCTAGCACAGCGACCTCTTCTAATCAGGACGCCGGATAGATCGAAAGGGTATATGAATATGCCTGCCTGTTTGGGCGCACAGCGCCCTGTGGGAGCGGGCCTGCTCGCAAATCCGGTGTGAGTGTGCGCACGCCATCGCCGGCAAGCCGGTCTCGCTCCCACCGGGAAACAAGGCTGGCTCAGATCGGATTCGGGCAGTCGATGAAGATGTGTTCAACGGCAAAGCGTCGCGCCAGGTAATCGCCCAGTGCCTGAACGCCGTAGCGTTCGGTGGCGTGGTGACCGGCGGCGATGAAGCTGATGCCGTTTTCCCGAGCGCTGTGGAAGGTCTGCTCGGAAGCCTCGCCGCTGAGGTACAGGTCGACGCCGGCCAGGACCGCCTGGTCGATGTAACCCTGCCCGCCGCCCGTGCACCAGCCGACCCTGCGGATCATTTCGCTGCCTTCGATCAGCAACGGTTCGCGGCCCATGACCTCCTGCACCCGGCGGGCGAAATCCCGTGGGGTCGCCGGCTCATTCAGCGAGCCGACCAGGCCCACCACTTTCAGGTTGTCCGGGTCGAGCGGACCTTCGACGGTGATGTCCAACTGACGCGCCAGTTGCACGTTGTTGCCGACCTCCGGGTGCAGGTCCAGCGGCAGGTGATAGGACAGCAGGCTGATGTCGTGCTTGAGCAGGGTTTTCAACCGGCGTTGCTTCATGCCGGTGATGCACGGGTTTTCGCCCTTCCAGAAATAGCCGTGATGCACCAGCACCAGGTCGGCCTGCGCGTCGACGGCAGCGTCCAGCAATGCCTGGCTGGCGGTGACGCCACTGACAATGCGCATGACCTGCGGGCGACCTTCGACTTGCAATCCGTTGGGGCAATAATCGGCGATCCTGGCGCTGTTCAGGTAACGGTCGGCTTCTTCGACGAGTGTGCTCAGGGCGACGGCCATAAAAGACTCCTAAATATCCCGTTCAGAGGCGCGCGCGGCCTCGTATAATGCGCGACATTATGGGCGGTCTCATACCGCCTGCAACCTCTCAGGACGTGCTTCATGCTCAAGGCGCTGCGTTTTTCCGGCTGGCCGCTGTTGGCCGGCGTGCTTATCGCTCTGTTGATTATCCAGCGTTACCCGGAGTGGGTCGGGCTCCCGAGCCTCGACGTCAACCTGCAGCAAGCCCCGCAAACCACCACCACGCAGCAGGGCCCGGTGTCCTATGCGGACGCCGTGACCATCGCCGCGCCGTCGGTGGTGAACCTGTACACCACCAAGGTGGTCAGCCGGCCGAACCACCCGCTGTTCGAAGACCCGCAGTTCCGGCGCTTCTTTGGCGACAACTCGCCCAAGCAGAAGCGCATGGAATCGAGCCTCGGCTCCGGTGTGATCATGAGCCCGGAAGGTTACCTGCTGACCAACAACCACGTGACCAGCGGCGCCGACCAGATTGTCGTCGCGCTCAAGGATGGCCGGGAAACCCTGGCCCGCGTGATCGGCAGCGACCCGGAAACCGACCTGGCGGTACTGAAGATCGATTTGAAGAACCTTCCTTCGATCACCGTCGGCCGTTCCGACAACATCCGCATCGGCGACGTGGCGCTGGCCATCGGCAACCCGTTCGGCGTTGGCCAGACCGTGACCATGGGCATCATCAGCGCCACCGGCCGCAACCAGTTGGGCCTGAACAACTATGAGGACTTCATCCAGACCGACGCAGCGATCAACCCGGGCAACTCCGGCGGCGCGCTGGTGGATGCCAATGGCAACCTGACCGGCATCAACACGGCCATCTTCTCCAAGTCCGGCGGTTCGCAAGGCATCGGTTTCGCGATCCCGGTGAAACTGGCGATGGAAGTGATGAAGTCGATCATCGAGCACGGCCAGGTGATTCGCGGCTGGCTCGGGATTGAAGTGCAGCCGCTGACCCAGGAACTGGCGGAATCGTTTGGCCTCTCTGGGCGTCCAGGCATCGTGGTCGCGGGGATTTTCCGTGACGGCCCGGCGCAGAAAGCGGGCCTGCAACTGGGTGACGTGATCCTGACCATCGATGGCGAACCGGCCGGTGATGGCCGTCGCTCGATGAACCAGGTGGCGCGGATCAAACCGACCGACAAGGTCACCATCCAGGTGATGCGCAACGGCAAGGAACTCAAGCTCACGGCGGAAATCGGCCTGCGTCCGCCGCCGGCGCCGGTGAAGGAAAAAGAAGAGAACTAAGCCGGACCCGATCCTTTCGGGTCATTGGAAGACATTCTCATTAGACATGTTATATTGTTTCAATTCTCGCAATTGGAACAACATAACATGTCGTCTCGCAAAAAGGCCTCGCTCCTTGGCCTGACCCTTGGATTGCTGGCTGATCCGCTCCTCGCCGCAGAACCACTGCGCCTTGAACTCGACGCCATCAACGTCACCTCCGACTACGAATCCCCCACCGGTCCGGTCCAGGGTTATCGCGCTACCCGCTCATCTAGCGCCACCAAGACCGACACCGCCATTGCCGATATCACACAGGCGATCAGCGTGGTGCCGGCGAGCGTGCTCAAGGATCTGGGCAGTACCAGCGTCGAGCGCGCATTGGATTTCGCCGGCGGCGTCTCGAAGCAGAACGATTTCGGCGGCCTGACGCTGTACGAATACAGCGTGCGCGGCTTTACCACTTCGGAGTTCTACAAGGACGGCTTCAGTGCCAATCGCGGCTATCCCAGCACGCCGGACGTGGCCAACATCGAACGCATCGAAGTGCTCAAGGGTCCGGCCGCCAGCCTCTATGGCCGAGGCGACCCGGGCGGCACGGTGAACATCGTCACCAAGAAACCCCAGCGCGAAGCCTTCACCACCCTGCAAACCAGCGCTGGCAGCTGGGATCGCTACCGCACCGCACTGGACGTCAACACGCCCCTGGACGAACAGGGCGATGTGCTGTCGCGGATCAACCTCGCCGTTGAAGACAACCACAGCTTTCGCGATCACGTCACGAGCAAGCGGGTGTTCATCGCCCCCTCCTTCAGTTGGCAACTGAACCCCGACACGACCCTGCTGATGGAAAGCGAGTTCGTGCGCCACAGCTCGACATTCGATCGCGGCATCGTCGCGCCGAAAAACCGCTGGAGCGGCGTATCGCGCTCGACCTTCCTCGGCGAACCCAACGACGGCGACATCGACAACCACAACAACATGCTCCAGGCAGCGCTCGAACATCATCTGAATGACCGCTGGAAACTGCGCCTGGCCAGCCATTACAAGGAGGGCAAACTCTGGGGCTTCGCCTCCGAACAACGCGCACTCAATGCCGATGGCCACACGGTCAACCGGCGTTATCGCGAGCGTGACAACCAATGGCACGACAGCATCACCCAACTCGAACTGCGCGGCCTGTTCGACCTCGGCAGCTGGCAGCACGAACTGCTGGTCGGTAGCGAGTACGAGAACTATCGCAAGGACGAGCGTGTCACCACCCTCGCCGGCGGCCCCTACGCCATCGACATCTACCAACCGGTTTACGGCCAGGCAAAACCCAATGGCGCGCGTTCGGGAACTGATTTCTTCGAACACGTCGAAAGCCATGCGCTGAACGTGCAGGACCAGATCGTCTTCACCGACAAACTGCGCGGAATGATCGGCGCGCGTTTCGAACATTTCGAGCAACGCATCGACGACCACACCCGGGCCGCTGCCAGCCGCCAGACCCACGATGCCCTGACCCAACGCGCCGGTCTGCTCTATCAACTGACTCCGCAAACCGGCGTGTTCGCCAATGCCTCCACCTCGTTCAAACCGAACAATGGCCTGGACGCCAACGGTCGGTCCTTCGACCCGGAAGAAGGCGTCGGCTACGAGGTCGGGATCAAGAACCAGCTGTTCGACGACCGATTGAGCAGCACCCTCGCCTTCTTTCATATCGACAAGGAAAACGTCCTCGCCCTCGATCCCGGCACCGATACCAGCCGCGCCATGGGCAAGGCCCGCAGCCAGGGTTTCGATCTGCAAGTCAGCGGGCAAGTGAGCGACGCCGTGCGGGTGATCGGCGCCTTCGCCTACATCGACGCCGAAGTGACCAAAGGCGACGCGGTGATTCCCGCCAGCAGCCGCATCCTCGGCGTGGCCAAGCGCAGCGGCAGCCTGCTGGGGGTCTACGAATTCCAGGACGGGCATCTGCGCGGCTCGGACGTCGGCGCGGCGTTCACCTATGTCGGCGACCGCTCGGGCGAGGCCGGTAGCGACTTCGAACTGCCCGCCTATCACACCGTCGACCTGCTCGCGCACTACAAGGCCAGCGACCACCTCACCGTCGGCCTGAACCTCAACAACCTTTTCGACGAAAAATACTTCGAGCGCTCGTACAGCAACTACTGGGTCAACCCCGGCGAGCCGCGCAATTTCACCGTCAGCCTGACCCTCACCCTGTAAAAGGACGTCTCCATGCTCCCTGTCAAATCCCTGGCCCTGCTCGGCCTGCTGTTCGCCACCCAGGTCTCGGCCCATGGCCTGTGGACCGAACAACGTCGCGGAAACATCGAAGTGATCTACGGCCACGGCGCCGAAGACAACGCTTTCAAGGCGCAAAAAATCAGCGGTGCCTGGGCGTATGACGCCAACGGCAGAATGATCCCGGTGACCGTTCAGCGCCTGGCCGATCACGCCCGCCTGCAATCGCTGAAACCTCCCGCCGTCATTGCCGTGGCACTGAACAACGGCATGTGGTCGCAGACGGCGGACAAAAAGTGGATCAACGAAGGGCGCAGCAAAGTGCCGGGAGCCATCGAGTCGACCCAGACCTTCAAGTACAGCCTGGCGATTTATCAGCCGGGGGCGAAGCTGCCCAAACTCGACTCGATCAAATTGCTGATTCTGCCGGAGGTCGATCCACTGACCGTCGGACCGGGCAACTCACTGCCGGTCCGGGTCTTGCTGGATGGGAAGCCGGCGGCAGGCGTGAAGTTGATCGGCGACTATCGCAACGCGCCGAACACCTTGACCACCGAAACCGACAAGGACGGCCGTGCACAGGTGCTAGTACGCAATGAGGGGCTGAATGTGATTGCGGCGCAGGTGGAAGTGCCGGTGAAGGACAGTGCCGATATCACCAGTCGCGGGTTGTTCAGCTCATTGACCTTCCTGGGTGAAGCGCACCACGAATAGATCGCCCTCTAAAGTGGGAGCGAGCCTGCTCGAGCCAGGAGCTCAATTCCGGCACGGATCATGAGTTGAAAATAGCTATCGCGAACAGGCTCGCTCCCACACCTGTCTTTATTTCAATAAGGTCTAAACCCCTGTCATTTCTGACAGTGACTGATAACTATTCACAACCCTATGCTTTCTCGGCAGATAACTTTCAAACTGCGTGAGGAAGGCTCATGGGAACTCAACAGGAGTTTGACGTTAAATCCGTCAGGGAATTCGAGACAGGCGAGGCCACCATCAAGTGGAAGGGGCAGACGCTCAAGTCGAAGATCGTCTATTTCAACCAGAGCCTGGTTTACGCCACCTTCTTACAGGCAGAGGGCAGCTCGAGGGGCGGAACGGAGAACGATGTATTCATTGCAAGTTTTACCGACAATCCGCCGATGAACTTTCAGGAGTTTTACGAGAAAGGTAAAACACCGCACCGTTACAGCTGGGTTCTGGTTTATGACAACACCCGTCATGAACCAAGGACGGGTGCCATCACCGGGGCCTTCAAGAACGCTTATCGAACAGTCGAGGCCAACATCGTCATGACATTTGGAGACGATGACAGCGCCATCATCAACTTCAAAGCAGACAAGCGTTAAACTCGAGCCGGGCGCAAGACGCATGGCGATTCTCACGGCATGACGCAGTTCCCACGAAAAACCGGGAACCGCGTTAACCCACCCGTCAGAGTTGCCCAAGCCCCTCGATCAAGGCCTGATTCTGCTCCGGCGTACCGATCGAAATTCGCAGGAATTGCGCAATGCGCTCCTGCTTGAAGTGCCGGACGATGACCCCTTGCTCGCGCAACTTCGCCGCCAGGCCTGCCGCATCGTGCTGCGGATGACGGGCGAAGATGAAGTTGGCGGCCGACGGCAGCACTTCAAAACCCTTGGCCTGCAGTTGTGCGGTGACCCATTCGCGGCTTTCGATCACCAGGCGGCAGGTCTTGTCGAAGTACTCACGATCTTCGAAGGCCGCCGCCGCCCCGACGTTCGCCAGGCGGTCCAGCGGGTAGGAGTTGAAGCTGTTCTTGATCCGCTCCAGCGCCTCGATCAGGTCCGGATGCCCCACCGCCAGGCCAACCCGCAGGCCGGCCAGCGAACGGGATTTGGACAGGGTCTGGGTGACCAGCAGGTTCGGATAGCGGTCCACCAGACTGATCGCGGTTTCACCCCCGAAGTCGATGTAGGCCTCGTCCACCACGACCACTGAATCCGGACTGGCCTTGAGGATCTGCTCGACCGCGTCCAGGGCCAGCAGGCAACCGGTCGGGGCGTTCGGGTTGGGGAAAATGATCCCGCCGTTCGGTTTCGCGTAGTCCGCCGGATCGATCTGGAACTGCGCGTCCAGCGGCACCGCCTCGAACGTGATGCCGTACAACCCGGCGTAGACCGGATAGAAGCTGTAGCTGATGTCCGGGAACAGCAGCGGTTTATCGTGCTGCAACAAGCCGTGGAAAACGTGCGCCAGGACTTCGTCGGAACCATTGCCGAGGAACACCTGATCGCCCTTCACCCCGTAATAGCGGGCGACGGCGTTCTTCAGCAGGTCGCTGTTCGGGTCCGGGTACAGGCGCAGGTTGTCGCTGAGCTCGGCCTGCATGGCGGCCAACGCCTTGGGCGATGGACCGTACGGATTTTCGTTGGTGTTGAGCTTCACCAGTTTCGCCAGTTTCGGTTGCTCGCCCGGTACGTAGGGCACCAGGTTCTTGACGAACGGGCTCCAGAATTTACTCATGTTCAGTTTCCCTGCCCTTGAAAGTCTTTATCGGCGATGCGGTATTCGGCACTGCGCGCGTGGGCGCTCAGCGATTCGCCACGGGCCAGTACCGAGGCAGTCTTGCCCAGTTCGGAGGCGCCGGCTTCGGAGCAGAAGATGATCGACGAGCGTTTCTGGAAGTCGTACACACCCAGCGGCGACGAGAACCGCGCGGTGCCGGACGTTGGCAATACGTGGTTCGGGCCTGCGCAGTAATCGCCCAGTGCCTCGGAGGTGTGGCGCCCCATGAAGATCGCACCCGCGTGGCGGATCTGCGGCAACCAGGCCTGCGGATCGGCCACCGACAACTCCAGGTGCTCCGGCGCGATGCGGTTGGCGACCTCGATCGCCTGCGCCATGTCACGCACCTGGATCAGGGCGCCACGACCATTGATCGAGGTTTCGATGATGGCGGCGCGATCCATGGTCGGCAGCAGCCTGGCGATGCTTGCGGCGACCTGGTCGAGGAATTCGGCATCCGGGCTGACCAGGATCGCCTGGGCGTCTTCGTCGTGCTCGGCCTGGGAGAACAGGTCCATGGCGATCCAGTCCGGATCGGTCTTGCCGTCGCACACCACGAGGATTTCCGACGGGCCGGCAATCATGTCGATGCCGACCTGGCCGAACACGTGACGCTTGGCGGTCGCGACATAGATGTTGCCCGGTCCCACCACCTTGTCCACCTGCGGCACGCTCTCCGTACCATAGGCCAGCGCGGCCACAGCCTGCGCACCACCGATGGTGAACACGCGGTCGACGCCGGCAATGCAGGCCGCAGCCAGCACCAGTTCATTGATTTCACCGCGCGGGGTCGGCACCACCATGACCACTTCGGTCACGCCGGCAACCTTGGCCGGAATCGCGTTCATCAACACCGACGACGGGTACGACGCCTTGCCGCCCGGCACGTACAGGCCGGCGCGGTCCAGCGGCGTGACCTTCTGGCCGAGGACGGTGCCGTCGGCTTCGGTGTAGGTCCAGGAATCCTGCTTTTGCTTCTCGTGATAGCTGCGCACCCGGGCCGCGGCTTTTTCCAGCGCTTCGCGCTGTGGCACGGTGATCCGGGTCAGGGCCAGTTCCAGGCGTTCGCGCGGCAGGATCAGGTCGGCCATGGACTTGACGTCCAGGCCGTCGAACTGCCGGGTGAACTCCACCAGCGCCGCATCGCCACGCTCGCGCACCGCTTTGATGATGTCCAGCACACGCTGATTGACCGAGTCGTCAGACACACTTTCCCAGCTCAGCAGATGATCCAGATGATGTGCGAAATCCGGGTCAGCAGCGTTGAGTCGGCGAATTGCAGTCAGTGCGGTCATAGCGAGAGCCTCATAGGATTGGCAAAAACTCAGGCGCCCTAACTTAGCAGTCGTTTCCGCTTGGGCACCCGAGAATTCTGGCTATGAGGCGGATAGACGGGCGCGACTCAACGTCGCGCAGGTGAATCAGCCGCGGTGTCGAGACTCCACTGCCTTGCGCAGGGTGTCGATCAACGCCTGGATACGGGCGTGCTGCATTTTCATCG
This sequence comes from Pseudomonas sp. IT-P12, assembly GCF_949767465.1. NCBI lineage: Bacteria > Pseudomonadati > Pseudomonadota > Gammaproteobacteria > Pseudomonadales > Pseudomonadaceae > Pseudomonas > Pseudomonas sp. IT-P12. The sequence continues at coordinate 196,094 of NZ_CATKPY010000028.1, read as the reverse complement.
AAGCCTTGTTGACGATCAGCCGGGAGCTGATGTCCGCAATGAAATCCTGTGGCTCCAGGCCGTTGGCACGCAGCGTGTTGCCGGTGTCGACCACGTCGATGATCTTGTCGGCCAGACCGATCAGCGGCGCCAGCTCCATCGAGCCGTACAGCTTGATGATGTCGACCTGACGGCCCTGTTCAGCGTAGTAACGCTTGGCAACGTTGACGAACTTGGTGGCGATACGCAGGCGGCCCTTGGGCTCGACCGCGCCGACCTTGCCGGCCGTCATCAGCTTGCACCGGGCAATCTGCAGGTCCAGCGGTTCGTACAGGCCCTGGCCACCGTATTCCATCAACACATCTTTACCGGCGACGCCCAGATCAGCGGCACCATGCTCGACGTAGGTCGGCACATCGGTGGCGCGCACGATCAGCAGGCGTACGTCGTCCTGGGTCGTGGGAATGATCAGCTTGCGGCTCTTGTCCGGATTCTCGGTCGGCACGATGCCCGCTTCGGCGAGAAGCGGCAGGGTGTCGTCAAGGATGCGGCCCTTGGACAGTGCGATGGTCAACATGGGAGACGTCAGTCCTTATCAAGGTACTCATGCCCGATCGCAAATGGCGCCGGACACAGATCGAGGGTGCAACCACCCTCGACTTGGAACAATTCGACGGGCACGTCCTTGTGCCCATGACGCAGAAACTAGCCCGGAACGCGACGGATCCTGGCGCCCAGCATCTGCAGTTTTTCCTCGATGCACTCGTAACCACGGTCGATGTGGTAGATGCGGTCGATCAGGGTGTCGCCTTCGGCGATCAGCGCCGAGATCACCAGGCTCGCCGAAGCACGCAGGTCGGTGGCCATCACTGGCGCGCCCTTGAGCTTTTCGGTGCCGGTGACGATGGCGGTGTTGCCTTCGACCTGGATCTTGGCGCCCATGCGGTGCAGTTCATACACATGCATGAAGCGGTTTTCGAAGATCGTCTCGATCACAGCGCCGGTGCCTTCGGCAATGGCGTTGAGCGAAATGAACTGCGCCTGCATGTCGGTCGGGAACGCCGGGTACGGAGCGGTCCGCACGTTCACGGCCTTGGGCCGCTTGCCGTGCATGTTCAGCTCGATCCAGTCTTCACCGGTGGTGATCTCGGCGCCGGCTTCGCGAAGTTTTTCCAGAACGGCCTCGAGAATGGTCGGATCGGTGTCCTTGACCTTCACGCGACCGCCGGTCACGGCAGCGGCCACCAGGTAGGTGCCGGTTTCGATACGGTCAGGCATCACCTTGTAAGTGGTGGTGTGCAGGCGCTCGACGCCATCGATGGTGATGGTGTCGGTGCCAGCACCGGAAACCTTGGCGCCCATGGCGTTCAGGAAGTTCGCCAGGTCGACTACTTCCGGCTCGCGTGCGGCGTTGGCCAGCACGCTGCGGCCCTTGGCCAGGGCAGCGGCCATCATGATGTTCTCGGTACCGGTCACGCTGACGGTATCGAAGAAGAAGTGCGCACCGCGCAGGCCGCCTTCAGGGGCCTTGGCCTTGATGTAGCCGCCTTCGACGTCAATCACCGCGCCCATCGCTTCCAGGCCACGAATGTGCAGGTCGACCGGACGCGAACCGATGGCGCAACCGCCAGGCAACGCGACTTCGGCTTCGCCGAAACGGGCGACCATCGGCCCCAGTACCAGGATCGACGCACGCATGGTTTTAACCAGTTCGTACGGAGCGATCAGAGTCTTGATGGTGCGCGGGTCGATTTCGACTGCCAGCTTCTCGTCGATCACCGGCTCGATGCCCATGCGGCCGAACAGCTCGATCATGGTGGTGATGTCGTGCAGGTGTGGCAGGTTGGCAACCGTGACCGGGCCGTCGCACAGCAAGGTGGCCGCCAGGATCGGCAGGGCAGAGTTCTTTGCCCCGGAGATGCGGATCTCGCCATCAAGACGAGTGCCACCGGTAATAATCAGTTTATCCATAAGAATCTCGACGCCCTTGGGCTCAGGTGCGCTCGGCCCAGGCCGTGCTGCTGAAAAATTTCATAGTGACCGCATGGATGCTGCCATCGGTGATCCATGGGTTCAAATGGGCATAGACCTGCTGCTGACGCTTCACCGGGCTCAATGCCGCCAGTTCATCGCTGATCACGTTCAGCTGGAAATTGCAGCCTTCGCCTTCAACTTCCACTTTCGTGTTCGGCAGCTTTGCTTCAAGGAAGCTCTTAACTTCTACGGCCTGCATGCTCAACCTCAATCGGCGCCCTGTGCGCGCGGGTCGGACATCATACAAAAAAGCCCCGCGCCTGCGAACCCCGCGAAGCAGGACTCTGACGGGGGGCTTCCCTGCTGATGCTGTTAGGGATGCGCCAACAGCTCGGTCAGCTCGCTGACCTGAGCGATTTCACGCATGTCTTCGGGCATTGCACGGATGCTCAGCGACTTGCCGGCTTGCTGGGCATCACGCATGAAACACAGTAATAGCGACAAGCCGACGCTGCTGGACTTCAACACCGCCGAGCAATCCACCACCAACGCGCTGGCCTTGCTCGCCTTGATCAAGGCCTGGCCCTGCTTGCGCAGGCCCGGGCCGGTCATGTAGTCCAGCATGCCGCTGAGCATCAGCTCGCCGGATTCGGTCATGCGAATGGCCGACACACTCATTGGGACGACTTCTCGCTGGCTTCCTTGGCCTTGGCGACTTCACCGGCCCAGCCATTGATGGTCTTGTCCAGGTCGTTGCCATTGCGCTGCATCGCATCGGCGAACTGATCGCGGAACAGCTTGCCAATGTTGATGCCGTTGATGATCACGTTACGCAGCTTCCACTCGCCGTTGATCTTCTCCAGGGTGTAGGACACCGGATAGATCGCGCCGTTGGTGCCCTTGACGGTCATGCCGACGCTGGTACGGTCGCCGGACTCATCCTTGGGCGGATCGACGACGATCCCCTGGTTGTTGTACTCGAGCAGGGCATTGCCATAGAACTGGAACAGGCCTCGCTTGAAGTTTTCCTCGAAGGTCTTCATCTGCGCAGGCGTGGCCTTGCGCGAGTACTTGACCGTCATGATGCTCTTGGAAATGCCTTCGGCATCCACCACGGGGCCGACGATGGTGTTCAACGCCGTATAAAAGTCGTTCGGGTCCTGCTTGTATTTCTCCTTGTTGGCCGACAGGTCCTGGAGCAACCGGTTCGTGGTGTCCTCGACCAGGTCGTGCGCGGAAGGCGCCGCCACGGCGTGAGCCATCAGCGGCATGGCCGCGAGTAATACCAACAGGCCGCGTCGTAAGGTAGAAATCATTCAAAAGCTCCTCATTTGGCGTCTTTGCTAACGGTATTGAGCAGGAATTTACCGATCAGGTCCTCGAGCACCAGCGATGACTGGGTATCGTGAATGGTCCCACCCTCCTTGAGCAGGGTTTCTTCGCCACCCACGCTGATGCCGATGTATTTCTCACCCAGCAGGCCAGCCGTCAGAATAGATGCAGTGGAGTCAGTCGGCAGGTTATCCACCCGTTTTTCCAGCTGCATCGTCACCCGACCGGTGAAACTGTCGCGGTCCAGATCGATTGCCGTGACCTTGCCGATGGTCACACCGGCCATGGTCACTTTAGCTCTGACCGTCAAACCGGCGATATTGTCGAAATAGGCATAAAGTTTATACGTTTCGGTGGTGGCGCTCGGGGACAGGCCACTGACCCGCAACGCCAGCAGCAGCAAAGCCAGGATGCCAGCCAGCAGAAAAAGGCCGACACCGATTTCCAGGGTGCGGTTTTGCATCAGAAATCTCCAAACATCAAGGCGGTCAAAATAAAGTCCAGGCCGAGTACAGCCAACGAGGCGTACACCACGGTCTTGGTAGTGGCACGACTGATCCCCTCTGAAGTGGGCTCACAGTCATAGCCTTGGAATACGGCGATCCAGGTCACGACAAAGGCGAAGACGACACTTTTGATGATGCCGTTGAGCACATCGTCGGTGAAGGTCACGCTGTTTTGCATGTTGGACCAGTAGGAACCCTCATACACACCCAGCCAGTCGACAGCCACCCACGAACCGCCCCAGATACCCACGACGCTGAAAATCATCGCCAGCACCGGCAGGGAAATGAAGCCGGCCCACAGGCGCGGGGCAATGATGTACTTGAGCGGGTCGACACCAATCATTTCCAGACTGGACAACTGCTCGGTGGATTTCATGTTGCCGATTTCCGCCGTCAGGGCCGAACCGGCGCGGCCGGCGAACAGCAAGGCGGTGACCACGGGGCCCAGTTCGCGCAGCAAGGTCAGGGCAACCATTTGCCCGACCGCCTGCTCCGAACCGTAGCTGGACAGGATATTGAACCCCTGCAGTGCCAGTACCATGCCGATGAATACCCCGGAGACCACAATGATCACCAGGGACATCACGCCCACCGAATGCAGTTGCCGGATCAGCAGGCCGAAACCGCCGCCGATGCCGCCGCGCCCCAAAAGGGCATGAAACAGAAAGATGGTCGAACGACCGAACGCGGCCAGCACATCGATGCCGGCGTGGCCGAAGCGACGTACGCGTTCCAGCAGTGAAGTCTTGCGCATCAACGCTTCCCCAGAAGATCTGCGCGGTAATCCGTCGCTGGAAAGTGGTATGCGACCGGGCCATCGGGTTCGCCGGTCATGAATTGGCGAATCCGCGGTTCCTGCGAGTTCATCAGCTCCTGCGGCGTGCCCTGCCCCAGGACCTGGCCGTCGCCGACGACATAGATGTAGTCGGCAATGCTCGCCGTCTCGGCCAGGTCGTGGGAAACCACGATGCTGGTGATGCCCAGGGCGTCGTTGAGCAGACGGATCAGGCGCACCAGCACACCCATGGCAATGGGGTCCTGGCCGACGAAGGGTTCGTCATACATGAGGATCTGCGGGTCCAGGGCAATCGCCCGGGCCAGCGCGACACGGCGTTTCATGCCGCCGGACAACTCCTCGGGCATCAGGTCGATGGCACCACGCAGCCCGACGGCCTGCAATTTGAGCAGCACGATGTCCCGGATCATTTCTTCCGGAAGCTCGGTATGAACCCGTAGCGGAAAGGCGACGTTCTCGAACACATCGAGATCGGTGAACAGCGCGCCACTCTGGAACAGCACACCCATGTGCTTGCGTGCATCGAACAGATCGCTGCGCGACAACTTCGGCAGGTTCTGCCCGTTGACCCAGACTTCGCCCTTGGCCGGACGCAATTGAGCGCCCATCAAACGCAACAGCGTGGTCTTGCCACACCCGGAAGGTCCCATGATGCCGGTGACCTTGCCGCGCGGAATACGGATATCGACGTTATTGAAAATGCTGCGCGCACCGCGCTTGAAGGTCACTCCCTTCAGCTCGACCGCGTAGGCGTTATCGGCACTCATCTAAACTCCTTGCGATGCAGCCTCTCACTCGGACGCCTGTCTTTCTGACGAAAGCACATACCTCCCCGGGCGGGCCGAACTGGCGGCGAACTATATCACTGCAAAGGCTGAGCGCCCAAGCGTCAAGCCGACCCTGCCCCACCAGATGATAAAAAAATGACGTCAATTACCCGCATTCAGTAACAAGGAATGACAAAGCGTGACGAACTTGCGTGAGGGTTTCGATCATTACCGCTATAATCGCCGCCTTTTCCTCAGGCCAAACGATTTCTGACATGAGCCAATCAAGCGAGCTGATCCAATCGGCACAACGCACCATCCGCCTCGAACTGGAAGCCGTACAAGGCTTGCTGCCCCGTATCGACGCAGATTTCGTACGCGCTTGCGAGATGATTCTGGCCAGCAAAGGCCGAGTGGTCGTGGTCGGCATGGGCAAATCCGGGCACATCGGCAACAAGATTGCCGCCACCCTGGCCAGCACCGGCACCACGGCGTTTTTTGTCCACCCGGCCGAAGCCAGCCACGGCGACATGGGCATGATCACCCGTGACGACATCATCCTGGCCTTGTCGAACTCCGGCTCCACCAATGAAATCGTCACCCTGCTGCCGCTGATCAAGCGCCTGGGCATCCAGTTGATCAGCATGACCGGCAACCCCGAGTCACCGCTGGCCAAGGCGGCCGAGGTCAACCTCAACGTGCACGTCGAGCACGAAGCCTGCCCGCTCAACCTGGCGCCGACGTCCTCGACCACCGCCGCCCTGATCATGGGCGACGCCCTGGCAGTTGCACTGCTCGAGGCCCGCGGCTTCACCGCCGAAGACTTCGCGTTTTCCCACCCGGGCGGCGCATTGGGCCGACGCCTGCTGCTGAAAGTGGAAAACGTCATGCACGCCGGACAGGAGCTGCCGCAAGTCCAGCGCGGCACCCTGCTCAAGGACGCATTGATGGAAATGACGCGCAAGGGCCTGGGCATGACCGTCATCCTGGAAGCCGACGGCAAGCTGGCCGGGATCTTCACGGACGGCGACCTGCGCCGCACCCTGGACCGCAGCATCGATATCCACAGCGCCACGATCGATCAGGTCATGACCGCCCACGGCAAGACCGGCCGCGCCGAAATGCTCGCCGCCGAGGCCCTGAAAATCATGGAAGACCATAAAATCAGTGCACTGGTGGTGGTCGACGGCGACGATCGTCCGGTCGGCGCCCTGAACATGCACGACTTGTTGCGTGCAGGAGTAATGTAATGAGTGCTGACCTGCTGCAACGCGGCAAACAGATCAAACTGGCCGTCTTCGACGTCGACGGTGTGTTGACCGACGGACACCTGTACTTTCTTGAAGACGGCAGCGAGTTCAAGGCCTTCAACACACTCGACGGCCAGGGCATCAAGATGCTCATGGCCGCGGGTGTGCAGACAGCCATTATCAGCGGCCGCAAGTCCCCGGCGGTCGAACGTCGGGCGATGAACCTGGGCATTCCCCATGTTTATCAGGGTCGCGAAGACAAGCTGGTGGTGCTGGACGGATTGCTGGCCCAGCTCGGCCTGAGCCATGAAAACGTCGCCTACCTCGGCGACGACTTGCCCGACCTGCCGGTGATTCGCCGGGTGGGCCTGGGGATTGCGGTGGCCAACGCCGCCAGTTTTGTCCGTGAACACGCTCACGGCGTTACCCAGGCCCGTGGCGGCGAGGGTGCCGCCCGCGAATTCTGCGAACTGATCCTGCGTGCCCAGGGCCGCCTCGATGCGGCCAACGCCGCGTACCTGTGAGCCAACTATGCTGAGCAAGAAATTTCGCAACGTCCTGGTGTTCGGTTGCATCGCAGCGATCTTCGCTGCGGTCGGCTACTGGAACATCAGCCCGGAACGCTTCCTCGACAAGCCGGCGGCCAAGACCCAGGACAGCCCGATCGACTGGTACGCGACCAATACTCACACCCTGCAATACCTCGAAGACGGACGCGTGCAGTACGAAATGACGTCCGACAAGGCCGAGCACGTCAAAGCCACCGATATCACGCTGGTCACCAAGCCGGACCTGAACATGTACCGCGGCACCGACTTTCCGTGGCATGTCACCAGCGACCGCGGTGAAGTGAACCCTGGCGGTACCGAGGTCGAACTGATCGACAACGTGCGCGTCAAGCGCACCGACGAAAAGAAACGCGACACCCTCATCACCTCCACCCGCATGACGGTGTTCCCGCAGCAGCAATATGCGCAGACCCAGCAACCCGTTAGAATCGACGGCGCCGGTGGCGTATCGACTGGCGTAGGCATGAAAGCGTATTTGAAGGACAGCAGGATACACCTGCTATCGAACGTAAGAGGACAGTATGAGGCTCGTTAAAACTCTCCCTATTTTGCTCGGTCTGGGCGCAGCACTGGGAAGCGTGAGCGCCTGGGCTCTGCCGACCGATCAGCAGCAGCCTATCCGCATTCAGGCCGACGACGCCCAGCTGGACGACAAGAATGGCGTTGCCACCTACACCGGCGACGTCATCATCACCCAGGGCTCGATGAAGGTCACCGGCAACAAGGTGACCATGACCCGCGCCCCGAACGGTGACATCGACGTGGTGACTTCGGTCGGCAACCTCGCCTACTTCGAGCAACTGCAAACGGCGGGCGACACCAAGCCGGTGCAAGGCTGGGGCGTCACCATCCAGTACCACGCCACGCAAGACCGCGTGGTACTGATCGATCGGGCCAAGGTCGTCGACAAGGACGGCAACGTGACCCAGGGCGAGAAAATCGTCTATGACACCAACAAGAAGCTCGCCAGCGCCGGCCGTGCCACAGGCACCAACGTGACCGAGTCGCGTCCGCGGATCGACATGGTGATCCAGCCGAAAAAGAAAACCGACGAGCAGAAGGCCCAGTAATGGCAACTCTGAAAGCTCAGCATCTGGCCAAGAGCTACAAGAGCCGCCAGGTCGTGCGCGACGTCAGCCTGTCCATCGACAGCGGTCAGATCGTCGGCCTGCTCGGCCCCAACGGCGCCGGCAAGACCACCTGCTTCTACATGATCGTCGGTCTGGTCCAGGCCGATCAGGGCCGCGTCCTGATCGACGACCTGGACGTCAGCCACCAGCCGATGCACGGCCGTGCGAAGGCCGGTATCGGCTACCTGCCGCAGGAAGCGTCGATCTTCCGCAAGCTCTCCGTTGCCGACAACATCATGGCGATCCTCGAGACGCGCAAGGAACTCGACAAGGCCGGCCGTCGCAAGGAACTGGAAAGCCTGCTGCAGGAATTCCACATCAGCCATATCCGCGACAACCTCGGCATGAGCCTGTCCGGTGGTGAGCGCCGTCGCGTGGAAATCGCCCGCGCACTGGCCACCAGCCCGAAATTCATCCTCCTCGACGAACCCTTCGCCGGTGTGGACCCGATTTCCGTGGGCGACATCAAGCAGATCATTCACCACCTCAAGGCCAAGGGCATTGGCGTGCTGATCACCGACCACAACGTCCGCGAAACCCTGGATATCTGCGAAACCGCCTATATCGTCAACGATGGACAGCTGATCGCCGAGGGCGACTCTGCCACCATCCTGGCCAACGACCTGGTCAAGGAAGTTTATCTGGGCCATGAGTTCCGCCTGTAAGCACTGAGGCCACGGGCTGGGCGGCCGAGCGCTCGTACCGATGAAAAATCAAGATTTTTTTATTGTTACAGCGCTCTAGGCAAACGATGTTATTTCGGGCATATAATTTGCTTATGTTTGGCGCTCCGGCGCCCTGTAGTGGATGGCGCATGCGCGCCGGAATAAGGTGTTAAGCCCCTGCCATGAAACCATCGCTAGTCTTGAGAATGGGCCAGCAGCTGACGATGACACCGCAGCTGCAACAGGCCATCCGCCTGCTCCAATTGTCGACCCTGGACCTGCAACAGGAAATCCAGGAGGCCCTGGAGTCCAATCCGATGCTCGAACGCCAGGAAGAAGGCGACGACTTCGATAACTCCGACCCCATGGCCGACAACGTCGAACACAAGCCCAACACCGAAATCCAGGAACCCTCCTACCAGGAAAGCACGCCGACGGTCGACAACCTCGAGGAAGGCGACTGGAACGAGCGCATCCCCAATGAACTGCCCGTCGACACCGCCTGGGAAGACGTTTACCAGACCAGCGCCAGCAGCCTGCCGAGCAACGATGACGACGAGTGGGATTTCACCACCCGCACCTCGGCCGGTGAAAGCCTGCAAAGCCACCTGCTGTGGCAACTGAACCTGGCGCCGATGTCCGACACCGATCGCCTGATTGCCGTCACCCTGATCGATTGCATCAACAACCAGGGTTACCTGGACGAAACCCTCGAAGAAATCCTCGAAGCCTTCGATCCGGAACTGGACATCGAACTGGACGAAATCGAAGCCGTCCTGCACCGCATCCAGCAATTCGAACCGGCCGGCATTGCCGCCCGCAATCTCGGCGAATGCCTGCTGCTGCAATTGCGCCAGTTGCCCGCCAAGACCCCCTGGCTGGCCGAAGCCAAGCGCCTGGTCAGCGACTACATCGACCTGCTCGGCAGTCGCGACTACAGCCAGCTGATGCGCCGCATGAAACTCAAGGAAGACGAGCTGCGCCAGGTGATCGAACTGGTTCAAAGCCTCAATCCGCGCCCGGGCTCGCAGATCGAGTCCAGTGAAGCCGAATACGTCGTTCCCGACGTGATCGTGCGCAAGGACAACGAGCGCTGGCTGGTGGAACTGAATCAGGAGTCGGTGCCACGGCTGCGGGTCAACGCCCAATATGCCGGTTTCGTGCGCCGCGCCGACACCAGCGCCGACAACACCTTCATGCGCAATCAGTTGCAGGAGGCTCGCTGGTTCATCAAGAGCCTGCAAAGCCGCAACGAAACGCTGATGAAAGTGGCCACCCAGATCGTCGAACATCAGCGCGGTTTTCTGGAATACGGCGACGAAGCCATGAAACCGCTGGTCCTGCATGACATCGCCGAAGCGGTGGGCATGCACGAATCGACGATTTCCCGGGTGACCACGCAGAAATTCATGCATACCCCCCGGGGCATCTATGAGCTGAAATACTTTTTCTCCAGCCATGTCAGCACCTCCGAAGGCGGCGAATGCTCGTCCACGGCGATTCGCGCAATCATCAAAAAACTGGTTGCCGCGGAAAATCAGAAAAAGCCGTTGAGTGACAGCAAGATCGCTGGTTTACTGGAGGCACAAGGCATTCAGGTGGCTCGCCGCACCGTCGCCAAGTACCGCGAATCCCTCGGGATCGCGCCTTCGAGCGAACGCAAGCGGTTGATGTAGGGCCACGCCACAGCGTTCCAGTGGTAGATCATCGGATCTACCGCTTTATGCACTGGCAACGAAGGAGAAGCTGTATGCAAGTCAATATCAGTGGACACCAACTGGAAGTGACCGAACCTCTTCGCACCTACATCGGCGAAAAACTCCAACGACTGGAGCGGCATTTCGACAAGATCACCAACGTGCAGGTCACGATGACGGTCGAGAAGCTGAAGCAGAAAATCGAAGCCACGCTGCATATTCCCGGCAATGAAGTCGTCGCCAACGCGGAACATACCGATATGTACGCGGCGATCGACGCATTGACCGACAAGCTGGATAAACAACTCAAAAAGCATAAGGAAAAGACCCAGAGCCTCCTCCAGGGCGCAACCGGTCGTTAACACCCCCAACCCATGATCCGACTTGAAAGCATCCTGACCCCCGGCCGTTCCCTGGTGAACGTGCCGGGAGGCAGTAAAAAGAAAGCCCTCGAGCAAATTGCCAACCTGATCGCCCGGGAAGTCCCCGATCTGGAGATGCAAGATGTTTTCGAGGCCCTGATAGCCCGTGAAAAACTCGGCTCGACCGGTTTTGGCAACGGCATCGCCATTCCCCACTGTCGGCTCAAAGGTTGTATCTCACCCGTCAGTGCCTTGATGCACCTGGATGCACCCATCGATTTTGACGCCATCGACGGCGCTCCGGTCGACCTGCTGTTCGTTCTGCTGGTCCCGCAAGCCGCTACCGATGCGCACCTTGAATTGCTCCGCCAGATCGCCAGCATGCTCGATCGCAAGGAAGTCCGTGATCGCCTGCGCAGCGCTTCGAGCAATGAAGCCTTGTATCAGGTTGTCCTGGACGAGCAGAACGGGCACTAATCATGCGCTTGATCATCGTCAGTGGCCGTTCCGGCTCAGGTAAAAGTACCGCGCTCGACGTGCTCGAGGACAATGGTTACTACTGCATCGACAACCTCCCGGCAGGGTTGTTGCCGGAACTGGCCGAACGCGCGCTGATCCATACTGAACTGACGCAACCGCTGGTCGCCGTCTCCATCGACGCGCGCAACCTGCCGAGCCATCTCAGCCGTTTCCCCGAACTGCTCGAGGAAGTCCGCAGCCGGCATATCCAGTGCGACGTCCTGTATCTGGATGCCGATGAAGAGACGTTACTCAAGCGCTTCTCGGAAACCCGTCGACGTCACCCGCTGAGCAGCGCCAACCGCTCCCTGGCCGAGGCGATCGAGGATGAGGCCGCCCTGCTGGGGCCGATTGCCGACCTCGCCGACCTCAAGGTCAACACCACCAATCTGAACCTGTATCAGTTGCGCGATACCATCAAGCTGCGCCTGTTGAACCAGCCGGAGCCCGGAACGGCGTTCCTGGTGGAGTCGTTTGGATTCAAGCGCGGCATGCCGGTGGATGCCGACCTGGTGTTCGACGTACGTTGCCTGCCGAACCCTTACTGGAAGCCGGAACTGCGCGAGCAGTCCGGGCTTGATCAACCGGTGGCCGAGTACCTGGCGGCACAGCCGGACGTCGAGGAGATGTTCCAGGACATTTCCACGTACCTGCTCAAATGGCTGCCCCGCTTCGCCGCCAGCAACCGCGCTTACGTCACCATCGCCATTGGCTGCACGGGCGGGCACCACCGCTCCGTCTACCTGACCGAACGTCTGGGCCAGGTCCTGCAAAAATCCCTGAAGAACGTCCAGGTCCGCCACCGCGACCTCAGCTAAAGGATTCACATCGCGATGCCTGCTCTGGAAATCGAAATCATCAACAAGCTGGGCTTGCATGCCCGTGCTTCCGCCAAATTCGTCGGCGTAGCCGGTCAATTCCCTTGCCAGATCAGGGCCGGACGCACACCGACCTCCATGGTCGACGGCAAAAGCATCATGGCCATGATGATGCTCGCCGCCGGCAAGGGCACCAAAATCCATCTAAGCACGGAAGGCGAGCAGGAACAGGAAGCGCTGGATGCGCTGGTGGCGTTAATCAACAACTACTTCGACGAAGGCGAATGAAGTCCGTCCCGTAGCAGCCGGGCACCCGGCTGCTGCATCGTCCGTGTCACGCCAGCGCCGTATCCATCACCATCATCAGGCAAAACCCGATCAGCAACCCGAGACTGGCCAGCTTGTCGTGACCATGGCGGCGCGACTCGGGGATGACCTCATGGGTGACCACCAGCAACATGGCCCCGGCCGCCAGCGCCAGCCCCAACGGCAGGAGCAATTCGGCCAGGCTGACCAGCCAGGCGCACAACAGCGCAAAAACCGGCTCGACCAGCCCTGACGCCGCACCGATCAGGAACGCCTTGCCCCGCGACATTCCTGCTCCGGCCAACACCAGGGCGATCACCAGACCTTCCGGCACATCCTGCAGCGCGATCCCCATGGCCAGGCTGTCGGCGTCGGGCATGCCGCCACCCGCCGACACCCCGACAGCCATACCTTCGGGAATGTTGTGGGCAATGATGGCAAACACGAATAACCAGATCCGTGGCGGAATGACCGGTCGCTCCAGGGTGCCGACGAGCATCTCGGGAGAGGCCCCGGACAGCTTGAGATCCACCAGAAACAAGCCGAACGCGCCGAGCATGATACCGAAACAGATCAGACCGCTGGCCGCCCAAGGCGTCATCCCGAGGTTTTCTGCCGCCGCAATACCGGGGACGATCAGCGAAAACGCCGTCGCCGCGAGCATCACCCCGGCACCGAAGCCGAGCAGTGTATCGCTGAGCGCCTGGGGCATGCGTCGGATCACCAGCACCGGAACCGCCCCGAGCGCCGTCCCCAGGGCGCAGATCGCACCGCCCTGCAACGCACGCAGCAATTTCGGTTCAAGACCCAGCCACGCCAGGCCCTGGGCGACCAGCAAGCTCATACCCGCCAGCAGCAACAGCGATCCCAACGCGTAACGAAACATACGCCCACTTCCGATCGCCAGTGTTTCAGTGCCCATAGTCAGCCCTGGATCCTTTTGATAAAAGCCTCAGGCCATTGCAGCCTGATAGCGCGCAGCGACTTCAGGCCAGTTGATGACATTGTAGAAAGCGTTGATGTATTCCGGGCGGCGGTTCTGATATTGCAGGTAATAAGCGTGCTCCCAGACATCCAGGCCGAGGATCGGTGTGTTGCCGTTCATCAACGGACTGTCCTGGTTGCCGCTGCTTTCAACCACCAGGGTCTTTTGCGGGGTCACGCTCAACCAGGCCCAGCCGCTGCCGAAGCGGGTCAGCGCGGCCTTGGTGAACGCCTCCTTGAAACGCTCGAGACCGCCCAACTGCGCGTCGATTGCCTGGGCCAGCGCGCCGTCCGGCTGACCGCCACCGTTGGGCACCATGACTGCCCAGAACAGCGAATGGTTGGCATGGCCACCGCCCTGGTTGATCACCGCAGCCCGCAGCTTTTCCGGCAACTGCTGGACGGCCGCCACCAGTTTTTCCACCGGCCACTCAGCGAACTCGGTGCCCTCGACGGCGGCGTTGAGGTTGTTGATGTAGGTCTGGTGGTGCTTGGTGTAGTGGATTTCCATGGTCTGCGCATCGATGTGCGGTTCCAGGGCATCGTAGGCGTACGGCAAGGCAGGCAAGCTAAAAGCCATTTCAATGAACTCCGTGATGGTGAGGCGCAGGGGGCGACGCCGCATCGATGTGCAGCAAACGATGGGTGCGCGGGTATTCGCCGTGTTCGCTGATGAAGTTCAGCAGTTCGACATAGGTTTTGCTGCTCTGGCGCAACGCGGCTTCCCGCAGCGCCGTTGCCACTCGAGGATCCTGGAGGGTCTTGAGCAGCCGCTGGTGGATGGCACACAGGTACTCGGCGCTCTCCTCCGGCTGATTCAAGCGCAAGTGCAGGTCCGCGAGGTTGTGGTGGGAGATCACGCAGGCCGCCACCGCTTCATCGGCATCGGGCCAGCGCTCGAACAACACCTGGGCCAAGGCGAGCGCCTGCAGGTAGGCCTCGCGGGCATCCACCAGTTCGCCCAGCATGAAACAGCGGTTTGCCCGTTCGATTGTGCGTTTCCAGTGTTCCATGGTGAGCCTCCAAAGCGGTGGTGGCGATTACACGCCGCCGGCGGTGAGTTTTTCCGGGTTGAGCAGTTCTTCCAGCTGACTGCGTGACAGATCGGTGTGTTCCAGCGCGACATCGATGACCGGTCGCCCCTGCTGGTAGGCTTTCTTGGCGATCTCGGCGGCTTTCTGGTAACCAATGATCGGGTTGAGCGCGGTCACCAGAATCGGGTTGCGCGACAGCGCTTCCTTGAGCCTGGACTCGTTGACCTTGAAGCTGGCGATGGCCTTTTCACCCAGCAGATGGCTGGCGTTGGCCAGCAGTTCGATGCTGCTCAGCAGGTTCTGGGCGATGATCGGCAGCATGACGTTCAGTTCGAAATTGCCCGACTGACCGGCGATGGCGATCACCGTGTCGTTGCCGATGACCTGGGCGGCGACCATGGCCGTCGCTTCCGGGATGACCGGGTTGACCTTGCCCGGCATGATCGACGAGCCCGGCTGCAACGCTTCGAGATCGATTTCACCCAGGCCGGCCAGCGGTCCGGAGTTCATCCAGCGCAAGTCATTGGCGATCTTCATCAGCGAGACCGCCGTGGTTTTCAACTGCCCGGAGAGCGCCACCGCCGTGTCCTGGGAGCCGATCAGGGCGAACAGGTTGGCCCCCGGCTGGAACGGCACCTGGGTCAGGCGCGTCAGTTCCTCGCTGAAACGCGCGGCAAACTGTGGATGCGCATTGATCCCGGTCCCCACTGCCGTGCCGCCTTGCGCCAGGGATTGCAGGCTCGGCAGCAACCCTTGCAGATGGCCGATATTGGCCTTGAGCTGTTGCGCCCAACCGTTGAGCACCTGGCTCATGCGCACCGGCATCGCGTCCATCAGGTGGGTGCGACCGGTTTTGACATGCTGATGAACCTCTTCGGCCTTGCGCTCGATCACCTGGACCAGGCGCGTCAGCGCCGGCAGCAGTTGCTCATGCAACGCCAGCGTCGCGCTGACATGGATGGTGGTCGGGATGATGTCGTTGCTGCTCTGGCCGCAATTGACGTGATCGTTGGGGTTCACCGGCTCGCCGAGCCGACGGCTGGCGAGCGTCGCGAGCACTTCGTTGGCGTTCATGTTGGAACTGGTGCCGGAACCGGTCTGGAAGATATCCACCGGGAAGTGCTGCATGAAATCGCCCTTGAGCAGCTCCAGCGCGACGTCGACGATGACTCGGCCCTGGGCCTCGCTGATCTGCTCGAGTTCGATGTTGGCCCGGGCGGCGGCGGCCTTGGCCAGGATCAAGGCCCGGATGAACTGCACCGGCATCGGTCTGCCGCTGATCGGGAAGTTATCCACTGCACGTTGGGTCTGGGCGCCGTAGAGCGCATCCACCGGGACCTGAAGTTCGCCCATGCTGTCGCGCTCAATACGAGTCTTGTTCATCTGAAAATCCTTGCACCAGT
Organism: Pseudomonas sp. IT-P12; assembly: GCF_949767465.1. Lineage (NCBI taxonomy): Bacteria > Pseudomonadati > Pseudomonadota > Gammaproteobacteria > Pseudomonadales > Pseudomonadaceae > Pseudomonas > Pseudomonas sp. IT-P12. The sequence continues at coordinate 180,003 of NZ_CATKPY010000028.1, read as the reverse complement.
TCTATGAGGGGAATCGAGGGTTGCAACTCGCAGGTCGCCAGTTGCCAGGTGTAGCTCTGCCAGCGCTTGAGCCGGCACTTGCACAGCGACAGGCGTTCGAGATCGCGCAACGGGCGCCACGCCTGGTCCAGGCAGAATGTCCGCCAGTGCCACGGCAGCGCGACATCGGCGGCGGTGTCGAGCAGCAGACGGAACGTGGTTTCGGCGATGGTCCAGGGTGAAGTGGCCGTGCAACACGCCAGATACCGGCCTTCGGCGAGGTAGTGTTCGATCAGGCGCGGCTCATTGGGGTCCAGCGCGCAACGGATCTGGCGACTCATCCAGCGCCAGCTGTCGAGGTACGGCTGCTCGTGCAAGGCAGAACTCATGTCTCGGGCTCATTCGATAATGAGATTTATTATTAGATGATAATGAGAACCAAAACAAGCCCGTCAATGGTCTGGACGCCCAACAACGGCCCATAAAAAAGGCGCGCCACCCGATTGGTGGCGCGCCTTTTTTAAACAAGCAGAAGGTTTAGCTGCCCGCTACCGTCATCCGCTCGATCAGCACCGAGCCCGTGCGGATGTTGCTGCGCACCTCCAGGTCGTTGCCCACCGCGACGATCTGCTTGAACATGTCGCGCATGTTGCCGGCAATGGTCACTTCCTGGACCGCGAACTGGATTTCGCCGTTTTCCACCCAGTAACCCGCGGCACCGCGCGAGTAGTCGCCGGTGACCATGTTCAGGCCCTGGCCCATCAGTTCGGTGACCAGCAGACCGCGGCCCATGCGTCGCAGCAAGGCAGCCTGGTCCTCGTCGCCGTGGCTGACGAACAGGTTATGCACGCCGCCGGCGTTGGCGGTGCTCGGCATGCCCAGCTTGCGCCCGGAGTACGTGCCGAGGATGTAGGACACCAGCTCGCCTTTTTCGACGAACGGTTTGGCGTACGTGGCCAGGCCATCGCCATCGAACGCCGCGCTGCCCAGGGCACGTGCCAGATGCGGACGCTCATCGAGGGTCAGCCACTCCGGGAACAACTTCTGCCCGAGGGTGCCTTCCAGGAACGAGGACTTGCGATACAGGCTGCCGCCGGAAATCGCCGACAGGAAACTGCCGAACAAGCCACCGGCCAGCTCGGCGGAAAACAGCACCGGCACTTCACAGGTCGGAACCGGGCGCGCGCCCAGGCGGCTGGCTGCCCGCTGCGCCGCGCGTTGGCCGATGCTCACCGGGTCGGCGAGCAGATGGCCCAGGCGATTCACGTCATACCAGTAATCGCGCTGCATCTGGCCGTCGGCCTCGGCGATCATCACGCAGCTGAGGCTATGACGCGTCGACGCGTAACCGCCGATGAAACCATGGCTGTTGCCATAGACACGGCAGCCCTGATGAGTACTCAGCGTGGTGCCATCGGCGTTCTTGATCCGGGCGTCGGCATCGAAGGCCGCCGCCTCACAGAGCAAGGCTTTCTCGATGGCCTGTTCCGGGGAGATGTCCCATTCGTGGAACAGATCGAAATCCTGCAGATCCTTGGCCATCAGCGCGGCATCGGCCAGGCCCGAGGCTTCGTCTTCCGAGGTGTGCCTGGCAATGGCCAGTGCCGCCGCAACGGTTTCGCGAATGGCGTCCGGGCCACTGGCCGAGGTGCTGGCCGACCCTTTGCGCTGGCCCACATACAAGGTGATGCCAAACCCCTGGTCACGGTTGAATTCGACAGTTTCGACTTCACGCTGGCGCACCGACGTCGACAGGCCCTGTTCGAGCGACACCGCGACTTCACAGGCGCTGGCGCCCTGGCGCCTGGCTTCAGCGATGATCTGCTCGACTTGTTCCTGCAGTGCCGGCAACGCTTGTGGGCCGACGCTTTCAACTGCACTCATGCTGTTCTCCACTCAAATTCTGCTTTCGGTAAAGGCCTTCGAGCGACCGGGCCGGACAAGCGGCCCCCGACTGGTTATCATGGCGGCGTTTTCATGCGGACGGCCACCATGGTTGATTCTTACGACGACTCCCTCGATACGGGAGAAAAAAGCAAATCCCAGGTCAAACGCGAGCTGCATGCTCTGGTTGACCTCGGCGAGCGCCTCACGACACTCAAGCCTGACCTGCTGGCAAAACTGCCCTTGACCGACGCCTTGCGCCGGGCCCTGGCCGATGCGCCCAAGCACGTTGCGCACATCGCGCGTAAACGGCACCTGCAGTTCATCGGCAAACTGATGCGCGATCAGGACACTGACGCCATTCTGGTTCTGCTCGATCAACTCGATGCCTCCACTCGCCAGTACAACGAACGCTTCCACAACCTTGAACGCTGGCGCGATCGCCTGATTGCCGGTGACGATGCCGTTCTGGAAAAATTCGTCAGCGAATATCCGGACGCCGATCGCCAGCAATTGCGCTCCCTGATCCGTCAGGCCCAGCACGAGGTTGCGCAAAACAAGCCTCCTGCCTCCAGCCGTAAAATCTTCAAGTACATCCGTGAGCTGGACGAAACGCAACGCGGCCTGCGTTGAGTGTCCAGGCGAGTGAGTCGCCACGCGACCCACTCGCCGCTCCTTTCCTTTATGCGCCCGTGCCACCCACGGTAATCGCATCGATCTTCAGCGTTGGCTGGCCGACGCCCACCGGCACCGACTGCCCATCCTTGCCACACGTGCCCACGCCGCTGTCCAGCGCCAGGTCGTTACCGACCATCGACACCTTGCTCATGGCTTCCGGACCGTTGCCGATCAACGTCGCGCCTTTGACCGGCGCGGTAATCTTGCCGTCCTCGATCAGGTACGCCTCGCTGGTGGAGAACACGAACTTGCCGCTGGTGATGTCCACCTGGCCGCCGCCGAGGTTGGCGCAGTAGATGCCGCGTTTCACCGAAGCGATGATTTCCGCCGGGTCGCTTTCGCCCGCCAGCATGTAGGTGTTGGTCATGCGGGGCATCGGCAGATGGGCATAGGATTCGCGACGACCGTTGCCGGTACGGGCCACGCCCATCAGGCGCGCATTGAGCTTGTCCTGCATGTAGCCTTTGAGAACACCGTTTTCGATCAGCGTGGTGCACTCGGTTGGCGTGCCTTCATCGTCGACGCTCAGCGACCCGCGACGACCGGCCAGCGTGCCGTCATCGACGATGGTGCAGAGTTTCGACGCGACGCGCTCGCCCATGCGACCGCTGTAGGCAGAGCTGCCCTTGCGGTTGAAGTCCCCTTCCAGGCCATGGCCGACCGCTTCATGCAACAGCACGCCGGACCAGCCCGAGCCCAACACCACCGGCAACGTACCGGCCGGTGCCGGAATGGCTTCGAGATTGACCAGCGCCTGACGCAGCGCTTCACGGGCATAACTCATGGCGCGGTCTTCGGCGAGGAAATAGCGGTAGTCGGTACGCCCGCCCCCTCCATGACCACCACGTTCACGCCGGCCGTTCTGCTCAACGATCACGCTGACATTGAAACGCACCAGCGGCCGCACATCCGCCGCCAGGCTGCCATCGGTGGCGGCCACCAGAATGCGCTCCCAGACCCCGGCCATGCTCACGGTCACTTGCTGGATTCGCGGGTCGAGGGCGCGGGTCGCGACGTCGATGCGTTTGAGCAATTCGACTTTCTCGGCGCGGGTCAGCACTTCCAGCGGGTTGTCCGGGGCGTAGAGCTGAGCGACATCCTGGGCGGTGAACGCCTGCACCGTGCCGCTCTGTCCGGCACGGGAGATGGAACGGGCAGCGCGAGCCGCCGCGCCCAGGGCTTCCAGGGTGATGGCGTTGCTGTAGGCAAATCCGGTTTTTTCACCCGATTGCGCGCGCACGCCAACACCCTGGTCGAGATTGAAGCTGCCTTCCTTGACGATCCCGTCTTCCAGCGCCCACGACTCGGAAATCTGTCCCTGGAAATACAGGTCGGCGGCATCGATGCCCGGGCCGGCCAGATCACCGAGCACTGCTTGCAGGCTTTCGATGGTGACGCCACCGGGCGCCAGGAGATGTTCACTGACTGAGGACAACAACTCGCTCATATGCTTTACGCCTTAATTCATCGTTCTGAGGCAGGTCGCCGGGCGCCCTGCGAGAAAAAGCGCCGGTGACTGGACACCGGCATCCGCGCCCGGATGGACGCCTGTTCGCTGCTATCACGTTCGGCCAGCAGCACGGCCTCGCCTTGATCCTGTTGGGCCAGTATCCGCCCCCAGGGGTCGACAATCGCGGCATGGCCCCAGGTTTCCCGCGGCCCCGGATGCGTTCCACCCTGGGCGGCCGCGAGCACATAACACTGAGTCTCGATGGCACGCGCACGAATCAGCACCTCCCAATGCGCAGCGCCGGTGACGGCGGTAAAGGCCGACGGCGCGGTGATCAACTCGGCGCCGGCGGCACGCAATTCGCTGTACAGCTCGGGGAAGCGCAGGTCATAACACACCGTCAGGCCCACTCGGCCGACCGGCGTGTCCGCCACCACCACACCACTCCCGAAAGCATAGTCATCGGATTCACGATAACGCCCGCGGCTGTCCGCCACATCCACGTCGAACAGGTGCAGCTTGTCGTAGCGCGCCACTGTCTCGCCCTGATCGTCGACCAGCAACGAACACGCATGCACCTTGGCCGTCGGCCGATCCATCGGCGGCAATGGCAATGTACCAGCCACTGTCCATAACTTGAGGTCGCGGGCGGTCTGTTTCAACCAGGGCAGGATCGGACCTTCGCCCAACGCCTCGGCGCGGCCGATGTCGGCGATGTCGCGACGCCCCATGGCGGCGAAGTTTTCCGGCAGCACGGCCAGCTTCGCCCCCTGGGCAGCGGCCTGTTCGAGCAGATGCCGGGCCTGGGCCAGGTTGGCCAGCACATCGCTCTGGCTGACCATTTGAATCACCGCGACTGACATGGGCTGTATCCTTATTTGAAATCAACACGATGCTACGGCCATGCTACTCCATCGGTCCGAAGGATGGCGTTTCAAAAAGGTTTGTCGAAGGTGATTTTCGGGTCCTTGTAGGGGCCCTTGACGGTGTATTTCACGCTGGCGAAACGCGACACGCGATCACCGATCAGCTTGTCGATCAGGAACAGGGCGCCCCCGACGGCCGGTGCACCCACGATCAGCGCGGCGATCGGCAGGTTGTTGGTCACCGGCAAGGTCACCAGCAGTTTCGCGTCAAGCTGCTCGTTCACCAGATCCAGCGTGCCATCCAGCTCCACGTTGCTCGACGGGCCGGTCATCACAATCGGTTTGCTGGTCACGTAGATGCCGTTCGTCGCGGTCAGCAGTCCCTTGACCCGGTCGTAGCTCAGGCCCTTGCCGAACAGGTCAGAAAAATCGAGGCGCAGGCGACGGCCAATGGAGTTGAAGTTGAGCAGGCCAAACACCCGCAAGGCCTGGGCGCTGCCCTCCACTTCGACGAACTGCCCCTTGTTCAGCGAGGCATCGAGGGTGCCGGAGAAGCGCTTGGTGGCCAGCCACGCCGGTGAACCCGGCCAGCGGCCGTCGACGTCCATGTGGAACTCTTCACTGGTGACGCTCGGCGCAAAGCCCCAGCCCTTCAGCACATCCGCAAGGTTCTTGCCGCTGGCCCGCCCCTTGAACCAGCTGGCTGAGGCACCTGGAGGACCTTCCCAGCCGCCATCGCCCTGCAACAGAATGCCCTTGAGCCCCATGTCCAGGGTATTGAGCGCGATGCCCTTGCCGGTCGGGCGCACTTTCAGCGACCAGCCACCGACCAGGTCCTGTCCCTGGAACAACTGGTTGATGGTGATATCCAGTGCCGGGATCCGGGTGGGATCGACGCTGGCCAGCGGGTCCGGTGAGTTTTCATCGGCCAGGACCGTCGGGTCCGGCGCCGGCAACCGCACATATTGCAGATTGACCGCGATCGGCGCGGCCTTTGCGTCCGGAATGCCGACGGTGCCCTTGACCTGTTGGCTGTCGAGTTGCAGCGCCCAGGCTGCCGGCTTGCGGTTCACCTGCACCGATGCCTGGTCCAGCGTAGTCCCGAAGCCGCTGAGCTTGCCGACCTTGAAGTCCGCACTGCTGAGCAACTGCTTGGCACTGCTGCCCGGGTCCTGGCCAGCGTACTTGTCCACCAGGTCTTTCCACGGCCCGATATCCAGTTCGGAAAGCGCGCCGCGCACCCGCAGGCCCTTGGCGCCGGGCAGCACTGCATCGCCGTTACCCAGGAACAACTCGCCACGCCCCTCGGCAAAATTCGCCGGTGGCGCTTCGAAGGTGAAGCTCGCCAGCTCGCCATATTTGACCCAGTAACGACGCTCCTGCCCCTGCAGGGTCATGCGGAACATCGTGTCGCGCCCGACATCGCTCGCCATGCCGAACGGCGCAGGCAGGTCGACCGCCACGCCCTTGAGGCTTGAATTGATCAGCAACTGACTGTCGTCGCCCCCCAGGTTCAGTTGCAGTTGATACGGGATCAACCCTGACACCGGCAACGGCTGCGTCACCTTCAGCCAGTCGGTGAGTTTCTTGACCTCGACCTGTCCCGAAGCACTGACCCGGGTCTTGATCCGGCCCGGGCTGCCGTCGGCGAAAATCTGCGCAGTGACCGGCTTGTCGAAGGCCCGGGCGGCGATGTTCTGCCCGCTCAACCCCTTGTCGCTGTCGAAGCGGAAATCACCCTTGAGCTGCGTCAGTTCGAGCTCCGGATCGGCGAGCCTCAGGCGTGCCTTGGCGGTCTTGAAGTCGACCAGAATCTTCGGCTGCTCGCCTTTGGCCAGCGGGATATCCAGCTTCAGCTTGCCCTGCAGATCCCCTTCGCCCTGCCATCCGGCGAAGGTGTCGGCGGTGCCGATCGGCGCTTCCTGAAGGATTTTCAAGCCGTCGCCCAGCCCCCCGGCGAAGCCGCCATCGAGCAACAGATGGACAGACTTCCCGGCAGGCGCATGCGGGATGTTGACGTAGATGTCGCTGACCTGGGTGTCGAGCAACTGGCCCTTGCTCGCCAGAATCCGTACGCCGCTGTCCTCGATGAACACATCGCCGCTGACCTTGCTGACATGCGGCCAACCCGGCTGGAACGCCAGTTCGGCATCATGGACCTTGAAGAACAGACTGATGCTGCGGTCAGCGTCGGCGGCCCCATGGTTCAGCGAGCCCTGATACTGGAAGAACCCCTGATCGACCGCGCCCTTGAGGATGGCGGTGCGCAACCACTCATCGAGTTCCGGGCTGAGCACTTCGGGGAGGTACTTGGCGGTGTATCGGCCATCACCGTCCACCAGACCGACCCGCAGGTCCATGTAGTCTTCCTGGGTGTGGTCGAAATGCAGGCGGATGAGGAAGTCCCCGGCAATCTTGCCCTCCTCGCCCAGCACCTTCAGGTAGGGCGCGATCAGGGTGAAGCCTTCCTTGTCGAGCTTCCATGTCAGACGGGCATTGGCCTGGATGTACTGCCAGGGTTTGGCGAAGATCGGGTCCAGGTGCAGGACAAAATCCTTGCTGTCAATCCGCAGCTCGCCGTGACCGAGGTCACCGCTGATGCTGCCGCTGACATTACGCGCGGCCGGCGCACCGTGGTAGGCGTCAAAACCCACCTGCTCGAGATTGGCGGCAAAGCTGACCTTGGTGTCGTCGCTGGCACCGGGCCGAAAGTCGACCAGCACGTTGCGCAGGCCACCGGTGACCTTGAGCCGTTCTATCGCTGTGGCGAACCCCTGCGGGAGCGGCGCGAGGGCATTGAGCAACGGCGTCAGCGGGGTCAGGTCGAGGCGGTCGGCTTGCAGGTGCCAGAGTTCCTGGGCCTTGTCGGTGGCCAGGCTCTGCCTCAGTTGCAAGCGCGACTCCCAGCGGGTTTCGCCGAGATTCATGGCCAGGGAGTCCAGGGTCACCAGGAGGCCTTCGGCGCCACGCTGGAAGTAACCGTTCAGCGCAAGGTTGTTGATCTGGACCGGTTTGCGCTCGGCGTAGGCGCCCTTGATCTGCGGCGCGTTCAAACGGACCGCGCCGCTCTGCAACGCGCCCTTGTCCCAGTTGAACCAAAGCTCGCCACCGGCCTTGATCCGGGAAAAATTCCATTGCCGGGTCATGCGCTCAGGCAGCCATTTCGACCAATCGCTCTGTGGCAGGCTCAAATAGGCCTGCGCTTCGCCGTCCTGCCACTGGCTGGCGCGAATACGCGTGCGCAGGCTCATCGCCACGGGCTGGCCATCGGGCAGGTTCAGCCGCGCATCGAGCCGCTGGCGGTAGGCGCCGGTTTTCAGGTTCAAACCAACGTAGGTCAATGTCAGCGGTGGCTGGTCCAAGGGCTGCAGGGTCACCTGACTGTCGAGCACCGACAGTTGCTGCACCGCCTGCATGCGATTGAGCAGTTGTTCCGGGTCCAGCGGCTGGTCCTGTTGCACCGGCAGGCCTTCCAGCGACCAATGACCGTCCTCGCCTTCCTTGAGGCTGATTTTCAGGCCATTGAGTTCCAGATGAGCGATGCGCACTTCGCGTGCCAGCAGGCTGGCCCAGATATCCGGCACCACACGCACCTGATCCAGGTGCAGGGCGTTGGCTCCCTCGCCCACCATGACGTCGCGAGCGAACAGGATCGGGGCGAAGCCGTGCCAGTTGCCCTCCAGCGATCCAATGTTCAGCGGCATGCCCAGCGCTTCGCTGCCCTTGGCTTCGACTTCGGGCTGGTATTCGGCCACCAGCGGCGTCAGTTCGCGCCCCAGGCTGACGTACAGCGCCATCAGCACCAAAGCCAACGCGCACAGGCCCAGACCCCAGCGGGTCAGTGCGGCCATTACGCGTGTGAGACGCTCCATGTCAGTTGGCTCCCATGGCAAAAAAACTGCAACAAGCTGAGGCCAGCCGTTCTAGTGAGGATGAAACACAGGGGTTCAGAGCAGCACCACGTCGTATTGTTCCTGGGAATACATGGTTTCGACCTGGAACCGGATGGTGCGCCCGATAAAACCTTCCAGCTCGGCAACGTTGCCCGACTCCTCGTCCAGCAAGCGATCAACGACTTTCTGGTTGGCCAATACACGATAGCCCTCCGCCTGATAAGCGCGAGCCTCGCGGAGGATTTCGCGGAAGATTTCGTAGCAAACGGTTTCCGGCGTCTTGAGCTTGCCACGCCCCTGGCAGCTGGTGCAGGGCTCGCACAGCACCTGCTCGAGACTTTCTCGGGTGCGCTTGCGCGTCATCTGTACCAGGCCCAGTTCGGTGATGCCAATGATGTTGGTCTTGGCGTGATCGCGCTCCAGTTGTTTCTCCAGGGTGCGCAGCACCTGGCGCTGGTGTTCCTCGTCTTCCATGTCGATGAAGTCGATGATGATGATCCCGCCCAGGTTGCGCAGGCGCAGCTGGCGAGCGATGGCGGTCGCGGCCTCGAGGTTGGTCTTGAAGATGGTTTCCTCGAGGTTGCGATGACCGACGAACGCCCCGGTGTTGACGTCGATGGTGCTCATGGCTTCCGCCGGGTCCACCACCAGGTAACCGCCGGACTTCAACGGGACCTTGCGCTCCAGGGCTTTCTGGATTTCATCCTCGACGCCGTAGAGGTCGAAGATCGGCCGCTCGCCCGGGTAATGCTCCAGGCGATCGGCGATTTCCGGCATCAGTTCTGCGACGAACTGCGTGGTTTTCTGGAAGGTTTCCCGGGAGTCGATGCGGATTTTCTCGATCTTCGGGCTGACCAGATCGCGCAGGGTACGCAAGGCCAGGCCGAGGTCTTCGTAGATCACGCTCGGTGCGCCGATGGTCTTGATCTGCTCGCTGATCTGGTCCCAGAGCCTGCGCAGGTAGCGGATGTCCATGAGGATTTCGTCGGCGCCTGCGCCCTCGGCGGCCGTTCGCAGGATGAACCCACCCGCTTCCTTGATTCCTTCCCTGGCCACGCAATCGGAGACCACCTGCTTGAGGCGTTCGCGTTCGGCTTCGTCTTCGATCTTCAGGGAAATGCCGACATGCGCGGTGCGCGGCATGTACACCAGGTATCGCGAAGGGATCGACAACTGGGTGGTCAGGCGCGCGCCTTTGGAACCGATCGGGTCCTTGGTGACCTGCACCACCAGGCTCTGGCCTTCATGGACCAGTGCACTGATGCTTTCGACTGCCGGACCTTCGCGCAGGGAAATTTCCGATGCGTGAATGAAGGCCGCACGGTCCAGACCGATGTCGACGAACGCCGCCTGCATGCCCGGCAAAACCCGCACCACCTTGCCCTTGTAGATGTTGCCGACAATCCCGCGCTTTTGTGTGCGCTCGACGTGGACCTCTTGCAGAACACCGTTTTCAACCACCGCCACGCGCGACTCCATCGGCGTGATGTTGATCAGGATTTCTTCACTCATGGCAGGGTCTCGTTCAGGCATGTTCACGATAATGGCCGCATCTTGTCATTACGGCGCTCAGAGCGCGTTAAGGGTTTGCCAACAGGGTATGTCGAAACGGCCAAGCAACTCAGCGGTTTCGCACAGCGGCAATCCAACCACGGCGGAGTAACTGCCGCTGAGGCCAGCGACGAACACCGCGCCCAGCCCTTGAATACCATAGCCACCCGCCTTGTCCCGAGGTTCGCCACTCGCCCAGTAGGCGGCGGCTTCAGCACGATCGACAGGACGGAAGCGCACCAGGCTGCGCACAACCCGTGACTCGCACCGCTCGCCGTCAAGCACGGCAATGGCGGTCAGGACTTCATGTTCCCGACCGGCCAACATCATAAGCATGGCGCACGCGTCGGCTTCGTCCACCGGTTTGCCGAGAATTTTCCCGTCGAGCACCACGGCGGTATCGGCACCCAGCACGCAGAAGGCCGTGCCGGACGGCACAGCCCCGCGCCCGGCCTGCGCCTTGCCGCGCGCAAGGCGCTCGACGTAGGCCGATGGCGATTCATGGTTCAGAGGGGTTTCATCGATGTCCGCACTGATCGCGGTGAACGGCACGCCGATCTGCGTGAGCAGTTCACGCCGACGCGGCGAGCCAGAGGCGAGGTACAACTGTTTCATCAAGACATCTCCCTGTTTAGTGCCCCGTGTCACCAAGTGCGGGCCAATGCCTGAGTGAATCAGCTGATTTTGTAACGTCGACGCAAGCCACGCAAACCGAAGCTGACCCAGGGCCAGAGCAACGCGCTGACCAATGCCGGCAGGACCAGCGCCAGCGTCGGCTGGCGGTTGCCGGTCAAGGCGCTGAGCCACAGCTGCACCAGCTGCGCAAGGCCGAAGATCACCAGGATCACCAGGCTTTGCTGCCACATCGGGAACATCCGCAGCCGCTGTTGCAACGACAGCACCAGGAACGTGATGAGCGTCAGGATCAGGGCATTCTGGCCCAGCAACGTGCCGTAAAGCACGTCTTCAGCCAGCCCCAGGCACCAGGCGGTGACCATGCCGACTTTCTGCGGCATGGCCAGGGCCCAGAATGCCAGCAGCAGGGCCAGCCACAAGGGGCGGAGGATTTCCATGAACTGCGGCAGTGGCGAAACACTGAGCAACATGCCGATGGCGAAGGTCATCCAGACCATCCAGCCGTTTCGGGAGGCGGTTGCACCGGGCATTATTCTCTTCCCCCTGTGGTGGCCGGCGCGGAGACAGGCGGTTTGGCGGCCGGTTTCACGGCAGCAGGTGGCTTGGCGGCCGGTGTCGTCGCGGGCGGCTTGGCAGCGGCGGGATGTGCGGCAGGCGGCTTGGCCGGGGTTGCCGCCGGTGCCGTCGCAGGCGTCGCAGGCGTCGCCGGGGTGGCGGCGGGGGCTGCGGCGGCCGGGGCAATCACGCCGACAGGTTTCGGTACGGTCGGTGGAATGATCGGCCCGCCACCCTGCGCATCCAGGTGTTCCTGGGCCTGCGCCGCGTCATTGGCGCGCTCTTCGGCCGTGCGGTTGTCGCTGAACACCAGCAGCAGATAACGGCTGCGGTTCAAGGCGGCCGTCGGCACGGCGCGGACAATGGCGAACGGCTGGCCGGAGTCGTGAATCACTTCCTTGACCGTGGCCACCGGGTAACCCGCCGGGAACCGCTGGCCGAGACCCGAGCTGACCAACAGGTCGCCTTCCTTGATGTCGGCGGTGTCGGCCACGTGACGCAGCTCCAGGCGCTCGGGGTTGCCGGTGCCGCTGGCAATCGCCCGCAGGCCGTTGCGGTTCACCTGTACCGGAATGCTGTGGGTGGTATCGGTCAGCAGCAACACGCGGGAGGTGTAGGGCATCAACTCGACCACCTGGCCCATCAGGCCGCGGGCATCGAGCACCGGTTGGCCGAGGACCACGCCGTCGCGCTCACCCTTGTTGATGATGATGCGATGGGTAAAGGGGTTGGGGTCCATGCCGATCAACTCGGCCACTTCGACTTTCTCATTGACCAGCGCGGAGGAGTTGAGCAACTCGCGCAGCCGCACGTTCTGCTCGGTGAGGGCCGCCAGCTTTTGCATGCGCCCCTGCAACAGCAGGTTTTCGGTCTTGAGTTTTTCGTTTTCGGCGACCAGTTCGGTGCGGCTGCCAAACTGGCTGGCCACACCTTGCCACAGCCGCTGCGGCAGGTCGGTGATCCAGTAGGACTGCATCAGCACCAACGACATCTGGCTACGCACTGGCTTGAGCAGCGAGAAGCGGGCATCGACCACCATCAGCGCGACCGATAGCACGGCCAGCACCAACAAGCGCACGCCCAGTGAAGGCCCCTTGGTGAAAAGCGGTTTAATAAGCCGCTCCTCCCAGGCAAATGTTCCGTTTATTCATACGCCAGACCGGCCTGGATACAGATTGACAGAAGATAAACGCCAACAGGCGGCACTGCAAAGTGCCGCCTGCGCGCGCAACAGCATAGAGGCAATCCGGCGACTTATTCGCTGGAAAGCAGGTCCATGGTGTGTTTATCCATCATTTCCAATGCACGGCCACCGCCGCGAGCCACGCAGGTCAGCGGATCTTCGGCAACGATCACCGGCAGACCGGTTTCCTGGGCCAGCAGCTTGTCGAGGTCGCGCAACAGGGCGCCACCACCGGTCAGCACCAGGCCACGCTCGGCGATGTCGGAAGCCAGTTCCGGAGGCGATTGCTCCAGTGCGCTTTTCACCGCCTGAACGATGGTGGCCAGCGACTCTTGCAGAGCTTCCAGCACTTCATTGGAGTTCAGGGTGAAGGCGCGTGGAACGCCTTCGGCCAGGTTACGGCCACGGACGTCGACTTCACGTACTTCGCCGCCCGGGTAAGCGGTGCCGATTTCCTGCTTGATGCGCTCGGCGGTGGACTCGCCGATCAGGCTGCCGTAGTTGCGACGCACGTAGGTGATGATCGCTTCGTCGAAACGGTCGCCGCCCACTCGTACGGATTCGGCGTACACCACACCGTTGAGGGAGATCAGTGCGATTTCGGTGGTACCGCCACCGATATCGACGACCATCGAACCGCGTGCTTCCTCGACCGGGAGGCCGGCACCGATCGCTGCCGCCATTGGCTCTTCGATCAGGAACACTTCACGTGCACCGGCACCGAGGGCCGACTCACGGATGGCGCGGCGCTCAACCTGGGTGGATTTGCACGGAACGCAGATCAGCACACGCGGGCTGGGCTGCAGAAAGCTGTTCTCGTGAACCTTGTTGATGAAATATTGCAGCATCTTTTCGCAGACGCTGAAGTCGGCGATGACGCCGTCCTTCATCGGACGAATGGCCGCGATATTGCCCGGCGTACGACCAAGCATGCGCTTGGCTTCGGTGCCGACAGCGACGACACTTTTCTGGTTACCGTGTGTCCGAATAGCCACAACCGATGGCTCATTCAGGACGATGCCGCGCTCGCGCACGTAAATAAGGGTGTTGGCAGTGCCCAGGTCAATGGAGAGATCGCTGGAAAACATGCCACGCAGTTTCTTGAACATGGGAAAGGGACCCTAGGCAACGCGTGGGTAAAAAAGTGCGGCAAACTCTAACAACGACAGGGATTTTGGGCAAGGCGCCAATATGTTAAATTGGCCGCTTTTCTGTGCACCAAGCCCCACAATCGCGGCCTTATTGACCGTAGAAGTGCGATAGTGTTCCGACAATCTAACACACGGACGCCTTCCGTCCTGTTTTCCACTGGAGATTCCCATGGCGCTTGAACGCTCCGACGTGGAAAAAATCGCTCATCTGGCCTGCCTTGGCCTGAATGAAGTCGATCTTCCACATATTACTTCGGCCCTGAACAGCATTCTGGGTCTGGTCGACGAAATGCAGGCGGTCAATACCGACGGTATCGAGCCCCTCGCCCATCCTCTGGAAGCCAGCCAGCGCCTGCGTGCAGACGTCGTGACCGAGTCCAATCATCGCGAGGCCTATCAGTCCATCGCACCAGCGGTCGAAAACGGCCTGTACCTGGTTCCGAAAGTCATCGACTAAAGGGAAAGAGCCTGCAATGCATCAATTGACTCTGGCCGAGATCGCCCGCGGCCTCGCCGATAAAAAGTTTTCTTCCGAAGAGCTGACCAAAACCCTGCTGGCGCGTATCACCCAGCTCGATCCCCAGCTCAACAGTTTCATCAGCCTCACCGAAGAGCTCGCGCTGCAGCAGGCCAAAGCCGCTGACGCACGCCGGGCCAACGGTGAGAGCGGCGCCCTGCTCGGCGCGCCGATCGCCCATAAAGACCTGTTCTGCACCCAGGGCATTCGCACCAGCTGCGGCTCGAAGATGCTCGACAACTTCAAGGCCCCGTACGACGCCACCGTGGTCGCCAAGCTGGCGGCCGCCGGCGCGGTGACGCTGGGCAAGACCAACATGGACGAATTCGCCATGGGCTCGGCCAACGAGTCGAGCTACTACGGCGCAGTGAAAAACCCGTGGAACCTGGAACACGTTCCGGGCGGCTCGTCCGGCGGTTCGGCGGCGGCGGTTGCCGCGCGCCTGCTGCCGGCAGCCACCGGCACCGACACCGGCGGTTCGATTCGCCAGCCCGCCGCGCTGACCAACCTCACCGGCCTGAAACCGACCTACGGTCGCGTCTCGCGCTGGGGCATGATCGCCTACGCTTCCAGCCTCGATCAGGGCGGCCCTCTGGCGCGCACTGCCGAAGACTGCGCCATCCTGCTGCAAGGCATGGCCGGCTTCGACCCGAACGATTCCACCAGCATCGACGAGCCCGTGCCTGACTACAGCGCCGGCCTCAACGGTTCGCTGCAGGGCCTGCGCATCGGTGTACCGAAGGAATATTTCGGCGCCGGTCTCGACCCGCGCATCGCCGAGCTGATCCAGGACAGCGTCAAGGCACTGCAGAAACTCGGTGCCGTGATCAAGGAGATCAGCCTGCCGAACATGCAGCACGCGATTCCGGCGTACTACGTGATCGCCCCGGCGGAAGCCTCCTCCAACCTGTCGCGTTTCGATGGCGTGCGTTTCGGCTACCGCTGCGAAGACCCGAAAAACCTGATCGACCTGTACAAGCGTTCCCGTGGCGAAGGTTTCGGCGCGGAAGTGCAGCGCCGGATCATGGTCGGCGCCTACGCGCTCTCGGCCGGCTACTACGACGCCTACTACCTGAAGGCACAGAAGATCCGTCGCCTGATCAAGAACGACTTCATGGCCGCCTTCAACGAGGTCGACATCATTCTCGGCCCCACCACGCCAAACCCGGCCTGGAAGCTTGGCGCCAAGAACAGCGACCCGGTCGCTGCGTACCTGGAAGACGTCTACACCATCACCGCCAACCTCGCGGGCCTGCCGGGCCTGTCGATGCCGGCCGGTTTCGTCGACGGTCTGCCGGTCGGCGTGCAACTGCTCGCCCCGTATTTCCAGGAAGGCCGCTTGCTCAACGTTGCGCACCAGTACCAGTTGAACACCGACTGGCACACCCGCACCCCAACCGGCTTCTGAGGAGACACACATGCAATGGGAAGTCGTGATCGGGCTGGAGATTCACACCCAGCTCACCACCCGGTCGAAAATCTTTTCCGGCAGTTCCACCACTTTCGGTTCCGAGCCGAACACCCAGGCCAGCCTGGTCGACCTCGGCATGCCCGGCGTACTGCCGGTGCTGAACCAGGAAGCGGTGCGCATGGCGGTCATGTTCGGCCTGGCCATCGATGCCGAAATCGGCCAGCACAACGTGTTCGCCCGTAAAAACTATTTCTACCCCGACCTGCCCAAGGGCTACCAGATCAGCCAGATGGAGTTGCCGATCGTCGGCAAGGGCCACCTGGACATCGCCCTGGAGGACGGCACGGTCAAACGCGTCGGCATCACCCGCGCGCACCTGGAAGAAGACGCCGGCAAAAGCCTGCACGAAGAGTTCAACGGCGCCAGCGGCATCGACCTGAACCGCGCCGGCACGCCGCTGCTGGAAATCGTGTCGGAGCCGGACATGCGCAGCGCCAAGGAAGCCGTGGCCTACGTCAAGGCGATCCACGCGCTGGTGCGCTACCTGGGCATCTGCGACGGCAACATGGCCGAAGGTTCGCTGCGTTGCGACTGCAACGTGTCGATCCGCCCGAAAGGCCAGGTCGAGTTCGGCACCCGCTGCGAGATCAAGAACGTCAACTCGTTCCGTTTCATCGAGAAGGCGATCAACAGCGAAATCCAGCGTCAGATCGAACTGATCGAAGACGGTGGCAAGGTCATCCAGCAGACCCGCCTGTATGATCCGAACAAGGACGAAACCCGCCCGATGCGCAGCAAGGAGGAAGCCAACGACTACCGTTACTTCCCCGACCCTGACCTGCTGCCGGTGGTCATCGAAAACGCCTACCTCGACGAAGTGCGCGCAACCTTGCCGGAACTGCCACCGCAGAAGCGCGAGCGCTTCCAGGAACAGTTCGGTCTGTCGGTCTATGACGCCAGCGTCCTGGCCACCAGCCGCGAGCAAGCCGATTACTTCGAGAAAGTCGCGAGCATCAGCGGCGACGCGAAGCTGGCGGCGAACTGGGTCATGGTGGAGTTGGGCAGCCTGTTGAACAAACAGGGCCTGGACATCGACCAGTCGCCGGTATCGGCCGAGCAACTGGGCGGCATGCTGCTGCGCATCAAGGACAACACCATTTCCGGCAAGATTGCCAAAGTCGTGTTCGAGGCCATGGCCAGCGGCGAAGGCAGCGCGGACGAGATCATCGACAAGCGCGGCCTCAAGCAAGTGACCGACAGTGGCGCGATTTCGGCGGTACTGGACGAGATGCTTGCGGCCAATGCCGAGCAGGTCGAGCAATATCGCGCGGCGGATGAAGCCAAACGCGGCAAGATGTTCGGCTTCTTCGTCGGCCAGGCCATGAAAGCCTCCAAGGGCAAGGCCAACCCGCAACAGGTCAACGAACTGCTGAAAAGCAAGCTCGAAGGCTGATGAGAATGGAGCCAGTAGACAAGCCTGGCTCCGCCCCTTGCAGGAGCGAGCGTGCTCGCTCCTGCAGTTGCTATCTGGAACCCCCTGAATGAAGCGTCTGTTCGCAAGCTTCGCCCTGCTCTCGCTACTGGCCGGCTGCGCCAGTACCGATACCGTCGATCCACACGGCTACGACCAGACGGGCATCGCGTCCTATTACGGCGCCAGGCACCAGGGCAAGCGCACCGCCAGTGGCGAACGTTTCGACAAGAATTCTCTGACCGCCGCCCACCGCCAGTTGCCCTTCGGCACGCGGGTGAAGGTCACCAACCTGAAGAACAACCAATCCTGCGTGGTCCGCATCAATGATCGCGGGCCGCACACCCGTGGACGCCTGATCGACCTGTCTCACGAAGCCGCCGAGCAACTGGGCATGATCCGCAGCGGCACCGCGCGGGTTCGCGTGCAAGCGCTCGACGACTGACCACGGGAGCCGCGACCATTTTCGGACTTGCCGATCTCCCCCTGCTCAGCGTGCTCGAACTGCTGAGCGGCCTGGTCCTGTTGATCGCCGGCGCAGAACTGATGGTGCGCGCCGCCGTGCGCGTGGCCGCACGCCTGCACGTGCGCCCGCTGATCATCGGCCTGACCATCGTCGCCCTGGGCAGCAGCGCGCCGCAAATGGCGGTCAGCCTGCAAGCCACCCTTGCGCAGAACGTCGACATCGCCGTCAGCAGCGTGATCGGCAGCAGCATCTTCAACATCCTCGTGACCCTCGGCCTGTCGGCGCTGATCATCCCGCTGCGGGTGTCACGGCAAGTGGTGCGTCTGGACATTCCCCTGATGATCGGCGCCAGCCTGCTGGTGTTCGTGCTGGCGTGGAATGAAGAACTCACCCGTGTCGATGGCGCGGTGCTGCTGACGGCGCTGGCGTTGTACCTGGGGCTGTTGCTGCGCCAGTCGCGGCATTCGGCCCGCCCGCAATCGCACCCTCACGAAGGCCCTCAAGCGCCATGGCTGAGCAGCTTGCTGATGATTGTCGCCGGGCTCGCCATGCTGGTGTACGCCGGGCATCTGCTGTTGGGCGCCGCCGTTGCGGTGGCCACCGATCTCGGGCTGTCGGAGCGGATCATCGGCCTGACCATCGTCGCAGTCAGCACGTCCCTGCCGGAACTGGCGACCTCATTGATTGCCGCCCTGCGCGGCCAGCGTGACATTGCCGTGGGCAACGTGATCGGCAGCAACCTGTTCAACCTCCTGGGCGTGCTGGGCGTGACGGCGCTGATTGCCCCTTCGCCACTGTCGGTCTCGCCCAATGCACTGGATTTCGACTTGCCGGTGATGCTGGGCGTCGCCTTGCTGTGCCTGCCGATGTTCTATTCCGGTTATCGGGTGACCCGCGCCGAAGGCCTGCTGTTTCTGGGGCTGTACCTGGCTTATGGCCTGCACGTGGTGTCGTTCACCACCGGCATGCCCCTGGCCGGCAAGCTTGAACACCTGATGCTGTTTTTCGTCCTGCCGGCGCTGGTGGCGTTTCTGCTGTTCACGTCGCTACGCGCCTGGCGCCGCCAACATCACAAGAGGGAATGGCCATGACCGACAACAAGAAACCCGGCGTTGAAGTGCGCCGCCAGGTGATGGGCGATGCGTTTGTCGACCGCGCCCTGGGCAACGCCACCGAGTTCACCCAGCCGCTGCAGGACTTCGTCAATGAGCACGCCTGGGGCAGCGTATGGAACCGCGACGGCCTGCCGCTGAAGACCCGCAGCCTGATCACCCTCGCCGCCCTGACCGCACTGAAATGCCCACAGGAACTCAAAGGCCACGTGCGGGGCGCGCTGAACAACGGTTGTACGGTGGAAGAGATTCGCGAGGCGTTGCTGCACTGCGCGGTGTATGCAGGCGTGCCGGCGGCGATCGATGCGTTTCGGGCGGCGCAGGAAGTGATCGACAGTTACCAGAAGCCCGAATGACCCTTTGCCCCTGCGGTGGATGATCTACCGTTATCGCGAGCAGGCTCGCTCCCACAGGAGGCAATGCTTTCCAATGGCGGGACCGAGCCTGCTCGCGATTCGATCCGAAGAACACGGCATGACGCAGGTCAGATCCACCCGCCCCACTGCAACAGGAAGATCCCGATATTGGTGGTCACCGCCGCCATCAAGGTGGTGATCACGATGATCGCCGCCGCCAGTTCATGATTGCCGTTGGCCTGGCGGGCCATGACGAAACTGGCGGCAGCGGTCGGGCTGCCGAAGTACAGGAACAGAATCCCCAGTTCCGCGCCGCGAAATCCCCAGAGCCACGCGCCCAGCGTTGCCAGCACCGGCAAACCGACCATCTTCACCAGGCTCGAGCTCAAGGCCATCGAGCCACTTTTGCGCATGGCCGCCAGCGACAGCGTGCCGCCGATGCAGATCAACGCCAGGGGCAAGGTGGTTTGCGCCAGGTATTGGCCCGACATTTCCAGCCAACCCGGCAAACCGATCTTGAAATAGGCAAAAGGCGCTGCCGCCAACACGCTGATGATCAGCGGATTGTTCATCACGCTTTTGCAGATGCTCCACGGATCGGACTTGATCACCGGGCTGTAGACCGCCAGCACGATGGTCGACAGGGTGTTGTAGAAGAGGATCACCAGGGCCGCGAGGATGGCGCCCAGGGAAATCCCGTAGTCGCCGTACATGCTTGCCGCCAGCGCGAGGCCGATGACGCCGTTGTTACCGCGAAAGGCGCCCTGGGTGTAGATACCGCGGTCTTCACGCGGACACTTGAAGATCGCCCAGCCCCAGGCAACCGCGAAGCTCACCAGCGTGGCAATGGCGAAATAGATCAGCAGCGCCGGTTGCAGCGCGGCGTGCAGATCGGCATGCAGGATGCCCAGAAACAGCAACGCCGGCATGGTGACGTTGAACACCAGGGCCGACGCTGTGTGAATGAAATTGTCGTTGATCCAGTTGACGCGCTTGAGCACCACCCCCAGAAACAGCATGGCAAACACCGGAGCGGTGATGTTCAGGGTTTCGAGGAAAATTGCCAGCATGCCGGAGAGGACCTTCAGGTGAGTGTCGTTAGGGGGCTAATGATAAGCCACTGGAGACCTCGGCGTCTGGTAGAAAGCTATCGCGAGCAGGCTCGCTCCCACTGAATCGAATGGGAGAACGAACCTGCTCGCGATGCAGTCATCGCGGCCTTACGTAATCGGCGCCGGATTGAACAACGTAATGTCGTTATGCAGCTTGTGCTGCTCCGACCACGTCTGCTTCTTGCCGCTGGCCACGTCCAGGTAGTAGTGGAACAACTCCCAGCCGAGGTCTTCGATGGAAGCACGTCCGGTTGCAATCCGCCCGGCGTCGATGTCGATCAGGTCCGGCCAGCGCTGCGCCAGCTCGGTGCGGGTCGACACCTTCACCACCGGTGCCATCGCCAGACCGTACGGCGTACCACGGCCGGTGGTGAACACGTGCAGGTTCATGCCCGCGGCCAGCTGCAAGGTCCCGCACACGAAATCGCTGGCCGGGGTCGCACAGAAGATCAGGCCCTTGCCCTTGAAGCGCTCGCCAGGGCCAAGCACGCCATTGATCGCGCTGCTGCCGGACTTGACGATCGACCCCAGGGACTTCTCGACAATGTTCGACAGCCCGCCCTTCTTGTTGCCCGGGGTGGTGTTGGCGCTACGGTCCGCTTCGCCCTTGGCCAGATAACGGTCGTACCAGTCCATTTCCCGCACCAGCTCCTGCGCGACTTCCTTGGTTTGCGCGCGGGAAGTCAGCAGGTAAATGGCGTCGCGCACTTCGGTGACTTCGGAAAACATCACCGTCGCACCGGCACGCAGCAACAGGTCCGAGGCGAAACCCAGCGCAGGGTTGGCGGTGATACCGGAAAACGCATCGCTGCCCCCGCACTGCATGCCCAGGATCAGCTCGGACGCCGGCACGGTTTCCCGACGACGTTGATCGAGTTTCTTCAGGCGAACCTCGGCCAGCGCCATGATCTGCTCGATCATTTCGGTGAAACCGTGACTCGAATCCTGCAGGCGATACAGCCACTCATCGCTCAGGTCCACCGAACTGTCGTTCTCGTGCATCACCTGCCCGGCCTGCAATTTCTCGCAGCCCAGGCTGATCACCAGGGCTTCGCCACCCAGGTTCGGGTTGCGCGCCAGGTTGCGCACGGTGCGGATCGGGATGTACGCGTCCGTCGCGGTGATCGCCACGCCACAGCCGTAGCTGTGGGTCAGGGCCACCACGTCATCGACGTGCGGGTATTTGGGCAGCAACTCGTCCTTGATGCGCTTGACCGCATGGTCCAGCACACCGGTCACGCACTGCACGGTGGTGGTAATGCCCAGGATGTTGCGCGTGCCGACGGTGCCGTCGGCGTTGCGGTAACCCTCGAAGGTGTAGCCTTCCAGCGGTGCCTGAGCGTCCGGCACTTCGGTGGACAGCGGCAGGCTGTCCAGCGGTGGCGCGGTCGGCATGCGCAGTTGATCTTCCTTGACCCAGCTGCCGCGTGGAATCGGCTGTAAGGCGTAGCCAATGGTCTGGCCGTAACGAATCACTTGGCCGCCTTCCGGAATGTCTTCCAGGGTGACCTTGTGACTCTGCGGCACGAAGTCCACGGTGACCAGGCCATCGGCGAACTCGGTGCCGGCCGGAACGCCCTGATCGTTGACCACGATCACCACGTTGTCGCGCTCGTGCAGACGGATGTAGCGCGGCGAGTCGGAATGTTCAATCAACTGCATGACGCCGCTCCTCAGGAATGCGCTTGGGACAATTTAGTGGCTTCAGGACCGCTGACCGGTGGCTCTTTGAGCACCACACGTTTGATCGGACCTACGATCACCAGATAGCTGAACACCGCAACCAGCGCGTTGCAACCGACAAATACCAGCGCCCATTTGAACGAACCGGTGGAGCTGATGATGTAACCGATGACGATCGGGGTGGTGATCGACGCGAGGTTGCCGAAGGTGTTGAACAGGCCACCGCTCAAACCGGCGATCTGTTTCGGCGAGGTATCGGATACCACCGCCCAACCCAGTGCGCCCACGCCTTTGCCGAAGAATGCCAGGGCCATGAAGCCCACGACCATCCATTCGACTTCCACGTAGTTGCACGCCACGATGCTGCTGGAAACCAGCAGGCCGGCAATGATCGGCGCCTTGCGGGCGAAGGTCAGCGAGTGGCCCTTGCGCAGCAGGTAGTCGGAGATCACGCCGCCGAGGACACCACCGATGAAGCCGCAGATGGCCGGCAACGAGGCGATGAAACCGGCCTTGAGGATGGTCATGCCGCGCTCCTGCACCAGGTACACCGGGAACCAGGTCAGGAAGAAGTAGGTGATGCCGTTGATGCAGTATTGGCCCAGGTATACGCCGAGCATCATGCGGTTGGTCAGCAACTGACGGATGTAATCCCACTTCGGACCGTCGGACTTCTTGCCCTTCTGGTCCATGTCGACCATGCCGCCGTTCTCGGAGATGTGCTTGAACTCGGCATCGTTGATC
The DNA here is from genome assembly GCF_949767465.1 of Pseudomonas sp. IT-P12. Taxonomy (NCBI): domain Bacteria; kingdom Pseudomonadati; phylum Pseudomonadota; class Gammaproteobacteria; order Pseudomonadales; family Pseudomonadaceae; genus Pseudomonas; species Pseudomonas sp. IT-P12. The sequence continues at coordinate 157,305 of NZ_CATKPY010000028.1, read as the reverse complement.
CGTGGGTGTTCACGCGGGCTGTAGATCACTTTCAGCCAGACCAGCGAGAAGATGATGCCCAGGATCCCCATGACGATGAACACGTGTTCCCAGCCGAAGGAGTAGACGATCCAGCCCATCAGCGGCGCGAACAGCACGGTGGCGAAGTATTGCGCCGAGTTGAAGATCGCCGAGGCCGTACCGCGTTCAGCGGTCGGGAACCACGCTGCAACGATGCGCGCGTTGCCAGGGAAGGACGGCGCTTCGGCCAGGCCCACCAGGAAGCGCAGCATGAACAGCGCAACCACTGCCGTGGACATGCCGAATTCACCGACGAAGCCTTGCAGCACGGTGAACAGCGACCAGGTGAAGATGCTCAACGCATAGATTTTTTTCGAACCGAAACGGTCCAGCAGCCAGCCACCGGGAATTTGCCCGGCCACGTAGGCCCAACCGAAAGCGGAGAAGATGTAACCGAGGGTGACCGCGTCAATGCCGAGGTCTTTTTGCAGGCTGGAGCCGGCAATGGCGATGGTAGCCCGGTCGGCATAGTTGATCGTGGTCACCAGAAACAGCATGAGCAGGATCAAATAGCGGACGTGAGTCGGCTTTTGGGTGGCTTGCATGTAGATGTACTCCCACTGATTATTTTTATGCGGGTAATAACGATGTCGTCTGTGCAGCGGCGGGCTGGCTCGCGATGGTCGTCAACGAAGACGCGGGGCGGTTACACCGCGGATCTGGACCATCGCGAGCAAGCTCGTTGCTGCGGGTATTGCGTGTATCAGGAACCGATGTAGGCAGTTTTCACTACGGTGTAGAACTCTTGCGCATAGCGGCCCTGCTCGCGCGACCCATAGGACGAACCTTTGCGCCCACCGAACGGAACGTGGTAATCCACGCCGGCGGTTGGCAGGTTGACCATCACCATCCCGGCCTGGGAGTGACGCTTGAAGTGGTTGGCGTACTTCAGGGACGTGGTGGCGATGCCCGCCGACAGACCGAACTCGGTGTCGTTGGACATGGCCAGCGCGGCCTCGTAGTCGGCGACGCGAACAATGTTGGCCACCGGACCGAAGATTTCTTCACGGCTGATGCGCATCGACGCTTCGCTGTCGGCAAACAGTGTTGGCGCGAGGAAGTAACCTTCGGTATCGCAAGTCACCAGACCGCCACCACTCACCAGGCGAGCGCCTTCGGACTGGCCGATGTCGATGTACTTCATGTCCTGCTCAAGTTGCGCTTGCGAAACCACCGGACCGATATCGGTGCCGGCCTTCAGCGCGTGACCGACCTTGATCGACTTCATGCGCTCGGCCATGGCTTCGACGAACTTGTCGTGAATGCCGGCGGTGACGATCAGGCGGCTCGACGCGGTGCAGCGCTGGCCGGTGGAGTAGAACGCGCTCTGTACCGACAGCTCGACCGCTTGCTTGAGGTCGGCGTCGTCGAGAATGATCTGTGGGTTCTTGCCGCCCATTTCCAGCTGGACCTTGGCCTGGCGCGAGACGCAGCTGACGGCGATCTGACGACCGACGCCCACCGAACCGGTGAAGCTGATGCCGTCGACTTTCGGGCTATTGACCAGTGCATCGCCAACCACGCGACCGCTGCCCATCACCAGGTTGAACACGCCGGCCGGGAAGCCTGCGCGAGAAATGATTTCCGCCAGGGCCCAGGCACAGCCCGGCACCAGGTCGGCAGGCTTGAGCACCACACAGTTGCCGTAGGCCAGGGCCGGGGCGATTTTCCACGACGGGATGGCGATCGGGAAGTTCCACGGCGTGATCAGACCGACCACGCCCAGCGCTTCGCGGGTGACTTCAACGTTGACGCCCGGGCGCACCGACGGCACGTAGTCACCGGACAGGCGCAGGCATTCACCGGCGAAGAACTTGAAGATGTTACCGGCGCGGGTGACTTCGCCGATGGCTTCAGGCAGGGTCTTGCCCTCTTCCCGGGCCAGCAGGGTGCCGAGCTCTTCGCGACGGGCGAGGATTTCAGTGCCGACTTTGTCCAGGGCGTCGTGACGTGCCTGGATACCGGAAGTGGACCATGCCGGGAAAGCGGCACGTGCGGCGTCGATGGCGGCATTGACCTGGGCCAGGTCAGCCTTGGCGTAGTCGCCGATGTTGTCGCTCAGCTCGGACGGGTTGATGTTGGCCGAATAATCGGCACCGGCAACCCATTCGCCGTTGATGTAGTTGTCGTAACGTTTTGCAGTGGCCACGGGACCGCCCTCGAAATAAAGAGACTTCACGCAAAAGGCCGCTGAATACTCAGCGGCCTCCTTGCATCGAATGTTTTATTGCGCACCTTGCTTGTCGATCAGCGCGGCGAGCATTTCGTACTCCTCGCCGGTCAGGTCGGTCAGTGGCGCACGCACAGGACCTGCGTCATAGCCGGCAATTTTTGCACCCGCCTTGACGATGCTCACCGCGTAGCCGGCTTTGCGGTTACGGATGTCCAGGTATGGCAGGAAGAAGTCGTCGATGATCTTGCCAACGGTGGCGTGATCTTCACGCGCAATGGCGTGGTAGAAATCCATCGCGGTTTTCGGGATGAAGTTGAACACCGCCGAGGAGTAGACCGGCACGCCCAGCGCCTTGTAGGCAGCGGCGTAGACTTCGGCGGTCGGCAGACCACCCAGGTAGCTGAAGCGATCGCCGAGGCGACGACGGATCGACACCATCAGTTCGATGTCGCCCAGGCCATCCTTGTAACCGATCAGGTTCGGGCAGCGCTCGGCCAGACGCTCGAGCAGCGGAGCGGTCAGGCGGCATACGTTACGGTTGTAGACCACGACGCCGATGTTGACCGATTTGCACACGGCTTCAACGTGGGCGGCAACGCCGTCCTGACTGGCTTCGGTCAGGTAGTGCGGCAGCAGCAGCAGGCCCTTGGCGCCCAGACGCTCGGCTTCCTGTGCGTATTCGATGGCTTGACGGGTCGAACCGCCGACACCGGCCAGGATCGGCACGCTGGTGGCGCAGGTGTCGACGGCGGTCTTGATGATTTCCGAGTATTCGCTGGCGGCCAGGGAGAAGAACTCACCGGTGCCACCTGCGGCGAACAGGGCCGAAGCGCCGTACGGGGCAAGCCACTCAAGACGTTTGATGTAGCCAGCGCGGTTGAAATCGCCCTGGGCATTGAAATCGGTAACCGGGAAGGACAGCAGACCGGCAGAGAGGATGGACTTCAGTTCTTGTGGATTCATTATTCGAACACCCTGGGTAGCAACGTTTTTGTGTGAGGAAATCGTTCAGCCTGCGCTGAAGTTGTAGGTCATCGTACAACTTAAAAAACAACCGTCAACTGCATTTCATCGTCAGCGTGAAAATTTCTGCCACAAATCGGTTCGCCGGCCGCGATTCGCACCACTCTGGAGCCTTGTCCAGAGCGCCTCGGCGCTTGTCAGCGCGGCAACGAATGCCCGTCGAAATTTTCCGAAAAACATCGTGAACGGCGAACCGGCAGGCCATCACCTAGAGTCAAACGACGTCACGAATGGATCGTGGCGCCCAATGAGATGGAGTACTCGAAGATGTGTTTTCCTTCACCCGTGTTGCCCCAGTTCCCCACCGACCCTCGTGATCAGGTCGCTACCGTGACATTGTCGAGCCTGACGGATGCATTGATCGTGCGCGTGCGCGATCCGCACGATATTCCGCCGAACTGGGAGCTGTACCCGATCCTCGGCCCGGACCCGGATGAGCCGGAGTGGCACGGCGAGGATGAGCCGGCCGGTGTCTGGGACGAGACGACTGACGAGATGGTCGAACTGACGGGGATAGAACTGCAGATCCCGAAGACCGACCTGGAGCCGTATCTCGGCACTCAGGTCGCGCTGCGCTACAAGTTCCGGGACGAGTCGAGCCTGGAGTTGTCCTCGGATGTGCTGCTGATGCGTATTGAGCCCTGAAACCGGGGCCCTACGCGGATCGTTCCCGGTTCCAGGGAACGATCCTCTGACACTCAGCCGCGCTGTGCTTCAGCCTCTTCGTGCGCATGACGCAAGCGCTCGCGGCTGTTGGTCAGGTGCAAGCGCATGGCGGCCCGCGCCGCATCGGAATCCTGGCGCGCAATCGCGTCGTAGATTTCTTCGTGCTCACGGCTCAGCCGGCTCATGTAGTGCTGCTGGTCATCATGGGCCAGGCGTGCCGAATTGAGGCGCGTACGTGGAATGATGCTGGCCCCCAGGTGCGTCATGATGTCGGTGAAATAGCGGTTGCCGGTCGACAGCGCGATTTGCAGGTGGAACTGGAAGTCCGAGGCCACCGCATCACTGGCATGGGCCGCGCTTTCGTTGAGGGCATCCAGCGCCGCCCTCATCAGCGCAAGCTGTTCGGGGTTGCGGCGTTGCGCGGCAAGGCCGGCGGACTCGACTTCGAGGCTGATGCGCAGCTCCAGGATCGCCAGCACATCACGCAGCGTCACCACCGTTGCCGGATCGATGCGGAAACCACTCGGGCTCGGGGTGTCGAGCACGAAGGTGCCGATACCGTGGCGGGTCTCCACTTGACCGGCCGCCTGCAAGCGGGAAATCGCTTCGCGCACCACGGTGCGACTGACACCATGGGCGTCCATGATCGCCGACTCGGTGGGTAACTTGTCACCCCGCTTGAGGTGACCGTCGCGGATCTGCTCGGACAGCACCGTCACCAATTCCTGTGCGAGGCTGCGGCGCTTGCGCGGGAGGCGTGGAGCTTCGATCGGGTTTTCCATGGTGAACGTCTGTCTCGAAAGTTCGGCTGAAACTGCATCATAGCGCAACACGGTTGTACGATCACCCCGCCCTGCGGGGCGGGGATGTTCAGGCGGTCACGGTCTGTTCCACAAGGTGTCCATTATCGATACGAACATGCCGCGGATGGAAGCGTTTCAGGCTGCTGCGATGCCCGACGCTGACGATGCTCAACCCCGGAATCTCATCGATCAACGCCTGGTACAGCGACGCTTCATCCTCTTCGTCCATCGCCGACGTGGCTTCGTCCATGTACAGCCATTGCGGCGCGTACAGCAAGGCACGGGCGAAGGCCAGCCGCTGCTGCTCACCCGGCGAGAGCATGCGCTGCCAGTGATTGGCTTCATCCAGGCGCGCGACCAGGTGCGGCAAGCGACAGGTTTCCAGCACCTGGACATAGCGCTCGTGCGGGTAAGTGTCGCCGGCCTGTGGATAACTCAGGGCTTCACGCAATGTGCCAATCGGCAGATAGGGTTTTTGCGGCAGGAACAGATAGCGCGTCGCCGGCAGACGAATGCTGCCATGGCCGGCCGGCCACAGATGTCCCATCGCCCGCAGCAGCGTGGATTTGCCGCTGCCCGAACGACCACTGAGCATCACACGCTCGCCCTGCGCCACGGTCATGTCGGCGTCGGTCAGCAAATGACGACCGTCGGCGAGGTCGAGTCCCAGGTTGCGCACCTGCAACATGGCGCCGGCATTCTGCACATCGATGGCCGGCGCGCGCTCTTCGTTGTCGGTCATGGCCTGACGGAAACTCAGCAGGCGATCACAGGTGGCGCGCCATGAGGCGAGGCTCTGGTAGGCGCTGATGAACCAGCTGAAACTCTCCTGCACGTTGCCGAACGCCGAACTGATCTGCATCAGCTCACCCAGTTCGATCTTGCCGGCAAAGTAGCGCGGGGCGGCGACCATGAACGGGAAGATGATGGCGGCCTGGCTGTAACCGGCGGTGAAGAACGTCAGACGCTTGGACACTTTCATGATGTCCCAGAAATTGTGCCAGACCAGCCCGAAACGGTCGCTCAATCGCCGGTTCTCATTGGGCTCGCCGTTGTACAGCGCAATGCTCTCGGCGTTCTCGCGAATACGCACCATGGAGAAACGCAGGTCGGCCTCGAAACGTTGTTGCTGGTTGTTCAGGCCGATCAGGCGACGACCGATCAGATGCGTCAGCCAGCTGCCCACGACGGCATAGACCAGCACGCACCAGAACATATAGCCGGGAACGGTGAAACCAAACACTTCGATGCTGCCCGACACGCCCCACAGAATGATCGAGAACGACACCAGGCTGACAATGTTGCGCAGCAGGCCAATGCCCAGCTCCAGGGTATTGGAGGTGAAGTTGTTGAGGTCCTCGGAGATCCGCTGGTCCGGGTTGTCGGTGTAACCGCCCTGCTCCATCTGGTAGTAGTTCTTGTGGCCGAGCCAGCGGCTGAAGTGCCGCTCGGTCAACCAGGCCCGCCAGCGAATGGTCAGCATCTGGGTCAGGTAAAGCCGGTAGACCGCGCCGACAATCGCCACCGCGGCGATCCCGCAGAAATACAGGATCAGGCGCCAGAAGGCCGCCTCGTCCTTTTGTTGCAGGGCGTTGTAGAAATCCTTGTACCAGGTGTTGAACCACACCGAGATCCCCACGCTGAGCAGCGACAATGCAATCACCGCGATCAGCAGCGTCCAGGCCTTGGCTTTCTCCTCACTGCGCCAGTAGGGCGTGATCATCGCCCAGACTTTGCGAAAGAACTGCCCGCGCACAGCATCGTTGACCGCGGAATACTCAGCGTTCTGATTCATGAAAAAGGCTCGATAAAGAAAAGAACACGCACGAACCGATCATAGATGATCGGCTCGATTTGTCGCGAGATGTGTACGTGGTCCGTTCAGCGCAGGTTCAGCGGCGAACGGGGCGCTTCTGCAATTTGCGCTGCAAGGTGCGGCGGTGCATGCCCAGGGCCCGGGCAGTGGCGGAGATGTTGCCTTCGTGCTCGGTCAGCACGCGCTGGATGTGCTCCCATTGCAGGCGATCCACCGACATCGGGTTTTCCGGCACCAGGGTGTCGAGGTCGGCGTGCTCGGACAGCAACGCGGCCAGCACGTCATCGGCATCCGCCGGTTTGCACAGGTAGTTGCAGGCACCGCGCTTGATCGCTTCGACCGCCGTGGCAATGCTCGAATATCCGGTGAGGATCACCACGCGCATTTCGGGGTCGAGCTCGAGCAGTTTCGGCAACAGCACCAGGCCCGAGTCGCCGTCCATTTTCAGGTCCAGCGCGGCGTAGTCGGGGATGTCGGACTGAGCGATGGTCAGGCCTTCCTCGGCGGAACCGGCGGTGGTGACGCGAAAACCACGGCGAGCCATGGCACGCGCCATCACGCGGGTGAACGTGGCGTCGTCATCTACCAGCAGCAAATGCGGCAGTTCTTCGCCTTCGACTTGGATCTCGTCACTCATGTTCATCTCCTCGGGCAACACGGGGCAGGCGCAGCTCGGTGAGCGTGCCGCCTTCCTCATGACTGTAGAGTTTCACCGAGCCGCCGGCGCGTGTCACGCTGGCCTTGCTCAAAAACAGGCCGAGGCCGAAGCCTTTGCCCTTGGTGGTAAAAAACGGTTTGCCGATCTGCTCGGCAATGGCCAACGGCACACCGGCGCCATGGTCGCGGATGCTGATGGTCAGGTCTTCCTCATTCCAGTCCAGCGTCACTTGCAGCCCTTCGGGGCAGGCATCGGCGGCGTTGTTCAAAAGGTTCAGCAGCGCCTGGGTCAGGTCAGGCGGCGGCGCAACGCGCGGCACCAGCCCCTGGCCCAGGCGCTGGAAGCGGTAACTGGCTTCGGGGCGCATCAGGTGCCAGCGATTCAGCGCTTCATCGAGCCAGTCGGTGACGTATTGCGTCTCGACCGCCATCCGGCGATTGGCCTCGGCGGCGCGCACCAGTTGCTGCAAGGTCTGCTTGCACAGCATGACCTGGTCCTGCAGCACGCTCAGGTCCTCCTGCAACATCGGGTCGTGATGGTCCCGGCGCATTTCCTTGAGCAGCACGCTCATGGTCGCCAGCGGCGTGCCCAGTTCGTGGGCGGCGCCGGCAGCCTGCGTCGCGACAGCCAGCAGTTGCTGATCGCGCAGCCCTTCTTCGCGGCGGATGGCGCGCAGCTCTTCCTGGCGGCGCAGTTCTTCGGCCATGCGCGCGGCAAAGAAGGTGATCACCGCGGCGGCCAGGGCGAAACTCAGCCACATCCCGTAAACCTGCAGGTTTTCCCGAGCAATCGGGAAGGTTTGCAGCGGGTAGAAGCGCGCCAGCAGCAGGGTGTACATCGCCAGTGCGATGCCCGACAGAATCAGCGAATAACGCCATGGCAGCGTGACGGCGGCGATGGTCAGCGGCACCAGGTAATAGGACACGAAGGGGTTGGTCGAACCGCCGGAGAAATACAGCAGGGCACTGTGGATAAACAAGTCGCACGCCAGCTGCACGGCGTATTCAAGCTCCGTCACCGGCCAGGTGGTGCGCAGGCGAATGGCGGTGAAGGCGCACAGCAGCATCGAGCAAATGAGGGTCGCCGCCAGCTGGAACCAGGGCAGTGGCAACAGGTCGAGCCAGTAGGCCAGGCCCACGGAACCGGCCTGGGCAGCCAGTACCAGAATGCGGATGAACGTCAGCCGCCAGAGGTTCTGGCGCGTCGCAGAAGTAATTTGAAAAGGGACGAGCATGAGCTCTCCTGATGAGCGCTCCAGGCGAATCGTACGGAGTATAACCAACCACGGAGGCTGACAGGCGAAAGTGCGGCAAACAGCCACATGGCAGGAATTGCCCTGGCGTCTATAAGACAGGCCCTGCTTGCTTGCCTGCGATGCTGGCATCTGTATAGAAGTTGTAACTGGGCGAACCGGATCAATAAAGCTAGAGTCTGATGGTTTCACGCAGGCTCGGACTCAACCCCTGCGCATTGCCCAAGGAGCTTTCATGCACACTTTCCGCCGCAGCGCCGCCCTTCTCGCTCTCAGTGCCGGCACCGTTGCCAGCCTCCCGGCACTGGCTGCCGACGAACTTCACTACAACCAGATTTCCCTGCGCGCCGAAGTCAGCCAGGAAGTGGCTCGCGACCTGATGATCGTGACCCTCTACACCGAAGAGCAAAACACCGATCCTGCCAAACTGGCCGCAACCGTCAGCACCACCATGAACAAGGCGCTGGACCAGGCCAAACAAGTCAAGGACATCACCCTGCGCCAGGGCAGCCGCAACAGCTACCCGATCTACGACGCCAAGGGTCAGAAAATCACCGGTTGGCGCGAACGCGCCGAACTGCGCCTGGAAAGCACCGACTTCGCCGCGCTGTCGAAGCTGACCGGCGAGCTGCTGACCGACCTGAAAATGGGCGGCATGGACTTCGCCATCGCCACGCCGACCCGCAAGGCCAGCGAGGACACACTGCTCAAGGAAGCCGTGACCGCCTTCAAGGCCCGCGCGCAACTGGCCACCGATGCACTGGGAGGCAAGGGCTACAAAATCGTCAACCTGAACCTCAACAGCAACGGCTACCCGCAACCCTACATGCGCGCGCCAATGATGATGAAAGCCGCGAGCATGGACAGTGCGCCGGTCACCCCGGAAGTTGAAGCCGGAACCAGCCAGGTCAGCATGACGGCCGACGGGTCGATTGAAGTGCTGCTGCCTTGACTCGATAACCCGAAGGCGAAAAAGGCGATCACCCGGTGATCGCCTTTTTTTTGCACCAGCGTCTATGCTGGATCTGCCACCGATAAAGTCCTACCGCAAAAAACGACCTGAGTTGCACTGAGTGCAACTCAAAGGCAGGGGACACTTTCAGTGCAACGATAACCACTCCCATTATCCCCCCACACTACGGGGTTTAAATAGGTAACACCCTCGCCCCAGCCGTGGGCAACCCGAGGATTTCGCGCACCAAAAAAGTGCGCAAGTCAGCCCAGAAAAGCAACGCGCAAACGTTCAAATGCATCAAAATTATACAAATGCGACATTAAGGTACGTTCGTGCCACCGTTTCAGGCTTGTAACGACTCGGGATATTGCATTGGGTACAGCCCCTGCATAAGTATCCGCAGGCACGACTCACAAGGTCGTCCTCACATTCAAAAATGACAACAAATCATGAGGCCACCATGCTCAAACACGCGGTCATTCCGTTTTTAGTCGGCGCCAGCCTCCTGGCTAGCGCACCCTTCGCTCAAGCTGCGACTAACCTGGTGTTCTGCTCCGAAGGGAGCCCGGCCGGTTTCGATCCAGGTCAATACACCACCGGAACCGACTTCGACGCCTCTGCAGAAACCATGTTCAACCGCCTGACTCAGTTCGAGCGTGGTGGCACCGCCGTCATTCCTGGCCTGGCAACCAGCTGGGACGTCTCCCCTGACGGCCTGACCTACACCTTCCACCTGCGCGACGGTGTCAAGTTCCACACCACCCCGTATTTCAAGCCGACTCGCGAATTCAACGCCGACGACGTGCTGTTCACTTTCAATCGCATGCTGAACAAGGACGACCCGTTCCGTAAGGCGTACCCGACTGAATTCCCGTACTTCACCGACATGGGGATGGACACCAACATCACCAAGGTCGAGAAAGTCGACGACAAGACCGTCAAGTTCGTCCTCAAGGACGTTGATGCCGCGTTCATCCAGAACATGGCCATGAGCTTCGCCTCGATCCAGTCCGCCGAATACGGCGCGAAACTGCTCAAGGACGGCAAGGCCCCGGACATCAACCAGAAGCCGATCGGCACTGGCCCGTTCGTGTTCAAGAGCTACCAGAAAGACTCCAACATCCGCTACACCGGGAACAAGGACTACTGGAAGCCTGACGACGTCAAGATCGACAACCTGATCTTCGCCATCACCACCGACCCGTCGGTGCGTATCCAGAAGCTGAAGAAGAACGAGTGCCAGGTCACCCTGTTCCCTCGTCCGGCCGACCTGAAGGCGCTGAAAGAAGACAAGGACCTGAAGATGCCTGACCAGGCAGGCTTCAACCTTGGCTACATCGCCTACAACGTGATGGACAAGATCAAGGGCGACGACAAGCCAAACCCGATGTCCCAGCTGAAAGTGCGCCAGGCCATGGACATGGCGGTCAACAAGCAGCAGATCATCGATTCCGTGTATCAGGGCGCCGGCCAACTGGCAGTCAACGCCATGCCGCCGACCCAGTGGTCCTACGACACCACCATCAAGGATGCCAAGTACGATCCTGAGAAAGCCAAGGAGCTGCTCAAGGAAGCGGGCGTCAAGGAAGGCACCGAGATCGTTCTGTGGGCCATGCCGGTACAGCGTCCGTACAACCCGAACGCCAAGCTGATGGCAGAAATGCTGCAGTCCGACTGGAAGAAAATCGGTCTCAACGTGAAGATCCAGAGCTACGAGTGGGGCGAGTACATCAAGCGCTCCAAGGGTGGTGAGAACGGCGCGATGCTGATTGGCTGGAGCGGCGACAACGGTGACCCGGACAACTGGCTCAACGTGCTGTTCGGCTGCGACTCGCTTGCAGGCAACAACTTCTCCAAGTGGTGCGACAAGAAGTTCGACGACATCGTCAAGCAAGCCAAGCGTACTTCGGACCAGGCCAAGCGCACCGAACTGTACAAGCAGGCGCAACACGTCCTCAAGGACGCTGTTCCAATGACACCTATCGCTCACTCGACGGTGTTCCAACCCATGCGCACCAACGTGCAGGACTTCAAGATCAGCCCATTTGGCTTGAACTCCTTCTACGGCGTCAGCGTCAGCAAGTAAGGTTTGACGGCGGCGACGTTCCTGACGTCGCCGCCGTTTTATCTGCCGGCAAAGTAGGAAATTACCTACATAAAATTCCGCCGAGTACCACGTCAGCGGTGCCGGACGCGTTGACCTTTCCTACGAGTCTTTAGGACTTTACGCATTTACTGCCAGACCCACGCCTCTTAACGTCGGGATCTGACCAGTGTATGCGTGGGCAATGGGTTATCGCTGCTTGTCATGGATTGAAACAAGAGAGGCCACCACGCCTGCGGCGGGGTGGGTCGCTCGTTGAGAACACTTAGAGAACGAGAAAAGGGAGCGTCATGCGCCATACCTTGGTTTTATCCGCATTGCTGGGCACCGGCCTGTTGGCCGCCACCTCCGTCAGCCAGGCCGCCAACAACAGCCTGGTGTTCTGCTCCGAAGGCAGCCCGGCGGGCTTCGACACCGCGCAGTACACCACTGCAACCGATAACGATGCCGCCGAACCGCTGTACAACCGCTTGGCAGAGTTCGAAAAAGGCGCCACCAATGTGGTCCCGGGGCTGGCGAAGAGCTGGGATATTTCCGAAGACGGCCTGACCTATACCTTCCACCTGCGCGAAGGGGTGAAGTTCCACACCACCAAGTACTTCACGCCAACCCGTGACTTCAACGCCGACGACGTGCTGTTCACCTTCAACCGCATGCTCGATCCGCAGCAACCTTTCCGTAAGGCTTACCCCACCGAATTCCCGTATTTCAACGGGATGAGCCTGAACAAGAACATCGCCAAGGTCGAAAAGACCGGGCCGCTGACCGTGGTCATGACGCTCAACAGCGTGGACGCCGCGTTCATCCAGAATATCGCCATGAGCTTCGCCGCCATCCTGTCCGCCGAGTACGCCGAGCAGTTGCTGGCGTCGGGCAAGCCGAGCGAAATCAACCAGAAGCCGATCGGCACCGGGCCGTTCGTGTTCAAGAGCTACCAGAAAGACTCCAACATCCGTTACAGCGGCAACAAGCAGTACTGGGACCCGAGCCGGGTCAAACTCGACAACCTGATTTTCGCCATCAACACCGACGCCTCGGTACGGGTGCAGAAGCTCAAGGCCAACGAGTGCCAGGTCACCCTGCACCCTCGCCCTGCCGATGTCGACGCACTGAAGAACGACCCGAAACTCAAGCTCATCGAGAAGCCTGGTTTCAACCTCGGCTACATTTCCTACAACGTGCGCCACAAACCCTTCGACCAGCTCGAGGTGCGCCAGGCGCTGGACATGGCGGTGAACAAGCAGGGCATTCTCAACGCCGTGTACCAGGGCGCCGGCCAACTGGCGGTCAACGCCATGCCGCCGACCCAGTGGTCCTACGACGACACCATCAAGGACGTCGCCTACAACCCGGAAAAAGCCAGGGAACTGCTCAAGGCTGCCGGCGTCAAGGAAGGCACCGAAATCACCCTGTGGGCGATGCCGGTCCAGCGCCCCTACAACCCGAACGCCAAGCTGATGGCCGAAATGCTCCAGGCCGACTGGGCGAAGATCGGGCTCAAGGTAAAGATCGTCAGCTACGAATGGGGCGAATACATCAAGCGCACCAAGAATGGCGAACACGACATCAGTCTGATCGGCTGGACCGGCGACAACGGTGACCCGGACAACTGGCTCGGCACGCTCTACAGCTGCGATGCCATCGGCGGCAACAACTACTCCCAATGGTGCGATCCGGCTTACGACAAGTTGATCAAGCAGGCCAAGATCGTCACCGATCGCGACCAGCGCACCGTGCTTTACAAACAGGCCCAGCAACTGCTCAAGCAGCAGGTGCCGATCACGCCTATCGCCCACTCGACGGTCAACCAGCCGTTGAGCGCCAAAGTCGAAGGCTTCAAGGTAAGCCCGTTCGGCCGCAACGTGTTCTCGGGTGTCAGCATCGATAAATAACAAACCGTGTAGCTAAAACGCTTGGGGGTGCATTGCACCCTCACGCAAGCGTATTGCCGTAAATCGCCTTATGGGCAACTAGCAAACGTTTGCCTTGCGTGAATGAGTTCCAACAAATAGCCGGACCACCAAAAAAACCGGCATTAAAAAAAAAGAAAGTAAGGAGCTTCACCCATGAAACTGAGCAGCACCGCGATATTGGCCCTGGCCATCAGCAGCATCACCGCCACGGCTTACGCGGAAACCCAGAGCCAGGCGTTCACCCCGGTCACCGTGAAAGACAAGAGTGCACAGAGCGAAGCGACCGGCTTCATCGACGGCCAGTCCCTGAGCGGCACGACCCGCAACTGGTACTCCAACGAAGACCTGCAGCGCGGTGGCCGTTATGGCTACGAGCGCCACGGTGAGGAATTGGAAGGCTCGCGCCGGATCAATTGGGTCCAGGGCACCATCCTCAACTACAGTTCGGGCTTCACCCAAGGCACCGTGGGTTTCAGCACCGAAGTGGCGGCGTACAACGCGATTGCGCTGGACCGTAGCCGCGAAGACATCAAGGGTGGCTCCAACCGCACCCTGGCTCACTCCAACGGCGACGCGGTCGACCAGTGGAGCAAACTCGGCCTGGCCAACGTCAAGGCACGCCTCTCCAACAGCACCCTGACCGTCGGTCGCCAGAGCTACAGCAGCCCGCAAGTGGATACCATCGGCAACCGTGCGCTGCCATCGAGCTTCCAGGGCGCCAGCCTGAAAATCGGCGAGCTGGACAACCTGGCTTTCGATTTCGCGACCTTTGACCGCGTGTCCCCGCGTATGGAGCAGAGCCAGCAGAAATTCCGTTCCGAATACGGCAACCGCAGCGTGGAATCCGACCACATCTATACTGGCGGCATCACCTACAACCCGTTGGCCAGCCTGACCACCAGCCTCTGGGCGACCCAGGCCAAGGACTTCTGGAACCAGTACTACTTCGGCGCCAGCCACGTGCTGGGTGACAGCCAGGTGCTGAGCCTGACCACCGGCCTGAACTACTACAAAACCCAGGACGAAGGTAAAAAGCTGCTCGGCGACATCGACAACGACACCTACTCGCTGTCGTTCGGTCTGACCCACCAGGCCCACAGCCTGACCTTCTCGTATCAGGAAGTGAACGGTAACGAGTACTTCGACTACCTGCACGAAACCAACGGTATCTACCTGGCCAACTCCCTGCTGTCGGACTTCAACGGCCCGAACGAAAAATCGTTCCAGATCGCCTACGGCCTGAACATGGCTGAATACGGCGTGCCAGGCCTGAAATTCAACCTCTACCAGGCGCGCGGCTGGGGCATCGACGGCACTCACTACAACGGCAATGGCGGCGTAGAAGGCAAAGGCTACGATGGCATTCAGAAACAGGACGGTGAACACCATTACGAATATGGCATCGGCGCCTCCTACGCGGTACAAAGCGGCCCGCTGAAAGCCACTGCCATCCGCGCCACCTACACCACCCACCGCGCCAGTGAGCAACAATCCGATGGCAGCATCAACGAGTTCCGCCTCGTGACCACCATCCCGTTCAACATTTTGTAATGCACCCGGCCGAACGGCTGATTCAGCGATGAATCGGCCGTTCGGCTTTTGTCCTCTTAACCGATTGCAGAGGGTTCTTGATGAAAATGCTTCCCCTACGTGCGGCCATCGCGGCCGCCTTGCTGAGTGTTGCGGTTGGCGCAGCGGCCAAGCCCCTGGTGGTTTGCACCGAGGCCAGTCCGGAAGGCTTCGACATGGTTCAATACACGACTGCAGTCACAGCCGACGCGGTGGCCGAAACCATTTTCAATCGCCTGGCAGACTTCAAGCCCGGCACTACGGATGTCGTGCCGGCACTGGCCGAGTCCTGGGACATCAGCGAAGACGGCCTGACCTACACGTTCCACCTGCGCAAGGGCGTCAAGTTCCACACCACCGAATACTTCAAGCCGACCCGCGACATGAACGCCGACGATGTGGTCTGGAGCTTCCAGCGTCAGCTGGACCCGAAGCACCCGTGGCACGACAAGTCGAGCGTGGGCTTTCCCTACTTTGAAAGCATGGGCTTCAAGGAGCTGCTGAAAAGCGTCGAGAAAGTTGACGACAACACGGTCAAATTCACCCTGACCCGCCGCGAAGCGCCGTTCCTGGCCGACATCGCCATGGCGTTCTCCTCGATCTACCCTGCCGAATACGCCGACCAGTTGCTCAAGGCCGGCAAGACCGGCGACCTGAACAGCAAGCCAATCGGGACCGGACCGTTCATTTTCCAGCGCTACAACAAGGACGCCCAGGTTCGCTTCAAGGCCAACCCGGAGTACTTCCGTGGCAAGGCACCGGCTGACTCGCTGATCCTGGCGATCGCCATCGACAACAACGTGCGCCTGCAGAAACTCAAGGCCAACGAATGCCAGATCGCCCTGTATCCCAAGCCCGATGACATTCCGAGCATCAAGAACGATCCGAAGCTGAAAGTCGATGAACTCAACGCGATGACCGTTGCCTACATCGCCATGAACACGTCGCACAAATACTTGAGCGACGTGCGCGTGCGCAAAGCCATCGACATAGCGTTCGACAAGGAAGCGGCGGTCAACGCGCTGTTTGGCAAGGGCAATGCCACCGTCGCGGTCAACCCGTACCCCGACACCCTGCTAGGCTACAACCACACGCTGAAAAACCCGACCCGCGACCTCGACAAGGCCCGTGCCCTGCTCAAGGAAGCCGGCGTACCGGAAGGCACCACCTTCACCCTGTTCACCCGCAACGGTGGCGGTCCGACCAACCCCAACCCGATGCTCGGCGCGCAGATGATGCAGGCTGACCTGGCCAAGGTCGGGATCAAGATCGACATTCGCGTGATGGAATGGGGCGAAATGCTCAAGCGCGCGAAAAACGGCGAGCACGACCTGGTTTCCGCCGGATGGGCGGGCGATAACGGCGACCCGGATAACTTCCTCACGCCTCTTCTGAGTTGCGAGGCGGCCAAAAACGGCGAAAACTACGCCCGCTGGTGTAACGACAAGTTTCAAACCCTGCTTGATCAGGCCCGGGCGAAAACCGACCCGGCCGAACGTGCAGCCTTGTATGAACAGGCCCAGGTTCTTTTTAACCAGGATCTGCCATGGATCAGCATGGCGCACACTAGAATGTTCACCGCAATGCGCAACAACGTAGAGGGCTATCACATTAGCCCCCTCACCACGAATAACTTCGCCACCACCCAGGTGAAGTAAATAAGAAAACTCCCGGTGTCCCTGACCCCAGGGACACCAGGCACGCCTAACCGGCTGATGAGGTACACCACACGATGTTTAGTTTTATTGCCCGCCGACTGGGGTTACTGATCCCCACGTTCTTCGGCATCACGTTGCTGACTTTCGCGTTGATACGCATGATCCCTGGCGATCCGGTGGAAGTCATGATGGGAGAACGTCGGGTCGACCCCGAAATGCACGCTCAGGCAATGGAACGCCTAGGTCTGAACAAACCGCTCTACGCCCAGTACCTGGACTACATCGGTAAACTGGCCCACGGCGACCTGGGAGAATCCCTGCGTACCCGTGAAAGCGTATGGACCGAGTTCACCTCCCTCTTCCCCGCGACCCTGGAGCTGTCCATGGCCGCGCTGTTGTTCGCCGGCATCCTGGGCCTGCTGGCCGGGGTCATCGCGGCACTCAAGCGAGGATCGCTGTTCGACCACGGGGTGATGGGCATCTCCCTGACGGGGTACTCGATGCCGATCTTCTGGTGGGGCCTGATCCTGATCATGTTCTTCTCGGTGTCCCTGGGCTGGACCCCGGTTTCCGGACGGATCGACCTGTTGTACGACATCGAGCCGCGCACCGGCTTCATGCTCATCGACACGCTGCTGGCCGATGAGCCCGGTGCGTTTGCCGACGCCCTGCATCACCTGATCCTGCCAGCCATCGTGCTCGGCACCATCCCGCTGGCGGTGATCGCGCGGATGACCCGTTCGTCGATGCTCGAAGTGCTGCGCGAGGACTACATCCGTACCGCCCGCGCCAAAGGCCTGTCGCCCGCTCGCGTGGTGTTCGTGCACGGCCTGCGCAACGCGCTGATTCCGGTCCTGACGGTGGTCGGCCTGCAAGTCGGCACCCTGCTGGCCGGTGCGGTCCTGACCGAAACCATCTTTTCCTGGCCGGGCATCGGCAAATGGCTGATCGAAGCCATCGGCGCCCGTGACTATCCGGTCGTGCAAAACGGCATCCTGTTAATCGCCTGCCTGGTGATTCTGGTCAACTTCGTGGTGGACATCCTCTACGGCTTTGCCAACCCACGCATCCGTCATCAGCGCTGAGGACATCATTCATGAGCACTCCAACTTCCTCAGTAGCCACCGCTGCCTCCGCGGCGGATCAGAGCCTGCTGTACCCCTCGCCCTACAAGGAATTCTGGCAAGCGTTCGCCCGGAACAAAGGTGCTGTCGCCGGCCTGCTGTTCATGCTGTTGGTGATCTTCTGCGCGATCTTCGCGCCGTGGGTGGCCCCGCATAACCCGAGCGAGCAATACCGTGACTTCCTGCTGACCCCTCCGGCCTGGCTCGAAGGCGGGCAGATGCAATTCCTGCTCGGCACCGACGAACTGGGACGCGACTTGCTGTCGCGGCTGATCCAGGGTTCGCGCCTGTCGTTGCTGATCGGTCTGTCGTCGGTGGTGATGTCGCTGATTCCGGGGATCCTGCTCGGTCTGTTCGCCGGTTTCTTCCCGAAAATGCTCGGCCCGACCATCATGCGCCTGATGGACATCATGCTGGCCCTGCCGTCGCTGCTGCTGGCCGTGGCGATCGTCGCCATCCTCGGCCCAGGCCTGATCAACACCGTGATCGCCATCGCCGTGGTGTCGCTGCCGTCCTACGTTCGCCTGACCCGCGCCGCTGTCATGGGCGAGCTGAACCGCGACTACGTGACGGCTGCACGCCTGGCCGGTGCCGGCCTGCCACGCCTGATGTTCATCACCGTGCTGCCCAACTGCATGGCGCCGCTGATCGTTCAGGCCACCCTGAGTTTCTCCTCGGCGATTCTCGATGCCGCCGCCCTGGGCTTCCTCGGCCTTGGCGTACAGCCGCCAACCCCGGAGTGGGGCACCATGCTGGCTTCGGCCCGCGACTACATCGAACGCGCCTGGTGGGTGGTGAGCCTGCCGGGCTTGACCATTTTGCTCAGCGTGCTGGCAATCAACTTGATGGGCGACGGTCTGCGCGATGCGCTGGACCCGAAACTCAAGAACGCCGCCTGAGGAGATTCCCATGTCACTGCTAGAAATCAAGAATCTCAACGTTCGCTTCGGCGACAAGAACGCCACACCCGTGGTCGACGGCCTCGACCTCAAGGTGGACAAGGGCGAAGTGCTGGCCATCGTTGGCGAGTCCGGCTCCGGCAAGTCCGTAACCATGATGGCGCTGATGGGTCTGATCGAGCACCCGGGGATCGTCACCGCCGATTCCCTGAGTTTCGACGGCCAGAACATGCTCAAGCTCAGCAGCCGCCAGCGCCGGCAGATCGTCGGCAAGGACCTGGCGATGGTGTTCCAGGACCCGATGACCGCACTGAACCCGAGCTACACCGTCGGTTTCCAGATCGAAGAAGTCCTGCGCCTGCACCTGAAAATGTCCGGCAAGGCGGCGCGCAAGCGTGCCATCGAACTGCTGGAAAAGGTTGAAATCCCGGGCGCCGCCAGCCGTATGGACGCCTACCCGCACCAGTTGTCCGGCGGCATGAGCCAGCGTGTCGCAATCGCCATGGCGATTGCCGGCGAACCGAAACTGCTGATCGCCGACGAACCGACCACCGCCCTCGACGTCACGATTCAGGCGCAGATCATGGAGCTGCTGCTGGCGTTGCAGAAAGAGCAGAACATGGGCCTGGTGCTGATCACCCACGACCTCGCGGTCGTGGCCGAAACCGCCCAGCGCGTGTGCGTGATGTACGCCGGCCAGGCCGTTGAAGTCGGCCAGGTGCCGCAACTGTTCGACATTCCTGCGCACCCGTACAGCGAAGCACTGCTCAAGGCGATTCCGGAGCACAGCCTCGGGGCTTCACGCCTGTCGACCCTGCCGGGCATCGTTCCCGGTCGTTACGACCGTCCGCAGGGCTGCCTGCTGTCGCCGCGCTGCCCGTACGTGCAGGACAACTGCCGCGCGCAACGTCCAGGCCTTGATCCGAAAAGCCACAGCCTCGCCCGCTGCTTCTACCCGCTGAACCAGGAGGTGGCGTAATGGCCGTCGTACTTACCGCCCGCGACCTCACCCGTCACTACGAAGTGTCCCGTGGCCTGTTCAAGGGCCACGCCACCGTGCGCGCCCTGAACGGCGTGTCGTTCGAACTGGAAGCTGGCAAGACCCTGGCCGTCGTCGGTGAATCCGGTTGCGGCAAATCCACCCTGGCCCGCGCCCTGACGCTGATCGAAGAGCCGTCCTCGGGGTCGCTGAAAATCGCCGGCCAGGAAGTGGCCGGTGCCGACAAGGCCCAGCGCAAGCAATTGCGCAAAGACGTGCAGATGGTGTTTCAGAGCCCGTACGCCTCGCTCAACCCACGCCAGAAGATCGGTGATCAACTGGCCGAGCCACTGCTGATCAACACCAGCCTGAGCGCCGCCGAACGTCGCGAGAAAGTCCAGGCGATGATGAAGCAGGTTGGCTTGCGTCCCGAGCACTACCAGCGTTATCCGCACATGTTCTCCGGCGGTCAGCGCCAGCGGATCGCCCTGGCCCGCGCGATGATGCTGCAGCCCAAGGTGCTGGTGGCAGACGAACCGACCTCGGCGCTGGACGTATCGATCCAGGCACAGGTGCTGAACCTGTTCATGGACATGCAGCAGGAATTCAACACCGGCTACGTGTTCATCTCCCACAACCTGGCCGTGGTGCAACACGTGGCCGATGATGTGATGGTGATGTACCTCGGTCGCCCGGTGGAAATCGGTCCGAAGCACGACATCTATGCCCGTCCGTTGCACCCCTATACTCAGGCACTGCTGTCGGCGACACCGACCATCCACCCGGATCCGGCCAAGCCGAAAATCAAGATCGTCGGCGAGCTGCCCAACCCGCTGAACCCGCCGCCGGGCTGCGCCTTCCACAAGCGCTGCCCTTACGCGACCGAGCGCTGCAGCACTGAAGAGCCGCTGCTGCGTCCACTGGACAGCCGTCAGGTGGCTTGCCACTACGCGGAGCAGTTCCTCGACGGCGCTGCGTAAAAAAGACCTGTGGGAGCGAGCCTGCTCGCGATGGCGGTGTGTCAGTCTATATTCATGTTGACTGACACACCGCCATCGCGAGCAAGCTCGCTCCCACAAGGTTGCGTCGATTCCCGCAGTTTACGTCTGACTATCATCCTCATCCGCGTCATCAGCACCCGGATCGTCCATCGAATCATCATCGCCCGAACTGCCACCCTGTCCCTGATCACCCGGTTCGGATTCGGACTTGGCGACCATCAACCCCGCATGCCCCTCCTGCCCGCTCGACGCCTGCGTGTCATGGTCCTCGCACTCGGCCCAAGCCATCGACGTCCCGAAGGACAGCATCACCAACACCTTCAACAGCAATAGAATGCGAAACAACCTGTTCATAGCCGATTCCCTCCTGATCAACGAATGCCATCCGGCGCCGAATACCCATCAGTGCCGATCAGCCCCGTTCTCCAGATAGGACGCCACTGCATCCAGAAAATGCAAGCAACCGAAAGACCGGTTGTGAATTACCCTTATTCCAATCCCTCCGCCCCCTGTAGGAACGAGCTTGCTCGCGATGGTCATCAACGATGACGCTGGCAGCCTGACACCCAGCGGCGCACTTCAGACCATCGCGAGCAAGCTCGCTCCTACAAGGGACCGTGATAACAATAAAAAACCCCGGCGCTTTGGCGACCGGGGTTTTGGGTGTCTCAGCTCAGCGTTTAGTGATGCTCGCGCGTCGCGCGGAATTTCACGTCTGGCCAGCGCTCTTCCATCAGGGCCAGGTTGACCCGGGTCGGGGCGAGGTAGGTCAGGTGACCGCCGCCGTCGAGTGCCAGGTTTTCCACGGCCTTGTTGGAGAATTCCTCGAGTTTCTTCTTGTCGGCGCATTCGATCCAGCGCGCGGAGTACACGGTGATCGGCTCGTAGGAGCATTCCACCTTGTATTCCTCTTTCAGGCGGCTGGCGACCACGTCGAACTGCAGCACACCCACGGCACCCAGGATGATGTCGTTGCTGCGCTCCGGGAAGAACACCTGGGTCGCGCCTTCTTCGGCCAGTTGCTGCAAGCCCTGGCGCAACTGCTTGGATTTCAGCGGGTCACGCAGGCGCACGCGGCGGAACAGTTCCGGGGCAAAGTGCGGGATGCCGGTGAAGCCCAGGGTTTCGCCTTCGCTGAAGGTGTCGCCGATCTGAATCGTGCCGTGGTT
Source organism: Pseudomonas sp. IT-P12 (assembly GCF_949767465.1). Lineage (NCBI taxonomy): Bacteria > Pseudomonadati > Pseudomonadota > Gammaproteobacteria > Pseudomonadales > Pseudomonadaceae > Pseudomonas > Pseudomonas sp. IT-P12. Next base: position 135,483 of record NZ_CATKPY010000028.1, on the reverse strand, counting down.
GTGCAGGCCGATGATGTCGCCGGCGTACGCCTCTTCCAGTTGCTCACGCTCGGAAGAAAAGAAGGTCAGGGCGTCGCCGATGCGCACGTCCTTGCCAGTGCGCACGTGGCGCATCTTCATGCCTTTTTCGTATTTGCCGGAGCAGATGCGCATGAAGGCGATACGGTCGCGGTGCTTGGGGTCCATGTTCGCCTGGATCTTGAAGATGAAGCCCGAGAACTTCTCCTCCACCGGCTCCACGGTGCGCTCGTTGGCCACACGCGCCAGCGGGCGCGGCGCCCAGTCCACCACGGCGTCGAGGACGTGATCGACGCCGAAGTTGCCCAGCGCGGTGCCGAAGAACACCGGGGTCATCTGACCGTCGATGAACTCCTGCTGGTTGAATTCGTGGCAGGCACCCTGGACCAGCTCGAGCTGCTCGAGGAAGCGCTCGTACTCGTCACCCAAGTGCGCGCGCGCTTCGTCGGAGTCGAGTTTCTCGATGATCCGGGTTTCGGTGCGTTCATGACCATGGCCAGGGGTGTAGACAATGATGTAGTCGCCGGCGAGGTGGTAAACGCCTTTGAAATCACGGTAGCAACCGATCGGCCAGGTGATCGGCGCAGCCTTGATCTTGAGGACGGCTTCGATTTCGTCGAGCAGTTCGATCGGGTCGCGGATGTCACGGTCGAGTTTGTTGATGAAGCTGACAATCGGCGTGTCGCGCAGTCGGCAGACGTCCATCAGCGCGATGGTCCGTGGCTCTACACCCTTACCGCCGTCGAGCACCATCAACGCCGAGTCCACCGCCGTCAGGGTGCGATAGGTATCTTCGGAGAAGTCTTCGTGACCCGGGGTGTCGAGCAGGTTGATCATGTGCTCGCGATACGGGAACTGCATGACCGACGTGGTAATCGAGATGCCCCGCTGCTTTTCCATTTCCATCCAGTCGGAAGTGGCATGGCGGTCGGATTTGCGGGATTTCACCGTACCGGCAATCGCAATCGCCTTGCCCATCAGCAAGAGCTTCTCGGTGATGGTGGTTTTACCGGCATCGGGGTGGGAAATAATGGCAAAAGTGCGGCGTTTCGCGACTTCGGCGGCCTGTCTGGTCATGGGAAATCGCCTGGCGGTGATTCAAAAAAGGGCGGCGAGTATAGCGCAAACCGACCGCCCCAAACCACCGCCCGCCGGCCACTTTGCGGTCTTGAAAGGAACGTGGGGCAGGATAAAGGGTGGCTAAATGCTGCCAGCTATGGAACCTTTTAAAAGGTGGAGGCGTCCACTCCCCTGTTACGACACTCGTATCAGGGGCTGAAAAATCAGCAAGTTAGCCTGACGAGGCTGCGCTCATGGCTCGATGTGGCCGTACGCCGTCCCCTGTAGGAGCGAGCTTGCTCGCGATGGTCGTCAACGATAACGCGTGCTTGTGAAAGTACCCGTTGCCTGGACGTCTATCGCGAGCAAGCTCGCTCCTGCAGTGGAAAGCGCTCGGCCATCAGCCGCTTCTCGCGAACGCCTGCCCGGCAGCCAGCAATGGCCTGCCAGACGGGACTGCGTTCGCCGACCAAGAAAAGGAGTCCGCCTGTGGCTATTCGCTATGGCAAAGGGCTGACAGGAGGTGCGGTTGCGGTCGCCCTCCTGGCCCTGCTGGTCCACTGGATTGGCATCAACACGATTGAACAGTACCGCGACGATTTATTGTTTTACCTGCAAGCGCATTTGATTCTGGTCCTGGCCTCCATGCTGGCCGCCCTCGTTGTGGGCATCCCCGCCGGGATCTTTCTCAGCCGCCCGTCGATGGTCGACCGCGCCGAGCGCTTCATGCAAATCTTCAACATCGGCAACACCGTGCCGCCTCTGGCCGTACTCGCCATCGCCCTGGGCATTCTGGGCATCGGCAGCGGCCCTGCGATCTTCGCCCTGTTCCTCGCCTCGCTGCTGCCCATCGTGCGCAACACCTACGAAGGCTTGAAAAACGTCCAGGGCTCGCTCAAGGAAGCCGCCGTCGGCATCGGCATGACCCCGCGCCAGGTCCTGTGGAAAGTCGAACTGCCGAACGCGGTGCCGATCATCATCGGCGGTGTGCGTGTGGCCCTGGCGATCAACGTCGGGACAGCACCCCTGGCATTCCTGATCGGCGCCAACAGCCTGGGTAGCCTGATCTTCCCCGGCATCGCCCTGAACAATCAGCCGCAACTGCTGCTCGGCGCCGCCTGCACCGCCCTGCTGGCCCTGCTGCTCGACGGCCTGGTGACATTCGCCAGCCGACTCTGGCTCGAACGCGGCCTGCGCCCGTCTTAAGCCTCGGCAAAGGAATATTCATGAAAATACCAAGCTTGATTCTAGGCGGCCTCCTGCTGCTCGCTGGCTTTGCCCAAGCCGCCGAAAAACCGCTGCTGCGCATCGGCGCCCGGGTGTTCACCGAACAAACCCTGCTGGCGGAAATCACTTCGCAATACCTGCGCACCAAGGGCTACGACGTGCAAGTCACCGGTGGCCTGGGCAGTAACCTGGCGCGCAGTGCCCACGAAAGCGGCCAGTTGGACATGCTCTGGGAATACACCGGCGTGTCGCTGGTGGCCTACAACCATGTCACCGAAAAACTCGACAGCGCGCAGTCCTACGCCAGGGTGAAAGAACTCGACGCGAAAAAAGGTCTGGTCTGGCTGAGCCCGTCGAAATTCAGCAACACCTACGCCCTCGCCCTGCCGAAAAAGGTGGCCGACGAGTACCCGCAGATCAACAGCATCAGCGATCTGAACAAGGTGTTGCACCAGGAAGCCACGACCAACAACCTGGTGGCCCTGGACACCGAGTTCGCCAATCGCTCCGACGGTCTGGCCGGCATGGTCGATCTGTACGGCATGAACCTGACACGCAAGAACATCCGCCAGATGGACGCCGGCCTGGTCTACACCGCGTTGCGCAACGGTCAGGTGTTCGCCGGACTGGTCTACACCACCGACGGCCGCCTGAACGCCTTCAAACTCAAACTGCTCGAAGACGACAAGCATTACTTCCCGGACTACACCGCCGCGCCGGTGGTGCGCCAGGCCTTCCTCGATGCCCATCCGCAACTGGCCGAGCAATTGAAGCCCCTGGCCGAACTGTTCGACGACGAAACCATGCGCCAGCTCAACGCGCGGGTGGATGTCGATCACCAAAGCCCTTCAGCCGTTGCCGCAGACTTCCTGCGCCAGCATCCCTTGAACTGATAAAGGAAAAGACATGGAATTTATCAACGCCTTTTCCCACCTCGATTGGCAGCAAGTGCTGCACCTGACCTGGCAGCACATCACCCTGGTCGGCATCGCCGTGACCCTGGCGATCGTGGTCGGCGTGCCGCTGGGCATTCTGATGACGCGTTTCCCGACCCTCGCCGGCCCATTGCAGGCCAGCGCCACGGTGCTGCTGACCGTACCGTCGATCGCCCTGTTCGGCCTGTTGCTGCCGTTCTACTCGACCTTCGGCCAGGGTCTTGGCCCGATGCCGGCGATCACCGCGGTATTTCTCTATTCGTTGCTGCCGATCATGCGCAACACCTACCTGGCCCTGACCGGCGTCGAACCGGGTATCCGCGAAGCCGCACGCGGCATTGGCATGACCTTCGGCCAGCGCCTGCGCATGGTCGAACTGCCAATCGCGGTGCCGGTGATCCTCGCGGGCGTGCGCACCGCTGTGGTGATGAACATCGGTGTCATGACCATCGCCGCCACCATCGGGGCCGGTGGCCTCGGCGTACTCATCCTCGCTTCCATCAGCCGCAGCGACATGTCGATGCTGATCGTCGGCGCCGTGTTGGTCAGTCTCCTGGCCATCTTCGCCGACCTGCTCCTGCAATGGCTGCAACGCACGCTGACTCCAAAAGGACTCCTGAAATGATCGAACTCCAAAACCTCAGCAAGACCTTCCAAAGCAACGGCAAAGACGTGAAAGCCGTGGACTCGGTCAGCCTGACCGTCAATGAGGGCGAGATCTGCGTGTTCCTCGGGCCATCGGGTTGCGGCAAGAGCACCACGCTGAAAATGATCAACCGCCTGATCAAGCCGACCTCGGGCAAGATCCTGATCAACGGCGAAGACACCACCGACCTCGACGAAGTGACGCTGCGGCGCAACATCGGGTATGTGATCCAGCAGATCGGCCTGTTCCCGAACATGACTATCGAGGAGAACATCGTGGTCGTGCCGAAACTGCTCGGCTGGGACAAACAGAAGTGCCACGACCGCGCCCGCGAGTTGATGAGCATGATCAAGCTGGAACCCAAACAGTACCTGCACCGTTACCCCCGCGAACTGTCCGGGGGTCAGCAACAACGGATCGGCGTCATCCGCGCACTGGCCGCCGACGCCCCGCTGCTGCTGATGGACGAACCGTTCGGCGCGGTCGACCCGATCAACCGCGAGATGATCCAGAACGAATTCTTCGAGATGCAGCGAGCGCTGAACAAGACCGTGATCATGGTCAGCCACGACATCGACGAAGCCATCAAGCTGGGCGACAAGATCGCCATCTTCCGCGCCGGCAAGCTATTGCAGATAGACCACCCGGACACCTTGCTGGCCCACCCGGCGGACGAGTTCGTCAGCAACTTCGTCGGCCAGGACAGCACCCTCAAGCGCCTGTTGCTGGTGAAGGCCGAAGACGCGGCGGACAACGCGCCGTCGGTCAGCCCGGAAACCCCGGTGGCCGATGCGCTGGAATTGATGGATGAGCATGACCGTCGTTACGTCGTGGTCACGGATGGCGAGAACAAGGCGCTCGGTTACGTACGACGTCGCGACCTGCACCGTCAGACCGGTACCTGTGCGCAGTACCTGCGTGAGTTCAATGCCACTGCGGCGTATGACGAGCATTTGCGCATCCTGTTGTCGCGGATGTACGAGTTCAACCGCTCGTGGTTGCCGGTGATGGATGCCGAGCGGGTGTTCCTGGGGGAAGTGACCCAAGAATCGATTGCCGAGTACCTGAGTTCCGGCAAATCCCGTGGCGGCAAGACCAGCATCGTGTCGCCGGCGGAGGCTGCGGCCGTCTGATCGGCCCCCATCACGTCAACCTGTGGGAGCGAGCCTGCTCGCGATAGCGGAGTGTCAGCCAACGACAATGTGGCCATGGCAAATCGCGAGCAGGCTCGCTCCCACTTTTTCGCTGCCATTCGGCGTTACTCAACGGCCGGAAAGAAATATCAACACCCACGCCTTTCAACCGCTTCGAAAAACCGCCCTCGCACTCACCAGATTTGCACTGACAGAACCGTCTCGCAGCCAACGTCGCCGATGTTGACGTCATTGTAGTTATCGATGATCTGGGGCTCATAAGTGTCGAACGTGCAGGTATTTTTAACACTTGAAAATTGTCCGGGAACATCTGCCCGTCATCTCTGTCCGCTACAAAGAGTGATGTCGGTCACGCACGTCAGAAGAGTGCAAAAACGCGACATTTTTTGTTGATCTCAGGTCCCTCACGCCCTAAAGTTCGCGCCGAACGTCCATGCTGGAAACGATCCATCCGGCTCAAGTACTGACGACGAGACAGCAAGGCCAAGGGAACACAGGTCCAGATCGTTTGAGAGCGTAGCGAGCGCAGGCAAGACAAGGCGGGAAGAGGCGAGGAAGCGGAGTCTACTGATTGTAAATGAGCATTCCGAGCCTCTTCCCAACGCAGTATTGCGTGCGTAGCGCCGTAGGCGCCGAGCCTGCAGTAGCTCTCAAACGATCTGGATGGCCTTTTTGCTTTCGGCGGCAATGCCTTGGGAAGTAGGCGAACCAAAGTGGGGATACGGAGGGCGTTCATTTGCACCCATTGATTTTTCAGTTTGCCAGTAGGAGTTCCCAGCATGTCGATCCAGGTCGAAGACTATTTCGCGCGCGAAACCTTTCAGAAAATGAAGGCCTTCGCCGACAAACAGGAAACCCCGTTCGTGGTGATCGACACCGCGATGATCGCCCAGGCCTACGATGACCTGCGTGCCGGTTTCGAATTCGCCAAGGTCTACTACGCGGTCAAGGCCAACCCGGCCGTCGAGATCATCGACCTGCTCAAAGAGAAAGGTTCGAGCTTCGACATCGCCTCGATCTATGAGCTGGACAAGGTGCTGAGCCGTGGCGTGAGCGCGGATCAGATCAGCTACGGCAACACCATCAAGAAGTCCAAGGACATCCGCTACTTCTACGACAAGGGCGTGCGCCTGTACGCCACCGACTCCGAAGCGGACCTGCGCAACATCGCCAAGGCGGCACCGGGCTCGAAGGTCTACGTGCGCATCCTCACCGAAGGCTCGACCACGGCTGACTGGCCGCTGTCGCGCAAATTCGGCTGCCAGACCGACATGGCCATGGACCTGCTGATCCTCGCCCGCGACCTGGGCCTGGTGCCTTACGGCATCTCGTTCCACGTCGGCTCGCAACAGCGCGACATCAGCGTCTGGGACGCCGCCATCGCCAAGGTCAAGGTGATCTTCGAGCGCCTGAAAGAAGAAGACGGCATCCACCTCAAGCTGATCAACATGGGTGGCGGCTTCCCGGCCAACTACATCACCCGCACCAACAGCCTGGAAACCTACGCTGAGGAAATCATCCGCTTCCTCAAGGAAGACTTCGGTGACGACCTGCCGGAAATCATCCTGGAGCCCGGCCGTTCGCTGATCGCCAACGCCGGCATCCTGGTCAGTGAAGTGGTGCTGGTTGCCCGTAAATCCCGTACCGCCGTCGAGCGTTGGGTGTACACGGATGTGGGCAAATTCTCCGGCCTGATCGAAACCATGGACGAAGCGATCAAGTTCCCGATCTGGACCGAGAAGAAAGGCGAAATGGAAGAAGTGGTGATCGCGGGCCCAACCTGCGACAGCGCCGACATCATGTACGAAAACTACAAGTACGGCCTGCCGCTGAACCTGGCCATCGGCGATCGCCTGTACTGGCTGTCGACCGGTGCTTACACCACCAGCTACAGCGCAGTCGAGTTCAACGGCTTCCCGCCGCTGAAATCGTTCTACGTGTAAACGCTGCAGGCATTGAAAAGCCCATGACATGACCTGTCATGGGCTTTTTTGTGCACCTGTAGATCGCTCCTACAAGGGGGTTAGCGTCTGCTCGAGTTCAGCGCAGCGTTCGGTGTAGTCGGCTGCCAGGGCACGGATCTGTGGATCGGTGGCGCCCAGCAACGACTGGCTCGCCACCCGCAGGAAATTCAGATTGCCGCCGACCAGCGCCTTGCGTAACCAATCCAGCGCCTCATCGAGGTTGCCTTCACTCGCCAACACCGCCGCATAACTGAACTGCCCACGGAAATCGCCGCCGAGGGCCGAACGTCGATACCAGTGCACAGCGCCCGCCGGGTCCGCTGGACAGAACCGCCCCTCCTCCAGGTATCGCCCCAGCAGGTTCATCGACTTCGCGTGGCCCAACTGCGCGGCACGTCGATAAAGGCTCAGCGCCTGCACCTGATCCTCGACTCCACCCCGTCCGGTCGCCAGCAGGTTGGCGTAGTTGTACATCGCCCAATCCAGCCCGGCATCGGCAGCAACGCCATAGTGCCGGGCGGCGACGGCGGCATCGGCCACGCAACCCCAGCCATGCTCATGGCAACGACCGAGCATGTTGCGGGCCATCAGGTGCCCGCCCTGTGCCGCGATCTCGAACCAGCGCAGCGCCAGCCTTTGGTCCAGTTCGATGCCCTGCCCGTCCAGCAGGATTTGTCCGAGCAACGCTTGAGCGTCGAGCACACCTGCGCGCGCGGCGATCAGGATGGCCTGTGCGGCGCTGGCAGGACTTTCCTCAAGCATGGCCTTGAGCTGGTCGCCATCGAGCACTTCCTCACGGCGCAGTCGAAAACTCATACCTCGACCCAACGACGCAGCAGGTTGTGATAGGTCCCGGTCAGGCGAACCAGTGACGGATGATCAGGCACGTCCTGTGTCAATTGCTGGATCGCCCCGTCCATTTCGAACAGCAGCGCGCGCTGGCTGTCTTCACGGACCAGGCTTTGCGTCCAGAAGAACGCGGCGAACCGCGTGCCTCGGCTGACAGCGTTGACCTTGTGCAGGCTGGTGCCGGGATACAGGACCATGTCGCCAGCCGGCAGCTTGACCCGTTGCACGCCGTAGGTGTCCTGGATTTCCAGCTCACCGCCGTCGTAATCCTCGGGCTCGCTGAAGAACAGCGTCGATGACAGGTCGGTGCGCACGCGCTCGATGCTGCCCTTGGGTTGGCGCACGGCGTTGTCGATATGGAAGTCGAAACTGCCGCCCGCCGTGTAACAGTTCACTAACGGTGGAAAGACCTTGTGCGGCAACGCCGCCGACATGAATTGCGGGTTTTTCCACAGCCGCTCGACCATCGCCGCGCCGATCTCCTTGGCCAGCGGATGACCCTCGGGCAATTGCAGATTGTGTTTGGCCTTGGCCGACTGATAGCCGGCCGTGATCTTGCCGTCCGCCCAATCGGCCTGTTCCAGGGCTTCGCGAATACGCTGCACCTCTTCTTTGGTGAACAAGCCCTTGATGTGCAGCAGCATGGAAAGTACCTGAAGGCAAAAGGATGACAATGGTATTGATTCTTATTGCCAGTGTAAAACCCGGCAGACGAATGAATCATCAAAAACCGTAAGGGCAAATTGTAAAGAATGTAAATTCAGTGCGAATAGTAACGTTTCGCAATTGATACAAAGACGCGTCTACCCTATATTCCGCGACCTCAAATCCTTGGGGAAGGGAAATTCAGATGTCGCGCCAACCAGCACAATTACCTGTCAGTTCACCGCGTCTGCTCGCCTCGGCGATTGGCGTGGCACTTACCGCCGGCTCCGCAGGGCACATGGTGTTCGCCGCCGAGAAGACGGACGAAAAGGCACCGAACGGCGCGATTGCCCTGGATGCCACTGCCATCACCGGTGAAGCGCAGGACGCGACCAGTTACAACGCCGAGAAGGCCTCTTCGCCCAAGTACACCGCCCCGCTGGTCGACACGCCGCGCTCGGTCACCGTCATTCCACAACAAGTCCTCAAGGACACCGGCGCGCTGAACATGCAGGACGCCCTGCGCACGGTTCCCGGCATCACCTTTGGTGCCGGTGAAGGCGGTAACCCGCAGGGCGACCGTCCATTCATTCGCGGCTTCGATGCCCAGGGCGATACCTACCTGGACGGCGTGCGCGACACCGGTTCGCAGAGCCGTGAGATCTTCGCGGTCGAATCGATCGAAGTCAGCAAGGGCCCGAATTCCGCCATTGGCGGTCGTGGCGCGGCCGGTGGCACAATCAACCTGGTGAGCAAGAAAGCTCACCTTGGCAACTCGCTCGACGGTGGCTTCACCTGGGGTTCGGACCAGACCCAGCGTTACACCTTCGATGGCAACTACCAGTTCACCGACACCGCTGCCGGCCGTCTGAACCTGATGAGCCACGAAAGCAATGTCGCCGGCCGTGATCAGGTCGATTACGACCGTTGGGGTGTCGCGCCATCCCTGGTGTTCGGCCTGGGCACCGACACCCGGGTCAATCTCGATTACTACCACCTGGAAAGTAACGACACACCGGACTCGGGCATTCCGTATTCGTTCTCGTCGCCGCGCACCAAGGCCAATCCGGACAAGCCGTTCTCCGGAGGCGACGACAGCAATTTCTATGGTCTGGACCGCGACTTCCGCAAGGGCCGCACCGATACCGCCACCTTCGCCATCGAGCATGATCTGAGCGACGCGCTGACGATCAAGAACACCTTGCGCCACGGCACCAGCATGCAGGATTACATCCTGACCCAGCCGGACGACAGCAAGGGCAACGTCAACTTCGACAGCGTTTGGCGCCGGGCCAACACCCGCGTCAGCAACACGGAAACGACGACCAACCAGACCGATCTGTTTGGTGATGTCTACATCGCCGGGTTCAAGAACAGCTTCTCCACCGGCATCGAGTTCAGCCGCGAAGAAAGTGAAAAATCGTCGTACAACGTGAACACCGACACCACGCCGCTGACCACAGCGCCTCCATCCAGCACCAACTGCCGTCCTCCCATGATCGGCGCGCCAAGTGGCTATAACTGCACCTCGCTGTCGAACCCGAACCCGAACGATCCATGGAACGGCGCGATCTCGCGCAACTATGCCGGCACCGACACCAAAGCCGACACCTATGCGCTGTACGTGTTCGACACCTTGGAGTTGTCCGAGCAGTGGCTGGTGAACATGGGCCTGCGCTACGACCATTTCGACACCGAATACAAAAGCTACACCGCGGCCGGCGCGACGACCTACAAGGGCGATGACGTCAGTGAGTTCGTCACCGGTCAGTTCGGCGTGGTCTACAAGCCGGCACCGAACGGCAGCATTTACGCCTCGTATGCGACGTCGGCCACACCACCGGGCGCCACCCTCGGTGAAGGCCAGGACGGTAACCCGTTGAGCGGCACGCCGGATCGCAGCGGCAACCTGCTGAGCAGCGACATGGAGCCGGAGACCACCAAGAACTACGAAATCGGCACCAAGTGGGACTTCCTGAACGATCGCCTGTCGCTGACCGCCGATGTGTTCCGCACCGAGAAGGAAAACGCCCGGGTTCAGGTCAACACCACGTCGTATGAAAACGCCGGCACAACCCGCGTCCAGGGCTTCGAGCTGTCGGCCAGCGGCAAGCTCACCGACCAATGGCAAGTGTTCGCCGGTTACGCCTACATGGACAGCGAACAGGTCGATGGCGGTGATCTGCCTGCCAACAAAGCCAAAAATGGCAACGAACTGCCGAACACCCCGAAAAACAGCGCCAGCCTGTGGACGACTTATCAAGTCACGCCAAAGCTGACCATCGGTGGCGGAGCGTTCTACGTCGATAAGGTATTTGGCAACGTGGACAACACCACCATGGTGGATTCCTACGTTCGCTACGATGCGATGGCCGCCTACAAGCTGACCAAGAACATCGACCTGCAATTGAACGTGCAGAACCTGACTGACGAAACCTATTACGACAAAGCCTTCTCGACCCACTTCGCCAACCAGGCGGCCGGTCGTACGGCATTGCTGAGCACCAATTTCCACTTCTGATTCCCGGAACACCGCCAGACCGGTGGGAGCGAGCCCGCTCGCTCCCACCGAAGCAGTAACCGTCAGGCGAAGCCCTGTTCATCCGGATGAACAGGGCTTTTGCGTGTGAAAAAGAATGTTTCTCGACAACCCACGGCATCATAATGCGCGCCGTGATGACCACTTTCGAACGAACAAGGCGAGCGACGTGTTGAAGAAAACCCTGTTCCAGTTGCACTGGTTTTTTGGCATCAGTGCCGGGCTGGTCCTGGCCCTGATGGGCATCACCGGGGCAATGGTCTCGTTTCAGGATGAAATCCTGTATGCGGTGAACCCCTCTGTGCTGCAGGTACAGAAACAGGTTGCCGGTGTGCTGCCGCCCGCCGAACTGGTGGCGAAAGTCGAAGCGGCCACCGGCCTGAAGGTCGCGATGCTCTCGGTCGACATCGACAGCGACATCGCCGCCCGGGCCTTCTTCACCCCGCCGCCGGGTGAACGGCGCGGTCCCATGCGTTTCTTCGATCCGTACACCGGCGAACTGCTGGGCGAAGCGAGCGGCCAGTCCTTCTTCGGCCTGATGCTGCAATTGCACCGCTTCCTCGCCATGGGCGACAGCGGTCGCCAGATCACCGGGGCCTGCACGCTGATCCTGGTGTTCTTCTGCCTGTCCGGCCTCTACCTGCGCTGGCCCCGCCAGTGGAAAAGCTGGCGCGCCTGGCTGACCCTGGACTGGAAGAAAAAAGGTCGCAGCTTCAACTGGGACCTGCATTCCGTCGCGGGCACCTGGTGCCTGGTGTTTTACCTCCTGTCGGCGCTGACCGGGCTGTTCTGGTCCTACGAGTGGTACAGCAAGGGCCTGACCCGGTTGCTCTCCGACGCGCCGCAGAACGAACGCGTGCGCAATCGCGGCCCGGCGCCAGCCGGCCCGGCGCCGGTCGCCGATTACTCGGCCATGTGGAGCAGCATCTACAGCGCGGCGGGTCCCGACCTGAGTTTCTACAACACCCGCATGCCACCCGTGGCCGGACAACCGGCGACGGTGTTCTACCTGTTGAAAGACTCGCCCCATGACCGCGCCCTGAACCAGATCACCCTGGACCCGGTCACCGGCGTGATCAAACGGCACGACCGCTACAGCGACAAAAGCTTCAAGGCGCAGTTGCTGACCAGCATTTACGCCCTGCACACCGGCAGCTACTTCGGTATTGGCGGACGCATCATCCTGACGCTCACCGCCCTGACCATGCCGTTGTTTTTCATCACCGGCTGGATGCTCTATCTCGACCGCCGCCGCAAGAAGCGCCAGATCAAGGAAGCGCGCCAGGGCCTGGTCCAACCGGGCGGCAACACCCCGGCATGGCTGATCGGCTTCGCCAGCCAGAGCGGGTTTGCCGAGCAACTGGCGTGGCAGACCGCCGGCCAGTTGCAGGCCGCCGGGTTGCCGGTGAACGTGCAGCCGCTGGCGAGCCTGAGCGAACAGGATCTGCGGGAATCGAACAACGCGCTGTTCGTGGTCAGCACCTTCGGCGACGGCGACGCGCCGGACAGTGCCCGCGGGTTCGAACGCAAGGTGCTGGGCCGGGCGTTGAGCCTGGAGCGGCTGAACTACGCCGTGCTGGGCCTGGGCGATCGCCAGTATCAGCACTTCTGTGGTTTCGCCCGGCGCTTGCACACCTGGCTGGGCGAACACGGCGGCAAGAGCCTGTTCACCCCGGTGGAAGTGGACAGCGGCGACCCGTACGCCTTGCGTCACTGGCAGCAACAGCTGGGCCTGCTGACCGGGCAGGCGCCCGTGGACACCTGGCAGGCACCGAGCTACGACCATTGGACGCTGGTGCGCCGAGACCTGATGAACCCCGACAGCAGCGGCTCGCCGGTGTACCTGCTCGGTCTTCGCGCCCCGACCACCAGCAGCTGGCTGGCCGGCGACCTGGTGGAAGTGCTGCCGCGCAATTGCCCGTGGGCCATCGAACACTTCCTTGATGGCCTGGGGCTCGATGGGCGGGCCACGGTGCAGCTCGACAGCCTGTCGCAGCCACTGGAACAGGCACTCGCCAGTCGCCAGTTGCCCGAGAACCGTGCCCATCTGGTCGGCCTGCATGCCCAGGCCCTGGTCGATGCGCTGGTGCCTCTGGCGATGCGCGAATACTCCATCGCGTCGATTGCCGCCGACGGCGTGCTGGAAATGATCGTGCGCCAGCAACTGCATGCCGATGGCAGCCTGGGCATTGGCTCCGGCTGGCTGACCGAACACGCCCCGGTGGGCAGCGGCATCAGCCTGCGGGTACGCCGCAACAGCGGTTTCCATCTGCCGGTCGAGCCCGTGCCGATGATCCTGGTGGGCAACGGTACCGGCCTGGCCGGCCTGCGCAGCTTGCTCAAGGCTCGGATCGCCGACGGGCAACAGCGTCATTGGCTGCTGTTCGGCGAGCGCAATCGCGAGCATGACTTCCTGTGCCGCGATGAGTTGCAGGAGTGGCTGATTTCAGGGGATATCGAGCGCCTGGACCTGGCCTTCTCGCGGGACCAGGCCGAGAAGATCTACGTTCAGGATCGCCTGCGCGAATCCGCCGATGAACTGAAAAAATGGCTGGCCGACGGCGCGATGCTCTACGTTTGCGGCAGCCTGGAAGGCATGGCCAGCGGCGTGGACCAGGTACTCAACGACGTACTCGGCGCCGCAGAGGTCGAGCGGCTGATCGAACAGGGACGCTATCGTCGGGACGTCTACTGACAAACCGCCATCGCGGGCAAGCCCGCTCCCACAGTGAATCGGGTAGTTTCTGGACAGAGTGAACACCCCAAAAACCTGTGGGAGCGGGCTTGCCCGCGATGAGGCCCTCACTGCCAACATCCATGGCGCCTGACACTCCGCTATCGCGGGCAAGCCCGCTCCCACACAAGTCTCGCGTGCTCAGGCGTTCACGGGCTCGGCGGCCAGCTCGACCGCTTCCGGGCGCTTCAACAGGGCATAGGCCACGGCGGTCAGCAGGCTGCCGGCGACAATCGCCAACAGGTACAGCAAGGCATGGTTGATCGCATTGGGAATCGCCAATACAAACAACCCACCATGCGGCGCCATCAGTTTGCACCCGAAGTACATCGACAGGGCCCCGGTCAGCGCGCCGCCGGCCATGCTTGCCGGGATCACCCGCAACGGGTCTTTGGCGGCGAAGGGAATGGCGCCTTCAGAGATGAAGCACAAACCCAGCACCAGCGCCGCTTTCCCGGCCTCGCGTTCGGTCTGGGCGAACTTGCGACGGGCGAGGAACGTGGCGATGCCCAGGCCAATGGGGGGCACCATGCCGGCCGCCATGGTTGCGGCCATCGGAGCGTAGCTCTGCGAGGCCAACAGCCCCACCGAGAAGGCATACGCCGCTTTGTTGATCGGCCCGCCAAGGTCCACACACATCATGCCGCCGAGCAACACGCCGAGCAGAATCGCGTTGGTGGTGCCCATGCTGTCGAGAAAATGCGTCAGCCCGGCAAGCATTCCCGCCACCGGTTTACCGACCACGTAAATCATCACCAGGCCGGTGAACAGGCTCGCCAGCAGCGGGATGATCAGAATCGGCTTCAACGCTTCAAGGCTTTGCGGTAGACGCGCGTAGCGATTGATCGCCTGCGCCGCATAGCCGGCGATGAAACCGGCAATGATCCCGCCGATGAAACCGGCGCCCAGCGTGCTCGCCAGCAGGCCGCCGATCATCCCCGGTGCGAGGCCCGGGCGGTCGGCGATCGAATAGGCGATGTAGCCTGCCAGCAGCGGCACCATCAACTTGAAGGCCGTCTCGCCACCGATCTGCATCAGGGCCGCCGCGAGGGTGCCTTCTTCCTTGAACGCAGTGATGCCAAAGACGAACGACAACGCGATCATCAAGCCGCCCGCCACCACCATCGGCAGCATGAACGACACCCCGGTCAGCAGGTGTTTGTAGACGCCGGTCTTTTCCTTGGCCGGTGCCTTGGCCCCGGCAGCCGCACTTTCCTGCTTGCCCTCGGCCAGGGCCTTGTTCAACGTCGCCTCGGCCTGTTTCAGGGCGATACCGGTGCCGCAACGGTAGATTTTTTTTCCGGCAAATCGCTCGGTGGCGACTTCGATATCGCAGGCCAGCAGCACCACGTCGGCTTCGGCAATCGCGGCGGCGCTCAAGGGATTGCGCGCGCCCACCGAGCCCTGGGTTTCAACTTGCAGGTCGTAGCCCAATTTTTTGGCGGCTTGCTGCAAGGCTTCGGCCGCCATGAAGGTATGGGCCACCCCGGTCGGGCACGCCGTGATCGCCACCAGGCGCGGGGCGTTCTGCGCATCGGCCACAGGTTCGACCGCCACTTCAGGTGCCACATGCACCTGTGCTTCCTGCGCCCCACGGCGCAACACCGCCTCGACATCCTGCAGCGCCTGCGCCGGGGTGCTCTGGAACACGCGCTTGCCGACAAATCGCGACAGGTCGACTGGCGCACTGGTCACCAGCAGCACCCATTCGGCCGCTTCGATCGTCGCCGCCGACAACTGCCGCTCAGGGTGCGCCGCATCCACCACTTCGACGCTGGTGCTCCAGCCCTGGCGCTGTGCCGCCGCATCGAGCAAGCGGGCGCACAGCACACTGGTGACCATGCCGTTCGGACAGGCCGTAACAATGGCTAACTTCATGACATACCCTCTTATTGTTCTGTCAGGGGATGAATGCGTACCCCCTGTTCGAGCTGCGCCAATTGCGTCGCATCGCCAATGCCGTAACCGATCTGCGTCACCGCCATCGCTGCAATTGCCGTAGCGGTGCGCAGGGTCTGCTCCGGGGTGTCGGGCTTGAGCAGACCGTGGAGCATGCCGGCCAACAACGAATCCCCCGCGCCCACCGTACTGGCGACGCTGACCTTCGGTGGCGTGGCGTGCAGCGCCGCGCCGACACTGAACCAGTTCACGCCGTCGGCACCGTGGGAAATCACCACATGCTCAATGCCTTGCCCGTGCAAACGGCTCGCGGCATCGGCTTGCGCGGCGACCGAAACCACCTCTCGGCCAAGCGCTTCAGCCAACTCTTCGGTATTCGGCTTGATCAGCCACGGACCCGCCTCGAGCGCCGCGCGCAAGGCTTCACCGCTGGTGTCGAGCGCCACCTTCAGCCCGATTTTTTTCAAGCGCAGCACCAACGCCTGCAACCACTGCGGGCTGATGCCCTGGGGCAGGCTGCCAGCGACAACGACCGCGTCATGCCCTGGTGCAACCTGATCCAGTCGATCGAGCAACGCCTGTTGCGCCGCTTCACTGACCTTCGGCCCCGGACCGTTGATGTCGGTGATGCGCCCGTCGCCTTCCGCGACCTTGATGTTGCTGCGGGTGGCGCCCGGAACGCGGATGAAGGCATCGACGAAACCGCGCCTGGAAAACAGGGTTTCGAACGCTTGCAGATTGTCTTCGCCGAGGAATCCGCTGACGGTGAGCTGGTGTCCGAGGTCCGCCAGCACCTGCGCCACGTTCACGCCCTTGCCGGCGGCATGGGTGTGCATGTCGTCGCTGCGATTGACCTGGCCGGGCTCGAGGCGTGGCAACTGCACCGTCAGGTCCAGTGCCGGGTTGAGGGTCAGGGTGAGAATCCGGGCCATTACAGAGCCTCCACTAATTCGCGCACTTCGTTCGCGCTGCCCACGGCCAACGCCTGTTGGGCAAGGGTTTGAGCCTGGGTCAGGCTGAGTTCGCGGATGCGCGCCTTGACCTCGGCAATGCTGCGCCCGGAGACGCTGAGTTCATCCACGCCAAGACCGACCAGCACCGGTACCGCCAGCGGATCGGCCGCCAGCTCGCCGCACACGCCGACCCATTTGCCGTGGGCGTGGGCGGCACGCACGGTGATGTCGATCAGTTGCAGCACCGCCGGGTGCAAACCGTCGGCCTGGGCCGACAAGGTCGGATGTCCACGGTCGATGGCCAGGGTGTATTGGGTCAGGTCGTTGGTGCCGACGCTGAAGAAGTCGACCTCCTGGGCCAGCACCGGGGCGAGCAACGCCGCCGACGGCACTTCGATCATGATCCCCAGTTGCAGATCGGCGACCGGGATTTCCCGGCGCAGGCGTTCGGTCATGTCCCGTGCCGCGCGCCATTCCTCCACGCTGCCGACCATCGGGAACATGATGCGCAGCGGTCGGTTATCGGCGGCCCGCAACAAGGCGCGCAGTTGCGCTTCCATGATCTGCGGGCGTTGCAAGGTCAGGCGAATGCCGCGCACCCCGAGGAACGGGTTCTCTTCTTTGGCGATGGGCCAATATGGCAGCGGTTTGTCGCCGCCGACATCGAGGGTGCGCACCACCAGCGGCCGACCGGCCAGCCCATCGAGCACGCGCCGGTATTCGGCTTCCTGGGTGGCCTCGTCCGGCGCCTGCGGGTGGGCCATGAAAATCAGTTCGGTGCGCAACAGGCCAATGCCTTCGGCGCCCTGCTCCACCGCGCTGCTGACGCCAGCGCTTTCACCGATATTGGCGAACACTTCCACCGGGTGCCCATCGCGGGTCAACGCCGGTTGATGGCGTTGTTCGGCCGCCGCTTTCAGGCGTTGTTCGCGCGTATCCCGTTCTGCACGGGCACGTTGCAGGGTCGCCGCATCGGCGTCGACATGCAGGCGACCGCGCTGGCCATCGAGCAGCAGCGGCGTGCCCGGCGCCAGCAGCAACACCGCCGCGCCCGCGCCGACCAATGCCGGGATGCCGAGTGCGCGGGCGACGATCGCACTGTGCGCGGTGGCGCCGCCCCGAGCGGTGAGAATGCCGGCGACCCGGGCAGGATCCAGGCGCGCCACATCGGACGGTCCGACTTCGTCCATCACCAGGATGTACGGCTGATCGGGTTCACTCGGGGTTTCGACGCCACAGAGTTGCGCCAGCACCCGACGACCGATGTCGCGCAAGTCCGCCGCGCGCTCGGCGAGCAGCGCATCCTGCAACGATTCCTGTTGCCGGGCCGCGCCCTCGATCACCGTCATCCAGGCGGCTTCGGCGCTCTCGCCCTGTTTGAGGCGGGCCTCGACTTCATCGGTCAGTTCCGGGTCGTCGAGCATTTCCTGATGGGTGATGAAAATCTCACGAATGGCCTTGGACGGGCTCCGCTCGATCAACCCGGCGATGTCGCGACGCACATGCGCCAAGGCCTGTTGCAGACGCTCGCGCTCAACTGCGGCGGACTCGCCACGCAGCGCATAGTCGATGGCCTGCACCACCTGGATATGCGCCGGGCCGATAGCGATGCCCGGGGCGGCAGGGATCGCTTGAACCACACTGCCGGCCGCCGGAGCGAGCAGCACTTCGGCAATGTCAGTGGGGACTTCACGCGGCGGGCTCACCACGGGCAGCGGCTCGACCTCTTCACCCAGGCCTTCTTCGATGGCGGCCAGCAGGGCCGGCAAGGCATCCGCAGCGATGTCCGGCTCGGCAATGAATTCCAGCACCTGACCACGGCGGGCGCCGAGACTGAGCAACTTGCTCAGGCTCTTCACCGACACGGCGCTGTCGTTTCCATCGACGAGACGCACACGAATCTCGCCTTCAAAACTTTTCGCCAGCTGCGCGAGGATCTTCGCCGGACGCGCGTGCAAGCCATGGGCGTTGGCCAGGGCAATGCGCGCGCTCGGCCAGTCTGCGGGCAGCTCGCCCCCGAGCACTTCGAGGACTTTACGGCGGCTGGTGGCGCGGCCCAGTTCATGACCACGACCTTCGATCAGCAACGCGCACAGGCGCTCGAGCAGGGCCTGGTGCGCTTCACCGAGACTGGCCAGGCAAAACAGCCCCGTCAGTGGCTGACCGAGATAACGCATGGGCTTGTCCGGCGTGACAAACGCCAGGCCCGGACGCTTGACCGTCTGCTCGCTGTGCAACCACCACAGACCATCCCCCAGAGGCAACGCTTCGACCTGCTGCAGGACAGCGGAAAAACCGTTGCTGACGCAATCCGCCTGACGCAGCAGACGCGCACCGCGCCAGACCAGTTCTTCGAAATCTTCGGCCGACACTCCCAGGCCGATCATCTGGGCGTCCAGAGCCAGCTCTTGGGGCGCGCCCTGCAGCAGTTTCAACAGGGCTTCGGGCGTACTGGCGCGACGCAGGGCCTGGCCCAGATCGGTTTCGCCGAGGGCGCGGGTCAGCAGTTGCAGGAGCCGCAAATGCTCGTCGGACTTGGCCGCGATGCCGATGGCCAGGTACACCATCTGGCCGTCGCCCCAGTCCACGCCCTCGGGGAATTGCATCAGCCGCACGCCGGTGGAATACACCTGATCGCGGGTTTGCGGGGTACCGTGGGGAATGGCAATACCTTGACCCAGAAAGGTCGAGCCCTGGGCCTCGCGGGCCTGCAAACCGGCGAGGTAACCGTCGGCAACCAGGCCATCGGCCACCAGGTGCCGGGCCAACTGCTCCAGCGCGGCGGACTTGTCCACGGCCGATTGGCCCATGGATATCTGCTCTATCGTAAGCTCGAGCATGCGTTCTCCTTTTTGGCACCTCGGGGCGCCAGGTATTGTTTTGAATGAGTCAGCTTAGGCGCTTGGTCGCAACTTTTGGCGGTTTCGCGGCAGAACCGGCCAAATGCACCTAATGTGTAGAAAATACGCTTGCTGAAACGTTTAATCTAGAATGTTTGGCACGTTACTCGATAATCTTTCAGGGTTGAAGCCCAACCTGTCGGATGGTTGCGACAATAGGGTGCATGCCCGAATCGGGTAGGATTGGCGAAAATCTCGGGGCACGCCCGAAAAAAAGGAAATCCCGGTTTGAAACTCAGTGATATTGCACAGTTGGCCGGTGTGTCCGTGACCACCGCCAGTTATGTCATCAATGGCAAGGCTGAACAGCAACGGATCAGCAGCGCCACCGTCGAGCGCGTGCGCGCGGTCGTCGAACTCCATGGCTTTACACCCAACCCGCAAGCGGCGGGGCTGCGCAGCCGGCATACCCGCACCCTGGGCTTCATCCTGCCGGACCTGGAAAACCCCAGTTATGCGCGGATCGCCAAGTTGCTGGAACAGGGGGCCCGGGCGCGCGGCTATCAACTGTTGATCGCCAGCTCCGACGATGCGCCGGACAGCGAGCGGCAATTGCTGCAATTGTTCCGCGCCCGGCGCTGCGACGCCTTGATCGTCGCCAGTTGCCTGCCAGCCGATGACGACAGCTACCGTCAGTTGCAAGCCAAGGGGATGCCGATCATCGCCATCGACCGGGTCATGGCGCCTGACGACTTCTGTTCGGTGATCAGCGACGACCACGAAGCCAGCCTGCAGCTGACGCGCAGCCTGCTCGACCCCGTACCCCGGCAGATCGCCCTGATCGGCGCGCGCCCTGAACTGAGCATCAGCCAGGAGCGGGCCGCCGGGTTCAAGGAGGCGTTGGGTGGATTCACCGGCGAGATCCTGATCGAACACGGCGAGTCGTTCAGCCGCGAATGGGGCAAGCAATTGATGGAAGAACTGCTTGAGCGCCTGGGGCATCTGCCGGATGCGCTGGTCACCACATCCTATGTGCTGCTGCAGGGTGTGTTCGATGCCTTGCACGATTTCCCACTGAAATCCCGCCCCCTGCGCCTTGGCACCTTTGGCGACACGCAGCTGCTGGACTTCCTGCCCCTGCCGGTCAACGCGATGGCCCAGCAGCATCAGTTGATCGCCGACAAGGCGCTGCAACTGGCCCTCGCCGCCATCGAGCAGTCGGACTACCAACCCGGCGTGCACGCCATCGCGCGGACCTTCAAGCAGCGAATTCGCCAGGACTGAGCCGTGGAGCTGATCGACACCCATACCCACCTCGACTTCCCGGACTTCGACGCCGACCGCCAGGCATTGATGGCCGAAAGTCGCGCCCTCGGCGTGCGTCGGATGGTGGTCTTGGGCGTTCACCAGGGCAACTGGCAGCGGGTCTGGGAGCTGGTGCAGGGCGATCCGGACCTGCATGCAGCCTTTGGCCTGCATCCTGTGTACCTGGAGCAGCATCGACCCGAAGATCTGCGTGAACTGGGTGACTGGCTGAGTCGCCTGGCCGGTCACCGCCAGCTCTGCGCCGTCGGCGAAATCGGACTGGACTACTTCATCGAGACCCTTGATCGCGAACGCCAGCAGGCATTGTTCGAAGCCCAGTTGCAACTGGCCGTCGACTTCAATCTGCCCGTGCTGGTGCACGTACGGCGCAGTCATGCGGCGGTGATCGCCACCCTCAAACGCTTCAAGCTCAAACGCGCCGGCATCATCCACGCCTTCGCCGGCAGTCGCGAAGAGGCCCGGGAGTACATCAGGCTCGGCTTCAGGTTGGGCCTGGGCGGTGCCGCCACCTGGCCACAGGCCTTGCGCATGCACCGCGTGCTGGCCGAATTGCCGCTGGAGTCCGTGGTGCTGGAAACCGATTCGCCGGACATGGCGCCTGCCATGTTTGCCGGCCAGCGCAACAGCCCGGCGCACTTGCCGGCGATCTGCTCGGCACTGGCGCACATCTTGGCAATCAGTCCCGAGCAACTGGCCGCTGCGAGCACGGCCAATGCCTGCGAGCTGTTCAACTGGTAGCGTCAGTCGGCGTGTGCCCTGGCCGCTTCCAGAATCAGCGTGATGTGTTGCCGGTGCCTCGCGTATTGCACAACGACCAGATAGATCAGAATCGCCACCAGGGTAAAGTTGATCTGCTCGATCACGCTGAGCAACCCGACCCACTCCATCACCAATGCCACCAGCATCGCGGTGCAAACCATGACCAAGGTACTGGCGCGCAGCAGCGCGAGCGAGTCCAGCGACTTGATCCGCCTGATCTGTTTCGGGTCACTCAATTGCAAGGCTTTGTGGCAGTGGGAACAGGGAAAGGCTTCATTGATGGCGATGGCGTTGAGCTGCCAGGGTGCAAGCAGACAAATGCTTGCGCAATGGGCGCATTGGCCGTGGATTCCAGTGATAGCGACGGACATAACCGAGCCTCCTCAAGGTAGGTCAGGGTTGTGGATCATCCTTCATTGAAGAGCAAAAACCAGAGCCTGGAGGAAAACCAGATAGGGCCGACGCGGCGGGGTAACAAGTATTACAAAATGTGCACAGAAATCTGTAGGAGCGAGCACGCTCGCTCCTGCGGGTCCAGCAGGCCTTACACCCGGAACGCGTTGATCAGTTGCTTGAGCTCCAGCACCTGCACCGACAACGCCCGGCTGGCGTCCTCGGTCTGGTGTGCGCCTTCGGCAGTGCGCTCGCCGGCCCGGTTGATCTCGACGATGTTCTGGTCGATGTCGTGCGCCACGGCCGTCTGCTGTTCGACGGCGGCAGCGATCTGCTGGTTCTGATCGACGATCATTCCTACGGCACCGAGGATGTTTTCCAACGCCTGTTGGACTTTTTCCGACTGACCAACCGTACCGCTGGCCATTTGATGACTGCTGCCCATGGCCTTCACCGCAGCACCGACGCCGCTGTGCAGCCTGGCGATCATCTGTTCGATTTCTTCGGTCGATTGCTGGGTGCGCTTGGCCAGGGTCCGGACCTCGTCCGCCACCACGGCAAAACCGCGCCCCTGTTCCCCTGCCCGCGCCGCCTCGATGGCTGCGTTGAGCGCCAGCAGGTTGGTCTGCTCGGCAATGCTTTTGATCACCTCCAGCACCGTACTGATGGACTGGCTGTCGCTGGCCAACTGGTTGATCACCCGCACCGACTGATCGATCTCGCCGGCCAAAGCCGCAATGCTGCCCTGCTGCGACTCCACCAGGCCGCGCCCGTTGATGGTTTCGTCATTGACGCTGTGGGCACTGCTGACCGCTGCGGCCGCACTGCGAGCCACCTCCTGGGACGTGGCCGACATCTGGTTCATTGCCGTCGCCACCTGTTCGATCTGTGTACGCTGCCCCGCGACAGCCTGGTTGCTGCGGGCGGAGACGGTCTCGACCTGCCCGGCCTGACGCTCGACTTCCGCGACGGTCTGGCCAACCCGCTCGATCAGGTCATGGATTTTCTTCACGGTGCCGTTGAACACCTCGCCCAACTCGCCCAGTTCATCACGGCTGTTCGCGTTGAAGGTCACCGTCATGTCGCCGGCCGCCACCTTGTCCATCATCGCGCCCAGGCGCTTGAGGGTGGTGCGCGTCGAAGCATAGAAACCGCCGTAGAGGTAGAAAATCAGCACGAACACCACCGACAGCGCGATGGCCTGCAAGAGCATGTGGGTGCGGTTCTGGATCAGGCGCTGCTGCAACTGGGTATCGAGGAATTTCAGGGTCGCGTCGTTGAGCTGGTAGGTCTGCTCCATCAGGCCGCTGACCTGATCGTAGAAAGCCTGCCACGGCGCCTCGAGGGTATCGGCCATCACCACCTGCTCTTCGAACAGTTCACTGGCCTTTTTCAACGACGCCTTGCTGATCTCGGCCTGGGCCGCCAGGGTTTCACGCGCTGCCTTGCTCGAGCCCAGCGCATCCTGGAGTTTCAGGCCGTATTCCGCCTGCTGCTTTTCGATCTGCGCCAACAACTCATCGAACCGCGTACTCGACGACGAATTGAGAAACCCCTGTCCCAGGGAGTAGGCGCCCATGGCGCGACCGTCGCCCAGCAACTGGGTGACAGGTGGTGTGATGTTGGTGATGAGTTCGGTGAGCTGGCGCATGTCGCCCTGGGTGTCACGGCTCAACCCCGCCTGGCTGGCGATGATCTGGCTGAAAATCTGTGCATTGCCCAGCAGCTTGCCGATCAGCGCACTTTTGCTCTGCAACGAGTTTTCCGTCTGCTGGGCCTTGAACGCGCCGATCATTTCATCCCGCTTGCCATCGAACACGGCGACCTGCTCAGGATCGATGGTCATTGCCGTCAACCCTTGCAGACGGGCCAGCACACCCTGTTCAAGGGCCGTGATCCTGGATTCGACGTCACCGGCCTTGCCGGCCTGACCGAGCACGACGTTGATCTGCACCAGGTTATTCAGGGTTTCCAGGTCGCGTCGCAGGGTCAGGCTGCTGCCCAGCAGGTCGAGGCTTTGCAGTTCCACCTGAGTGCCCTGGAATTCACGATAGGAATCGCGCACCAGGTAAAAGTTGGTCACCAACATCGGCACCAGGAACAGGATACTGATCAGGCTGAACTTCATGCCGAAGCTCAGGCGGTTCATCAGCGCGACAGCGGGATAGAGCAAGCTCTTCACTGGAAGTCCCCCCTTTCGATTTCTTATTTTTATTGGCAGGCGCGCATCGACAGCAGATAGCCACCATTGAGCGCTATCGTTGTATAACTCAAATCGTCAGGGGGTTTTGTAACTTAAAGTTAACGGGAACGGGCTCAAACCGGCAGACGCAGGCTTGCCCTGCGGCTAGGCAATCGGCTTCAGGGCAGGACCGTCCACAAAGCGAAACCGGCGTACCAGAGCACCGCCGCGCGCAGCAGCAACTCCCAGAGTCGATCAAGGTTATTGATGCCGTCCGGCCCGGCCACCGGGGCAGGAATTTCACCCGCCACCAGCCCGATTCTCTCGATCAGTTGCGCGGCGCTGATATTCCAGTTCAACAATTCATGCAGCATGACCCGGCTCACCGCGACAAAATTGCCGACCAGGGCGAAGCTCGCCGCCAGCAGGCGCACCGGCACCCAGTCGAACGCATGGCGCAGTTGCGTCGCGCACTCGACGACGGCCGGGTTTTTTCCATGCGTTTCGGCCAGGGCGAGCAATCGGTAACTCAATGCGGCCACCGGACCGAGGAGGAAGTACCAGAAAATCACCGCGAAAAAGCTCTGGTAGGCCTGCCATAGCAGATGGCCCTGGACCCGCTCCAGCAACTGCTCGCCGCTGTCGGCGCAGATATCGAGGTCACGCTTGGCCACGTGGGCGGCCGCTTGCAGGTCCTCCCGGCGCCAGGCATCCCGAAACGGCCCGAGACCGCCCTGCAGATCACCTCGTCCCAGGCTGTAAATCACCACCAGCAAATGCACCGGCAACGCCAGCAACCCATACGCGACCGGCTCCAGCACCACCAGCAACAGCCCCAGCAATGCCACCGGCAGCAACACCAGGATCAGCAATACCCACCAGGGGTGATTGATCAGGCGCGGGCTGGCCTCGAGCTTGTGCAGCTCGCGCACCCAACCGCCGTCACGTTGAATCCGATGGCGCAGGGCCGAGAACTTCTCGATCCACACCGCCAACAGCAACACCAGAAAACTCATCGTTGTACCTCTTTAGCCAGGGCGGATCGATAACGCGCCCAGTCGAACGCCGGCCCCGGATCAGTCTTGCGTCCGGGCGCGATGTCGCTGTGACCGCAGATGCGTTGCGGGGTAATGGCCGTGAAGGCGCCTTGCAGTTGCAACGTCAAGGCAACCAACGCCTCGTACTGGGCGTCGGTGAACGGCAGATCATCCGTGCCTTCCAGCTCGATGCCCACGGAAAAATCGTTACAGGTTTCCCGGCCTTCGAAACACGACACGCCGGCATGCCAGGCACGCTCCAGGCACGAGACGAATTGCGTGACCGTGCCGTCACGCTCGATCAGGAAATGCGCGGACACCCGCAGGTCAGCGATCCCCTCAAAGTAGGGATGCTCTGTGACATCCAGCCGGTTCTGGAAGAATTCCTGCACCTTGCCGGTGGCGAACTGCGCCGGCGGCAGGCTGATGTTGTGGATCACCAGCAGGGAAACTTCGCCCGTGGGGCGCGCATTGAAGTTGGGAGAGGGGCAGGTATTCACGCCCAGGCACCAACCGCTCGCGGGGTCCAACTGCATACAGGTTCCTTCAACGTCGACTGTGTTGGCGCCCAGTATGCCGCGATAGCCCCCCGGCGTGCGATCACTTGCCGCGATTGAGGCGTTGCAGGTGGTCGATCACCGACTCCAGGGCGCGGTCGAAGAGCAGGGTATCGTCCAGGACTCGCACCACTCCCTGGCGAAAATCCAATGCCAGGCCGGCGCGACTGCGCTCCTGCACCTTCATGCCGGTGCGGTCGACGAAGATGTATTTGCCCGTGGCGTCGATGATCGCGGCCAGTTTGCAGCGCAGGGTGTTGTCCTCGTCTTCCCGGAACTCGACCCAGCACCCCAGCGTCAATCGATCGACCTGAACCAAACTTTCATCATCCACCGACAAGCGTGTCGAGGCTGCCTCGACCGGTCCTTCGTCGGCGGTGCGCAACTGGATCTGCTCCTGCACCTGCACCATCAGCGGCGTGTCGGCCTCGCCGACGGAGGCCACGGCCTGATCCGTGCGCTCGAACAATTGCAGATGCAGGCTTTCCAGCACGCTGAAGAACTCGGCGGTGGCGAACGGATCGAACGCCGACCGGCTCAAGCCGCTACGCAACGACTTGAGCAACCCCGGCACCAGCGCCAACAGCCGCTGTTCGGTATCCGGTTCGTCATGGCGCTGCACGCTCCAGACCAATTGCTCCAGGGTCTGCACGTCGGCACGCCACTCATCAGACAGCTCGCCGTGCTTGAGACACGTCAGCAGCAGGACCTGGCTCCAGGTGTCCTGAACAAACGCCAGCACCTGCTGCGGCAGCACCTTGCCCAACACCACGGTATTCAAGGCCTGTTCGACCCGCCGGCGTGCCAGTTCGGTTCTGGCCCGGCCCTCCTCGGCATCGCGAGTGCGCTGTTCCAGCAGCTCGCTGCGACGGCGTTCATCGCTGGTGAAGGCCAGAAAATCCGCCAGCAACTCGGAGAAAATCGCCGGATCATCGACGAAGTCGTTCAACAGCCGTTGCACCACCTGCTCGATCCGCAGGTACAGGCTGTCGCGCTGATGATCGTCGCAATCGCCCCAACCCATGGCCGCCGCGGCAATTTCGTTGAGCAGGCGCCGGGCCGGATGGGTGCTGCGACTGAAGAAACTCTTGTCCAGCACGGCCACCTTGAGCATCGGAATTTGCAGGCGGGCAATCAGCGCCTTGAGCGAGTCCGGCAAATTGCGGTCATCGAGGATGCACTCGAACAGCAGGGCGATCAGGTTGATCACGTCCTCATCGGCGACGCCAACCACCCGTGACTTGCCGCTTTTGACGCTGATTCGGGTCAACAACTGCTCGAGTTGGGCGCGCAGGTCGAAATCGTCCTGCACCGCCAGGGGCGGCACGTATTGCTGCAAGTGCGAGAGCATTCGCAGCAGGTCACGGGTGGAGATCGGTTGTGCCGGCGCACGGGGTTCCAGTGTCGGCGCCACACTGCCACGCACTTGAAGCAGCAGCGCCTGAAGCGCGGCGAACACTTCCTGCACACCCTCGTCGAGCGGCGCGCTGGCTTCGACGGGTTGCGCATTGACGCTGGCCTGGGCACGGTCGAGGGCGCGCCGCCCCGGGGCAGACTTGAGGTCGGGCAATATGCCGGTGGCGATCAGCAACTCATTGGCCTCGGTGTAGAGCTGGTCGGCGTCGCTGAGCACATAGCGCTCGAAAAGCTTGAGGACGATCAGCTTGACCTTGATCTCCACGCCGAGATTGCGCCCGGCCCGCATGAAGTACTCGCAGAGCATCGCCGGACCCAGCGGATTATGCTGGGTCACCAGTTTCTTGCCGATCAGGGTGCTGAGCCTGGCTGTCAGTTGGTCGAGCGCGAAACCGTCGCGGTTCAGCACTTTGTTGACCATGGCTTGCACCGCCACGCTGCGCTCCAGCTCATCGCCGGACATCGCATCGAGGACCGGCGCCACAGGCGCGGCAATCGCAGCGGCGCTGTACCGGGTGAGACTGACGAATGCCTCCAGGACATGCTCGAAAAACACCCGTTCGATGCTTTTGCGCTTGAGGCGCAAATCGCGCATGGCCTGGAAGAAGATGTTCTGTTCGACGTCATTGCTGGCGCGGTCGGCCATTTCAAACAAAGTGTCGTCGGCATTATCGAACAGTTCCTGCAAGCCATGGCGCAGCTGAAGCACGGCCTTGTCGCGAACCTGAAGCAAAATGACGGGCACACGGGCGAGCGGCGAGGAACTCGCCGTATCGGTAGCGGCCTTGTGCAAAGGCACCACATTCCCGTCATTGTGCATCCTGCCCTCCCGTACCCGTCAAAGCCATGGCGTCAAATGCAAGGCGCATTATCTTGCAAAAGATGTCCCGTGTGCCAGCAGACTCTGTGCCCTCTTGAAAACAGAGGCAGGAGATTGACCATCGCTGAACGCCAATTGCTCCGACGGATCGAGCAAATAAACGCAGCCGGAGCGACCGAAAGGCCTCTCACGCCTTGGGTTGCCTTGCGCCAAGGCCCTATAATCGGGCCACTTTGTTTGTGGAGTCCGTTATGCCGAATCTACGTCTCGCCGACCTGACCGCCGAAATCGAAGCCAACGTGCGCCGCGCGCTGCTCGAAGACGTCGGCAGCGGCGACATCACCGCGCAACTGATCCCGGCCGAGCGCCTGGCCAAAGCCACCATCATCACCCGCGACGACGCTGTCATCGCCGGTACAGCCTGGGTGGACGCAGTGTTCCGGCAACTGGACCCGCGTGTAGCGGTGCACTGGCAGGTGCGCGACGGCGAGCGAGTGAAACCCAATCAACCCCTGTTCCATCTCGAAGGCCCTGCACGCTCGCTGTTGACGGGTGAACGCAGCGCCCTGAACTTCCTGCAATTGCTGTCCGGCGTGGCCACACGTGCGCAATACCTGGCGGATTTCGTTGCCCAGACCCAGGTGAAGTTGCTCGATACTCGCAAAACCCTGCCAGGTTTGCGTATGGCACAAAAGTACGCCGTGACCTGCGGCGGCTGCCACAACCACCGCATCGGCCTCTACGACGCTTTCCTGATCAAGGAAAACCACATCGCCGCCTGTGGTGGCATTGCGCAAGCGATCAACGCCGCGCACAAGATCGCCCCGGGCAAGCCGGTGGAAATCGAAGTGGAAAGCCTGACAGAACTCAAGGAGGCCCTTGAGGCCGGCGCCGACATCATCATGCTGGACGAGTTGAGCCTGGACGATATGCGCGAAGCCGTTCGCCTGAACGGCGGCAAGGCGAAACTGGAGGCCAGTGGCGGTATCAACGAAACGACGTTGCTGCCGATTGCACAAACCGGTGTGGACTACATCTCGATCGGTGCGATGACCAAGGATGTGAAGGCGGTCGATCTGTCGATGCGACTCAGCCTCTGAACCAAGGGGTAGGAGCGGGCTTGCTCGCGCAAGCGGTGTGTCAGGCAACTATTTCGTCGTTTGACACAGCGCTTCGCGAACAAGCGCGCTCCCACAGGTTTGGCGCCGCAAGGGGGCTCAAACCACCAGGTTGTTCATCTCGCAGTACTCTTCCCACTCGACGCCCAATACCTCGGCCGCCTCCCGGTGCAGAGCCAGCCGTGCCGCCTCGAACTCCTCCGGGCTCGAGGTGTACTTGAGCGTCAACTCCCACGGCTGCAAGCCCTGGGCCTCAGCCTCATCCTCGAATGCCCACTGGAGCTGGTCTTTCTGATCGTCGGCGGGCAGGTCCTTGATCTCGTCGGCCAATTGAGGGGACTCAAGCAGGTACTTTTTAAGCGCTTCTTCGTGCCGGGCTTCCTGGCTCAATGCTGTTACGGTCATGTCGTTCTCGCTGATCGAGGGAATGGAAGATGGATCTGGATCATCAAGGATCTCTCTGACGCAAAAAACCGCGAACCGTCGGGTTATCTGGCCTTCAGAACCATTCGGGGATCATTTGAAAACACCTGGGACAATCCCGGGCAAGTTCCGAATATAGGATGTTTGTCGGTCGATTTACACGCCTCTTTACATCCGCCGCGCAAAAAACCACAGGGCCGTGCGGTCGACCGGGAACATAAGTCGAAAGCCCGAGTCATAGCGATGTGCCATCTCCGCACGTCCCAAGGAACCTTTGTGATGCCTGGCTACCCGAAGCTTTCCCCTGCTCTGTCCACCACCACGCTCGCGACCCTGTTGAGCCTCCTGGCCCTGCCAGGAATGGCAATGGCCGGCATTGAACTGAGCAACACGGGCTCTGCGACATACGGCGACAAAATGATCGCCACTCAAAGTCAGTACGGCAAGGAAGTGCTGATCAGAACCGATATCGACGTCACTGACCTCAGGAAAATGCGCGAAACGCTCGACGATCATGGGCGCCAGCTCGAAGAACTCAAGCGCAGCAGTGGGTCCAGCTCCAGTTCCAGCAACAAGGAGATCGATGAACTCAAGCGTACCGTCAAGGAGCAGGAGCGCGACCTGGACAACCAGCGCAAACAGATCGAGGAGCTCAAGCGCAGCAGCGGCTCCAGTTCGAGTTCGAGCAACAGCGAGATTTCCAGCCTGAAACAGAAAGTCAGCGATCAGGACCGGGCCATCGATCAGCTCAAACGAACCGTCGAAGACTTGAGCAGGAAGGTGAAATAGGAGAGGTGGTGCCCGAAACAGGAATCGAACCTGCGACCTTCGCGTTACGAGTGCGCTGCTCTACCGACTGAGCTACACGGGCAGTGGGCTAAACCTAGCACTGACGGTAAAGCCAGGCAACTTCACGATGCGTTTGCCTTTCATGCAGGCAAAAAAATACCCCGCAGCGTTCACTGCGGGGCATTTTCATGACGATGAAGCCGTCAGGCGTGGCGGGTGATTAAACGCACGAAGCCTTGGCGGCGGCAACGTCCTTGATGGACAGCTTGATACGGCCGCGGTTGTCCACGTCCAGTACCAGTACTTCCACTTCCTGGCCTTCTTTCAGGATGTCGGTCACTTTCTCGACGCGAGCATCGCTCAGCATCGAGATGTGAACCAGACCGTCCTTGCCAGGCAGGATGTTGACGAATGCGCCGAAGTCGACGATGCGCTCAACCTTGCCGACATAGATCTTGCCGATTTCGGCCTCGGCAGTGATCCCCAGAACGCGCTGACGTGCTGCCTCAGCCGCTTCCTTGGTTTCACCGAAGATCTTGATCGAGCCGTCATCTTCGATGTCGATCGAAGCCTTGGTCTCTTCACAGATCGCACGAATGGTCGCGCCGCCTTTACCGATGACATCACGGATTTTGTCGGTGTCGATTTTCATCGCGATCATGGTCGGAGCGTTGGCCGACAGCTCGGTACGCGACTGGCCAATGATCTGGTTCATCTGGCCGAGGATGTTCAGGCGCGCTTCCAGGGCCTGGCCCAGGGCGATTTCCATGATCTCTTCGGTGATGCCCTTGATCTTGATGTCCATCTGTAGCGCGGTCACGCCCTTGGCGGTACCGGCTACCTTGAAGTCCATGTCGCCCAGGTGGTCTTCGTCACCCAGGATGTCAGTCAGGACGGCGAACTTCTCGCCTTCCTTGACCAGACCCATGGCGATACCGGCCACCGGTGCCTTCATTGGAACGCCAGCGTCCATCAGGGCCAGGGAAGCGCCGCAGACCGAGGCCATGGAGCTCGAACCGTTGGACTCGGTGATTTCCGACACCACGCGAATGGTGTACGGGAACACGTCGGCGGCCGGCAGCATGGCCTGAACCGAACGGCGGGCCAGACGGCCGTGACCGATTTCACGACGACCGGCGCCACCCATGCGACCACACTCGCCCACCGAGAACGGAGGGAAGTTGTAGTGCAGCATGAACGGGTCTTTCTTCTCGCCTTCCAGGGTGTCCAGCAGTTGCGCGTCACGGGCGGTGCCCAGGGTTGCAACGACCAGCGCCTGGGTTTCACCACGGGTGAACAGCGCCGAACCGTGGGTCTTCGGCAGCACGCCGACTTCGATGTTCAGCGGACGGACGGTGCGGGTGTCGCGACCGTCGATACGTGGCTTGCCGTTGACGATGTTTTCGCGAACGGTGCGGTATTCGATTTCACCGAAAGCCGCTTTGACGTCGGCAGCGGAAGGCTGGCCGTCTTCGCGGGCCAGCTTGGCAACGACCTGGTCCTTCAGCTCGCCCAGGCGAGCGTAGCGGTCGGCCTTGACGGTGATGGTGTAGGCCTGGGAGATCGCTTCGCCGAACTCGGCACGGATCGCGCCCAGCAGTTCGGTGGCTTCTGCCTGTGGAGCCCAGGTCCAGGTTGGCTTGGCTGCTTCGGCAGCCAGTTCCTTGACAGCCTTGATGACCGACTGGAACTCATCGTGGGCAAACAGCACGGCGCCCAGCATCTGGTCTTCGGTCAGCTCTTTGGCTTCGGATTCAACCATCAGCACGGCTTCTTCGGTACCGGCAACGACCATGTCCAGGCTGGAAGCCGCCAATTGCTCGTAGGTCGGGTTCAGCAGGTAGCCGGTGCTTTCATGGAAAGCGACGCGGGCGGCGCCGATCGGGCCATCGAAAGGAATACCGGAGATGGCCAGCGCAGCCGAAGTACCGATCATCGCAGCGATGTCCGGATCGGTTTTCTTGCTGGTGGAAACGACGGTGCAGACAACCTGCACTTCGTTCATGAAGCCTTCCGGGAACAGCGGACGGATCGGACGGTCGATCAGTCGGGAAGTCAGGGTCTCTTTCTCGG
Organism: Pseudomonas sp. IT-P12; assembly: GCF_949767465.1. NCBI lineage: Bacteria > Pseudomonadati > Pseudomonadota > Gammaproteobacteria > Pseudomonadales > Pseudomonadaceae > Pseudomonas > Pseudomonas sp. IT-P12. Next base: position 103,128 of record NZ_CATKPY010000028.1, on the reverse strand, counting down.
AAGGACGGCCTTCGCGCTTGAAGAAACCGCCAGGGATCTTACCGGCAGCGTAAGTCTTTTCCTGGTAGTGAACGGACAGAGGGAAGAAGCCCTTGCCTGGATCGGCTTGCTTGGCACCGACTACGGTCACCAATACGCTGACGTCGTCGTCAACGGTGACCAGTACTGCGCCGGAGGCCTGACGGGCGATACGGCCAGTCTCGAGGGTAACGGTCGACTGACCGAACTGGAATTTTTTGATTACCGGGTTCACGGTGTCCTACCTTCTTTTGTGGCTCTTGGGGGAACTTGTCTTCTTGCGAAATTCTTGGGCAATGTCGGGAATCGGCCCAACGCCTGTCCAGGGTAAAACGTGCATCCAGATAAAACTTGAGGCTGGGAGCCTGTCGCAAGCCAGCGGGAAACCCACTGACGTGCGACAGACAACCAACCTCTAGCGCAATCGCTGATTAGCGACGCAGACCCAGGCGAGCGATCAGAGCGCTGTAACGGCTCACGTCCTTGCCTTTCAGGTAGTCCAGCAGCTTGCGACGCTGGTTTACCATGCGGATCAGACCACGACGGGAGTGGTGATCTTTACCGTTGGCCTTGAAGTGACCTTGCAGTTTGTTGATGTTGTGGGTCAGCAGTGCAACTTGCACTTCTGGCGAACCAGTGTCACCAACAGCTTGCTGGTAGTCAGCTACGATTTGAGCTTTTTCTTGAACGTCGAGAGCCATGAGGCAATCCTTTTATCAGGAAACTGTTTCAGGGAAACAGCTTCAACAGGCCAGGGACAAATCCCTGTATCTAAAAATGAGTTGTGACCGTGCCTGCTAACAGCCACCCTCGCCGGCCTGCTTTTACACAGACCGGTTTCGGTCATTCCGACCGAATCAGTCGACGCGGCGCAATGCGCCCGTCTTCGCTCACTTCACCGATACCGATGAAGCGACCATTGTGATCCTGTACCCGCACCATGCCGAATTTCGGGGCGTCCGGGGCACGTACCGGTTGGCCGTTGAGCCAGTAGAACGCACTCGCTTCCGAGAACTGCAACAGCGGCCAATCCAGCAAGCCGCTGTCCGATGGCATCAGGAAGCGATCGACCGCTTCGTTGCCGCCTTCGGCATGCACCGCTTCCAGCTCTTCGAGCGTGACCGTCTGCGCCAGCGTGAAAGGCCCGGCCTGGGTACGTCGCAGTTCTGCCACGTAAGCGCCACAACCGAGTTGCTCACCAATATCCTCCACCAGGGTACGGATATAGGTGCCTTTGCTGCAATCCACCGCAAGCCGAGCAGTATCACCTTCGAAGGCCAGCAATTCCAAGCGCGCAATAGTAACAGAACGCGGTTCGCGCTCCACTACTTCACCTGCACGAGCGAGCTTGTACAACGGCTGCCCATCACGCTTGAGCGCTGAATACATCGGCGGTATCTGACTGATTTGGCCACGAAATTTCGGCAGCACCGCTTCGACATCGGATCGACCAACGGTCACCGGGCGTTCCTGCAAAACTTCACCTTCGGCATCCGCCGTGCTGGTGGTCTTGCCCAGTTGCGCCAGGGTTTCGTACCCCTTGTCGGAATCGAGCAGGTATTGCGAGAACTTGGTGGCCTCGCCGAAACACAACGGCAACACGCCGGTCGCCAGCGGGTCGAGACTGCCAGTGTGCCCCGCCTTCTCGGCGTTGAGCAGCCAGCGAACCTTCTGCAAGGCCGCGTTCGAGGTAAACCCCAGCGGCTTGTCGAGCAGGATGATGCCGCTGACGTTACGACGGATACGTTTGACCTGAGCCACCGGTTACTCCTTGGTGTCTTCGGCTTCTGCCGCAACCGGGTGCTGACTGTCCTCAGCCACCGCACGCTCGATCAGAGCCGACAGGTGCGCGCCCCGCACGACGCTTTCGTCGTAGTGGAAGTGCAGCTGTGGAACGCTGCGCAACTTCATTTCGCGGGCCAGTTGCATGCGCAGGAAACCGGCAGCGGAGTTGAGCACCTTGATGCTTTGCGCGATGTCTTCGGCGTTGTCCTGGCCCATCACGGTGATGAAGATCTTGGCGTGACCGACGTCACGGCTGACTTCAACAGCGGTAATGGTCACCAGACCGACGCGTGGATCTTTGACTTCACGACGGATCAGTTGTGCCAGCTCACGCTGCATCTGATCGCCGATACGCTGGGTACGGCTGTATTCTTTTGCCATGTCTTGTTACCTGTTACTGCCCCACGGTGAAATCCGAAGGGTCTGAAAGCGGCAAACGCCCGGCCTGGCAAAAAGCCAGACCGGGCGTTGCGTTCAGAGCACTGACACCGTGCCGCGCATTGACATGCAGCGGCGTGGCGTGGCCCCTGAAGTGCGCGAGTTAGAGGCTGCGAGCAACCTGAACCTTCTCGAAGACTTCGATCTTGTCACCGACTTTGACGTCGTTGTAGCTCTTCACGCCGATACCGCATTCCATGCCGGCACGCACTTCGGACGCGTCATCCTTGAAGCGGCGCAGGGATTCCAGCTCGCCTTCGAAGATAACGATGTCTTCACGCAATACACGGATCGGACGGTTACGGTGAACAACACCTTCGATCACCATGCAACCGGCGATCGCGCCAAACTTCGGCGAGCGGAACACGTCACGCACTTCGGCCACACCCAGGATGTTCTCGCGAACATCGCTGCCGAGCATGCCGGTCAGGGCTTTCTTGACGTCTTCGATGATGTCGTAGATCACGTTGTAGTAACGCATATCCAGACCTTCCTGCTCGACGATCTTGCGAGCACCGGCATCGGCACGCACGTTGAAGCCGAACAGTACAGCGTTGGAGGCCAGTGCCAGGTTGGCGTCGGACTCGGTGATACCACCGACGCCGCCACCGACTACGCGCACTTGCACTTCGTCGTTGCCCAGGCCATTCAGAGCGCCTTGCAGAGCTTCCAGCGAACCACGGACGTCGGATTTGAGGACGATGTTGAGCGTCTTCTTCTCTTCCTGACCCATGTTTTCGAAGATGTTTTCCAGCTTGCCGGCGTGAGCCCGAGCCAGTTTGACTTCGCGGAACTTGCCTTGACGGAACAGAGCCACTTCACGGGCTTTCTTCTCGTCTGCAACCACGCTCATCTCGTCGCCAGCGTCCGGGGTACCGTCCAGGCCGAGGATCTCGACAGGGATGGCCGGACCGGCTTCCTTGATAGGCTTGCCGTTCTCGTCGAGCATGGCGCGAACACGGCCATAGTTCGAACCGACCAGGACCATGTCGCCCTGGCGCAGGGTACCGTCTTGAACCAGAACGGTAGCCACCGGGCCACGGCCCTTGTCCAGGCGCGATTCAACCACGACACCACGGCCAGGAGCCGACGGAGTTGCAGTCAGTTCCAGCACTTCGGCCTGCAGCAACACGGCTTCGAGCAGTTCGTCGACGCCAGTACCCATCTTCGCCGAAACCGGAACGAAAGGCGTGTCGCCACCCCATTCTTCCGACGTCACGCCGTGTACCGACAATTCGCTGCGGATGCGATCGAGATCGGCGCCCGGCTTGTCGATCTTGTTCACTGCCACGACCAGCGGAACACCGGCGGCCTGGGCATGCTGAACAGCTTCAACGGTCTGCGGCATCACGCCGTCGTCCGCTGCAACCACCAGGATCACGATGTCGGTCGCCTTGGCACCACGGGCACGCATCGCGGTAAACGCGGCGTGACCCGGGGTATCGAGGAACGTCACCATGCCACGGTCGGTTTCAACGTGGTACGCACCGATGTGCTGAGTAATGCCACCGGCCTCGCCAGCAGCCACCTTGGCACGACGGATGTAGTCGAGCAGGGAGGTTTTACCGTGGTCAACGTGGCCCATTACGGTCACGACCGGCGCACGGGAAACTGCCTCGCCTTCAAACTTCAGGGACTCGGCCAGGGAATCTTCCAGGGCAGTGTCGCTGATCAGGGTCACTTTGTGGCCCAGCTCTTCGGCAACCAGTTGGGCAGTTTCCTGATCCAGTACCTGGTTGATGGTCGCTGGAGTACCCAGTTTGAACATGAACTTGATGATCTCGGCAGCCTTGACCGACATCTGTTGGGCCAGATCGCCCACAGTGATGGTCTCGCCGATCTTCACTTCGCGCACGACAGGGCCGGTAGGGCTCTGGAAACCGTGGGCGTTGCGCTTTTTCAGCTTGGCCTTGCCGCGACCACCACGACGGAAGCCATCGCTTTCTTCGTCGGTGGTACGTGGCGCCGCACGTGGAGCAGGCGCTTTCTCTTTAACCGAAGCACGATGCGGAGCGTTCTTGCGCTCGCCATCGCCACCGCCGCGACGACTGTTATCGTCGGCACGTGGTTTGTCCGGACGGCGCTGTTCGTCGCGCTTGCGGGTATCGGCCGCAGGTGCCGGAGCAGCCGCGACGGCCGGCACGCTTTCACGCACAGGCTCGACAGCAGCAGGCGCTGCAACCGCCTCGGCCGCAGCAACAGGCGCTTCAACCTGAGCAGGCTGGCGACGCGCTTCTTCTTCGGCGCGAAGCTTGGCTTCTTCTTCAGCCTTCTGACGAGCAGCATTTTCTACTGCACGACGCTCTTCCTGCTCGCGTTTGCGCTCGGCTTCGATTTCTTCCGCGCTGCGCTGTACGAACACTTTCTTTTTACGAACTTCAACACTGATGCTTTTGCTGCCAGCAACACGCAAGGTGCTGGTGGTTTTACGCTGCAGTGTGATCTTGCGTGGTTCTTCCACTTTCGCCTTGTGGCTGCTTTTCAAGTGAGTCAGCAGGGATTGCTTCTCACTGTCAGTCACATGTTCTTCGGCGGCGGTGTGCGGCAGACCTGCCTCACGCATCTGCTGCAACAGGCGCTCTACCGGTGTTTTGACCTCATCGGCCAGTTGTTTCACCGTGACTTGCGTCATGCACTTCTCTCCTCAGGCCGCGCCTAATTACTCGAACCAGTGGGCTCGGGCGGCCATGATCAACTTGCCGGCACGATCATCGTCGATGCCGTCGATGTCGAGCAGGTCGTCAATAGACTGCTCGGCCAGGTCTTCGCGGGTAATTACGCCGCGCACCGCCAGTTCCATCGCCAAATCCTTGTCCATACCCTCAAGCGAGAGCAGGTCTTCGGCCGGATGGGCGTCTGCCAGCTTTTCCTCAGTAGCGATGGCTTTGGTCAACAAACGATCCTTGGCACGAGCGCGAAGCTCGTTGACGATCTCTTCGTCAAAGCCGTCGATGTTGAGCATTTCTTCCAACGGTACGTAGGCAATCTCTTCCAGGCTGGTGAAGCCTTCATCTACCAGCACCTGTGCCAGCTCTTCGTCGACTTCCAGCTCGTCGATGAAGTTGCGCAGGATATCGCCGGTTTCTGCTTGCTGCTTGGCCTGGATGTCCGATTCGGTCATGACGTTCAGGGTCCAGCCAGTCAACTGGCTGGCCAGACGCACGTTCTGCCCCCCACGACCGATGGCCTGAGCCAGATTGTCTGCGCCAACGGCGATGTCCATGGCGTGGGCATCTTCGTCAACGATAATTGCCGCAACCTCAGCCGGGGACATGGCGTTGATCACGAATTGAGCCGGGTTATCGTCCCACAGGACGATGTCCACACGCTCACCGCCCAACTCACCCGACACTGCCTGGACGCGCGAACCGCGCATACCGATGCAGGCGCCTTGCGGGTCGATGCGCTTGTCCTTGGAGCGAACGGCGATCTTGGCGCGCGAACCCGGGTCGCGGGAGGCAGCCATGACTTCGATCAGCCCTTCAGCAATTTCCGGCACTTCGATGCGGAACAGCTCGATCAGCATTTCCGGCGCGGTACGCGACAGGATCAGTTGCGGGCCGCGGTTCTCGGTGCGGATTTCCTTGAGCAGTGCGCGCAAACGCACGCCAACCCGGAAGGTTTCGCGAGAGATGATGTCTTCACGGGCCAGCAACGCCTCGGCATTGTTACCCAGGTCGACGATCACGTTGTCACGGGTCACTTTCTTCACGGTGCCGGAGATGATTTCCCCCAGGCGCTCGCGATAGGCGTCAACGACTTGAGCACGCTCGGCTTCGCGGACCTTCTGCACAATGACTTGCTTGGCAGTCTGCGCAGCGATGCGACCGAACTCGATGGACTCGATCTTTTCTTCGACGACATCGCCAACCTTGGCGCCAGGGTGCGTCTGGGCAACCTTGCTCGGCCAGGTTTCGATCGCCGGGTCGTCCAGGTCATCTTCCTCGACGACTGTCCAGCGACGGAATGTCTCGTATGCACCGGTGTGGCGATTGATTTCCACACGCAGATCGACTTCGTCCTCGAAACGCTTTTTGGTAGCAGTGGCCAGAGCCAGCTCCAGCGCTTCAAAAATCACATTGGGCGGTACGCCTTTTTCATTGGATACCGACTCAACAACCAGCAGTACTTCTTTGCTCATCGTACGCCTCGCCTTTCGCAAGCCATTGGATCCGCGGGATCCGCGTCTCAGTCAAAACTGGGAATAATATTGGCCTTGTCGATCATATCGATCGGCAACAGGAACTCGTGGTCATCTACCTGCACCACGACGTCCTGCTCTTCTACCCCACGCAGAAGGCCCTGAAAGTTGCGTCGACCTTCGAAAGGCGAGCGCAGCTTGATCTTCACTTGTTCACCGGCATGCGAGGCAAACTGTTCCAAGGTGAACAGTGGGCGATCCATGCCAGGAGAGGACACCTCAAGGGTGTATTCGGAACTGATCGGGTCTTCGACATCGAGGACTGCACTGGCCTGATGGCTCACTGCGGTGCAGTCATCAATCAGAATGCCGCCCTCTTTATCGATATAGATTCGCAGGACCGAATGTTTGCCTTGAGAGATGAATTCGATCCCCCAGCATTGATAGCCAAGAGCCTCGACTACCGGGGCCAACAAGGCCTGCAGCTGTTCTAGCTTGCTCGACACCTGAACCCCCTTGTGCATGCTTTGCAAATAAAAAATGGGCAAAAAGCCCACATGAGATCGCCATTGAACATCGGCGTCAAAAAGTATTCAGCTAACAAAAAGCCCCTGAATAGGGGCTCCTGAAACTGGTTGCGGGGGCCGGATTTGAACCGACGACCTTCGGGTTATGAGCCCGACGAGCTACCAGACTGCTCCACCCCGCGACAAAGCTGGGGCGGAAGTATACGACCGATCCCCTACAGGGTCAATGTAACCTTCCACCTGCAAGAAAGCCCGCAACAGCGGGCTCTCCTGACTAATTGGTACCGAGAAGGGGACTCGAACCCCTACACCCTATGGGCACAACCACCTCAAGGTTGCGTGTCTACCAATTCCACCACCTCGGCAATACTACGTTTGAAACCCTTCTTACTTCTGCTCTTGAGCTGGAGGCACGTCAGTCGCTGGGGTAGCCGACTTTTGCTCTTGAAGCACCGGTACATCATCAGAAGCCGGTTGTTGCTTTGGAACTTCCAACACTGCCGGGTTTGGCAAACCTACTTGAGTCAGCTGGTGAGCTTTCTCTTTAGCAAAGTAACCTAACCCCAAGCTGGTTATGAAGAAACCGGCCGCAAGTATAGCAGTAAACTTACTAAGAAAGGTAGAGGAACCTTGGCTTCCGAACACAGTATTTGAAGCACCTGCTCCGAAAGACGCGCCAGCATCCGCACCTTTACCCTGCTGCAGCAATACCAGAGCAACTACGCCCAATGCGCCCAGCAGATGAAAAACGACTACGACTGTTTCCAGCATTTTTTCAGTTTCCCGCGGCGCGACAAATCGCACCGAACTCATCTGCATTCAGGGAAGCTCCACCAATGAGCCCCCCATCGATATCCGGCATGCCGAACAGTTCGACCGCATTGGCCGCCTTCACGCTGCCGCCGTATAGAAGCCGCACACCTTGTGCGACCTCAGAATTCTCTGCCGCCAACTGGGCGCGAATGGCTGCATGCACATCCTGCGCCTGTTGCGGCGAAGCCGTCAGCCCGGTGCCAATGGCCCAGACAGGCTCGTAAGCAATAATTGCCTTTGCAAAGGCACCGACACCCAGCTCCTCGATGATGCAGCCCAGCTGACGCCCGACCACCTCAAGAGTTTTACCGGCTTCACGCTGTTCGAGGGTTTCCCCTACACACAACACCGGAATCAAGCCACACGCCTGTGCCGCCGCGAACTTGCGGTTCAGCATCTCATCCCGCTCACCCATGATCTGGCGGCGCTCGGAATGCCCGACAAGTACCAGGGAACAACCTGCATCCACCAACTGGCTCGGGGCAACTTCACCCGTCAATGCACCCTGCATGGATTCCACCGCAGAGTTCTGCGCGCCGACCGAAATCGACTGGCCTTTCAAGCCATCAATCACTTGATTGATATGCAGGCAAGGCGGGAATACCGCGACATCTACACCGCTCGGCAAGGCCAGATGACTCAGGCCGTTGATCAGCTCAGCGACGCTGGCGCGGGTACCGTGCATCTTCCAGTTACCAGCTACCATAGGGCGACGCATGCTGTACCTCGTCGGTCAAAGTGGGCGCAGATGTTACCCAACACAATCATGGCTGGCAAGCCGAATTCAGGCAGAAACTTCAGTAACCAGTTTTGCCAGTGCCTCGGCATGACCACGAACCACGGATTCGTCCTCACCCTCGACCATGACACGCACCAACGGCTCCGTGCCGGACTTGCGCAGCAGCACACGCCCACGACCCGCCATGGCCTGGGTGACACGCTCACTGGCTTCCTTGACCGCCGCATGATCGAGCGGACTTGCCCCGCCACCGAATCGCACATTGATCAACACCTGAGGGCACTTGCGCAGCGCCTGGCGAGCCTGACCCAGGGTTTCGGAACGCGTCTTGAGCGCCATCAGAACCTGCAGGGCCGCGATGATCGCATCACCGGTCGTGGTGTGGTTGAAGCAGACGATATGACCCGAGTTCTCTCCACCGACCAGCCAATTGCGCTCCAGCAGGTCGGCGATGACATAGCGGTCACCGACATTGGCACGCACGAAGGGAATCGACAGGTCCGCAAGGGCCAGTTCCAGCCCCAGGTTACTCATCAACGTCCCGACCACACCGCCCTTGAGCATGTTGCGCTCATGCAGGTCGCGGGCAATGATGAACAGCAGCTCATCGCCATCGACCACCGCGCCCGTGTGATCGACCATCAGAACCCGGTCACCATCGCCATCGAACGCAATGCCCAGATCGGCATGCTCGGCCAGCACGGCCGCCTGCAGCGGACCCATGTGGGTCGAACCGCAGTTGTCATTGATGTTCAGGCCGTTCGGTTGCGCGGAAAGCACGACGACATCGGCACCCAACTCACGGAACACACTTGGAGCCACCTTGTAGGTCGCACCGTGCGCGCAGTCGATGACGATCTTCAGGCCCGAGAAACTGGTCCCGGTCGGTACGCTGCTCTTGCAGAATTCGATGTAACGACCCGAAGCGTCGTTGATTCGCGAGACCTTGCCGATCTTGCTCGATTCAACCACTGTCATCGGGGTATCGAGCAGTTCTTCGATCATATGCTCGACTTCATCCGGCAGCTTGGTGCCCTGGCCGGAGAAAAACTTGATGCCGTTGTCGTCGTGAGGATTGTGCGAAGCACTGATCACGATGCCGGCTTCGGCATGAAAAGTACGCGTCAGGTAGGCGATGGCCGGCGTCGGCATCGGCCCCAGGAGCATGACGTCAGCCCCTGCCGACGTCAGTCCGGCCTCGAGCGCCGATTCGAACATGTACCCGGAAATACGGGTGTCCTTACCCACCAATACCTTGCAGGCGCCCATTTTGCGGAATGCCATGCCTGCCGCCCAACCGAGCTTGAGCATGAATTCAGGGGTAATCGGATATTCGCCGACCCGACCACGAATGCCGTCGGTGCCAAAGTATTTCTTAGTCATAAGTGCTCCATCATTCTTATTCGGCTGATTCCACTGCAGCGATCATGCGCACCACATCGACAGTCTCGGCCACGTCATGGACGCGCAATATACGCGCCCCCTTGAGAGATGCCAGCGCCGCGAGCGCCAGGCCACCCGACAGTCGTTCATCGACTGGGCGATTCAAGGTCTGACCGATCATGCTCTTGCGTGAAACCCCAACCAACAAGGGCCGCCCGAAAACATGCAGGGCTTCCATGTGCTTGAACAGGCTTAGATTGTGCTGCAGGTTCTTGGCGAAGCCAAATCCCGGATCAAGGATGATCCGTTGCGCCGGAATTCCGGCCGCCGCGCACTGTGCCATGCGCTCGGCCAGGAAGCCGGCAACCTCTTGGGTGACGTCCTGATACTGCGGATTGTCCTGCATGTCACCCGGCTCACCGAGCATGTGCATCAGACAGACCGGCAAACCAGTGTCTGCCGCCGCATCCAGGGCTCCCTCACGGCGCAGCGAGCGAACATCATTGATCAACCCCGCTCCCAGCCGCGCAGTTTCGCGCATGACTGCCGGGGTAGAGGTGTCGACCGAGATAATCACATCCAGCTCGCGATTGATGCGCTCGACAATCGGAGCGACGCGCTCCAGCTCTTCGATCGGGGAAACCGCCCTGGCACCTGGCCGGGTCGACTCACCACCGACATCGATCAGCGTTGCGCCTGCCAGCACCATGGCCTCAGCGTGACGCAGGGCTGCATCGAGCTGGCTGTACTGGCCGCCATCGGAGAAGGAATCGGGAGTGACATTGAGAATGCCCATGACATGCGTATGGGCCAAATCAAGAACCCGGTTGCCGCAAGGCAACCGGGTCGAGGACTGAACAGAAGTCATTTCAAACCTTAAACGTCAGCAGCGGGACCGCCGATCGGTGTTTCCGGACGCGGATCCTGCACCACCGGAGGCGTTCCGGAACTACCGGTACCACCCGACCAGTCGCGAGGCTCGCGAGGGGTACGACCCGCCATGATGTCGTCGATCTGATCGGCGTCGATCGTTTCGTACTTCATCAGGGCATCGGCCATTGCGTCGAGCTTGTCGCGGTTATCCGTGAGGATCTGCTTGGCGGTGCCGTAGCACTGGTCAATGATGCTGCGAACTTCGGAGTCGATGAGCTTGGCGGTCTCGCCGGAGAAGCTGGCGTTCTGACCACCGCCGCCGCGACCCAGGAACACTTCGCCCTCTTCTTCGGCGTACATCAACGGACCGAGTTTTTCCGACAAGCCCCACTTGGTCACCATGTTCCGCGCAATCTGGCTGGCACGCATGATGTCGTTGGACGCACCGGTGGTGACGCCATCGAAGCCCAGGGTCATCTCTTCGGCAATTCGGCCGCCGTACAGCGAGCAGATCTGGCTGATCAATGCGCGCTTGGACAGGCTGTAGCGATCTTCTTCCGGCAGGAACATGGTGACACCCAGCGCGCGACCGCGCGGAATGATCGAGACCTTGTAGACCGGGTCATGCTCGGGAACCACGCGACCGACGATGGCATGACCTGCCTCGTGATAAGCGGTGTTCTGTTTTTCTTTTTCGGACATGACCATGGATTTGCGCTCGGCACCCATCATGATCTTGTCTTTGGCCAGCTCGAACTCTTTCATTTCGACGATGCGCTTGCCGGTACGGGCAGCGAACAACGACGCCTCGTTCACCAGGTTGGCCAAGTCGGCACCGGAGAAGCCCGGAGTACCCCGCGCGATCACCGCCGGAGCGACGTCGTCACCCATGGGCACCTTGCGCATGTGAACCTTGAGAATCTGTTCACGACCACGAATGTCCGGCAGACCGACCACCACCTGACGGTCGAAACGGCCCGGACGCAGCAAGGCCGGGTCCAGTACGTCAGGACGGTTGGTGGCCGCGATGACGATGATGCCGTCATTCATTTCAAAGCCGTCCATCTCAACCAGCAGTTGGTTGAGGGTCTGCTCGCGCTCGTCGTGACCACCGCCCATGCCCGCACCACGATGACGACCGACCGCATCGATTTCGTCGATGAAGATGATGCACGGGGCGTGCTTCTTGGCTTGTTCGAACATGTCGCGAACACGGCTGGCGCCGACACCGACGAACATTTCGACGAAATCGGAACCGGAGATGGTGAAGAACGGCACCTTGGCCTCGCCGGCAATCGCCTTGGCCAGCAAGGTTTTACCGGTACCCGGAGGACCGACCATCAGTACGCCGCGAGGAATACGACCGCCCAGGCGCTGGAATTTGCCCGGATCACGCAGGAACTCGACCAGCTCGCCCACTTCCTCCTTGGCCTCATCGCAACCGGCGACGTCAGCCAGGGTGGTTTTCACCTGGTCTTCGGACAGCAGGCGTGCCTTGCTCTTGCCGAAACTCATTGGCCCGCCCTTGCCTCCCGCGCCACCCTGCATCTGGCGCATGAAGAACATGAACACGGCGATGATCACCAGGATCGGGAAGCTCGCGACCAGCAGTTGAGTCCAGATGCTTTGCTGCTCCGGCTGCTTGCCTTCGACCACGACGTGGTTGTCCACCAGATCGCCGATCAGGCCATTGTCCTGAATAGCAGGACGGATGGTCTTGAAGCTGTCGCCATCGTTGCGCTTGCCGGTGATCACGTAGCCATCAACCGCTACGCGCTCGACCTTGCCATCCTTGACCTGCTGGATGAAGTCGGAATAGTTGAGGGTCTGCGGCTCGTTAGGACTGGAGAAGTTGTTCATCACCGTCACCAGGACAGCCGCGATGATCAACCACAGGATCAGATTCTTTGCCATATCGTTCAATTAACTACCCTCTGAAGCAAGCTCCGCTAATGGCGCGCGCTTCGCATGATATTCACCAGCCTAACTTACTACATTACGTACGGCTTGGCAGGCGCCGTCTGTAACCCTTTGTGAAACACTTTCCACACAATATTCGCTATTGCTCGCGGGGCGAAATATGAAAAACCTATCGACCCGACCAAAAACCTCGCTTCACTCGCTCTTGCCACGATAGCCCCAGGCCAGCATGTATTGCTCGCGGGAACTGCCACGAGAAGAGTCCGGCTTGATCATCTGGATCTTGTCGAACTTCTTGCGAGCGTCCTTCAGGTAAACATCGAACCCTTCGCCCTGAAAAATCTTGATGACGAAATTGCCACCGGGTTTGAGGATCCGATCCGCCAAATCAAGCGCCAGCTCGCAAAGAAACATCGCTTTGGGCATGTCTACTTCAGGCGTACCACTCATATTGGGGGCCATATCGGAAATCACAAGGTCTACCTGCGAATTACCCACGGCCTCGAGGATCCGCGCGAGCACTTCGTCCTCGGTGAAGTCACCCTGGATGAAGGTTACGTCCGGAATGCTGTCCATTTCCAGGATGTCCGAGGCGATCAGACGCCCCTGACCACCGATCAGCCGGCTGGTGACCTGCGACCAGCCACCCGGTGCCGCACCGAGGTCGACCACACTCATGCCCGGACGGATCAGTTTGTATTTCTCCTGGATTTCCAGAAGCTTGTAACTCGCACGCGAGCGGTATCCATCCTTCTGCGCCTGCTTCACATAGGGATCATTGACATGTCGTTTCAGCCAACCAAGGCTTGTCTTGGAACGCGCCATTGGGCACCTCGATGATTAGGGTCGTGATTAATTGGGCGGATCAACGAGCCCTCGGGTAAAATGGCCGCCATTTTACAGAATCCAGACGAAAGGGTCAGATTTATGCCGCTCACTCAAGAGCAGAAGAAACAGTACAAATCCATTGGCCACCATCTGAAACCGGTTTTGATTGTGGCTGACAACGGTTTAACTGAAGGTGTGCTAGCCGAACTTGAACGCGCTCTGGCGGATCATGAACTGATCAAGATCAAGCTCAACATCCTCGACCGCGAATCGCGCCTGGCCTCCATTGCAGAGCTGTGCAAGGCTGGCAAGGCTGATCTGGTTCAGGTCATCGGCAAGATGGCACTGATTTACCGCAAGAACTTCAGCGTCAACAAGCAGCTGTCGAACGTCCATCGCTTCAAGTGACGGCAAGGGTCAAGGGTGTGCTTCGCGCACCCTGCCACCCCATCCCGGTACCGGCTGCAGAACCAGCACCAGTCCGGAAAAGCCCAGCACAAGATAACTGAACACCTGCCAACGCACGGCGTCCGGCCAACCGAGCAGCACCGCAAAGAACATCGCGCTCGCGTAAAGCGCCATCAGCAGCAACTGCCCACGAATATCGCGCCACAGACTGGCCAGCCCTTCGGCCCGGACCAGCACCATCGCCTGAAAAATCACACACGCTGCGGCGAATGCCACCATCAGCGCATTCAGCATGCCTGCAATTTCGTCGATCAGCAGCGGCGCCAGGCCAATTCGACCCAGCACCGCTGGTAGACCAACATGCGACAACCACAGGCCGCCCACCCAGAGCATCTGGGTCAGCTGCCAGAGCATGGCGCCCGCACGAAACGGGCGCCCGCCTTCAGATGTGGCGAACTTCGACAATCTCGTACTCGATAACGCCGCTTGGCGTTTTGACCGCAACCACATCACCCTCTTCCTTGGCAATCAAGGCGCGGGCGATGGGCGAACCGACAGAGATTTTGCCGAGTTTGATGTCAGCCTCATCCTCACCCACGATCTGGTAAGTCACGCTTTCATCCGTCTCGACGTTGGCGATTTCGACGGTAGTGCCGAAAATCACCTTGCCGGTGTGAGGAATGGCGGTGACATCGATGATTACCGCATTCTGCATGCGGCCTTCGATGTCACGGATCCGCGCCTCGACCATACCCTGCTGCTCGCGAGCAGCGTGGTATTCGGCGTTTTCCTTCAAGTCACCCAACTCGCGGGCCGTACCGATGTCCTGGCTGAGCTTCGGACGAACGACCTTGGTCAGATGAGCATGTTCTTCTTCCAGGGCGCGAGCGCCCTGAACGGTCATCGGGTATTTCGTTATGCTCATGCCTTCAATCCTGCATGTAGATCCTGCAAGCGGCGCACGGTCTTCTCGGGACCGAACTTCAGCGCTTCGCAGATGGCCTCGCCCGCAGCAATGGTGGTGGTGCAGTAAATCTTGTGCTGCAGGGCATTTCGACGAATGGAGTACGAATCAGCGATCGACTGACGACCTTCGGTGGTGTTGATGATCAGCGTGACTTCGTCATTCTTGATCATGTCGACCACGTGCGGACGGCCTTCGGTCACCTTGTTCACACGGCGCACTTTCAGGCCTGCCGCTTCGATCAGCTTGGCAGTACCGGCAGTGGCGACCACTTCGAAGCCCAAGTTGATCAGATCACGCGCCACACCTGCAACCAGCGGCTTGTCATCATCACGTACGCTGATGAACGCAGTACCGCCGGTCGGCAGCACTTCACTGGCGCCCATCTGGGCCTTGGCGAAGGCTTCGCCGAAGGTGTCGCCCACACCCATGACTTCACCGGTGGACTTCATCTCTGGGCCGAGGATCGGGTCGACACCCGGGAATTTGGCGAACGGGAACACCGCCTCTTTCACACTGTAGAAGTTCGGAATGATTTCCTTGGTGAAACCCAGTTCCTTCAGGGTCTTGCCGGCCATCACGCGGGCCGCGATCATGGCCAGGGAAACACCGATGCACTTGGAAACGAACGGTACGGTACGCGAAGCGCGCGGGTTGACTTCGATGACGTAGATGTCTTCGCCTTGCAGCGCCAACTGCACGTTCATCAGGCCGACCACACCCAGTTCCAGGGCCATTTTCTTGACCTGTTCGCGCATCTCGTCCTGGATGTGCGCGGGCAGCGAGTACGGCGGCAGGGAGCACGCGGAGTCACCGGAGTGAACGCCCGCCTGTTCGATGTGCTGCATGATCGCGCCGATCACGACGTCCTTGCCGTCGCTGACCGCATCCACGTCCATCTCGATGGCGCAGTTGAGGAAGTGGTCCAGCAGCACCGGGCTGTCGTTGGATACTTGCACCGCTTCACGCAGGTAGCGCTTGAGTTCTTCTTCCTTGTAGACGATTTCCATCGCCCGGCCACCCAGTACGTACGAAGGACGCACTACCAGCGGATAACCGATCTTCGCGGCTGCGCGAACGGCTTCGTCTTCGCTGCGCACGGTGGCGTTTGGCGGCTGACGCAGGTTCAGGCGCTCGACCATCTGCTGGAAGCGCTCACGGTCTTCGGCACGGTCGATGGCGTCAGGGCTGGTACCGATGATCGGCACGCCGGCGGCTTCCAGGGCACGCGCCAGCTTCAGCGGGGTCTGGCCGCCATACTGGACGATCACGCCTTTCGGCTTCTCGACACGCACGATTTCCAATACGTCTTCCAGGGTCACCGGCTCGAAGTACAGGCGATCGGAGGTGTCGTAGTCGGTGGAAACGGTTTCCGGGTTGCAGTTGACCATGATGGTCTCGTAACCGTCATCGCGCAGTGCCAGCGCCGCGTGCACGCAGCAGTAGTCGAACTCGATACCCTGGCCGATACGGTTCGGACCGCCGCCGAGGATCATGATCTTGTCGCGACCGGACGGCGCCGCTTCGCACTCTTCCTCGTAGGTCGAGTACAGGTAGGCAGTGTCGGTGGCGAACTCGGCCGCGCAGGTGTCGACGCGCTTGTAGACCGGGAACACTTCCAGCTTGTGACGGTGAGTGCGCAGGTTCTTCTCGGTAACACCCAGCAGTTTGGCCAGACGCTGATCGGAGAAACCCTTGCGCTTGAGGCGGAACATCAGGTCGCGGTCGATGGCCGACAGACCGAGGGTCTTGACCTTCTCCTCGTCCTTGATCAGGTCCTCGATCTGCACCAGGAACCATGGATCGATCATGTTCATGCCGAAGATGTCTTCGACCGACAGGCCGGCGCGGAACGCGTCAGCCACGTACCAGATACGCTCGGCGCCAGGCACGGTCAGCTCGCGCTTGAGGATGCCCATGCTTTCCGGGTTGCTCAGGTCGAGCTTCTCGTCCAGGCCACAAACGCCCACTTCCAGGCCGCGCAGGGCTTTCTGCAGGGACTCCTGGAAGGTACGGCCGATGGCCATGACTTCACCGACCGACTTCATCTGGGTGGTCAGGCGTGCGTCGGCCTTGGCGAATTTCTCGAAGGCAAAGCGTGGCAGCTTGGTGACGACGTAGTCGATGGACGGCTCGAAGGACGCCGGGGTCTTGCCGCCGGTGATGTCGTTCGACAGTTCGTCGAGGGTGTAGCCCACGGCCAGTTTGGCGGCAACCTTGGCAATCGGGAAACCGGTGGCTTTCGAAGCCAGGGCCGAGGAACGGGACACACGCGGGTTCATCTCGATCACGACCATGCGGCCGGTGTTCGGGCAGATGCCGAACTGAACGTTGGAGCCACCGGTTTCCACACCGATCTCGCGCAGTACCGCCAGGGAGGCGTTACGCAGGATCTGGTATTCCTTGTCGGTCAGGGTCTGTGCTGGCGCCACGGTGATCGAGTCACCGGTGTGCACACCCATCGGGTCGAAGTTTTCGATGGAGCAAACGATGATGCAGTTGTCCTTCTTATCGCGGACAACCTCCATCTCGTATTCTTTCCAGCCGATCAGGGATTCGTCGATCAGCAGCTCTTTGGTCGGCGACAGGTCCAGGCCGCGGGCGCAGATTTCTTCGAACTCTTCACGGTTGTAAGCGATACCGCCACCGGTGCCGCCCATGGTGAAAGACGGACGGATGATGCACGGGAAGCCCAGCTTCTCGAGGACCGCATTGGCCTCTTCCATGCTGTGGGCGATGCCGGAACGCGGGCAGGCCAGGCCGATGTCCTTCATGGCCTTGTCGAAACGCGAACGGTCTTCGGCCTTGTCGATGGTGTCGGCGTTGGCACCGATCATTTCCACGCCGAACTTCTCCAGAACGCCTTCGCGCTCCAGGTCCAGGGCGCAGTTCAGGGCGGTCTGGCCACCCATGGTCGGCAGCAGCGCGTCCGGACGCTCTTTTTCGATGATCTTGGCAACGGTCTGCCACTTGATCGGCTCGATGTAGGTGGCGTCGGCCATGGCCGGGTCGGTCATGATGGTGGCCGGGTTGGAGTTCACCAGGATGACGCGGTAACCCTCCTCGCGCAGGGCTTTGCAGGCCTGGGCGCCGGAGTAGTCGAATTCGCAGGCCTGGCCGATCACGATCGGGCCAGCGCCGAGAATCAGGATGCTTTTAATGTCTGTACGTTTTGGCATGGGTTGTCACTCAAATCCGCAGGTCAGTCGGCAAGCCGTCTTGATCAATCTGTGAAGCCTGGAGGGGCCGCCGCTATCGGGACCGCCTCCGGGCTGCTGCATCAGGGCCAACGATCAGCGTCGCTTGGCCATTTCGTTGATGAAGCGATCGAACAAAGGCGCTACGTCGTTCGGGCCAGGGCTGGCTTCCGGGTGGCCCTGGAAGCTGAAGGCGCTCTTGTCGGTACGCTCGATCCCTTGCAGGGTGCCGTCGAACAGCGACTTGTGGATCGCGCGGACGTTGGCTGGCAGGGTCGCTTCGTCTACCGCAAAACCGTGGTTCTGGCTGGTGATCATCACAACGCCGGTGTCCAGGTCCTGGACCGGGTGGTTGGCGCCGTGGTGGCCGTGGCCCATTTTCAGGGTCTTGGCGCCGGAAGCCAGGGCCAGCAGCTGGTGGCCGAGGCAGATACCGAACACCGGGGTTTCGGTTTCCAGCACGTCCTTGATCGCCTGGATCGCGTAATCGCAAGGCTCCGGATCGCCAGGGCCGTTGGACAGGAACACGCCGTCCGGATTCATTGCCAGTACATCGGCCGCCGGTGTTTGCGCAGGCACCACTGTCACACGGCAGCCGCGCTCGACCAGCATGCGCAGGATGTTCAACTTGACGCCGTAGTCGTAGGCGACCACGTGATACGGCAGCTGCGACGCGTCGATGGTCGCGTGACTGTCGGTCTTCAGGTCCCAGACCGTCGAGCGCCACTCGTAGGCGTCCTTGGTGCTGACGACTTTCGCCAGGTCCATGCCCTTGAGGCCAGGGAAGCCCTGGGCTGCGGCGATGGCGGCTTCTTCGGAAATGTTGTCACCGGCCATGATGCAGCCGTTCTGCGCGCCTTTCTCACGCAGGATGCGCGTCAGGCGGCGGGTGTCGATACCGGCGATCGCCACGACATTGTTGGCTTTCAGGTAATCGGACAGGGACATCGTGTTACGCCAGTTGCTCGCAACCAGTGGCAGATCACGGATAACCAGGCCAGCGGACCATACGCGGTTCGACTCGGCGTCTTCCGGCGTGGTGCCGGTGTTGCCGATGTGCGGGTAAGTCAGGGTAACGATCTGTTGGGCGTAGGAAGGATCGGTAAGGATTTCCTGATAGCCGGTCATTGCGGTGTTAAACACCACCTCACCAACGGTTTGACCGTCGGCTCCAATGGCTTCGCCGCGAAAAATGCTGCCATCAGCAAGGGCGAGTATGGCTGGCTTAGTCAAGAAGACCTCCCGTAAATAAAGCCTGAAAGGGCGATCGCAGGTTGTAAAAAAGCGGAGTGACGTATGGACACGTCACCCCGCTTCTTCACTGAATTATTTCTGCGCGCTTTTAGTGGACACACTAAAGCTGTAGCTTACAGAAAAAGGCGTTTTTGGTCTACCGCCAATGAGCCCTAAAGGCCGGAGAATGCGACAGGACGTCGCTTGGCGTAATGAAACCGGGGCCCAATCGTGGATTTGAGCCCGATTCCGGGGCGCATCTTAACGCAGTTCGAGCACGTCTTGCATGTCGTAGAGGCCAGGTTCGCGCGCATCCAGCCACAACGCCGCACGCACGGCTCCCTTGGCGAACGTCATGCGACTGGAAGCCTTGTGAGTAATCTCCAGCCGCTCGCCCTCACAGGCGAACAGAACCGTGTGATCGCCCACCACGTCACCGCCGCGAACGGTGGCAAAACCGATCGTTTCACGCTCACGCGCACCGGTATGCCCCTCACGCCCGTACACCGCGACTTTCTGCAGATCGCGATCCAGCGCACTGGCGATCACTTCACCCATGCGCAATGCGGTGCCCGAAGGCGCATCGATCTTGTGCCGATGATGAGCCTCGATGATTTCGATGTCCGCGTCGTCACCCAGCACCCGCGCCGCCATGTCGAGCAGCTTGAGCGAAAGATTCACGCCGACACTGAAGTTGGCGGCGAACACGATCGGGATGTCCTTGCCCGCCTCGACCAGCAACTGCTTCTGCGCCGCATCCAGGCCGGTCGTGCCGATCACCATGGCCTTGCCAGCCTTGCGGCAGAACGCCAGGTTTTTCAGCATGACTTCCGGCAGCGTGAAGTCGATCAGCACATCGAACTCATCCGCCACCGCATCCAGGTTACCGGACAGCGGCACGCCGATACGCCCCAGCGAGGCCAGCTCACCGGCATCCACACCAATCAGCGTGCTGCCGGGGCGCACGATGGCGGCGGTGAGGCCGGTCAGCGGTGCGCGTTGCTGCACCGCCTCGACCAGGATTTTGCCCATGCGGCCAGCGGCACCCATGACAGCTATACGTCGCATGCTCACTCCTTACAGGTCGCCGAAGAAGCGCTTCACGCCTTCGAACCAACCGGTGGTTTTTGGCGAGTGGCTGTTGTCGTCCGCCAGCGAGCTGCGGAATTCCTCCAGCAATTCGCGCTGCCGACGCCCCAGGTTGACCGGGGTTTCGACGGCCACGCGGCACATCAGGTCGCCCGCACCGCCGCCACGCACCGGCGCAACGCCTTTGCCACGGACACGGAACTGCTTGCCGGTTTGAGTCCCCTCGGGAATTTTCAGCTTGACCCGACCATCGAGGGTCGGAATCTCCAGCTCGCCGCCCAGCGCCGCATCGACGAAGCTGATCGGCACTTCGCAGAACAGATGCTTGCCATCACGCTGGAAGATCGCGTGCTCACGCACGTTGATCACCACGTACAGGTCGCCCGTCGGCCCGCCCTGAGCGCCCGCCTCGCCTTCGCCGGACAGGCGAATACGGTCACCGGTGTCGACACCGGCCGGCACTTTCACGGACAGGGTCTTGTACTCTTCGACACGACCGTCACCGTTACAGGAGCTGCACGGATCGGAAATGATCTTGCCCTGGCCATGGCAGCGCGGGCAGGTCTGCTGCACCGAGAAGAAACCTTGCTGCATCCTCACCTGACCGATACCACCGCAAGTCGGGCAGGTCACCGGCGAGGAGCCTTTCTTGGCCCCCGAGCCGTCGCACGGCTTGCAGTTGACCAGCGTCGGAACGCGGATATTCACCGTCGTGCCGCGCACGGCTTCTTCCAGGTTCAGCTCCAGGGTGTAGCGCAGGTCGCTGCCGCGCTGGGCGCCGCCACGGGCACCGCCGCGACCGCCACCGAAGAAGTCGCTGAACACATCACCGAAGATGTCGGAGAAATTCTGGCCACCGAAACCGGCACCGCCGCCACCCATGCTCGGGTCGACGCCGGCATGACCGTACTGGTCGTACGCGGCACGCTTGCTGGAGTCGGACAGCACTTCGTAGGCCTCGTTGGCCTCCTTGAACAGTTCTTCCGACGCCTTGTCATCAGGATTACGGTCCGGGTGGTGCTTCATCGCCAGACGGCGATAGGCCTTCTTCAGGTCCGCTTCGCTCGAGCCGCGCTCGACACCCAATACTTCGTAATAGTCACGCTTTGCCATAAGTCTTCTGCACCCTTGAGGACGTTCGGCCAACCTCTCCTGAGCTTCGCCAAACTCGTTGAGCCCCAATACAGGCCCGGACCCAACTCACGTCAATTCAACGATCCTGGTCTTGATTCGATGTGGCATTTGCGGCGCGGAAAGCAGGAGCATCCCCGGCCATGCCTGCAACACGCGAGCGTTGTCGCATGCTGTAAAAATTCGTGTACTCCAGACACGCCAACGCGGGAGCAGGCTCCCGCGCGGCGACATCCTACCAGTCACTGCCCGAAGGCAGTCAACCGGACGACCAACAACTTACTTGTTGTCTTTGACTTCTTCGAACTCGGCGTCGACCACGTCGTCAGCCTTCTCGGCCGATTCGCCTTGCGGTGCAGCACCTTCAGCAGGTTGAGCCTGCTCGGCGTACATCTTCTGCGCCACAGGAGCGGAGACTTTCGACAGTTCTTCGACCTTGGCTTCGATGGCAGCCTTGTCGTCGCCCTTGACGGCGGCTTCCAGGGCAACCACGGCCGCTTCGATTGCAGTCTTCTCTTCGGCGCTCACCTTGTCGCCAGCATCGGCGACCATTTTGCGCGTGGAGTGAACCAGTGCATCACCCTGGTTGCGGGCAGCGGCCAGCTCTTCGAACTTGCGGTCTTCCTCGGCGTTCGCCTCGGCATCACGCACCATGCGCTCGATTTCCTCGTCGGACAGACCGGAGTTGGCCTTGATCACGATCGACTGGGTCTTGCCGGTGGCCTTGTCCTTGGCGCCCACGTGCAGAATGCCGTTGGCGTCGATGTCGAAAGTCACTTCGATTTGTGGCACGCCACGCGGTGCTGGTGGAATCTCGGCCAGGTCGAACTTGCCCAGAGACTTGTTCTGCGCCGCTTGCTTACGCTCACCTTGCAACACGTGAATGGTCACGGCGCCCTGGTTGTCGTCGGCCGTCGAGAACACTTGCGATTTCTTGGTAGGAATCGTGGTGTTTTTCTCGATCAGCGCAGTCATCACGCCACCCATGGTTTCGATACCCAGGGTCAGCGGGCTGACGTCGAGCAGCAGAACGTCCTTCACGTCGCCGGCCAGAACGGCACCCTGGATGGCAGCACCCATGGCAACGGCTTCGTCCGGGTTCACGTCTTTACGCGCTTCTTTACCGAAGAACTCGGTCACCAGCTTCTGAACCAGTGGCATACGGGTCTGACCGCCCACCAGGATCACGTCATTGATCGAACCCACGTCGATGCCGGAGTCTTTCAGTGCGATGCGGCAAGGCTCGATGGTGCGCTGAACCAGGTCTTCCACCAGCGATTCCAGCTTGGCGCGGGAGATCTTCACGTTCAGGTGCTTAGGACCGGTGGCGTCTGCAGTGATGTACGGCAGGTTGACGTCGGTCGACTGAGCGGAAGACAGCTCGATCTTGGCTTTTTCAGCCGCTTCTTTCAGGCGCTGCATGGCCAGCGGGTCACCCTTGAGGTTCATACCGCTTTCTTTCTTGAATTCGTCAACCAGGTAATCGATCAGACGAATGTCAAAGTCTTCACCACCCAGGAAAGTGTCGCCGTTGGTGGCCAGCACTTCGAACTGGTGCTCACCGTCGACTTCAGCGATTTCGATCACGGAAACGTCGAAAGTACCGCCACCCAGGTCGTAAACGATCACGGTGTGATCGCCCTTGGCCTTGTCCATACCGTAGGCCAGAGCAGCCGCGGTAGGTTCGTTGATGATACGTTTTACGTCCAGACCGGCAATGCGACCGGCGTCCTTGGTGGCTTGACGCTGGCTGTCGTTGAAGTAGGCCGGAACGGTGATCACCGCCTCGGTCACAGGCTCGCCGAGGTAGTCTTCGGCGGTCTTCTTCATTTTCTTCAGGATTTCAGCCGAGATTTGTGGCGGAGCCATTTTCTGGCCGTTCACTTCAACCCAGGCGTCGCTGTTGTCAGCCTTGACGATCTTGTAAGGGACCATCTGGATGTCTTTCTGTACCACTTCTTCATCGAAGCGACGACCGATCAGACGCTTCACCGCGTACAGGGTGTTGTGCGGATTGGTCACAGCCTGACGCTTGGCCGATTGGCCAACCAGGATTTCGCCATCGTTGGCGTAAGCGATGATCGAAGGCGTGGTGCGCGCGCCTTCGGCGTTTTCAATCACTTTGGCCTGGCCGTTTTCCAGCACGGAGACGCAGGAGTTGGTAGTCCCCAGGTCGATACCGATAATTTTGCCCATGTTCACTCTCCCGAAACTTTGGATTTGGTTGCCGCAGCAGTGGTGGCTAACTGCGGTAGCACTTAAACGCTTGACTTCTAAATGGGGGCCTTGCGGCTAATTTCAAGCCTGCTCATCAATAGATGGCGAAACCGGAGCCGGGGCCTTGCTGACCACGACCATCGCCGGACGCAGCAGGCGACCGCTGAGCTGGTAACCCTTCTGGAACACCTTGAGCACGCTGTTGGGCTCGACGTCAGCGCTTTCCTGCATGGCCATTGCCTGATGGAGACTGGCGTTGAACGGTTCGCCATGCGGGTCGATCGCCTCCAGCTGATAGCGCTTGAGGGTGTCCTGGAACATTTTCAGGGTCAGCTCGATGCCTTCGCGCATCGGACGGATGCTTTCGTCGTCCGGGCTGGACAACTCCAGGCCGCGCTCCAGGCTGTCGATGATCGGCAGCAGGTCGCCGGCGAACTTTTCCAGCGCGAACTTGTGAGCCTTTTCAACGTCCTGCTCGGCACGGCGGCGGACGTTCTGCAGATCGGCGGCTACGCGCAAAGCGTTATCCTGCGCGCTGGCCAGTTGCTCTTCGAGCACTTGCACACGAGTCGCCAGGTCTTCGCCCGAAGCCTCGGGCGCCTGGTTGGCGTCTGGGTTTTGCGTATCCACTGTCTGTTCGTCAGCCATAGAATTCTCCTTTCAATAACGTCCGCGAGCTCAACTCGCGCTTCTGTCCCGGTATATGGGGCCGCAAAAACCAGCTTCAAGGGCCGACAACAATTAACCCTACAAAAAACAGCTGCATTGTCATTCCCCGATGCACTAACGATTTCGTCGGACCAAGCAAATTGAGCTAAGGGAGGGCATTGTCAGTCGCAAATAAAACACTGTATAAATAACCAGACCTAAAGCCTGGGAGCGGCCGTCATGCTGGTGCACCTGTCCGTACACAACTACGCCATCGTTGAACATCTCGATCTCGAACTCGATCGCGGGATGAGCGTGATCACAGGGGAAACCGGCGCCGGCAAGTCGATCATGCTCGACGCCCTGGGGCTCACCCTGGGGGATCGTGCCGACAGCGGCGTGGTCCGTCCCGGCGCAGACAAGGCAGACATCCTGGCCACGTTCGACCTGGTCGACATTCCGGAAGCCAGTGCCTGGCTCGCCGAGCGCGACCTGGAAAGTGACGGCCCATGCATCCTGCGCCGGGTCATCACCGCCGAAGGTCGCTCGCGAGGCTATATCAACGGCACTCCTTGCCCGCTGGGTGACCTCAAGGCCCTTGGCGAGCTGTTGATCGACATCCACAGCCAGCATGAACACCAGTCCCTGCTCAAGACCGATACGCACCGCCGCCTGCTCGACGAGTATGCCGGCGCCACCGACCTTGCCCGCCAGGTTCAGCTCGCCGCCCAGCGCTGGCGCCAGACCAGCCAGGAGCTGGAGCGCCTGACCAACTCGGGCGACGAGCAGCGCGCCCGCCATCAGTTGCTCAGTTATCAGCTCGAAGAGCTAGAGAATCTCGGCCTTGGCGAAAACGAACTGGAGGAGCTGGAGCAGGAACACAAGAACCTGACCAATGCCGAAACCCTGCTTGGCATCTGCCGGCAGGTGGTCGAGCAATGCAGCGAAAGTGATTCAGGCAATGTCCTGAACGCCCTGACCGCGAGCCTCAATCGGCTGTCGAGCGTCAACAGTTCGATTGGCGCGCTGGGTGAAGCCAGCAGCCTGTTGACCAGTGCACAGATCCAGGTCGAAGAGGCCGTGGGCGAACTGAATCGCTTCCTCGACAACTTCGACGCCGACCCGGCACGCCTGCAGTACCTGGAAGAGCGTCTCGACGCGATCTACACCATGGCGCGCAAACACCGCATCCAGCCCACCGAGGTCGCTGAGATGCAGCAACGGCTGCTGGATGAAATCGAGACCCTGAATGCCAACGACGAGTCGATCGAGCGCCTGGGCGATGAGCTGGCGTCCTACGCCCGTCATTATCAGGAAAAGGCCCGGGAGTTGAGCGATCTGCGCCACCAGGCGTCAAGCAGCCTGGCCAGTGCCGTCGAACAGGAGATCCAACGCCTGGGCATGCCGGGTGGGCGTTTCACCATCGAGTTACGCCCCAACAGCGGCGGCGACCTGCTGCCCAACGGCCTGGAGCAGGTCGAGCTACTGGTCAGCGCCAACCCCGGCCAGCCACTGAAGGCCCTGGCCAAGGTCGCCTCGGGCGGTGAACTGTCGCGGATCAGCCTGGCCATCCAGGTGATCACCGCACAGACATCGCGAGTACCTACCCTGGTATTCGATGAAGTGGACGTGGGGATCGGCGGGCCGACAGCCGAGATTGTCGGCCAGTTGCTGCGCCGCCTGGGCGAGCGCGGTCAGGTGCTGACGGTGACTCACTTGCCACAAGTGGCGGCCCAGGGGCATCAGCATCTATTTGTTCACAAGGTGCGTGACGAGAAAGCGACCCACACGGCCGTCTCCAAGCTGAGCAAAAATGATCGCGTCGAAGAGGTCGCCCGGATGCTGGGCGGTATCGACCTGACGAAGGAGTCTCTGGCTCACGCCAAGAAAATGGTGGTAACCGCGAAAATTTAGCTCCCGCGCAAAGCACAAAGGCGACTCTTGAGTCGCCTTTGTTCGTTTCGCGAGCCTGGCAGCTCACGCGACATGCTTACTTTTTCTTGCGTACATACAGCACCAGATTGTGATCAACCATCTCGAAGCCATACTTCTCGACGATCGCTTTCTGCAGGTTTTCGATTTCCTGATCGAAGAACTCGATCACTTCACTGGTTTCGACGTTGACCATATGGTCGTGATGCTTGCCGTCGTCCAGCTCGAAGACCGCATGGCCCCCGTCGAAGTTGTGCCGCACCACAAGGCCAGCTGCCTCGAACTGGGTCAGTACACGGTAGACCGTGGCCAGACCGACGTCCTCGCCAGCCTCCATCAGTGCCTTGTAGACATCCTCGGCACTCATGTGGCGCTGCTCGGCGGAATCGAGCATTTGCAGAATTTTGACCCGTGGCAGGGTCACTTTGAGGCCGGCTTTGCGTAGTTCGCTATTTTCAACCATGGTCAGCTTTCTCGCGATGCTGCTTCGCAGCTTCTCTTAATGCGGGTATGATCGGCGTTTACGTTGTCCCAGCCAAGATAGTGGAAGTCGCCCACCGATGCAAAACACCAAGCTCTTGCTAACCAGTTTCACCTTTGTGGGACTGCTCGCACTCGCCGGTTGTTCATTCCCCGGGGTTTACAAAATCGACATCCAGCAGGGCAATGTCGTCACGCAGGACATGATAGACCAGTTACGCCCCGGAATGACCCGACGGCAAGTACGGTTTATCATGGGCAACCCCCTGCTGACCGACACGTTCCATGCCGATCGCTGGGATTACCTGTACAGCCTGCAACCGGGTGGCGGTGAACGCCAACAGGAACGCATTAGCGTTATCTTCAACCCAAATGATCAACTTGTCAGCCTCTCCGGCGACTTCATGCCAGGCGTGAGCCGAGATGAAGCCATTCTGGGTCAGGACAGTGGCACTAACGTGACCGCTCCTGCCGAGAACGTCGAGAAGACAAAACCGGAAAAACCGGCCAAGCCAGGTTCATTGCTGGACCAGATCCAGAAGGACGTCGACGGCGTAGAAACCGTTCCAGTCCCGACGCCAGAACCGCTGGACACCTCGCCGCAATAATTTGCGACGTAATAAAAAACCCGGAATTTCCGGGTTTTTTATTGCCTGATTTTCAGTCAATCACGCATTCCGGGCCTTCGCCTCGGCAGCCCTGGCTGCGCGAAGCCGGCGAACCTCCTTGGGATCGGCCACCAGCGGCCGATAAATCTCCAGACGATCCCCCGCCTGAACCTGGCGAGTGTCCGGGTCAACAATCACCTTGCCGAACACTCCGACCGGACAATCGACCAGATTCAATTCCGCAAACTCGCTGCCCAGCCCTGAACTCAACAGCGCGGAACGCACCGTGGTGCCCACCGGCACCGACACGCTGCGAAGTACCTGGCGATCCACTGCGGCATACACCACTTCAATCTCGATCACGGCCTCAACCATGCATCTGCTTGGCGCGCTGGCAGAACGCATCGACCAGGGTGTTGGCCGCCTGATTGAACAACGGCCCCAGGGTGGCGCGAACAATCGGCCCGGCGTAGTCGAACGACAGGTCCAGGCTGATCTTGCAGGCCTTGTCGGTCAGGGCCTTGAACACCCAGATACCGTGCAACTGGGTGAACGGGCCCTCTTCGAGGTTCATCTCGATCGATTGCCCGGGAACCAGGGTGTTGCGGGTCACGAAATGCTGGCTGAGCCCTCCCTTGGCCACCCCGACGCTTGCGCGCATGAATTCGGGGGTGCTTTCCAGGACCTCGGCCGATGAACACCACGGCAGAAACTCCGGGTAACGCGCTACGTCATTGACCAGGTCATACAGCGCTTGCGCCGGATACGGCAGCAAAGCCGAACGTTGAATGTGTGTCGTCATGTCAGCGTCACTTCCACAGCTGGGCGGCAAACACTACGAGAATGCCGATGGGCGCCACATAGCGCATCAAAAACAGGGTCAGCGTGAACAGCCTGGGGTTGCGGATCGACAATTCGTCGCGCACCGCTTCACGCCCCATCACCCAACCCGCAAACAACACGAAGCACAAGCCACCGAGTGGCAACATGATCCGCGAGGTGAAGAAATCGATCACACCAAAGAAATCCAGACCGCCGACGGCCCCCCATTGATAGAGATGGAACGCCCCGCCTTCGTTCACGAAAAACCTGGCTGGCTTCCAGATGTTGAACGAAAACACCGTCCCCAGGCCAACGAACCAGCAAGTGAACGCCAGCCAGAACGTCACCCAGGCGCGCCTGACCTTAGTCCGCTCAACCAGATAAGCCACCATGGGCTCCAGCAACGAAATGGCCGAACTCCACGCAGCAATCGCCACCAGCACGAAGAACACTACGCCCATCAGCTGGCCAAATGCTACGTTACCGAAGGCAAAGGGCAGGCTGACGAACATCAGCCCCGGGCCTTCGCTGGGATTCAGCCCGGCCGCAAAGACGATGGGGAACAGCGCCAGACCAGCCACCAGGGAGACGAAGGTGTCGAGCAACGCAACGCCGACCACTGTGCCGGAAATCGATGATTGCTTGGGCATGTAGGCGCCGTAGATCATGATCGAGCCCACCCCCACGCTCAACGAAAAGAACGCATGGCCCATTGCCGGCAACAAGCCGTCGAGGACTTTTTCCGGGTGGAAGTCGAACATGAAATGCAGGCCGTCCATGAAATGGCCAGTGGTCATGCTGTAGCCCAACAACACCAGGACCATGACGAACAGCAGCGGCATCATTATGCGCAAACTGCGTTCAAGCCCCGCCACCACACCTTTGGCGATCACAATCGCCGACAGCAGCATGAACACCGTGTGCCAAAGTGTCAGGCGCCAGGGGTCGGCGATCACCTTGCCAAAGTACGCACCGACCTGATCAGGCGTCACGCCCTGGAAATCGCCACGCCCCATGTTGATGATGTAATCCAGCGACCAACCGCCAACGACACTATAGAAAGACAGAATCAGCAAGGCCGTGATCATGCCGGCGAAGGCGCCCCAGGACCACTTCGCCGAGTGCCCGGCCTCCAGCGCCAACACCTTCAGGGCATTGGCCGGACTCTGCCGGGCGCGACGGCCGATCAGGGTTTCCGCGAGCATGACCGGCACACCGATCAGCGCGATACAGGCCAGGAACATCAACACAAAGGCCCCGCCGCCGTAGATCCCGACCATGTACGGGAATTTCCAGATGCTGCCCAGGCCCACGGCCGAACCGGTTGCGGCCAGAATGAAGACCCAGCGGCTGGCCCAGCTGCCGTGGACAGAAACCTTGTCTGTCGACATCGTTGTCACGTCCAAGCATTGCAAAAAGAGCGCGCATTGTCCGGGATTCAATCAACCTGCTCAAGCACGCAGCATCACCGTAGCCGACTCGCTTGCAACTCCCTATAATGCCGCCCCTATGGCTAAACAGAAGAAACACCCTACAGGGACCATCGCGCAGAATAAAAAGGCGCGACACGATTACTTCATCGAGCACAAGTTCGAGGCTGGTCTGGTCCTGGCCGGCTGGGAAGTAAAAAGTCTGCGTGCAAGCAAGCTGCAGCTGGTGGACAGCTACGTCCTGCTCAAGGACGGCGAAGCCTGGCTGCTCGGCAGTCACATCACGCCGCTGATGACCGCCAGCACGCACGTCATTGCCGACCCGACCCGCACCCGCAAATTGCTGCTCAACCGACGCGAGCTGGACAAACTGTCCGCCGCCGTCCAGCAAAAGGGCTATGCCTGCGTGTGCCTGTCCTGGTACTGGAGCAAGCACATGGTCAAGTGCGAGATCGCTCTGGGCAAGGGCAAGAAGGAATACGACAAGCGTGATACCGAACGCGAGCGCGACGCCGGTCGCGAGCTGCAGCGTGCGGTGCGCAACAAGGGCAAGGAAGACTGATCTTCCTTTTGCCTGAAGCCGCCATCGCGAGCAGGCTCGCTCCCACAGGTTGAATGTGACTCTGTGGGAGCGAGCCTGCTCCGGGCGGCGTTCCGACGGCAGCAAGTGCCCTGTCGCCGCAAATTGCCGGGCTACATCCCCTTGCGCCGCTCCGCCCGGGCCACGCGCTGCACTTCCTGGCGCACCTCTTCCAGCACTTCCTGCACATACAGGATGTGTCGGCTGGACACTTCCCTCGCCTGCTCCGCCCTGCCCTCGATAATCGCCATGTACAACTCTCGGTGCTGGGTGATCAGCATGTCGCGGGTTTCCGTGCGTTGCTTGTACATGCCGCCAATGTTGGTCACCACGTTGCGCTTGAGCAGGTCAAACAGCCCACGGATGGTATGCAGCAGGACAGCGTTGTGGCTGGCTTCGGCAATGGCCAGGTGGAATTTGGCGTCCGCCGCCCCCTCTTCGGCGCGACTGACCTCGTCGTGGCGCGAGTAACAATCCTGCAGCTCGTTGAAAGCTGCCGTCAGGCGTTCGCGGTCGACATCGGTGGCACGCAGGGCTGCGTAATAGGCGCAGGAGGCTTCCAGGGTGTGGCGAAACTCCAGCAGATCGCGCTGGGCTTCGGGATTGCTTTCCAGCAAATGAAGCAGCGGATCACTGAACGTCGTGCCCAATGACTCCACCACATAATTGCCGCCACCCTGGCGACTGACCAGCAAGCCTTTTGCGGCCAGCTTCTGAATCGCTTCGCGCAACGAAGGGCGTGACACGCCGAACTGCTCGGCCAGCGCACGCTCGGCCGGCAAACGCTCTCCCGCCTTCAACGTACCCTCGAGGATCATCCCCTCAAGCCGCTCGACAATATCGTCAGACAAACGGCGCTGACGAATCTGATCAAACCCCATACTCAATTCTCCACGATCCCGACGGCTCGCCGGGCTCTCTATTCTGGCCTATCGGCGCCAGGCCGGCACGTATCAGACGGCATTTGTTCGAGCGAATCACTCAGGCAGTACAGCCCTTATTCGACAAAAGTTTAAGTGCTGCAAATTGACACACCACCGGCAAGGCTTTTACCCTAGCGAACAGCGATTGTAAATTGGTATTACCAATTAACCAAGAACGCTGACCAGTGCCTACCAACAACAACTAGGGGCCACCCCACATGCAAACCTGGCAACAGCTCTATAGCCCGCTCGGCAGTCTCGGCCTATCCGCCCTCGCGGCCGTCATCCCCATCGTGTTTTTCTTTCTGGCGTTGGCGGTGTTCCGCCTCAAGGGTCACGTGGCCGGCAGCATTACGCTGGCCTTGTCCATCCTGGTGGCCATCTTCGCGTTCCAGATGCCGGTCGACATGGCATTCGCCGCCGCCGGTTATGGCTTCGCCTACGGCCTGTGGCCGATCGCGTGGATCATCGTGGCCGCGGTTTTCCTCTACAAGCTGACGGTCAAGAGTGGTCAGTTCGAGGTGATCCGCAGTTCGGTCCTTTCGATCACCGACGACCAGCGCCTGCAGGTGTTGCTGATCGGTTTCTGCTTCGGTGCCTTTCTTGAAGGGGCGGCCGGTTTCGGCGCACCGGTGGCGATTACTGCCGCCCTGCTGGTAGGCCTGGGTTTCAACCCGCTGTACGCCGCTGGCCTGTGCCTGATCGCCAACACCGCGCCGGTGGCCTTCGGTGCTTTGGGGATCCCGATCATCGTGGCCGGGCAAGTGACCGGGATCGACGCCTTCAAGATCGGCGCCATGACCGGCCGTCAACTGCCGCTGCTGTCGCTGTTCGTCCCGTTCTGGCTGGTATTCATGATGGACGGCCTGCGTGGCGTACGTGAAACCTGGCCGGCAGCGCTGGTGGCGGGCTTGAGCTTTGCCATCACCCAATACTTCACGTCGAACTTCATCGGCCCGGAACTGCCGGACATCACCTCGGCCCTGGCCAGCCTGATTTCCCTGACCCTGTTCCTGAAAGTCTGGCAGCCTAAACGCGCCGCCGGCCAACACGTGGCCGGCGCCGTTTCCGCCTCGGTCGTTGCTGCCAGCGCCGGTGGTTTCGGTCAACCGCGCACCACGCAAGCGTCGCCTTACAGCCTGGGTGAAATCTTCAAGGCCTGGTCGCCGTTCCTGATCCTCACCGTACTGGTCACCATCTGGACCCTGAAGCCGTTCAAGGCGATGTTTGCCGCCGGCGGCTCGATGTACAGCTGGGTGTTCAACTTCGCCATCCCGCACCTCGATCAACTGGTGATCAAGACCGCACCGATCGTGGCTGCGCCGACGGCCATTCCGGCGGTGTTCAAGCTTGACCCGATCTCCGCGACCGGCACGGCGATTTTCTTCTCGGCACTGATTTCGATGCTGGTACTGAAGATCAATGTCAAAACTGGTCTGACCACTTTGAAAGAGACCTTTTTCGAACTGCGCTGGCCGATCCTGTCCATCGGCATGGTGCTGGCATTCGCCTTCGTCACCAACTATTCGGGCATGTCTTCGACTATGGCCCTGGTACTGGCCGGCACCGGCGCAGCCTTCCCGTTCTTCTCGCCGTTCCTCGGCTGGCTGGGCGTGTTCCTGACCGGTTCCGATACGTCGTCGAACGCGCTGTTCAGTTCGCTGCAAGCCACCACCGCACATCAGATCGGCGTCAATGACACCTTGCTGGTCGCGGCAAACACCAGCGGCGGCGTGACCGGCAAGATGATCTCGCCACAATCGATCGCCGTGGCCTGCGCCGCGACAGGCCTGGTGGGCAAGGAATCGGATCTGTTCCGCTTCACCCTCAAGCACAGTCTGTTCTTCGCCACCATCGTCGGCCTGATCACCCTGGCTCAAGCCTACTGGTTCACCGGCATGCTGGTGCACTGAGTCACCCACGCCCCAACGCAAGTACCGGCGCCGCACCACCCCTGCGGCGTCAGCTATTCACAACCGGGTCCGTAAGGCTGCTGAAAGCAACACGCGCTATATTCAGCAGCCTCAGCGGACGGATAACCGGGCCCACCCGGAGACACGCCTGATGAGCGAGCTTTTTTACAACGCCGTGCCGAACGCGACCCGCGTCGCCCCGCCCCTGCCCGAGCCTCGACAGTATCCCGGCGAAAAACCGTCCCGGGTTTATCTGTTCGGAACCTGCGTGGTGGATCTGTTCTACCCGGAAGCCGGGATGGATGCGATCCACCTGCTGGAGCGCGAAGGTATTCGCGTCGAGTACCCGCAAGGGCAGAGCTGCTGCGGACAGCCGGCCTACACCTCGGGTTACACCGAACAGGCCCGGACCGTGGCGCGTGCGCAACTGGCATTGTTTGCCGGTGACTATCCGGTGGTGGTGCCGTCGGGTTCCTGTGCGGGGATGATTCGTGAACACTACGCCGACCTGTTCAAGGACGAGCCGCACACGTTGAAACAGGTTCAGGCCCTGGCGGCCCGGACCTACGAGCTGGCCGAGTTCCTGTTGTTTGTCTGCAAGGTGCAGCTCAAGGACAATGGCGCCCCGGTCAAGGTGGCCCTGCACACGTCGTGCTCGGCGCGCCGGGAAATGAATACCCACCTGCACGGTCGCGAGCTGTTGGCGCAACTGGGCAACGTGGAGCGGGTCGACCACACGCGTGAAAGCGAATGCTGTGGCTTCGGTGGGACTTTCAGCGTCCGTATGCCGGATATTTCCGGAGCGATGGTGGCTGACAAGACCCGCGCGTTGAAGGAATCCGGTGCGCATCAGGTACTCAGTGCCGACTGCGGATGCCTGATGAACATCAACGGCTCTCTGGAAAAACAGCAGGAAGCGTTGCGCGGCCAACACCTGGCCAGTTTCCTCTGGCAACGAACCGGAGGCGGCCAATGAACGCTTCCACGATCATTCCTACGGTTGCCGTAGAAGAAGATTTCCACACCCGTGCGCACAAGGCACTGGGTGACCCGCAGCTGCGAAACAACTTTCGCAAGGCGATGGATTCTCTGATGACAAAACGGGCAGCGTCTTTCGGCGATGCCCACGAAAGGGAACATTTGCGTGCGCTGGGCAATGCGGTCCGCGCCCGTGCGTTATCCAAGCTGCCCGACCTGCTCGAACAGCTTGAACAGAACCTGACCCGCAACGGTGTGACAGTGCACTGGGCGGAAACGGTGGACGAAGCCAATGACATCGTCCTCTCGATCATCCGCGCTCACGAGGGGCGGCAAGTGATCAAGGGCAAATCGATGGTCAGCGAAGAGATGGAAATGAACCATGTCCTCGAAGCTCAAGGCATTGAATGCCTGGAGTCGGACATGGGGGAATACATCGTTCAGCTCGACCACGAGAAGCCTTCACACATCATTATGCCGGCGATCCACAAGAATGCCGGTCAGGTCGCGTCCTTGTTCCACGACAAACTTGGCGTGGAATACACCAAGGACGTCGACCAACTCATTCAGATCGGTCGCAAAGTGTTGCGGCAGAAATTCTTCGAAGCGGACATTGGCGTCTCCGGTGTCAACTTCGCCGTCGCCGAAACCGGCACCCTGCTGCTGGTGGAAAACGAAGGCAACGGGCGCATGACCACCACCGTGCCGCCGGTGCACATCGCCGTCACCGGCATCGAGAAAGTCGTGGAAAACCTGCGCGATGTGGTGCCGCTGCTGTCGTTGCTGACCCGCTCCGCACTGGGCATCCCGATCACCACCTACGTCAACATGATCTCCGGCCCGCGCAAGGAACACGAGCTCGACGGCCCGCAGGAAGTGCACCTGGTGTTGCTGGACAACGGTCGCAGCCAGGCCTTTGCCGACAGCGAGTTACGCCAGACCCTGAATTGCATCCGCTGCGGCGCCTGCATGAATCATTGCCCGGTCTACACCCGAATCGGCGGCCACGCCTATGGGGAGGTGTACCCCGGCCCTATCGGAAAAATCATCACGCCGCACATGGTCGGCCTGGCGAAAGTGCCGAACCATCCCAGCGCCTCGTCGCTGTGCGGGGCCTGCGGTGAGGTGTGCCCGGTCAAGATCCCGATCCCCGCGTTGCTGCGCCGCCTGCGGGAAGAGAACGTCAAGGCGCCGGACAGCCCGCATCAGATCATGCGCGGCCAGGGCAGCAAGTATTCGCGCAAGGAACGCCTGATCTGGAACGCCTGGGCGCGGCTCAACAGCTCGCCGACGCTGTACCGTCTGTTCGGCTTTCTCGCCACGCGCCTGCGTGCGCTCGCACCGAGCAACGTCGGCCCCTGGACGCAAAACCACAGCGCGCCGAAACCCGCTGCCCGCTCACTGCACGACATGGCCCGCGAACACCTGGGCAAACAGGGAGACCGCTGATGAGCGCCAAGCAAAACATCCTCGGCAAATTGCGCAAAAGCCTGACCGGCACCACACCCGTGCCCGACAACTTCGATGTCGAACTGGTGACTGCGCCCTACACCTACGCGCCGGAACAGCGCATTGCGCAACTGCGCAAACTGATGGAAGCGGTGCACACGGAAATCCATCTGACCTCGGGCGAAGGCTGGCCGGCGTTGCTCGCGCAATTGCTCGGCGAGCGCCAGTTGCCGAGTCTGCTGATCGCGCCGACGACTGCTCACGGTCAACAGCTCACTCAGCACTGGGCGAACAATCCGGGGTTGCCGGCACTCAAATCCTACGACCGTCCGGTGGAGGAATGGAAAGCCGAGTTGTTCAACGACACTCCGGCCAGCCTGACCGGCACGCTCGGGGCCATCGCGGCGACAGGCAGCCTGATTCTCTGGCCGACGCGGGAAGAGCCGCGCTTGATGAGCCTGGCGCCTTCGGTGCATTTCGCCCTGCTCAAGGCCAGTGAAATCCGCGACAACTTCTATCAGGTGCAGCAGGAGTTCAACTGGGCCCAGGGCATGCCGACCAACGCGCTGCTGGTGTCCGGCCCGTCGAAGACCGCCGACATCGAACAAGTCCTGGCTTATGGGGCCCACGGTCCGAAAGACCTGGTGGTTTTGATTCTGGAGGACCAATGAGTCTACCGGCCGCTTTCCTGCGAGATGCGCAGCAACTGATCCCCCCAGAGCGCCGTTTCGACGACCCGCTGTCGACATTGGCCTTCGGCACCGACGCCAGTTTCTATCGGTTGATTCCGAAACTGGTGATCCGCGTCGAATCCGAGGACGAGGTGATTGCCCTGCTCAAGCTGGCACAACGGGATCAGGTCCCGGTGACGTTCCGCGCCGCCGGCACCAGCCTGTCCGGCCAGGCCATCAGCGGCTCGGTGCTGATCGTGCTGGGGGATAACTGGAACGGCCGCGAGATTCGTGGCCAGGGCACGCAAATCCGCCTGCAGCCGGGCGTGATCGGCGCCCAGGCCAACGCATGGCTGGCACCGTTCGGACGCAAGATCGGCCCGGACCCAGCCTCGATCAACGCCTGCAAGATCGGCGGCATCGTCGCCAACAATGCCAGCGGCATGTGCTGCGGCACGGCGCAAAACACCTACCACACGCTGGCCGGGATTCGCCTGGTGCTGGCCGACGGCAGCCGACTCGACACCGAAGATGCGGCGAGTGTCGCGGTGTTTCGCCAAAGCCACGGCGCACTGCTGGATCGCCTGGCGCAGCTGGGCCGCGAAACCCGCGCCAACAGCGAGCTGGCCGCGAAGATCCGCCACAAGTATCGCCTGAAAAATACCACCGGCCTGTCACTCAATGCCCTGGTGGATTTCGACGAGCCTGTGGATATCTTGAGCCACCTGCTGGTGGGCTCGGAAGGCACGCTGGGCTTCATCAGCGCGGTCACCTACGACACCGTGATCGACCACCCGAACAAAGCCTCGGCGCTGATCGTGTTCCCCGATGTGGAGACCTGCTGCAACGCCGTCAGCGTGTTGAAGAGCCAGCCGGTGTCGGCCGTGGAACTGCTCGACCGGCGCAGCCTGCGCTCGGTGCAGAACAAGCCCGGCATGCCGGATTTCGTACAACACCTGTCCGACAATGCCTGCGCGCTGTTGATCGAATCCCGCGCCGCATCCTCCACCCTGCTGCACGAACAACTGGCGCAGATCATGGCGTCGCTGGTCTCGTTCCCAGTGGAGAAACAGGTCGACTTCACCGAGAACCCGGTGGAAAACGCCCGCCTCTGGGCCATCCGCAAGGACACCTTCCCCGCCGTTGGCGCCGTGCGTAAAACCGGCACGACAGTGATCATCGAGGACGTGACCTTCCCGGTGGAACAACTGGCGATTGGCGTGAACCGCCTGATCGAGCTGTTCGACAAACATCACTACGACGAAGCAATCCTTTTCGGACACGCCCTGGAAGGCAATCTGCATTTCGTCTTCACCCAAGGCTTCAACAACCCGGAAGAAGTCGCACGCTACCAGGCGTTCATGGATGACGTCGCGCAATTGGTCGCCGTGGAGTTTGGCGGCTCGCTGAAGGCCGAGCACGGCACCGGCCGCAACATGGCGCCCTTCGTCGAACTGGAATGGGGCAGCGACGCCTATCAGTTGATGTGGCAACTCAAACGCCTTCTAGACCCCCACGGCATTCTCAACCCGGACGTGGTGCTCAGCGAAGATTCGCAGATTCACCTCAAGCACCTGAAACCGCTGCCAGCCGCCGACGAGATCGTCGACAAGTGCATCGAGTGCGGATTCTGCGAACCGGTGTGCCCCTCCAAAGGCCTGACCCTGAGCCCGCGCCAGCGCATCGTGATCTGGCGTGACATCCAGGCGAAAAAGCGTGCCGGCGTGGACACCCGCGAACTGGAAGCCGCGTATGAGTACCACGGCCTCGAGACCTGCGCCGCCACCGGGTTGTGCGCCCAGCGTTGCCCGGTCGGCATCAACACCGGCGACCTGGTGAAAAAGCTGCGCGGCCGTACAGCCACCCATACGAAAACCGCCAACTGGTTTGAAGGCAATTTCGCCACCGCCCTGCAAGGCGCACGCTTCACCCTGCACGTGGCCAACGGCGCGCGCATGCTGCTGGGGGCGCCACGCCTGGCCAAACTGTCGGCGACCCTGACGAAGGTGTCCAAGGGCCAGGTCCCTCAATGGACCAACGCCATGCCGCAGCCGGAGAAAGCCATTCGCTTCAGCCCGAGCGTATCGGACGCCCGTCCGCGCGTGGTGTACCTGGCGGCTTGCGTCTCGCGAGTGATGGGGCCCGCGGCCGGTGACAAAGAGCAAACGTCGCTGTACGAAAAGACCCGTGGCCTGCTGGAAAAAGCCGGCTACCAGGTCGTCCTTCCGGACAACCTCGACAGCCTGTGCTGCGGCCAGCCGTTCGCCTCAAAAGGCTATGCCGAGCAGGCCGAACACAAGCGCCAGGAAATGCTGGGCGCCCTGCTGCACGCCAGCCGTGGCGGCCTCGATCCGATCTACTGCGACACCAGCCCCTGCACCCTGCGCCTGGTCCAGGACCTGGGCGATGTCCGACTCGACCTGTACGACCCGGTGCGCTTCATCCGTACGCACCTGATGGACCGGCTCGAATTCATGCCCCAGGAAGCCCCGATCGCGGTCCACGTCACCTGCAGCACCCAACACCTGGGCGAAAGCCAGGCGCTGATCGACCTGGCCCGCCAATGCAGCAAAAACGTGGTGATTCCCGAAGGGATTCATTGCTGCGGGTTTGCCGGCGACAAGGGCTTCACCACACCGGAACTGAACGCCCACTCGCTGCGCACACTCAAGGACGCCGTGCAGACCTGCAGCGAAGGGATTTCCACCAGCCGCACCTGCGAAATCGGCCTGACCCAACACGGCGGCATCGACTACCACGGCCTGGTCTACCTCGTGGATCGCGTCACCCGGGCGAGGGCCATCTGAAGAAAAATAGAACCCTGACGCGCTGCTGTAGTCCATCGAATAAGCCCGGACATTGCCGGGCCATACCCAAACTCGGCAGCCCGTGCTGACGGCCAGCAAATGCCTGGACCCTCAGTTCAAGGAGATACACATGAAACGTTCTGTACTGTTAGGTCTGTTCGTTACAGCTTCCATGATGGCGTCCACTTCGTTTGCGGCGAGCAAGACGGATAATCTGTGTGAAACCAATATCAAAACCATCGAGAACAACAAGGCACAGGTCAAGCCGGACATGCAGGGGCAGATTGAAGTCTCGCTCAACAAAGCCAAGGCGTTGCTGAACAAAGGTGATGACACCAGCATCAAGCAATGCATCACCGAGACCGAGCAGACCCTCACCGAACTGCAGAAAACCAACAAAGACGGCAAAAGCAGCTGACCTGGCGCGCAGGCCAACCTTCGGGTTGGCCTTCCGGGCCGCTTTGGCGTACACTGCACAGGCCTGTTGCTCACATGATTCACCGAGCATCAGGCTCGGGGCCGTTTAGGATTCGACGCCGGTTGCGAAACTTTAGGTGCATGCCGAGTTGGTAACAGAACTCGTAAATCCACTGTTGCAACTTCTTATAGTTGCCAATGACGAAACCTACGGCCAGGAATACGCTCTCGCTGCGTAAGCAGCCTTAGCCCTGAGCTTCTGGTACCTTCGGGTCCAGCAATCACCAGGGGATGTCTGTAAACCCAAAGTGATTGTCATATAGAACAGAATCGCCGTGCAGTACGTTGTGGACGAAGCGGCTAAAACTTACACAACTCGCCCAAAGCACCCTGCCCGTCGGGTCGCTGAGGGTTAACTTAATAGACACGGCTACGCATGTAGTACCGACAGCGGAGTACTGGCGGACGGGGGTTCAAATCCCCCCGGCTCCACCATTTCATCATCTAAAGACGTCCACGGACGTCTTTTTTTGCGGCTGGGATTAAGCCTGCCTCCGGGCAAGCCACTACAAAACAAACCGAAGGCATGTGGGCTGGAAGCATTACCACTCACTCCCCAGCAAAGTAATCACTGTCCAGCTGCTTCACCTCGTAAACCTGCTTGACGCTCACGCCCAGGTTGTTCTCTACCATCAACCGCGCCAGCTCCACACCGTCAATCAATACCACCTTGATATCCAACCCAAGCGCTGCCGTACGTGCACCATCGGAGAAATCTGAAGTGGTGATAAACACGCCCTTGCGTGCACGCTGGCGAGTCAGTGCGCCGATGAACTTATCGATCTCCGGACGATGCACCGTGTTGGCCCAACGCTTCGCCTGAAGGTAGATCACGTCGAGGCCGAGCTTGTCCTCTTTGATGATGCCGTCGACGCCGCCATCATTGGTCGCCTGGGTCGCCTTACCGGCTTCTTTGCGTGAGCCGCCGTAACCCATGGCGATCATCAGATCGACCACCAACTGTTCAAAGAAGCTGGGCGAGGCTGCCCTGACTTGCGCCAGCAGTTCGTCTGCGAGGGATTGCACCAACGCCTGATGCGCCTCGGCCAACTGCTCATCCGGGGTGGTTGCGGCAACCTCAACGTTCAAACCGGCGGGTTCGTCAACGGATTGCGATTTGGCGGTATGGAAGTCCGCAAACTCAGGAAACCGCTTCAACCAGCTCACCGTGATGCGCTCCGGACCAGTCGCCAACGCGTCGAGGCCGCGTGGTGTGATTTGCACCATGCCCTTGGCAGGGATTGTCAGGAGCCCAGCCTTGTTCAAATAGGTGCGGGCCCAACCCACGCGGTTGTTGATCACCGTCTGATGGCCCGAGGGCAGACGCACCTTCCGCTCCTCTTCGCCCAATTGAAACTGATCGGCTACTCGCTCGCGCAACTCATTGAGCGGCAGCGGCGTACCGTTCTGCACTGTGCTCAGCACGGGGCGCATCACGCTTTGAAAATCCGGAATCGCCATATTCACTTCTCTTCCATGTTGGCCATCTTCAAGCAGTGCGCACAATGCGCTCATTGCTCGCAGGCACCAGCCTCGTCAGCATGATGTGAAACCCCATGCTCAAGATTCGTCATCCAAATACGTCGATCGGCGCCTTTCTTTGTTTCTCAAATGTAGCGAATACCAAGTGTTCAGCAGATGCAGATGTGCTAGTCACTCGCGCCAAGGTTACAGGCGCAAAAGTTACGTGTCCGCAGCAAATTTTCAATAGATCTCGAATTACCCGCCAACGCATAAACACCAATGTTTAACCGCCCCCTCAAACACTTCCCGAAAGCCACAACCCCTTGCGCCATCCCCTACACCCACTCCAGAATCCGCCGGCTTGCCCACATTTCACCCGAGCCCTATCGTTTCCCAGTCGCTGAAAAACAGCGATCGGGTTTGGTAGCCCGGCTGGCTTGCGTGCATAGCATCACCTGATCCAAGCCTTGGCTTGAGTCTTCAGAGGTGGTCATGCGTGGGGCGCTTTCGGGCGCGCCGGTTTCCAAGTCTCCGGTCTACCAACCCGCGTATGGCCGCCACCCTTCGTTTGGTAGCGAGTGTGATGGCTCCGTTTCTCTGACTTGGAGTTTTATCTATGCACAAGCAAGCACCCGATTCACCTGAAACCAATCCATCCTCACCCCCCGAAAACACCGACGACCCCCTAACCACCATCGGCCTAACCCCTTTCCACTACTGCAACAACGAACCCCTCTTCCGAGTAAATCGCGGCGTACCCGTAGCAGACGCCCTGGAACAAGTCTCAGACCTGCTCTTCCTGGCCAGGCTTTTGACCGTCGATGCCGCTTACTCCAGGGACAGCGACCGTCACGCCTGGGCGGCGCATCATTTGACGTCGATGAGCAAGGCGGTGATCGATGATGTGCAGAAGGTGTTGAGTCGTTGGCCGCCGCTGAAGACCGGCCGCTAACAGTCAATGAGAAAGCCCCGAGATTTCGGGGCTTCTTGAGGGGAAGCGATGGCCGCACTTGTTGGGCGACTGACAAGCACGGCTCTCAACCTACCAGTCTCTGCCGGCAGGTCGATCAGGCCCTTAATTGAACGAGAGCTTCTTCTTCAACTCCTCTCCAATCAAAGCAATGTTCAGCTCCTTGCCCGGATTGTTATTGCAGAAGTCTGTCAACACCGAGATGTAAGCTGCGCCCAATCCTTTCGTCAGTGTCGCCGCTGTGGTCGCTGCGATGGTGCCGCCGACGGCGCTGCCCACGCCTGGAACCATTTTCAGCAGGCCGGTGACGAGCGCTCGTCCGACCAGGCTGGCTGCGCTGGAGCCCAGGGCGGAGACCACCAGGGTGGTCAGTGCGCTGGCGCTGACTTCCATGCCGAAGGTCACGCCGATCTTGGCCAGCATGCCGACCTGGATCGGGACCAATACGAACGAGTCGGAGAACGGGATGGGCGTTGCGCCGGCCGCCGCTGCCAGGCCGCTGGCGACCAATACTTCCTTTTCAGCCTGCTCGATTTTGATTTTCATGGAAGCTTGGTGACGCGAACTCAATGCATTGGCGAATGCGCGCTTTTTTGCTTCGGGGACCAACTTCGCGGACTCGGTGATCAGTTCGTCAACACCTTTGATGCCGAATTTGAACACGTTGCCTTCGTCGTCTTCGATCTCTTGAGCTTCTGCGCGTACGCGGACGACGGCCGAGGCACCGGGAAGCATTTCCTTGACCTTGAGGTGGAAGTCGACGTCCTTGGCGAACATGCTTTTGGTGACAACGGCCACCACTGGAATGGACTGATCGATCAACACGCGGCAGAGATCGATCTCCGCCTGTTCAACCCGATCCCCACCTTCCTGAATGCAAATCCAGGCGGCGTGGATGTGCTTGTTCTCGTCGTGATGCCCAGCGCGCTCTGCCAGGAAGTCTTCCAGGTCCTTGAGAATGGTCGTGTAGTCTTTCAACTCCAGACCTTTGCTGTCGATGATCGTGATCGGGTGACCTTCCTTGGTGATCTCCTCGATCTGTTGCGTTACGGGCGTACCCGAACCGGTCTTCGCCAGTTGCCCGCGAAACACGGTGTTGATCAGGGTGCTTTTGCCCACACCGGTCTTGCCGGCGACGACGATATTGACCTTGCCGGCACCGCGCACCGCATCACGAATGACGTCTTCGATTGCGTCCTGTTGCCGATCAGCTACTTCCACCATTACAGCCTCCTTAACGATTCAATAGGTCAACACTTCAGATTGTCTGCAGCTGCTTGCATGCCGCCACGTTTACGTCCACGAACGCTTCCCAGGTCATCGTTCGTTGATAAATCAGTTCGTATTGCCGGTCGATGCGGCAGATGTCCGGGCGGCTGGCGTAGATGCGACAGCCACCTTCGACTTCGTCCAGGTGCCGGCACACCCCGTCCCCGCGGTCCATCCCTGCGGTCTGCAGCAGCAGATTGACGCGCTTGCAGCACTGCATGCAGCGGTTGCAGGGAAATGGCCGCCGGGTGTCAGACATAGGTGTCCAGGGCGACCTGGCACTGCACCAGCAGCTCGCGGTCTTCGCTGAGTTTGCGTTCGGTCTGGCTCAGGCTGCCGCGCAGCACCTTGAGCCTGTCGTTGACCTGGGCAAAGTTGTGTTTGATGTTGGTTTCCACCACCTCGGTCAACGCCCGGGAGAACTCCCACGCAATGTCGTCGCCCAGGCTTTTGATCGCCTGGTCGCGACGCTCGCGCGCCTGCTGCTCCTGGCGGGCTTGCTCTTCCAGGCGCTGCTGCTCCGGGTCGCCCGCGAAAGCGGTGTAAAGCATTTTGCCGACCTGATAAACGACACCGATAGCAGGCAGGACCTTGCCAACGACCTGCTCGGCGACTTTGCCCATGGTCACCGGGCCAATGCCCTTGAACAGCGCCGGCAGCCATTCCTTGCCCAGCTTCATGACGGTGACCACGTGTTCGGTCTTCAGCGCACCGCCCGCCTGGCGTACCCCGGCTTCGAGCAGGCTCATGTCGACCGCACTGCCTGGCACTTCGGATGGCGCACCCTCGCCGGCGTCGGGAATGTTCAAGGCGTCGGCGCGGGAGCCGGCAGGCTGCTGGACCTGTATGTACTCGAGCATCTCTTCGAGCAATTGCGCCGCATCCAGTGCCAGGCGTTTGAGCTCATCATCCAGTTCGCCACACACCTGTTCGTTGGCGCGCCGGATGAGGCCGTCGATTTTGCTCTGGGCGTTTTCGGGGTCCTGGTTCATCGCCATCACTGCGCCCTTGGCCACAGCGGCCGCCCTGGCTTGTACCGAGGCTTTGAGCAGCGAGCGAAGGTCGATCTCCCGCCGGGCAATCTGCGCATAGAACGCGTCGATGCGAGCGCCGGACGCCTGGTCGGATTGTTGATCGAGCAATGCCACGGTTTCGTTCAAAAAACCGCTCAGGTCAGTGGCGACACCGGAAACGATCTGGCGCTGTTCGATCGACGCAAAGAAGCGGTTGAGCTCGCTTTCGAACTTGGGAAACCCCGAGTTCTGCAACAGGTTTTCCTTGTGCTCGAGTTTGGCCTTGAGCGCTGAGCGGGCGTTGACCTCGAGAATCGGAATGGCCTGCAACACCTGCGGCAAACCGCGTGCCTGGGCCATTTGCTGGAGGCGTTCACGCAACTGGTCCTTGATCCGCTCGGCTTCCAGTGGCTCCAAAGGGTTTTTGCGGTTCAGCACCAGGAAGATCTGCTTGTTGCGCTCGACCAATTCGAGCAACGCCGACAGCGTGGCTTCTTCTTCGACGACGCCCAGCGGGTTGACCACGAAGATCACCACGTCCGCGCCATACAACTGCTCGCGGGTGACCTGCTCATGG
The DNA here is from genome assembly GCF_949767465.1 of Pseudomonas sp. IT-P12. Classification (NCBI taxonomy): domain Bacteria; kingdom Pseudomonadati; phylum Pseudomonadota; class Gammaproteobacteria; order Pseudomonadales; family Pseudomonadaceae; genus Pseudomonas; species Pseudomonas sp. IT-P12. Next base: position 58,413 of record NZ_CATKPY010000028.1, on the reverse strand, counting down.
GCCTGTGGGGCGTCGATGCCCGGCGTATCGAGGATCTCGAAGTCACCCCAGCGATACCCCTGGATCTTGTAGGTTTCCGGCGTGTCGGCGACCGTCGCCTGCTCGGATCCGAGCAACGCATTGATCAGGGTGCTTTTGCCGGCGTTGTACACGCCGTAGACCATGATGGTCGCCGCAGCGCTGGCTTTTCTGGCCGCGACCATCTTGCGGATGGCCGGCACGGCCTGGGGGTTGTAGAGGGCGCACAGTTCGTCCACGTCGTCGTAGAGCGACAGGACGTGGGACATCGGAGGTTGCTGAGTCATGACTGTTGAGTCTCAACGAGGTAATCGAGTCGTTCGTTCAAGCGGTTGCTCTCGGTAACGAGTCCTTCGCAGTAGCGTTGCATGCCGGCGCGTACCGGTTCGTACAGGCCCATGACGTGCTCGGCGAGCAACGTGGGGACGGCATTGGCATAGGCATCGAGGGCGGCTTGGCGCTGCTCCTCCAGGTTGTCGCCCACCACCACTTGATGGGTTTCGTAACGTGCCTTGGCGCTGCGACCGGCCATGCTGGAAGCACTGCCAATGGATGCGCCGAGAATCGCGCCAGGCACGCCCCCGAAAAAAAAGCCGACCGCGCCTCCCAACAGTGATCCACCCGCACCCCAGGCCGTCTTGGTGCCCGACTCAGTCCCGGCCATGTATTCCTTGGCCTCCGTCACTTCGCGGTATTCAGGCAAGGCGCTCAAGCCGCTGGCGTCAAAGGCGCGACGCAAGCCGGCCTGCTGTGTCTTGCCAATGGCCCTCAGGGCGTCGTCGGCCAGATCACCGAGAACTCGTGACAACTGGTTACGCAGCTTGCCCTCCAGCTTGTCGTTGTAGCCGGCATCGAACAGTTGGTTGACGTAGCGACTCATCTGCGCGGCGCCTGCCAGGCCGAGGTTGCGCACCTCCTGTTCAATGGCCTTGCCCTGCTCGCGAATCTGCTGATCGAAGCCCTTGGCCAGGTCGGACAACAGCGCCAGGTCCGCTGCCGTATCCTTGATGGCGTTGCGCAGGTTTTTCATCGGCGTTGCCAACTTGAGCTGCAGCGCATCACTGTCGCAGATGACCTTGAGCGTCTGGAACAGGTCGCCCACACCGCTGGCCGCCAGCTCACTCGGGTGGGTTTCGGCGAACCGCGTCGACAGTGGCAAAACACGCGTGTACTTCAGCGCATCGTCGTCCAGCCTCAGCAGCTCCCCGCTCACGTATTCGCGCTGGGTCTGCTGGTCACGCAGCGGTTTCATCACGACTTCGTGAATCAGGTTGCCGTCGTCGTCCTCGTCTTCCTCAGTGGTGTCGCTGTTGGTCAGCAGCACCATCAATGACTTCTTGTCGGCCAACAACTCGCCGATTTCGCCCATGTCGGACGCCCGGCCCGGGGCCTGGGAACTCATGGTGTAGAGAATCAGATCGGCGTGCTCGACATACTCCCGCGCCAGATCGCCATTGGCCCGGTTGACCGAGTGCAGGCCCGGCGAGTCGACCCAGGTCAGGCCAGGCAGGCGAAACCCCTGAATCGAACTGGTCGCTTCGGTGGCGCCCACGCGAAACTGCAGGTTCTGCTCGGCTTCCTTGTGCTTGTCCCCCCCCTCCACCGCCGTCTGCTCGGCAGAGAAGTACACCGGCTGAACCTTCGCCTGCGCCTTCATCGACGCTGTCGGCTCGCTATGGCCCCAGGCGACATAGTTGCCCAGCGAACTCTTGCCGGACTTGACCTTGCCGTAGACGAACACCAACAGGGAGTCATTGACGTTTTCGCGAAACTGAGCGCCTTTGGCCCGAGCCTTGACCTGTTTCTGCCACACCGTGAACTGGTCCGCGAGACGCTCCGACAGACCTTGCGCCAACGCGTGCAAGGGGTTGTCGCTGCCCACGGACTCGAGCAGCGCCCGGGTGTGCTCAAGGTTGCTGGCGATGAACGTTTCGCGCAGCAGGTTGAACGCACGATCCTTGGCATGGATGTCGCTCTTTTGCTGCTCGAACTGGGCCTGCAGTCGTTCGAATGCCACCATCAAGTCGTCACGAGTCACAGCATTCATGTCAACCGCTCCACGCTGGTTTTCAATTGCTGCAAACGCTTGATTCGGGCGGCCGATTGCTTGAGCTGAGTTTGCGCCTGTTGCTCCTGCGCCTGGACGGCCAGCGGCGCGGTCAGGCCTTCAAGGACATTGAGCAGCGTCAGAAAACGCTTGGATCTCACCGCCGAGAACGACGAATCCGCACCCAGAATGATTTTCATCGATTCGCCATAAGCAGAGGTCGAAGACTGAGTGCCGGCGATGATCTGCTCCAACTGGGTGGCCGTCCTGCCAGGCGCCATCGCCTTGACCGGCTGTTCCAGGGTCGGGGCGACGCTGTTGAGCTGAACCTTCAATTGATCGCGGCGATCTTTTTCCAAATCGGAGATCCGTTTCTTCAGGTTGGTCTCCTCGCGCTCGCGCTTGGCGGCAAGATCCAGCCTGCGGCGCTCGGCCTCTCCAGAACCTGAGGAGCTGGATGAACTTGAAGAGGGGCTGTCATCCGACACGCTCTTGACGATCGCGGTGACGGCAGCCACTGCAGCGACACCAATCAACCAGGGTAAAGGCATTGCAAGTCTCCTTGACTTAAAGGCTGCTCAACTTCTCGCGGGCCGTGCGGAGCTCGGCGGTCTTGATCGAGAATTGGCTTTGGATGCTGGACATCAGGGTGATGAAGGCATTGGCGGTTTTGGCGTAGGGTGCGCAGAGCGCCTGGACCTTGGCCTGTTCCTGCTCCAGGGCCCGATCGAGCGCGGCGCTCAGTTCCTCCCGGCGTTGCACCAGACGCTTGTGCCGGCTGGCTGCCAGTTGCGGGCCCAATGCACTCGTCATCTGCTCGAGCTGCAACACCAAGGCCGGCACGCCACTCTTTTCCTGCATTCCCTGGCGTCCCAATTCAACACCGCGCTGGTAGCGGCGACTGGAGACTTCAACGCACGTCGGCTGGAACCCCAGGCAGCGCAGCACCTGGCTTTCAATGCGCTCGCGCACTTGCGCCATCGCGCCGTCCTGGTCTTTGTCCAGCAGGCTGAGCACCATCACCAGCCGCTGCTCAAGGGCATCGCCATGGACGTCATGCAACTTGAGCAGCAGGTCGATTTCCTCTTCGTCCAGTTCACCCGGCGGCGCATGGACAAACATCACGACATCGGCGACGTCGAGCCCTTCCATGGCCTGTTGGCTGTCGCTTTGCTCGATGCCAAGGCCTGGTGTGTCGATCAGCACATAGTGCTCCAGCTCAAGCTGCTGGTTGGTGCGGGTGGTCCGCACTGCGCCGGTGGCGAAATACTCTTCCTGGGCATGGCCGCTCAACATGTTGAGCAGCGAGCTTTTGCCGGCCTTGACCAAACCCCAGGCCGCGATGCTCGGCTTGGGTGGCACCGTCTGCGCTTGTTGCTGCTGGAGACGTTTGCACTCGGCCTCGAGTGCATCGATGTACAGCTCTGCCTGATCCATAAACCTGAAACTCCTTGGGGCGCCATCGTCAATGACGGCGTTTGCGGCTGCGACCTGTGAGGATATCGGCAGATAGTGCCATATAGCCATGACGGAACGCAGCCGCCGTTTTCATGCGGCCAGGGGACTCAACGTCTATGGCGCGCCATCAATTCTGCCGCAGCCGCCTCCAACCACCCCGCCGCCCGCATCTTCAACGCCGTACCACCGCACTTGGGGCAAGCGCTGAACCACTCCCCAGCCGCCAACGCATCACTGCGCGGTGCCACGGTTTTCTTCCAATTGCAGTCTTCACACACAAACGTGAAGGGCCTGGGTTTTATCGGCATGAATGCCATCTCCTGAAGATCAATACAGCGGATCACTCGGCAATCGGGATCAGCGCGCGCAACAGCTCAAGCTGTCGCTGCAACTGCGCGACGTGCTCTCGCTCTGCGCGCAACGCCGAGCGCAGCTCGCGGTTTTCGGATTCCCAGATCTGCGCCCAGCGCAGATCCTTCTGGTAGTGCTCGACCATTTTCCACAGGTCGCTCAGCTTCAAATACTGTTGCAGCAGCACCAGCAGGATGATCGCCATCCCCACCAATGCACCCGTCGAAATCACTTCCGGCATACTCATGCTGTCTTCCTTTCCTGTCTTCGATGTATTCCGAAGACAGAGACACGATATGTAGTGATTTACGACAGGTCTAGAATGTAGACTTATACAGGTAAAGTATTCAAACACATGGAGCGGGTATGAAACGCAAGCAATCCATCGAGCAGGTCCGCTGGGACCTGGCACTTCGCTATCGTTTGATCGAGACCGTTGCCTGGTGGGAAGGCCGCCTGACCACGGGGCACCTGATGCAGAGCTTCGGGATCAGTCGCCAACAAGCGTCCAAGGACATCAACACCTACATCAATGAACATGCGCCCCGAAACTTGACATATGACAAGCAACGCAAGGGCTACGTACCGAGCAAGCACTTCAAACCCCTGTTCATCGATGACAGCGCCAGCGCCTACCTGCACCTGCTTTTCCAGAACAACGAGCGGGCGCCACACATCGAAGGGCTGGCCCTGGCCTACGCCCACACCAAGGTTCTGGAAGTACCCGACCGGCCCATTCGCCCGGAAGTCCTGCGGCCCTTGCTCGCGGCGTGTCGCGACGGTTTGCGCCTGGAAACCGAGTACGTTTCGCTCAACACGCCGAACGTGGAAATCCGCCTGATTGCCCCCCACACCCTGGTGTACACCGGGATGCGCTGGCATGTGCGCGCGTACTGCGAAAAAAACCGCCAGTACCGCGACTTTGTATTGAGCCGCTTGCGCGGCGAGCCGGATTTGCTCGACGAGTCGCCAAACACGCGTGAGATGGACGAGGACTGGAATACCGAGGTCCCTATCATCTTTGCCCCCGACGGCCGCTTGAATGCAGCACAGCAGGCCATCATCGAAACCGATTTCGGCATGACCGAAGGGACGCTGGTCGTCGCCAGTCGCAAGGCCCTGGTGAAGTACGTACTGCGCCGCTACCAGGTCGACCCACGAAACCAGGCCACCAACCCCGAAGCGCAGCAAATTGTGGTGACCAACCTCAAGGAGTTGCGGCCTTGGCTCATGCATGATTGAGCCCCATCTCGCGCCAGATGCGTAGCGCACCGATGCAGTTGTCGATCTCCGCCGTCAACAACTGCTGTGCGGTCTCGTGGAAGCCGTTACCCAACGCAATGTTGCGCGCGGTCTCGCCTTGGCGGTTCTTCGCGTTCAGGTCCAGGCCAAACGACCGGTAGCGCTCGGCGAAGTATTTGACGGCCTTCAAATGCCCATTGATCACCAACCAATGCAGCGGTGTATTGCCCAGCGCATCGCGATCGTTAAGGCTCCCGCCGAGTCGGTAGCGTGCCTCCAGGGTTTTGACATTGCCCTGCCGTGCCGGCTGGTGAATGTACTGGTCGTGCGGCATGAACGTCCCGAGGCCAGGCCAGTCGCGAAACTGCGGCTCGCCCTGTGCACCGAGGGCTTGCAGCTTGCCCATCAATTCGCGGCGACCCAGGCGATAGGCCAGGTCGAGCGGCGTGTCGCCGGCCACATTGCGCTCATTCAGCACCTGCGGGTCGAGGGACGAGAGATGCTGCGACGTGTCGAGCAGCACGCACAGGTGCCAGTCCCCGAGGCCGAGCGCCTTCGCCTCGGCGCGATCAACCTGCACAGCGTTCACCCGCGCCGTGTCTGATGGCCATGCACAGGCCGTTGACCAGACTCATCTCCTGAGGCGTCACGCAGCGCACGGCGGTCAGATCCGGACTGGCGACGATGCACGCCAGGGACTTTGCCCGGCTGACGGCGACGTTCAGGCGGTTTTTCGAGTACAGGAAACTGATGTCCCGGGGCAGGTAGTTTTCGTTGGAGGTCGCCATCGAGACGATGACGATCTCCGCTTCCTGTCCCTGAAACTTGTCCACCGTGCCGACGCGCGCGCCCATGGGCAGCGCCTGTTTCAGCAACTGCACCTGCAGGTTGTAGGGGGCGACCACCAGGATGTTGTCGACGCCGATCTCGTGCGCCACACCCTCGTTATCCACGAAGCGCTGGCGCAGGAAGTAGGCGTAGAGTGCTTTGACGTACGCCGCCTCCTCGTCCGAACTCTGGCTGTTGCCATCGTGATCCACGGGGCAAAACATCAGCCCGCTGTTGGGTACTTCCGGACGCTGACCATCCAGTGACAACACCCGCTTCTCGTTACCGGGCGCCGGCGACAACTGGCCTTCGTACACGGCCTGCGAAATGAACGAGCAGACGTCGGGGTGCATTCGCCAGGTGTGTGCCAGGAACACCCCTCGATCAGGCGCGATGGTGGGCGTGCCATCCAGCAGGTAGTCGAGAATGGAGTCGCCGGAGCGGCCCGGATGGACACCTTGCACGGGCTGCGACAACTGCATCTGGTCGCCCATCAGCACGATGTTGCGCGCGGTCAGGCCCATGGCGACCAGATTCGCCACGCTCACCTGCCCCGCCTCGTCGATGAACAGGTAGTCCAGTTGCTCGGTGAACACCGGGTCGGCAAACAGCCAGGCGGTGCCGGCCGTCAAATGGGTGTTCGGCCCCCAGGCTTCAAGGTACTTCGTCTTGTTCTCGATGGAGCGAATGCAGCGACCGGTAAACACCGTGTCTTCGCTCTCTCCGGATTTTTTCAATCCGCTGAATGTCACGCCCGCCTCCAGCGCACGCGATTCAACCGCCGCCAGCAGGTTATTGATGGCGTGGTGCGAATTGGACGTGACACCGATGCGCTTGCCTGCCTTGAGCAAGTCGACGATGACATGGGAGCCGGTGTAGGTCTTGCCTGCACCGGGCGGCCCCTGGATGAACAGCACGCTGTGATCGAGGTGGCGCACCACCTGCTTGATGGCTTCCAGCGTCGGCAAACCAGGATCGAGCAGCGGCGCGCCAGGCTCGACGCCGTTCACTCGGGGCGCGCGGCGATGCAGGAAATCGGTGACGGCCTGGAAGCGCTGACCGCCAGCCAGGACATTGTCGGCGTATCGATACAGCGCTTCGCGCAGCGAACCCGTCGGGATCGGTGTGCCAGGAATCATGTCGAATTGATCGGGCGGTGCCTTGGCGGCGGTGGCCTTGAAGGTCGCCAGGCACCGATCATAGTCCAGGTGCACCAGTTGCACCGGGTTCAGGGATTCACTGATGACACCTGCCGAACCTCCCCGCATCTTGGTTTCCTGAGGGTCGAAACGGTACTCATACAAAAACGATCTTTTGTCCGGTGTCGCCGGTGTATCCGTACGCCGCAAACCGGCCAGGCTTTCGATATCCTCCAGCAACTCTTCGGTCGTCATGTCCCGTCGACTGAACAACTGCCACCACGTCGGCTTGTCGGCACGACGGTGGAAGTCGAGCAACTGAAAGGTGAGCAGCCGGACCTGATCCTCGTCATCGGCCAGCAGCCGATGGCGATAGCCCTCCAACCGGATCTCGATCTCGGTTTGCTCCGCAACGGATTTTGCGGATTCGGTTTCAGGCACGGGAACACCGCCTGCAACCGACGGCTTGATTGTCATCAGCCAGTTACGCAGAAGATAGGTCGAACGCACGTCGTCTTCGTTGTAACGCTCGATCTTGTCCAGCAGCGCCGCATCGCGCGTTTCTTTCCAGCGCTCATAAAACACGATGCTCGCGCCGGCATTGGTCACGTCGCCGTCGCGCTGATCCATGTAAAAGTGCTCGATGTTCTTGATCGAGTAGCTGGGCTCGGACACCCGGATCGCTTCGCGCACGACCTTGTACAAGTCGATGAGCTTGCCGTTACGCAGCAACCAGTCCACCTGTGCCTCACGCGTCCCGTGCTGGCTCATCAGGCGTTTGATCGCCGTCTCTTCATAGCTGGCGTAGTGGTAAACATGCGCGTCGGGGTAACGCTGCAGATGGGCGATGACCCAATCGATGAACTGTTCGAAGGCGAGCTTTTCCTGCTCTCGGTCATGTGCCCAGAAGGGTTTGAACACTTGCTGCCCGCCTTCGTCGATGTACAGACCGAACAGGTATTCCAGGCCACCTTCTTCCAGGGGGTTGCCCTCCATGTCAAAGAACAGGTCGCCCTCGACCGCGTGGGGCAGGCGATGAAAGCCACGTCGCTCACCCGACACGGCGAGCAGTTCGAACAGCGGGACGCCGCTGGAGCGCCCCTGAAACTGCAAACGCGCCTGATGGCGCAGCTTGTTCAACGACTCGCTTTGCAGTTTCGCCACGCGCAGGTTCTCGCCGCTCTCAGCCAGCTCGCGCAAGGTGGTCACGCCGGCACTCTGCAATTTCTGGATCTGCGAACGGCTGATGCCGGCGACGGCCGACAGGTGATCGTCCTGCTGGCGCTGCTCGTCACAGCGGTCGCGCCAGGCGCAGAACCCACAAAAACCACAGGGGTCCGGATAGGTGAAGGGGCGGTCGGCATTGTTCACGAACGCTTCGAAACGCTGCAGAACCTGCTGGAGGTAATCGGCGTAGTCGGCCACCCGAAAGGCCTGCTCGGTTTGCTCCGCGTCACCGAGCACGATGTACATCCACTGCGGCTGTACGCCCTGGATCGAGATCAGCATGCGGGAATAGAGGGCGACCTGGATCAGGAACTTGGCCTTGGCCACTTTCGCCAGTTTGGTGTCGATCACCTCGTAGCTGTGATCGCCCAGGGCCGATGCCCGCGGTACTTTGCGCAGGAAATCGGCATGACCGATATAGGGGCCTTGCTGAAGCGACGCCTGAAAGATGATGTCGACGCCCGCCTTCATGGCCTCGATGGTCAATTCCACCCGCCGCGCAAAACTCGGATTACCCTGCGCGATGTCGATGACCTTGGCATTTTCGCTTTTGAGCCGCTCCAGAAAGGCCGCCTCGTGGGCCAGGCCCTTGTCCTGAATCAAGCGGTTCTGATCGCTGGCCGGTGCTTTTTCCATGGGCATGACCAGGTGCTGAAGGTCCAGCCTCGTCAGGTGCTGGCACTCAAGAAAGCCGCAGATATCTGAGGCGGAGTACAACTGAATCCCGTTTCGGGTTTGCATGGGCGCATCCAGTCCGGTGAAGCGTCCGGGGACGCGTCACGCTGATATCAGTGTCGTCTGTGGGTCAGGCGTCGAGCGAGCAGCCGCTGAAAAACTGCTCGAAAAGAGGCGTCGGCAAATACTGCGCATCGAGCAGACCGAAGTGCATGCCCACGTTGCGACCCAGCGCCATCAGTGTTTTGGCAGCGTTTTCAGTACCGGCATGACCCGCACTCATGACCAAGTCAATGCGTGCTTTTTCCGTCAGCCCTTGCTGATAGGCACGGCCGGTGATCAACACATCCACCAGGCAGACATCGGCACGCTCATCGCCGAGGGTGAAGGGTTGCAGGGTATCGGTCGCCAGTGCCGCGCACAGCCCGACCTCGCCGCCGGCGGCGATACGTTCGAGTTCTTTGAGCGGTCGCTTGAACAAATCGAACTCATGGATGGAAAAGGCGAAACAGTAGCTCTGAGCGGTCTCACGGGTGACTGTTTTTCCGTCCCGCGGATGGGTCATCAACCATTCAACGAAAAACTTCTTCTCATCCGGCACACCGGTTTTGCGGAAGGCCAGGTAGCCCTTGATGACCTGACTGAAAGGATGGCCGGTCGGTACCCAGCCAGTGTCGCGTTCAGACTCTTCTTCCGACTCATCCTCCACCGCCGCTGCGGCCTTTTTGGGATCGGGCGTCAGCGGCAGATCGAAGCAGCGCAAGTCATACCCGAGCATGAACAGGCTGGCCTCGAACGCATGGCAGCGCGCAGGCAGCGCCCCTTGTTCGGCGAACCAGTCGGTGCGCTCCAGCACCGCTCGGATGATCCAGCCCAGCCGCACTTGCCAGCGCGCCCATTTTTCGTAACTGACCTGCGAAAATTGCGGCGCCACCAACCCGTTCAGGAACGCCCGGGAGTTGCGGATCTGGCTGCCGCGAGCGCCGCCGGACGGGAACGCCAGCAAGGGTTTGCGGCTTCCCGCCCATTGCTGGCGAAACAGCGAGTACAGCATGCCGATGGCAGCACCGACGCGGCTGTCGTAGATGGGCGAACCCGAGGCATCGAGCAAGGCATGAATCTTGGTCAGGCCCGAATCGAAACGCTCGACACTGAGGGCGTCGAGATCATCCAGGTCATTGTCGCCATCGAGCGACATCAGCACCGCCATCTTTTTCAGGTAGCTCGACAGCTCCCCCTCGGCAGCCAGCCGATGCAAAAACGGTATCGCTCCGCGCACACCCCCCCAACGAAGAATCTGCAGGCACGCCTGCAGCGTTTGCTGTTCATCCCGACGATTGACCGCACTGGTCAGCCATTCGCGCAGTTGCCCGAGCGAGCGTTGAGTTTCGGCCCAGGTTTGCGAGTCCACGGCGCTTTGGTTGGAGTCCTGCCAGCTGGCCTTCCAACGGTAATGCTCCAGCACTTGCTCGAAACCCCGGACATCCGCCTGCAACCCGCCCGGCACGAACTTGCTCGATTTGAAACGAAGTTTGAAGGTGAGCGTGGGCAAATTCGCCACCAGCCATGCTACAAAAGCCTCGACTTCAGGTTGTGCCAGGAACTGTTCGCGCTTCATTAAGACTGCCTTGCAGGTAATATCGAATGGCCATACCCTAAGCAAAAGCACGAGTTTCGTCCACGTTGTCTGTCCGTACAGGTAAACAATGGGTGCAGGTTGTCACCTGCTGGATAGACGCTTCTCCATCCACGGCGGTGTTCAACGCCGAATATGTAAACTTTTCAGACACGCCGCTGGCCGTTCGCGTGCGCCATGACATCAAGGACCGGAACCATGGACCATCAGACCCTCAAGACTCGCCATCGCCTGGAGCGTGAACATCACCATCCCAATCTCACGTTGCGCGTTCATCGGGCGCTGAGTTGGCTCAGCCGTGCCGAGCAGGCCGAGGATGTCGATGGGCGTTTCATTTTCTTGTGGATTGCCTTCAACTCCGCGTACGCCACCGACATCGATGAGCAATACCGTCTTTCCGAGCAATCGACGTTCAAGGCCTTCCTGGACAAGCTGTGCACTCTCGATACGGCCAACCTGATCGAGAATCTGGTCTGGTCCGAGTTTTCCGGCAGCATTCGCGCACTGCTCGACAACCCCTTCGTGTTCCAGAGCTTCTGGGAACACCAGAACGGCAAGATCAGCGAGCAACAGTGGACCGAACGTTTTGCCAGCGGTCGGCGTACCGCACAGCAGGCATTGGCCAACCGCAATACCCCAGCCGTGCTCGGCGTTCTGTTCAACCGGATCTACACACTGCGCAACCAGGTCATGCATGGGGGCGCAACCTGGAACAGCAGCGTCAACCGGGGTCAGTTGCGCGACTGCTCCAACCTCCTCGGCAAGCTGGTGCCTGTGATCATTCTGCTGATGCTGGACAACCCGGAAACGCTGTGGGGTGATGCTTGTTATCCGGTGGTGGTTCAGGACTGAGAGCGCAAGGGGTGTGTTTCGGGCTGCGCGATGGGACTGTAGGCGCGAGCATGTTCCGAGCGGCGCTCCAACGATGGCGATTCAGGCACCGCAGGTATTCAGGTAGCCAAAGTTATCGGTGACGCCGTTCGCGAGCGAGCTCGCTCCTACAGAAAAAGGGCAGCTTTCAGGCTGCCCTTTTTCAGTCAAGCGCGCAGAAAAGCGTCATGCAGCGCCAACCCTCAAGACGCCTTCAACTCCACCGAAACATGCCCCCGGGTCATCCGCGAATACGGGCAGATCTCGTGAGCCGCATCGACCAGTTCCTTCTTCACCTTGTCCTCCAACCCGGAAATCTTCACATCCAGCCGAACCGCCAACTGAAACTCGCCATTTTTGGTCTTGCCCAAATCCACCTCGGCATTCACCTCGGTGTCCTGCGGCAGTTTGACTTTCTGTTGCCCGGCCGCCACTTGCAACGCGCCCAGGAAGCAGGCGGAGTAGCCGACGGCGAACAGCTGTTCGGGGTTGGTGCCGGGCTTGCCGGCGCCCGGTGAGCTGAGGGTGACTTCGAGCTGGCCGTCGCTCGATTTGCCGATGCCGGTGCGTCCGCCGACGACCTGGGTTTTTGCGGTGTACAGAACGGTTTCCAATCCAGTGCTCATGACGATGACTCCTGATTGATGAGTGTTGCGGTTTATTCGCCGAGGGTGCCGGTGTGATGCGCCAGGCGTATTTCCACGTCGGCTTTTTCCTGCAGGCCAAGCTCCATCAACTGCTTGATTCGTTGCTGCGCCGCCGGGCGTTTCACCGAACCGATGAACCCGTCCCATTCGGCGGCGATGGCTTCGGTGGGTGGCAGGCTCGAGGCATCGACCAGGCGTTTGATTTCGCCGATCGACTGCTTGTCGAAGTGCGCGATGCGCCGGGCGATGGTGTCGACGAAAGCGTCGAGTTCGGCGTCGGGGAACGCGCGGTTGACGTAGCCGTAGCGTTCGGCGAGTTCTCCGTCGATGTCATTGCCGGTGAGCAGCACTTCCAGTGCCCGGCCACGTCCCATCAGCCGTGGCAGACGGGCCATGGGGCCGCCACCGGGGACCAGCGCGGCGCCGATTTCCCATTGCGACAGGATGGCTTTTTCGCGGCTGGCGAAACGCATGTCGCTGGCCAGGGCCAGTTCGCTGCCGACGCCGGTGGCGCGGCCGCGGATCGAGGCGATGGACACCACCGGCGCCTTGCTCAGGCGCACCAGCATGTCGGGCAGCGGCGGCAGGCCGGTGGGGCCGTTGGGCATGCTCGTGGTGTCGGTCAGGGGCGGGACGAAGTCGTAGTGGGTGAGGAAGAAGCCTTCGACGTCGCTGTCGAACACCACGACCTTGACCTGCGGATCGGTCTCGAGCGCGGTGATCACTTCGTTCAGCTGCGGCATGGTTTGCGGGCCGTAGATGTTGTACGGCGGGTTATGGAAGGTGACGCGCCAGTAGGCGGGCGTGACGCGGGTGAGCAGGATCTCCTGTGCGTTCATGCGACATCTCCAAAACGTGAGTGGAGGACATGGGTCGGAGAGTTTGCCTGGAGTCGATGAGGGGGTGGGCGAGGGGCGGCTTGAGGGGTCGAGCCGTGCTCGAGTCAAGGGATGGCCCGGAACACATCGCGATAAGCCGGCAGCTCCGAGAGATCAAGGCTAGCAGCGGACCTTGGTGTTTCAAGTGGGCCCGACCGCCGGCTGTCTGGCGAAAAGCATTGTGGGAGCGAACCTGCTCGCCCCCACAGGGGCAACACTTTACCGCGTCGAGAGCATGAAGGTGTCGTACTCCAGGTCTTCCAGTGCCGTGGACAGTCGGTGTAAACCGAGCAATACACACACCAGCAACGACAGGGTGAAGCCGTAGCCGAAGAAGCTCGGGCCCAGGTGCATGCTGAGCAGCGTCAACGCGCCGTTCAACACCGCGAACAACACGCACAACTCCAGAACCACGGTGCGTTTGTCCAGGTAGAAGAACACGTTGAGCAACGCCATGAACACCACCTGGATGCTCACGCCGATCAGGTCGATGTAGAACAGCGGCAGGTAGTAGCTGGACATGCCCAGCCAGTCGAGCAGGCGCGGTGCGAACAGGAACAACAGCACCACCGTCAGGCCCTGGACCTTGCAGATTTCCAGCAGGCCCTGGCGGATCGACAGGGTCATTTCGGTTTTCAGCGAGCCGATGTGCTGCAGGGTTTCGCCTTCGCGGATGGCCCGGAACAAACGGTCGTACCATTCGGCGAAATCGGTTTCGATGCGCACCAGGAACACCGCCATCCCGGGGATGATCGCCAGGTAGGCAAGGAAGATCGGCAGGTCGTACAGGATGGAGGCGCGCAACGGGCCGATGACCTCGTTCGAGGTGCCGGGGTTGAACCAGAACAGGAACTTGTCGACCCAGATGCCGAAGTTGTAGAAGAACCCGGTGGCCAGCAGGCTGAGGAAGGCCTGGCGGCGGTCGAGGAAATCGAAGGCGATCAGCTTCTCCGCCCGGTACTCGCGCAGGATGTCGTAGAGGTACAGGAACAGCAACGAGCTGTGCCCGATCAGCAGCGCCAGCAGCAGGCCCGGGATCTTGAGAAACGCCAGCACGTAGGCGCTCGCCACCATCAACGAGTAACCCACCAGCATCACCAGCAGAATGCGGTTATAGGCCTTCATCCCCGACAGGAAGATGATCACCAGCCACAGGTTGCACAGCACTACGAAGTTCGCCAGCACCAGCAAGCGGTAGAGCAGCGGCTGGTCGAACAACAGGCTCAGCACGATGATCCCCAGGACCCCGGCCGCGAGCGTGACCAGCAACAGGATGCCCAGCAGGTTGGGCAGGATCTGCTCGTACTTGTGCTCGAACAACCGGTCGGACACGAAGCGTGTGAAGTACAACTGCAGGCCACCGGTCAGAATCAGCGAGGTGGCCATCAGGTACGTCACCGTGACCAGGAACTGCCCCACCAGCGTATTGGGGATCACCAGGCCCAGGCTGATGATGCCCACCAGCATCACGCTGATGATCGACAGCACCCAGGGCCCGGAACTGATCAGGCCGGCATACACATAGGCGTGCAGGGTCGCGGTGTAGGAGTCGCGCGAAAGGATCTTGCGCAGTTCGAAGCCAATGCCGGCCATTTAACTGTTCTCCATGGCTGCTTGATACAGGTCGCGGTAGCGCTGCAGCATCAAGGCTTCGGTGTAGTAACGATTGACCCGCAGCAGGCCACTGGCCTGGGCGTCGTGCCAGCGTTGCGGGTTGCGCAGCAGTTCGAGGATCGCGGTGCAGGTGGCCTGTGGATCGGCAATCGCCACCACCTTGCCGGCCATCCCGAGGTCGCGGTCTTCGGCACTGCCGCCTTCGATCAGTTCGCGGCACGAGCCCACGTCGCTGCTGACCACCGGCGTGCCGGCGGCCCAGGCTTCGAGGATCACCAGCGGTTGCGCCTCGCTGATCGAGGTCAGCACCATCAACCCGAGTTGCGGCAGGATCTCCTGGATGCGCTGGAAGCCGAGGAAATGCACCTTGCCCTCCAGCCCCAGGCTGGCCATCAGGCTGCGGCATTCGCTGACGTACTCCGGGTCTTCCTCCTCGGGGCCGACGATCCAGCCTTCGGCCTCGGGCATGGCGCTGATCACGCCGCGCATGGCCCGCAGGAACGTCTTCACGTCCTTGATCGGCACCACCCGCCCGATCAACCCCACCACCGGGGCAATGCCCGGTGCACGGGACTCCAGGGCCGCCGTCCACTGCGGCAGGTCGATGCCGTTGGGAATCACCTGCGTGCGCGCCGGGTCGGCACCGTCCTTGATCTGACGCTGACGGTTGCCGTCATACAGCGCGATGATGTTGTCGGCGCTGTTATAGGTCAGCTGGCCGATGCGCTCGAAGAAACGCACCCACAGGGTCCGGATGTAACCCGAGCCGGCGTCGAGGCTGCGGTTGAGCGCCTGGCCGGAACTCTCGGCGATCCAGCTGGCCTGGGCCAGGTCGATCTTGCGTTCCTTGGTGTAGATGCCGTGCTCGCTGAGCAGGTAATGGCACTTCCAGCGTTGCTTGAGGATGCACCCCAGCAACCCGGCATAACCGGTGGACACCGAATGCAGCATCCGCGCGCGCGGCATCTTGCGCGATGCTTCGGCGAGCATCAGCAACGGCGACTGCATCGAGCGCAGGGTCCAGAAATAATTGACGAAGGACGGGTCGGCGCAATGCAGGCGATAGCCCTCGCTCAATGCCTCCCAACTGGCGCGGCTGCGCAACACGTCGTCGAGGGTCATCTGCCCTTGGGCGATGCAATCGAGCAGGCGTTCGCCCAGTTCGGGCTCCGGCGCATCCGGGTGATGCAGGAAGCGATAGAGGTCCATCAATTGCTGTTGATCGGCTTCGCGCGGCGTGCCACGGGTGTTGACCGGATGGGTCGCATCCTCGAGAAACACTTCTTCGATGTGCAGCACGTTGGACGGCACTTCGTAGCGCCGCGCCGGGTAGGCCGAACGTTGACCGCCAATGAACATCACCGAGAAGGTCAGCTCCGGCAGGCCGAGGATCATCTGGTGGATCCAGCTCGACACACCACCGCGCACGTATGGCCAGGTGCCTTCGAGCAGCAGGCAGATATCGGCCAACGGCGGCTCTTGCTGATGATTCATGTCCAGCTCCTGACCAGATCAGCGAACGGTGGCCGCTGACGGGTTTTCTCGGGAAGTTGCGCGAGCAGTCCGGGGATTTCCGAGTAGCGCCCGGCCTCGAACGCCAGTTCGGCGTGAAACGGCAGCACCTGGGCCGGGTCCATGCCGTCGTCCTGGGCCTGGTGCAGGAGCACTTCGGCGCGCTCGATGTCGCCGCGCACCAGGGCAATGCGCCCGGCGAGCAGGAACAGTTCGCCGCCCTCGCCCGCTTGCAGGCCCTGATCGGCATGGTCGGCGGCCTGCTCGAGCACGTGGTCGAGCACACTGCCCTGGGCCAGGCCGAGATAGGCCAACTCCCAATACCAGCGCGCCAGGGTGGCATGCAGCGCACCGGCAGCGGCGGGGCTGGCACCGACCAGTTGCCCGAGGGCGATCTGGATGTGCAGGTTGATGTCGCTTTCCTGCTTGTCGAGCATCGAATACGCCAGCAGGCGCACGTCATCGCTCGGGTCGCCCAGCGCCAATTTGAGGATCGGCACCGCTTCCTTGCCCGGCATGCGTCGCGTGGCCACCAGGGCGGCCAGGCGCTGATCCGGATCGGGGGCATGGCGCAACACATCCTGCAAACCACCGTCGGCGAAGATCGGCGAATGCACCTGTTGTTGCGCGCGATACGGCAGGTCCGGGATGCCCACTGCCTGCCAGGCCTGCTTGTCACGTTTGCGCGGCAGGTACAGGGCCGGGAAGATCGACAGCACCACCCCGAGCATGCCGATCACCGGCACGAAGAACGCCAGGCTGAAAATGAACAGCGGGCTCCACGGCAACGGCGCACGGTAGCGCGCCGGCAACAACAGCCAGACCGCCCCGCACAGCAGCGCGCACGCCAGGGCATGGCTGACGCTGAACACCAGCAATTGCTGCAATTCGGGCGCCGGTATCCACAAGCTGGCCCAACTGCCTCCCTCTAACAACAGGGCTCCGCTAAACAGCCACTTGCTGATCATTCAGGCCACACTCGTTGAACAGGAAATTACGCAGCTCCTGGCGGTCGACGCCAGGCTCCAGATTGAAGGGCATCACCCGTACGCCCAGGCTGTCCATGTCACTCTCGATACCGAAGTGCTCATGCAGCAACAGGCTGATACGCGACAGATACCCTTCGGTGCCTTGCGGGCTGGTCAACGGCAGCAGCACCAGCAACAACTTGTGATCGCGGTTGTTGATCACCGGCAAGTGCAGGTCGAGGCCGCGCTGGCTGCGCTCCATCAGGCGCGTCAGCTCCTCGTTGGGACGGGTCATTTCGAAGGCAAACAGACCGGCCGGCAGTTGGTGCAGGTCGGCATCGGCCAGCGAACGCTTGAGCTGCGAGGTGAACTGCTGGGCACGGGCGTCGGCCAGTTGCAGCACCTGCGGGTCGCGGCGCAACAGGTCGGCGATGTGCCCGGCGAGCAGCGCCAGCAGGCTCAGGGTGCGATCCTTGAACGCAAAGAACGGCATCTGCCGCACCGCCAGGATCGCCAGCAGATGGCCTTCGGCATCGATCAGCGGAATGCACGCCTGCAAGGACGAGAACTCGGTGGACGCACCGGTATCCATCAGTTCCTGACGCACGCTCACCAGCTCGCCGCGTTCCAGGCACAGCTTGACCAGGCCGTCCTCGGTGCTCAACGGCCCCATCACACCGATGGTGGCCAGCGCCTGTGGCAAGACCTTTTCCCCGCGTTCGTCGACGCGGTACAGACCCGCCACGCGCAGGGCGCCGTATTGCGCCAGCATCGACACCACCGGTTCGGCCAGGGCGGTCAGCGCATCGCCGACGTCCGGCATCACCCGCAGTTTTTCCCGCAGGCCCAGCAAGGAGCTGCGCAGGCTCTGGTCGCTGCCCGCGACGCGTTGCTCCAGCAGGTCGTGGGAGACGCGCAGGATCTGGTGCGCCCGGGTGAAATCGTCGAGGCGGTACTGACGGTATTCGTTGGCCATCTGCAGCCGCTCCAGGCGGCGCATCCACAGGTCGCGAACCTCCCCCACCAGCATCCCGCTGACCAGCACACCGACAATGAACGACGAGTCGATCTGTTCGTAGCCTTCAAGCCCGAGGTGGCGCAGGACGAACATCGCCAGCACCAGCAGGACGGCACTGAACAGCCCGCGCACGAAGCCGTAGCGCACACCCAGCAATAGCGGCGCGATAATCGGCCAGGGGAAGCCGCCATGTATCTGCAGCGGGTCTGCCGGGGTCAGCCACAAGCCCAGGCCGATGGCCAGGCCGGTCACCAGCAGCGTTTCCAGCCATGACACCGGGCCACTGGCTTGCGGCGCCAGGCTGTAATCCATGTGGGGAGAATTCATTGCGATCACTCGAACCGAAGGGCGCCAACAAGTTTGTCGAGCACCGTCTGAGCGGTGCCCGCGAGGCTTTCACGGGACCAGCCGGCACGGGCGCCGCTCTTGCTCCAGAGCACGCGGCCGCTGCTGGCCTCGAGCACGCGCAGGCTGATGCCGACCGCCGGCTCGCCGTCCAGGCCGTTCTTGTACTGCCACTCTTCGACGCTGCCGGCGATCACGTAGTCGAGCTTCTGCTCGCGTGCCCAATCCAGCGCGCCGGCCAGGCGCTCGTTGTCGTCCATCAGCGCCTGTTCGCCCTGGGTGCTCACCGGGTAGACCCGAGGTTGCAGGCCACGGCTGCTGAGTACGCTGAGCAGGATCTGCTCACTGCGCTCACCGGCCTGCGGCGTCTGCGAATAGTTGACCATCGGCACGATGCCCCACTGCGCGTCGCGCGGCAGGTTCGGGCTGGTTTCATCGGTGAAGCTGGCGCAACCGGCGATGACCAGGGACGCAAGGGCCAGGCCCAGATTACGAATTGCTTGCATAGTGTTTCTCCGTAGACATTCCATGATCAGCGTCCAAACCGCACGCCGTAGCTCACACCCAGTGTTCCGCCCGATTTGCCATCCCCGCCTTGTGGCGCGGACTGGTAACCGAAGGTCAGGGCCAGTTCGTCATCACCCAGCACTTCAAAACCGATGCCGGTGTTGAGGCCGTAGTTGAACGTTTGATCCAGCCATTGCCAGCCAGCCGTGACGTCCACCAGCCAGGTGTATTGCGGCTTGGTGCGCACCAGAGCGCCCGGTAGGCCGCGACGCCAGGAGCTGCCAACGTAGAGCTGGCCGTAACGGCTTTGCAGCAGGTCGCCGGCTTCCACAATGGTCGGTTCATCCGGGTCATCGACATTTTTCACCGCGCCACCGTTGTCGATGGACAGATCGTCCAGCGTCCGATCCTTGACCCGATTGTGCTGATAGTCGATCCCGCTGCGCACGGTCCAGTTCGGCCCGGCGAACTCCAGCGTGTGCAGGAACTCCATTCGCAACGCCTGGCCACTGCCCAGATCGTCGCCCGAGCGGGTGGCGAATGACTTCTGCGCCACTTCCCAGCTCAGTTGGTCGCGAGCGGTGAGGCCATGACGGCCACCCACCCAGACGCTGTCGTGCAGACCGAACGCGCGCATCAGGCCGCTGTCCTCGCTCTTGCGATGCCAGTCGACACCCAGTTCGAGTTCATCGCTGGTACTCAGGCGCCAGGTCCGGGAGAGCCCCAGGCCATTGCGGTCGTCGTCGCTGCGCTGGCTGGTGTCGGCGAACAGTTTGTAGCTGCCGTTCTCGACCGCACGTTGCAGCGTCAGGGCGGCGTTGCGCTCTTGCCCGATCCGCGAGGATTCGATCTCGTCCCCCCGATACTTGCCCTGCTCCAGTTCCAGGTTGGCGTACCAGTTGTCGCCCAGGTTATGGGCGATCTGCAGGGTCGGCGCGTTGAAATCCAGGCCGCCGAAGTCCTGTTTCTGCCAGGAGAGCAGTGCACCCTGAGGCGTCGTTTCGTGGATTTCCACCGCCTGACGGCGCAGTTGTTCGCGCACGGCCATCGGCTGATCGTCCCCCAGGTTCGACAGGCTGGTGTCGAGGGCTTCACCCAGACGCCCGAGGCGCGTGAGGGCCTGGGCACGTTGCGCCGGGTTCAGGTCGCTGCGGGCCAGCAGGGCTTCGACCTGGGCCGTGTTGCGGCTGCGCAACGCCTGCTGAATCTGCTCGTAGCGATCGACTTTCAGACCCTGGCTGCGTGCCCATTCCAGCCACTGGTCCTTCTGCGCTTCCTGGTTCGTGGCGTCGAGGCGCGCCAGCAAACGTTCGAACCACAATTGCAGCATGGCGGGCGAACCGTCCTTCCAGCGCAACACTTCCTGCTGCGCCTTGCGCGGCGAAAAGCTGCTGGCCATCAGGCGCAACCAGACCGCGTAACGCTGGGAAGATGGCTGAATGTTGTCCACCTCCGGGCTGCGCAACAGCTGCAAGCGCAAGCGTTGAGCGGCATCCTGGTAACCGGCGCTGTCCAATGCGTCGGCGTAGGCCGAACGCACCAGCCAGTCATTCGGGCTGCCCTTGAGGTACATCCGGTACCAGGCCAAGGCTTCGCTGTCGCGACCCAGCAATTGACTGGCACTGGCAAACGGCAGCCACAGCAGACGATCCTCGCGGGCACGCGCTCGCCACTGGCTGAGCAACGGCTTGAGCTTGGCCGAGTCGAGCTGGTCGACGTACAACCACATCAGGCGCTCGCGGAACACGTTGTCGTCCGGGAATTTCGACAGGCCCAACAGGTACAGGCGCTCGGCCTCGTCCGGCTGACCCTGCTGGGCAGCCAAGGCGGCGCGCACGGCCAATACCTGGGATTGCTCATAGGCGTCGGGGAATTGCTTCGCATCGTCCAGCAGCGCAATGACTTTCGGCCATTCGCCAAGCTCCTGGGCCTGCTGCAAGGCTTCGACCAGACGCTGCGGGTCGCGGCCACGCTCCCAGCTGGCAATCATCAGCGCCAGGGCGCGCTGCGGGTTTTCGACGCGGTACAGGGTAATCAACTGACTCTCGTCGCCGCTGGTCAGCTTGCCGTTGAGGGTAAGCAGTTTCTCCAGCGATACACGCAAGTCGTCATCGCGCTCCAGCTCCCAGGCCAGGGAAGCGCGGGTGTGCCAGTACTCGGGATCCTTGATGGAATCGTCAGCGGCCTGCACCACACTCCACGCGGCCTGGTTATCGAACATCTTGAGGTAGGTGTTCGCCCAGTCCACCTGCTCGGCCGAGGTCAGCTTGAAGCGTTTGGAGTAGGCCTCGAACACGTCAGCCTTGACCGCGAACTGCCCGGTGTTTTCCAGGTTCTGCAGCAAGCGCGTCCACGCCAGGCGGTGGGACGGATATTTACGCAGGTACGCGTGCAACCAGCTCTCGGCTTGTTCGGGCGTGCCGCGCGATTCGTGGCCGTAGATCAGCGCATCGAGTTCAACGTCGGTGAGCGCACGCTGTTGCATGATCTCGGCGAGCAACGGAATCGAGCGATCGAAGTCGAACTGCTGGCTCGCCAGACGCCAGGCGTGCTCGCGGGTCTCGGGCTTTTCCTGGATCTCCAACAGACGAATCCAGTAGTCGAGGGCCGCCGCAGGCTCGCCACGCCATTCACCCAGGTGCGCCATCTGCTCGAGCAAGGCCGGGTCGTTCATGGACTCGTCAGCCAGCAGCTGACCGGTTTCCCAGGCTCCCGCCAGGTCACCGATGGCCAGGCGCACGTGGAATTCCTTCGGCGCGATCAGCGGGTTGTCCGGCTGCAAAACCCGCCACTGGTCGAGCAAGCGTTGCGCCAGTTCGAAACGCTTGGTGGCCACTGCCACGTCCACACCCTTTTGCAGCCAGGGCGCATCGGTTTTCGGGTTGTCGAGCAGCGGCAACGCGTCGGACAGCACCTGTGCGGCCTGATCGTCGCGACCGGCAGACAGCAGACTGTCGAACGCCAGTTGCGCGTATTCACGGCGCTCAGCGGGCTGACTGTTGCGCAACAGTTCCAGGTAGATATCGGCTGCACGGCTCGGCTCTTCGCCCGCCATGTGCCACTGCGCGGCAGACTTCAGCGATTGCTCGCGCAGCTTTGGATCACGTTCGGCGATCTCCTCGAAGACCGTCGCGGCGAACACCGGTGCCTGCAACTCCAGCGCCAGCTTGGCCAGGTTCTGCAGCAAGGGCACGGGCAGCTTGCGGTGATCGAAACTGCCCAGCCGCTCCACCAGGGCGCGCTGTGCAATCAGGTCGTTGCTGACAGCGGCAGCCCGTGCGTCGAGTTCCACCCGATAATAGGCCTGGGTCTCGGGCTGCGGCGTCGGCCACGCTTCCAGATGTTGACGCGCCTTGTCCAGCTCACCGAGACGAATCAGAAGATCGATCAGTTGCAGGCGCAGGTGGTCATCGTTCGGGTGCGCCGCCAGCAACAGCTCGGCGTAGTTGGCCGAGACGGCATCCGGCTCACGACCATCGGGCTGGAAAGTTTCCTCGCGCTGGAAGGTCGCCCACAACAGGCCTCCCACGGCCACCGCCACCACGGCCAGCGCCCAAGGGTTGAGCAGGCGCTTGTTGTCATCCGGCTTTTTGCCGGAAGGGGCATTAGTTGCAGACGAGTTGAGCATGACTCACCTGCTTCATGGGTAATTGGAAAGTCCACAGGCCGGCCGCCGCCTTGCCAGCAAAACGCTGCCCATCCACTTCGACCCGGCACGGATTGGCGGAACGCACGGAGAAAGTCAGATCGAACTGGCCGGAGAACCCGAAGCTCACGCGCCGGTCATCCAGGTACCGCCACTCCACCAACGGCAGATTGGCTTCCTCCAGCGCCGGGCGATCATCCCGGTCGGGACGCAGCACCAGCAGCGCCCGATCACTGCTCAGGTGCACGTAGCGCCCCTGCGGCAGGTCGCGCACGCCTGCAATACCTTGCGAGCGCAGCAGGTCAGGCCACCCCATACCTGGATCCAGGCGCACGGTGCGCAAGGCGTCCATCCCGCGAATCTGCCAGGCACCGTCGGAAGTCCGCGCCAGGCTGGCCTGGTACAGGCCATGCAGACGGTCGATGTAATCACTCATCCACAGCGACAGCGGATGCTGTTCGCGCATGAAACCGTAGATCTCATGCATCGCCTTGATCGAGGCTTGCTTGGTGCTGGAGTAAAAGTGGTAATACAGGTGCAGACCGCGCAGGCGGCGCGGGCTGTCGGTCAATTCGAAGGTATCGATCACTTCGCGGAAGCCGTAGTACGGGCCTTTCCACAAGTTGGTGAACAGGTTCTCGTTGATGACCGGCGCGTAGTACTGCAGGCCGCCTTCGGTCGGGCGCAGCAAGGGGTTCAGGCCCGTCACAGACGGGTTGGCCTTGGTCATCATGGTTTCTGCGCCGTTGACGTTCTTGAGCCCGGCGTCATACGCCAACTTCAAGGTCGAGGCGGAGGGCAATGCATCCCCCGGCCAGAACACCATCTTCACCGGTTTTTCCGGGGTGGTGAGGTTCTGGTTGATGTAGTCGCGCGAGCCGAAAATCTCCCGGCGGAAATCGATCTTGCCGTAGCCTGGAATGGCCATGTTCATGCCGTATTCCGGATGAAAATTCTCCCGTTTGAGCGCTTTGTCCGGCTGCATGAAAAACGGGTGGCTGAAGGTGTGCGTGGCCACTTCGACTTTCGGGTTGGCGAAAATTTCGCGGGCAATCGGCTCCAGCTCACGGGCCAAGTGCGGGAACATGCCGCGCGGTGAAATTTCACCCTCGACGATCGACACCGACGTCAGGAACGGGTTTGGCTTGATGTAGTCGTCCAGCGTATGGCGACCGGCGTAAGGCGTGCCACGCACTTCGGCGCGGGAAGGGAAACCGTCGCCATCGATGTGCACCGTAGCGACCCGCCGACCGTTTTCGGTGGTGCTGTCCGGGCGCGGTTGCTCGGGCAGTTGCAGGCTGGTTTGCAGGAACGCGAACGGATCGATGATCCAGCGGCTGCGCTCGTTGTTCGCCTCCAGCAGGTAGGGTGCCAGCGCCAGGCCGCCCCACTTGGCGGTCACGACCGGCGTGAACACCTCGCCACTGGCGTTGGTCAGCGACAACACCGGCTTGGGGCCGTTGGGCAGTACCGATACCGCCGTCAGGTCACGGGAACGTGGCTGCACCGGCGCTTCGAAGGCGCCAATCAGGGCCTTGTCCTGGTGGGTGATGGTCAGTGGCTGCACGCCCGGGGGCGCTTCGCGCTTGAGCCCCATGCGTTTGAGCAGCAACTTGTCTTCGACCGGCAGGCCGCTGAAGAACACCACGGGCACCTGCTCGTCCAGACGCGCGGTGATCCAGCGGTTGAATGCCGGCGCGTCCTGCGGCGGACCACTGGTCATCCAGGTGACGACGCCGGCGTACAAGCCACTGAACCGGTAACCCGGCATGGCGCTGCTCGCGGGAATGTAGTCGACGCGATAGCCCAGGTATTCGAGCAGACCGCCGAGCACCGTATGACCGCCGTTGTCCTCCAGCGCCCCTTCGCGCTCGTCGTAAACGAAGGCGATGCGGCGCGGCTGCACCTCGATGTTGCTGAGGCCGATCGAATCCAGCTCCGGGGTACTGATGAAGGGAATGAAACCCTCGTCACGCAATCGCTTGGCCAGCTTGCGCGCCTCGTCGCGACGCTCCGGTGGCAGGTAGTCGATGGCCACCAGCGGGATGCCTTTGGCACGCAGGGGCTGCAGCTCGCCGAGCAACCACTGCCGATCGGCTTCCGGCACCGGGCGATAGCGCTTGGCTGCAGCATCCCAACCGGCATACAGGGACTCGAACGCCACCGCTGCGGCGACACCGTCGAGCTCAGGCAACACTTCAAAACCGCGATTGAAGAACAGCTTCAGCGTCGGCTGGCGCTTGTGCATTTCGCGCAGCAGGCTGGCCAGGGCCACGCGCTGCGCTTCCCGGGCGCCTTCCGGCAACAGCTGGAAACTGTCGAGGGTGTCGAGAAACAGCCCGTCATAACCTTGCGCCTGCAACGCCTTGGCGCGACCGAGCAAGTGTTCGCGCCAGGCCGGCGCCGTCAGGTCCATGACCTGGCTGTTCCAGGAATCATTACGCACCGGGCTGATCGCCTGGCGCAGGCCCGCCTTGTCGATTTCAGCCTTGTTGCCGTCGAACTCGCCGACGGACACGTAGGCGAATGGATGACTGCCCAGCTCGCGCAGGGTTTTGACGTCGCCGGGCGTCATGTGCCCCGGCTCCACCACCGACCATTCGAACTGCGCCAGCTCGGACAACGGCGGTTGATCGGCGTACCAGAACGCCACGCTGGCCGGTTGCGGCAAGGCTGAAGCCTGGACGGAGGGTCCGCTGGCGAAAAGGGCCAGGGCCGCGAACAGCCGCTTGGCAACCGCGCGGACGCGCGTCCTGCGAGAAACGATTTCCATAATTCACTCTTGAAATGACTGAACTGATACTGCTCTGACGTCTGACATCTGGGCGGACAGGTTTACAAACTGCGCAGTAGTAGCGCTAAACCATCGCCTATGGAAGTCGGTGCCGGGAGCGTGAAACGCTCGAGCAGACGAGTGTTGTCAGCGCGCGAGTGGCGTATGTCGCCTTGCCGCGCAGCCTGGTAGCTCACCGTCAACGCCGTGCCGGTGGCGTTCCCCAGTTCGGCGATCAGGTCGTTGAGGCTGGTGGAGCGACTGAGCCCGACATTCACCGCCCCGGGGCGCGGTTCGCTGGCTTCCACGGCCTGTACGAGAATACTTACGAGGTCCTGAACGTAAACGAAGTCACGGGTTTGTTCGCCGTCGCCGAAAATGGCCACGGGTTTACCGGCCATGGCCCGCTCGGTAAAGATGCTGATCACCCCGGAGTACGGCGAAGACGGATCCTGACGCGGCCCGAAGATATTGAAGAAGCGCAGGATCACCGGCTCCAGGCCATGCTCGCGGCGATAGAAATCCAGGTAATACTCGCTGGCCAGCTTGTCGCTGGCATACGGGGTCAAGGGTGATTTTGGGGTGTCTTCGTCAATGGCCGTGCCTTCGCCATTGTTGCCGTAGATCGCCGCGCTGGAAGCGAACACCACGCGCTTGATTCCGGCCTTGGCCATGTGTTCGCAAACGTTGAGGGTGCCAACGAAATTGCTTTGATGGGTGCCCGCCGGATCGTCCACCGACGCCTGGACCGATGCCACGGCTGCCAGGTGCACAACCGCCGTACAGTCACGCATGGCCTGCTCGACTGCGACACTGTCAGCGACATCGCCGACGACGAGGTTCAGGTTGGCATTGCCAACCGGCAGATTACCGACCTTCCCGGTCGACAGGTTATCCAGCACGCGAACCTTGTAGCCCTTGCCCAGCAATGCCTCAACCAAGTGCGAGCCAATGAACCCTGCGCCGCCGGTAACCAGTATTCGTCCATCAAGCATGAAGTTTCTTCCTGAAGATTCAAACGGACACCGCGAATGTACGTCCGCAAAACGGTGTGTGCAGGGACCCAGGCCCCTGGCTGATGGCAATTGGCCCAACAGCGCAATCAGTGCGACATCATCCTGGCTTCGAAGGTTCAAAATAATCCTGAGCCAGTGAC
Source organism: Pseudomonas sp. IT-P12 (assembly GCF_949767465.1). Classification (NCBI taxonomy): domain Bacteria; kingdom Pseudomonadati; phylum Pseudomonadota; class Gammaproteobacteria; order Pseudomonadales; family Pseudomonadaceae; genus Pseudomonas; species Pseudomonas sp. IT-P12. The sequence continues at coordinate 31,858 of NZ_CATKPY010000028.1, read as the reverse complement.
GATTTTATGGCGGTATGCCACTTAAGCGGCGCAGATGATGTGAGATCGACGCCGCACTGTCAATAGTTTGTCTTTATTGCTTTTTTATGACGTGACCACTAAGTCATCGCCATTAAATTGACGATCTATTACTGCTGAGCCATCGTGACTGTTCAGGCATTCCAAGGATTGATCACTTCAACCCCGGACATCTCAAAATCCCGAACATTACGGGTCGCAATCGAAGCCCTATGGCTTCGGCAAATGGCGGCGATTTGCGCGTCCGCCATCGATGACACACGTCCTTTCAGCTCTGCGCTGGCAACCAACGTCGCATATTCCACGGCTGCATACGCATCAAGGGGCAGAATCCGCCCGGCAAAGTCCTCTTCGAACATTGCCATCGCGTGAGCCTCCAGCTTCTGCCTGCGCTTGCCAACAGGCAGACGCGCAATGCCGTGGAGAATTTCCGCGACGGTGAACGCACTGATTGCCAGATCCATGGCGGGTTGCGTGTCGACCCAGGCCATCGAATGCCCATTGTGGGCCGCCGCGATACGCAGTTGTTCCTTGACCTGATCGTCCAGGTTTCTGATGGTGATGCTGGCCATATCGCCTCCTGATATCAATGAAATCATTGATATCAAGCTAGCATCGTGGGAAGAAATCTTTCCACAGATAAACTTTTCTTCACCCTGCCGCCGTCCACCAACCGCTACAGTGCCCTCGCTCATTCAAGAAACTACGGTTTGCCCGCTCTCCCGCGGGCTTTTTTTCGCCCGGGAAAATCTCCCATCCCGCACCGGCCACGCCAACCGCGCTCGCCCGTAAAACGCCAGCGCCGTCAGCAAACACGCCAGCCAAACGAAGATCCCGGCCCAGAAGGTGTGGGACATGTAGTGCCAGCTTTGCAGGCCCCGTGTCGTGCCGTAGACGAAACCGAGCAGCAGCGAGCCGTACATCAGCGCTTTCGAATAGCGCCAGCAATAGCGCCGCGCGACGAAATACAGGGCGAGCATCGTGAAACCGCCCGAAGCATGGCCGCCCGGCCAGCTTCCCCATCAGGCCGCCTCACCGGCATGCAGCACATTCATTCGATGCCGCGAGGTTAGAGAGGGGGCGTTGGCATCCGGCGAAACCCCTGTGAAAAAAAGCTCAAGGCTCGGGCAAAAATCTTGTTACAGAATCCGTCGGACAAAATCCTTTCAGCTCTCGGAATTCCTGCCGATACAGGCCTGCTACACACTTTTTTGGCTACGAAAAACAACAATCTTCCAGCCAACCGACGACCCAAGTGCAACGTTCCTGGAGGAATTTGATGAATAGCTGGTTCGGCAACATCAGCATGAACATGAAACTGGGCCTGGGCTTCGGCCTGGTCCTGGTACTGACCGGCGTCCTCGCCCTGACCGGCTGGACGAGCATGGGCAGCCTGATCGACCGCAGCAACTGGATGAGTGACATCACCCAGCTCAATGCCGGCCTGACCAAGCTGCGCGTGGCGCGCCTGCAATACATGCTGGCCAACGGCGACGAAACCACTGCACAGAACGTGCAGGTCAACCTCGACGCGTTTGCCGCGCAACAGAAAGCGGTGCTGGATAAATTCAAGAGCCCGGAAAACCTCAAGCTGCTAAACGAGCAAGCCTCGCTCATCGCCGCCTATCGGATTTCCCTGGAGAAGATGCGCGGCGCCTACCGGGCCGGCAACAGTGCCCGCGAAGTCATGACCGCCAACGCGCAAACGGCGCAGTCGCTGATCAATGCCATCAGCGCCGAAGTGCAGCAAATGCCGTTGAGCGATGAGCGCTTCGAGCAATTCCAGGCCATCACCGCCGCCAAGGAAGCCTTCATCCTGGCGCGCTACGAAGTGCGCGGTTATACCGCCGCCGTCAACGCCGACACCGAGCAGAAAGCCGCCGACCAGCTCAACGCGGCCGTGGCCAGCCTGGAACAGCTCAACAAGCATTTCGCCGCCACCCAGCAGGACGCCCTGCGCAAGCTGGAAAAAGCGCTGACCGACTACCGCACCGCCGTGCTCGCCTACAAGGGCACCAACAACGATGTGGTGCAGGCCCGCAAGGAAATGACCGATCAGGGCAACATGATCGTCACCCTCAGCGAGCAGCTGTATCAGATCCAGCTCGATCGGCGCGACGCCGAAAGCGCCCAGGCGCGCACCCTGCAACTGATCAGCACCCTGCTGGCCTTGCTGGTGGGCGTGATTGCCGCTGTGATCATCACCCGCCAGATCACCGGCCCGCTGCGCGATACCCTGGCCGTGGTCGAGCGCATCGCCGGTGGCGACCTGTCGCACGACGTCAAGGTGACTCGCCGCGACGAGCTTGGCGTGTTGCAACAAGGCATCGCCCGCATGGGTGTGACCCTGCGCAACCTGATCAGCGGCATCCGCGACGGCGTCACCCAGATCGCCAGCGCGGCCGAAGAGCTGTCCGCCGTGACCAGTCAGACCAGCGCCGGCGTGAACAGCCAGAAGATCGAGACCGATCAGGTGGCCACCGCCATGCACGAGATGACGGCCACCGTGCAGGAAGTCGCGCGCAATGCCGAAGAGGCCTCGCAGGCCGCCGCAGCCGCGGATGGCGAAGCGCGCGAAGGTGACAAGGTGGTCAACGAGGCCATTGCCCAGATCGAACGCCTGGCCAGCGAAGTGGTGCGTTCCACTGAAGCGATGAGCGTGCTGCAACAGGAAAGCGACAAGATCGGCAGCGTCATGGACGTGATCAAGGCGGTGGCCGAGCAGACCAACCTGCTGGCCCTCAACGCGGCGATTGAAGCGGCGCGTGCCGGTGAAGCCGGCCGTGGTTTTGCCGTGGTGGCCGACGAGGTCCGGGGTCTGGCCCAGCGCACGCAGAAGTCCACCGAGGAAATCGAAGGCCTGGTGGCCGCCCTGCAAAACGGCACGCAGCAAGTGTCGACGGTGATGAACAACAGCCGCACCCTGACCGACAGCAGCGTGGCCCTGACGCGCAAGGCCGGCGAATCCCTGGACAACATCACCCGCACGGTGTCGAACATCCAGTCGATGAACCAGCAGATCGCCGCCGCTGCCGAGCAGCAAAGTGCCGTGGCCGAAGAGATCAGCCGCAGCATCATCAACGTGCGCGACGTGTCCGAACAGACCGCCTCCGCCAGCGATGAAACCGCCAAGTCCAGTGTCGAACTGGCGCGCCTGGGCAATCAGTTGCAGGAAATGGTCAGCCACTTCCGGGTGTAAGGATCGCGCAGAACCTGTGGGAGCGAGCCTGCTCGCGATGGCGGACGGTCATTCAACTCGATGTTGATTGAACTGACGCTATCGCGAGCAGGCTCGCTCCCACATTCGTTAGTGTCCTAAACGCTGATGGCGTTGGTGAACACCAGCCGATTGCCGAACGGATCGACGATGGTCATGTCCTGGCTGCCCCAGGGCATGGCCTGGATCTGTGGGTGCGAGAACGGATAGTTCCTGGCCAGCAACTGCTGCTGGAAGGCTTCCAGCTCATCGGTCTCGATGCGCAATGCCGAACCCGGTGTGCTGTCGCCGTGATGCTCCGACAGGTGCAGCACGCATTCGCCGCGGGAGACTTGCAGGTACAGCGGGAAATTTGGCTCGAAACGATGCTGCCAGTCGATCTTGAAACCCAGGAAATCGACGTAGAACTCCACGGCCTTGCTTTCATCGAAAATCCGCAGGATCGGGGTGGTTTTGCCGAAGCTCATTTCGTTGCTCCCTGACTGGTAAGGCCTTGATTGTTTTAGGGCCAGTCCCAGCACTTCGGCTTCACGCCAGCATTCTTTAATCTCAATGTGCCATCACTGTGACCCAGGTCTCGGAATCATCACCGGAAGCCGTCACGCAAATCCCCTTCCCGCCCCAGAAACCGTCCTTCGCGCCTGCCGTTGGCCTGGCCGTCGCAGTAACTCAACACGCCGTTGACCCACACCCCGTCGATACCCTCGGCCGCCCGTTGCGGGTCATTGAAGTCCGCGACATCGCGGATGGTCGCCGGGTCGAACAGCACCAGGTCCGCCCAATGACCTTCACGGATGACACCACGCTGCTTCAGGCCGAACCGCGCCGCCGACAGCCCGGTCATCTTGTGCACCGCCGTGTGCAGGGGGAACAGTCCGACATCCCGACTGAAATGTCCGAGTACACGTGGGAAAGCGCCCCACAGGCGCGGGTGTGGAAACGGGTCTTCCGGCAAGCCATCGGAGCCGACCATCGACAGCGGATGCGCAAGGATTCTGCGCACGTCCGCTTCGTCCATCCCGTAGTACACCGCACCGGCCGGTTGCAGCCGACGGGCGGCCTCCAGCAGCGAAACGTTCCACTCGGCGGCAATGTCCATCAAGTCGCGACCGCCCTGTTGCGGGTGCGGCGTGGACCAGGTGATGGTGATGCGATGGGCATCGGTGACCTGCTTGAGGTCCAGGGTCGAAGAGCTGGCCGCGTAGGGATAACAGTCGCAACCCACGGCGTGGGTGTTCGCCGCCTCTTCAAGACGTGCCAACAGTTGCGGGCTGCGCCCCCAGTTTCCGGCACCGGCACACTTGAGGTGGGAAATGATCACCGGTGACTGCGCATGACGGCCGATCCGGAACGCTTCGTCCATGGCCTCCAGCACCGGCTCGAACTCGCTGCGCAGATGGGTGGTATACACCGCGCCATATGCCGTCAGTTCTTCGGTCAGTTGCATCACTTCATCGGTGGAAGCCGAAAAGGCGCTGGCATACGCCAGGCCAGTGGATAAACCGAGGGCACCGGCTTCAAGGCTGTCGCGCAACTGCTCGCGCATGGCACTGATTTCATCCGCCGTGGCGGTGCGAAACAGGTCGTCGAGATGATTGCTGCGCAATGCCGTGTGCCCGACCAGCGCAGCGACGTTCAACGTGGTGTTCGCCGCTTCGACGGCCGCACGGTAATCACCGAAGGTGGGATAAACGAACGCGGCGGCACTGCCCAGCAGGTTCATCGGGTCTGGCGGGTCGCCTTTCAAAATCACCGGCGACGCGCTGATCCCGCAGTTGCCGACAATCACCGTGGTCACGCCCTGGCTGAGCTTGGGCAGCATCTGCGGCTGACGGATGACCACCGTGTCGTCGTGGGTGTGCACATCGATGAAACCCGGCGCCAGCACACGCCCCGCAGCGTCGATATCTTCATGGGCAGTGGCCGACTGCAAATCGCCGATACGCGCGATGCGCCCATCCAGAATGGCCACGTCGGCGGTGAACCCCGGCACATTGTTGCCGTCGATGACCAGGGCGTTGCGAATCAGCGTGTCGTACATCATGTCAGTCTCCCAGCGGCAGGTGATCGTCGCCGCCACGGTAATCGTCCAGGGCGAGTTTGATTCGCCGCAGGCGCTCTTGATTGTCTTCAGGATTGATCAGCGCCAGCTCGGTGGCGAGCACATCGATGGCCAGCAGCATGCCGTAGCGGGCCGCCGTGGGTTTGTAGATGAACGAGGTTTCGACCCCTTGCAGCGGCAGCAGCACATCGGCCAAGTGCGCCAGCGGCGAGTCGGCGCGGGTGATGGCCAGAACCCGCGCGCCGTAGCTGCTCGCCAGCTCCACCGCTTCGAGCAGTTCGGGGGTGATGCCGGTCAGCGAACAGGCAATCACCGCGTGCCCGGCATCGAGGCCGGCGGCGGTGATGCGCATCATCACCGGGTCGTGACACACCGCCACCGGGTAACCGAAGCGCACCAGCCGCACCTGCAATTCATCGCTGCACAGGGTCGAACAACCTCCCATGCCGAAGGCATGAATCATCCGCGCCTTGCCCAGCAGTTTCACCGCGTCGGCAAAGCGCGACTCGTCGAAGGCCGACAGATGCTGATGCAGGGTCGACTCGATGTCGCCGACGATCTGCCGGTAGAACGCCGATTGTTCCGGCGTGCCGGCCGGGTCGAGGAAACGACTGCCGACGCCGCTGGCCTGGGCCAGTTGCAGGCGCAGGTCACGCAAGTCACGGCAGCCGACAGTGCGGGCAAAACGCGACAGGGTCGCGGTGCTGACTTCCGCCCTCTGCGCCAGCTCATCGAGGCTGGCGGCCGAGGCAAATCCGACGTCGTCGAGCAGCAGGCGGGCGATACGCCCCTCGCCGGCACTGAAGGAATCCTGACGGGCGCGGATCTGATAAAGGATGTCCATGACAAGCGGCTCCGGTTAAATCAGGTAGGAAAGCCCCACGGTCAGACCGAAGGCGACCAGCGAAATGATGGTCTCCAGCACGGTCCAGGTCTTGAAGGTCTGGGCCACGCTCATGTTGAAGTATTCCTTGATCAACCAGAAGCCACCGTCGTTGACGTGGGAAAAAATCACCGAACCGGCGCCGGTCGCCAGCACCAGCAGTTCCGGATGCGGGTAACCCAGGCCGATGGCCACCGGTGCGACCACCCCCGACGCAGTGGTCATGGCCACCGTCGCCGAGCCCGTGGCGATGCGCATCAACGCCGCGAACAGCCAGCCCATGATCAACGGCGACAGGTGGAATTGATGGGCCAGGCTGACAATCTGATCGGTGACGCCCGCGTCCACCAGAATCCGGTTCAGACCACCGCCGGCACCCACCAGCAGGGTGATGCTGGCGGTCGGCGCCAGGCACTCGCTGGTGAACTTGAGGATCGATTCGCGGCTCAAGCCCTGGGCGATGCCCAAGGTCCAGAAGCTCAGCAACGTGGCCAGCAGCAACGCGATCACCGAGTTGCCGATGAACAGCAGGAACTGATTGAAACCGCTGCCCGGGGTGGAAATGAGGTTGGCCCAGCCACCGATGAGCATCAGCACCACCGGCAACAGAATCGTCGCCATGGTGATCCCGAAACCGGGCAGCCGGGCGCGCGGTTCGCGATCAAGAAATTGGCGCTCCAGTGGATTCTGCGCCGGCAGTTGGATGCGCGGCACGATGAACCGCGCGTACACGGGACCGGCGATGATCGCCGTGGGGATGCCGATGACAATCGCGTAGAGCAACGTCTGCCCTACCGACGCCTGATAGGCCTGCACTGCCAGCATCGCCGCCGGGTGCGGCGGCACCAGCGCATGGACCACCGACAACCCGGCGACCATCGGCAAACCGACCATCAGGATCGACACGCCGACCCGTCGCGCCACGGTGAAGGCGATCGGCACCAGCAACACGAAACCGACCTCGAAGAACAACGGCAACCCGACCAGGAAAGCGATGCAGACCATCGCCCAGTGCGCGTTGCGCTCGCCGAACCGGTCGATCAGGGTCCGCGCCACCTGCTCGGCGCCACCGGACTCGGCCATCATCTTGCCCAGCATCGTTCCCAGCGCCACCACCAGGGCGATGTGCCCCAGCGTCTTGCCGACACCCGCCTCGTACGCGCCGACCACGCCGGACGCCGGCATGCCCGCGACCAGCGCCAGGCCGATCGAAACCAGGGTGATGACTATGAAAGGATTGAGTCGATAACGGGCGATCAGCACGATCAGCGCAATGATCGCGATGGCGGCATACACCAGCAGCCAATAGCCGAAGGACAGGGTCATGCGGTACTCCTCGAAAGGGTCACGTCGAAGGTTTTGTGAAACTCTTAAAACATTTCGAATCGCGACTTTCAAACGAGGTGAAAGTAATTTTCGTACAGGGGTATGGGTTGTCGCTCAGGGACATGCGCGGTGGTGGGTTATGAAAATCCGGCTGGCGGATTTTCATCCTGTACGACCGTCCCCTGTGGGAGCGAGCCTGCTCGCGATGCGGTGTGTCAGCCAACAATGATGTGAATGACACACCGCTATCGCGAGCAGGCTCGCTCCCACAGGGTTAACCACCGGGCCGGCATCGCCTCAATCGTGATTGACCCGCGCGCGCTTGAGCAGCTTCTTGCAGCGCTCGGACAAATGCAGCACCCGCAGGTGCTTGCCGGCCTTGGCGTAGCGCTCGCGCAGGGTCTTGAGTGCGGCGATGGCCGAGTAGTCGACGAAACTCAGGTGGCGGCAGTCGATCGTCACCACGGCCGGGTCGTTGGCGGGGTCGAACTGATTGAGAAACGGCGTGGTCGAGGCGAAGAACAGCGTGCCATGCAACAGGTACAGCTTGCTGCCGTCGGCTTCGAGGTGGCTGTCGGCGTACAGCTCGCGCGCCTGCTGCCAGGCGAAATTCAGCGCGGCGATGACGATCCCGCACAGCACCGCCGTGGCCAGATCGGTGAACACGGTAATCACCGTGACCGCGACGATCACCAGCACATCATTCAACGGCACCTTGTTCACCACCCGCAGCGAGGCCCAGGCGAAGGTCTGCTGCGACACCACGAACATCACCCCCACCAGCGCGGCCAACGGAATGCGTTCGATCAGTGGCGACAGGAACAGGATGAACAACAGAATCAGCACGCCCGCCACCACGCCGGACAATCGACCGCGACCGCCGGAACTGAGGTTGATCACGGTTTGGCCGATCATCGCGCAGCCCCCCATGCCGCCAAACACGCCAGAGACCATGTTCGCCGCTCCCAGCGCCACGCACTCGCGGTCCGGGAAGCCGCGGGTCTCGGTGATTTCGTCGGTCAGGTTCAGGGTCAGCAGGGTTTCCAGCAGGCCGACCAGCGCCATCAGGATCGCGTAGGGTGCGATGATGCGCAGGGTCTCGAGCGTCCACGGAATCTCCGGCCACGCCAGCGTCGGCAAGCCGCCAGCGATGTGCGCCATGTCGCCCAGCGTGCGCGTCGGCAGCCCCAGCAGGTACACCGCCAGCCCGACGCCGAGAATCGCCACCAGCGCCGGCGGCACCGCACGCGTCAGGCGCGGCAACACGTAGACGATTGCCATCGTCAGCGCCACCAGCCCCGCCATCAGGTACAGCGGCGTCCCCGTGAGCCACGCGTCACCGTTCTTGAAATGTTCGAGCTGGGCCAGGGCGATGATGATCGCCAGGCCATTGACGAAACCGAGCATCACCGGGTGAGGCACCATTCGCACCAGCTTGCCCAGCTTCAGCAGCCCGAACGCGAGCATGACCAGGCCGCCCAGCAGTACTGTGGCGAGCAGGTATTGCACACCGTGCTGCACCACCAGCGCGACGATCACCACCGCCATCGAACCCGCCGCGCCGGACACCATCCCCGGCCGTCCGCCGAATAGCGCCGTCAGGGTGCAGATGATGAAGGCGCCGTACAGGCCCATCAGTGGGTTGAGATGCGCGACCAGCGCAAAGGCGATGCATTCGGGCAGCAGGGCAAAAGACGTGGTGAGTCCGGCCAGGACATCGGCGCGAAGATTTTTGAGTTTCATGGGGGACCGCATGCAGGTGTCGCGAAAGGAATGTGCGGATGTTACGGAATTGACGGCGGCCCGGCCAGCTTCGGGGACATTGAAACCGCATCGCCGGCAAGCCGGTCTCACTCCCACATTGGCCCAGCTTACCCGGATCCCTGTGGGAGCGAGACCGGCTTGCCGGCGATGGCAGCGATGCGGTCTACTGCGAACTCACACCATCTCGTCGCGGATCCACTCCACCACCGACGTGCGCTTGGGCACCCAGCCCAGCAACTCGCGCGCCTGCTGGCCACGCACCCGGCTGTTGGAGCCCAGGCCATAGTTGGCCATTTCATAGCCCCACTCGGCCTCGGCGTCCTGCAACGGCCAGTCCTGAGGCTCACCCAGGTTCAAGGCTTGGGCGATCGCCGTGGTCATCTCGATGAACGACGCTTCACCGCTTTCCACGAAGTAGAAGGTGCCCGGTACGTTTTTCGTCAGCGCCAACAGGTACAGCGCCACCACGTCTTCAATGTGCACGTTGGACCAGATATTGCGACCGCTGCCGACATGGCGCACCACCCCGCTTTTGCGCGCCTGTTTCAGCAGGCGCGGCAATTGCACGCTGTCGCGTTTGACCCCCAGGCTGTGGCCGTAGATCAGCGTGTTGCAGATCACCGCCGAGTTCACGCCGTCTTTTGCCGCCGCGAGGATCAAGTTATCGATGGCCACCCGCGCCGCCTTGTCCACCGTCGGTTCCGGCAGTGTGTCCTCGTAGTAGATCGCGTCACTGGCCTGGCCGCCCGACGCATCGCCGACAATGCTCGAACCGCTGGTGTGGAGGAAGACTTTTTGCGAACCGCGCAAGGCGTCGAGCAAGGCTTGCACCGCGCCGAGATGGTCGCTGCTGGCGGCGTTGATCACCGCGTCGGCTGCACGGGCCTGTTGCGCCAGGAGTGCGCTGTCGTCGAGGGTGCCGATCACCGCAGTGATGCCCAGGGCGCGCAACTCATGGGCCTGCTCGCTGCTGCGCACCAGGCCGGTGACGGTGTGGCCGGCACGGATCAGGCCGGTGGCGATGGAACCGCCGATGAAACCGGCCGCGCCGGTGACGAAAACATTCATGGGGAATCTCCCTGCGTCAGTCATTGATGTCACCAGTATCCCGGCGACGTTACGGACGAAAAATCCCCATTGACCCAATTCAATCTTGCGCAGGGATCACGAATCAGTCCTTGAAATCCGAACTGGCATAAAGCGCCAGCTTGCCCTGGATGAAGTCCAGGAAACATTGAATGCGCAACGCCAGTTGCGAGTTGCGGTAGTACACCGCGTTGATCGGCTGGCGATAACCACTGTTGAAGTCCGCCAACAGTACTTTCAGGCGCCCGGCGCGGATGTCGTCGATGGTCATGAAATGCGACAGGCTGGCAATGCCCTGACCTTCGAGGGCGAGGTGGCGGATCGTCTCGCCGCTGGAGGCGCTGATCGACGCCTGGATCGGCCAACGATCGCCATGCACATGACGCAACGGCCACTGGTTGAGGCCTTCGTTGTGGGTGAAACCGAGCAGCGCATGTCCACCCAGGTCCTCCACCCCTCTCGGCGTGCCGTGTCGTTCGAGGTAAGCCGGGCTGGCGACGATGTGCAACGGGCTGCAACCCAGTGAGCGGGCGTGCAGGGTCGAGTCGGCCAGGGCGCCGATGCGAATGGCGATGTCAGTGCTTTGTTCCAGCAGGTCAATGATCAGGTCGTTGCTGTTGAGTTCCAGCTGGATGTCGGGATAGAGCCGGCGGAACTCGTCGATGTACGGCACGATGGCGTGCAGCATGAAAGGCGAGGCGGCGTTGATCCGCAAACGCCCGGACGGGGTCTGCTGGCGTGAGGACAGGCGTTCTTCGAGCTCATCCATCTGATCGAGAATCAGCTTGGCGTGCTCGAAGAAATATTTGCCCTCCTCGGTCAGGTCCATGCGCCGCGTGGTGCGGTTGATCAGTGTGGTATCGAGCTTGGCCTCCAGCCGCGACAGGGTACGACTGACCGCCGACGGCGTTTGCCCGACCTGCTCGGCTGCCGCCGAGATCGACCCACACTCAATCACGCAGACGAAAATCTGCAATTCATCGGATCTGGCTTTCACATAGGCCCCTCATTCAAGACTGGCCTGATAGTAGCTGGATGAGGGGCAAAAGGAACCTCAAGCCTTGAGACCGAACACCTCGGTCAAATGCTGCTCGTAACGTGCGACATCGGCCTCGATATTCGGACGTTTCATCACGTCGACGCAGAGGAACGTCGGCAAACCGCTCATGCCGAGGAACTGGTTGGCCTTGTGGAACGGGAAGTACACGGCGTCCACGCCCTTGCCTTCGAAGAAGTCGGTCGGGTCGTCGAACGCTTGCTGCGGCGCGTTCCAGGTCAGCGACAACATGTATTGCTTGCCCTGCACCAGACCGCCGCTGCCGTACTTCTGCGACGCATCGGAACGGGTGCGACCGTCACTGGCGTAGAGGCTGCCATGGCCTTCGGTGAACACTTCATCGATGTACTTTTTCACGGTCCATGGCGCGCCCATCCACCAGCCCGGCATCTGATAAATGATCACGTCGGCCCAGAGGAACTTGGCCACCTCCTCGGCGATGTCGTACCCCTCGTCGATGAAGGTGGTCTTCACGTCGACGCCACCGCGATCCAGCACGCTCAGTGCCGTTTCATGCAGGGTGGCGTTGTAGCGGCCATCGGAGTGAGCGAACTTTTTACCGCCATTGAGCAACAGGACTTTTTTCATGAAATCTCTCGGAAGGGTCAAAAATGCAATGGCGGCAGATTAACGACCGGCCTCGCGCGGAATAAGCCCCGGGCTCACAAAACTCATTTGACCAATACGCACGAATCGATAGCGGATTGTTGCCATAGACTTGGCGCAAATTCCGAACTCTAGGAGACGTTTGATGAGTGAAATGCAAGGTTTTATCCTGCACGCCAAGACCCGCCCGGAAAAATCCGACGCCTTCGAAGCGTTCTTCCGCGGTTATGTGGAGGCCAGTCGCGCCGAGCCTGGCTGCATCGAGTACCACATGCTGCGCGACAAGCAGGACCCGACGTTGTTTATCTTCTTCGAGATCTGGCAATCCCAGGCGCACCTCGACGTGCACTCGAACCTGCCGCACATGAAGCAGTTCCTCGATCAGCGTGAGCAATACCTGGAACGGGATTTCGAGATCCGCGCCATCGACATGCTCAGCCCGTCGTCCGCTACCCGCTGATCAGCAAGTGGCCGCCGAGTACCCCCAGGCCGATGAAAAATGCCCGCTTGAACAGGGGCGCGCTGATCCGCTGGCGCAGCCATTGGCCCAGCCACATGCCCAGCACCGCCGGAATCAGCGCCAGCAAGGATGCCCCCAACTCGCCGCCGCCCAAGGCATCGCGCCACAACAGGCCGGCAGCCAGTGCAAGGGTCGACACGGTGAACGACAGGCCCAGCGCCTGCACCAGTTCATCCCGGCTCAAGCCCAGCGCCTGCAGGTACGGCACCGCCGGAATCACGAAGACGCCAGTGGCCGAGGTGATCACGCCGGTCAGCACGCCACACAGCGGGCCCAGCCAGCGCTCTGTGGCACGGCCCATGCGCAGGGTCGGCAGGAACAGGCCGCTCAACGCATAGAGCAATAACGCCGCCCCCAACCCGCGCACCACCCAATGCCCCCCGGTCATGCCGATCCACAGCGTGCCGGCGCCCGTGCCGATGAAGATCGCCAGCAGCATCGGCCACAGGCGTTTGAGCAGGCCGCGCAAATGCCCGCCGAAGGCCAGTTGCCAAACGTTGGTCAGCGTCGCGGGAATGATCAACAGCGCCGCTGCCTGCGACGGTGCCATAGCCAGCCCGAGCAAACCCATGGCAATGGTGGGCAGGCCGAGGCCGATCACGCCCTTGATCATGCCGGCCAGCAGGAACGTGGCGACGACCAACAGTGACAGGGCCAGACCGAGATTCTGGTAGTACGCGAGGAGTGTGTTCATGGGCCTATCCTGAGCCCGGAACGGCCTGATGAAAATCTGCCATATACTGAGGGTGCCTCTTGCTTGGGCAGAGGCTAGCTACTTGGGTGTTGCTGCCGGCCCAATCGCGAGCAGGCTCGCTCCCACAAGGATTTATGGTGTGAGTGCAAGTTGATTAACACTGCAAAACACCGTGGGAGCGAGCCTGCTCGCGATTTGGCCCGCCCAGACAACACATCTCCAAAGGCTGCCGCAAAAAATGCACTTCGACCTCACCGACCTGCGCCTCTACCTGAACATCCTCGACACCGGCAACATCACCGCCGGCGCGGCGCGCAGCCATTTGTCGCTGGCGGCGGCGAGCGCGCGGATCCGTGCCATGGAATCCTCGCTGGGCATCGACTTCCTCGAGCGCGGCCGTCGTGGTGTCACGCCCACGCCCGCAGGAAAAGCCCTGGCGCATCACGCCCGGCTATTGCTGCAACACGCCGAACGCATGCAACAGGACCTGGCCGACTATGCCCAGGGCGTCAAGGGCCAGGTGCGCCTGCTGTGCAACACCACGGCGATCACCGAACACCTGCCGGAAGTGCTGGCCGACTTCCTCTGTCGCCACCCCAACCTCGACATCGACCTGCAGGAAATGCCCAGCCTGCGCATCGTCCATGCCCTGCGCCAGGGTGCGGCGGACCTGGGCATCGTCTCCGACGCCGTGGACACCCACGGTCTGGACACCCAGCCGTTTTGCGATGATCCCCTGGTGCTGATCATGCCGCCCGACCATCCCCTGGCCAATCAGACAACCCCGACGTTCAGCGACACCCTGCCTCACGATTTCGTCGGCCTGAGCGCCAACAGCGCACTGGCGGTGTACCTCGAGGAGCAGGCGTTGCACGCCGGTACGCGCTTGTCGATCCGTATCCGTGCGGAGGGCTTCGACGGGGTGATGCGCATGGTTGCACGCGGTGCGGGCCTGGCCATCGTGCCGCAGGTGGCGATCCAGCGCCGTGGCGCCGACCTGCCATTCAAGCGTTTTGCCCTGAAGGAAGATTGGGCGCAGCGAAAACTGTTGCTCTGCGCCCGTTCGTTCGATGGCCTGCCCGGTTACGCCAAAGCGTTGCTCAAGGCCTTGCGCAGCGCAAACCCTGAACCCCGATCAGTATTACAAACAGGCGGCGAGGCGTAAGATCTGCGCTTTCCAATCAGGCCTGGCCACAACAACCAGAAGGGAACGCGATGGCGGATGAAATTTTGCAACAGGCAACGCTGAAACGAGGGTTGAAGAATCGACACATTCAACTGATCGCATTGGGCGGTGCGATTGGCACGGGGCTGTTCCTGGGCTCCGCCGGCGTCCTCAAGTCTGCCGGCCCGTCGATGATCCTCGGCTACGCGATTGCCGGTTTCATCGCGTTCCTGATCATGCGCCAACTGGGCGAGATGATCGTCGAGGAACCGGTGGCCGGCTCGTTCAGCCATTTCGCGCACAATTACTGGGGCGGCTTCGCCGGTTTCCTGTCGGGCTGGAACTACTGGGTGCTGTACGTGCTGGTAGGCATGGCCGAGCTGACGGCCGTCGGCAAATACATCCAGTTCTGGTGGCCGGAGGTGCCGACGTGGGTCAGTGCGGCGGCATTCTTCGTACTGGTCAATCTGATCAACTGCCTGAACGTCAAAGTCTTCGGCGAGATGGAATTCTGGTTCGCGATCATCAAGGTCGTGGCCATCATCGGCATGATCGCCCTGGGCTGCTACATGCTGTTCAGCGGCACCGGCGGCCCGCAAGCGTCGGTGAGCAACCTGTGGAGCCACGGCGGGTTCTTCCCCAACGGCACCAACGGTTTGCTGATGGCGATGGCCTTCATCATGTTCTCCTTCGGTGGCCTGGAACTGGTCGGCATCACTGCGGCCGAGGCCAGCGAACCGAGGAAAGTCATTCCCAAGGCCATCAACCAGGTGGTCTATCGGGTACTGATCTTCTACGTCGGCGCACTCACCGTGTTGCTGTCGCTGTACCCGTGGGACCAACTGCTGGAAACACTGGGCGCCTCGGGCGATGCCTACAGCGGCAGCCCGTTCGTGCAGATCTTCGCCCTGATCGGCAGCGACACCGCCGCGCAGATCCTCAACTTCGTGGTGCTCACTGCCGCGCTCTCGGTCTACAACAGCGGCGTGTACTGCAACAGCCGCATGCTTTACGGCCTGGCCGAGCAAGGCGATGCCCCCAAGGTGCTGATGAAGCTGAACAAGCAAGGCGTGCCGCTGCTGGCACTGGGCGTGTCGGCGCTGATCACCCTGCTGGCCGTGGTGGTCAATTACCTCGCACCGCATGAAGCGCTGGAATTGCTGTTCGCCCTGGTGGTGGCCTCGTTGATGATCAACTGGGCGCTGATCAGCCTGACGCACCTGAAATTCCGCAAAGCCATGACCCAGCGTGGTGTGGTGCCGGGCTTCAAGGCCTTCTGGTCGCCTTACACCAATTACCTGTGCCTGGCGTTCATGGCGGTGATCATCTGGGTCATCTGGATGATTCCGCCAGTCCGTGCCTCGGTGTACGCCATGCCGGTGTGGGTGCTGCTGATCTACGCTTGCTACCGGTTGCGCATCGCCCGGCAGCGAAACCTGCCTGTCACCCAGTAACCGCGTAAGACAAAGCCCCGGCACTCCCTGAATGCCGGGGCTTTTTTGTGGCGGTATTCCTGTGGGAGTGCGCGTTTCTGGACACCTCGATGTCGAGCACAGACAACTCGGAGCAGGCCAAGCCGGTCAGGATGCGTCTTCAGCTTTCCCCTCCCCTGTCCGGAGTCATCATGACCGCTAACTCACCGATTACCGTTCTTCGCGACACCCACCCGCTGCCCGTACTCGACGCCTGCAAATGGGAAAAACTCGAAGGCGATCCGCACACCGTCAACCTCAACGCCTACACCAGCGAAGACGGCAGCAAGATCATGGGCACCTGGATCTGCACACCGGGCAAGTGGTACGTGGAATATGTGAAGTGGGAGTACTGCGACTTCCGTGAGGGTTACTGCATCATCACCCCGGAAGGCAAGGAGCCGATCCATCTGCGTGCCGGTGATATTTTCGTCATCGAGCCGGGGATGAAAGGCACCTGGGAAGTGGTCGAAACCGTGCGCAAGTACTTCGTGTTCGCCTGAGGCAAAAAAACCGGGGAATCACCCGACGTGATTTCCCGGTAAATGCAGATGCTGGAACCTGTGGGAGCGGGCTTGCTCGCGAAGAGGGAGTGTCAGTCACTATCAACATCGACTGAAACACCACTTCGCGAGCAAGCCCGCTCCCACAGTTTTCCGATCTCGATTACTGCGGCTTGCGATAGCTGTTAACGATCGCCGAGAAGTCCTTGCCGCCGTCCCCTCGCTGGCTCATCGCCTGGTACAACTGCTGGGCCACCGCACCGAGCACCACCGGCTGGTGCGCCTGACGCGCCGCTTCCGTGGCCAGTCCCAGGTCCTTGAGCATCAGCTCGGCACCAAAACCACCGGTATAGCCGCGCGAGGCCGGCGCCGTTTCGACGATGCCCGGCCATGGGTTGTACATTTCCGAACTCCAGCAGCGCCCGGTGGAGCTGTTGATGATGCCGGCCAGCACGCCCGTGTCGATCCCCAACGCATCCCCCAGCGCCATGGCTTCACTGACGCCGACCATGGAAATCCCCAGCAGCAGGTTGTTGCAGATCTTGGCGATCTGCCCGGTGCCGACTTCGCCGCAATGCACGATGTTGCGGCCCATCTGCGCCAGCACCGGTTGCAGGGTCGCGAACAGCTCCGGCGTCGCGCCGACCATGAAGGTCAGCGTCCCCGCCGCTGCACCGCCCGTGCCACCGGAGACCGGCGCGTCGGCCATGGCCACGCCCTGTCCGGCTGCGGCCGCCGCCACATCACGTGCCGTCTGCGGGTCGATGGTGCTGCAGTCCACCGCCGGCACACCTTGGCCGATCCCGGCCAGCACACCGTCTTCACCGAGCCACACGCTGCGCACATGCACGGCGGCAGGCAGCATGGTGATCACCAGCTCTGCGCCTTGCGCCGCTTCGCGGGCGGTGGCGCTGATGCTGCCGCCCAGTTGCTCGAGCTCGGCCAGTACGACCTTGTTCAGGTCCACCAGCCGCAGCGAATGGCCGGCCTTGATCAGGTTGCGCGCCATCGGCGCGCCCATGTTGCCCAGGCCGATAAAAGCGATTTTCATGTCCGGCTCCTTAGCGCAGGTTGATGGTGGTGTTCACGCCGTCATTGACGCTGTCGTCATCGAACCAGCGACTGGTGACCGTCTTGGTCTGAGTGTAGAACTGCACCACTTGCTTGCCATAAGGGCCGAGGTCGCCGAGCTTGGAACCGCGCGAGCCGGTGAAGCTGAAGAACGGCACTGGCACCGGGATCGGGATGTTGATGCCGACCTGGCCGACGTCGATTTCTGCCTGGAACTTGCGCGCCGCCGCACCGCTTTGGGTGAACAGGCCAGTGCCATTACCGAACGGGTTGGCGTTGACCAGAGCGATGGCCTGGTCAAGGGTGTCGACTTCCAGCACCACCAGCACCGGGCCGAAGATTTCCTGGGTGTAGATCTGCATGTCGGTTGTCACCCCGGAAAACAGGGTCGGGCCCACGAAGTTGCCCTGCTCGTAACCGGGAACGGAGATGTCGCGGCCGTCCAGCTCCAGCTTGGCGCCTTCCTTGATGCCGCTCTCGATCAGGTCGAGAATCCGCGCCTTGGCCTTTTTCGAGATCACCGGCCCGACGTCGGTGCCAGGCTCACTGCCGGCATTGACCTTGAGTTTCTGCGCCAGGGCCTTGAGGTCTGGCAGCCATTGCTTCGACGCACCGACCAGCACCACCACCGAGGTGGCCATGCAGCGTTGCCCGGCGGCACCGAAACCGGCGCCCACCAGCGCATTCAGCGCTTGTTCGCGATTGGCGTCCGGCAGCACCACGGCGTGGTTCTTTGCGCCCATCATCGACTGCACGCGCTTGCCATGCTTGCCGGCCAGGTCGTAGACGTGCGTGCCGACCGCCGTCGAGCCGACGAAGGAAACGGCCTTGATGTCCTTGTGGGTGCAGAGCGCATCCACCACGTCCTTGCCACCGTGAACCACGTTGAGCACACCGGCCGGAACACCGGCCTCGATGGCCAGTTCCACCAGCAGCATGGTCGACAGCGGATCCTGTTCCGACGGCTTGAGCACGAAGGTGTTGCCGCAGGCAATGGCCATCGGGAACATCCACAGCGGAATCATCGCCGGGAAGTTGAACGGGGTGATGCCGGCGCACACGCCGATGGGCTGGCGCAGAGTGTAAGTATCGACGCCGCTGGCAACGTTCTCAGCGAACTCGCCCATCTGCAGGGTACCGATGGAACAGGCATGCTCGACCACTTCCAGGCCACGGAAAATATCGCCCTCGGCGTCGGCGATGGTTTTGCCCTGTTCGTTGCTGAGTACCACGGCAATGCGCTTGGAATGCTCGCGAATCAGCGCCTGGAGCTTGAGCATGATGCGCATGCGCGCGCCGATGGGCGTCAGCTTCCAGGTCTGGAAAGCGCGATGGGCGGCACTGATCGCCGCGTCGACTTCCTGCGCGGTGGCAAACGGCACCTTGGCCAGCACCTGCTGGGTCGCCGGGTTGACGATGTCGTGCCATTCGGTGGACTGGGACTCGACCCACTCGCCGTCGATCAACAGCTTGACCTTGTGCACCGTGGTTTCATTGGGCGTGAGCGATACGTTCATGCTGGTCTCCGAAGATTGTTCTTATTGGGGAGCCAAGGCGAGAAAGTCGCCTTGAGATGAGGCGTGTGTCGCGATGTGGTGATCGGACTGTTTCTGGAGTATAGATGTGCAAACTTCTAATAAGAACGCACATAAAAGCCGGTCCATCATGCAAAAAAACATCACGTCACTGGGGTCGCTGAACTGGGATGACCTCAAGTTTTTTCTCGAAGTCGCCCGCACCCGCAAGGCCAGCACCGCTGCCAAGCGGCTGGCGGTGGACTACACCACCGTGTCGCGGCGCATCAGTTCGCTGGAAGCGGCGCTGGGCACTCTGCTGTTCGAGAAGTCCCGGACCAGCGGCTTCGTCCTGACCGCCGAAGGCCAGCGCCTGCTCGTCTATGCCGAGTCCATCGAAAGCACGTTGCACATGGCCTGCGAACAGGTGTCAGGCTCCGGCGTGGCATTGTCCGGGCACGTGCGCATGGGCTGCACCGAAGGTTTCGGCAGCTTCTTCATCACCCCGCAACTGAGCCACTTCGTCGACGCCTACCCGGCGATCTCCGTGGACATTCTGCCCCTGCCGCACTTCATCAGCCTGTCCAAGCGCGAGGCGGACATCGTCATTGCCCTGGAACGCCCTGAGCACGGGCCGTACGTCTGCTGCAAACTCTGCGACTACAAACTGCAGCTGTACGCCACCCAGGATTACCTGGACAAACACCCGCCCATCCACCGCCCGGCCGACCTGGGCAAGCATTCCTTCATCAGTTACGTCGACGACCTGGCGTTCAGCTCCGAGCTGCTGTACCTGGCCAATGTATTGCCCAACGCCAGCGCCAACCTGCGCAGCACCAGCGTCATCGCCCAGTTCGTGGCCGCGCAGCAGGGACGCTCGCTGGCGATCCTGCCGTGCTTCCTCGCCGCCCAGGACCCGCGCCTGCTGCCGGTGTTGCCGCAGGAGATCAACATCACCCGGCAATTCTGGATGTACTGCCGCGAGGACCTGCGCAAGCTCAAGCGGATCACCTTGTTGTGGGATTACATCCGCGAAGTGACGGAGCGCAACCAGGGGTTATTGATGGGCGAACATCGAGAGATGGCATTCGCCGACTAATCCGCACTCACCACAATCGACACCCGACGATTCTCGGTCCGGCCGGCGGCGGTGTCGTTGGTGGCCACCGGCTGGCTGGCGCCCAGGCCGCGGAGCTGGATGTTCTGTTCCTGCATGCCGATGGTGGTCAGCACCTTGGCCACGCTTTTCGCCCGGCGCACGGACAGTTGCTGGTTGTAGGCTTCCTTGCCCGACGCGTCGGTGTGACCGTCGATCCGCACGCGCTCAATGCCGACACCCAACAACGCCTTGCCGATGCGCTCGACGATTTCGGTGCTCTGCGGATTCAGGCTTTCGACATCACTGCCAAACAACACCTTGCCGGACAAACCGAACGCCCAGCCCTCGTCGGTCAATTCGAAACCTTGTTGCTTGAGCACCGCCACCTGGGCGGCAGTCAGGCCTTTTTGCGGGGCGGTCTGGCAGCCGGTCAGTGCCATGACCGCCATGAACAAAATCAGGGTGAAAAAACGCTGGGGAAATGCGAACACGGACATTAGCTCCTGGTTTGAACGTCGGCGACAGGGTGCTCCGACCCTGACGTGTGCTGTGCGCCTCGGGCGAGGCGTTTGGCCTGGTACATGGCGGCATCGGCCGCGTTGAGCAACGCCCCTGGCGTCACTCCATGATCGGGGTACACGGCGATGCCGATACTGAGGGACGTCAATACCTGCGTAGTGCCTGGCAATGCAATCGGCATTTCCATGCTCTCGAGGATCTTGTCGGCGATGCGCTCGGCGTCTTCGGTCTTGTGCAGCGGTGTCAGCAGGACGGCAAACTCATCGCCGCCCAGGCGCGCCACCAGGTCGTCCTCGCGCAGTTGCGCGCGCACCCGATTGGCCACGGCCACCAGCACTGCATCGCCGGCGGCGTGGCCGAAGTTATCGTTGATCTCCTTGAACCGGTCGCTGTCGAGAAACAGCACCGCCACGCGCTCGTTGAGTTTGTTGGCGTTGCGCAGAGCACGCATCAGCCGGCCCTCGAAAAACGCCCGGTTCGGCAACCCGGTGAGGCTGTCGTGGCTGGCCTGGTGGGCCAGGGTCTCGTTTTCGTTTTGCAGGTGGGTCTGCCAGTTTTCCAGCTCATCGAGCAAGGCATTGAAGTCGTTGCCGAGGTTGTCGAGCTCGGCGATGGCGGCGGGAGGCACACGCCGGTCGAATGCCCGTTCGCTGCGTGCGGCGTGCGCCACCGAAGCCAGGCTGCGCAACGGGCCGGTGATCCCGCGAAGTTGCCGCCGCGCCAGGTACAGCGCCACCCAGGCGCTGACAGCCGTGCACAGCACGATACCCGCCAGGCCGCTGAGCAGGAAACGCATCAGGCTGCCACCGTAGCCAGTGAGTTGAATGCTGCCGACTTCGTGATCCTGATGGACGATCGGCAGGCGGATCGGTTTTTCCAGGAACACCTTGGCGATCTGCATTTCAAGGTCGGAAAAAAAACCGCTCTCCGGGCGCTGCCATCGCGCCAACAACCGACCTTGGGCATCCAGCACCTGGGCATCGGCCACTTCCTCGGTGGACGCGATCAAGGCCAGGGCTTCGGTGGCCGCTGGCTTGTCATTGAACACCACCGCCGCTTCCACGGTGTAGTTGATCGAGCGTGCGATCAAATGCAGGTTGTGATCGGCATAGACCCGCAGGGCGAGGACACCCAGCAGTGTCAGCGAAATGCTGGCCATGGCCACCGCCACCAAGGCAACGATCAAATGACCGCGGCCGATGACCGAATGCAAGGTCGGGCGATGGCCCGCTGTGGACTGAGTCATGGCGCCGCCGACTTGCGACGCGAGAGTTGCAGCACGCTGGGATGAATGCGCACGCCGCTGCGGGCGACGGAATCCAGATTGACTTCGAAGGACACCTGCTCATCGCCAACCCGCAGGCAAAACAGACTGCCAACGGTGCAGGGGTCATCGCTTTCGCTGATGCTCAGCACCGGACGACCTGTCACCGAGGCGAACAGGCGGCTGCGTTCCTCACCGGTGAGCTTGCCGATGTACAGCGCATCGCACTCACTGACGATGGACGGGTTGTCGGCGAGCAAGCGGCGCACGGTCACGGGCCGGCCAGTGGCCTGGGTCGTGCCTTTGACCAGGTCGTCGGTGTACTCGGTCGGGCCGACGATGCACAAGCGCAGTTGGGTCGGCTCGACCGGCCAACGGGCATAACTGAGGATGCCGAGGACCACTTGCGTGACCGAGTGGGCGCGTTGATCGGCCATGCCGGGCGGGGTTTGCGCTTGCGCGAAAACCAGGCCACTGAACCCATAGAGAAAACCCGCGAACACGATTTTCTTGCAGCCAACGATGCGCCCTGTCGTCCTGACAGCCACCTTCATGCAGGGATTCTCTTCGCTTGTAACGGGATAATGCCGCAACGATAGCACAGCCCCGAAACACCCGCGAGGCCGCACCAGCCGGGGGTTACAGCCATTTTTTTGGCGCCGGAACGGCGACCCTCACCCCCCGGAAAGCGCATCCTCTTCCAGCGCCAGCATCAAGCCGCTCAAACGCTTGACCTTGCGCCGTACCGCTTCCTCGAACACGCCGGCGCGCGGCTCGATCAAGGTGAACCAGTGCTTGGCCCGGGTGATGCCGGTATAGATCAGCTCCTTGGTCAGCACCGGGTTCAGGGCGTCCGGCAGAATCAGTGCGGTGTGGGCAAATTCCGAGCCCTGGGATTTGTGCACGGTCATGGCGTACACGGTTTCCACGTCATTCAAACGGCTGGGCAGGACAAAGCGCACGCCACCCTGGCCATCGTTGCGCGGGAAAGCCACGCGCAGCACCTGACGCCCCGCGTCCGGGCCGTCGCGCTCCGGCACCTTGAGCGCAATGCCGATGTCGCCGTTCATCAGGCCGAGCCCGTAGTCGTTGCGCGTCATCAGCACCGGCCGGCCTTCGTACCATTGCTGATTGCTGTCGATCAGCCGGGCCTTGAGCAGAGCGTCGGTCACCCGCTGATTGAGGCCCTCCACGCCCCAGGGTCCCTTGCGCACGGCACACAACAACTGGAACGCATCGAAGGCTTGCAACACATCGCGCGCCCAATCGGTCCAGCGGCCATCGTCGATACGGCTGTCCAGCGCAGGCCGACGCTCGCGCAGCAAGCGAAGGTAATGCCGATACCCCTGCGGACCGTCGCCATGGCCGTCGAGCAACAAACGCTCCAGCGCTCGATCCTGCTCACCTTTGAGCGGCAGGCAAAACACATCGTCGTGACTACGTGCCGTCAACAGGTTGCGGGCCTCTTCGGGTTGCTGTTGGTTGACCCGACGCGCCAGCAGGCCAATCCCGCTGCCCTCGCCGAACCGGCGCGAGTGACGCAGCATCACCACCTGCTGCGCCAGCGGGTGGGTGCCGTGTCGATCTTCCTGCAAGCCACTGGTTTGCAGTTGTTCACCACTGACGGCCTGCAGCCATTGCCGTGTCTGCGGGCTGTACCAGCCGGCCTCGGCGTCACGGCACAGGTCACCCAGCACGGCGCCGGCCTCCACCGACGCCAGTTGATCCTTGTCACCCAGCAGCACCAGCCGGGCATGGGCCGGCATCGCGTCGAGAAGATTGGCCATCATCTCCAGGTCGATCATCGACGCTTCGTCCACCACCAGCACATCCAGCGGCAGGCGATTACCGGCGTGGTGGCGGAAATGCCGGGTGCCGGGACGGCTGCCGAGCAGGCGGTGCACGGTGGTGACGTCCGAGGGGATTTTCTCCCGCACGGCTTCGGCGACCGTGAGCGAGCGGACCTGCTGGCTGATGGATTCCGTCAGCCGTGCCGCCGCTTTGCCGGTGGGCGCGGCGAGACGGATGCGCAAGGGCTTGCCGGCCTCCACCGCCGGTGCCTGGAGCAAGGCCAGCAAGCGCACGACCGTGGTGGTCTTGCCGGTTCCCGGCCCGCCCGTGACGATGCTGAAGGCGCTGCGGGTGGCCAGGGCACAGGCGAGTTTCTGCCAGTCGATCGGCTCACCGGGGCGAGCAGGGCCGAACAGGCCGGTCAGCCGTTGCGGCAGATCATCCGGCGTCGCTTCATGCTCCGCCAGGCGCATTTGCAGCGCGTTATCGATGCGTCGCTCGTACGCCCAATAGCGTCGCAGGTACAGGCGCTTTGCGGATAACACCAACGGCCGCTGCTGCGCCGTTGCGCTGTCGTCGACCGCCAGCGCCACCAGCTTGCTGCTGGCCAGCACCTTGCACCAATGAGCGCCGTCCACGGTCTCCAGCAACTGCGAAGGCAGCAGCATCGCGCCGCTGTGCAGGTCGCCCTCGGGTGGCAACGACAAGGCGAAGTCCGGCGCCTTGAGGGTTTCGAACAGGTCCAGGCAAACGTGACCGTGCCCCAGTTGATGGCTGGTCAACGCCGCCGCCAGCAACACCAGTGGGTCATCGTCCGGGGCCAGTTCATGCAGGAAGGCGACGAAAGCCTTGTCCAACGCACGCAACCAGCCGCGCTCGACCCAACGGGTGAGCAACAACAGCAGGTCATCGGCGCGGCTCAACGGTGCCAGGCTCGCCAGGCTTTGCGCCGCCAACGGCGTGGGCAGCAAGTCGGCGAAGGTGCGGCTCATAGCAATTCTCCCTGCTCCCAGGCCGGTTCGGCCCGGGGTTGCGGTTTACCCTGGAACAACCGGTCCAGACGCTCGATCAAGTCTTTTGGCGGCCGGGAGAAATACACGCCCTGGGAAGCCGCCCGGGTGCCCCGCAGAAACAGATACAACGCACCGCCGACGTGCCGGTCGTAATCGTAATCGGCAAGCCGCGCCTTGAGCTGGCGATGCAGGGCCAGCAGGTACAGCACATATTGCAGGTCGTAGCGGTTGTCCAGGATCGACTGTTCCATGGCCTGCTCGGTGTAAGCCATGTCATCGACACCGAGCCAGTTGGATTTGTAATCGGCGACGTAATAGCGGCCGTCGTGTTCGAACGTCAGGTCGATGAAGCCCTTGAACATGCCGTTGAGCATCACCGGTTCGGCGGCGACACGGGCCACGCCGTTGTGGGTGTATTGACGCACCAGTTCATCGAGCTTGAGCACATCGACCTTGTGGCTGGCGAACCAGAATTCCATTTCGACCCGGTAGTGCTGCAACTGCGCCAGGATCACCGGCGGCCGGTCGGAACCGGCGGGCATCGGCAACGTGAGCAAGTGCTGCAACCAGTCGCTCAGCGTGCTGATCCAGCCTTCCCAGCCACGGCGGTTGCAGCGCCGGGCAATCGCGTCTTCCACGGACTGCGGCGTGGCAGCGAAGCCTTCGTCACCGGCCCATTCGAGCAAGCCATGGAGGAAAGTGCCGGGATTCGGACCACGAGGGAATCGATGGATGTCGGCACCGCCGGCCACCACTTCGCGAGGTGCTTCGGGATCCAGGCGCTCGTCGTCGAACAGCTTTTGCGCCTGCGGGTTTTCCGGGGCTTCGGCGCTGCCGACGCTCAGGCTGTCGCCAATGCGCAGGGCGCTGTAGGAGGCAATCCACCAGTTCTCGCTGGCCTTGCGCCGGGGCGTCAGGGCCGCGAGCAATATCGCCTTGTTTTGCGGCGGCTGGTAATGCTCGTCGGTGCTGTCCGGCATCTCACCGCAGTGCAGCGCCGGGCAGTCCTGCTGCAGGTCTTGCAGCCAGCGCGTCAGTCCTGGCGACTCCGTCAGGGCAGCACCGCCGCCCAGCAGGTAGCCCAGCGCCGAAAGGTGCAACACCGAGCTGCTGTTGTTGCCGCGCTTGAGGTCCGCGACCCCGAGCCAGCAAGCATGCCGGGCCCGGGTCAGGGCGACGTAGAGCAAACGCAGGTCCTCGGCCAGCCGCTCATCATCCGCCAGGGCGATCAGCTCCGGCGTCGGCGTCAGGGTCACCTGGGCATTGCCGTTTTCATCGTGGTAATGCAGCGGCAGACGGCTGCCGTCCACCGGTTTTGCCGAACACACGAAAGGCAGGAACACCAACGGATATTCCAGGCCCTTGGACTTGTGAATGGTCACGACCTTGACCAGTTGCTCGTCGCTCTCCAGGCGCAGGATCTGTTCCTCCCCCGCCTGACCGGACAACGCCAGGTGCTCGGCCAAATGACGGATCAGCGCTTGCTCGCCATCGAGCTCGGCCGCCGCCTGTTGCAGCAACTCGGACAGGTGCAGCAGGTTGGTCAGCACCCGCTCGCCGTCATTGCGCGCAATCAAGGCCTGAGGCAGCTGGAAGTCGTGCAGCAATCGTCGCAGCATCGGCAACACACCCTGCTTGCGCCAGAGCTCGCGATAACCGCGGAACTGCATGACCCGCGCTTCCCAGGCCAGCTCATCCTGATTCAAGCGCTCAAGCTCGGCCAGCGACAGGTTCAGCGTGATGCTGGCCAGCGCTGCGCGCAACGGGCGTTCGACATCCGGCTCGGCGCAGGCTTTGAGCCAGGTCAGCAGGTCGTGGGCTTCCTGGGCGGCGAACACCGAATCCTTGTCGGAAAGATACACGCTGCGCACGCCCCGGGCGGAGAGCTCGGCACGGACGGCCTGAGCCTCTTTGCCGTCGCGCACCAGGATCGCGATATCCGCCGGCAACAGGCCTTTGAAATCCTTGCCCTGCTGAAGGAAACCGACTTGGCCTTGTTGTCCGCCGTTGAGCAACGCGGTGATCTGACTGGCGCACGCGGCGGCCAGTTGCTGGCGGTAAACCGCACCGGACAAAGGCTGATCGGCCGACAGGTGCCAGATGTTCAACGCGGGCACCACCTGGCCTGCGACGCTGAGCGTTTCCTTGCGGCCCTGGGATTCGACCGGCAGAAACGGCACAGGGTTTTCACCCGTGCTTTCACGGAACAGGAAGGCGCCCCGCCCGGCCTCCCGCGATTCGGCGCGGGCAAACACATGATTGACCGCACCGACCATGCCGTGGCTGGAACGGAAGTTGGTGCCCAGGGTATGTAATCGCCCGGTCGTGGCCTGGCGGGCACGAAGGTAGGTGTAGATATCGGCACCCCGGAAAGCGTAGATCGCCTGCTTGGGATCGCCGATCAGGAACAGGCCGCATTCGGGGTTATTGGCTTCGATGCGATAGATGCTTTCGAAAATCCGGTACTGCACCGGGTCGGTGTCCTGAAACTCATCGATCAACGCCACCGGGAACTGCTCGCGGATCAAGGTCGCCAGGCGTTCACCGCCCTCGGCTTGCAGCGCGGCATCGAGGCGCAGCAACATGTCGTCGAAGCCCATTTCTGCGCGACGACGCTTCTGCGCCTCGAACTGTGTGCTCACCCAACGTGCCGCGTGTTGCAGGACCGCCGCATCGGGGGTGGGCAATGCATCGAGGCTGGCCTTGAGGCCGGGCATGGCATCCAGTCCCGGATGGCTGGGAACATCGCCCTTCTTCCACGCCTCGGCCATGCCGTCGGGGGTCAGCCGGCTGAAACCGGTGCCGATGTCCAGCTGCTCGAGCGACTCGTCCTCGGCCCAGGCCTTCAGCTTCTCGAACCAGGGTTCGAAGTAGCGCGCCTGCATCTTGCGCCCGTCGACATGCTTGCTCGCCACCCCCTCATGGCAGATGGCGAGCAATTCGTCCGCCCACTGACACCAGGGTTTCTTCAAGTCGATCAAGGCGGTCCGGCGCGCGTGCAGGCATTCGCGGATCAGCTCGGCGGGCTCTCTGTCTTCATCGCTGCTGCGCGCACTGGCGAACAAGCCTCGGATTCGCGGCAACAAGGCTGCCGGACCGCCCCAATTGATCCGCACCCAGTCCAGTGCATCGCCTTGCATCGGGTAGCAGAACAGGCGCCAGTAATCACGCAGCACCTCGCCCAGCAAATCGCTGTGGTCGGTTTCCAGGGTCTGGGTGAACAGGCTGCCGCTGTCGAAGGCGTGCTCGCGCAACATCCGCTGGCACCAACTGTGGATGGTCGAGACCGCGGCTTCGTCCATCCACTGTGCGGCGATGTCCAGACGGTTCGCGCAACCGGGCCACTGCTCCGGCAGATACTCATCGCGCAACTGCGCAATGAGGGCATCGGGCGCCGGTGTTTCATCACGGAAAAACCGCGCGGCTTCCGCCAGGCGCGTTCGAATCCGTTCGCGCAACTCCTTGGTCGCGGCGTCGGTGAAGGTCACGACGAGGATCTGCGGCGGCAACAATTCACGCCCGAAGCCACTCGCCTCGCCGCCGTGGCCGAGGACCAGGCGCAAGTACAGCGCGGAGATGGTGAAGGTCTTGCCGGTGCCGGCGCTGGCTTCGATCAGTTGGCTGCCGCGCAAGGGGAAGGCCAGGGCCAGCGGTGTTTTCGCCGTCATGAGCGCGCCTCCTCACCGGTCACTGAACGCCAGGAAGCGTCCACGATGGGTTTGTACAAAGCGTTGCACCAATCAGGGAAGGTCTCGTCGCCGATCAAGGCGTCGTAGCCAGCGAACTGCCGTGCAAGCGCAGGGCTTTCGCGACGCTCGCCGTCAGTGGTCAGGCCATCGCCTTCATAGGCCTTGCGGGCAGCGGCGTCAGCCTTCGCCGGATCGGTCTGGCCGAGCCACGCAAACGCCGTCTTCACCGCAACCGGCAGGGGCTGGCGCATGCCCGTCTGCCAGGCCTGCAACAGGTCGCCCAGCATTCGCGAGGCGGCCTCCTCTTCCAGCGGAGCCAACAGCAGACTGTCGTCGCTGGCCACCAACGCCGTGGTCATCGCCAGACCACTGGCACAGGCCACCAGGTGATTGACCCACGGGCGAGTGAGCCGATGCCACTTGCGCGCCTTGATCGAGCCGATACTGTTGGGAATCGTGGTCACCGACAGCAACCCGCCGTCTGCACGTTGGTGCAGGCCGCTGAGCCAGCCTTCCAGGCGCACACCCTGGGATTCGAGACTGATCGGCAACGCACTGTCGAGCGGCATGGGCCACAATGCCAGCAGTTGCTGATAGCGTTGCAACAGATCGGGCAGCGGCTCGATCAACTCGCGTTGCAGGCATTCGCCAAATCCGGCCATGGGCAGCAGGCCGCTGTTTTGCAGGCGCTTGGCCTGCGACACCAATGCCTCATCGGCCAGATCGATCCGGGCCAGCGCGGCGCCGAGCAGATTGTCGCTGAGGCTGTAGCGTTGCAGCGCGTCGAGCACAAAGGGTTCTTCATCGGCCAACGGCACTTCAGCCGCCTCGAAGAACACTTTCAGGCGCTGGCTGAAGAAATGCCGCACGGGGTTGCGCAGGAAATCCTGCAACTGGCCCAGGCTCAACGGTTCCTCCTGCACGTAGGGCGGCAGGAGGCCACCGTCGCTGACGGTCTCACTGGTTTGATGCAGCGCCTGCCATTCACTGGCGTAACTGAACAGCTCATCGCCCTCATGAAAGTAACGGGCGCTGAACGGTTGCAATGGATGCTCCTGGGTCATGGCCTCGAGCAAGCCTTCGTCAGCAGCCTGCAATCGCCAGCCGCTGGCGAGATGGTCACGCAGTTGCCCGATCAATACCGATGCGGGGCGCTCGCTGTTGTCGCGAATACTGCGCCCGACCCAGCTGACATAGAGTTGATCACGTGCCGACAGCAAGGCTTCGAGCAGCAGGTAGCGGTCGTCTTCGCGACGCGAGCGGTCGCCGGGACGGTAGTCACTGCCCATCAGGTCGAAGTCCAGCGGCGGTTGCGCACGCGGATAATCGCCATCGTTCATGCCCAGCAGACACACCAGTTTGAAGGGGATCGCCCGCATCGGCATCAAGGTGCAGAAGTTCACCGCACCGGCGAGAAAGCGCTGGGACAAACGCCCCTGATCGAGGCCGGCGAGCCAGGCTTCACGGACAACGGTCAACGGCAGATCATCATGCAGGCCGACCGATTCGCAGGTCTCCAGCCAGGTTTCGCGCAGCTCTTCGAGCTGGGCCAGCAGGTAGTCGTCATGTTCATTGCTGGCCTGGAAAAACAATTGCACCAGCGCTTGCAGGCGCTGGCCCCATTGCTGGGGGGGTGCCGGTTCAGAGAGTTCGCGGTGCGCAATCTCCAGCGCATCGAGCAATGCCACCAGCGGGCCAATCAGCGCGGCATCCAGCCCGCCGATTTCGTCATACGGCTCGATACCTTCGCAAGCATCGCCGCTGCCCACGGCATAGCCGAGCAGCATCCGTCGCAGGCCGAAGCGCCAACTGTTTTGCTCCAGCGCCTGCGGCAAACCCAGGCCAGCACGTTGCCCGGCATTCATGCCCCAGCGGATACCCGCCCCTTCGATCCAGCGGTGCAGGGTCGGCAGGTCACGCTCCTCGACACCGAAGCGGGCACGCAGCGCCGGAACATCCAGCAGGTCGAGAATTTCACTGACAGGGAATCGACTGTCGGGCAGCTTGAGCAGGTGTTCGACCGCGATCAGCAACGGGTCGCGACCGCGCTGGCCCTGGTCGGCGAGGGTGAAGGGGATGAAGCGCGTTTCATTGCGCTCGAGCTGACCAAAGACGGCACGGATATGCGGTGCGTAGCTGTCGATGTCAGGGACCATCACGATGATGTCGCGAGGTTTCAGGTCAGGGTCGGCACTGAAGCGCGCGAGCAACTGATCGTGGAGGATTTCCACTTCACGCTGGGCGCTGTGGGCGATGTGAAAACGGATCGACTGATCCTGCTTCAGATCGACCGCTGGCCAGCGTTCACGCGTTTCATTGAGGGGACGCAATTCGAGGATGTCGTCCTGCAGTTGATTGAGCATGTTCAAGGGCAGGCTGTCACTGAACAGATCGATGCGCCCATCGCGAAACGCCGAGCGATAACTGTTGGGGTCGTCGTAGCTGTCGAGCAGATTGATGTAGTCCCGCCCCTGCTTGCCCCAGGCGGCCAATAGTGGATGAGCATGCTGATGCAGGGTCTGCGAATCGAGCACCACCGGCATGCCGCTCTTGCGAGCCTGACGCTTGTATTGGTGGCGCAACAGGTCCTTGTCGGCAACGATATCCGCCCAATGGTGGCGGCACGGGTTATGGACACACAGCAACACCTGGCTGAATCGAGCCAGGCCGGCGAGGGCCTCCAGCGCCTGAGCGGGTAGCGAGGAAATCCCGAAGACGATCACTCGCGAAGGCAGTCCGGCAGGCGCAGTGTCCAGGCTGTTGATGCGCTCGATGAAGCGTTGATGAACACCGGCCCGGCTTTGCGCCATGCCCTGCTCCCCCACATCCAGCAGCAATGCCCGCCACAACTCGGCTTGCCAGCAGTTGGCCGCCGTCAACGGCTTGGGTTCACCTCGAACGTTGCGCAATTGATGACGACCTTCTGCCCAGTCCTCGAGCCAGTCGGCGCGGTAGACCTGATACTGGTCGAACAGGTCAGCCAGTCGCTCGGCCAGTTGGTAGCGTTTGCGCAGATCACCGTCATCGGTCAGGAAGCGTTGCAGTGGCTCGAAATGCGCCTGGTCGATCAACTGCGGAAGCAGTCGCATCAGGCGCCAGGTCAGGGGCGCTTTATCGAGCAAGGATTTGACGGGAATTTCATCGCGGCCGAGGACCATGCGATAGAGCTGCCACATGAAGCTGCCCGGCAACTGCACGTCGATCGCTGCGGCGATACCGCAGCCGCCCATATCGTCCTCTTCCGGATCTTCAGCCAATGCCAGCTTAAGCCACTGGGCGATACCGTTGCTCTGCACCAGGGCGATTTCGTTTTCCAAGGGAGCCAATGGATAGCGCCGCATCCAGCTGACCACCAGGCTGCGCAACTCGTCCAGGCGGTTGCCGTGAACCACCATAAAACCAGCACTGAGGGACGTTGCGTCCGGCATAAAGGCTTCCTTGGAAAATACAAAAGCTAGGGGCGAACCTTAGCATTGTCGGCAGACCGTGACAGCCGCAAGCCGCCTGGTTTGTGGAGGGCCGAAC
>NZ_CATKPY010000027.1:0-321792 GCF_949767465.1 Pseudomonas sp. IT-P12 | reverse complement strand
GCCCGGTCACATCGCGAGCGGGCTCGCTCCCAAAATGGAGTGTGAACCACTGTGGGAGCGAGCCCGCTCGCGGTGAGGGCCTGGCAGGCGCCACTCAATGCTCAGGCTTCGCCGCCGGCTGCCACAGTATTTCCGCCACCCCCTGGCGCCGGGCAATCACCCGCGCTGCCACAAACAACAGATCCGACAGTCGATTGATGTAGGCCAGCCCGACCCCGGCCAGGGGTTCGAGCGCATTCAAGTGCTGACACCGTCGCTCGGCGCTGCGCGCCAGGCTGCGGCATACGTGGGCCTGGGCAATCAGCATCGAGCCACCGGGCAGAATGAAATTCGCCAGTGGCCCCAGCTCCTCGTTCCACACATCAATCGCTGTTTCCAGACGCTCGATTTCCGCGAGGTTCAGCGCCTGGTATTCCGGCATCGCCAATTCGCCCCCCAGGTCGAACAACCGATGCTGACAGGGCGCCAGCACTGCGCTCACTTCGTCCAGGCTCGCCGTCTCCAGCCCGGCGAGCAGCACGCCCAACTGACTGTTCAACGTGTCCACCTCACCGATCGCCTCGATCCGCGGATGGTCCTTGGGGACGCGACGGCCGTCGCCCAGTCCGGTCTCGCCTGTGTCGCCGGTGCGGGTGTAAATCTTCGACAAGCGAAAACCCATGGTTACCTCGAAAGCTGATTGAGTTCTTGAGAGACGAGCGGGGTGCTCGTCAGGGGCAGGCGCAAGGTGAAACAGGTGCCTTGGCCCAGGGTCGACTGAACTTCCATCTGGCCCTTGTGATTGTTGGTGATGATGAAGTACGAAACCGACAGCCCAAGCCCGGTGCCCTGGCCGATTTCCTTGGTGGTGAAGAACGGCTCGAACGTGCGTTTGCGCACGTTCTCGCTCATGCCGATGCCGTTATCCTCGACCTGGATTTCCGCCCAGGGTGGATTGAGTCGGGTGCGCAGGATGATCCGTCCCGGCTCGCTGTCATCTTCGCGCTGGTGAATCGCCTGGGCGGCGTTTTTCAGCAGGTTCAGCAACACTTGCTCGAGCTCGTTGGCGGTGCCGGGCACCGGGCCCAGCGTCGGATCGAACTGACGAATGATCGCCTGGCCCTTGAAGTCGAAGCCGATCGCCAGGTCGAAATCGTTGCCGGCAATTTCCACGGCCTGGTCGATCAGCGCCGGCAGGTCGCACGGCGCCATCTGCCGGGTGCTGCGGCGGCTGAAACTGAGCATGTGGGTGACGATTTTCGCGGCCCGTGCACCGGCTTGCTGGATGCCGTCGAGCAACTGCGGCACTTCGCGGGCCCGCAGGTACTCATTGACCGTATCCAGCTCGATGCCGATCTGCTCGGCCTGTTCGAGGTTTTTCGGCAGTTCCGTGGACAGGCGCCGACGAATGTTCTGCACGTTGTGCAGGATCGCTCCCAGCGGATTGTTGATTTCGTGAGCCATGCCGGCGGCGAGCCCGCCGACCGAGAGCATTTTTTCCGACTGCACCATCATCTCTTCCAGGGACAGGCGCTGGGTGATGTCGTCGATCCGGATCACCACGCCGCGCCCGGCGCCGCCCATCAGCGGGTAGAAGGTCAGGGCGTAGTGCTTGGGCTCATCGTCCTTCAGCCAGGTCACGCGCTCGATCTTCGCCACCGTGTGCTGCTCGACGGTCTGCTTGAGTTGCGGCAGAAACGGCTTGAGCGGTTCGAACGCGAGGAAGATCGGTTGATTCAAGGCTTCGTCCAGGCGCGTGCCCGAAAGGGCGCTGGCCTCCTGGTTCCATTGAGTCACGTAGAGCTGCTCATCGAGGGCAATCAACGCCGACGGCATGGAGTCGATGATGCTGTTGAGGTAGTTCTGGAACCCGGTGAGTTTCTTTTCGATCTTGCTGCGCACCTGGACTTCGAGTTCCAGCTTGCGGTTGGTGTGACGGGTTTCTTCGGCCAGCCCCTGGGCCTGGTCATAAGCCGCCTGGGAATCGTCCCGCGCCCGTTTGAGTTGCTGCTCCCGGGCCTCGATGCGCGAGAGCATGGTATTGAAGGCCTCGGCCAGGCTGCCGATTTCGTCATGATTGCCGCGCGAGGCGCGCAGGGCGTAATTCTCTTCGCGGGTCACCTGCCGCGACAATTCCTCCAGCTGATGGATCGGCCGGGTGATCAGGCGCTTGATCTGCCGGGCGATGATCAGCCACAACAGTACGCTGAAGATCAGGATGCCGAGGCTGGCGGTCAGGGTCCCGGTATAGAACGCCATCGGCAACTCACTGCTGGCGACCAGCAGCAAATGACCGGGCGCGGTGCCTGGGCGGGGCAGGGTGATCAACTGATTGCTGCGGAACTCAGTGGCTTGCCAGGCTTCGATGTGGCGATAACGCTCGGGCAACTTGAGTTTGTCGCCATGCTGCAACTGCGCCAGGCGTTCACCCTTGCCGTCATACAGCGCCGCTGCGCGCAGGGGTGAATAACTGTTGAGCTCGTTGAGCAGGCGTTCGGCACTTTGCGGGGATTGCAGGGCTTCGGACACCAGGCTCGGGTTGGACACCAGCCGGCCGATGGTCTGCAAGGCCTGGGGCGCCATGCTTTCCTGGGAGATGTAGTACGCGGCGCTGATGAAGGTCAGGTTGGCGACCAGCAGAACGGTGGTCAACAACACCAACAGGGCAGCCAGCAGTTTCTGGCCGACCGGAAGGTTTTCAAGGCGCTGGCGCAATGGCATCAGTGTGATCGCTGCACAAGGAACAAGTGGCCAGCGTAGCCGCTGCTCAGTCGCTGGGCAATCCGAGGCTGTGCAGATGGGCGATCAGCCGCTGCTGCAACTGGTTGAGGTGCGGCAGGTTCAGCTGATGCCGTGCGGCCGTTTTGCAGGCGTAGCCCAGCAGGTAGCTGATTTCGGTGCGGCGCCCCTGCGCGACATCCTGGTACATCGAGGAGTAATTGGCGGCGGTGGCGTGGATCACCCGTTCGACTTCCTGCTGGAGATCCTCGGCCGCGGCCGGCTGACCGCAGCGCTCCAGCAATTCGCGCAGTTCCCGGCAGAGGGTCGCGACTTCGCAATGATGATCCTGCAAGCCGCCATTACGGCAATCGTGCAGCACGGTCAGCGGGTTGATCGCGCAGTTGAGGGCCAGTTTGCGCCATAGCCGGGTGAGGATGTCGATGCTCCACGCGTGGGGAATACCGGCGGCGATCAGGTCGTCCAGCCAGATAGGCGCCACCGGATGCCCGGCATCCCCCAACCAGGTATAGCCATGGCCGGCGAACACCACGCGCCAGTCGCCTTCGCGAAATGCACCTTCGGTGCTCGATGCGCTGATGCAGCGGGCGTGCGGCACCTGTGCGGCGACGGCGTCCTGACTGCCGAGGCCGTTCTGCAGCAGAATCAGCTCAGCACCGGGGGCCAGGCGTGACGCCAGGCGGGCGACCGCTTGCTCGGCATCGTAGGCCTTGCAGGCCACCAGAAGTCGGTTGATCGGCTCGCCGCTGTCGGCCGTTTCACCGGGAATGTCCCAGGTGTGCGCCTCGCCCTGTTCCACCAGCGTCAGCCCGCCCGCCGCCCGATAGGCCTGCAACCGCGCGTCATCGCGCACGATCAGCCTGACCGGTATTCCGGCCCGCGCCAGGCGCGTGGCCCACAAGGTGCCAAGGCTGCCGGCGCCCAGCACATGCCAGGAGGTGGACATCAGCTTTTTGCTCTGTTTGAGGCGCGCATCGAGGGCTCGCAGTGAATGATGGGAAAGACCCGTTATAATCAGCGCGGATTTTAACCGCAAGCCAGGTGTGCTCCATCGTGATTGAGCGCGCCCTTTATTGGAGAAATTACATGCCGTCGTTCGACGTGGTATCCGAACTGGACAAACACGAAGTCACCAACGCCGTCGAGAACGCCGTCAAGGAACTCGACCGTCGTTATGACCTGAAAGGCAAAGGCAGCTTCGAGTTCAAGGAAAAGGAACTGACCGTCAACCTCACCGCAGAAGCCGATTTCCAGCTTGAAGCCATGATTGAGATCCTCAAGCTGGCCCTGGTCAAGCGCAAAATCGACGTGCAGTGCCTGGAAGTCAAGGACGCCTATGCGTCGGGCAAGCTGATGAAGCAGGAAGCCGTTCTCAAGGAAGGCATCGACAAGGAGCTGGCGAAGAAAATCGTCGCTCACATCAAGGATGCCAAGCTGAAGGTCCAGGCCGCCATCCAGGGTGAGCAAGTGCGCGTGACCGGCAAGAAACGCGACGATTTGCAGGAAGCCATCGCGGCCCTGCGCGCCAAGACGTTCGATATGCCCCTGCAGTTCAACAACTTCCGCGACTGACCTCTCAGGCGGGAACCTGTGGGAGCGAAACCTGCTCGCGAAAAGCGGCTTGTCAGTCACCCTTGGTGCTGAATGACGCAATGCTTCGCGAGCGGGCTCGCTGCCACCCACCCCGGTCGTGTGTAACTCGACGGCATTTTTCTGCCGCTTATTTTTCGTGTGCCGGATGGCCGGAAATCAGGAGAACGTAGATGGACTTGAACGCTGAAGTGGACAACCTGGTCAAGGCGTCCCAAGCCTGGATCCCGATGATCATGGAGTACGGCAGCCGCGTGTTGCTGGCGATCATCACCCTGGCCATTGGCTGGTGGCTGATCAACAAGGTCACGCAGAAACTCGGTGGCCTGCTGGCGCTGCGCAATGCCGACCTGGCGTTGCAAGGCTTTATCAGCAGCCTGGCAAACATCGTGCTCAAGGTGTTGCTGATCGTCAGCGTGGCTTCGATGATCGGCGTGGAAACCACCTCTTTCGTCGCTGCGATCGGTGCCGCAGGTCTGGCCATTGGTCTGGCGTTGCAGGGCAGCCTGGCGAACTTCGCCGGTGGCGTGCTGATCCTGCTGTTCCGCCCGTTCCGTATCGGTGACTGGATCGAAGCCCAGGGCGTGGCCGGCACGGTCGACAGCATTCAGATTTTCCACACAGTGCTGCGCACCGGTGATAACAAGACCATCATCGTGCCCAACGGCAACCTGTCGAACGGCATCATCACCAACACCAACCGTCAACCCACCCGCAAGGTGGTGTTCGATGTGGGGGTGGATTACGAAGCGGACTTGCAGAAGGCGCGCCAGGTGTTACTGGACCTGGCCAAGGATGAACGCATCCTGACCGAGCCGGCACCCCAGGCGGTTATTTCTACCCTGGGCGATAGCTCGATTACTGTTTCCTTGCGAGTGTGGGTCAAGACGGCGGATTACTGGGATGTCATGTTCATGTTTAATGAACAATCCCGTGATCGATTGAAAGCGGCCGGTATCGATATCCCGTTTCCACAACGTGTGATTCGAGTGGTGCAGGAATCGGCAGTGCAGTAAGTAACAAACATGTAACAAAAAAGGCCCATCCGAAGATGGGCCTTTTTGTTTGTTACCGCAAACTAACTGGATGCGATTACAACAGCGACAGCGGGTAGTCGACGATCAGACGGAACTCTTTGATATCGCCTTCGCCTTGGTCAGCGTTAGCCTGGTGCCATGCTTGACGAATACGGAAGGAGAGATCTTTTGCCGGGCCAGTCTGAACAACGTACTTGGCTTCGAAGTTGGTTTCGTTGTGTTTGCCGTCAGCACCGTACAGCGGGTCACCGTTGGATTTACGGTATACGCTGTTGGCCGCCAGGCCGGTACCGTCGATGTCCCAGCCTTTCACGTAACGGGTCATGAAGCTCAGACCAGGAACGCCGTACTCAGCCATTTTCAGGTCGTAACGGATCTGGGCAGATTTCTCTTCCGGACCGTTGAAGTCAGAGTACTGGATGGAGTTGGCGAGGAAGATCGAGTCGCCACCACGGTTGTTCTTGCCCACGCCGATGTAGTCGAACGGCGTATCACCATTGACCTTCTGGAAGGCTACGGTGAGGGTGTGTGCTTTCAGGAACGAGAAAGCAGCCGCCAGGGAGTACGTGGTGTTGCTGATGTCGCCAGCTTCGGAGTCACCGGTGTCCGAGGTGCGGTAGATGTTACCGTCCAGGTTCAGGGACTGATCGCCACCCATTGGGATGGTGTAGTTGGCGTTGGCGTAGTACTGGTTCCAGATGTCTTCCAGCTTGGCGCCGTACAGGGAAACGCTCAGTGCGTCGGTGATGCCATATTTGCCACCGAAGTAGTCGATGGTGTTGGCTTCGGTGCCGGCGTAGGTTGCAAACAGGCCGCCGTCACGGGAGTTGCGGTCCTGGCTGGTCGACGAGTAGAAGTGACCGGCTTCGAGGTCAAGGTCTTTGACTTCGCTGCTCTGCAGTTGGAAACCGCTGGCAGTTTGAGGAAGGATACGGGAACCGCCGACAGCGAACACTGGAGCAGTGCTTGGCTGCATGTCGCCGACTTTCAGCTCGGTTTTCGATACGCGGAATTTAACAGCGCCACCGGCCTTGCCCTGGCTGTCCTGAACGCCGTTGGCGCCTACAGGCATGTTGCCGGTACCGCCGGTACCGTCGCCACCGTCCAGTTTGATTGCCAGGTAGCCGAAGGCATCAACGCCGACGCCGACAGTGCCCTGGGTATAACCGGAGCTGAAGTTGCCCCAGAAACCTTGGGTCCAGTCTTTCTGGTCGTTGCCGCCGTCTTTGTTATTACGGTTGAAGTAGTAGTTGCGCAGCAGGATGTCTGCTTTTGCGTCTTCAACAAAACCTTTGGCTTCAGCCTGGTCACTTACGAAAGGTGCTGCCGTTGCCACTTGAGTACTGGCGGCTGCTGCAACTGCCAGTGCGATCATGCTCCACTTCATCACGCGCATCGTGATTTGCTCCTTTGGTTTTAGAAGAGTACTGCCGTCCCACCTGTTTTTTTATCTGGGCGGCTCTTTCTTTTTGTGTCGGCGCAAACTTATATCACGCCGACTCTATTGGCGATACTTGCGTATCTAACCTTTCAGCTTCTTTACGACCCTGTCGCAAATGGCTTGGTAGATGTCGCAAATTTACAGCCCCAATGCAATAGGAATGGCAACTACAGCGCTGTTTTCCAGGGCTTGAGCATCGGTTGAAAAGAGTCCTTGGTGCAGCGTTTGAATCTCCATCGGGCAACCCTGCCACTGTTTTTATTGCCTTTGGGCTTCCACGTCCGGCGGAGGCTCTGAAGGCGATGTAGGTGTGAATGCAACAAGCGTGCACAAATTGGCAATTCGCTGTTTTTTTTTCCGAACGCCCGCCCGTTAGCGTAAAAACCTCATAAAACCGGGGGTTACAAGCACCTTTTGAAGGGGCTTGACGCCATGGTTTGCATCGTGTTCAGCGCAGCCGTTCAGCGACGCGACAACGAAAAACGTTACCGGTTCACCCCTTTAGTGAGTAATTGGCGGATGCCCGACGCACTGAGCGTAGACGCACTGTGCGGTTTTGGTGCAAAAAATATTTTTTGCTGTACCGATTTCACACAGTTGTCGCTGTGGTGAAAAGTGAACGGGCCCCGGTTTTCGGGTCATTTTCGTCTGTTTCGTATGGCGCCCGGTGCTGGAATGGTGCGTCCACAGGAAAAATGTCTCATGCCGGGGCATGGTTTGCCGGTGATGGCCGGATAGGAACGTGTTCGTCGTGATACCGGCGTTATTCGCAGGTATGCTGCCGTCCTGTCGCTTGGCGCGCCGTCTCTCGGGGCGAGCGCTAAGCTGAAATGATCAAGACCGGGAGTGCACACAGTGTTCGCTTTAGATCCACGACTTCAACACGACACGCTGCCGATCGGCGATTTCCCGCTCAGCCGGTTGCTGTTGTCCAATGATTCGAACTACCCCTGGTTCATCCTGGTGCCGCGCCGCGCCGACATCAGCGAGATATTTCAGCTCGATGCCGCCGACCAGCAGCAGCTATGGCGCGAAACCACTGTGCTGGCGGAGCTGCTCAAGGATTCGTTTGACGCCGACAAGCTCAATGTCGGGGCGTTGGGTAACGTCGTCAGTCAATTGCACATGCACGTGATCGTGCGCAAGCGCGAGGATGCCGCCTGGCCGGCCCCGGTATGGGGCAAGCACCCGGCCCGGCCGTATACGGCGCAACAGGTCGCGACGATACGCGAGCGGCTGCGCCTGATCCTGACCGAAGATTTCACGTTTCTGGAGGGTTGAGTCATGAGCCTGGAAGAACGCGTTACCGATCTGGAGACCCAGCTGGCGTTTCAGGATGACACCATCCAGGCGCTGAGTGATGTGCTGGCCACACAGCAGCGGGCGGTTGAGCGCCTGCAATTGCAAATGGCCGCCTTGCTCAAGCGGCAAGAGGAGATGGCCGGACAGTTCGGGGTGTTTGAAGAGGAAGCGCCGCCTCCGCATTACTGAACGACTGCGCATAAAAAAAACCGCGAACAGCCGGGCTGCTCGCGGTTTTTTTCAGCCTCGGATCAACGTCGCGGCAGTGCGGCGATCACGTCTTCGGCCTGCAGGCCCTTGTCACGGTTCATGACGGAAAACTCCACGCGCTGACCCTCGACCAGAACGCGGTGGCCTTCACCACGAATGGCCCGGAAATGCACGAAAATGTCATCGCCGGAGTCACGGGAAATAAAGCCGAAGCCTTTGGATGTGTTGAACCACTTGACGGTACCGGTATCGCGGTTGCTCATGTCATAGCTAGGCGAGACGGCGGTCGGGGACGACTTGTAGAAGCTGACGCCCAGGTGCAGAAAAACGGCGATCAGGGCAGCGACCAGGCTGAACAGCACGGCCGGCTGACCGGCAATGACCGGCATTGGCGCGAACAGTGTCAGGGTTTGCAGGACGACCGCCAGTACCAGCAGGGCGCTGACGAGGTTCTGCAACTGGTGACGCGGACCTTTGTTCCAGTGAGGAATCACGGGTGCAAGGGTCAGGTTGAGCAGGCCGAAAAAGGCCAGGTACAGTGCATCGGGTTGTTGCAGGTAAGGAACAGCCTCGGACCGCAGGCTGGGGATGAAGGACAGCAGCAAGGCTGCTGCGCCCATTAGGAGGTGGACGATTTTCAACATTTTGATTAACTCACGTTCAGGCGGATCACAAGGAAGAGCTGATCGGGCACGGTTCGCTTCGAAACAATGAGAGGCGTTGGACACGCACCAGGCTTCAGCCTATGCGCAGCGCCCGGAAAAAAAGGCGTTGACGACACGTTGTCTATTTAACAGCAAAGCTCGCGGCTACTCAAATCAGGGTGTCCAGCGGTGTCTCGGGGCGATTTGTCACAGGCGGCGGGCGCAATCCGGGCTGTGATTGCGCGACGGTCTTGCTAGAGTGGTCCTGCACCTGTTGGATGAATTCATCACCGTTAGGGGAAAAGCATGGCAATCGATATCGGTATCAGTGAAGAAGACCGCAAGTCCATCGTCGACGGACTTTCGCGTCTGCTGGCAGACACTTATGTACTTTATTTGAAAACCCATAACTTCCACTGGAATGTCACCGGTCCGATGTTTCGGACCCTGCACTTGATGTTCGAGGAGCAATATAACGAGTTGGCGCTGGCGGTCGATTCGATTGCCGAGCGTATTCGCGCGCTGGGTTTTCCAGCACCGGGCGCCTATTCGATTTATGCGCGTCTTTCTTCAATCAAGGAAGAGGCGGGTGTGCCCACTGCAGATGAGATGATCAAGCAACTAGTCGAAGGGCAGGAAGCGGTCACACGTACGGCGCGGGGGATCTTCCCTCTGTTGGACAAGGTCAGCGACGAGCCTACCGCCGACTTGCTGACCCAGCGCATGCAGGTACACGAGAAAACTGCGTGGATGTTGCGTGCCTTGCTGGATTGACAGCCCCCATGGCGCGCGGAACACACCGGGCCGGTGTGGTTCGCGCGCTGTATTCTTGTACCTGTTCCTGCGGGAACTCACGCTCCGCTCTGTGGGAAATTGTCCAGACTAGGACGGTCTCCGTGATCTGCCTCTTGGTGTTGGCTTATCCTACGTCGACGGTCATAAAGTCATCTGGATATAACTTTGCACCTGCGGTTTTATAAGCCCCGCAACATGGCTTTTATAGAAACCAGAGATGGCAAAGGAGTGTCAGCAGTATGGTTTATGACGGCAGATTAAATGAAGGAAGGTTGGGTCCATTAAAGGATGTAAGGATCGACCCGTTTGTCAGTGAGTTCGATATGGGGCTGGCCCAGCCGTTATCGCGGTCGGTTCGCTTGAATGGTTTTGCCACCTGTTTGCGGCTTGAGCAGGTTTATTGGGATATCCTGGGGGAAATGGCGAAAATCAATTGCTGTTCCGTCAGCGCCCTGTTGTCCCATGTCGATCGCGAAGTGCATTTGCGCCACGGCGGGGTGAAAAATTTCAGCGGATTGGTCCGGGTCGTCTGCGTCGTGCACAGCCGCAACGAGGAGCGAGGCGGTGTCCTGGCGTAGCGCTGACGGTGCCGCGCATCAAGTGTCGGTCTGTGCTGTGTTACGGCTGCACAGGCCGCATTTAATGGATATAATCCCGCTCTTTGCCGCAAGACCCAGCGTGTGCGGTAGCATTCTGATCGCCGAGACAACCCCCATGCCGATGTACGACTATCAATGTGCTTCCTGTGGTCATCAGTTGGAAGCCATTCAAAAGATCAGCGCAGCACCGCTGGTCGACTGCCCTGCCTGCCAGGCGCCAGAGCTTAAGAAAATGCTGTCGATGCCGGGTTTCCGCCTCAGCGGCACCGGCTGGTACGAAACCGATTTCAAGACCGGGTCCAAGAAGAATCTGGCCGGTGGCGATAAAGCCGACTAAGGTCTGCAACCCGATTGAACGACACGTGCG
Source organism: Pseudomonas sp. IT-P12 (assembly GCF_949767465.1). NCBI lineage: Bacteria > Pseudomonadati > Pseudomonadota > Gammaproteobacteria > Pseudomonadales > Pseudomonadaceae > Pseudomonas > Pseudomonas sp. IT-P12. Next base: position 311,089 of record NZ_CATKPY010000027.1, on the reverse strand, counting down.
AGCTCTTGCAGCATTCTTCAGCACTTGAAGTGCGCAAGGCCTCCAACCGAATTTCGAATTACGAGAAGTGAAACCACGACCATGATGCGCAGCCATTATTGCGGCCAACTGAACGAAAGCCTGGACGGCCAGGAAATTACCCTTTGCGGATGGGTTCACCGTCGCCGTGACCACGGTGGGGTGATTTTCCTCGATATCCGTGATCGTGACGGCCTGGCGCAGGTGGTGTTCGACCCGGATCGCGCCGAGACCTTCGCCGTCGCCGACCGTGTGCGCAGCGAATACGTGGTCAAGGTGACCGGCAAGGTGCGCCTGCGTCCGGCCGGTGCCACCAACGCCAACATGGCGTCGGGCATGATCGAAGTGCTGGGTTACGAACTGGAAGTGCTGAACGAAGCGGAAACCCCGCCGTTCCCGCTCAACGAGTTCTCTGACGTTGGCGAGGAAACCCGTCTGCGCTATCGCTTCCTCGACCTGCGTCGTCCGGAAATGGCAGAGAAGCTGCGTCTGCGTTCGCGCATGACCACCAGCATCCGTCGCTACCTGGACGAAAACGGCTTCCTCGACGTCGAGACGCCGATCCTGACCCGTGCGACGCCGGAAGGCGCCCGCGACTACCTGGTGCCGAGCCGTACCCACGCGGGTTCGTTCTTCGCCTTGCCGCAATCGCCCCAGCTGTTCAAGCAACTGCTGATGGTGGCCGGCTTCGACCGTTACTACCAGATCGCCAAGTGCTTCCGCGACGAAGACCTGCGTGCCGACCGTCAACCTGAATTCACCCAGATCGACATCGAAACCAGCTTCCTCGATGAAAAAGACATCATGGGCCTGACCGAAGGCATGATTCGCAACCTGTTCAAGGAAGTGCTGGATCTGGAGTTCGGCGATTTCCCGCACATGACGTTCGAAGAAGCCATGCGTCGCTACGGTTCCGACAAGCCGGACCTGCGTAACCCGCTGGAACTGGTGGACGTTGCCGACCAGCTCAAGGACGTTGAATTCAAGGTCTTCAGCGGCCCGGCCAACGACCCGAAATGCCGTGTGACTGCACTGCGCGTACCGGGTGCGGCGAGCATGCCGCGCAGCAAGATCGACGAGTACACCAAGTTCGTCGGCATCTACGGTGCCAAGGGCCTGGCGTACATCAAGGTCAACGAGCGTGCCAAAGGCGTCGAAGGCCTGCAGTCGCCAATCGTCAAGAACATTCCCGAGGCCAACCTCAACGTGATCCTCGATCGCGTTGGTGCGGTTGACGGCGACATCGTGTTCTTCGGTGCGGACAAGTTCAAGATCGTCAGCGAGGCCCTGGGCGCGTTGCGGATCAAGCTGGGTCACGACCTGAACCTGCTGACCTGCGAGTGGGCGCCGATGTGGGTCGTCGACTTCCCGATGTTCGAAGAGAACGACGACGGCAGCTTCAGTGCGCTGCACCACCCGTTCACCGCGCCGAAGTGCACCCCGGCGGAGCTGGAGGCCAACCCGGCCACCGCACTGTCCCGTGCCTACGACATGGTCCTGAACGGCACCGAGCTGGGTGGCGGTTCGATCCGTATCCACCGCAAGGAAATGCAGCAGTCGGTGTTCCGCCTGCTGGGTATCGACGAGGCGGAACAGGAAGAGAAGTTCGGCTTCCTGCTCGACGCCCTGAAATACGGCGCCCCGCCGCACGGTGGCCTGGCCTTCGGCCTGGACCGCCTGGTGATGTTGATGACCGGCGCCCAGTCCATCCGTGAAGTGATTGCCTTCCCGAAAACCCAGAGTGCTGCCGACGTCATGACGCAAGCGCCGGGTGTGGTGGATGCCAAGGCCTTGCGCGAATTGCACATTCGTTTGCGCGAAACGCCAAAGGCTGAGTAAGAGGGGCCTGAAGGCGCATCTTCGGATGCGCCTTTTCTTTATGCACAGGTCGAGATTTTTTGTTTGCCGGCCGGCGCCTCTGGGCGTGGCGGGTAATGTTTCAAAGAGCATTCGGAGCGAGTTATGGCAGGTCATTCCAAGTGGGCGAACATCAAGCACCGCAAAGAACGTCAGGATGCCAAGAAAGGCAAGATTTTCACCAAGTGGATCCGTGAGCTGACTGTCGCGGCCCGTCAGGGCGGCGGCGATCCGGGCTCCAACCCGCGTCTGCGCCTGGCGCTGGACAAGGCGTTGGGGGCGAACATGAGTCGCGACATCATCGATCGCGCCGTCGCCCGTGGTGCGGGTGCGGCCGACACCGACGACATGGTCGAACTGACCTATGAAGGCTACGGCCCGGGCGGCGTCGCGGTGATGGTCGAGTGCATGACCGACAACCGCAACCGCACGGCGGCGGCTGTTCGCCATGCGTTCAGCAAGTGTGGCGGCAACCTGGGCACCGACGGCTCCGTCGCCTACCTGTTCGAGCGCAAGGGGCAGATTTCCTTTGCCGCCGGCGTGGATGAAGATGCACTGATGGAAGCGGCGATGGAAGCCGATGCCGATGACGTGGTCACCCACGAAGACGGCTCCATCGATGTGTTCACCTCGTTCGCCGGTTTCTACGCCGTGCGCAACGCCCTGGAAGCTGCGGGCTTCAAGGGGCAGGATGCGGAAATCGTGATGCTGCCGACCACCAGCGCCGAGCTTGATCTGGAGGGCGCCGAGAAAGTCCTCAAGTTGATCGATATGCTCGAAGACCTCGATGATGTGCAGAATGTCTACTCCAATGCGGACATCCCGGAAGATGTGGCTGCGCAGCTCGGGTAAGTACCGCCGGGCATACTTGTGGGAGCGGGCTTGCTCGCGAAAGCGGATTTTCAGGCAACATGGTTGCCGAATGTGAAACCGTATTCGCGAGCAAGCCCGCTCCCACATTTGTTATTTGTTTAGTTGATCGCAGGCGTTATGACTTTAATTCTTGGTATCGACCCTGGTTCGCGCATCACCGGTTACGGCGTGGTGCGCGATACCGGTCGTGGCTGCGAGTACGTGGCCTCCGGCTGTATCCGCACTGGCGCCGGTGAGCTGCATGAGCGCCTGCAGATTGTTTACCGCGGAGTGCGGGAAATCATTCAGACCTACCACCCGGTGACCATGGGCATCGAAAAGGTGTTCATGGCACGCAACGCCGACTCCGCCCTGAAGCTGGGGCAGGCCCGTGGGGCGGCCATCGTGGCGGGGGCCGAAGAGAGCCTGGAAATCGCCGAGTACAGCGCAACACAGGTCAAGCAGGCGGTGGTCGGCACGGGCGCGGCCAACAAGGAGCAAGTGCAGATGATGGTCATGCACATGCTGAAACTGACCAGCAAACCGCAGATCGATGCCTCCGATGCCCTGGCCATCGCCATTTGCCATGCCCACACCCGTTCCAGCCTGCTGCCTCATGGCCTGGGCGCAGCACGCAGTCGTGGCGGACGCCTGCGTCTCTGATAGCATCAGCAATCATTTTTCCGGAATGAGGGTTTTGCGCCTGTGTTGTCGGCGTGAAACCCTTGTTCTGTCAGTCGCCAGTAACACCCTGGCCAACGCTCAAGGATCTGTAACGTGATTGGACGCTTGCGCGGCACCCTGGCTGAGAAACAGCCGCCGCACCTGATTCTGGATGTAAACGGCCTGGGCTACGAGCTGGAAGTACCCATGACCACGTTGTATCGCTTGCCGTCGGTCGGTGAACCGCTGACGCTGCACACCCATTTGGTCGTGCGTGAAGACGCGCAGTTACTCTATGGGTTCGCCAGCAAGCGTGAGCGAGACTTTTTTCGTGAGTTGATCCGTCTCAATGGTGTCGGGCCGAAATTGGCGCTGGCCTTGATGTCGAGCCTGGAAGTGGATGAGCTGGTACGTTGTGTGCAGTCCCAGGACACCTCGGCGCTGACCAAGGTGCCGGGCGTTGGCAAAAAGACCGCCGAGCGTCTGCTGGTGGAGCTCAAGGACCGCTTCAAGGCATGGGAAACCGTGCCGGCGATGTTCGCCCTGGTGCCCAACCAGCCGGGCGGGCCGGACGTGGCCCCGGTCGCCAGCGCCGAAACCGACGCGGTCAGCGCGCTGATTTCCCTGGGCTACAAGCCCCAGGAGGCCAGCAAGGCGGTGTCCGCGATCAAGGAGAAAGGTTTGAGCAGTGAAGACATGATTCGTCGTGCCCTGAAGGGAATGATCTAAGTGATTGAAGCTGATCGTCTGATAACCGCCTCGCCCGTGCCTCGGGAGCGCGAGGAAGTCCAGGACCGGGCGATTCGTCCTGTCAGCCTGGCGGAGTACATTGGCCAGCCGACCGTTCGCGAGCAAATGGAGTTGTTCATCCAGGCCGCCCGCGGGCGTAACGAGTCCCTGGACCACACGCTGATCTTCGGTCCGCCAGGCCTGGGCAAGACCACCCTGGCAAACATCATTGCCCAGGAAATGGGCGTGTCGATCAAAAGCACCTCCGGGCCTGTCCTTGAGCGCCCGGGTGACCTGGCTGCGCTACTGACCAACCTCGAGCCGCACGATGTGCTGTTCATCGACGAAATCCATCGCTTGTCGCCGATCGTCGAAGAAGTGCTGTACCCGGCCATGGAAGACTTCCAGCTCGACATCATGATTGGCGAAGGGCCGGCTGCGCGCTCGATCAAGCTGGACTTGCCGCCGTTCACCCTGGTGGGCGCGACGACGCGTGCCGGCATGTTGACCAACCCGCTGCGAGACCGGTTCGGCATCGTCCAGCGGCTCGAGTTCTATAGCACGGCCGACCTGGCCACGATCGTCGGCCGTTCGGCCAATATCCTCGGTTTGCCGCTGGACCCGGACGGGGCTTTCGAGATCGCCCGTCGCGCCCGTGGCACCCCACGGATTGCCAATCGGCTGTTGCGCCGGGTTCGCGACTTCGCCGAAGTGCGCGGCAAGGGCCATATCACCAAGCCGATTGCCGACCTCGCCTTGAACCTGCTGGATGTCGACGAGCGTGGCTTCGATCACCAGGACCGGCGCCTGCTGTTGACCATGATCGAGAAGTTCGATGGTGGGCCGGTCGGTGTCGACAGCCTGGCTGCCGCGATCAGTGAGGAGCGCCATACCATCGAGGATGTGCTGGAGCCTTACCTGATTCAGCAGGGCTACATCATGCGCACGCCCCGGGGGCGGGTCGTCACACGGCATGCGTACCTGCATTTTGGCTTAAACATTCCGTCACGATTGGGCGAAATGCCCGTGGTAGACGAGTTTCTTGACGGTGCTGACGATTAATTAACGTCTGCGTGCTGATTTTTCGGGCATTGTGCTGTCCTAGGACCGTACTTTCTCCGGTAAAGCCGCAGAACCATGAAAAACAGTTGCCTGGCCGGATTGGCAACCTGAGGAGTAAGCACTAGAGTATGCGCGCGCAAAACGGGCTTGAGCCGTTCGCACATCGTTGTCGCGTTTATTACGAGGACACCGATGCCGGCGGCATCGTGTATTACGTTAATTACCTCAAGTTTATGGAACGGGCTCGAACCGAGCGGCTCCGGGAGCTGGGCTTTGCCCAATCCCAGCTGGCAGGGGAGGACCTGTTGTTTGTCGTGCATTCCAGCGAAGCGCGCTACTACGCGCCGGCGCGACTGGACGACGAGCTGCTGGTAAGCGCTGAAGTAATCGAATTGAACCGTGTCAGCCTGCGCTTCAAACAGCAGGTCAGGCGGGCTACGGATGATGCGCTGCTCTGCGAAGGGCAGTTCCTGGTGGCCTGTGTGCGCACCAACAGTTTGAAACCCCGGGCCATTCCCGAAACTCTACGTGCGGCCTTTGCCGACGTGAGCGGCGCGGGTACACACTCAAAGCAGGAGATAAAGCGTGGAAGCTAACGTCGTCGACCATTCCTCCATGTGGAGCCTGGTCAGCAATGCCAGTATCGTGGTGCAACTGGTGATGCTGACCCTGGTAGCCGCATCGGTGACCTCATGGATCATGATTTTTCAGCGCAGCAACCTGTTGCGCGCCGGTCGACGTGCCCTGGAGAGCTTTGAAGAGCGCTTCTGGTCCGGTATCGACCTGTCCAAACTCTACCGTCAGGCCGGCAGCAACCCCGATCCGGATTCGGGCGTGGAACAGATCTTCCGTGCCGGTTTCAAGGAGTTTTCCCGTCTGCGCCAGCAGCCAGGCGTTGACCCGGAAGCGGTCATGGAAGGCGTGGCCCGTGCCATGCGCGTTGCCATCTCCCGTGAAGAAGAAAAGCTCGAACAGAGCCTGCCATTCCTGGCCACTGTCGGTTCCGTCAGCCCGTACATCGGTCTGTTCGGTACGGTCTGGGGGATCATGAACTCCTTCCGCGGCCTGGCCACTGCCCAGCAAGCGACCCTGGCCACCGTGGCCCCGGGTATCGCCGAAGCCCTGATCGCGACCGCCATCGGCCTGTTCGCCGCAATCCCGGCCGTTATCGCCTACAACCGTTTCGCCGCCCGCAGCGAAACGCTGATCAGCCGCTACTACACCTTCGCCGATGAATTCCAGGCGATCCTGCACCGCAAAGTGCACACCAGCGAAGACTAAGCAGGTATTTTCCAATGGCTTTAATCGCTCGAGCCCGCAACAAGCGCAAGCCGGTCGCCGAGATGAACGTGGTGCCATACATCGACGTGATGCTGGTACTGCTGGTCATTTTCATGGTGACCGCGCCGATGCTCAACCAGGGCGTGAAAGTGGATCTGCCCAAGGTTTCCAGCGAAGCCTTGCCGCAGGACAACAACACTCAGGTCCTGACCATTTCGATCAAGGCTGACAAGACCTACTACTGGAACCTTGGCAGCGAAGTCGACACCGAAAAACAGCAGGATCGCGCCATGACCCTGCCGCAGATGACGGATGCGGTGACCAAGATCATTCGTGCCGGCAACGAGGGCGGCAAGCACACCCAGGTGTTCATTCGTGGTGACAAGACCGTCGATTACGGTGCCGTCATGGGGGCGATGGGCGGGCTGCAGAAAGCCGGGGTCGGTAACGTTGGTCTGATTACCGAGGCACCCTGATGCAGCAACAGCGAGAGCCAACAGCCTCGGAAAGCTACTTCTGGCCCAGTGTCTGGGCGATTTGCTTGCACGTGCTGGTTTTCGGCATGTTGTTCGTCAGTTTCGCCTTCACACCGGAGCTGCCGCCGGCCAAGCCGATCGTCCAGGCCACCTTGTACCAGCTGAAATCGAAAAGTCAGGCAACGACCCAGACCAATCAGAAGATTGCGGGCGAGGCGAAGAAATCCGCTGCGCGCCAGACTGAAGTCGAACAGATGGAACAGAAGAAGGTCGAGCAGGAAGCGATAAAGGCTGCGGAACAAAAGAAAGAAGAAGCGGCTCAAAAGGCCGAGGAAGCCAAGAAGGCCGACGAGTCGAAGAAAGCGGAAGAGGCGAAAAAGGCTGACGAAGCCAAGAAAGCCGATGAAGCGAAGAAGACCGCCGAGGCCAAGAAGGCAGAAGAGAAACAATTGGCTGATATAGCCAAGAAGAAAGCCGAGGAAGAAGCCAAGAAGGCTGCTGAAGAAGAGGCCAAGAAAGCGGCCGCTGAAGAAGCGAAGAAAAAGATCGTCGAAGACGCGAAGAAGAAAGCCGCGGAAGACGCCAAGAAGAAAGCCGAAGCTGAAGAGGCGAAGAAGAAAGTCGCCGAGGACGCGAAGAAGAAAGCGGCTGCCGATGCTGCGAAGAAGAAAGCGCAGGATGCGGCACGTAAATCTGCCGAGGATAAAAAGGCTCAGGCCCTGGCAGACCTGCTTTCCGATACGCCCCAACGTCAGCAGGCCTTGGCGGATGAGCAGGGTGACGAAGTCGCCGGCAGTTTCGATGACCTGATCCGCGCTCGTGCAGCGGAAGGCTGGGCTCGCCCGCCGTCGGCGCGCAAGGGCATGACGGTGGTGTTGCAGATCGGCATGTTGCCGGACGGCACGGTGACCTCGGTCAGCGTGGCCAAGTCCAGTGGTGACGGTCCGTTTGACGCATCGGCCGTGGCCGCGGTGAAGAATATTGGACGTTTGACAGAAATGCAGGGAATGAAGCCGAGCGATTTCGCTCCGTATCGTTCATTCAAGATGACATTCACACCTGAGGATCTAGCCTTGTGAGAAACCTTCTTCGAGGAATGCTGGTCGTTATCTGCTGCATGGCAGGGATGGCGATGGCCGATGAGAAAAACATTCTGGTGACCAGCGGCAGCGATCGGGCGACCCCGATTGCAGTCGTACCGTTCGGTTTCCAGGGCGGCAGCGTGCTGCCGGATGACATGGCCGAAATCATCGGTAATGACCTGCGCAACTCGGGTTACTACGCGCCGATTCCAAAGCAGAACATGATCAGCCAGCCGAGCCAGGCCAGCGAAATCATCTTCCGTGACTTCAAGGCGCTGGGTGCCCAGTACGTCATGGTCGGCAGCATCGTTCCGGCGGGCGGTCGCCTGCAGGTCCAGTACGCCCTGTTCAACGTCGCGACCGAGCAGCAAGTGCTGACCGGCAGTGTCTCGGGGGGGGGCGATCAACTGCGCGACATGGCGCACTACATCTCCGACCAGTCGTTCGAAAAGCTCACCGGTATCAAGGGGGCGTTCTCCACGCGTCTGTTGTATGTGACGGCAGAACGTTTCTCCGAGAAGAACACGCGCTACACGCTGCAGCGTTCGGACTATGACGGCGCCCGCGCCGTGACCCTGCTGCAATCGCGCGAGCCGATCCTGTCGCCGCGTTTCGCCCCGGATGGCAAGCGCATCGCCTATGTTTCGTTCGAGCAGAAGCGTCCGCGTATCTTCATGCAGAACATCGACACCGGTCGCCGTGAGCAGCTCACCAACTTCGAAGGCCTGAACGGTGCGCCTGCCTGGTCGCCGGATGGCAATCGCCTGGCGTTCGTACTGTCCAAGGACGGCAACCCGGATATTTATGTGATGAACCTGGGTTCGCGTCAGATCTCCCGTGTCACCAACGGTCCCGGCATCAACACCGAACCGTTCTGGGGCAAGGACGGCTCGACCATCTACTTCACGTCGGACCGTGGCGGCAAGCCTCAGATCTACAAGACCAGCGTGGGCGGTGGCGGTGCGGAGCGTGTGACCTTTGTCGGTAACTACAACGCCAACCCGAAACTGTCGGCTGATGAAAAGACCCTGGTGATGATTCACCGCCAGGACGGCTTCACCAATTTCAAGGTGGCGGCCCAGGATCTGCAGCGGGGAAGTGTAAAAATCCTCACTGATAGCACTCTGGACGAGTCGCCTACTGTTGCGCCCAACGGCACCATGGTAATCTACGCCACCCGCCAGCAGGGCCGGGGAGTCTTGATGCTCGTGTCCATCAACGGACGCGTAAGGCTCCCGCTTCCTACCGCACAAGGCGAAGTCAGAGAACCTTCCTGGTCCCCTTACCTGAACTGACGCGGCGCTACACGTTTTACTTAACACACTGGGGTTCATTAGGAGTTTCACGATGGAAATGCTGAAGTTTGGTAAATTTGCTGCGCTGGCTCTGGCCATGGCTGTAGCTGTAGGTTGCTCGTCCAAAGGCGGCGACAACGCCGGTGAAGGCGCTGTTGATCCAAACGCTGGTTACGGCGCTAACACTGGTGCTGTTGACGGCTCCCTGAGCGAAGAAGCTGCTCTGCGCGCAATCACCACCTTCTACTTCGAATACGACAGCTCGGACCTGAAGCCAGAAGCCATGCGCTCCCTGGACGTTCACGCCAAGGACCTGAAAGCAAACGGCGCTCGCGTTGTTCTGGAAGGCAACACCGACGAACGTGGTACTCGTGAGTACAACATGGCACTGGGCGAGCGTCGTGCGAAAGCCGTTCAGCGCTACCTGGTACTGCAAGGTGTTTCCCCAGCTCAGCTGGAACTGGTTTCCTACGGCGAAGAGCGTCCAGTTGCTACCGGCAACGACGAGCAGTCCTGGGCTCAAAACCGTCGCGTCGAACTGCGTAAGTAATTCGTCATGCGAACGTGCCGTCGTGCTGTAACTGTATTGGCTCTCAGTCTCGCACCGCTTGCGGTGTGGGCTGCGGTTCCTGTGGTCGAGGACAACTCCGGCTATAACAATAGCGGGAGCAGTTATCCGCCTGCAGGTTACGGTACGAACGGCGCCTATGCCGGGGGAGGGGCTTCGGCTCCTGCCTCGGCACAGGGCATGCTGTTCAACCAACTGCAACAAATGCAGGATCAGATATCGCGCCAGCAAGGTGTGATTGAGGAACTGCAGAATCAGGTTACGCGCATGAAGCAGGAATCCCTGGAGCGATACCAGGATCTTGATCGGCGCATCGGATCCGGCGTTGCACCTGCCGCGACTCCCGAGAATTCTTCCACCGGTGGCGACTTGAACGCCCCCGGTGCCGCAGCAGGCGCCGGAGCGGCCGGCGCTGCCACCCAAGCGCCTGCCGCCGGTAGTGAACCGGCTGACCCGGCGAAGGAAAAACTGTACTACGATGCAGCCTTCGACCTGATCAAGGCCAAGGACTTCGACAAGGCCAGCCAGGCTTTCAGCGCTTTCCTGCGTAAATACCCGAACAGTCAGTACGCCGGCAACGCCCAGTACTGGCTGGGCGAAGTGAACCTGGCCAAAGGCGATCTGCAAGGTGCAGGTCAAGCCTTTGCCAAGGTTTCGCAGCTGTACCCCAAGCACAATAAAGTGCCTGACTCGCTGTACAAGCTGGCTGACGTAGAACGCCGCCTGGGTCACCAGGACAAGGTCAAAGGCATTCTGCAACAGGTTGTGTCGCAGTATCCGGGCACTTCCGCTGCTCAGTTGGCCCAACGCGATCTGCAGCGCATGTAGGATGGCTTGAGCTGTTTCGAAGAAACCCGCGCTTGTCGCGGGTTTTTTCGTTAGAATTCACGCCCTTTTTATGAAACACGCTTTTTGGGATCTGCGCGTTGGCGGGGTTCCTTGAAGTGCCTGACGGAGGCGGACAGCCTGTTTAGCTGTTACGCCCGTGGCGACTATGCAAGACACATTGAGAATCACCGAAGTTTTCTACTCGTTGCAGGGGGAAACGCGGACTGCCGGGCTGCCCACGGTTTTTGTGCGCTTGACCGGTTGCCCATTGCGTTGCCAATACTGCGACAGCGCCTATGCGTTTTCGGGCGGGACCGTACGCACCCTCGACGACATCCTCGAACAGGTGGCCGGCTTTCGCCCGCGCTACGTCTGTGTCACCGGCGGTGAGCCGTTGGCGCAGCCGAACGCCATCCCCTTGCTCAAGCAACTGTGCGACGCCGGTTACGAGGTGTCACTGGAAACCAGTGGCGCACTGGACATCTCGGCGGTCGATCCACGGGTCAGCCGGGTCGTCGACCTCAAGACCCCGGATTCGAAGGAAGCGCACCGCAACCGCTACGAGAACATCGAACTGCTCACGCCCAACGATCAGGTGAAGTTTGTCATCTGCTCACGCGAAGACTATGACTGGGCAGTGTCCAAACTGATTCAGTATGGACTGGAGCGACGTGCCGGTGAGGTCCTGTTTTCACCCAGTCACCATGACCTGAATGCTCGGGATCTGGCGGATTGGGTGGTGGCCGACAACCTGCCGGTCCGTTTGCAATTGCAGCTGCATAAATATCTTTGGAACGACGAGCCGGGGCGCTGATATGACTGAACAAACCCAAACTGCGGAAAAACGCGCGGTCATCCTGCTGTCCGGCGGGCTGGATTCGGCAACGGTGGTGGCCATGGCGCGCGCGCAAGGCTACCAGTGCTACACCATGAGTTTCGACTACGGCCAGCGTTCCCACGCGGAATTGCACGCTGCCGAACGCGTCGCCCGGGACCTGGGTGTGGTCGAGCACAAGGTCATCGGCCTGAACCTGAACGGTATCGGCGGTTCGGCGCTGACCGACACCCGCATCGACATTCCGGAGGAGGCCGGTGAAGGTATCCCGGTGACGTATGTGCCGGCCCGCAACACGGTGTTTCTGTCGCTGGCCCTGGGCTGGGCAGAAGTGCTGGGTGCGCGTGACATTTTTATCGGCGTGAACGCCGTCGATTACTCCGGATACCCGGACTGCCGCCCCGAGTTCATCGAGTCCTTCGAGCGCATGGCCAACCTGGCAACCAAGGCCGGGGTCGAGGGCAACGGCTTCCGGATCCAGGCCCCCCTGCAGAACTTGAGCAAGGCGCAAATCGTCGAGGCGGGTGTGAAGCTTGGCGTTGATTATGGCCTCACCGTTTCCTGCTACCAGGCGGACAATGCGGGGCGTGCATGTGGCAAATGCGACAGCTGCAGATTGCGTGCGGAAGGCTTCGCAGCGGCCGGAATCAGTGATCCGACCCCTTATTTTTGATTTATTTCAAATAAGGTGTTGAATAACCGTTAAAAATCAGTATTATACGCGCCACCACACAGCGGGTCGTTAGCTCAGTTGGTAGAGCAGTTGGCTTTTAACCAATTGGTCGTAGGTTCGAATCCCACACGACCCACCATTTTTGTAGCAGTTTTAAAAGTCTGGAAGGCCCACGCAAGTGAGGATTTCCGGATTTTTTTTTGCCTGCGATTTAAGGTTGGCCCCGTCTGCGGCTGTGCCGCGTGACGCAGGTCATAATCCCTCTTTTGCATCCACCGGATATTCTGTAGCCTTGCGCAGCTTCACCGTGCCTGATGAATACCCACTTTCCCGGCGGTGCCCCGATGGGTCCGGAGCCGGGTGTATACTCGACTTTCGCGCGAAAGCGCCTGCAGGTCTTGCGAACATGACGCAGATTTCCGAACGCCTTCTGGTTCAAGCCCACCTCGATGCCAAACAGCCCAAACCGCTGACGGTTGAGGAAGAGGCTTACTACCGTGCCGCTATCGCTGCTGAGCTCAAGGCTCAGGACGCGGTGCTGGTGGCCCACTTCTACTGTGATCCGATCATCCAGGCGCTGGCCGAGGAGACCGGGGGCTGCGTTTCCGACTCCCTGGAGATGGCCCGCTTCGGCAATGCTCACCCGGCCAAGACCGTGGTGGTCGCCGGCGTCAAGTTCATGGGTGAAACCGCCAAGATTCTCAACCCCGAGAAACGCGTGCTGATGCCGACGCTGGAAGCGACCTGTTCGCTGGACTTGGGTTGCCCGGTGGATGAGTTCTCGGCGTTCTGCGATCAGCACCCGGAACGTACCGTGGTGGTGTATGCCAATACGTCGGCCGCGGTCAAAGCCCGGGCGGACTGGGTCGTGACCTCCAGCTGCGCGCTGGAGATCGTCGAAAGCCTGATGGATAACGGCGAAACGATCATCTGGGGCCCGGACAAGCACCTGGGCACCTACATCCAGCGCCAGACCGGTGCGGACATGCTGCTGTGGGACGGTGCCTGCATCGTTCACGAAGAGTTCAAGTCCAAGCAGCTCGAAGACATGAAGGCGCTGTACCCGGATGCCGCAATCCTGGTGCACCCGGAGTCGCCCACGTCGGTGATCGAACTGGCGGATGCCGTCGGCTCGACCAGTCAACTGATCGCTGCGGCCCAAAGCCTGCCGAACAAGACGCTGATCGTTGCCACTGACCGCGGCATCTTCTACAAGATGCAGCAGCTGTGCCCGGACAAGGTCTTTATCGAGGCGCCTACGGCCGGTAATGGCGCGGCGTGCCGCAGTTGTGCACATTGCCCATGGATGGCGATGAATACGCTTGAGCGCACGCTCAAGTGCCTGAAAGAGGGGAGCAACGAGATCTTTGTCGACCCGGCATTGATTCCCCAGGCGATCCGCCCGCTCAAGCGCATGCTGGATTTCACTCAGGCCGCACGGATGAAGCTGGCGGGTAACGCGTAACGTCCGTCAGTCGGTAAAAATGTGGGAGCGGGCTTGCTCGCGAAGGCCGTCAGTCGACTTAGGCGCTGACTGATGCATTCGCCAGCAAGTCCGCTCCCACAATGGTTTTGACGCTGTAGATTATTTGGTCTTCTTCGGAATCCGCACCAGTTCGGTGCCCGAGTACATGTCATGCCAGCTGCGTTTCTGTTTATCGAACAGCGACCAGAAGAACCCGAGGCCAACGCACAGCAGTGATGCGATGGACACGATAAAACGCAACAACGCCTGCCACAGGCTGATGGATGAGCCGTCGGCGTTTTGCACGCGGATGCACCACACCTGCATGCCCAGTGTCTGACCGGACAGGGTCCAGAACTTGGCGAAGAAACCGAACAGCACGAACAGCAGCACGGTCGAGAGCAACGGGTCGCCGTCCAGCGCACCGGCTTCGGTGAGTGCGCGCATCCTGTCCTCGCCGATGATCGCCATCTGGATCATCTTGTAGAGGCCGCTGGTCACGATCAGCAGGGCGGTGCACAGCAGGAAGTCATAGAACATCGCTGCCAGGCGACGACCCAGGGTCGCGGCGGGAAAATCGCCCTGTGGTTTGAGCAGGTGTTTCGACATGACAGGGGTCCCTGGAAAAAAGAAGCCCATTTTACGGATTTACGCGCACAAAAAAGCCCCTGATGTCAGCATCAGGGGCTTTTTCGTTACAGAAGATCAGGCTTCTGCTTGTACTTCGTCAGCCTGCATGCCTTTCTGGCCTTGCACGGCGACGAAAGTCACTTTCTGGCCTTCTTTCAGGCTCTTGAAGCCGTTGCCCTGGATAGCGCGGAAATGCACGAACAGATCCGGACCGCTTTCTGGAGTGATAAAACCAAAACCTTTCTCGTCGTTAAACCACTTGACGGTACCGCTCTGACGTTGGGACATTTCTTATTTCCTTTGACGCTAAATTAATGACAGCCTCCTTCTCATGAAAGAGTACTGGGGCTGGTTGCAGGAGAGTAAGAAGACGTCGAACGGGATGTAGCTAACTTTGTAGGCTACTGCCCAGGTCACGATTCCAAGCGACCCATGCAAACACAGTGAACAAACTCTACGCCAACTATGGGAGAAAAAACAAGCCCTGTGAGAGGCCCGGTTTTGCTCGGGTTGGTCGCGTTAGTCAGTGCACTAGAGCCCTCTTATTCGAGGATATCGTTCAATCGTTTTCGATCGTTATAAGCAACGTTCATAAACGAAGGTCATACTCGAATAATGCACTGTTTTATGGCGGTTGCGTTACACATTAGTGCACTGTTAACGCAACCGCGTTACTTATAGAAACAGTCAATCAACCACGATAGTAGCGTTGTGGAACAAATGGCATTTTGCTTACAAGCAACGATACCTTTTTCCCACGTACGATCGCCCAGACGGGCGTGTCGATGGCGGTGTAGCCGCTGTCGAGGTAACCCATGGCCAGCGGACCGCCCAGGGTCGGGCCGAAGCCGCCGCTGCACACGCCGCCGATGATGTCGCCCGCTTCGTTGACGATGTCCGCGCCTTCACGCACCGGGGTGCGTTCCTGAGGCAACAGGCCGACGCGCTTGCGGCTGACGCCATTTTGCTGCTGGGCGAAGATCGCGTCGGCACCGGGGAAGCCGCCGGCACGTGCGCCATCGGCACGTCGTGGCTTGGAGATGGCCCACAGCAGGCTCGCTTCGATGGGGCTGGTGTCGGTATTCATGTCGTGACCGTAGAGGCACAGGCCGGCTTCCAGGCGCAACGAGTCCCGGGCACCCAGGCCGATGGCCTCGACTTCCGGTTCGGCCAAGAGGGCGCGGGCCAGGGCTTCGGCGCTGGCGGCCGGTACGGAGATTTCGAAACCGTCTTCACCGGTGTAACCCGAGCGGCTGACGAAGCTGTCCACGCCCAGCAGTTTCACGCGGGTGAATTGCATGAAGGTCATCTTCGCCACTTCCGGCGCCAGGCGTGCGAGCACGGTCACAGCGGCCGGGCCCTGCAACGCCAGCAGTGCACGCTCTTCGAACAGCGGTTCGATGCGGCATTGCTCGCCAATGTGCTGGCGCAGGTGCGCCAGGTCCTGCTCCTTGCACGCGGCGTTGACCACCAGGAACAGTTCGTCGTTGCCCAGGTTGGCGACCATCAGGTCATCGAGGATGCCGCCGGTTTCGTTGGTGAACATGGCGTAACGCTGCATGCCCACGGGCAGGTCGAGGATGTCCACCGGCACCAGGCTTTCCAGGGCCTTGGCGGCATTGGCGCCGCTCAGACGGATCTGACCCATGTGCGAGACGTCGAACAGCCCGGCCTGGTCGCGGGTGTGCTGGTGTTCCTTCATCACGCCCAGCGGGTATTGCACTGGCATGTCGTAGCCGGCGAACGGCACCATGCGGGCGCCGAGTTCGATGTGCAGTGCGTGCAACGGGGTTTTCAACAGTTGTTCGGTGGACATATCCAGCTCCTGTAGATCGTGCGGATGCGTGCATCAGCACTCGATAATGTTGACCGCCAAACCGCCACGGGCGGTTTCCTTGTATTTGCTTTTCATGTCGGCGCCGGTCTGGCGCATGGTGCGGATGACCTTGTCGAGCGAGACGAAATGTTGCCCGTCGCCGCGCATGGCCATGCGCACCGCGTTGATGGCCTTGACCGAGCCCATGGCGTTGCGCTCGATGCAAGGGACCTGCACCAGCCCGCCAATCGGGTCGCAGGTCAGGCCGAGGTTATGTTCCATGCCGATTTCGGCGGCGTTTTCCACTTGCTGCACGCTGCCGCCCAGCACTTCGCACAACGCGCCGGCCGCCATCGAACAGGCGACGCCGACCTCGCCCTGGCAGCCGACTTCGGCACCGGAGATCGAGGCGTTTTCCTTGTAGAGAATGCCGATGGCGGCAGCCGTCAGCAGGAAGCGCACGACCCCGTCTTCGTTGGCGCCGGGGATGAAGCGCATGTAGTAGTGCAAGACGGCCGGGACGATGCCCGCTGCACCATTGGTGGGCGCCGTCACCACGCGCCCGCCGTTGGCGTTTTCTTCGTTGACCGCCAGGGCGTACAGATTGACCCAGTCGAGCACCGACAGCGGGTCGCGCAGCGAAGATTCCGGGTTCTTGCACAGTTGGCGATGCAGCGCCGCGGCTCGGCGCTTGACCTTCAGCCCCCCGGGCAGAATGCCCTCGTTGCGGCAGCCGGCGTCGACGCAGTCTTGCATCACTTGCCAGATTTTCAGCAGGCCGGCGCGGGTTTCCGCTTCCGGGCGCCAGGCGCTTTCATTGGTCAGCATCACCTGGCTGATCGACAAGCCGTAGGTGCTGCAATGACCGAGCAGGTCCTTGGCGCTTTTGAACGGAAAGGTCAGCACGGTGGCGTCTTCGACGATACGGTCGGCGCCGGCAGCGTCTTCATCGACCACGAAACCGCCGCCGACCGAGTAGTACTCGCGGCTGCGGATTTGCAGGCCCGCAGCGTCGAATGCGCGAAAGATCATGCCGTTGGGGTGATAGGCCAACGGCTTGCGGATCATCGCCAGGTGTTCTTTCTCGTTGAACGCGATGCTGTGTTCGCCGAGCAGGTTCAAGCGACCATGGCCCCGAATGTCCTGCAGGCGGGCGGCCACGGTTTCGGTGTTCACGGTATCCGGGTGTTCGCCTTCCAGACCCAGCAACACGGCTTTGTCGCTGCCGTGGCCCTTGCCCGTGGCGCCGAGCGAGCCGTAGAGCTCGACCCTGACGCTCGCGGTGGCGCCCAGCAGGCCTTCACGGCGCAACCCTTCGGCAAACCGCGCAGCGGCGCGCATCGGGCCGACAGTGTGGGAGCTGGAAGGGCCGATGCCAATCTTGAACAGGTCGAACACGCTTAAAGACATGGTTGTTCTCCGGTTTCTTGTTATGGGAATTGGCGCAAGCCTGAGGTGTTACATGAACCCTTGTGGGAGCGGGCTTGCTCGCGAATGTGGCGGGTCAGACAACATTGAGGGTGGCTGATCCAGCGCATTCGCGAGCAAGCCCGCTCCCACAGGGGGTAGGCGGTGTTCTCGAGTGGGGCGGATTGACCGCCCCACACAGGTTTAAGCGTAGCTTTCGATCGACGGGCAGGCGCACACCAGGTTGCGATCGCCGAAGACGTTGTCGACGCGACCGACCGGCGGCCAGTATTTGCCTTCGACCAACGATGCAACCGGGTACACCGCCTGCTCGCGGGTGTATGGGTGCGACCACTCGCCGACCAGCTCCGCTGCGGTGTGCGGGGCGTTTTTCAGCGGGTTGTCGTCCTTGTCCAGGGTGCCGTTTTCCACCGCGCGGATTTCTTCGCGGATGCGGATCATGGCGTCGCAGAAGCGGTCCAGTTCTTCCTTGGATTCACTTTCGGTCGGCTCGATCATCAACGTGCCTGCGACCGGGAACGACATGGTCGGGGCGTGGAAGCCGAAGTCGATCAGGCGCTTGGCCACGTCGTCGACGCTGATGCCGCTGCTGTCCTTGAGCGGGCGCAGGTCGAGGATGCATTCGTGCGCCACCAGGCCGTTGCTGCCGGTGTACAGCACCGGGTAGTGCTCTTCGAGTCGACGGGAAATGTAGTTGGCGTTGAGGATCGCCAGTTGCGAAGCCCGCTTGAGGCCGGCGCCACCCATCATCCGGATGTACATCCAGGTGATTGGCAGGATGCTCGCGCTGCCGAACGGCGCTGCGCAGACCGCGCCTTCCTTGCGTTCCATCTGCGCGTGGCCCGGCAGGAATGGCGCCAGGTGCGATTTCACGCCAATCGGGCCGACGCCCGGGCCGCCACCGCCGTGGGGAATGCAGAACGTCTTGTGCAGGTTCAGGTGCGAGACGTCGCCGCCGAACTTGCCCGGTGCGCAGAGGCCGACCATTGCGTTCATGTTGGCGCCGTCGATGTACACCTGGCCGCCGTTGTCATGAATGATGCCGCAGATTTCGCGGATGCCTTCCTCGAACACGCCGTGGGTCGACGGGTAGGTGATCATCAGTGCGGCAAGGTGCTCGCGGTGCTCGATGGCCTTGGCGCGCAGGTCTTCGATATCGACGTTGCCACGGGCATCGCACGCGGTGACCACGACACGCATGCCGGCCATCTGGGCGGTGGCCGGGTTGGTGCCATGGGCGGACGACGGGATCAGGCAGATGTCGCGACGGTCTTCACCACGGCTCTGGTGGTAGGCGCGAATCGCCAGCAGGCCCGCGTACTCACCTTGCGAACCGGCGTTCGGTTGCAGCGAAATCGAGTCGTAGCCGGTGGCGGCACAGAGCATCGCTTCCAGTTCGTCGGTCAGTTGCTGGTAACCGGCGCTTTGCTCGGCCGGCGCGAACGGGTGCAGGGCGCCGAATTCGGCCCAGGTCACCGGGATCATTTCGCTGGCTGCGTTGAGTTTCATGGTGCAGGAGCCCAACGGGATCATGGTGCGGTCGAGCGCCAGGTCCTTGTCGGCGAGCTTGCGCAGGTAGCGCATCAGCTCGGTTTCCGAGTGATAACGGTTGAACACCGGGTGGCTGAGGATCGGCGACTGGCGAACCAGCGCGGCCGGGACGGTGCTTTGTACCGCGGCAGCGAGCGCAGCGAAGTCCGGCAGCGCTTTGCCTTCAGACAGCAGGGCCCACAGGGTTTCGACATCGGCCTGGGTGCTGGTTTCGTCCAGGGACAGGCCCAGGCGTTCGGCGTCGACCACGCGCAGGTTGATCTGCTGGGCGCGCGCCTTGTCGTGCAGGCGGGCAGTGTTCGCGCCGGTGTTCAGCGTCAGGGTATCGAAGAAGTGGGCTTGCTCGACGACCAGGCCCAGGGCGCTCAGGCCTTTGGCCAGAATCGCGGTCAGGTGATGGATGCGCTGGGCGATCTGCGTCAGGCCTTTGGGGCCGTGGTAGACCGCGTACATGCTGGCGATGTTGGCCAGCAGTACTTGTGCGGTGCAGATGTTGCTGGTGGCTTTCTCGCGACGGATGTGTTGCTCGCGGGTCTGCATGGCCAGGCGCAGGGCCGGCTTGCCGAAACGGTCCACGGACACGCCGACCAGACGGCCCGGCATGTCGCGCTTGAACGCATCCTTGGTGGAGAAGTAGGCCGCATGCGGGCCACCGAAGCCCAGCGGTACGCCAAAGCGCTGCGCGCTGCCGATGGCCACGTCGGCGCCGAACTCGCCTGGCGGGGTGAGCACGGTCAGGGCCAGCAGGTCGGCCGCGACCGCGACCAGTGCATTGGCGGCGTGGAAGCGTTCGGTCAGTTCGCGGTAGTCGAACAGGTCACCGTTGCTCGCCGGGTACTGCAACAGGGCGCCGAAGAATGGCGTCACGTCGCTCAGTTCGCGCTCGTCACCGACGACCACGTCGATACCCAGCGGCTCGGCACGGGTGCGCAGCACGTCGAGGGTCTGCGGGTGGCAATGGGCGGAAGCGAAGAACTGGTGGCTGCCCTTGTTCTTGCTCAGGCGTTTGCAGAAGGTCATGGCTTCGGCGGCAGCGGTGGCTTCGTCGAGCAGGGAGGCGTTGGCGATCGGCAGGCCGGTGAGGTCGCTGATCAGGGTCTGGAAGTTCAGCAACGCTTCGAGACGGCCCTGGGAAATTTCCGGCTGGTACGGGGTGTACGCGGTGTACCAGGCCGGGTTTTCCAGCAGGTTGCGCAGGATCGGCGCCGGCGTGTGGGTGCCGTAGTAACCCTGGCCAATGTAGGTCTTGAACAGTTGATTGCGGGCGGCGATGCCCTTGATCAGCGCCAGGGCATCGGCTTCGCTGAGGCCGTCATCCATATCGAGCACGCTGGTGCCCTTGATGCTTTCCGGGATCACGCTGGCGCTCAACGCTTCCAGCGAGTCGAAACCGAGGCTGTTGAGCATGGCTTGTTCATCGCCGGAACGCGGGCCGATATGACGGGCGATGAATTCGTTGGCGGTGCTCAGGTTGACTTGAGTCATGTGCGTTCTCCTCAGGCTTCGGCGTTGGCTTTGATCAGGCGGTCGTAGGCGTCCTGATCCAGCAGTTTGGCGACCGCCGAGGCGTCGGCCGGCTGAAAGCGGAAAAACCAACCTTCACCCAGCGGGTCTTCGTTGACCAGTTCCGGGCTGCTGTCCAGTGCCGGGTTGACTTCCAGCACGTCGCCGTCCAATGGCATGTACACGCCGCTGGCGGCCTTGACCGACTCCACGGTGGCGGCTTCTGCGCCTTTTTCATAAGCCTGCAGCTCGGGCAGTTGTACGAAAACCACGTCGCCCAGGGCGTTCTGTGCGAAAGCCGTGATGCCGACGGTGACACTGCCGTCCGCTTCGGCGCGCAGCCATTCGTGATCTTCAGTAAAACGCAACTCGCTCATGGAAACTCCTAAGGGGCCAGACTCGTCTGGTGGACGCGGTTGAAAGGCTTTTGGGCAAAAGCCCTGCTTTTAATAAGGACGATACTTAGCAAGAACACGGCCAATGTTGTTTTTTCGTTATAAAACAATAAGTTATGTTTTGTGGTGAGCGCGCAAACCGACCCGTGTGTAGCGAAATCGCTACAGGCTGGGGCGCGGAAAAAAGCATAACGGGATCAAAGCCTTGCACGGCGCTGATCGGGGAGGGGTGTATCGATTTCGTTCCGCTGTAGCGCTTTCAGTACAGGTGGAGGTCGTTTTTGAGCGGGCCAGGAACTGCCCAATGATCGTGGGAGCGAGCCTGCCCGCGAAGCGGTCTGTCAGTCGCCACCATGTTGGCTGTGACACCGCTTCGCGAGCAGGCTCGCTCCCACAGCAGGGACGGAAGGCCTATGCCTTGTTGGGAATCCCATACTTGCGCAATCGATGGGCAATGGCCGTGTGGGACGTCTGCAGTCGGCTGGCCAGTTGTCGTGTCGAGGGGTAGCTGACGTAGAGCTTTTCCAGCAGGGTCTTTTCGAACGCTTCCACCGCCTGTTCCAGGCTGTCGACGTCGTTGTCGCTCTGGCGTGCCACGGAGGTGCCGGCGATGTCGAGATCGCCGATGTCCACCAGGGTGCTTTCGCAGATGGCGGCGGCGCGGAAGATCACGTTCTGCAATTGCCGAACGTTGCCGGGCCAGCGGTTACCCAGCAGCGCCGGATAGGTGCCGGGCGCCAGTCGGCAGACCGGGCGCTGGATCTGCGCACAGGCCTGCTGCATGAAATAGCGGGCCAGCAGCAGGATGTCCTGGCCCCGTTCGCGCAGCGGCGGGACCTCGACGTTGAGGACATTGAGGCGATAGAACAGGTCTTCACGGAACGTGCCTTCGCTGACCATTTTTTCCAGGTCGCGGTGGGTGGCACTGAGAATGCGCACGTTGACCTTGACCTCGCGATCCCCACCGACCCGGCGGAAACTGCCGTCATTGAGGAATCGCAGCAGTTTCGCCTGCAAGTACGGCGACATTTCGCCGATTTCGTCGAGAAACACCGTGCCCTGGTTCGCCAGCTCCATCAACCCGGGTTTACCGCCCCGTTGCGCGCCGGTGAAGGCGCCGGGGGCATAGCCGAACAGCTCGCTTTCGGCGAGGTTCTCCGGCAATGCCGCGCAGTTCAGCGCGAGGAACGGCGCGCTGTGGCGCGCGCTGATGGCGTGGCAGGCGCGGGCCACCAGCTCCTTGCCGGTGCCTGTTTCGCCCTGGATCAGCAACGGCGCATCCAGCGCCGCCACCCGTTGCGCACGGGCCTTGAGGGTGCGAATCGCCGGGGACTCGCCGATCAGTGCATCGAACCCTTCGGCATGGTCGTGGTGCAGCGCCGACAGGCGTTCGCCAATCCGGTTCGGCTGGTAGAGCGTCAGCAGCGCGCCGGCGTCGGTGATCGGCGTGGCGTCCAGCAACAGGGTCTGGCCGTTGACCGTGACCTCGCGCAGCGGCAAGCGGAAGCCCTGTTCCAGCAGGGCGTCGAGCAGCGCCGGATCGGCAAACAGGTCGGCCACGCTTTCACCGGCCGGCTCCCGACCGTACAGGGCGATCAGTGCCGGATTGGCCAGCAGCACCTTGCCAACGCTGTCCAGGGCCAGGACCGGATCGGTCATGGCGGCCAGCAAGGCGTCGAGTTGCAAGTGGCGGCGCTGGCCGGGAAGGATGTCGACCACCGTCATCGCCTGCACGCCGCGCACGCTGAGCAGCGCATCGCGCAGCTCTTCGAGGACTTCGGGGCTCAGGGTCGGGGCGTCGATGTACACGTTGGGCGGAACCATTTCCACCGCATCCAGATTGAGGTTGCGCCCACCGAGCAAGGCCAGGACTTCCTGGGTAATGCCGACGCGGTCGATGAAGCTGACGTGGATACGCATGGGGCGGTTTTCAATCTGACGAGCGGAGGGTGGCAAGTATGCCTTGGAGCGGGGTAATGGTGAAATCCCGTGGGGGATTTGCAGGGGGACACCGATCCGCTGTGGGGGCGGGTTTGCTCCTACTTCGGATCGGTGGCGGGTTTACTCCAGATGCTCGGGTTTGACCGGGTCACCGGATTTCATGTCCAGTTGCAGGCGCACGTCCTCGAACATCGCGTCATAGTGCTTGTGGACCGAGCCGATGCTGCTGTGGGTCTTGGGGATGCCATATTTCTCGGCGATTTTCGTCACGTTGCTGGCGAAGTTGTAGGCCTGGTCCTTGGGCAGGAAAAACGATTCCTCCACGTCCTTGCCCTGCATGCTGCCCTGCAGGGTGAACAGCATGCCCTTGCCTTCCTTGGGGTCCTGCGTGACCTCGTATTTGAGGTGCAGGTTGTAGCTGACATCGTCAGGCGTCAGCGCATGACGCTCGATGTGCAAGTAACCGGGCTCGAACTTGGCCATTGACGGTTCTCCTTATACATAAGTTATCCCGGGCTTCGCCGTACTGATGCGAGTACCGGCCGTGCCCTGGACGATCGCCTCGATGTCCGACAGTGAACCGATCACCGCCGTTTTTCCAGTATGGCGTGCGAACTCGCAGGCTGCCTGAACCTTGGGGCCCATGGAGCCGGCGGCGAAACCGAGCTTTTCGATTTCGTCGGGATGAGCGTAGCTGATGGCTTTCTGGGTCGGTTTGCCAAAGTCGATGTACGCGCCGTTGACGTCGGTGGCGATCACCAGCAGATCGCTCTCGAGCTGTTCGGCCAGCAGCGCCGAGCACAGGTCCTTGTCGATCACGGCTTCCACGCCTTGCAGCTTGCCCTGGGCGCCGTACATCGTCGGGATGCCGCCACCGCCGGCACAAATCACGATGCTGCCTTTTTCCAGCAGCCATTTGATCGGGCGAATTTCGAAGATGCGCTTGGGCCGGGGGCTGGCCACCACGCGGCGGAATTTGTCGCCGTCCGGGGCAATCGCCCAGCCTTTTTCCGCGGCGAGTTTTTCCGCTTCGGCCTTGGCGTACACCGGACCGATGGGTTTGGTCGGGTTCTGGAACGCCGGGTCGTTGGCGTCGACTTCAACCTGGGTCAGCAAGGTGGCGAAGGGCACTTCAAAGTCCAGCAGGTTGCCCAGTTCCTGTTCGATGATGTAGCCGATCATGCCTTCGGTTTCGGCGCCGAGCACGTCCAGTGGATACGGCGAAACCGAGGTGTAGGCCGCCGCTTGCAGCGACAGCAGGCCGACCTGCGGGCCATTGCCGTGGGCGATGACCAGTTGATTGCCAGCGTGGACCTTGGCGATTTGCTCGGTGGCAATGCGGATGTTGGCACGCTGGTTGTCCGCGGTCATGGGTTCACCGCGGCGGAGCAGGGCGTTACCGCCCAGAGCTACGACGATACGCATAATGCAGTCCTTCTAAACAGTGAGTTCGCATGCGCCCGGCTTCCGATTGAAACCGGATCGACTGTGGGAGCGGGCTTGCTCGCGAAGGCGGTGGATCAGTCGCAATTTTTTCGCCTGAACAATCGCCTTCGCGAGCAAGCCCGCTCCCACATTGGCCGTGTTTCGTCCGTGAGAGCGGGGATGCCGTTATAGATCAGCCAACGTCGACACCAGGATCGCCTTGATCGTGTGCATGCGGTTTTCCGCCTGCTCGAAGGCGATGCAGGCCGGCGACTCGAACACGTCGTCGGTGACCTCGATGCCGTTCTTCAGGTGCGGATACTGCTCGGCAATCTGCTTGCCGACCTTGGTATCGCTGTTGTGGAACGCCGGCAGGCAGTGCATGAACTTGGTGCGCGGGTTGCCGGTGGCTTTCATCAACTCGGCGTTGACCTGATAGGGCAGCAGTTGCTGGATACGTTCGGCCCAGGCTTCGACGGGCTCGCCCATCGACACCCAGACGTCGGTGTGGATGAAGTCCACGCCCTTGACCGCCGCTTTCGGATCTTCGGTCAGGGTGATGCGCGCGCCGCTTTCCTCGGCGTATTTGTTGCAGCGCTCAACCAGGTCGTCATGGGGCCACAGGGCCTTGGGCGCGCAGATGCGCACGTCCATGCCCAGCTTGGAACCGACCAGCAGCAGCGAGTTGCCCATGTTGTTGCGGGCATCACCGAGGTAGGCGTAGCTGATCTCGTGGATGGGCTTGTCGGCGTGCTCACGCATGGTCAACACGTCGGCGATCATCTGTGTCGGGTGGTACTCGTCGGTCAGGCCGTTGAACACCGGCACGCCGGCGAACTTGGCCAGTTCCTCGACGATTTCCTGCTTGAAGCCACGGTACTCGATGGCGTCGTACATGCGCCCGAGGACGCGGGCGGTGTCCTTCATGCTTTCCTTGTGGCCGATTTGCGAAGAGTTGGGGTCGATGTAAGTGACGTTGGCCCCCTGGTCATAGGCCGCGACTTCGAACGCGCAACGGGTGCGGGTCGAGGTTTTCTCGAAGATCAGCGCGATGTTGTTGCCCTTGAGATGCTGCTGTTCGGTGCCGGTGTACTTGGCGCGCTTGAGGTCGCGGGACAGGTCGAGCAGGTAACGCAATTCGCGAGGGGTGTGGTGTTCCAGGCTCAGCAGATTGCGGTTATGAATATTGAAAGCCATGTCGGATCTCCAGAAATCAGTAATCGATCGGGTCGCGGATGATCGGGCAGGTCATGCAGTGGCCACCGCCACGTCCACGTCCCAGTTCACCGGCGCTGATGGTGATGACTTCCACCCCGGCCTTGCGCAACAGGGTGTTGGTGTAGGTGTTGCGGTCATAGCCGATCACCACGCCGGGCTCGACGGCGACCACGTTATTGCCGTCGTCCCATTGCTCGCGCTCGGCGGCGAAGCTGTTGCCGCCGGTTTCCACGACGCGCAGTGCCTTGAGGTTGAGGGCGGCCGCCACGGTATCGAGGAAGTTGCTTTGTTCGCGGCGGATATCGATGTGCCCGGGTTTGCTTTCGTCAGGGCGCAGGGTGAAGGCGACGATCTGGTTCACCACCTCGGGGAAGATCGTCACAAGGTCGCGGTCGCAGAAGCTGAACACGGTGTCCAGGTGCATCGCCGCGCGGGACTTGGGCAGGCCGGCGACGATCACGCGTTCCACCGCCTTGTTCTTGAACAGGTTCAATGCCAGTTGGCCGATGGCCTGGCGGGACGAGCGTTCGCCCATGCCGATCAGCACCACGCCGTTACCGATCGGCATCACGTCACCGCCTTCGAGGGTGGCGCTGCCGTGGTCCTGGTCCGGGTCGCCGTACCAGATCTCGAAGTCGGCGTTGGTGAACTGCGGGTGGAACTTGTAGATGGCGGTGGTCAGCAGAGTTTCCTGGCGACGCGCCGGCCAGTACATCGGGTTCAACGTCACGCCACCGTAGATCCAGCAGGTGGTGTCGCGGGTGAACTGGGTATTGGGCAGCGGCGGCAGGATGAAGCTGGAATGACCGAGAAAGTCGCGGAACATCTTGATCGTCTCGCCGCCGAAACTGTCCGGCAGGTCATCGGCGGACACGCCGCCAATCAGGAATTCCGCCGCTTTGCGCGGTTCCAGGCTTTTCAGCCACGATTTGACTTCATTGATCAGGCCCAGGCCGACCGAGTTGCCGGTGACCTTGCGCTCCAGGATCCAGTCCAGCGCTTCGGGGATGGCGACGATGTCGGTCAGCAGGTTGTGCATTTCCAGCACATCGATTCCGCGCTCGCGCATTTTGGTGACGAAATCGAAATGGTCACGCTTGGCCTGGGCCACCCACAGCACATCATCGAAAAGCAGTTCGTCGCAGTTGTTCGGGGTCAGCCGCTGGTGGGCCAGGCCGGGGGAGCAAACCATGACTTTGCGCAGTTTGCCGGCTTCGGAATGTACGCCGTACTTAACTTTTTCCGTGGTCATTACAGTGATCCTCCAGACAAAACAATCGTTACAGGGTCAGGAAACCGTCGTACAGCCCGTACGCCGCCACCAGGGCGCCGACGATGACTGCCGCGAAGATCAGCTTCTCGACGTTGGTGAAAACCGGTTTGTTGACTTCAAGCTTGGCCTTGGCGAACAGGATCGCGCCGGGGGCATAGAGCAGGGCCGACAGCAGCAGGTATTTGACGCCACCGGCGTAGATCAGCCAGATCGCGTAGATCAGGGCGACAGCGCCGATGAACAGGTCTTTGCTGCGCTCGGAGGCCGCGTTCTCGTAACTCTCGCCACGCACCGCCAACAGCAATGCATACGCGGCCGACCACAGGTAAGGCACCAGGATCATCGAGGTGGCGAGGTAGATCAGCGACAGGTAGGTGCTGGCCGAAAACAGCGTAATGATCAGGAACAGCTGCACCATGGCGTTGGTCAGCCACAAGGCATTGACCGGCACATGGTTGGCGTTTTCCTTGCGCAGGAACTCCGGCATGGTGTGGTCCTTGGCGGCAGCGAACATGATCTCCGCACACAACAGCACCCACGACAGCAGCGCGCCCAGCAGCGAGATGATCAGGCCGACGCTGATCAATACCGCCCCCCAATGCCCGACCACGTGTTCCAGCACGGCCGCCATCGACGGGTTCTGCAGTTTGGCCAGTTCCGGCTGGGTCATGATGCCCAGCGACAGCACGTTCACCAGCACCAGGAACAGCAGTACGGTGATGAAGCCGATCACGGTGGCTTTACCGACGTCGCTGCGTTTTTCCGCACGGGCCGAGAAAATGCTTGCACCCTCGATGCCGATGAACACCCAGACGGTGACCAGCATCATGTTGCGCACCTGGTTCATCACACTGCCCAGGTCGGGGTTTTTCACGCCCCAGATGTCAGCGGTGAAGATGTCCAGCTTGAAGGCGAAAAGCGCAATCAGGACAAACAGCAGCAGCGGCACGACCTTGGCGACGGTGGTCACCAGGTTGATGAACGCCGCTTCCTTGATCCCGCGCAGCACCAGGAAATGCACGGCCCACAACAGCACCGAGGCGCCGATCACCGCGGCCGGGGTGTTGCCCTCCCCGAACACCGGGAAAAAGTAGCCCAGGGTACTGAACAGCAAAACGAAGTAACCGACGTTGCCCAGCCAGGCACTGATCCAGTACCCCCAGGCGGACGAGAAACCCATGTAGTCGCCGAATCCGGCCTTGGCGTAGGCATAGACACCGCCGTCCAGATCGGGTTTGCGATTGGCCAGGGTCTGGAACACGAAGGCCAGGGTCAGCATGCCAACCGCAGTGATTGCCCACCCGATCAGCACGGCACCGACATCGGCACTGGCCGCCATGTTCTGCGGCAGGGAAAAGATCCCGCCACCGATCATCGAGCCAACAACCAACGCAACAAGTGCACCAAGTTTCAGTTTTCCGGGAGCTTCAGACATCGCATGACTCCAGTGCAGGAGAAGAGAGACAACAGAATAAATCTGTTAGCAATTCAATCGTCTGACATAGATCAGTGCATGGGTACATTCCATTGATAATGAAGCGCTTATGAAACCTTCCAGGGCATAAGGGGGAATCGCCGGAGAAGCCCTGTCCAGAGGCCTTGGTCAAATAAAATGGAAACAACAGCGTTTAACCCGAACTTTTAAGCTAGTTCTTTTTCGGTTTTGTGCAAATTTTGTCGGCTTTTTCGGTTTTGCAACGTCTGGTAAAAATCCAGCAACAAAATCGCTCTCTCCGTTAACGCGTATAGAATCATTGGCTATAAATAAGAGGCAAACTTTGGCGTTATTCAATAAACGTTATTACCCTGTCCCTATTTAGTTAAATCCCATCATGTGACGGTTTCTCGATCATGGTTAATCTCCCGGCTCGATCGGGAAAATGGAGACGCAGGCATGTCGCAACCGACGCAAAAGCTCCGCCTGAGCGCGCTGATCGCGCTGGTGGTGGGTTCGATGATTGGCGGGGGGATCTTTTCCCTGCCCCAGAACATGGCCGCCCGCGCCGATGCCGGTGCGATCCTGATCGGCTGGGCGATCACCGCCGTGGGCATGCTGACCCTGGCCTTCGTGTTCCAGACCCTGGCCAACCGCAAGCCCGAACTGGATTCCGGGGTCTACGCCTACGCCAAGGCGGGGTTTGGCGACTACATGGGTTTCTCGTCCGCCTGGGGGTACTGGATCAGTGCCTGGCTGGGCAACGTCGGTTACTTCGTTCTGCTGTTCAGCACCCTGGGCTATTTCTTCCCGGTGTTTGGCCAGGGCAACACGCCTGTCGCCATCGGCTGCGCGTCGGTGTTGCTGTGGGCCGTGCATTTTCTGGTGATGCGCGGAATCAAGGAGGCGACCTTCATCAATCAGCTGACCACCGTGGCCAAGATCGTCCCCTTGATCATGTTCATCGTCATCGCCGCGGTCGCCTTCAAGGCCGAGGTCTTCACCCGTGACATCTGGGGGCGCAGCAATCCGAATTTTGGCGGCGTGATGGACCAGGTGCGCAACATGATGCTGGTGACCGTGTTCGTGTTCATCGGCATCGAAGGCGCCAGCGTGTATTCGGCGCGGGCGGAAAAGCGCGCGGATGTCGGGCGGGCGACGGTCATCGGTTTTCTCGGGGTGCTGGCGCTGCTGGTGCTGGTGAACGTGCTGTCGCTGGGCATCATGAGCCAACCGGAACTGGCCAACCTGCAGAACCCGTCACTGGCGGCCGTACTGGAACACATCGTCGGGCCCTGGGGCGCGTTGCTGATCAGCATCGGCCTGGCGATTTCGCTGCTGGGCGCGCTGTTGTCCTGGGCGCTGCTGTGCGCCGAGATTCTGTTCGCCACGGCCAAGGACAAGACCATGCCGGCGTTCCTGAAAAAGGAAAATGCCAACCATGTGCCGGTCAATGCGCTGTGGCTGACCAACGTGATGATCCAGATATTCCTGCTGATCACGCTGTTCTCCGCCGGTACTTACACCAGCCTGATCTACCTCGCATCCTCGATGATCCTGGTGCCGTACCTGTGGTCGGCGGCCTATGCCGTGTTGTTGAGCGGGCGGGGGGAAACCTACGAGCATGCGTCGGCGGAACGCACCAAGGACCTGATGATCGGCGGCATTGCCCTGGGGTACGCGGTCTGGCTGTTGTATGCCGGCGGGATGAAGTATTTGCTGTTGTCGGCGCTGCTGTACGCGCCGGGGGTGATTCTGTTTGCCAAGGCCAAACACGAGCAGGGCGAACCGCTGTTCACCCACATTGAAAAAGGCATTTTCACCTGCGTGATCATCGGCGCCGGGTTGGCGGCCTATGGCTTGTACAGCGGCTTGTTGTCGCTTTGACGGTCCGTGCGCCATCGTGAGCAGGCTCGCTCCTCCACTTGAACCGGGCCGCGCTTTGTGGAAGCGAGCCGGCTCGCGATGGGCCCGTCAATTCACCACCATTGCGCACGATGGGCGCCCAATTCCCCGGCGGCAATCGCCCATTGCACTGGAGTACCGGTGATTTTCAGTGGCACCTGCAACCGATGCGCCGGGCCCCACGCGGTCTGTTCGACCACCAGGCCCTGATCGTTTTCGTCTTCTGGGCGCAACGGTTTGTCGGTGCCTGCGCCATGCTCGATCAACAACCTCGCCGTGCGCGCCAGGGAGAGTCGGGCCGACCCGCCCAGCCCGCTGTTCAAGCGCCGGGCCAACAGGGTGATCGCCGCAGCCGCCATCAGGTACCCGGTCGCATGATCGAGCGCCTGCACCGGCAGCGGCAGCGGTTTGTCCGCCTGTTTCCACTGCTGGCCGGCCTCGGCGATGCCACTGCTCATCTGCACCAGGCTGTCGAAGCCGCGACGGTTCTGCCACGGGCCGCTCCAGCCGTAGGCATTCAGGCAGACGTCGATCAGGCCGGGGGCGAGCGCCTGGCGTTCGGCGACACCGTAACCCAGGTGTTGCAGGGCATCGGCCCGGTAGCCGTGGAGCAGAATGTCGGCATCCCTCAGCAGGCTTTCGAACAGCTGGCGATCAGACGTGTCGTGCAGGTTCAGGCGCGCGCAACGTTTGCCCAGGGTGACTTCAGGGACCACGCCCGGTTCGTTCCAGGTCGGCGGGTCGAGGCGCAAGACGTCGGCGCCGAGCCCCGCGAGGAAACGGCTGGCGACAGGGCCCGCGAGCACGCGGGTCAAGTCCAGCACCTTGAGCCCGGACAGCGGTCGCGCCACCGAACCTGGCCAAGGTTGGATGGGCTGGCGGTTGCCTTCGGTGAATGCGATCAGCGGCTCGCTGTTCACGGCCTGGCCCTGGGGATGGGCCTGCCATTGCGCCCAACTGCGCATTTCGGCAGCGCAGCCACCGGCGGCGACCACCGCGTGCTCCAGTTCGGTCTTGTTCCACCCGGCCACCTGTTTCGCCATCGCGGCGCGATCGGCACAGGCACCGAGCACGCTTTCGGCGGCAGCCCGGTGATGGGGGGCGTTGGTGTGCAGGCGAATCCAGCCGTCCCGGGTCGCGTAGTCGCCGGCAACCGGGTCCCACAGCGGCGGAACGCTCCAGCCGGTGGGGCGGATCGAGGTGGCGAACCAGAACGAGGCCAGGCGCCGGTCGACTTCAACATGGGGCAAGCGCCCGTTTTCCTGGTGCAACAGCTCGCTGACGGCTTGACCGGCGGCTGCAATGCTGGCGCTGGCCAGGTCGGTCACGGCAAACGCCGAGGGCAGGGCGCCCTCGGACGTGAACGGAATCGGGGTGTGGGGCAAGCCGAGCGCGGCTTGAATGGACGTGAGTAAATCAGTCATCGAAGGCCCTCCGGAGCGAGAGCCCGATCATAGATCAAAAAAGCGATGGCGCTGGATGAAACCTGTGGGAGCGGGCTTGCCCGCGAAGAGGCCCTGACCTTCAACACCTCTATCGCCTGATCAACCGCTTTCGCGGGCAAGCCCGCTCCCACAGGGATCGTCGGTGTTGCCTACACCCGGAACTGATCCATCAGTTTCATCTGGTGGGTGGTCAGCGCGTTGAGCTGGCTGCTGATCTGCGCCGACTCGGTGGCCTGGCCGGTCAGGGTCTCGGTGACGGTGCGGATCGCCGAGACGTTCCGGTTGACCTCTTCGGCCACGGCGCTCTGTTGTTCGGCGGCGCTGGCGATTTGCAGGTTCATGTCGCTGATCACCGTGACCGCGTCGCTGATCTTGCCCAGCGCTTGCACCGCTTGCTGGATCTGCCCGGCATTGCTGTGGGCCTGGGTCTGGCTCGAGTGCATGGTGGCGACCACGCCACGGGTGCCGGTCTGGATGCGTTCGATCACCAGGCGTATTTCCTCCACCGAGTCCTGGGTGCGCTTGGCCAGGTTGCGCACTTCATCGGCCACCACTGCAAAGCCGCGACCGCTCTCGCCGGCACGCGCTGCTTCGATGGCCGCATTGAGGGCCAGCAGGTTGGTCTGCTCGGCAATGCTGCGGATGACCTCCAGCACCGAGCCGATCTGCTCGCTGTTGACCGCCAGGGCCTCGACTTCGGTCACGGCCTTGCTGACCTCGTCGGCCAGTTGGTTGATGTCGCGGGTGCTGCGCTCGATGATCGACAGGCCATCGCGGGCGGACTGGTCGGCACCCTTGGCCGCGTTGGCGGCGTTGGAGGCACTGTTGGCGACGTCGTGGGCGGTGGCGCTCATTTCGTTGGACGCGGTGGCCACCTGATCGATTTCACGGAACTGCACCTGCATGCCTTCGCTGGTCTGGCGGGCAATCTCCGAAGACTGGTCGGCGGTGCCCCGGGCGTCGGTGATGCTCTGCTTGATCTGCGCAATGGTCGGCTGCAGTTTGTCGAGGAAGCGGTTGAACCAGCTGACCAGTTCACCCAGCTCATCTTTCTTGCTGTAGTGCAGGCGCTGGGTCAGGTCACCGTCGCCGCTGGCGATCGCCTTGAGCATCTGCGCCACGCTGTTGATCGGCCGGGTCACACCCGACGCCGTCAGCCAGATCAACAGCAGGCCGATCAGGCCGGCGACAACCGCCACCGACACCGCCTGGATCGTGCCGCTTTGCTGGGCGTCATCAAGGACCGCCTGCAATTTCACCGAGTCGGCCAGCAGCACTTGCTTGGGCAAGTCGATGACCACCGCCCAGGCGTTGGCATCGGGAATCGGACTGACCGGGTAGACCGCGCGGATCAGGTCGCCCTGCTGGAGGATTTTCGCTGTCCCGGCGCCGAGCAGTTGCATGATGTCCTTGCCTTCTGCGCCCAGGGCGTCGCTGATGTTTTTACCGACCTTGCCCGCGTCTGCCCCGTAGCCGGCGAGAACGCCGCTGCCGGAAACGATCAGCATGTGCCCGGCGTTGTTGAACAGCTCGCGCTGGGAGTCGACCGCCGCCGCTTGCAGGGCATCGAGGGCGATGTCGATTCCGACGACGCCGATGGCTTTCCCCTCCACCAGCAGCGGCAGGGAAATGGTGGTCATCAGCATTTCCTTGCCGTTGACGGTGTCGGCATAGGGGTCCAGCAGGCAGACGCGCCGGTTGTCGCGAGGGCAGGTGTACCAGCTGTTGTAGGGCGTGCCGTTGATGTTCTGCGTGGTCTTGGTCATGTCGTCTTCGACCATGATCGTGTTGATCCCTTCGCCGCCGGCACGGCTCCAGTAGCTGGCGAAACGTCCGATCTCGTTGGACTGGCGGGCGGCGTCATTGGCGAACTCGCTGTCCCTGCCATCCAGGCCATTGGGCTCGAACGCCAGCCAGATGCCCAGTACCCGGGTGTTGCGCTCGAACGCGGTTTTCAGGCTCTGGTTCAACTCTTCACGCACGGCACCGGCTTCGAGCGACCGCTTGGCGGCCATGGTGCGCATGTCCTTGATCTGGTCGGCCAGGGCAGTGACCACCAGCAGGCTTTCGCCGAACGTCTTCTGCAGCCGCACCGCCTGCTCGGCGGCCTTGGCCTGCAGCCGTTCCTGCACGCTGTCGGTGAGCATCTTGCTGCTGGAAGCGCTGACCAGCTCATCGTTCCGGTTGGTCTGGTAGAAGTTCATGCCGACGATCAGCACGACCACGCCCAGCAGGCAGAGACCGGAGAGCAGGACGATTTTCAGGCGAATGGACAGGGAGTCGAACATGGGACGAACTCAAGTAGGAATGAAGTGATGACGTGAGTCGAAGCCCGACCCGGTTCGCCAAATCCATTCAGCGCCATTGACTGCACATCGGCGTGCCGGAGAAGCGCATGAGTCCACTGCCGACGAACGGTCGTGGTTGAACGTTTGCGCGGGGAAATGTGCCGAAAAGACTGATAAAAACGGGAAAAAGCAGGGTGTATGCGGCGGGGAAAATGACCGGGACGTTCGGGTTCAGCAGCCTTGCGGCAGGGACTCCGGTCGGGTCCAGATCCACAGGTTGCCCAGGCTCATGCCCGCGATGGCGAGGTAGATCGGCCAGCCATGGTCGAGCATGACCAGCATCAACCCGGCGCACAGCAGCATGCTCGCGGTGGCGCTGACCTTGGCGCGTCGCGCGATGACCTTGCCATTGCGCCAGTTACGCAGGATCGAACCGAACAACCGATGGTTTTCCAGCCAGGCACTCAGGCGCGGCGAACTGCGCGTGGCGGCCCAGGCGGCCAGCAGGATGAATTCGGTGGTCGGCAGACCGGGCACGACAATGGCGATCAGTCCGATGGCCAGGCTGGTGTAGGCGAGCGCACCGTACAGCAGGCGGGCGAGTTTTGAGGGTGAACGTTGGGGCATGCGGGTTCCTTGTGGGAGCGAGCCTG
The DNA here is from genome assembly GCF_949767465.1 of Pseudomonas sp. IT-P12. Classification (NCBI taxonomy): domain Bacteria; kingdom Pseudomonadati; phylum Pseudomonadota; class Gammaproteobacteria; order Pseudomonadales; family Pseudomonadaceae; genus Pseudomonas; species Pseudomonas sp. IT-P12. The sequence goes on along the minus strand of NZ_CATKPY010000027.1, from coordinate 276,499 downwards.
CTCGCGATGGCGATTTTCCAGTCACTGCGAAGGTGAATGTTAAATCTCCATCGCGAGCAGGCTCGCTCCCACAGGTGTTTATTCTCAGACGGGTTCGGGGGTGGTGGCGTAAGCCTGTTCCAACAATACGGTGAAGCGGTTGAACGCGTCGATGGCGCCCTTGTCCATTTCGGCTTCTTCGTCGGCGGTGAGTTCCAGCTCATCCAGGGTCTTGACGAAGGTTTTCCAGCCTTGCGCACGACCCCCGGCCGGTTCGCCGAGGTGGCGGGCGCCGAAAGTTTCGCTCAGGCCAAGGCCCATGGCGCGCTTGATCAGGAATGCCGCGCCCAGTTTCGAGCCTTCGGAGACGAAGAGCCAGCCCAGTGCCTCGGCCTTGCTCGGGTTGTTCACCGCACCGGCGACCGGTGCCGGCACTTCGGTGTCGAGGTCCGCCAGGTCGGCCTTGGCCGCCTCGGCCCGGCAACGCGCGGGCAGGTCGCCGACCAGCGCAACCAGTTCCGGGTCGTTGTACAGCGCCACCAGTTCCGACTGGAACAAGTACTGTGCGACCACAAATCGGGCAAAGTTGGTCTGGGTTTCAAAAGGAGCGTGGGCTTTGACCAGGGCGTCGAGCTTGCTGTGAGGCTCGTGGGTGATCTGGTTCAAGCGTTGCGAACGCAAGGCAGGGCGTTGAGCAGTGTCCTGGGTCGTCATGAAATATCCTGCAAGAAGAGGGGGCTTGGTAACGAGACGTACAAGAAGACGCCTGACAGTAAAAAAACTCACTGTGCGGCTCGATGAAAACCGCACAGCGAGGTATTCAGGATCAGATGTCCCAGACCAGGTTGACCGCGAAGTTGCGACCCGGTTGAGTCAGGCGGTCGAGGTTGGCCGGCTGTGTCACCGACGCTTCGCCGACGTTGTCGTAACCGCGCACGGAATCCCACTGCCAGTATTTTTTGTCGGTCAGGTTGTACAGGCCGGCGTTGAGGGTGAGGTCGTCTGTGACTTTGTAGAAACCGGTCAGGTCGAGCACCCCATAGCCTGGCGTCTTGAACTGGGTGCTGATGCCGTCCGGCGATTTGAAGCGGGTGTCATCGACGCGATCCTTGTTCTTGACCAGTGTCCAGCTGAGCAAGGCACCGTAGTTGTCGGCGTCGTAGCCCAGGCCAAACACGCCGGTCAGCGGGTTGACGCTGTTGATCGGCTCGCCGGTGTCGTTGTTGCGGCCGTACAGGTAGCTCACCGAGCCCTGCGTGTAGAGGCCTTGTGGAGCACCGAACGCATTGAGGTTCAGGCGGCCCTTGAGCTCGGTACCCTTGATCGTCGCGTGCTTGATGTTGGCACTGCGGAATGTCAGGTCGGTATAGCCGGGGGTGACGGCGTCTTCCTCGATGAAGTCGCGGTACTTGTTATAGAACACCGCGACCTCGAACGAACCCGATTCGAAATTGCCACGCAGCCCGGTTTCGACGCCTTTGCTGGTTTCCGGCTCAAGGTCGGGGTTGGGTTGCACGCTGTAGCCGGCGGTGGTGTTGTCGTAACGTCCGTACAACGCTTTGGCGGTCGGGGTGCGGAAACCCTCGGCGTACTGGCCGAACCAGGTGTATTCATCGGTCAGGGCGTAGGTCAGGCCGAATTTTGGCGACACGCGGTTCCAGGTCTTTTTCTTGTCGCTGACGGTGCCACGGCCGTCGGCGGCCACGGTGTTGAGGAACTCCTGGGTGATGTCGGGCTTGAGCTCGGTGTAGTCATAGCGGACGCCGGGCAGGAAGGTCCATTTGTCCCAGCTGATCTGATCCTGGGCAAACAGGCTGTAGGTGTTGATGGTCGGGTCCGGGAAGTCACTGGATTTGTTCAGCACATCCGCAGGACTGATGGCGCCTGCGCCGGTGCAGCGCACGCCCACCGCGAGGCAGGTGCCGCTGCCGCTGCGCGACCCGGTGACTTTCTGCTGCTTGAGTGTGGTGCCGTAGGTCAGCAGATGGTCGGTGTCGGCAATGCTGAAGGCCTTGTCCAGTTGCGCGTCGAAGACCCACTGCTTTTCTTCGTAGAGCGTTTCGCGAGTGCGGATCACCCGACGGGTGATCGGGTAGTAATACTCTTCGGTGCTCTGATCGGTCTTGGCGATCTGATAGTTGAGGCTCCACTTGGCGTTGTCGGCCAGCAGGCTGTCGAGGGCGAAGCTGTGCTCCAGGCCGAAACGTTCACGGCTGATGGTGTCGTTACCGGTGCGCCACTGGTACATGCCGCCGGGCAGAACACTGGACGGAATGGTCGGTGCGCCCTGGAAGTACGGGCCGCCGTAGGCGCTTTTCTGATCGGTGTCGCGGTCGTCCTTGTACTTTTCGTAGACCAGGCCCAGGCGCGAATCTTCGTTGTAGTTCCAGCCGACCTTGGCCAGTACGTTGTAGGTCCGCACGTCTTCCGGGTTGGCGGCGGTGCGGCTCAGGCCGGTGCTGTTGTGACTGCCGTAGGATTCGATTTCATGACCGTCGCGCTGGCTGTAGTGCAGCAGGCCGTCGAACTGATCGGCACGCCCGGCGACGGTGGCGGACTTGAGCCAGCTGTCGTCGGCCGAGCTGTAGCCGGTTTTCAGGCGAGCGCCGACGTCCTTGCCAGGCTTGATGATGTCATCCGGGTCGAGGGTGAAGTAACTGACTGCGCCGCCAATGGCGTTGCTGCCGTAGAGCACCGAGGCCGGTCCGCGGAGGATCTCCACGCGCTTGATGATTTCCGGGTCGACATAGTTTCGCTGGCTCTTGGCGTAGGGCCCGTTGAAGAAACCGTTGGGGATTTCCACGCCATCGATCTGCGTCAGGATGCGGTTACCGTCGATGCCACGGATGTTGTAGCCGCTGATCCCGCCACGGGTTCCGGCCCCACCCACCGACACGCCCGGTTCGTAGCGCACCAGGTCCCTGATGTTGTTGACGTTGTTGCGGTCCAGTTCTTCGCGGGTCTGGACCGTGACGGTGCTGGGCACGCTGTTCACGTTCTGCTCGTTACGCGTGGCGCTGATGGTCACCTGCTGCAGATTGAGGGTGTCGGCACCGGTGCGGCGTTCGAGCACGATGTTGTTGTTGCCCAGTTTGCGGTAGCTCAGGTTGGTCCCCACCAACAGGCGTTCCAGGGCTTTCTCCGGCGGCAGGGAACCTCGTACACCTGGCGAGGCGACGCCTTGCGCCAGATCAGCCGAAAAGCCCACCTGCCAGCCGGTGACCGTGGTGAAGGCATTGAGGGCCGAGACCAGCGGTTGCTGCGCGATGGCAAAGCTGTAATCGCCCATGTTGCGTGGGGTCTGCTCGGTGGCGGTCGCCGCCAGCAATGGTGCGCTGCCGGCCATGAGAATGGCGGCGGTCAGCAGGGAAAGTACGCGGGACGAAGAGGAAGAGGCGCAAGTAAGGCGAGAGGACATCGATAGTGCTCCGTGTCGCACGGGTTGTTATAGGTGCAGACAGGCATCCGAAGATGCGAATCAATTGCATTGGCTATAACGAGACGTACGGGCGTCGGCTATCGAGTAAAAATAATTCTCATTCAGTTCAGGATCACCAGCTTCGGGAATTCCTGAAGCCGCGCTGAGGTGATGTGGGCCAGCGAACGTACCACGTCCAGCGGCTGGTCGAGGCGATAGTTGCCGGTCACGGTGACATCAGCCAACTGCTCGTTGGTGTTGATGATCCAACCGGGGTAGTAGCGACGCAGTTCGGCCAGCACCTGATTCAGCGGGCAGTTCTCGAACACCAGTCGGCCCTGGACCCAGGCCAGTTCGGTGGCGGCATCGAGTTTGGCCGGGCGATCGAAGCCGTTGGGGCCGATGCGGATGCTTTCCCCGGCAGACAGGCGGATTCGCGCATCGTTACGGGTCGCGCGCAAGTCGACATCGCCGCGCTGCACCTGCACCTGCGCCACGCCATCGAGGTAGCGCACCGCGAAGGCGGTATCGTGCACGCTGGCCTTGACCGGTCCGGCATCGATTTCCAGCGGCTGGCCGAGATGGGCGGGCACTTCGAAAAACGCTTCGCCCTGATACAGGCGGGCCACGCGCTGGCGATCGTTGATGGTGCTGGAAAACGCCGAATTGGTATTGAGCAGGACTTTCGAGCCGTCCTCCAGTTGCACGCGCTGGCGCTCGCCGACCACGGTCAGGTGGTCGGCCTGCAGGCGCATGGGCAGGTTGCTGAAACTGAACAGGCCGAGGATCAGCACGGCCGCCGTGGCCAGGGGTTTCCAGTGCGGGCGCAGGCGTGCGAGCACGGTGACTTTCGCTGGCCGCGCCGCCAGGTGTTGTGCGCACTCCGCCACCTGTGGACCCTCCCAGATCGCCCGGGCCTTGGCGTAGGCTTCGGCATGCAGGGCAGAGGCTTCCAGCCACTCGTTGAACTGCTGGCTCTGTTGCGCGCTCGGACTGTCCATCACGATCAACCAGTCCAGTGCCTGGTCCATCGCGCTTGCGGGGTCCTGCGCCGCAGGGGGCGCCGGAGAGTGGTGGATGTCCGTCACGGTGTTTCCTCGCAGTGTCTGTGCACGGCTGTTTTATGAATGAGGCCTGAAAGCGGCCAAGAGTAGCAAAGCCCGGCGGTCTCAGTCGTGGTTCAACCGGTCGGCGACACCGACGCAGATCGCCATGATCAGCTTCAGCTCCTTCTGCACGGTGCTCAATGACACGCCGAGCTTTTCGGCGATTTCCAGGTAACTGTGCCCGTGCAAGCGGCTGAGGATGAAAATCTGTTGCTGGCGGCTGCTGAGTTCACTGAGGCTCACGTTCAAACGCTCCAGCAATTGTTTGGCATGGGCGGCGTCCTCGGCACTGCTGGCCGGCGCGGCGACGCTTTCGACCACGTCCGGCGGCACGTCGTCGAGCATCGTGCGCGACTGGATGCGCCGCGCCCGAAGATGGTCCAGCGCCAGGTTACGGGCGGTCTGGAAAACGAACGGCTCCAGGTGATCGATGGCCCGCTCGCTGAGGGCCCGGGTCACGCGCAGGTAGGTTTCCTGCAGCAGGTCTTCGGCGGTGCTGTGATTGTTGACCATCCGCTCCAATGTGCGCAGCAGCGAAACCCGCTGGGCGATGAAGACGTGATTGAAGCGCGATTGACTCACGGGAAGACCTGATCCATTTCGATCAGATGATAATGCTTATCATCTGCGCGAGTGGTCAAGTGTTGATTTTCGCTCGTCGTGTAATGCTGTCGAAAAATCCGTGGGAGCGGATGAATGCCCGCTTTGCAGCCACCGAAAATCCCTGTGGGAGCGGGCTTGCCCGCGAAAGCGTAGGGTCAGGCGACAACGTTGTCGGCTGGAAAACCGTCTTCGCGAGCAAGCCCGCTCCCACAGTTGGCGGGGCTGAACACAACCTTTGCATCCACCCGAAATGTCCATCCCGGGGCGTGCCTTACTCGGCGTTGCACAGCGCCAGGCAGTTATCGAGCATGCGGTTGGAGAAACCCCATTCGTTGTCGTACCAGGCCAGCACTTTGAGCAGCTTGCCGTTGGCCTTGGTGTGGTTGGCGTCGAAAATCGACGACAGCGGGTTATGGTTGAAGTCGCTGGAGACCAGCGGCAGGGTGTTGTAACCCAGGATTTTCGAATGCTGACTGGCCTGCCTGAGCAGTTCGTTGACTTCCTCGGCCGACGCTTCGCGCTTGAGTTGCACGGTCAGGTCCACCAGCGACACGTTGATGACCGGCACACGCACCGCCATGCCAGTCAGCTTGCCCGCCAGCTCCGGCAGCACCAGGCCGACCGCTTCGGCGGCGCCGGTCTTGCTCGGGATCATGTTCTGGGTGGCGGAGCGGGCGCGGTACGGGTCGGTATGGTAGACGTCGGTCAGGTTCTGGTCGTTGGTGTAGGCGTGGATCGTGGTCATCAGGCCGCTTTCGATCCCCAGCTCGCGATGCAGCACCTGGGCCACCGGGGCCAGGCAGTTGGTGGTGCACGATGCGTTGGAAATGACCTGGTGGGACTGGCGCAGGATGTCGTGGTTGACCCCATAGACCACCGTGGCGTCGGCGCCCTTGGCCGGGGCCGAGATGATGACTTTGCGCGCACCGGCCGTAATGTGTGCGGCGGCCTTGGCCCGGTCGGTGAACAGACCGGTGCATTCGAAGACCACGTCGATTCTTTCCGCAGCCCAGGGCAGGTCGGCCGGGTTGCGAATGGCGCTGACCGCAATACGGTCACCGTTGACGGTCAGGCTCTCCTGGTCGTGCTGGACATCGGCGTCGAACGTGCCGTGAACAGTGTCGTACTTGAGCAAGTGAGCATTGATCGCGCTGTCGCCCAGGTCGTTGATGGCGACGATCTGCAAATCCTGGCGATAGCCCTGGGTATACAGTGCGCGCAGGACATTGCGGCCGATACGGCCAAAACCATTGATTGCGATTCGAAGAGTCATTAACAGGGCCGCCGTCGATTTGTTGTTGGAATTACAAGATTATTCGCAAAAAAATAGAAAACAAGCCTTTTTAGTGGCAATATTTTGTTCAATCTACAACGAGTGACCTGAATCAACTGGTCCGAATGATCAAGCACACCGTCTGTCATTCCATCGACACCGGTGCTTGGTCAGCTAATGGGTCAGCATAGACAATCGGGTCGCCACATCCGTTAGCCTGGAGTTCTGAACATGCATCCCCGCGTCCTTGAGGTCACCGAACGGCTTATCGCTCGCAGTCGTGCCACCCGTGAGGCTTACCTTGCGCTCATTCGCGGTGCCGCCAGCGACGGTCCGATGCGCGGCAAGCTGCAATGCGCCAACTTCGCCCATGGCGTGGCCGGTTGCGGCAGCGAGGACAAGCACAGCCTGCGGATGATGAACGCCGCGAACATCGCAATTGTTTCGTCATATAACGACATGCTCTCGGCGCACCAGCCGTACGAAGTGTTCCCGGAACTGATCAAGAAGGCCCTGCGCGAGATCGGCTCGGTCGGTCAGTTCGCCGGGGGCACGCCGGCCATGTGCGATGGCGTGACCCAGGGCGAGCCGGGCATGGAGCTGAGCCTGCCGAGCCGTGAAGTGATCGCGCTGTCCACCGCAGTGGCGCTGTCCCACAACATGTTCGATGGCGCACTGATGCTCGGCATTTGCGACAAGATCGTGCCGGGCCTGATGATGGGCGCGCTGCGCTTCGGTCACCTGCCGATGGTGTTCGTGCCCGGCGGGCCGATGGTCTCGGGGATTTCCAACAAGCAGAAAGCCGATGTGCGCCAGCGCTATGCCGAAGGCAAGGCCACGCGTGAAGAGCTGCTGGAATCGGAAATGAAGTCCTACCACAGTCCCGGCACCTGCACCTTCTACGGCACCGCCAACACCAACCAATTGCTGATGGAAGTCATGGGCCTGCACTTGCCGGGCGCCTCCTTCGTCAACCCGAACACGCCCCTGCGCGATGCCCTGACCCGCGAAGCGGCGCATCAGGTCACGCGCCTGACCCAGCAGAACGGCAACTTCATGCCCATCGGCGAAATCGTCGACGAGCGTTCGCTGGTCAATTCCATCGTTGCCCTGCACGCCACTGGCGGCTCGACCAACCACACCTTGCACATGCCGGCCATCGCCATGGCGGCGGGCATTCAACTGACCTGGCAGGACATGGCCGACCTCTCCGAAGTCGTGCCGACCCTGAGCCACGTCTACCCGAACGGCAAAGCCGACATCAACCATTTCCAGGCGGCGGGCGGCATGTCGTTCCTGATCCGCGAACTGCTGCAAGCCGGGTTACTCCACGAGAACGTCAACACCGTGCTCGGCCATGGCCTGAGCCGCTACACCCAGGAGCCGTTCCTCGACAACGGCGAGCTGGTCTGGCGCGAAGGCGTGACCGAGAGCCTCGACGAAAGCATCCTGCGTCCGGTGGCTCGCGCGTTCTCGGCAGAGGGCGGCTTGCGGGTGATGGAGGGCAACCTCGGTCGCGGGGTGATGAAGGTCTCCGCCGTGGCGCTGGAAAACCAGATCGTCGAAGCCCCGGCCATGGTGTTCCAGGATCAACAGGACCTGGCCGATGCGTTCAAGGCCGGTCTGCTGGAGAAGGATTTCGTCGCTGTGATGCGCTTCCAGGGCCCGCGCTCCAACGGCATGCCGGAACTGCACAAGATGACGCCGTTCCTTGGCGTCCTGCAGGACCGCGGCTTCAAGGTCGCGCTGGTGACCGACGGGCGCATGTCCGGTGCATCGGGGAAAATCCCGGCGGCCATTCACGTCAGCCCCGAAGCGTATGTGGGCGGCGCTTTGGCGCGCGTGCAAGAGGGCGATATCATCCGCGTCGATGGCGTCAAAGGCACCCTGGAGCTTAAGGTGGACGCCGAGGCATTCGCCGCACGCACGCCGGCCAAGGGCCTGTTGGGCAACAACATCGGCACCGGTCGCGAGCTGTTCGGTTTCATGCGCATGGCGTTCAGCTCCGCAGAGCAGGGCGCCAGCGCCTTCACTTCTGCCCTGGAGACGCTTAATTGAAACTGGCTTTGGTCGGTGACATCGGTGGGACCAACGCACGTTTCGCGTTGTGGAAAAACCAGCAGTTGGAATCGGTCCAGGTCCTGGCGACGGCCGATCATGCCAGCCCGGAGGAGGCCATTGCCCTCTACCTGAGCGGGCTCGGCCTGGCGTCGGGTTCGATCGGCTCGGTATGCCTGTCGGTGGCCGGCCCGGTGAGCGGCGACGAATTCAAGTTCACCAACAATCACTGGCGCCTGAGCCGCAAGGCGTTCTGCCAGACCCTGCAAGTGGACCGCTTGTTGCTGGTCAACGACTTCTCGGCGATGGCGCTGGGCATGACCCGTTTGCAGCCCGGCGAATTCCGCGTGGTCTGCGAGGGCACGCCGGAACCGATGCGCCCGGCCGTGGTGATCGGTCCGGGCACGGGCTTGGGCGTCGGCACCCTGCTGGACCTGGGCGCCGGTCGTTTTGCCGCGTTGCCGGGGGAGGGCGGTCACGTCGATCTGCCTCTGAGCAGCCCACGGGAAACCCAGTTGTGGCAGCACATCTTCAACGAGATCGGTCATGTCAGTGCGGAAACGGCGCTGAGCGGTGGTGGCTTGCCGCGCGTCTATCGGGCGATCTGCGCGGTGGATGGGCATGAGCCGGTGCTGGATACGCCGGAGTCGATCACGGCCGCTGGCCTGGCAGGCGACCCGATCGCCCTGGAAGTGCTGGAGCAGTTCTGCTGCTGGCTGGGTCGCGTGGCCGGCAACAACGTGTTGACCACCGGGGGGCGCGGCGGTGTGTACATCGTTGGCGGGGTCGTTCCGCGCTTTGCCGATTTCTTCCTCGAAAGCGGTTTTGCCCGGTGCTTTGCCGACAAGGGTTGCATGAGTGATTACTTCAAGGGCATTCCGGTGTGGCTGGTGACAGCGCCGTATTCCGGGCTGGTGGGCGCGGGTGTGGCGCTCGATCAATCCTGAGTTGAAATGCGATCAACTGTGGGAGCGGGCTTGCTCGCGAATGCGGTGCATCATTAAACGTTGTGTCGGCTGACACAACGCATTCGCGAGCAAGCCCGCTCCCACATGGATCATGTGGTGTTTGCATATCCAGCGCTTGAGGCATAATCCGCCCCAATTTCAAACAACAAGGACGCCGCCCCCGTGAGCTCAGTCAACAAGTCGATATTGTTGGTCGATGACGATCAAGAGATACGCGAGTTGCTGGACACCTACCTGACCCGTGCCGGTTTCCAGGTACGTACCACGCCCGACGGCGCCGGTTTTCGCCAGGCCTTGAACGAGGCGCCGAGCGACCTGGTCATCCTCGATGTGATGCTGCCCGACGAAGACGGCTTCAGCCTCTGCCGCTGGGTTCGCCAGCACCCGCGCCAGGCGCAGGTGCCGATCATCATGCTCACGGCCAGTTCCGACGAAGCCGACCGGGTCATCGGCCTGGAACTGGGCGCCGACGATTACCTGGGTAAACCCTTCAGTCCCCGTGAATTGCAGGCGCGCATCAAGGCTTTGCTGCGTCGCGCGCAGTTCGGGCAGGAGCGTTCCGGCGGTGAAGTGCTGGCCTTCGACGACTGGCGACTGGACATGGTCAGCCATCGGCTGTTCCACACCGACGGCGAGGAAGTGATTCTCTCCGGCGCCGATTTCGCCCTGCTGAAACTGTTCCTCGATCACCCCCAGGAAATCCTCGACCGCGACACCATCGGCAATGCCACCCGGGGTCGCGACCTGATGCCGCTGGATCGCATCGTCGACATGGCGGTCAGCCGTCTGCGTCAACGCCTGCGCGATACCGAAAAACCGCCGCGGCTGATCCGTACCGTGCGCGGCAGTGGCTATCAGCTGGCGGCCAATGTGGTTGCCAGCAATGGTCACTGAGTTCTTCCGCAAGCTGGCCAGCAAAGTGCCGGTCCCGCGCTCGCTGCTCGGGCGGATGCTCCTGCTGACACTGCTGGCGGTGTTGTTTGCCCAGGCGTTGTCGAGCGTAATCTGGGTCTCGCAGTTGCGCGCCACGCAATTGGAGGGCCTGGTCACCAGTGCCCGCAGCCTGGCGCATTCGATGACGGCCAGTGTCAGTTACCTGCGCTCGTTGCCCGTGGCCTATCGCCCGCTGGTGCTCGACCAGTTGCGCAGCATGGGCGGCACGCGGTTCGTGGTGACCCTCAACGACAAACCCCTGGGCATGCAAGTGCTGCCCATCACGCCGCGCAAGCTGGCGGTGATGAAGGCCGTGGATGGCGTGTTGCGCCAGTCCCTTGGCCAGGACACGGACATCTCGGTGTCGTTCGTCAGTCCCGAGGATTTGCGCATCTTCAACGGCGGCCTGAAGCTCGATGAGTTGCCACGCTCCTGGGCGCATTACGCGCTGACCCTGGAGCCGGTGAACCCACCAGTGCTGGTCACGCAGATCCAGATGGCGCCGGGTGAATGGCTGTACATCGCCTCGCTGTTGCCCGAGCCCTACACCAGTCTGGAAGAGCAGGGCCTGCCGGCCCAGCAAGTGTGGTTCATTGTCCTGACCAGCGGTTTTCTCCTGTTGTTCATCGGCCTGCTGGTGCACTGGCAAAGCCGGCCGCTCAAGCGCCTGGCACGGGCGGCGCGGGAAATGTCGCTGGGGGCGGACGTCGAGCCGGTGGCGCAGGGCGGTGGCAGTGAGGTGGTGGAAGTGGGCCGTGCGTTCAACGCCATGCGTGAGCGCATCAGCCGTTACCTCACCGAACGCAGCCAATTGTTCAGCGCGATTTCCCACGACCTGCGCACGCCGATCACCCGCTTGCGCCTGCGCGTCGAGCTGCTCGAAGACGAGAAGCTGCAAGCCAAGTTCGGCCGTGACCTGGATGAACTGGAGCTGCTGGTCAAAGGCGCGCTGCAATGCGTGAAAGACACCGACATCCACGAAAACATCGAGCTGGTGGACCTCAATCATGTGCTCGACTGCCTGGTCGAACCGTACCTGGCGCCCCACGGCAATGGCCGCGTGACCCAGGATGGCCGGGCGCTGGCGGCCTATCCCGGAAAACCCCTGGCGCTCAAGCGCTGCATCGGCAATCTGATCGACAACGCTTTGAAGTACGGGCAAAACGCGCACCTGCATATCGATGACGACGAGAACGCCTTTGTCCTGCATGTCGATGACGAAGGGCCGGGCGTGCCGGAGCAGCGGCTGGAACAGGTGTTCGAACCCCACTTCCGCCTGGCCGGGCAGCAACAGGGTTATGGATTGGGGTTGGGGATCGCCCGCAACATTGCCCACAGCCATGGTGGCGAGGTCAGTCTGCAGAACCTGCGTGAGGGTGGGTTGAGGGTGACGCTGCAGTTGCCGCGCAATGCTGACTAGCCAGGACCGAGTCGCCCCCATCGCGAGCAGGCTCGCTCCCACAGGTTTCTCGGGTGTTCATGGATTTTGTGAACGACACAGGACCCTGTGGGAGCGAGCCTGCTCGCGATGGCGTCAGACCGGTCAATACATTCAAACAAGGCTGAATGTCACCATTCAGTGACATAACCCACCCCCTTCGTTACAAGCCCGCCGGCGCCCGTTGTTTAGACTGCCCTCCAGTCATAACAACAAGAAAGGCCGCCCATGCACACCTCTCCACCCGTTTCCGGCAATTGGCTGGACGCACCGGCCCATCAGCCATGGCTCGCCGCCGAAGGCTTGCGCCTGCTGGCGTTTGCCAAGGCGTCGAAACTGCCCGAAGGTTTCGGCAACCTGGATGAAAAGGGCCGGCTGCCGGCCAATGCCCAGGCCGAAACGATGAACACCGCGCGCATGACCCACAGCTTCGCCATGGCGCATATTCAGGGTCTGCCGGGGTTTGCCGAGCTGGTCGATCACGGCGTCCAGGCGCTCAGCGGTGCGTTGAAGGATGCCGTGCACGGCGGCTGGTTCGCCAGCGCCCATCACGCCGATGGCAACACCGGCAAGGCCGCTTACCTGCACGCCTTCGTGGCCCTCGCCGCCAGCTCCGCCGTGGTTGCGCAGCGCCCCGGCGCACAGGCCCTGCTCGATGATGCGATGCAGATCATCGACACGCATTTCTGGAGCGAGGAGGAGGGCGCGATGCGCGAATCCTTCAGTCGCGACTGGCGTGACGAAGAAGCGTATCGCGGCGCCAACAGCAACATGCACGCCACCGAAGCATTCCTCGCCCTGGCCGATGTCACGGGTCAACAGCGCTGGTTGAGCCGTGCGCAGCGCATCGTCGAGCGCGTGATCCATGGCCATGCCGCGGCCAATGGTTATTTGGTGATCGAGCATTTCGATCGCGACTGGCAACCCTTGCGCGAGTACAACCACGATAACCCTGCCGACGGCTTCCGTCCTTACGGCACCACGCCGGGCCATGGTTTCGAATGGGCGCGGCTGGTGCTGCACCTCGAAGCCGCGCGCGTGCAGGCCGGCATGCTGACGCCGGGTTGGCTGGTCAGCGACGCGCAACAACTCTTCGAACACAACTGCCGCCACGGCTGGAATATCGATGGCTTGCCGGGGATCGTCTACACCCTCGACTGGGACAATCGGGCGGTGGTGCGTCACCGCCTGCACTGGACCCATTGCGAAGCCAGCGCCGCTGCCAGCGCATTGTTCAAGCGCACGGGCGAGGCGCAGTACGAAGCCTGGTACCGACGGTTCTGGGCATTTTGCGAGCAGTATTTCATCGATCGCGAAGACGGCAGCTGGCACCATGAACTCAACCCGCAGAACCGGCCCAGCGCCGATATCTGGGCGGGCAAGCCCGATCTGTATCACGCCTGGCAAGCCGTGCTGATCCCGCGCCTGCCGCTGGCGCCGAGCATGGCCAGTGCCCTGGCAGGGTTGTCCCAGAGCATTTCCATGTAACCATGCGGTGACATTCACGCGTCCCTTCGTTACCTGCGAGGGGAACGCTCCTGTTTAAAATCCCATGCAGCGCAAGCACCAGACTTGCAATGCATAACAACAAGAAAGGTACTTCTAGATGAATGCGATTTCTCGCCTCGCTACTGTCATTTCTATCGCCTCCCTGTTTCCCCTCAGTGCCCTTGCCGACGCTTCCAAAGGTTCCGTGGAAGTCGTTCACTGGTGGACGTCCGGTGGCGAAAAGGCAGCGGTCGATGTGCTCAAGGCCCAAGTCGAAAAAGACGGTTTCACCTGGAAGGACGGCGCAGTTGCCGGGGGCGGCGGTTCCACCGCCATGACCGTGCTCAAGAGCCGTGCCGTGGCCGGTAACCCGCCAGGCGTTGCCCAGATCAAGGGCCCGGACATCCAGGAGTGGGGCAGCACCGGCCTGCTCAGCACCGACACCCTCAAGGATGTCGCCAAGGCTGAAAACTGGGATGGCCTGTTGTCGAAAAAAGTCTCCGACACCGTCAAATACGAAGGCGACTACGTGGCCGTGCCGGTGAACATCCACCGCGTCAACTGGCTGTGGATCAACCCGCAAGTGTTCAAGAAAGCCGGGATCGACAAAGCCCCGACCACCCTCGAAGAATTCTATGCCGCTGGCGACAAGCTCAAGGCCGCCGGCTTCATCGCGCTCGCCCACGGCGGCCAGCCGTGGCAGGACAGCACCGTGTTCGAAGACGTGGTGCTCTCGGTCATGGGCGCCGACGGTTACAAGAAGGCCCTGGTGGACCTCGACCAGAAAACCCTGGCGGGCGCCGACATGACCAAGGCGTTCACCGAGCTGAAGAAAATCACCACCTACATGGATCCGAACCGTGCCGGTCGTGACTGGAACATCGCTGCCGCCGACGTCATCAACGGCAAGGCCGGCATGCAGATGATGGGTGACTGGGCCAAGAGCGAATGGACGGCGGCGAAGAAAGTCGCCGGCAAGGACTATCAGTGCGTGGCCTTCCCGGGCACCGACAAATCCTTCACCTACAACATCGATTCGCTGGCCGTGTTCAAGCTCAAGGCCGATCGCAAGGGTGACATCGCCGCGCAACAGGACCTGGCCAAGGTCGCGTTGGGCACCGACTTCCAGAAAGTCTTCAGCATCAACAAGGGATCGATTCCGGTCCGCACCGACATGCTGAACGAGATGGACAAGCTCGGCTTCGACGCCTGCGCGCAAACCGCGGCCAAGGACTTCCTGGCGGATGACAAGACCGGCGGCCTGCAACCGAGCATGGCGCACAACATGGCCACTTCCCTGGCCGTGCAAGGCGCGATCTTCGACGTGGTCACCAACTTCATGAACGACAAGGACGCCGACCCGGCCAAGGCCAGCGCGCAATTGGCGTCGGCGGTCAAAGCGGCGCAGTAATCCCTGACATACCCCACCCAAATGTGGGAGCGGGCTTGCTCGCGAAAGCGGTTCCAACTTCAACACATGTGTTGACTGACACTCCGCTTTCGCGAGCAAGCCCGCTCCCACACTGGATCGGTGTGGCGATTATTTTCTCTTCTCTGGATTATCCCGATGAGCTCTGTGGCGGTTTTCAGCAAAGCCTCACCGTTCGATGCGCTGCAGCGCTGGTTGCCCAAGTTGGTACTGGCGCCGAGCATGCTGATCGTGCTGGTTGGTTTCTACGGTTACATCATCTGGACGTTCATTCTGTCCTTCACCAATTCCAGCTTCATGCCGAGCTACAAGTGGGTCGGCCTGCAGCAATACATGCGCCTGATGGACAACGACCGCTGGTGGGTCGCGAGCAAGAACCTCGCGCTCTTCGGCGGCATGTTCATCGGCATCAGCCTGATCCTCGGCGTGTTCCTCGCCGTGCTGCTGGACCAGCGCATTCGCAAGGAAGGCTTCATTCGCACCGTCTACCTGTACCCGATGGCACTGTCGATGATCGTCACCGGTACCGCGTGGAAATGGCTGCTCAACCCGGGCCTGGGCCTGGACAAGATGCTGCGTGACTGGGGCTGGGAAGGCTTCCGTCTGGACTGGCTGGTGGATCAGGATCGCGTGGTCTATTGCCTGGTGATCGCCGCCGTGTGGCAAGCCTCGGGCTTTGTGATGGCGATGTTCCTCGCCGGCCTGCGCGGCGTCGATCAGTCGATCATCCGTGCCGCGCAAGTCGACGGCGCGAGCCTGCCGACCATCTACCTGAAGATCGTGTTGCCGAGCCTGCGCCCGGTGTTCTTCAGTGCCTTCATGATCCTCGCGCACATTGCGATCAAGAGCTTCGACCTGGTCGCGGCGATGACGGCGGGCGGTCCGGGCTACTCGTCCGACCTGCCGGCGATGTTTATGTATTCCTTCACCTTCAGCCGTGGACAGATGGGCATCGGGTCGGCCAGCGCCATGCTGATGCTCGGTGCCGTGCTGACCATTCTCGTGCCGTACCTGTACTCCGAGCTGCGAGGCAAGCGCCATGACTAATCAACTCGGCAAACCGGCGCTCAGCTTCAGCCGCATCGCCATCTACGCCACCTTGCTGCTGGCGGCGGCGGTGTACCTGATCCCGCTGGTGGTGATGCTGCTGACCAGCTTCAAGACCCCGGAAGACATTCGCACCGGCAACCTGCTGAGCTGGCCGGCGGTGATCGACGGCATCGGCTGGGTCAAGGCCTGGGACGTGGTCGGCGGCTACTTCTGGAACTCGGTGAAAATCACCGTGCCGGCCGTGCTGATCTCGACCTTCATTGGCGCGATGAACGGCTACGTACTGTCGATGTGGCGCTTCCGCGGCTCGCAACTGTTCTTCGGCCTGCTGCTGTTCGGTTGCTTCCTGCCGTTCCAGACCGTGCTGCTGCCGGCCTCGTTCACCCTGGGCAAGTTCGGCCTGGCCAACACCACCACCGGCCTGGTGCTGGTGCACGTGGTCTACGGCCTGGCGTTTACCACGCTGTTCTTCCGCAACTACTACGTGAGCGTTCCGGATGCGCTGGTCAAGGCGGCGCGCCTGGATGGCGCGGGCTTCTTCACCATCTTCTGGAAGATCCTGCTGCCGATGTCGATCCCGATCGTCATGGTCTGCCTGATCTGGCAGTTCACCCAGATCTGGAACGATTTCCTGTTCGGCGTGGTGTTCGCCAGTGGCGATGCCCAGCCAATCACCGTGGCCCTGAACAACCTGGTCAACACCAGCACCGGGGCCAAGGAATACAACGTTGATATGGCGGCCGCGATGATCGCCGGGCTGCCGACACTGCTGGTCTACATATTCGCTGGCAAGTATTTCCTGCGTGGGCTGACGTCCGGCGCGGTCAAGGGGTAGAAACATGGCAACTCTCGAATTACGCAACGTCAACAAGACCTATGGCGCCGGTTTGCCGGACACCCTGAAAAACATCGAGCTGAAGATCGACGACGGGGAATTCCTGATCCTGGTCGGCCCCTCGGGTTGCGGCAAATCCACGCTGATGAACTGCATTGCCGGCCTGGAAACCATCAGCGGCGGGGCGATCCTGGTGGATGACGCCGACATCAGCGGCATGAGCCCGAAAGACCGGGACATTGCCATGGTGTTCCAGTCCTACGCGCTGTACCCGACCATGAGCGTGCGCGACAACATCGCGTTCGGCCTGAAGATCCGCAAGATGCCGACCGCCGAAATCGACGAGGAAGTCGCCCGTGTCGCCAAGCTGTTGCAGATCGAGCACCTGCTGGGCCGCAAGCCCGGCCAGCTCTCCGGTGGCCAGCAGCAGCGCGTGGCGATGGGCCGTGCCCTGGCGCGGCGGCCGAAGATCTACCTGTTCGACGAACCGCTGTCCAACCTCGATGCCAAGCTGCGGGTCGAGATGCGCACCGAAATGAAACTGATGCACCAGCGCCTGAAAACCACCACGGTCTACGTGACCCACGACCAGATCGAAGCGATGACCCTGGGCGACAAGGTGGCGGTGATGAAGGACGGCATCATCCAGCAGTTCGGCACGCCGAAGGACATCTACAACAACCCGGCCAACCTGTTCGTGGCGAGCTTCATCGGTTCGCCGCCGATGAACTTCATCCCCCTGCGCCTGCAACGCAAGGACGGCCGTCTGCTGGCGCTGCTCGACAGCGGCCAGGCGCGCTGCGAGTTGCCGCTGGGCACGCAGGACGCCGGTCTCGAAAACCGCGAAGTGATCCTTGGTATCCGCCCGGAGCAGATCGCACTGGCGACCAGCGACGGCAATGGTTTGCCGACCATTCGCGCCGAGGTGCAAGTCACCGAACCGACCGGACCCGACACCCTGGTGTTCGTCAATCTCAACGACACCAAGGTCTGCTGCCGCCTGGCGCCGGATGTTGCGCCGCAGGTAGGCGAGACCCTGACCCTGCAGTTCGACCCCTCGAAAGTGCTGCTGTTTGATGCGAAGACCGGTGAGCGCCTCGGCGAGGCCGGTGTGCCGAAGGTCGGGAACCACGCGGCGAACGTCGCTCAATTCAAGGGCCGCTGAAGAATACGTGCCGGAGCGGGCCTGCTCGCTCCCACCAGGGGGAAATCCGTGACGGGCGGCCTGTCGTCCGCCACAACCGCTGTAACCGCGTTAAACAAAAGTTAATAACAATAAAACGAGGAATGTAGGGATGAAGAAGAACAACAACGCCCAGTTGATCTGCCAGTTATCGGCAGTTGCGGCAATGATGCTGGCCGGTAGCGTCCAGGCGGCTGACGCGTTTGCCGCCGACTCCGAATGGATGACCGGTGACTGGGGTGGTGAGCGGACCCGCCTGATCGAGCAGGGTATCGACATCAAAATGGATTACGTCGGTGAAGTCGGTGGCAACCTGCACGGCGGCTACAACAACGACAAGACGGCGCGTTACTCCGACCAGTTTGGCCTCGGCGTCGCCCTGGATCTGCAAAAGCTCTGGGGCTGGGATAACACCCAGGCGAAGATCCAGCTGACCAACCGTAACGGCGAAAACATCTCCAACGACCGCGTGGGCGACCCGCGTGCCGGCACCTTGAGTTCGTCCCAGGAAGTCTACGGCCGTGGCCACATGGTTCGCCTGACCCAACTGTGGATCAAGCACCAGTTCCTCGACGGCAAGCTGGACGTCAAGGCCGGTTACTTCGGTGAAGGCGAAGACTTCAACACCTTCCCGTGCGAATTCCAGAACCTGGCGTTCTGCGGTTCCCAGGTGGGTAACTGGGCCACCAACATCTGGTACAACTGGCCGGTCAGCCAGGCGGCCATCCGCGTGAAGTACAACATCTCGCCGGAGTTCTATGCGCAGATCGGCGCCTATAACCAGAACCCGTCGCAACTGGAACACGGCAACGGCTTCAAGCTCAGCGGCAGCGGTACCAAGGGCACCGTGCTGCCGGTGGAACTGGTGTGGTTGCCTAACCCAGGCAATCTGCCGGGCGAATACCGTGTCGGTTACTACAAGAGCACGGCCAAGGCCGATGACGTTCGTGAAGACGTGAACGGCGATGACGCGGCCACCAGCGGCAATGCCTATCGCAGCCACAGCAGCAAGTCCGGTTACTGGTTCGTGGCGCAGCAACAACTCACCAGCCACAACGGTGACGCGTCGCGCGGTCTGACCCTTTCCGCCAACGCCACCTTCCACGACAAGGACACCAACATCGTCGACAACTACCAGTCGCTGATGCTGGTGTACAAGGGCCCGTTCGATGCGCGTCCGAAGGATGACGTCGGTATCGGTTTCGCCCGTATCCATGTCAACGATGACGTGAAGAAGAACGCCGAGCTGGTCAACGCCGCCAATGGTGTCGGCGATTACCAGGACCCGTTGTTCTCGCCCCTGCGCGACACCGAATACAACTACGAAATCAACTACGGCTTCCACGTGACCAACTGGCTGACCGTGCGTCCCAACCTGCAATACATCACTCACCCAGGCGGTGTGGATGAAGTCGACAACGCGCTGGTCGCCGGCCTGAAAATTCAGTCGGTGTTCTAACGCTGTTGCGATAAGCTCCTCTCTATGTGCGCATTTTTGCGGACGGCCCAGGCTGTCCGCTTTTTTTTGGGAGGGCGGCGCACCCCGGTGGCAGATGAATTTCAGGACCGTGGCACATGCATGAGCATCCGCTACAACGCTTCTTCAAATCCTTGCGCGAACGTCCGGTGTTCGCCTGGGAGCGCTATCAGAAGCGCGATGTGCTGGTGATCGATCACCCGCTGTGTCAGGCGGTGTTCAGCCGGCAGGGCGCGCAATTGCTGCACTTTCAGCCCAGGGGGCAGAAACCCTGGCTCTGGTGCGCGGCGAGATGGCCACACGTGGGCGCCATTCGCGGTGGCGTGCCGGTGTGCTGGCCGTGGTACGGCCGGCATCCGAGCGAAAACGCCTGGCCGTCCCATGGCTGGGCCCGCTTGCTTGACTGGAAGCTGCTCGACAGCCGCCATGACGACGACGGCGTGCGCCTGCACTGGCGTCTGGAGTTGTGTGACTGGCAGGTGGACCTGCATGCGCACCTGGGCGAACGCATGGAGTTGCGCCTGAGCACCGAGCATCAGGACAGCCTGCCGTGCCAGTTGAGTCAGGCGTTGCACGCCTATTGGCGTATTGGCGACGTCGGTGAGGTAGCGCTGTCTGGGCTCGAAGGCGCGCAGGGTTACGACCAGCTCAACCGTCAGGTTTGCCAGCAGGAAGGCGAGTTACGGGTGGAGGGCGGCTGTCAGCGGGTGTTCCAGCACGAGGGTGAATTGCAGCTCAAGGACCATGCCTGGCAGCGCGAATTGTGCATCGATACCGGCGAAACCGCCGATACGGTGGTTTGGCATCCCGGCTCGCGGCCATTGCTGGGGGTGAGCTGGGACGAGGTGTCGGAGTTTGTTTGCGTGGAAGCAGCCAGCGGTGGTACGGACAGTTTGTGCCTGAAGCCGGGGGAGCGGGCGCATTTGAGTTTGCAGGCGCGGGTGGGGGTTTGACTGTGCGGCGTCGCCGCTGGCGCCTTCGCGGGCAAGCCCGCTCCCACAGGGACACCCATTTCAATGTGGGAGCGGGCTTGCTCGCGAAGAGGGCCTGGCAGGCGATGAAGGTTTTGAGTTAGTTGAACTCATCCCCCACCGGATACCGGCTCGCATTCAGGCTTTCCTTGATCTTGCGCAAATGCGGCTGGAAATCCACGCCACGGCGCAGGGTCATGCCGGTGGCCAGGACGTCCAGCACCGTCAGTTGAATGATCCGCGAGGTCATCGGCATGTAGATGTCGGTGTCTTCAGGCAACGGAATGTTCAGGCTCAAGGTGCTGGCTTTGGCCAGCGGTGAGTTTTCGGCGGTCAGGCCGAGCACTGAAGCGCCGTTTTCCCGGGCGATACGCGCCACTTCCACCAGTTCGCGGGTGCGGCCGGTGTAGGAAATGATCACGAACAGTTCACCGGTGTGCGCCACCGAGGCAATCATGCGCTGCATCAGCACGTCGGCATGGGCCGTGACGGCCAGGTTGAAACGGAAGAACTTGTGCTGCGCATCCAGTGCCACCGGCGCGGAGGCGCCGAGGCCGAAGAAGTGGATCTGCCGGGCCTGGATCAACAGGTCGACGGCGCGGCTGATCAGGCTCGGGTCCAGGGCTTGCAGAGCGCTGTCCAGGGAGGCAATGGCACTGCCGAAAATCTTCTTGGTATAGGCTTCCGGGTTGTCGTCGGCTTCCACTGCGCGGCTGACGTACGCGGCGCCGCTGGCCAGGCTCTGGGCCAGCTGCAACTTGAGTTCCGGGTAACCGCTGACGCCGAACGAACGGCAGAAGCGGTTGACCGTCGGTTCACTGACCGAAGCGGCCTGGGCGAGGGCGGCGATGCTGAACCGGGTGGCCTGCTGTGGGTTGAGCAGGATCACCTCGGCGACTTTGCGCTCGGCCTTGTTCAGCTCTTCAAGGCGATTCTGGATCTGCTCCAGTAAATTTCGCACGCGGTCCATATAAGTATCCTTGACACCTGCGCCGATAAGCGCACGGCTATGCAAAAAGGGCCTTTGATGGGGCCCGTAACGGTGGCCTATCCTACTGATGGCTCCGACCGACCACCACTCGGAATCTGTATTTTGCGGAAATGTTGTGGTTATTACTACATTTTCCCTTGAGTGATGCCTTGAAAAAAGGTATTTGTAGCTTAACTTGATAAAAGAACAAATATCATGCCTTCGATTACGGTTGAACCGTGCACCTTCGCCCTGTTCGGCGCCCTTGGCGACCTGGCCTTGCGCAAGCTGTTTCCTGCCCTGTATCAGCTCGATGGCGCCGGCCTGCTGCACGAGGACACGCGCATCATCGCGCTGGCCCGTGAGCCCGGCAGCGAGCAGGAGCACCTGACGTTCATCGCTTCCGAGCTGCGCCGATATGTCGGTGCCAAAGAGCTGGACGAAGCAGTGGTCGAACGTTTCCTGGCGCGCCTGACCTATCTGCACGTCGATTTCCTCAAGTCCGAAGATTACGTGGCCCTGGCCGAACTGGCCGGCACCACCCAGCGACTGATTGCCTACTTCGCCACGCCGGCCGCCGTCTACGGTGCGATCTGCGAGAACCTGGCCAAGGTCGGCCTGGCGGAAAACACCCGTGTGGTGCTGGAAAAACCCATCGGCTCGGACCTCGAATCCTCGCGCACGGTCAATGACGCCGTGGCGCAGTTCTTCCCGGAGAACCGCACGTACCGCATCGACCACTATCTGGGCAAAGAGACCGTCCAGAACCTGATCGCCCTGCGTTTCGCCAACAGCCTGTTCGAAACCCAGTGGAACCAGAATTACATCTCCCACGTGGAAATCACCGTGGCCGAGAAAGTCGGGATCGAAGGTCGCTGGGGCTACTTCGACAAGGCCGGCCAACTGCGGGACATGATCCAGAACCACCTGCTGCAACTGCTCTGCCTGATCGCCATGGACCCGCCGGCCGACCTGTCCGCCGACAGCATCCGTGACGAGAAAGTCAAAGTGCTCAAGGCCCTGGCGCCGATCAGTCCGGAAGGCCTGACCACGCAGGTGGTCCGCGGCCAGTACATCGCCGGTTACAGCGAAGGCAAACCGGTGCCGGGCTACCTTGAAGAGCCCAATTCCAACACTCAGAGCGACACCGAAACCTTCGTCGCCCTGCGTGCCGACATCCGTAACTGGCGCTGGGCCGGCGTGCCGTTCTACCTGCGCACCGGCAAGCGCATGCCGCAGAAGCTGTCGCAGATCGTCATCCATTTCAAGGAACCGTCGCACTACATCTTTGCGCCGGAACAGCGCCTGCAGATCAGTAACAAGCTGATTATCCGCCTGCAACCGGACGAAGGCATTTCCCTGCGGGTGATGACCAAGGACCAGGGCCTGGACAAGGGCATGCAACTGCGCAGCGGTCCGCTGCAACTGAATTTTTCCGACACCTGGCGCAGCGCACGGATTCCCGATGCCTACGAGCGGTTGTTGCTGGAAGTGATGCGCGGCAATCAGAACCTGTTTGTCCGCAAAGATGAAATCGAAGCCGCGTGGAAGTGGTGTGACCAGTTGATCGCCGGGTGGAAAAAGTCCGGCGATGCGCCCAAGCCGTACGCGGCCGGGTCCTGGGGGCCGATGAGCTCCATTGCACTGATCACGCGGGATGGGAGGTCGTGGTATGGCGATATCTGATTTGAAACTGCCCCAGGGCGTCAGCGCCCATGCGTTCAAGAGCCCGGTGCTGCTGGCCGAGAGCCTGGCGCTGAACGTGGCCAAGCAATTGAGCGATGCGATCGACACCCAGGGCACCGCGACCCTGGTGGTCTCCGGCGGCCGCAGTCCCGTGGCGTTTTTCCAGCATTTGGCCAAGCAGGCGCTGGACTGGTCGAACGTCGTGGTCAGCCTGGCGGACGAGCGCTGGGTGCCGGTGGAGCACGCCGACAGCAATGCCGGCCTGCTCAAGAAATACCTGTTGCAGGGGCCGGCAGCCAAGGCGCAGTTCCTCAGCCTGTACAGCGCCAGCGCCAATCTGGAACAGGCCGCCGAGCACGCCGACCGTTTGCTTTCCGAATTGCCGGTGATCGACGTGCTGGTGCTGGGCATGGGCGACGACGGGCATACGGCGTCGCTGTTCCCCAACAGCCCGAACCTCGCCGAGGCCTTGAAGGCCGACGGCACGCGTCGATGCTATCCGATGCTGGCGCCGACCGTGCCGCATCAACGTCTGACCATGAGTCGCGCGCTACTGGCATCGGCCAAACACAAGATTCTGTCGATTTCCGGTCAGTCCAAGCTGACCACTCTGAACACCGCACTGGCCGGTGACGATGTCGCCGCACTGCCGATTCGCGCATTTCTGCAACCTACGTTAGAGATTTACTGGTGCCCATGAGCCAAGGAACAGCCGCTATGACAAACCCATCCCCGACCGTTTCCATGGCGGATAAAGTTGCCCTGATCGACAGCCTCGCCGCCAAGGCGCGGATCCTGCCGGTGATCACCATCGCTCGTGAACAGGACGTCCTGCCGCTGGCCGATGCCCTGGCCGCCGGTGGCCTGACCGCCCTGGAAGTGACCCTGCGTTCGCAGTTCGGCCTCAAGGCGATCCAGATCCTGCGCGAACAGCGTCCGGAGCTGGTGACCGGTGCCGGTACCGTGCTCGATCGGCAGATGCTGGCGGCTGCCGAAGCGGCCGGTTCGCAATTCATCGTGACCCCGGGCATTACCCGTGACCTGCTGGAAGCCAGCGTCGACAGCCCGATTCCGCTGCTGCCGGGCATCAGCAACGCGTCGGGCATCATGGAAGGCTATGGCCTGGGCTATCGCCGCTTCAAGCTGTTCCCGGCGGAAGTCAGCGGTGGCGTCGCAGCCATCAAGGCCCTCGGCGGCCCGTTCGGCGAGGTGAAATTCTGCCCGACCGGCGGCGTCGGCCCGGCCAACATCAAGAGCTACATGGCGTTGAAAAACGTCATGTGCGTGGGCGGTAGCTGGATGCTGGATCCCGAGTGGATCAAGAACGGCGACTGGGCCCGCATTCAGGAATGCACCGCCGAGGCCTTGGCGCTGCTGGACTGATCGACCCGACACTTCGTTGTGTGTTCTACGGCTTTTGGGTGCGCTTGGTCGGCGCACCTTTTTTTTGCCCGCCAGAAAGCCACCGTCGCCCCCCGGTAGGCGCGAGCCTGCTCGCGAGAGTCGTCAACGGTGACGCGGTTTGTCAGGAAGCCAGCGGTGTCTGGACCTTTTTCGCGGGCAAGCTCGCTTTTACAGGGAGAGGGCATCAGCTCAGCTGTGTCAACGCCGCAACCAACTGCCTCATATGCTCGGCGGTCGTGGTCAGCCCCGGCGTGATTCGAATGCACGGGCCACAGGCCGCCCCGCTACGGACCACGGTGAACAGGTTGAAGTCGTTGAGCAGTCGCTCGACCATCGTCTGTTGATCGGCCTGCGCGGTGAAGCGCAACGAGGTGATGCCGCAATACAGTCGGGGATCGTCCGGGGTCAGGACCTCTATGCCCGGCAGCTCGCGCACCGCGCGGACCCACAGGTCGCGCAGGTAGTTGAGTCGGGTGCCCTTGGCGGCGGCTCCGCCCATGGCCCTGTGTTCCTCGAACACCAGCGGCAGGGTCAGCAACGCCGGAATGTTGGGGGTGCTGTAGGGTGTGCGCCCTAGAATGTCGGTGACCGGGAAATGCAGTTCGCCCATGTCCGGGTCGATGTCGGCCAGGCGATGGGGGGCGATGTAGATGAAGCCCAGGGTCAGCGGCGCGCCGATCCACTTGTGCAGGTTAAACCCGGCAAACTCGATGCCCAGTTCCGCGAGGTCGAACTCCATCTGCCCGAGGGCATGGGCGCCGTCCAGGATCACATCGACGCCATGCTCCCTCGCGGCAGCGGCGATCGCCTGTACCGGCATCACCAGCCCGGTGCGGTGGGTGACGTGGGTCAGCGCCATCAGCTTGAGTCTGGGATTACGCGCAAAGGCGTCGCGATAGGTCTCAAGCAGGCTGTCGAAGCTGGCGGGGTGCGTGTGCTCGATCTCGATCACTTCGACGCCGCGATGGCGTGCCAGCCAACGCATCGCGCCCTTGACCGTGTCGTACTCCAGGTCGCAGATCAGCACTTGGTCGCCCGGTTGCAGGCGATTGTAATTGCGGATCAGCGACTGCAGGGCGTCCGAGGCATTGCGGGTAAAGGCAACGCTGTCCACCGGCACGTCGATCAACTCGGCGAGCCGGGTGCGGATCCTCACGCCGTCGGCCTTTTCGAAGCGCTGGCGCACATACACCGAGTTGCTGCGGTTGATCAGTTCGATGTTGCGCTGGTACTCCTCGACCACCGTGCGCGACATGCGGCCGAAGTAGCCGTTTTCCAGATTGACCGGACCGGACTCGACGGCGTAGCGATCGGCGAAGGTTTTCCAGAACAGTTCATCACGGGCGCGGCGGGTGTTATCGGGCATAAGGACAACTCAGTGGCGAGGGGCGGGTTTGCCATGTTTGGCACGTAACGGCTCGAGCAACTCCGACAGACCGTTGTGATCGATTTCCTGCATCAAGGCCAGCAACCCGCCCAATTCGCCATGGGGAAAGCCTTCCCGGGCGAACCAGTTGAGGTAGGGACCGGGCAGGTCGGCAATGATGCGACCCTTGTATTTGCCAAAGGGCATTTCGCGGGTAATCAGCAGTTCCAGCTTTTCAGGGTTCATCGGTGGCTCGTCTTGATTCGGCCACTTGAAAAATACAGGCATTCTGCATGCAGGCCAAATGACAGATCATGCAAAAAAAGCGGATACAGATTTCCGCTTAAAGTCTAAGTTATTGAAATTTAAGGAGTAAATTGCAATGTGAAAGCTGGCATGTCGGCTGCAATAGTTATTGCATCTTTCATCAACCCGTGAGGAATTGAAAATGACCGACATGAATAAAGAAGCGATCTCTGTGCTCAATGACCTGATCGAAACCAGCAAGGACGGTCAGGAAGGGTTCAAGACCTGCGCTGAAGACATCAAGCATCCGGAACTCAAAACGCTGTTCACCCAGCGCTCTGCCGATTGCGCGACTGCGGCTTCGGAACTGCAAGCTGCCGTACGTTCGCTGGGTGGCGATCCGGAAACCTCGACCAGCGTCAGCGGTGACCTGCATCGTCGTTGGGTCGATGTGAAAGCGATGTTCACCGGCAAGGATGAAGAGGCTGTGCTGAACGAAGCCGAGCGCGGTGAAGACCACGCGCTGAAGGCTTACCGTGAAGCCATCGAGAAGATCAACAAACACAACCTGGTGGGCATTCGTGACCTGGTTGAACGTCAGTACCACGGCGTGCAACGTAACCACGATCAGGTCAAGGCCCTGCGTAACCAGGCTCGCGCACGTTCGTAATCCAAGCGTGTAGCCACCTGTGGGAGCGAGCCTGCTGGCGAAAGCTGCCTCTCATTCAACAGCACTGTTGAATGACCTGGCGCCATCGCGAGCAGGCTCGCTCCCACTTTTTTTGCGCTGAAATTCAGCCGATGCTGATCGCCGGCAGGGTCGGCAATGTCACTGTCTGTTGCTTGCGCGGTGCGAGGATTTCCGCCTCGCCATCCACCACCAGTTCATCACGCTGATTGAACACGCGGGTGGCGATGCGCACGCGAAACTTTGGCAGCTTCTCGAGAATCTCCAGGCGCACCGTCAAGGTGTCGCCGATCTTCACCGGCTTCTGGAAGCTCATCTGCTGGCCGATGTAGATCGTCCCCGGGCCAGGCAACTCGCAGGCCACGGCCGCGCTGATCAAGGCGCCGCTGAACATGCCGTGGGCGATGCGCTCCTTGAACATGGTGGCGGCAGCGAACTCGGCGTCCAGGTGCACCGGGTTGTGGTCCCCGGACATCGCGGCGAACAATTGAATGTCACGCTCTTCGACCGTCTTGCTGTAGCTGGCGGTCTGCCCGACTTCGAGGGCTTCATAAGGAGTGTTGGTCACCTGGGTCATCGGTTTTGAATTCCTGTAACAAATAAAAAAACACAAAAAACAACTATTCGGATCTGGGCGGGCGGCGGTGGCTGAGGGCGTGGGCCATCCAGCCCAGTACATCGGCCGTCACTTCATCGCGATTGCACTCGTTGAACAGTTCGTGCCGGGCCTGCGGATAAATCTTCAATTGCAGGTTCTGGCAGCCGGCGGCGTGCAGTGCGTCGGCCAGATCTTTCAGACGCTTGCCTTCGCTCACCGGATCACATTCTCCGCCGATCACCAGCAATGGCAGGCCCGGGTCGATCTGCGCGAGATTGGACGCTTTACTGATCTGCTGCAAGCCGCCGAGCAGGTCGATCCACAATTGGTTGGTGCAGCGAAAGCCGCAAAGCGGGTCGTTGGCGTACTTGTCGACTTCAGCGGGGTCGCGGCTGAGCCAGTCGAAGGGCGTTCGCGCCGGTTTGAATTTCTGGTTGAACGAACCGAACGACAACCATTCGATCAAGGCGCTGCGGCCTTTCGGCCCTTGGCGCAGGCGTTCGAGGCGAGCGATCTGGCGCGCCGCGCGATAAAGCGCCACGGGCTGGAAGTTCGAGCCGCTGAGTACCGCGCCGTGCAGGCTGGCGCTGTGGTGCAGCAGATAAGCCTGGGCGATGTAGCTGCCCATGCTGTGGCCAAGCAACACGATGGGCACCCCGGGGTGCTGTTGGCCGATGTGCTGGTTGAGGCTGGCCAGGTCGCCAACCACCTTGCACCAGCCATCGTCGTCGGCGAAGTGACCGAGGGTCCCGCCGTCGGCCGTTCTGCCATGCCCTCGCTGGTCCGGCGCATACACGCCGTAGCCCTGAGCACAACATTCCTGCGCCAGACGGGCATAACGAGCGCTGTGTTCTGCCATGCCATGGGCCAGCAGGATCACGGCTTTCAACGGCGCGTCCGGCAACCACTGGTTGACGAACAGGCGGCTGCGGTCACTCGCGGTCAGCCAGAAGGTGTCGTGGATCATGGCGATTCCTTTGCATGGGCACGTTGCATTGTATAGCGCATCCTTCGCCCGCCGTCCGATCAGCCCACACCAAGGCACCAAGATTCATACGATCAATGTCGGTTGTTGCCATATTTGCCTGATTGGCCATAGCTGCTAGTGTCCGTGAAGCTCCGCTTTTTGCTTTCTGTTCCAAGGGATGGGAAAGCAAGGACACACAAGCGGCCCCGGATAGGTTCAGGTAAAGAGGACAAGAACAATGCAACCTGATTTCTGGAATGACAAACGCCCGGCCGGCGTGCCCCTGGACATCGATCAAGGAGCCTACAAGTCGGTGATCGAGGTGTTCGAGCGTTCCTGCAAGAAATTTGCGGACCGCCCGGCCTTCAGCAACATGGGCGTGACCCTGACCTACGCCGAACTCGAACGCCAGAGCGCGGCGTTCGCCGGTTACCTGCAAGCCCACACCGACCTGGAGCCCGGGGATCGCATTGCGGTGCAGATGCCCAACGTCCTGCAATACCCGATTGCCGTGTTCGGTGCGATGCGCGCCGGGCTGATCGTGGTCAACACCAATCCGCTGTACACCGCACGGGAAATGCGCCACCAGTTCAAGGACTCCGGTGCCCGTGCGCTGGTCTACCTCAACATGTTCGGGCAGAAGGTCCAGGAAGTGCTGGCCGACACCGATCTGCAGTACCTGATCGAAGCGAAGATGGGCGACATGATGCCCGCCGCCAAAGGCTGGCTGGTCAACACGCTGGTGCGCAAGGTCAAGAAAATGGTTCCGGACTATCAGTTGCCCCAGGCCATTTCCTTCAAGAGCGCCCTGCGCATGGGCCGTGGCCAGGGCATCAAGCCGCTGAACGTCGGGCTCGACGACATCGCCGTGCTGCAATACACCGGCGGCACCACCGGCCTGGCCAAGGGCGCAATGCTGACCCACGGCAACCTGGTGGCCAACATGCAACAGGCGCGGGGCTGCCTCGGGCAGTATGGCGACGATGGCCAGCCGCTGTTGCGCGAAGGGCAGGAGGTGATGATCGCGCCGCTGCCGCTGTACCACATCTATGCCTTCACGGCGAATTGCATGTGCATGATGGTGACCGGCAACCACAACGTGCTGATCACCAATCCACGGGACATCGGCGCTTTCATCAAGGAGCTGAAGAACTGGCGATTCTCGTGCCTGCTGGGGCTCAACACCTTGTTCGTCGCGCTGATGGACCATCCGGATTTCAAGACCCTGGATTTCTCCAGCCTCAAGCTGACCAACTCCGGTGGCACCGCGCTGGTCAAGGCCACCGCCGAGCGCTGGGAGCAACTGACCGGTTGCCGCATCACCGAAGGCTACGGCCTGACCGAAACCTCGCCGGTGGCGTGCACCAACCCCTACGGCGACAAGTCGCGGATCGGCACCGTCGGCCTGCCGGTGCCGGGCACCACGCTGAAAATCATCAACGATGAGGGCGTCGAGCAGCCGTTGGGCGAGCGCGGCGAGCTGTGCATCAAGGGCCCGCAGATCATGAAAGGGTACTGGCAGAAGCCCGATGCCACCGCCGAGGTGCTGGACGCCGAGGGTTGGTTCAAGTCCGGCGATATCGGGGTGATCGACCCGGACGGTTTCGTACGCATCGTCGATCGCAAGAAAGACATGATCATCGTCTCGGGTTTCAACGTGTACCCGAACGAAATCGAAGACGTGGTGATGGCCCACCCGAAAGTCGCCAATTGTGCGGTCATCGGGGTACCGGACGAGCGCTCCGGCGAGGCGGTGAAGCTGTTCGTGGTGGCGCGTGAATCAGGCGTGAGCCTCGAAGAGCTGAAGGCTTACTGCAAGGAAAACTTCACGGCGTACAAAGTGCCCAAGCACATCGTGTTGCGCGAGTCGTTGCCCATGACGCCGGTGGGCAAGATTCTGCGGCGGGAGCTGCGGGATATTGCGTAAGCGATGAATGGACGCGTCGTTCCCACGGATTACGTCCCCGTCTGTGGGGGCGAGTCTGCTCGATATCTTGTTGTGAAGGCCCCGAATTCCGGGGCTTTCAGGGTCTTATAGACCCTTTGCTCTAAAATGACTGCCTGTTATTCTTGAGTCACCAAAATGACTGTAGGGGCCACGTTTGGCTCTAGTCGGCCCTTGGCAAAGCTGCTAATCTCGGCGCGCTTTGTGACCTCCTGGCCTTCAAAAACGGCCGGATTCACCAACAATCAACACCAATAATAATCGCATCAAATGCGGTATTTGAATTCGCGTTGCTGAGGAGTGGGCTTGCATGATCGAAGACTTCTGGAAGGATAAGTACCCTGCCGGGATTGCTGCCGACATCAATCCGGACGAATACCCGAATATTCAGGCAGTGTTGAAGCAGTCCTGCCAACGCTTCGCCGACAAGCCGGCTTTCAGCAACCTGGGCAAGACAATCACCTACGGTGAACTGTACGAATTGTCCGGTGCCTTTGCCGCTTACCTGCAACAGCATACCGACTTGCAGCCGGGCGATCGAATCGCCGTGCAATTGCCCAACGTCCTGCAATACCCGGTCGCCGTATTCGGGGCCATCCGCGCCGGGCTGATCGTGGTCAACACCAACCCGCTGTACACCGCGCGGGAGATGGAACACCAGTTCAACGATTCCGGTGCCAAGGCCCTGGTGTGCCTGGCCAACATGGCGCACCTGGCCGAGACGGTCGTGCCCAAGACCGGCGTCAAGCACGTCATCGTCACCGAAGTGGCCGACCTGCTGCCGCCGCTCAAGCGCCTGCTGATCAACAGCGTCATCAAGTACGTGAAGAAGATGGTCCCGGCGTATCACTTGCCCAAGGCCATCAAGTTCAATGAGGTACTGAGCAAGGGCCAGGGCCAGCCTGTGGCGGAAGCCAGCCCGGCCAGTGGTGACGTGGCGGTGCTGCAATACACCGGCGGCACCACGGGCGTGGCCAAGGGCGCGATGCTGACCCACCGCAACCTGGTGGCGAACATGCTGCAATGCAAGGCGCTGATGGGCTCCAACCTCAATGAAGGTTGCGAGATCCTGATCACGCCGCTGCCGCTGTACCACATCTATGCCTTCACCTTTCATTGCATGGCGATGATGCTGATCGGCAACCACAACATCCTGATCAGCAATCCGCGCGACCTGACCGCCATGGTCAAGGAACTGTCGAAGTGGAAGTTCAGCGGCTTTGTCGGCCTGAACACCCTGTTCGTCGCCCTGTGCAATAACGAAGGCTTCCGCAAGCTGGATTTCTCGGCGCTTAAAGTCACCCTGTCCGGCGGCATGGCCCTGCAACTGGCCGCCGCCGAACGCTGGAAAGCGGTCACCGGCTGCGCCATCTGCGAAGGTTACGGCATGACCGAAACCAGCCCGGTGGCCACGGTGAACCCGATCCAGAACATCCAGATCGGCACCATCGGCATTCCGGTGCCCTCGACCTTGTGCAAAGTCATCGACGATGCCGGCGTGGAACTGCCGTTGGGTGAAATCGGCGAGCTGTGCGTGAAAGGCCCGCAGGTGATGAAGGGCTACTGGCAGCGTCAGGAAGCCACCGATGAGATGCTCGACAGTGAAGGCTGGCTGAAGACCGGCGACATCGCGGTGATCCAGCCTGACGGCTACATGCGCATCGTCGATCGCAAGAAAGACATGATCCTGGTCTCCGGTTTCAACGTTTACCCCAACGAGCTCGAAGACGTGCTGGCGACCCTGCCGGGCGTGCTGCAATGCGCGGCCATCGGCGTACCGGACGAGAAGTCGGGTGAGGCGATCAAGATCTTCATCGTTGTCAGGCCGGGCGTGACCCTGACCAAGGAGCAGGTGATGGAGCACATGCGGGCGAACGTCACTGGCTACAAGGTTCCGCGCTCGGTCGAGTTCCGCGATGCACTGCCGACCACCAACGTCGGCAAGATCCTGCGTCGAGAGTTGCGCGATGAAGAGCTGAAGAAGATCAACGCGAAGAAAGCCACCGCGTAATCCAACAAAAAGCCCCGCCGATGCGGGGCTTTTTGTTGGCCGTCTGGAAACCTCGGTGTCCTGTGGGCGCGCTTGCTCCCACAGGTGGGTTCTTATTGGCGAAACGGCGCGAAGTTGACGTTGGTCCCGGACGGGCGCATGTCCTGCAGGAATGAATCCTTGTCTGCACTCAATTCCAGGCTCAGCGCTGCCTTGCGCTTGCCTTCGTTGCGCACCACCAGCCCTTCCAGCTTCTCGCGCAGGAACACCGTTGGCACCTTCAGGTGCAGCAGTTCGTCGGTGGCCGGGGTGTGCATCAGCAGGTGAATCCATTCGTACTGACCCACGGCCAGGCGCGACACCGGAATATCGAACCACCAGATGTTGCGGTTGCGGTTCAATTCGGTGAAGTGGCAGTTGTTGACGCCCAGCACTGCTCCGCCAAGTTCCTGGTTTCTGCGGGCAATGGCCTGCTTTTTATCGAGTTTCATAACATTCCTACGGGGTTGGATCTTCAGCGCCATGGCCTGAATACGTTGCGCATTCTCGGGGGTTGGCCGGCAAACATAAAGCCCAACCTGCAGCCGGCGATGAAATGTCGTTGGGCAAAATAAATGAAACTCTGCACAAACCCCTCCGGTCAATCCTTGTGTAACGACTCAATGCGTTCAATTGTTCACAGGAGAATCACCATGGGCAGCACTGGCGATAAAGTAAAAGGCATGGCCAACGAAGCCGTCGGCAACATCAAGCAAGGCGTTGGCAAGGCTACCGACAACGACAAGATGCGCGCCGAGGGCGTGGTGCAGGAAAAGAAAGGCGAAGCACAGCAAGCGGTCGGCAAAGCCAAGGATGCGGTGAAAAAAGGTGTCGACAAGGCGTGATCCAGCCTTTGACGCACGACCGAAACGGCCATCCGCGGATGGCCGTTTTTGCGTCGGCCTTTACTTGTACAAGATCAAAATCGCCAAGTAGGCTAATTTGATGGTAGAAAACGGCCCCTGAGTCGCCACGACTTCAAGCGATTTGCGGCGAAAGGAGACGCTCATGATTTTCCCCGACATGAAAGGCTTGCCCCTCCACCGAGTGATGGTGCGCACGATCAAGGAGTTCGTCGACGACGAGATGTCGACCTACGCCTCGGCGCTGGCCTATCAAATGCTGTTTTCGCTGTTTCCCTTCATCCTGTTCCTGATCGCCCTGATCGGTTTCCTGCACCTGCCGGACTTTTTCTCGTGGCTGCGCCTGCAATCGGAACTGGTCCTGCCGCCCCAGGCACTGGAACAGGTGAACCCGGTGATCGACCAGCTCCAGCAATCCAAGGGTGGCTTGCTCTCGGTCGGTATCGTCATTGCGCTGTACACGGCCTCGGCCGGCGTGCGCCTGATGATGAGCGCGATGAACGCGGCCTACGATGTGGTGGAAGGTCGTCCGCTGTGGAAGCGTTTTCCCCTGTCGATCTTCTACACCATCGGTATCGCCGGCATGTTGCTGGTCGCCGCTGCGTTGATGGTGCTCGGGCCGCAGGTGATGGGCTGGATTGCCGCGCAGGTCGGGCTGGAAGACTTCATCGTCACGGTCTGGACCGTTGCCCGCTGGCCGGTGATCGTGGTGCTGATGATGATCGCTGTCGCGCTGATCTATTACGTCATGCCGGACGTGCGCCAGGAGTTTCGCTTCATCACCCCGGGGTCGGTGCTGGCAGTGGTGGTGTGGATCATCGCGTCCCTGGGGTTCGCGTTCTACGTCAAGACCTTCGCCAACTACAACGCCATGTATGGCAGTATCGGTGCGATCATCGTGCTGTTGCTGTATTTCTATATTTCCTCGGCGGTGTTGTTGCTCGGCGCGGAGATGAATGCGGTGATCGAGCACATGTCCAGCGAAGGCAAGGACCCTGGCGAAAAGGTCCCCGGCGAGCTCGACGAAACCCCCAAACAACACGTATCGGGACTGGGTCGGGACCACTCGATCAAACCGAACACTGACGAAGCCATCCAATGATCCGTGAAATCCTGAAAATGGGCGACGAGCGCCTGCTGCGCATCGCGCCACCGGTCCCGGCGCAGATGTTCGACAGCCCGGAATTGTGGCAACTGATCGACGATATGTTCCAGACCATGGAAAGCGTTGGCGGCGTCGGCCTGGCCGCACCGCAGATCGGCGTCGACCTGCAACTGGTGATCTTCGGTTTCGAGCACAGCGAACGCTACCCCGATGCCGAGGCCGTGCCGCAGACCATCCTGATCAACCCGCTGATCACCCCGTTGAGCCCGGTGATGGAGGAGGGGGTCGAAGGTTGCCTGTCGGTGCCCGGCCTGCGGGGCGCGGTGGACCGTTACCAGCAGATCCGTTATGAAGGTTTCGACCCCAAGGGCGAACCGATCGTGCGCATCGCCGAAGGCTTTCATGCGCGGGTGGTGCAGCACGAGTGCGATCACCTGATCGGCCTGTTGTACCCGTCGCGGATCACCGATTTCAGCAAGTTCGGCTTTACCGAAGTGATGTTTCCCGA
Organism: Pseudomonas sp. IT-P12; assembly: GCF_949767465.1. Taxonomy (NCBI): domain Bacteria; kingdom Pseudomonadati; phylum Pseudomonadota; class Gammaproteobacteria; order Pseudomonadales; family Pseudomonadaceae; genus Pseudomonas; species Pseudomonas sp. IT-P12. Next base: position 241,915 of record NZ_CATKPY010000027.1, on the reverse strand, counting down.
TCTCGATCCCAATGCTGACGATTGATCCAGGTCCTTGTGGGAGCGAGCCCGCTCGCCCCCACAAGGGGCTCTTCAAGCCTTCCCGAACGGCTCCAACCCCATCGCAATCATCGGCTTGCTGCGCGCATAACGACTGAGGCGTTCGACCATCGCATAAGGCATTTGCGGGTCGAACCTGAAGCCGCAACGCTCGTAGAAACCGCGCAGGTCCGGATGACAGAACAACCACACCGGTTGTTCGAGGCCTTCGACCGCTGCGCCGATCAGCGCCGCCGCCACCCCTTGGTTGCGGCAGCTCGGGTCGATGAACAATCCGGTCAACCAATGTCCCCCCGACACCGGCCGCAGGCACAGCGCACCGATGATCTGCTCGCGCCGGGCGACCCAGAGGCGAGCCTCGCGGACCGCTTTCATCGACGATTGGTGGGCGCGATAAAACTTGTTCATCAACGGCCATGACGGCTCGTCGAGCTGGGTGTACCGGGTTTCGGGCATGGCGCGGATCTGTCGCTGGGCAAAGCGGGCAATTATAAAAGAACGCGTGGCCGGGGATAGGTGTATACCTGATCGTACATCCCGTATGAGTGGAGTCAGTATCATGGCCAAAGGCATGGATTCAAAAAAAGCGGCAAAGAAGAAACCGGCAAAGACCGCCGATGAAAAGCGTGCGGACAAGAAGGCCAAGAAGGTGGACGTGTTCGGTCACTGACGCCACACGCAGGAAGATCATTCCCGCGCAGGGTGTGGGAATGATCGCCGCCGCTTCGCAAAAAATAATCTGCAAGATTTCCAGGCGCTGTTGCACAGAAGGGGACTGGTCCCTGATCCGAGCAACGCCATGCCCCATTACTTCGATAGTGCCCATCGAGAAGAAATCGAAACCCTGCGCCAACGCCTGACGGCTCGCACCGAGTGGCCGACCTGGTTGCTGCTTGTCGCCGTGTACGTCGGCTGGTTCAGCCTGGTGCTGGGCAGCGCCCGATTGGGCCTTGGGTGGAGCACGCTGGCATTGATCGTGCTGCTGGTGCTCTGGTTATCGGTGCAGCACGAATTGCTGCATGGCCATCCGACCCGCTGGACCACGCTGAACAAAATCCTCGGCTACGCGCCGTTCGCCGTCTGGTATCCCTACACCCTGTATCGCGACAGCCACTTGCGGCATCACCGCGACGAAGACCTGACGCTGCCCGGCATCGATCCGGAAAGCCGTTATCTGAGTGCGCGGCAATGGCAGGACCGTTCACTGTTCGAGCAGAGCCTGCACTGGTTGAACAAAACCGTGCTCGGTCGCTTCCTCCTGGGTGCACCCCTGGCGCTGCTGGGGCTAGCGCGGGAAGAGCTGCAACGGCTGCAGGCCGGTGAGCGCCAGGCCTGGTTGATGTGGCTGAGCCACGGCACGCTGACCCTGTTGATGTTGCTGTTCATCGCCCGCTACAGCGTGTTGCCGGTGTGGCATTACCTGTTGCTGATCAGTGTGCCGGCGCTGTCGATTGCGATGATCCGTTCCTATTACGAGCATCGTCCCCACGCGCAACCCGAGCAGCGCACGGTACTCAACGAAGCGGCCTGGCCGTGGCGCTGGCTGTTCCTCAACCTCAATTTCCATCTGGTGCATCACGACCTGCCGGGCCTGCCCTGGTACGACCTGCCCCGGGTCTACCACGCGCGCCGCGAACAATGGCTGGCGCGCAGCGGCGGCTTTCTGGTGCGCGGTTATGGCCAGTTGTGGCGCGAGAATGGGATAAAGGCAATCGACAGCCCACGACATCCATTCCACTGATTCCAGTCAGTACTCCCACCGTTCAATGATGTGCAGGGACGATTTTCCGATGACCCGACAGATTGCCGAATTACTCATGTACGTCGCCCCCGAACCCATCCAGCAGGCCAACGAGCGCTGGTTGGTGCGTATTCTCGAACGCCTGGGCAGTACGCGCCGTGGCGCTGGCGGGTTGCCGCTGCTTGAGCTGTGGCGGGCGCCGGATCTGTTACTGACGCAAACCTGTGGCTACCCGTTGATGACGGCATTGCGCGGTCAGGTGCGGGTGGTCGGCCGACCCCGCTATGAGCTGCCGGAGGCCAGTGGCGGCAATCATTGCAGCCTGTTGTTGAGCCGCGCCGATGATTCTCGCCGGACGTTGCCTGACTTCTTCAACAGTCGCGGCGTGATCAACGGCGAAGACTCCAACAGCGGGATGAACCTGTTGCGCCAGCGCTTGGCGCCGCTGCACCGCGACGGGCAGTTCTTCACCCGTGTCGGCATCAGCGGCAGCCATCGCGAGAGCCTGCGCTGGCTGCGCGACGATCTGGCCGACCTCGCCGCCATCGACAGCGTGACCTTCGCCTACCTGGCGCGGCACGCCGGGCAGGAAGTGAGGGGGCTGCGCGTGGTGGAGCGCAGTGCGTCGAGCCCGACCTTGCCGTACATCACCGCCGTGACGGCCAGTGACGAGCAGGTCACGGCGTTGCGCAGGGTCATGAACGAGACGTTGGGCGAGTTGCCTGAAGTCGCTGAAGTGCTCGGTTTAAGCGAGGTGTTGCCGGCCGGCGAGGAGGATTATCAGGTGCTGCTCGATTATCAGCGAGAGGCACAGGGCTTGGGGTATGGGCGGGTGCGGTAAGCGGGAGAACCAGTGGCGTCGGCGCCATTGCCATCGCGAGCAGGCTCGCTTCTACAACCTTGGGTCCCTGTGGGAGCGAGCCTGCTCGCGATGCTGTCCGTAAATTCCTTTATCAAATATAAAAATGAATTTTAAGTATTATTAATGAATAAGGCTCCTTGCTAGGATTCGCCTCACCGGGCCACCGGACATTCAGCGACCCTAACCCCTGGAGCCTCTATGTCCGGCACCGACCATCGTCACGCCGTGGGCGGATTGTTCCGCGCCCATTACCCCTGGTTGTGCGCCCGCCTGCGTCAGCAGTTGGGTACCCATTGCAGCGTCGAAGACATCGCCGCGGAAACCTTTGCGCAACTGCTCGAATCGCCCGGTCTGACGCCGATTCGCGAGCCCCGTGCCTTGCTCACCACCATCGCCCAGCGGTTGATTTATCAGCTCTGGCGGCGCCGTGATCTGGAGCGCCGGCACCGCGAACACCTGCAACACTTCGATCCGCCAGCCGTGACCTCGCCCGAGGTTCTGCTGCAACTGAGCGAAACCCTGCAGGGCCTCGACCGCACCCTGGAGCGACTGCCAGGCAAGGTCCGGGCGACGTTCCTGCTGTCGCGGATCGATGGCCTGACGTACCCGCAGATCGCGGCCGAGCTGGGCATTTCTCAACGCTCGGTCAGCGTCTATATGACCCGCTCCCTCGCGTTATGTGCCCCGCACAGCGCCAATGAACCCTTGCATCAGAGGTCCGCATGAAATCGATCAAAAGTCTGCTCGGCGGTTCGCTGCTGGCCCTGAGCCTGGTGGCCAGCCATGTCCCCGCCGCCGAAAAAAACGCGCCGATCCACTTCGGCGACATCACCTGGGAAAGCGGCAGCCTGATTACCGAAGTCCTGCGGCTGATCGTCGAAAAAGGCTACGGTTACCCGACCGACACCTTGCCCGGCAGCACCGTCAGCCTCGAAGCCGCCCTGGCCAAAAATGACATCCAGGTGATCGGTGAAGAATGGGCCGGGCGCAGCCCTGCCTGGGTCAAGGCCGCCGCCGAAGGCAAAGTGTTTGGCTTGGGCGACACCGTCAAAGGAGCCACCGAGGGGTGGTGGGTGCCGGAATACGTGATCAAGGGCGACCCTGAACGCGGCATCAAGCCGCTGGCGCCGGAGCTGAAGTCGGTGGCCGACCTGGCGCGCTACAAGGATGTGTTCCGCGACCCCGAGGACCCGAGCCGGGGACGCTTCCTCAACAGCCCGACCGGCTGGACGTCGGAGATCGTCAACAGCCAGAAGCTCAAGGCCTACGACCTGACCACCAGCTTCGTCAACTTCCGTACCGGCTCCGGGGCGGCGCTGGATGCCGAAGTGGCGTCGTCGATTCGTCGCGGCAAACCGGTGTTGTTCTACTACTGGTCGCCAACGCCTTTGCTGGGACGGTACAAACTGGTGAAACTCGAGGAGCCGCCGTTTGACGCCGACGCCTGGAAAACCCTGTCCGACGCCAATCACCCAAACCCCAAGGGCACGCGCTCGATGCCGGCGAGCCTGGCCATTGGCGTGTCCGCACCGTTCAAGGCGCAGTATCCGGATCTGGTGGCGTTCTTCGAGAAAGTCGATTTCCCCATCGACCTGCTGAACCAGACCCTGGCGCAGATGGCCGAGAAACGCCAGCCACCGCGCCAGGTTGCGCAAGCGTTTCTGCGTGATCAGCCGCAGGTGTGGAAGGGCTGGGTGCCGGGGGAGGTGGCTGAAAAAGTCAGTTCCAGCCTGTAGATATAGAAGCCGGTTATCGCCAGCAGGCTCGCTCCCACGATGGAATGGGTTTCCCGGTGGGAGCGGGCTTGGCCGCGAAGGGGCTCAAGCCCTACGCCAGTTCCACAGCCAACGCCGCTGTTACGCTCTGGCGCTCTCCCACCCTCGCCTGAAACCTCGCCAACGCCGGCCAGCGATCCAGATCAATGTCAAACCACGGCGCCCAACGCAGCACCGTGAACAGGTACGCGTCGGCAACGCTGAAGCCGCTCGTCAGCAGATAATCCTGACGCTCCAGCGTCTGGCACAACACCACAAAGCGCTTGAACAGCTTCTCCTTGATCTGCGCTTTCACGTCCTGGGTAAACCGCTCGCTGAACAGCCAGCCCAACCCGCCATGAACCTCCGTCGACACGAAGTTCAGCCACTCCTGCAAGCGCACCCGTTCGAACGTCCCGGGGGCTGGCGCCAGGCGGGTGTCGGGGCGCAGGTCGGCGAGGTATTGCAGGATCGCCGGGCCTTCGGTCAGCACCTGCGCATCGTCCAGTTGCAGTGCGGCAACGTAGCCCTTGGGGTTGATGGCGAAGAAGTCTTCGCCGCTGTCAGTCTGTTTGCTGCGGTTGTCGATGCGGATCAATTCAAAGGGCAGGCCCAATTCGCGCAACACAATGTGCGGCGCCAGCGAGCAGGCCTGGGGGGCGTAATACAGCTTCATCGGCAGGTCTCTGGTGAGTGATTGGCGCCAGTGTCATAGTGCGCGCCACCCTCGGTAAAATTAATCTTTCAGAACGTTGCCATAAGGAAAGCTACTGCCATGATGAACCTGATGCATTGGCGAATGGTCGTGGCGGTGGCCGATACCGGCAACATCACCCGTGCCGCCGAGCGGATCGGCATGACCCAGTCGGGGGCCAGCCAAGCGCTGGCACTGATCGAGGAAACCCTGGGCGTGCAACTGTTCAGCCGGGAAAACCGCCAGACCTTGCCGACCGCCATCGGCCTGCCGGTCATCGAACACGCGCGCACCATGCTCGGCGCCCTGGAAAACATCCGCAAAACCGTCGACGCCGCCAAAGGCGTCCAGCGCGGGACGATTCGCCTGGCCAGTTTTCCCATGGTGCTGGCGACGTTCCTGCCGCCTTTGCTGCGTCAGTTCAACCGGCTTCATCCCGGTATCCAGGTGGTCGCGCTCGAAGTCAGCGACGACGAAGTGGACAGCCTGCTGGCTGCCGGCCTGGTGGACGTCGGTGTGGTGTTGAACCCCACACCGTCGCGCAATGCCGGTCGTCTGGGGCGTGACGCCTGGGTGGCGGTCCTGCCGGCTGGCCACGGCCTGGCGCGCCGACCGGTGGAAGAGGGCGTCACGCTCGCCGAGCTGGCGCAGCAACCCTTTGTGCTGGCCACGGGCGGATGCTCGACCAACGCCCGCAGCCTGGCCAGCGACGCCGGCTTGCAGCTCTGCGACGTTCGCGTCGAGGTCCGAGAATGGAGCAGCGCATTCACGCTGGTACGGGAAAACATCGGCGTGACGGTGGTGCCGGAAATGACGCTGCCTAGCCAGCTCCAGGGCCTGCGGGTGATGCCGCTCAAACCGCGGGTCGACCGCGAATTCGCCCTCGCCATTGCCCCAGGCAAGCCACCCTCGGCAGCCGTACAGGCACTCCTGGCGATGCTGGCTGATCGTTAGCCCCATCGTGCTGAATCGATTTTGTCCTCAATACTGGCCGACTAGTGGCCTTGCAGGCCGTAAGCGGCTGGCTATGCTGACTCGTAACTAACCATGTCGGACGGATGGATGTCCGGCTGCTGGCTCGAGAGTGCGCGAGACAAGGCACCGATACCGAGCAACCGGGAGCTTTGCGTAAAAGGGAATTGCTTATGAATACATCAGGGTTGGCCCGGTCCCGGGCTATCAAGAGACGGATGTCTTGATAAGAGCGTTGCCACATGGACTCTCCGATTCAACATCATTGATCACCTGAACAGCCCCTCGTGTGGAGGGGCGCGTGTGCCTGTTCCTTGGAACGTTGTGGTGGATACGTTGAAAGACCGCAGAACTTTCATCAATCAAAGAACCGCGCTTAGGGTGATATGACATGTTTAACCTTCATCACAAGGCTGACCTGCTGGAAATCGAACGCTTCAGCTGCGCGCTGAGCGAGGCCAACGCCAAACTGGCCGCGATCTGTCGTTCGATGGCGATGATTGAATTCACGCCGGACGGTTTCGTCCTCGATGCCAACGAAAATTTCTGCGCGGCCATGGGCTACAGCGTCGAAGAAGTGCGAGGCAAGCATCACCGGATTTTCTGTGAAGAGGCGTTTTACCGCAGTGAAGAGTACGCCCGCTTGTGGCGTGACCTGGCCCGTGGCGAACCGGTCAGCGGCACGTTTCCACGTCTGGACAAAAACGGCAGGGAGGTGTGGCTCGAAGCCAGTTACATGCCGGTGTTCGGCCCTGACCGCCAGGTAAGGAGCGTGATCAAGGTGGCCAGCGACATCTCTGACAGGGTGCACGAGGAGCACGAAAACAAAAGCATGCTCGAGGCCATCGGCCGTTCCATGGCGGTAATCGAATTCACCCCCGAAGGTCGGGTGATCACCGCCAATGACAACTTCCTACAGGCCACGCACTACTCGCTCAACGAAATCGTCGGTCAGCATCACAGCTTGTTTTGCCACCGTGCCGAAGCCGAATCCCCGGGCTACAGGGCGTTCTGGGCTTCGCTCAATCGCGGCGAATTTCATTCCCACCGCTTCGAGCGCAAGGATAAACACGGCCGTACCATTTTTCTTGAAGCGTCCTACAACCCGTTGTTCGACACCAAGGGGCGGCTGTACAAAGTGGTGAAGTTCGCCAGCGACATCACTCGGCAGATGACCACCCTGCAAACCGCCGCCGAATCGGCCCACAGCACTTCGGTGCAGAACGACGCCTGCGCGCAGAAAGGCTCTCAGGTGGTGCAGCAGACGGTGCAAATCATCCAGGACATTTCCCGGGATTTGAACGAGGCCGCGCTGAGCATCGATGCGGTCAGCAAACAGTCCGACATCATCGGCACCATCGTCCAGACCATTCGTGGCATTGCCGACCAGACCAACCTGCTGGCGCTCAACGCCGCCATCGAAGCGGCACGCGCCGGGGAGCATGGACGAGGGTTCGCGGTGGTCGCCGATGAAGTGCGCAGCCTCGCCGCTCGCACGAGTCAGGCGACCGTGGAAATCGTTGATGTAGTGCGCCGCAACCACGACCTGTCGGTGAGTGCGGTGACCAGCATGCAATCGAGTTTGAGTCGAACCGGGCTGGGCGTGGAGCTGGCGAACGAGGCGGGGGAGGTGATTCTGGAGATTCAGCAGGGCTCGCGGCATGTGGTGGACGCGATCAGCCAGTTCAATTCAACGCTGCAATTGAACTGACGGATACCTGTGGGAGCGAGCCCGCTCGCGATGGCCGTCAACGATAACGCGGGCTGTCTGAATGCCCGGGTTGCCTGGGCGGCCATCGCGAGCAGGCGCGCTCCCGCAGGTGCAGCCTTACAGCGACGCCAGGAACTTGTCGACCACGGCGGCCTTTTCCGGATCGCCGCTCTGTTGGGCTTCTTCCGTCTTGGCAATGGCTGCCTTGTCTTGCATGCGCTTGGCAATTTCCTCACCGATGGCCTGTTGCTTCTCCGGCGGCATCTGGTCGACCTCTTCCTGGGTCAGGCCCATCTCTTCCAGAATCGCATCACGGATGCGCTGTTCCGGGCTCTTGGCCATCCAGTCCTTGAAGTCCTGGGTAGCGCTGCCGGCCGTGCCGATGCGCTCCTTCGTGCCCTCGGGCAGTGGTGCATAGGTGGTTTGCAGTTCCACGCGGGTTTTGGCGAACGCTTCGTCGATGTTGTCGCTGATTTTGTTCGCGGCGTTGACCTGCTCGGTGCTCTGTTTGGAGACAGCGGCCTGAACGTTGCCCGCCTCCTTGCTGTTCTGCAGCTGGATGTTGTTCTGCACGTTCTGCATCAGCGCCGCTTGCAGACCGCCCTGTAGACCGGCGGCCGCTTCTGCGGTCGGGTCTTCGCCGGGTTTCTTGAGGAACAGCGGGGTAACCAGGTTTTGTTGTGCACTGACCAACATGATGAATGGACCTTGTAGGTGGTTGCGGTACAGTGCCAGGAGCAAATAGTGTGCCCATTGGATAAAACTCAATGTTTACAATGAGTTGAGTTGTATCGGCGGGTAAACATTCAGGCGTGTGCGGTCAGCCTTTGCCGCCAGGCGGCAGTGGCCAACCGCTCAGGGCAGGCCGTTGCAGACATGCCTGAGGAAGCCTTGGCGTTGCGCCAGCTTCTGGAAGTATTCATCGATGGCAGGGAAGTCGGGTCGCTCCATCGGCGTCATCAGCCAGCGGTTGATCGACAGTCCGATGACGACGTCGGCCAGGGTGAAGTTTGTTCCGGCCACGTAGGCCTTGGTCATCGCGAGCTGATGTTCGAGGATCGCCATTTTCTGGTTCCAGTCGCGAAGGCCGTGGGCAATTCGCTGCGCGTCCTGGAATTCCGGGTCCTTGCGCACCAGGGCGGTGAAGGCATAGCGCCAGGACGTGTTGAGGTCGGTGGCCTGCCAGTCCATCCACTGCTCGACCCGCGCCCGTGCCGCCGGTTCGTGGGGCAGCAGGTCGGTATTTTGCTGCTTGCCCGCCAGGTAGCGGCAGATGGTGTTGGATTCCCACAGCACCCCGGCCTCGTCGATGATCACCGGCACCTGGGCATTGGGGTTCAGGCGCACGAACTCGGGGCTGTGGGTCGAGGCAAATCCGCTGCCCCAATCTTCGCGCTCGTAGGCGATATTCAGCTCATCACAGGTCCACAGGACTTTTCTGACGTTGATGGATGACGCTTTACCGAGGATTTTCAGTGCGTGTGCCATGGCGCTACTCCTGCTGCTGATCGACAGCTTCCGGCTGTTGCGGGTCAGGTGCTTTCACGCACCTTCAATTCGAAGCCCATGTCCTGCACCGGCCTGGCCACGGTGTTACCCGCCATCAGGGTCAGCATCTGCTCCGCAGCGCGCCGGCCAATGGCCTCGCGCGGGGTATTGATGCTGCTCAGGCGCGGCACCATGTGCGCCGACATCGGCAGGTCGTTGAAGCCGAGGATCGCCACCTGCTCGGGGATCTTGATGCCGCAGCGCATCGCTTCCAGCAGCGCGCCCTGCGCCAGGTCGTCGTTGCCGAAGAAGATCGCATCGACATCCGGGTGACTGGCGATCAATTGCAGGAACAGCTCGCCGCCCAGGCCAACGGAGGAGGGGCGCGGGGTCAGCACTTCCAGGTCCGGGTCATAGCGACCGGCACTCTGCAAGGCCTTGCGAAATCCTTCGCCACGCAACAGGGTGCGTTGATCCAGTTGCGCGCCGATGTAGGCCAGGCGCTTGCGCCCGCGTGACAGCAGGTGCTGCGCCGCCGTTTCGCCGGCCGCCAGTTGCGAGAAACCGACGCAGTTGAGCCCGGCCGCGCTGTCCAGCTCCATCATGTAGACGCAGGGAATATTGCTGGCTTCGATCATCCGTCGCGAGCTTTCGGTGCGGTCGAACCCGGTCAGCAGCAGGCCGCGAGGCTGATAGGCCATGTAGTTGCGCAGCAGGTTTTCTTCTTCATCGCGCGAGTAATGGAAGTTGCCGATCAGCACTTCGAAGCCCTTGGGGCGCAAAACCTGATGAATGGCTTCCAGTGTGTCGATGAACAGCAGGTTGGACAGCGACGGCACCAGGACCACGACCGAATGGCTCTGGGCCGAGGCCAGGGCGCGGGCGGCGGGGTTGACCACGTAGTTGAGTTCGAGCGCGGCTCGCTGCACCTTTTCCACCAGTTCGGTGGCCACCGTGCTGACCCCGCGCAAGGCGCGGGAGGCGGTAATCGGGCTGACGCCGGCCAGGCGGGCGACTTCATTGAGGGTCGGACGGCCAGTGGTTCGGGTATTTTTATCGTTTTTAGGGGCGGTCATCGGGCGGCTTGCCAAACAAAATTCAAGGCACTAAGGTAGCGCTGTCCCGAAGCAGCTGCAAATGCGTAAGCGAGTTTGACCTGAACCTCGCTTTTCGGCGTTGGGACCGAATTAGCTGCAACCCACAAAAATGACAAGAAGGCGTCGGCAACTTCTGCTTTTGCTGCAGTGTCATAACTGACAAAGGTAGCGCTGTCTGCGCGCTGAGGTGTTACATGAATCATCCCATCACCGCCCTGGTCATCATGGGCGTTGCCGGTTGCGGCAAGACCTGCGTCAGTGAAGCTCTTTGCGAGCTCAGCGGCGCCACTGCCATTGAAGGCGATACTTTCCACCCTGCCGCCAACATCGAAAAGATGAGCGCAGGCATCCCCCTGAACGACGACGACCGTGCCGGTTGGCTCGATACGCTGTGCGCCGAATTGCGCCGCGTCGATGCCTCGGGCCAGCGCCCGGTGCTGACCTGCTCGGCGCTCAAGCACATTTATCGCGAGCGCCTGCGCAGCGCCTTGCCGGGCCTGGGTTTCGTATTCCTCGAGCTGACGCCCGAAGTCGCCGCCGACCGTGTTTCCCATCGCCCGGGCCATTTCATGCCATCGACTTTGATCGACAGCCAGTTCGCCACCCTCGAATCCCCTGTGGGCGAACCGCTGACCCTGGCGCTCGACGCTTCGAATCACAGCGTCGCGCAGTTGGCTCAACAGGCCCACGCCTGGTGGCTGGCGCACGGCCTGAAACGCGCCGGTTGATTTTGCTCGAAAAGACAGCGCTGTCCTCATGGCGCTCGAATAACCCGCTTTAATAACAACAACAACCAGGAGACACCCCTAATGTTTGGCATGTCCCACGAGACGTTCCTGCTGCTCGATGCAGTGGTCACGGTGATCGGGCTTATCGTCCTGATCACCAAGTTCAAGTTCCACCCGTTCATTGCCCTGATCCTTGCCGCCGCCTTTCTCGGGCTGACCTCCGGCATGCCGATCGGCACCATCATCAAGGCGTTCCAGGACGGCTTCGGCGGGGTGCTCGGTTTCGTCGGCATCATCCTCGCGCTGGGCACCATGCTCGGCAAAATGATGGCCGAGTCGGGCGGGGCGGATCAGATTGCCCAGACGCTGATCCGGGCGTTCGGCAAGGACAAGGTGCAGTGGGCGATGATGTTCGCCGCGTTCCTGGTGGGCATCCCGCTGTTCTTCGAAATCGGTTTCGTGCTGTTGATCCCGCTGGTGTTCATCGTGGCCCGGCGCACGGGCGTGTCGATCATCAAGATCGGGATCCCGCTGCTGGCCGGCCTGTCCGCCGTGCACGGCCTGGTGCCACCGCACCCGGGCCCGTTGCTGGCCATCGGCGTGTTCGGTGCCGACATCGGCAAGACCATCCTGTACGGCCTGATCGTCGCACTGCCGACGGCCATCATTGCCGGCCCGATTTTCGGTACGTTCATTGCCAAGCACATCCCCGGTCATCCGAACCAGGAGCTGGTGGATCAACTGGCGCGTGAGTCGGATTCGGCCGATCTGCCGAGCTTTGGCATCACCCTGGTCACCGTGCTGTCGCCAGTGTTCCTGATGCTGCTCAAGACCTTCGCCGATGTGGTGCTGCCGGATGGCAACTTCTTCCGCACCTTCATGGACCTGATCGGTCACCCGATTTCGGCCCTGCTGCTGGCGTTGCTGCTGTCGCTGTACACCTTCGGCTACAAACAGGGCATCGGCTCGCAGCAGATGCTCAAGTGGCTGGACGCGAGCCTGGCCCCGACCGCCGCGATCATCCTGATCATCGGTGCCGGTGGCGGCTTCAAGCAGATGCTGGTGACCAGCGGCGTGGGTGACGTGATCGGCCACATGGCGGTGGCGGCGCAGATTTCGCCGATCCTGCTGGCGTGGCTGGTGGCAGCGGTGATCCGCATCGCGACCGGTTCGGCGACCGTGGCAACCATTACCGGCGCGGGCATCGTGGTGCCGGTGGTGGGGATGATTCCAGGGGTCAACCGTGAACTGCTGGTGCTGGCCACCGGTGCCGGTTCGTTGATCCTGTCCCACGTGAACGACGCGGGCTTCTGGCTGGTCAAGCAGTACTTCAACATGACCGTGGCGGAAACCTTCAAGACCTGGACCGCGATGGAAACCATCCTGTCGGTGGTCGGTCTGGGCTTTATCCTGTTGTTGTCGCTGTTCGTCTAAGCACTTCAGCCGGGCACAAAAAAACCGCAGCGATGCGGTTTTTTTGTGGGTGATCGATCAGGCTGAATACCGTCCTTGTGGGAGCGGGCTTGCTCGCGAAAGCGGTGTGTCAAACAACATCTTCGTTGACAGACTGTCCCTCTTCGCGAGCAAGCCCGCTCCCACAGGGGCAGGAGGCGTCAGTTGGTTTTGTGCACCAACCCATCCGCCCTAAACATCCCGCGAATCCCGCGCACGGCCTGGCGAATCCGGTCCTGGTTTTCGATCAGGGCGAAGCGCACGTGGTCGTCGCCGTACTCGCCGAAACCCACGCCCGGCGAGACGCAGACCTTGGCCTCGGCCAGCAGTTTCTTGGCGAACTCCAGCGAGCCCAGGTGGGCGTAAGCCTCGGGAATCTTGGCCCAGACGTACATCGAGGCTTTCGGGTTCTCGACCATCCAGCCCAGTTCATGCAGGCCCTTGACCAGCACATTGCGACGCTGCCGGTATTGCTCGGCGATGTCGCGCACGCATTGCTTATCGCCTTCCAGCGCGGCAATCGCCGCGACTTGCAGCGGGGTGAAGGTGCCGTAGTCGTGGTAGCTCTTGATCCGCGCCAGGGCGTTGACCAGCTCCGGGTTGCCGACCATGAAACCGATCCGCCAGCCCGCCATGTTGTAGCTCTTGGACAGGGTGAAAAACTCCACCGCGATGTCCTTGGCGCCTGGCACCTGCATGATCGACGGGGCTTTCCAGCCGTCGTAGACGATGTCGGCATACGCCAGGTCATGCACCACCAGCACGTCGTACTGCTTGGCCAGCGCGATCACACGTTCGAAGAAGTCCAGCTCCACGCACTGCGCGGTGGGGTTGGACGGAAAGCCGAGGATCATCATCTTCGGCTTCGGGATCGAGCCGCGGATCGCCCGTTCCAGTTCGGCGAAGAAGTCCACGCCCGGCACCAGCGGAACCGAACGCACCTGGGCACCGGCAATCACGGCGCCGTAGATATGGATCGGGTAGCTCGGGTTGGGCACCAGCACCGTGTCGCCCTGGTCGAGGGTGGCCAGCATCAGGTGGGCCAGGCCTTCCTTGGAACCGATGGTGACAATGGCTTCGCTTTCCGGGTCGATCTCGACCTCGTAGCGTTCCTTGTACCAGTTGGAAATCGCCCGGCGCAGGCGCGGGATGCCCTTGGACGTGGAGTAACCGTGGGTGTCTTCACGTTGGGCGACCTGGACGAGTTTCTCGACAATGTGCGGCGGCGTGGCGCCGTCGGGGTTGCCCATGCTCAAGTCGATGATGTCTTCGCCACGGCGGCGGGCGGCCATCTTCAGCTCGGCGGTGATATTGAAAACGTAGGGGGGGAGTCGATCTATGCGCGCAAAGCGGCGCGGCGAACCTTGTTCGGCCATTGTTGCCTCGATAACGTAAGCGCCCGGAACCGTCCGAGCGACGCTGGTCACTGCGGTGACCTGTGGCGCAATGTACGGAAAGCTGTGACAGACTGTCCAGCCTGAATGTAAACATTTTTTTCCGAAGGAAATCGGTCGATGGAATTTAGCAGCGGCTTCCTGCTGAGCCTTTCTCTGTGTCTGGATATTGGTGTGGCCAACATCGCGATGATCACCCTGGCCATGCAGCGCGGCTATTTTCAAGGCTTTGCCCTGGGGTTGGGGACCTGCGTCGGCGACCTGATCTACGCGGTGCTGGCCCTGGCCGGCATGACCGTTCTGCTGCAATACGAAACCGTGCGCTGGGTCCTGTGGATCGGCGGCTCGGCGCTGCTGATCTATTTCGCGGCAAAGATGATCTATTCGGCGATTCACCACGAGGCGTTGCTGGCCGAAACCGCCGAGGTGGGCCACAACTCCCACCGCAAGGAATTCTTTCGCGGGATCTTCCTCGCCATGTCGTCGCCCAGCGCCATCCTCTGGTTCGCGGCGGTGGGCGGCACCCTGATCGCCCGTTCCGGCGGGGGCGGCCCGGTCAGTTCGGCGTTGTTCCTGGGCGGTTTTCTCTGCGCCGGGCTGTTGTGGTCGGCGGGCCTGTGCTTCGCCGCGAGCCATGGCGGCAAGTTGCTGGGCGACAAGCTGTTGCGCTATTCCTACCTGGCATCGGCGGCGATCTTCTGCTATTTCGCGGTGTACGTGATCCTTTCCGGGTATAACGAGTTTGTCGGAGGCGCGGCCGCCGAGGCGTTGCACACCCTGTAACTGGGCGAATCGGGAATGGCCTCTATACTCCCAGCCGAACCCACTTTTCTGTATCAGGAGTCGTGTCATGGATGAGCTATCAGGCGCATTGCTGGCCGAACCACGTTTCGAACACGGGCATTTCCAGCTGATCGCAGGGCTGGGTGGACGCTTCACCCAGGATACGACCCAGGGCATTCCTGACCTCTGGGCGAAATTCATTCCGCACATCGGCAAGATTCCAGGGCAGAAAAGCGACGTAACCTACGGCATCTGTTGTAATCCGGATGGCAAGGGTGGTTTCGAGTACATCGCCGGGGTCGAGATCAGCAAACTCGATGACCTGCCTGACACCTACCGCTGGGTTGAAGTGCAGCCGCAGCAATACGCCGTGTTCGAACACAAGGGCACGCTGGAGAGCTTGCCGCAGACCTTCCAGTACATCTGGAAAACCTGGTTGCCGCAGTCCGGCCATCAGGCGGCGGATGCTCCGGAGTTCGAGCGCTACAGCGAAGATTTCAACCCGAAGCTCAATACCGGAAAGCTGGAGATCTGGGTGCCGATCAAGGCGTGAGACGACCATCGGGAGGCGGATCGAGGATTTGTTTCTCGATGTCATGCCGACGCTTGATTTATGATCCCCGGCCTTTTCCAGCTGACTGCGACCTGCCATGAACACCGTCATCCGCCCCGTAACGCCTGCCGACCTGGACCGCTGCTACGCCATCGAAACGGTGGCGTACGAAGGGGACGAAGCCGCCACCCGGGAGAAAATCGCCACGCGCATCGCCACCTGGCCTGACGGTTTTATCGTCGCCGAGGTGGACGGCGTGGTGGCGGGTTTCATCAATTCCGGCGCGGCGTTCGAGGTGGAAATGTCCGACGAAGCGTTCAAGGAACTGATCGGTCACGACCCGGCAGGCCCGAACGTGGTGATCATGTCGGTGGTGGTGCACCCCGACTTCCAGGGCCAGGGCCTGGCGAAACGCCTGATGGGCGAGTTCATCGAGCGCATGCGCGGCCTGGGCAAGGCGACGATTCACCTGATGTGCAAAGAGCGGCACATCCCGCTGTACGCCGGGTTCGGCTTTGCCTACATCAAGCCGTCGGCGTCCGACCATGGCGGCATGGCGTGGCATGAGATGATGTTGACACTGTAATCGCTCTTTGTGGGAGCGAGCCTGCTCGCGATGGTCGTCAACGTTAACGCTGGCGACCTGACACCCAGCGGTGCCTGGAAGTCCATCGCGAGCAGGCTCGCTCCCACAGGGGCCGGGGCGTGCTATCAGAAACTCATCCCCATCCGCCGCTCATAGCCGATCCGCCCCTTGTACGCCTCGCCGCTGTCGACGAAGCCATAGTGGGCGTACAGGGCGATGGCGGCATCGTTGTCGGCGTCCACCGACAGTTCCAGGCCCTTGATCTCCGGCCAGGCCTGACGCGCGACGTCGGGCAGCGCCTGCAGGCAGGCCTTGCCATAACCCTTGCCTTGAGCGCGATGATCGACCTGCAGCGCATGCAAGGTGGCGCTGTGCTCATTGGCCCAGGCCGGCAGCAATGGCGGGCGCTTGAGCAGCAGAAAGGCAACCGGCACCTCGTCTGCCAGCAGGGCAAAACCTTTCACGCCGGGGCCGGGTTTCGACAGCAGGGTATGCAAGGCGCCGTGGATGTCGCCGGAGAACTTGATCTGCTCGGGATGGATTTCAATGGCCTCGACCTGTTGTCGTTGAGTGGCATTCAGGCTTTCGTAAGGCACGAGTCGGGCTGACACGGGAATTTCCTTTTTCCTACAAAGATGAGCTGCCGATTCTAGCGGTTTTGTTTTCCTCGGAATTTTTTTGTTGCAGCTGTCGATCCCGTTCATCGTCGAACGACTAGGGGTGTCTTCACCACAAAAAACACGGAGAACACCATGAGCGCACAGACTGAAATTCAAACCCTGATCGACACGTATCGCCAGGCCGTCATGACCAAGGATGTGGAAAAGGTCATGGCCCTGTACGCCGATGACATCCTTTCGTTCGATGCGATCAAGGCCCTGCAATTCAAGGGCAAACCCGCCTACCGCGAGCATTGGCTGGCGTGCATGGAAATGTGCCCGGGCCCGCACGTCTTCGAGTTCCATGAAATTGCCATCGAAGTGGCGCCAAACATCGCCTTCGCCCATTGGGTGGCCAATTGCGGCGGTACCAACGAGAAGGGCGAAACCCAGAGTTGCTGGATGCGCGCCACCGCGTGTTACCGGCAGGTTGGCGGGACGTGGAAGATTGTCCACGAGCACTGGTCGGCACCGTTCGACCCGATGAGCGGCGCCACCCTGTTCGATGTGCAGCCTTAGTCGCCAAATCCGCGATCTGCGGCCATAGTTGATCCGTGCAACCCCGGAGAACACCATGAAGTATCTATGCCTGGTCTACAGCGATGAGCGCCTGCTGCATTCGCTGCCCGACAGCCCGGAAGACGCTGAGTGCATGGCCTACGCCGAGTCGATCCAGGGCAGCGGACGGATGCTCGCGGCCGAAGCGCTGGAGTCGGTGCAGACGGCCACCACGGTGCGCATGCGCAACGGCAAGCTGTCGATCACCGATGGCCCGTTTGCCGAAACCAAGGAGCAGTTGGCCGGTTTCTACCTGATCGATGCCAAGGACCTCAATGAGGCCCTGCAGGTCGCGGGCCATATTCCGGCGGCCCGGGTGGGCTGTGTCGAGGTGCGGCCGATTCGGCAATTGAACCCGCAGCGCGAAGGCCTGCAGCACCGATGACGGCCGTATCCGTCCAGGCGCGGGTCGAACAGGTTTATCGCGAAGAATCGCGGCGAATCCTGGCGACGCTGATTCGCCTGCTGGGTGATTTCGACCTCGCCGAAGAGGCGCTGCACGAAGCTTTTTTCATTGCCGTGGAGCGTTGGCAGCGTGACGGCGTACCGGACAACCCACGGGCCTGGCTGGTGTCCACCGGGCGTTTCAAGGCCATCGATGTCCTGCGTCGACGTGCCCGGTTCGCCGCGTCCCGACCGTTGCTGATAGCGCAGGCGGAGGCCCTGGAGCAGGCCGACTGGAGTGATGACGATGTGGAAGACGACCGTCTGCGCCTGATCTTCACCTGCTGCCACCCGGCGCTGGCGGCGGATGCCCAGGTGCCGCTGACCTTACGTGAAGTCTGCGACCTGACCACCGAGGAAATTGCCAGGGCCTTCCTGTGCGCGCCGGCCACCATCGCCCAGCGTATCGTGCGCGCCAAGGCGAAGATCCGCGACGCGAAAATCCCCTATCAGGTGCCGACCCTGGCAGAACTGCCCGAGCGACTCGACAGCGTGCTGCGGGTGATTTATCTGGTGTTCAACGAAGGCTACTCCGCCTCCATCGGCAACGAACTGACTCGCGAAGACCTGACCCGCGAGGCGATCCGGCTCGGGCGCCTGCTGATGCAATTGCTGCCCGAGCCCGAGGTGATGGGCCTGCTGGCATTGATGCTGCTTCACGAGTCGCGACGCACGGCACGCACCTCGCCCACCGGTGAGCTGATCCTGCTGGATGAGCAGGACCGCTCGCTGTGGGATGCCGGGTTGATCGCCGAAGGTTGCGCCTTGACCGAGCAAGCCCTGGGTCAGGGGCGCTTCGGGCCTTATTGCCTGCAGGCGGCCATCGCGGCGGTGCACGCCGAAGCGACGACGGCGGCGCAGACGGACTGGGAGCAGATCGTGGGGCTGTATGACGTGCTCTTGGCCGCCGTGCCTTCGCCGGTGATCGAGTTGAACCGCGCAGCGGCGATCTCCCGGCGAGATGGACCGCTGGCGGGGCTGACCTTGATCGAGGACATCCTGGCCCGCGGCGATTTGCAGGATTACCACCTGGCGCATTCGGCGCGGGCGGAGTTCTGTCGGCAACTGGGCAGGGTGGAGGAGGCGCGAGCGGCGTACGAGCGGGCGCTGACCTTGACGCAACAGGTGCCGGAGCGACGGTTCATCGAGGCGCGGCTCAAGGCATTGTGAAGGGATTCATCGAAGCCATCGCCAGCGGGCTCGCTCCCACAATGGATGTTCGTTGCACCATGGCCTCCTGCGGGAGCGAGCCTGCTCCGGGCGGCGTTCCGACGATGGCCGCACCGCTATTCCAGCATCCTGCCCAACAGCCAGCTCCCCGCCGGCCCCGGTGGATGCAGGCGCGACCACAGCGCATCGACGAACAGCGGCCGGGGCCAGCCCCGCACCTGCAATTCCTGTAATGTTCCGGCGCCAAATCGCGCCACCAGCCAGCGCGGCAGCGGCGCCCAGCCGAACCCGCCTTCGGCCATTTCCAGCAGCATCAGGTAACTCGGCGCCGACCAGACACGCCCCTTTGCGCGGCTTTCGTAAGGGTTGACGATGGTTGCCAGGCGCAGCTCCCGGTGCTGTTGCAACAGCGCCTGATCGATCCCCGACAGGGTCGCCAACGGATGCCGGCGGGACACGAACAACGCAATGTCCGTGTGCTCCTGCACCGTGGCACTTTCCAGGTCGGGCGGGTAACTGGGCTGCTGTTCGGCGAACGCGACCTGGGCCCGACCGCTTTGGACCAGCGCGATCAGGTCATCGCATTCGGCAATCAGGCACTCGAATTCGAGGTCCGGGTAACGCTGCTCGAACGCGCTGAGCGCCGCTTCGAAACGGTCGGACTGGTAAGTGTCGGACAACGCCACGGTCAGCTTCGGTTCGACACCCTGGGCCAGCTGGCTGGCGGTCATTTCCAGGCGACTGGTGGCCGCGAGGATCTCCTCGGCCCGCTGCAACATCACATGCCCGGCCGGTGTCAGGGTCGGCTTGCGGCTGCTGCGGTCGAACAGCAGCAGATCCAGGTCGATCTCCAGGCTCGCCACCGCTGCGCTGACAGTGGACTGACTGCGCCCGAGCTTGCGGGCCGCAGCGGAAAACGAACCCTGGGTGGCCGCTTGTACAAACGCCTGCAACACTTCGTGGGAGGCCATGAACTATCGTCCTGGTCGATGGTTATTGGTTAGGAAGTATCGGTGCGGGGCAGGATGATGACAACCACATTCACTCTGGAGTGCTGGTCATGACCGCCGACAAATCCATCCTTGAACGCATCTGCCAGGCCATTGGCTTCGAACTGCTGGCGATCCTCATCTGTACGCCGCTGCTGGCCTGGATCATGGACAAGCCGATGCTCGACATGGGCGTGGTCACGGTGGTGCTGGCAGCGCTGGCACTGGCCTGGAACGTGGTGTTCAACGGCGTGTTCGATCGCGTGTTGCGGCATTTCGCGGTGGTGCACAACGCCTGGACCCGAGTGATCCATGCGCTGCTGTTCGAAGGCGGGTTGGTGGCGGTCGGCGTGCCGCTGATTGCCTGGTGGCTGGACGTCAGCCTGTGGCAGGCGTTCCTGATGGACATCGGCGTGCTGCTGTTTTTCCTGCCGTACACCTACGTTTACCACTGGGGCTACGACGTGATGCGGGCGCGGCTGGTCAGTGCCTGATGGCTGATGCCCCTGCTCCCACAGGGCAGGGGACTCAGAACAACCGGGAGAACAACCAGTACAGACTCCCCGACAACACGATCGCCGCCGGCAAGGTCAGCACCCAGGCCATCAGCAGGTTGCGGATGGTCTTCATCTGCAAACCGCCGCCGTTGGCGACCATGGTCCCGGCCACGCCCGACGACAACACATGAGTGGTCGACACCGGCAGGCCGAACATGTCCGCCGCGCCGATGGTCAGCATGGCCACGGTTTCGGCCGAGGCGCCCTGGGCGTAGGTCAGGTGGGTCTTGCCGATCTTTTCGCCGACCGTCACCACGATGCGTTTCCAGCCGACCATGGTGCCCAGGCCCAGGGCAATCGCGACGGCGATCTTCACCCACAGAGGAATGAAGCGCGTGGCGTTGTCGATCTGTTGCTTGAACAGTTGCAGGGTGGCCGTGGTGTCGGCGTCGAATTGGGCGACCTTGTGCTTGTCCATCAGACGAATGGTTTCACTGGTCAGGTACATGTCGTTACGCACGTTGCCCATCGCTTCCGCCGGCACCCTGGACAAGGAGCCGTACCCCTTGACCTGCGCACCGATGCTCCCGGTGAGCGCGGCGAGGGCCGGTATCAGTTGCGGCGTGACTTGCTTGCTGCCCACGTAAGCGGACAGCACTGGACGCGGATCGGCCGGTGCCGGCAGCGTCGAATGTTTCATCAGCGCCTGCTGGGTGACTTCGGCCACTGCGGCGAACTGCAGGGCCTGATCGGCCGGCATGGTGCGGTTCAACGCATAGGCCATCGGCAGGGTGCCCACCAGGATCAGCATGATCAGGCCCATGCCTTTCTGGCCGTCGTTGGAACCGTGGGCAAACGACACCCCGGTGCAGGTCACGATGAGCATGCCGCGGATCCACCAGGGTGGCGGCGTGTTGCCTTGCGGAGCCTTGTACAGCGAACGATTCTTGACGAAGGCGCGCAGGGCCAGCAGCAATAGCGCGGCAAAACCGAAACCGACCAGTGGCGACAGCAGCAGTGCGTAACCGATCTTGATGGCCTGCGCCCAGTCCACGCCGCTGGTGCCGTCGCGGCCGTGCATCAGGGCATTGGCCACGCCCACACCGATGATCGAGCCGATCAGCGTGTGCGACGACGAAGCCGGCAAGCCGAGCCACCAGGTGCCGAGGTTCCACAGGATGGCCGCGATCAGCAGGGCGAAAATCATGGCGAAACCGGCGGACGAACCGACTTGCAGAATCAGTTCCACCGGCAGCAGGGCGATGATGCCGAACGCCACCGCGCCGCTGGACAGCAACACCCCGAGGAAATTGAAGAACCCCGACCAGGCCACCGCGACATTGGGCGGCATCGAGTGGGTGTAGATTACCGTGGCCACTGCGTTGGCCGTGTCATGGAAGCCGTTGACGAACTCGAAGCCCAGGGCGATCAGCAGCGCGACACCCAGTAACAGAAACGGCGTCCAGGTGGTGACCACCGTGCCGATTTCGCGCATGTCGTGCATCAGGCTGTAAGCGGTGAACAACAGGCCGCAGGCCAGCACGCCGAAGAACATCACCAGAGTGAACAGGCTGGGCTTCTTGTCCAGCAGCGACTTGCCGCTGCTGGCGGACGCCGGTGCAGGGGCAAAGGAAGAAATAGCCATGACGGACAATCCATCGGGGGAGAGGAATGTTCGTCATGATCGTTTCAATGGCTGACAGAGACACTGCGTTGGATCAGTGTTAGGGGAATCGGGTGGGCCGTTGATCCGAAATCGTCCGTTGTGGGGACAGATCCATTGAGGGCGGCCTGTCTGATAAATCGCTAAGCGCCCACGGTACTCAATAATCCTGGCGCTTGCGAAACGCCCATCGACCGGCGATCACGGTGAAGGTCGCGACCAACGCCACCAGAATCCAGAATCCTTCCGGATCGCCGGCCAGCGGTACACCGCCGACGTTCATGCCAAAGAAACCGGCGATGATGTTGATCGGCAGCGCCAGCACCGTCACCACCGTCAGGGTGAACAGGGTGCGGTTGCTCTGTTCGTTGAGGTTGGCGGCGATCTCTTCCTGCAACAACTTGATCCGCTCCCCCAGCGCCGTGAGGTCGTTGATGATCAGCGCAAACTCCTCGGTGGACTTGCGCAACTCCTTCACGTCCTCTTTCTGCAACCATTGCGGCGGGCGGTTTAGCAGCCGCAGCAACGAACCCGGCTCGAGCGCGAGCAGCCGTTGCAGGCGCACCAGCACCCGGCGGTTGGTGCCCAGTTCCGCACGGTTGGTCGACAGGCGCGAGGACAGCAATTCATCCTCGATCTGATCGACACTCTGGCTGGTCTTGCGCACGATCTGGGTCAGCACCTCGCCCTGGTCGCGCAGCAGATGCACCAGCAGTTCCAGCGGTGAGCGAAAGCACTCGCCAGCCTTCACCGAGGAGCGCAACTTGTCGACCGAGTGCAGCGGTTGCAGGCGCGCGCTGATGATCAGCCGGCTGCGCACGCACACCCACAGCGTCGAGACATCCGAGGAAACCATGTTGCTGAGGTTGAACACCACGTCGTTGACCACCGCCAGCAGCGCCGAGTCCACATGCTCGATGCGCGTCGAACGCGAGCCTTCGTGCAAGGCCTCGAAAAACTCGTCGGGCAATTCCAGATGATTTTTCATCCAGCGCTCGCACGCGGCGTGGGCGAGGTTCAGGTGCAGCCAGAGAAACTCGTCGCTGTCGTCGGGTTGTTGCAGGCGACTCAACGCCATCGCCGAATCGATTTCACGGCCACGTTCGCCGGGACGAAAACTGAAGCCGTAGAGCAGACCGAACAGGTCCGGATCGCGATGGCTTTGGTCGATGCTGTGGTTCATGAAGGCTCGCTGCAAGGAGGCGCCTGTCGCGGATTTCACAGGTTCACTTGAGCCGAATCATCGCAAGGCTGGATGACACTTTTGTGACGTCGAGTTGGCGATGGCACGCTTGAGCGCATGACGCCACGGGCTGTGTACCGGTTTGCTTACCGAGTCGGTACACAGTCGATCTCAAGTCGGTGCGGGCGATGTCGATGATGGGCGTAAACCCGTCACTTCAAAGGAAAACGCCATGGTCAGCATGACTTCGATTTCGATCACCCAACCGCTTTCGACAACTGCCAGCAAAGTCGCCGCCAGCGACGGCACGGACGACACGTCCGCCACGGCAACCGCCGACACTTCCAGCGACAGCAACAAGGTCGCTGCGGGCGGGGCACCGACGGCGGGTGGCAGCAGTGCCAGCAGTGAAGAATCCGATTCGGTAAAGGCCCTGCGCAAGCAGATTGCCGAGTTGCAAAAGCAGTTGCAGGAGGCGCAGCAACAGCTGCAGGCGGCCCAGGCCAAACAGCAAAGCGAGGACGCCAAGGCGGCGAGTGTGGCGGCGGCTCAAGCGCAGGTGACGAGCACCTCGGCATCGTTGCAGACCGCCACGGCTGCGTTGCTGGCAGCCTTGCAGGAAGAGGGCGGCAGCACCTCGGGCACGATGGTCAGCACGACGGCTTGATGGAGGAAATTGCAGAAAGTTTTGTGGGAGCGAGCCTGCTCGCGATGCAGCGTGTCAGTCACCGTCAAGGTGTCTGTCAGACCGCATCGCGAGCAGGCTCGCTCCCACAGGGGAATGGCGATGCTGTTGCAGGCCGGCCTCAGTTGTCCTGCTTGTTCTTCAGGACTTCGCCGGTGGCCGCGTTCACGTCCACGTCCCACTCAACGCCTTTGGCGTCGCGCAGCTCGACTTCGTACTCGTAGAGGTTGGCGTGCTGGTCCAGGTCGCTGTCGGTGATCGTGGCACCCGGGTGCAGCTTCAATACGATCTGGTTCAACTCTTCCAGCGGCTTGATCTTGCCGTCCTTGACCAACTGAGGAATCTGGTCGACAGGCACATCGGCCGCCTGCGCCAGGCCAGCGGTGAGGGTCAGTGCAGCGGCGGTGAACAGGGCAGTCAAAGTCTTCATGGGGGCTTTCCTTGGTGTGCTGTTTAAGTGAGTTCAGGTTAGCGTTCGTAACTTAATCCACCCTTAAAATTCCCTGCCCCGCAAAATTTTTGCCTGTGCGAGCCTGCTCGCGATGGATGCCGATAGACCGCGGGGCGCGGTATTGTCGGCGATCTTCGCGAGCAAGCTCGCTCCTGCCGTTTCAGTAGCCGTTGTTTTTCAGCACCTGCGCAACACTCGCGGCGGCCGGGCGTTTGTAGAATTTCAACAGTTCGCTGGCGCGGTTGGTGAAGATGCCATCGACGCCGGCGTCCATGACCTTCTGGAAATCCACCGCTTCATCGACGGTATAGACGTGCACCAGCAGACCCTGATCGTGGGTGTACTGGTTCATCCACGGTTGCACCAGGTCCGAATAGCTCTGGTCGCCGCCGTGGGTCAGTGCGGCGGAAGGCCCGGTGCCGATAGCGCCCTGGGCTTTGGCGTAATCGATCCATTGCTGGAATTCGGCTTTGCTTTTCGGTTCCTGCCTGGCGTAGTAGGTCGCGTGGTCCTTGTCGCCCGACGCGGCGAAAGTCACTTTGGACTTGGGTTCGATGTTGCCTTCGCCCACCCACAGCAGCAGGATTTTCGGCACCTGCGGCATTTCCTTTTCCAGCAGTTCGAGGCTGCTCTTCTCGAACGTTTGCAGGACCACCCGGCCGCTGCCCTGGCCGACCGCCAGAGCGCTCTTCGCCCCTTTGGAACCGGCCGGAATCAGCCAGCCACGGTCATGCAATTTGTCCTTGAGGTCGCGTTCGATGCCGGGAAACTGCTTCGGCTCCTTGGTTTCGATGTACAGACCGGGTTTGTGCAGCGGGTTTTCCTGGGCGATATCGATGATTTCGTCGAGGGTGAGGATCTTCAGACCGACAAAGGCGGGGCGCGCGCGATCCGGGTAAGCGGTGTTGAACCAGCTGCCGGCGTCCAGGGTTTTCAGTTCCGCCATGGTGAACGCATTGGCCGGGCTGTCCTTGCGTTCCGGGAATTTGCTGGCAACGTCGGTGGTGCGTTGCAGGTTGTTGTCGTGCAGGGCAAAGAGCACGCCGTCCTTGCTGCGTTGCAGGTCCAGTTCCAGGTAATCGGCCCCCAGGTCGCGCGCCACTTTATAGGCGGCGGCGGTGGATTCCGGTGCATCGAACGAGGCCCCACGATGGGCAATCACTGCCGGGTGCGGGATGCCCGAACGGGCCGCCAGTGTGGCGGGACTTGGCTCGGTAGCGGCCTGGGCCTGACCGAGGCCGAGCATCAGACTCAGCAACAGGGCGCTCTTGGTGAAAGTGGCTGGCATGTCGAGATCCTTTCGCGGAGAGTTTTCGAAGACGTCTCTTTTAACAACTGAGCGCCGACCGCGCTATCGCGAGACCGACATAAACGTGTTTAAAGCGGTTTTTTTCAACACATCTGTGCGGTGCTTTGCAGTACTCTTGGCCACGGCAGTCTCCCCGGCAGAGGGAGCGCCGTTCATCTTGCCAGGCGTGTAAACCATCGATCTTTTGTGAGGTTTATATGCGCATCACGTCCCAACTCATCTGCCAGGCCGCCGATCAACTCAAGGGCTTTGTCGGCCTCAACCGCAAGACCGGCCGCTACATCGTGCGCTTCAGCGAAGACTCCTTCGGCATGGACGTGGCGGATGACGGCATCATCCCGGCCAGTGAGTTCGTCTGGGCACCGGGCCCGGAACAGGCCATGACCCTCAAGCGCGATTTGATCCAGTTGCTGCTCGACCAGCACATCGATGACCGGATCAACATCACCGAGCCGTTGCGGGTGTACATGAGTCGCCAGCAGGTGCCGGAGATTTCGGCGGTGCGCCGTTTGGTGCAGGGCTGAGGCATTGCGGTGAGTGTGCCGGTCGCATCGCGGGTTACAGGCTGAACTCATACGCCCGCTCGACCCGACACACCCGTGTCTGACACCGCGCATACCAGGTCGAACGCCCGCGCTCACGGATCGCGCTGTGCTCAGGATGATGCTTCCACGCCAGGATCGCCGCCTCGCTGGTCCAATACGACACGGTGATCCCCACCCCGTCGTTGCCCCGGGCCGACTCCACCCCGAGAAACCCCGGCTGTTCATGCGCCAATTGCACCATCCGTTCGGCGGCTTCGGCATAGCCCTGATCGCCGTCCGTGCGCAGCGAGGTGAAGATCACCGCGTAATAGGGCGCGGGCGGTGTGCTGGCGATCATGCTTGCCCCTGCGCGCAGGCATCGACCAGCGCTCGCACCAACGGTGGCAGGACGCCCTGCAGCGCCGCCCGCTCCGGCTGGAACAGGGTCGCGACGAAGAAGGGATGACCTTCGAGTTCAATGGCCCGCAACCCCTGCGCTGCATCGTGCCCGACAGGCTGCAGGTCATGTTTGAGGAGCGCCTGTTCGAACGCCGGGTTCACCCCGTAGCGGCAGCGATAGCCTTCACGGATCTCCGATGTTTCGTACGCCTGGGCGATCAATGAGCCTTCACGCAACTGAATGTCGTCGATGGCTTCCACCAGTGAGCAGGTCAGGGGCGTGATCACTGCCCTGACAGCGTCGGGCGATAGCTCACCGTGCTCGGCGTCCGACCAACCCAGTACATGGCGGGCGTGCTCCAGCACCGCGTGCTGAAAACCGCCGCAGGTGCCAAGGAAAGGTCGTGGGCGTTCGCGGGCAAAACGGATCGCCCGCAAGGCGCCTTCCAGGTTGCGATAGGGGCTGCCCGGCACGCACCAGAATCCGTCGTAGGCCTCGAGCGGGGTGTCGGCGTGAATGCACTCGGTGGCCAGCCACTGTCCTTGCACGTTCAGGCCGCTGTGTTCGGCGGCCAGGCCCAGAGCCACAGGGATGGCCTGGTGCGCGGTGACCTGGGGGTCGTAGTCGCCGATCAGGGCGATGCGAATGACGCGGTTTTCCATGAGCAGCCTCTGCGCTTGTTGATTCCCGAGGTCCACTATAGATTGGCGTTCACGCACTCAATATGGGCATTTTCCCAAATGATCAATGCAGCCACGCACTATCGGCTGGACTACCCGGACCTTGCCCTGATCCTTGCACTGGTGCGCGGCGGCTCTCTGGCCCGGGCCTCGCAGCTGATGAAGGTGGATGTGTCGACGGTGTTTCGCGCCGTGCGTCGCCTGGAAGGTGCGCTGGGTCAGCAACTGTTCGAAAAAAGCCGCGCCGGTTACCTGCCGACGACCTTGGCGCAGTCTCTGGCCGAGCAGGCGGAACGGGCCGAACAGGCACTGGAAGCTGCGCGTATCGGCGTGGAGCAGGGCGGCGTTGTCATCAGCGGAACGGTGCGCCTGACCTGCACCGACTCGGTGTTGCAGGGCTTGCTGTTGCCGGCACTGGCGCGTTTCATGCCGGACTATCCGGCGCTGACCCTCGAACTGAGCACCTCCAACGACTTCGCCAACCTCACCCGTCGGGATGCCGACATCGCCCTGCGCCTGACCTGCGCGCCACCGGAACATCTGGTGGGCCGACACCTGGCTGACGTTTCCTATCGGGTCTGCGCCAGCGTTGGTTACCTGCAATCGATCGATGCCGCAGAACTGGAGGCACTCACCTGGATTGCACCGGATGGTTTCCTGCCCGATCACCCGACGGTGGCCTGGCGTCATCAAGCGTTGCCGGGCGTGATGCCGGGGTATCGCTGCAACAGCATGCTGTCGGTCACCGAACTGGTACGCGCGGGCCTGGGCGTGGCGGCGTTGCCGGATTTCCTGATCGGCGATGGCCTGCAGGCCATCAGCGAACCATTGCCGGGGTGCGACACCGCCCTCTGGTTGCTGACGCGTCCGGATTGTCGTGCGTTGCGTTCGGTGGTGACGTTGTTCGATGAGCTGGGGCGGGCGTTGCGGTTGTCTTGAGGTGTGTGCCGGCCTCATCGCGAGCGGGCTGCAATCCCTGTGGGAGCGTGCCTGCTCGCGAGGCGGCCGCGAGATCAACCGGTGCGTTGACAGGTAAACGCCCGCTGCCGAAGCACCCTTCAACCCCAAGTGCTTTAAGCCTAAGGCCAGTGTCGACTTTTCCGATTGTGAACCCGTTGCACCGACCTTAAGTTTGGCTCCAGTCATTTGACTGAACCTTTAAACGATGGAAAGGGATCACCATGAAAAAAACAGCAGGGCAGCTTTTGGTATGGGTTTGTTGCGCCGGGGCGTGGCCAGTGATGGCGCAGCCTTTTACCTGTGGTGGCAAATTCCTGGGCAGCGACACGCAGGCGGAGCTGGAACAGGTCATCATCGAGGATGGTGGGCGGGCCGTCGGCGTTCAGCGGGTGTTCACGATTTGCCAGAAGGGCGTCATCCAGGTCGTGCTGGACGGCAACAACGAGACCTCGACGCCCAGTTACAAAAGGCGCTGGCAGCAGCGTGCCGTCGCCTTGCTGCAAGTGCCGGCGGACAAGGTCACGCTCCGTTGATCAGGACGTCGGCGCGTCCTTGCGCACGAAGTGCTGGTGCATTTCCGAGGTCAGGCTCTCGATCCGTTCGGTGAGGGTCTTGGTCATCTCGGTGAGGCGGGTGTTCTGTTCGAGCAATTCCAGCAGTTGCGCGGAGTTCTGCGCCGCTTGCGCCTGGCGCTCGCTGTTGGCCACGGCCAGTGCCTCGCGGTGCTGCGCGTCGGCCTCGGATTGGGCTTTGTCCCGGGCCGCCTGCCGGGTCTGGGCCAGCAGGATCAGCGGCGCGGCGTACGCCGATTGCAGGCTGAACGCCAGGTTCAGCAGGATGAACGGGTACACGTCGAAATGCGTGACCCCGGAAACATTGAGCGCCACCCACAACAGCACGATCAGCGTCTGCGCGCCGAGAAAGGCCGGGGTACCGAAGAACCGCGCAAAGGCCTCGGCACGCAGGGCGAACTTGTCGTTGCCGAAGGTCGGCGCCAGATGGGCGTGGGGGCGATGAAAGCGCAGGTGATCGATGGGCGCGGTGGTCTTGCTTTCAGTGGTCATGAGGCTCTCTGCGGTAGGCGGCTAAGACAGCGCTCACTATAGCGCTCCCCATCGCCGCCCCGCGCAGTCTGGCTTAAATCGCCAGGGTCGGCGTCGGGTGGCGATCGCCTTCGCCGGCCGCCAGGCTGATTTTGTTGCGACCGGTATTCTTGGCGGTGTAGAGCGCCTTGTCCGCGTCATCGAGCCAGGCAATGGCATCGCTGAAGGACGGCTGGAAGGCGGCCAGGCCAATGCTCAGGCTGATCCGCAGGCCGGGCACTTGCTCGTGGCGATAGTCATGCAGGACGCCACGCAAGCGCTCCATGACATCTTGGGCTTGCAACAGCGGCATGTCGGGCAGGATCACGCAAAACTCATCACCGCCGTAGCGACCGGCCAGATCGCATTCGCGCAGGTTGCGCTTGAGTTCGGCGCTGAGCTGGCGCAGCACCGAATCCCCGACGATATGCCCATGGGTGTCGTTGATGGGTTTGAAGTGATCGATGTCGATCAAGGCAATCACGGCCGAGTGTCCCTGCAGGCGGCTACGCTGGAATTGCAGTTGCAGCGAGTCTTTCCAGGCACCGTGGTTGAGCAGCCCGGTCAGGCTGTCGGTGCGGTTCAGGGCGCTCAGGATGCGTTTGTGTTTGGCCAGCTTGATTGCCAACTGGTAGCTGACCATGCCCACCGCAAAAGGGTAGAGCGTGAGCATGGGCAGGGAGGCCCAGAGTTGCATCGGTGTGGTCACCGCACTGAAGGCGACACCGAACACCAGCCAGCCAGCCAAGCAGTATGCCTGCCATCTGTGCCAGGGAGCCGAACGCAAACAGCCGCAGCCCGCCCATGGCGACATTGTGCATCGCCATCATCCCCAGGACCGTCACGGTGGTCAGGGGATTGAACTGCACCGTCGCGGCCCAGAAGCCGCCCCACAGCGAATCGTAGAGCATGTTGCGCAGCTCGGCCTTGTAGGGATAGTCCGCGCGGGACGACAGCTGATAGGCAATGTGCGGCCAGATATAGGCGTTGAGCACCAACAGGGCCCAGATCCAGGGCGGCAGGTTCATGGGCGCCAGGGCGGCGGCCACGCTGAAGCTGCCGATGCACAGTCCAACGGCCCGCGGCAGGTAGATGCGTCTGGCAAATGACAAGCCCTTGCCGCGTTGATTTTCCATAATGTCCTGCGCCAGATTCATCTTGAAACAAAATGCCGAGCGGCCAGCAAATTACCGTTCATCGGCAAAAACGGCGCACATTGTCATTTATTCCAGCGCGAAAAATCAGTGTCCTTCGAAGCCATTTAGCGGTGTCGACGCACATGAAGTGCTTGATTCAGCGCTGATAGCACGCCAGGAACATGTCCAGCGCCGACTCCGCGACTGCGGTTTGCCGCTCGGGCGAAAGGCTGGGCTGCCCCATGGAAATCTGCGGCCAGAACGCAAAGGACTTGAGCAGGCCCTGGACCTGTTGCGCGGCGAACTCCGGATCGACCGGCTTCAGGCGTCCGTCGGCCTGGGCGGCACGAATCCACACGGTCAGGCCTTCCTCGCGCTGGCCCATCCTGGCAACCATGTCCTGCGCCCGTTCCGGGGAATGGATGGTCGCGGCAATCGCCACGCGAGCCAGGTCGAGAAAGTTGTCATCGCCCAGCATGTGCAGTTTCGCCATCAGCATCCGGCGCATCTGCTCGCGCAGGGGCAGGTCGGGGCGGTAGGGCGTTTCCTGTTCGGCGGTCACCCGCGCCCATAACTGATTGAGGATTTCGGCGAACAACTCTTCCTTGCTCGGGAAGTGGTTGTACACCGTGCGCTTGGACACGCCGGCGGTGGCGGCGATCTTGTCCATGCTGGTGATGTCGAAACCGTTGTCACGGAATTCGGCAATCGCCGCTTGGATGATCGCTTCGCGTTTTCGGTCGGTCAGGCGCTGTGGAGCTGTCATAAGTACGCTTCGGCAGAAGAAGTCAGGAATTACACTTGGCAGTTTACTTGTGATGGTTATTGATGCAACCTTGAAACTACACTGTGCAGTGTAATGTTTTGTTAATCCTGCCCAGTCAACACTAGAGTGTCCGGCTGATGCGTGCGTGCCTTGGCCATTTATCGTTCATCGCAGACACCGCCTCGCGTGCGGTGCCCTGGAGTCATTCATGGCCAATGCCACTACCGCTACTGAACCTGAAGCGTCCCGCCAGGTCGATGGCCTTTTCCGCAACCATGCGCCGGTGCAACGGGAAGGCTTTCGCAAAATGATGCGCATCCTGTGGAACATGATCTTCCACAAACCGCGCGACACCCGGCCGACCGCTGCGGTCCCGGTGCAACGCCTGACCCATGACGCGCTGATCGCCGCGCCCAATCACAGCGTCTATCGCCTCGGCCACTCCACCGTATTGCTGAAACTGCAGGACAAATTCTGGATCACCGACCCGGTGTTCGCCGAACGCGCCTCGCCGTTGCAGTGGCTTGGCCCCAAGCGCTTTCACCAGCCGCCGATCAGCCTGGAAGAACTGCCGCCGATCGAAGCGGTGATCCTGTCCCACGACCACTACGACCACCTGGACTATCGGGCGGTCCTGGACCTGGCGGACAAAACCAACTACTTCCTCACCCCGCTGGGCGTCGGCGACACCCTGATCAAGTGGGGCGTCGACGCCAGCAAAGTGCGTCAACTGGACTGGTGGCAGGACACCGAAGTGGCGGGCATCCGCTTCGCGGCGACCCCCTCGCAACATTTTTCCGGTCGCGGCCTGTTCGACAGCAACAGCACGCTGTGGGCGTCGTGGGTGATCATCGACGGTGATACGCGGATTTTCTTCAGCGGCGACAGCGGCTACTTCGATGGTTTCAAACGCATCGGCCAACACTACGGCCCGTTCGACCTGACGCTGATGGAAACCGGCGCCTACAACGTCGAATGGCCGCACGTGCACATGCAGCCCGAACAAACCCTGCAAGCCCACATCGACCTGAAAGGCCGCTGGCTGTTGCCGATCCACAACGGCACTTTCGACCTGGCGATGCACGCCTGGTACGAACCGTTCGACCGGATCCTGGCCCTGGCCTGGGATCGCAATGTATCGATCACCACGCCGCAGATGGGGCAGGCGTTCAACGTGATGCATCCACATCGGGGCGACGCCTGGTGGTATGAAGTGGAGCAGCAGGTGTATCAGCAGAGCATTGGTTGATAGGGCTACCGACAGGCGCGAACTTTCATACGGGCTCTGGCGGTAAGTGATGACGGACATTTCCGGACGCCTCGGTAGGCTGGGAATGGAACGGGACCTCTCCCTCCCGTCATCACACAGGATTTTTTTTCATGGATGTAAGGCAAAGCGGCCGGCTGATGGGTCTGGTCATGACGGTTCTTTTTTCACTCGCCAGCACGGCTCATGCACACGCACTCCTAGCTGAATCAAGGCTGGAATATTTAAGCGTCGACGAAATCTCCCGGCGGATGGAACGCAACGAGCTGAGTGCGGCAACGTTCGTGCTCTACCTGCAGCGAAGGATCGCCGCCCTCGATAAACAGGGGCCGAAGATCAACGCTGTGATCGAGCTCAATCCCGAGGCGCTGGCCATCGCCGAGTTCCTGGACCGGGAGCGCAAATCGGGCTACGTGCGCGGTCCGTTGCATGGCATCCCGGTACTGCTCAAGGACAACATCGACACCTCCGACCAGATGCAGACCAGCGCGGGCTCACTGGCCATGGTGGGTGACCCTCCGGCCAAGGATGCGTTTATCGTGCAACGCCTCAGGGAAGCGGGCGCGATCATTCTCGGCAAAACCAACCTCAGTGAATGGGCGGCGTTTCGCGATCCGGCCCTGCCCAGTGGCTGGAGCGGTCGCGGTGGCCAAACCAGAAACCCTCACCTGTTGAGCGGTGACGTGTGCGGCTCCAGCTCCGGTTCTGCCGCCGCCACCGCCGCCGGGTTCGCCCCATTGGCTGTCGGAACGGAAACCGCCGGCTCGATCATCTGCCCGGCGTCCCTCAACGGCGTGGTCGGCATCAAGCCGACCGTAGGCCTGTTAAGCCGCAGCGGCATCATCCCGGTGACCCACAAACTGGACACTCCTGGCCCGATGGCCCGCACCGTTCGCGAGGCTGCCCTGCTCCTGAACGCCATGCGTGGCAGTGACCCCGCCGACCCGGTCAGAAAGCCCCATGGCCAGGACGCCGTGGACTACACCGCACTGCTGCGCCCCCACACCCTGGTTGGCAAGCGTATCGGCTACCCCGCCAAGTTTGATCGCAGCGGCCTGCCGCTGTTGCTCGACCCGCAGTTTTCCCAGGCACTGGAACTCATCCAGGCCGCCGGTGCGACCTTGATTCCCGTGGACCTGAAGGATCCGTCATCGGCTCGGCTGGATGAGGCGTTTCAGATGGGCATCCAACGTGAGTTGCCTCGCTACCTGGCCACACGAACCGGCATTCCCGCCCAGACCCTGAACGATCTATTGCTGTTCAACGCCGCAAACGCCGAAGGCCCTGGACAAGCCACCCTGATCGCCGCCAGCAAAGTGGTGTTTGACGAGCAGACCTACAACCACCTCTGGGGCATGATTCAAGGTGAAAATGCCGCCGCCATCGATCGCTTGCTGGTCACGCATCAACTCGATGCCCTCGTCTCGGATATCGCATCCTCCGCCATGAACGTCGCCCCCCTGGCCGGTTACCCCGGCGTCATGGTGCCCACCGGCATCGACGAAGAGGGCGCCCCGACCTCGATCTTCTTCTACGGCCCGCGCTGGAGCGAGGCCCAGCTTCTGGCGTTGGCGTATGGTTATGAACAGGTTTCCAATGCGCGGCGGGCGCCGGAGTTCAAGCCATAACCAGTGTTTTACAGGCTGCACCTGTCAGGCGAACACCACCTCAATCAGCCCCTCTTTTCTGGATCGGGGGGCCGACTTGACCACGATTTGAACGTCCCGCCCCAGCAACGACAGGCATTCCATCATCTTGGCTTCGCTGATGCCGCGAAACTTTCCGCGTAGCATTTCAGACAATTTGGGTTGGGAAAGGCCGAGGATTTCGGATGCTTGAACTTGGGTCAGATGGCGAGCCTTGATGATTTCGCCAATTTTTGCCGCCAGTTGGGATTTGACGCGCATCTCATTGGCGTTGGGAGTTGCGAAATCTTCGTAGACATTCCCACTGCTTGCTTCGACTTCAGTCATGATTTGATCCTTTTGAGTGATCATAATCATGCGAAAATATACCAATTTGGGAATAATCGCCAATCAATGATTCATCTCACTCAACCATTCACAAAATCCGTCTGCCCTCGCGATTCTGCCACTGCGCCTTTCCCACCGATCACCCGCCCCGGCGCAAACCCCGGGAAGAACATCAGCCCCTCGGACTCAAAGCGATAGGCCAGCGCCAAGCGGTCGGCGTCCGCCACCTCGCGCCGGGCCTCGAACCGTTCGATTTCGGCTACCGCCACCCCGGTCTCCCGCGATAACTCATCAACACTCCAGCCCAGCATCGCCCGGGCCTGGGCGCAATGGGTGGGGGTGAATTGGAAGAGGGCGATACGTTCCAGGGTGATTTTCATCGCATAAGAGGCCATGGTGTGCTCCGGGCTCGAGAGTGCTGATCCAAAATGTACTGTGTTTTTGTACAGTTGTTTTCGGCCCGGATCAAATTGATTTTTTGTTTTTTTCTAGTTTGCCTCCGCCATCCAGACGGACGGTGCATGGCCCAGCACACGCCGGAACATGGTCGAGAAGGCCGCCGGGCTGTCATAGCCGAAGTCCAGCGCAATACGCGTCACCGGCTCACCCACGGCCAGTCGGGCAAGCGCCAGCACTACACAGGCACGCTGTCGCCATTGGCTGAAGCTCAGGCCGGTTTGCTGGCGAAACAGGCGATTGAACGTGCGCAGGCTGACGTGCATTTGACTCGCCCATTGCTGCGGCGACTGATGAGCATCGGGCCGCTGCAGAAACAGCTGGCACAACCCGAGCAGCCGCGACTCCTCGGGCAACGGAATGTGCAACGGCAGGTGAGCACTGCGCGCCAGTTCGTGCAGCAGCAGATCGATCAATGCCCCATCGCGGCCGGTCTCGTCGTACACCGGCGCCACCTCTGCGGCCTCCATCAACAAGTGCCGCATCAACGGCGAGACATTGATCACCTGACAACGGCCGCCCAGGTCCACCTCCCCCGGCTCGATGTACACACTGCGCGTGCTCACCCCCAGCATCAACACTTCGTGTGCCATCCCCGGTGGTATCCACACGGCCCGTTGTGGCGGCACCACCCAATTGCCATCGTGCGTGCTCACCTGCATCACCCCGGTGGCGCCGTACAACAATTGCGCCCTGCGGTGTGTATGACGTGGCAACACCTGGCCGTAGGCGTAATCCGTACCGATCGCCACCACCCGCCGGGGCGTGTCGTCCAGCACATCAATCGAAACATTGCGCATCGGGCGGCTCCCGCGTTTGGCGTAAACGCGAACATTATTGGCCTATTTGCTGAGGCCGGCCAAGCCACTTCACTCTATCGTCGAGCGCTCTCAATCCGATGGAAGCCCGTGATGTCCTACCTCTTGCTGACACTCTTCGGCTGCATGACTGGCGTCACTGCGGTGTTGTTTGGCTTTGGCGGTGGTTTCGTCGTGGTGCCCTTGCTGTACCGCATGCTCATGGCCCATCACTCGGTCGACGATCCGATGGGGCAATCGGCAATGCACATCGCCGTCGCCACCTCGACCTGCGTGATGATCGTCAATGCGCTGGTCGCCACCGGAAAGCATCGACGCGCGGGTAATCTGGTTCGCCATTACCTGTGGCCATTGGGCGGGTTCATTGCCATCGGTGCCGTGTTGGGGGCCGTCGCGGCGACCTGGGTCAGCGGTGAGGTGATTCGGTACGCGTTCATCGCCTACCTTGGCTTGACCATTGTGGATTGCCTGTTCAGGCAAGGGTTTCTCACGCCGCCTGGCACCGGCAACACACGTCGATTGGGCCGAGCAGAAGTATCTGTCGGTGGCGTAGGAATCGGCGTCATCGCTACGTTTCTTGGCGTGGGGGGCAGTGTCATGACGGTCCCATTATTGCGTCGATGCGGGTTGAGCATGAATCAAGCGACCTCGATGGCGAACCCGTTGAGCCTGCCGGTGGCGGTGGCCGGTACGCTGACCTACCTGTCGATGGCAGGTTTCGGGACGCTCGATCTGGGGCCGTGGTTTATCGGGTATGTGGATCTGCTGGCGTTTGCGGTGTTGACCGTGGGGTCGATGCTGGGGATTCGATTGGCCACGCGCTGGATTGGTCGAATTCCGGACCGGATCCATGCGCGGGTGTATGTCGGGTTGCTGGTTCTGGTCATGATCAGCATGGCCCTGAACTGAAGGCTGCTATTTCGCCTCCAGCCCCGGCGCCTCCCGAATAATGAAGTGATCCAGGTTCTCGATGTTCGCGCTGAACACCCCGAACGTCTGCTCGGGATTTTTCTTGCTCGGCACCTGCGTCAACGCCGGCGTCACGCCATAAAAGAAGCAATACAACTCGGCCTCGCTGTCGATGGCATGCTTGATCTCTTGCAGAAACGCTTTGCGCTTGCGGTAACCCTCGATCAACTTTTTGCTGAGGTAGACGTTCACCGAATACGGTTTTTTTTTCGCCTCGTCCGCCTGCTTGAACCACACCTTCTGCTCGAAATCGATGCGAAAGCTCTGGGTGTAATCCTTGATCTGTTTGATCCGGCCCCAGTAAATCAGCCCCTTGTTGTCCGTCAGGTACTCGATCTTCTTGAAGAACGAAGCGTACGGCGCCGTGTGCTCGCCCACCTTCAGCGGCATGCGCTTGAGCAGCTCCTTGTCGGCGAAGTTCGAGACGAAACACTCAACCGGATGGGCAAAGACACTGGTCTTGTCCGGCGACGACTCGCGGCCTGAGTGCTCGGCACGGACCGTCGACGAGGAGGGCACAGGCGCGTCCTGCCCATCCGCCACCGCAGCCGCCGGGCTCGACGGCCTGCGCACATACTGACGCCGGGTCAGCAACAGCTCCGACGGAAAATGCTCCTCACGCCCGTCATCCGTTTCCGCACCGTCCACCCCCGACGCCTTGAGGCTGGCATAAGGACAATCCGCCACATGCCGCGTGCCCGGTGTGTTCTTGAAGTGCGGGGTGCGCACGTAATTGACGTTCTTGGCATTGAACGTGGTCAGCACATTCGCCGCATCGAATGCCGAACGACAGGCGTCGTTGGGGCACTGGAAGTGTTCCTTGGCGGAATCGAACGCCACCGTCTCGTCGAAATTCAGATCCCGCACGTCATAGATCGACAACTTGTCGTCGAGGCTGAGGCAGTAGGCGAGGTCGAATTTCATGTCAGTCTCGGTTCCGTGAGCAAATGGGTATTAATAGCGGGAGGCGGGCAGGGATGCACTCACTGAATTCACGCGCTGCCCATTTGCGGGAGCGGACCTGCTCACGACAGATCCGGGGACATGACTGCTTTTCATCGACCTCATCGCCTCCACAAAGGCGCCATTGCAGAGAAGACAAGCGGTATTGAAGTCGATCTGTATATATGTATACTTAAATACATTGAGACCAATGCTCTGCCCATCGGGCCAAAAGGTAAACAGGAAATGGCACTCTCCAAATTCCCGGTCGTAGCCAATGAGCGGTCCCGCACGCTGGGGGATCAGGTCGCCGACTCTATCGTCAGCGCGGCGATTCATGGGGATCTGGCTCCGGGTGCCCGGCTAATTGAGGTAGAGCTGGCCGAAGCCTTTGGTGTCAGTCGGGTGCCGGTGCGCGAAGCCCTCAAGACCCTCGAAAGCCAGGGCATTGTCGTCACGACCAACCGCGAATTGTGCCTGGTGGACGTGGATCGTGAATCCCTGGAGCAGATGCTTTCGGTGCGCGTCGTCCTGGAGAACCATGCGGTCGAATTGGCGATGGCGGCCATTGCCAAGGACCCACGTTTGCTCGAACCCTTCGAAGATGCCCTGTTCAATTTGCAGGGCGCCATCCGCAAGGGCTCTGCATTCCTGGCAGCCCAGGCAGACATGGATTTTCATCGTGCCATCTATCTGGCCAGCGGCAACAAGACGCTATTGGACATTTGGGACAAGATGTCGCGCAAGATCCTCATCGCAGTCGGTTTGAGGGTTCCCAATACCAAGGTGTACGAAGACCACGAAAAGCTGCTGAGCATTCTCAAGAGCAACGACTCGGTGAAATTCAAGGAAGCGCTCTTGCCGCATGTTCAGGAGTGCCTCACCGTCGAATAGCCAGGCGCCCAAAGCGAAATCACCCGTCGTGGTGATTTTTCTGGATTACCAATGTATACAAGAGTACAGGAGGACATGTATCAAGCTTTGAGCGCCCAATCACGCCCGCTTGGCAGCTGCCCCGCCAAAGGCTGACGCCATGGTCGGACTGAGCCACTGGGCGTAGCTTAAGCAACAGCAAGATTCGAGCGGACTGCAGAGCCGCCTTTATCAAGCCCTGTGAGTACCGCAGCAACGACTTTGTAACTGCCACCCAACGGTTCCAACAATTTCAACTAATCACGTTCGGTAGGGAATTTAGTCATGAAAGCTTCCAAGTGCATCCTCTCGGCATTTTGCTTTGCCGCCGTCGCCAACCTCGCCATGCCCGCCATGGCCTATGAGGTTGCCCCAAGCTACGAGAAATGCGGGGACGACTCCTTCAGCCAGTACATCAAGGACGGCGTCACGATCGGCATCGTGTCCGCGCCGCCTCACTCCTTCCTGAACACTTCCACCGGCAAGGCCGAGGGCATTGATGTCGAGATCAATGAAGCGGCGCTGAAATGGATGGGCATCACCTCGATAAAATACGAAGTAACGCCCGTTGGCCAACTTGTCCCGGGCCTGATGTCCAGGCGCATCGATGTGATTGGCACCAACATCCACGTCACCCCGGACCGGATCAAAGCCATCAGCTTTACCGGGCCCTCGTGGTGGTACGGCCCGATCATCGTGCTGCCGGCAAACTCCGATTTGCAGATCAGTTCCTACGCCGACCTCAAAGGCAAGAAAGTCGGCGCCGTGGTGGGCTCTGCGGCGGACGAATACCTGCGCAAGATCGGGGCCGAGTCGATCGCGTTCCCCGGCGCCGAGCAGGAAATCGGTGCGCTGACCACCGGCCGCGTGGATGCGGTGCTGGAGGATGATGTCACCGTCGTTGACTGGCTCAAATCCAACCCCTCGCTGCCGATCAAGCAGCTCAAGGACGTTCCGGTTCCTGAAGAAATGATCACCAGGTACGGGTATGGCTACGCACGCTACGGTTTGCGCAAGGATGATTGCACTTTCCGCGCCGCGTATACCCAGGCGTTGGCTGAAGTGAGAGGCACGGGGGAGGTCTCTGCGATATTGAAAAAGTACGGTCTGAGCAATCGCAATCTGTTTCTTCACCCGCTTGAGAAAAACTGGTAAAGCCCAAGGGGTGAAACATGAACTTATTCAACGTTTCAGTCGTACTCGAATATTGGCCCGTGTTCCTGAGAGGGTTGGGCCTCACGGTATTGTTGACCATTATCGTATTCAGCCTGAGTGCAGTTTTGGCCATACCCGTGGCACTGGCTCAACTGTCCCGCTATCGCGTATTACGCCTGCTTGCGCATATCTACGTGGAAGTGATGCGCGGTACGCCGGTCATCCTGCAATTGATCTACGTGTATTACGTATTCCCGATCATCGGCATCAAGGTCGCGCCATTCAGTGCTGCCGTGATCGGTCTTTCAATGAGCATGATTGCTTACTTGAGTGAAGTGTATCGAGGCGGTATCAACGGTATTCCACAGGGGCAACGAGAAGCCGCTGCGGCCATGGGCATGAGCGAGTTTCAGGCGTTCCGTCGAGTGGTTCTTCCCCAGGCCATCCGCCTGACGCTGCCGTCGTTGGGTAACTACCTGATCGCGCTGTTCAAGGACAGCGCACTGGCCTCCGTGGTCACGCTTCAGGAGTTGATGTTTGCCGGCCAGATCATCGCGGTCCGCAACTATGAATATTTCACCGTTTATACCGTGTGTGGCGTGCTCTACCTGTCGGTCAGCTACCCCTGTGCATTGCTGGTGCGGCACCTGGAAAAACGCACTCAGGGCGGTTACCGGCGCAAGGTCGCGCGGGCGGCGCCAGCCTCGCAAAGCTCGGCCGTAGGAGAAAACTCATGATCGAACTCAAAAGCTTGAACAAGGCTTACGGTGATCACGAAGTCCTGCGGGGCATCGACCTCACCATCGAGACCGGGAAAGTCGTGGTCATCATTGGTCCGTCCGGCAGCGGCAAGTCCACGCTGCTCAGGTGCATCAACTACCTGGAGCAGCCGGATTCCGGGACGATACTGCTGGACGGTCAACGAATCTTTTTCGATTCAACGGCCGGCGCAGCCAAGGCCCACAGCCCCAAGCGCGTCGCCGCCGTGCGCGCCCGACTGGGGATGGTGTTCCAGGACTTCAACCTGTTCCCGCACATGAACGTCCTGCACAACGTCATGGAAGGCCCCGTGACGGTCAAGGGGCGGCGGGCCAGAGACGTGGAGTCACTGGCGCGCGAGTTGCTGGCCAAGGTCGGATTGGCCCATCGGGCCGACTACTTTCCCGATGAAATTTCCGGCGGGCAGAAGCAACGGGTGGCGATAGCGAGGGCACTGGCGATGGAGCCCGATGCCATGCTCTTTGACGAACCCACCAGCGCCCTCGACCCCGAGTTGGTGGGAGAAGTGCTGAACGTCATGCGCGATCTGGCCCAACAGGGCATGACCATGATTGTGGTCACCCACGAGATGGCCTTTGCCAGGGAAGTGGCCGATGAAGTGGTGTTCATGGACGGTGGAGTCATTATTGAACGCGGGCCGCCGGCGCAGTTGTTCGATCATCCACAAAATGAAAGAACCGTGCGGTTTCTGCAACGTACGGCGAATGCTTAAAGTTTAGAAGTTTCACCTCTTCAATTATAGAAGTCCGCCGTCTATTGCTCATTTGGACGTCAGCGGCTCCATTGATTTTTTAAACACTCGTCCAGCCGATTAGTTCGGCCGCGCACTCATTCGTCAAGAGAGGATTCGTCATGGCTCTGCGATATCAACATTTCATTACTCCGACCGGTACAGCCGAATTCCCCAAAGTTGTCAGAGGTGAAGGGGTTTATATATGGGACCATACCGGGCGTCGTTTATTGGACGGCTCTTCCGGCGCAGTCTCGGTCAATATCGGTCATGCTCATCCCAGGGTGCTGGAAGCCATGCGTGAGCAGATGAACAAGATCATCTACGCCCACAGCATGCGTTGGGACAACGACCCCAGCCAGGCATTGGCCGAGCGACTGGCCCGCCTGAGCGGCTGGGATTTCGAAGCGGCGTTTTTCGTGTCCGGCGGTTCCGAGGCCAACGAGGCCGCGATCAAGTTCGCCCGTCAGGTGGCGGTCGCACGCGGGCAGGCCAGCCGCTACAAGATCATCAGTCGCGTGCCGTCCTACCATGGCGCCACCACCGCCTTGCTCGGCATCACCGGCGATACCGATTACGCCAAAGCGTACAAGCCCATGTTCGTCGACATGCCAAAGATCGATGCCCCGTTGCTGTATCGCCGACCGGCCCATGAATCGGTCGACGATGTGATCGATCGCTGCGTTCGCCAACTCGAAGACACCATCATCGCCCAGGGCCCCGAGACCGTGCTGGCGTTCATGATCGAGCCGGTGGGGGGCGTTTCGACGGGGGCCTTGATGTCACCTGTCGACTATTACGACCGCTGTCGCCAGATCTGCGACCGCTACGGCGTACTGATGATCTACGACGAGATCATGAGCGGCGCCGGTCGCACCGGGCGATTCCTCGCGGCCCATCATTGGCCCGACTGCCGTCCCGACATCGTCACCCTGGCCAAGGGTGTCAGCGGTTCCTACGCGCCGTTGGGCGCGGTGCTCGCGTCCTCGGCGATGGTCAATGACGTCCGGCTCAGTGGCGGGTTCAAGCACGGCCATACCTACTCGGCCAATCCGCTGGGGTGCGCGGCTTCCAACATGGTGCTCCAGGTGCTGGAGGACGAAGCCCTCATGCCGCGCGCCACCTTGTTGGGTGAAAGAATCCGAACGCGTCTGGAGGACCTCAAGAGCAGGACTCGGGTCATCGGCGACATCCGGGGCATCGGCCTGCACATGGCGGTCGAAATCGTCGTCGACAAGGACACCAAGGCAATCTTCACCGATGAAGTCCGCGCCAGCGAAAAGATCGGATTGCTCTGCCGCGAGTACGGGCTGCTGCTGTTCTCACGCCGCACGGCCGGTGCCGCGTATGGCGAGTGGCTGATGTTCTGCCCGCCGCTGACGATTTCCGACGCCGAAGTGGAGGAAATGCTGGCAGCGTTCGAGAAGGGCGTCTTCGCGTTCCAGAACTCGGTGTGCTCGTAAGGCCAACAGCCGCGCCGTTTTGCTGAGCAGTCGCGGCTTTCATCTGTATATGGGAGGGTTTCATATGGCTAGGCGAGCAACCATTGTGGGTTGGGCTCATACGCCTTTCGGTAAGCTGGACGACCCGGACGTCGAGTCCTTGATGTCCCGCGTGTCGCGGGCTGCGCTCGATCACGCCCAGGTCGCCCCCGGGGACGTTGGCATGGTCTGCGTGGGGGTCTATAACAACGGTCTCACCCCGCAAGGATTCGAAGGTGCCTTGGTCTCCCTGGGCGAACCGGCCCTGCGTTTTACCCCGACCGTTCGGGTTGAAAATGCCTGCGCCACTGGCACCGCCGCCATTCACGCGGCGGCCGATTTCATCGAAAGCGGTCGCGGCCGCATTGCCCTGGTGATCGGCGCGGAAAAAATGACCGCCGTACCTTCCAGTGTGGTCCCCGGCATCCTGCTCAGCGGCTGCTACCGCCGCGAAGAGGAAAGCCCCGAAGGCTTCGCCGGCATCTTCGGCCAGATCGCCAGTGCCTACTTCGACCGCTACGGCGATCACCGCGAAGCGCTCGCGATGATCGCTGCGAAGAACCACGCCAACGGCGTGCACAACCCTTATGCCCACATTCGCAAGGATCTGGGCGTTCAGTTCTGCAATAAAATCTCGGAAAAAAATCCCCTGGTGGCCGGACCGCTTCGCCGCACCGACTGCTCGTTGGTGTCCGACGGCGCGGCCGCGATCGTGCTGGCCGATGAAGAGACGGCGGCGGCACTGGGCCGGGCCATCCGCTTTCGTGCACGCACCCACGTCAATGACTTCCTGCCGCTCTCGCGCCGTGACCCATTGGTGTTCGAAGGCGCGCGCCACGCCTGGGATGCCGCCCGCGAAACCGCCGGGATTGCGCTGGACGATCTTGACCTGGTGGAAACCCATGACTGCTTCACCATCGCCGAGATGCTGCAATACGAAGCGATGGGGCTGGCCAAACCCGGGCAGGGTTGGACAGTGATACACGAGGGCATCACCCAACGGACGGGCCGCCTGCCAGTGAACCTCTCCGGCGGCCTCAAGGCCAAGGGGCATCCACTGGGTGCCACAGGCGTGTCGATGCATGTGATGGCCGCCATGCAACTGATGAACGAAGCCGGCGACATGCAGATCGCCAACGCGCAGTTGGCCGGTGTTTTCAACATGGGAGGCGCGGCCGTCACCAACTACGTCTCCATCCTGGAGCGGACGAAATGAAGATGGCAGCTCAAATTCCGGCCGTGTCCGAACGGGTCATGAACCTCGCGCA
This sequence comes from Pseudomonas sp. IT-P12, assembly GCF_949767465.1. Lineage (NCBI taxonomy): Bacteria > Pseudomonadati > Pseudomonadota > Gammaproteobacteria > Pseudomonadales > Pseudomonadaceae > Pseudomonas > Pseudomonas sp. IT-P12. The sequence continues at coordinate 198,154 of NZ_CATKPY010000027.1, read as the reverse complement.
CTGGCTGACCCAGAATGCGCGGCGCCTGCCCGATCATCCGGCGATCATCCACGGCGACACCACCTGGACCTGGGCGCAGTTCGACGCCCGGGTCAGCGCGCTGGCCGCCGGGCTCGCCGAGCGGGGCCTGGGGCCGGGCGACAAGGTGCTGGTGCATTCGAAAAACAGCAGCGAAATGTTCGAATCGCTGTTCGCCGCCTTACGCCTCGGGGCGATCTGGGTGCCGACCAATTTCCGCATCACGCCTGACGAAGTCATCTACATGGCGTCCACGGCCCAGAGCCGGATCTTCCTGTGTCAGAGCGATTTCCCCGAATACGCGGCCGCCGTGTGCGCGGCTGCGCCACAGACGGACCTCATCTGGCTCGAAGGCACCCGGCCTGCCGCGCCGGATCAGCGTCCCCTTGCCAATGACCTGATCCGCACGCACTTGGGCAAGTCCGTGCCCAATGCCGCCGTCGCCCGAGACACGCCGTGCTGGTTCCTGTTCACCTCCGGAACCACCGGCAAGCCGAAGGCCGCCGTTCTGACCCATGGCCAGCTCGCGTTCGTGATCAACAACCACCTGGCTGATCTCCTGCCAGGCACCACCCATCACGACGGGTCGCTGGTGGTCGCGCCGCTGTCCCACGGTGCGGGCATTCACCAACTGAACATCGTCGCGCGGGGCGGCACTACGGTTCTGCTGCCCTCGGACCGGTTCGATATCGACCTGGCCTTCGAACTCATCGAAAAGCACCGGCTGACCAACATCTTCACCGTGCCCACCGTGCTGAAAATGATGGTCGAGCACCCCAGCGTGGACCAACGGGATCACCAAAGCCTGCGCCACGTCGTCTACGCCGGCGCGCCGATGTACGAAGCCGACAAGCAACGCGCCCTGGAAAAACTCGGCCCCGTGCTGGTTCAGTATTACGGCCTGGGTGAAGTGACCGGCAACATCACCGTGCTGCCGCCCTGCGAGCATCAAAGCGCGACCTCACGGCCATCAACCTGCGGCTACGAGCGCACCGGCATGCAGGTCTCGATTCAGGACGAGCAGGGCAATGAGCTGCCGACTGGCGTCACGGGCGAGGTCTGCGTCGTGGGCCCGGCGGTATTCGTGGGCTACTACAACAACCCCGATGCGAACGCCAAAGCATTCCGCAATGGCTGGTTCCGCACCGGCGACATGGGGCACATGGACCAGGACGGTTTCATCTACCTGACCGGGCGATCTTCCGACATGTACATCTCGGGCGGCTCCAACATCTACCCCCGAGAAATCGAAGAAAAAATCCTCCTGCATGAAGGCATCACCGAAGCCGCCGTGCTCGGCCTGCCGGATGCGCAGTGGGGGGAAATCGGCGTCGCGGTCTGTGTACGCAAGGAAGGCGCGGTGTTGAGTGAGGGCGAGCTGCTGGAGTGGATGGCCGCGAGGATTGCCCGTTACAAAATGCCCAAGCAGGTGTTCTTCTGGGACGCGCTGCCCAAGTCCGGTTATGGCAAGGTGACGAAGTTGCTGGTGAAGGCGGAGCTGGAGCGGCGGGGTGTCAGGGTGGTGCTCGAGGAGGCGGTGGGGCACGTGGGGCGTTGAGTGGAGTCGGCTCGCCCCCGCACCTGTGGAGCGAGCCTGCTCGCGATTTTCACCCCGTGGCGAGGACGCTTGTCGTGTTCCTCTGGCTCTCCTCAACGCTCGCTACTGGTTAAAAAAAGAGTCAGGTTATGCGGGAGTGATAACGCGCAGGTTTTCTCGATTTCGCGGATCTGTGTTTTTGTCAGTTTGTAGTCGTACACATAATCCTTTTTATCTTTCCAGCCCATTAACGCAGCCAGCTCGTTGCTGAGAATTGGCAGTGTTGTTTCATATGACGCGAAATAATCTCCATCGCGTACGCCCATGACGCTGTGCTTCAAGGCTCTATCCTCTGTGTCTGATCTCCAGTTGTCTCCACCCGTTTGTTGTACTTCCCGTTGCGGTCAGACCGAGTTTCATGACGGGCTCGGGTTCTTGAGGCAAGTGCCGACAAAGTACTCCAGGCCATCAGGAAACCCGACGCCTAGAAGTTCGGAGAGCGCCATCACCTGACGCTCGCTCAGCAGTAATTCGCCCGGCTCCATTTCGGCGAGGGGCTTTGATTCAATGAGTTGAGCGACCTTTTCATTGAGCTCAATACCTTCAATGTCCAGCTCGAACTGGAGAGAATCGTCCTGCTTGTCATCCGGATAGAAGCCAGTGATCAATAGGTAGCGCATGGTTCACTCCTCACTGCTTTGACCAATGTGAACGCGCACTACCTGGCATTGTGAGCCTAACCCTCCACTCCAATAAAAATATCCAGATCAGACGGAATCACCTCTCCAACCAACCTCGAAATCTGCGCCACCTGATCAGCAGTCAACAGCCATTCCCCTGCTGCCATTTCATCCAGGCTCATGTGCCCTAGCAGCGCCACAATCCGCTCGTTGAACTCGTCATCTACATACAGCTCATACTTCAATGAACTGTCTTCAAACGCGTCAGGCAGGAAGCCCGTAATACACAGACTCATAGAGACCTCTCGGCTTATTTAGGCGTGGTTCGTCCCGATTTCGCAGGTTTGGTTTGCTTACCCGTTTCTGGGTCGAATTCGCCCAGATGCTTTCCTTGTCTGTCATACATTTCAACAGCCCCATGTTGGGCGTCCCACTCGAAAATTCGACCTTTCGTATCTTTCCAGCGCTTGCGCCGTGCGCCGCCACCTTGAACGCTGCTTTTGGATTTATCTTTTACCGCGTCAGGGAAGGCTTTCAGTTCCTTGGGTGCCTGATGGTATTTCTGATCGCCCACGCTCAGCACAATGTAAACCGGCTTCACTGATGAACCCACCGGAAACACAAGAATGAAATCCCTGTACTCAGGCGGATAGATCGGATCAACGATCATGCTGTCCGCCTGTTGGGTCGGCGGATAAACCCAGATGTGCGGTGCCTGCGGAGCGGCCTCCAGCTTGGGAATGCCCAGGATGTCGGCGCCATCGACCGCCGGCGTCCAGATCAACTCAATGCCTTCCCCAAGATCCGCGACGTACTGGCTGTCACGCAGTGCGACTTGCACCACATCAACCATCTCCCAATCGCGGTGGTTGCCGGTGTAGAACCCGTAGCCCTTGAGACTGCCGTCCGCCTTTTGCTCGATTTGCAGGCGCATACGGGTGCGAGCATGCTTGAGGGTTCGCAGTTGGTCTTCGTTATAGAGCGCGCTGTCGCCGAGGCGGGGTGACCAGAACACCGCCACCAAACCCGTCAACACGGCCACCGTCGTAGCGCCGACGGCGGCGATGGTGCCCGCGACCGGCGCTGTGAGCGCAGGCGCGCGAAGTGCCAGTTGCCCGACGCCAAGCGAAACCGTGGAACCGCTGATCGTACGTAGTTTCAGCAGGCCATCGTCGTCCGCTTCGCGAGCGCCAAGCCAGGCGATCTCACCGTAATCCGCGAGGCTGTCGGTAGGCACTCGGCCCGAAGGGTTGGAATAGTTGATGACCGCGTCGGGCAGCTTGCAGGATTTGGCGAAGACGCAACCTGCATGCACCGTTTTTTGCTCGACCTCGTTGGCCTGACGTCTGCGCATGTAGTCGTCTTGCCTGGCGAGCATGGCTTCGTAGGCGTTTTGCCGGGTTTCGCGTTCGGCGAGTTCGGAGGGCGTCATGAAACGGTAGGTGACGTGATGGCCGTCACCGGAAGGAGGATTTCTGACCTTGGGAATGTCCTTTCGCCAGCCACTGATTGTCCCTGTGTGTTCGTCCATCGGCAGCTCTGGAGAAGAGCAGGGCGACGTTATCGAACCGGAGAAATCGGGGCAGTAGGAGGCTTCTGGGATGACGTGAGGAATTGTCGCTGCTTCACGGGATGGCTACGCAATGTGCGAGCCACCGGTCTTTCTTGCAGATGCGAGAGCATCGCTACGACGCCTGACATCGCAGAGAGTTTGGTCTTGAAGACTGTTCCAGTTATGGTCAGGCACGTCACGCAACGCGAGCAACTTCAATCAACTGGATGATGACCCTTACCCCAAGGACCGTACCCTATGCCAACCCCTCTTTCCCTAGTCAGCGAACGCCTCAACAACCGCCGATTCACCGTAGCCGGCAACACCCACGGCCTCTCCGGCACAGGTACGGTCTTCCATTACCAGGTCGAAGGCGACGCCATTACCAGCACCTACCAAGGCGGCCGAATCCGCACCGGCCACCAGGTTGGCCGCGTCACCGGCGACGACACCATCGAACTGCTTTATCACTGCATCAGCATCGAAGGCGAAATCCTGGCCGGCTGGTCCCGTGGCACGGTGGGGATCGATGGGGCAGGGCGGACGACGCTGGCGTTTGTGTGGGGTTGGTTGTCGGGGGCGGAGGGTGGTGGGGAGTCGAGTTATGTTGAGGTGGTGGGGTAGAGCCACGCAGATTGATATCGCGGCTATTCGCGGATCAACCGCCCAACCTTTTCATAAAGTGACTCAGTAAATTCCACACTGTCATTCGAATGATGGCAACGCCGGTGACAGTTGGGGCAAAGCGCTACGGCGTTGCTGATTTGATCCGAACCTTTTAGGGCCAGGGGCCTGACGTGGTGGACTTCGAGAAACGGCAGGTCAAGTTTCAGAAATGGAGCAGGCTCGCCACAGCCTTCGCAATGTCCCTCCGCTTCCTTCCGAACCCAGGCTCTCACCTCAGGATCACGTACAAACGCCGTGCGAGAGCTGGCCGCCAGCTTCGGTTTCTTGATGCCCTTGGGCGGTGCATTCATTGGCTGTTTTTGAAGCGCGGCCGCTCGACGTTCGAGGGTTTCTTCGTCGGCTGTCGGTGCTTTGGGGTCGTCGGGCTTAACTCCCCGTTCAATCAGCACTGCGCGAATTGCCTGCTCGACCTTCGAGCCAACGTTTCTGGCGGGTTTGTAACCCTCAATGAACTTTCGATTCATGTTCATTAGGACAGTGGAGATGTTCTGCATCCGAAACTCGACCGAGCCTTTGGTACGAGTGAGCAAGGTCGTTTCTCGCAGAGCGAGATTCTCTTGGGCCTTCACGAATTTCTGACCATTGAGCTCCAGCGCGAGCATCTTCAAGTAGGCGTCAACAGCGGCCCGAATCTCGATCACGCTCCAGTCAGTGTCCTTTTTCTTTTCGCTCATACAGCCGCCGAGGGTTGAAAACCCTCGGACGATACTGATTAGCCATTACCGTTGTCTACGAAAATTCCTACAGAAAAGAATGACGAGTTTCGCGAGCGATCCTACAGTCGCGTTGCCTTAGCTCAGCGAATGCTTCGACGCCTGAAACATCTCCATCATCCTGCGCCGCCAAGGCTTAACCACAGGCATCCGATATTGAGTGTGATCCATCAACAGATAGGGCATATCCCGCAGCCGAATCCATCCTTCACCCTGCCAATGCAGCATGCTCAACGACATCTGCGGCCAATCCAACAAGCTCACCATCGGCCGATCCGGATGCCCCGAGGGCTGCGCATCGCGCAAGGCCGGGACCACCTGTTGGGTTAACCATTCACGCAACAATCGATTGCCTGGAACGTAGTGATACACCAGTAGCGCATACACCCCGGACTCGCTGAGCATCAGCTGCTTTTCGGGTTGCCGGTAATTCTCGATCCATAGGACCCGATGCTGATCCTTATCCAACTTGTGGACCATGCGATCACTGAGATGTACACCCATCAGGCGACCGATGTCACGAGCGCAGAACCATGGTTGGTTTTCGAGGAGTAGGGCGTGAAGAGACAGGTTGTGGCGAGTAAAAACGGTCGAGCTGGAAGGCTCGGAGATGACCGAGCGTTGCGCGATGGTGGCAGGCATATCCATTACCTCTACGTGCGAAGTTGAAGAGGGCCAAGCCCGACGTAGAGGATCTAAGAAATCCCAACAAGCGTTTTCTTCAAACAGTGCATACGTGGGCGGATGCCAGCATGCTTTCTGTGTGATGAAGATAGCTTCTACGTTGGGCGTTTCTTAGGCACCTGCAAGAAGATTAGACCTGCTCGACGTGGTGCTCAATACGGAATGTGCTGCAGTTTTCGTAGGAGATCTAGCTGCCCCTCCATCACCAGTCGACTTTTTCTTACCCACAAAAAAGCCCTGATCAGATCAGGGCTTTCTATGTTCGATTTGTCGTTCAAGTCGTCAAATCGCGGCTCACTCAGGAATCAATCCCAGCTCAACGCCCCACCTGTCTGATACTCAATCACCCGAGTCTCAAAGAAATTCTTCTCTTTCTTCAAGTCCATGATCTCGCTCATCCATGGGAACGGGTTAGTGGTGCCTGGGTACTCTTCCTTCAGACCGATCTGCGACAGGCGACGGTTGGCGATGAACTTGAGGTAGTCCTCCATCATCGCCGCGTTCATGCCCAGCACGCCGCGAGGCATGGTGTCGCGGGCGTATTCGATTTCCAGTTGGGTGCCTTGCAGGATCATCTGCGAGGCTTCTTCCTTCATTTCGGCGTCCCACAGGTGCGGGTTTTCGATTTTGATCTGGTTGATCACGTCGATTCCGAAGTTCAGGTGCATGGATTCGTCGCGCAGGATGTATTGGAACTGCTCGGCGACGCCGGTCATTTTGTTGCGGCGGCCCATGGAAAGGATCTGGGTGAAGCCGCAGTAGAAGAAGATGCCTTCCAGGACGCAGTAGTAGGCGATCAGGTTGCGCAGCAGTTCTTTGTCGGTTTCGACGGTGCCGGTTTCGAACTTCGGATCGGAGATGGAGCGGGTGTACTTGAGGCCCCAAGTGGCTTTTTTCGCGACCGATGGGATCTCGTGGTACATGTTGAAGATTTCACCTTCGTCCATGGCCAGCGATTCGATGCAGTACTGGTAGGCGTGGGTGTGGATCGCTTCTTCGAATGCCTGGCGCAGGATGTACTGGCGGCATTCCGGGTTGGTGATCAGGCGGTAGACGGCCAGCACCAGGTTGTTGGCGACCAGGGAGTCGGCGGTGGAGAAGAAGCCGAGGTTGCGCATGACGATGCGGCGTTCGTCGTCGGTCAGGCCTTCCGGGTTTTTCCAGAGGGCGATGTCGGCGGTCATGTTGACTTCTTGCGGCATCCAGTGGTTTGCGCAGCCGTCCAGGTATTTCTGCCAGGCCCAGTCGTACTTGAAGGGCACGAGCTGGTTGAGGTCGGCGCGGCAGTTGATCATGGCTTTTTCGTCGACGGCGACGCGTGCGGAGGCGCCTTCGAGTTCGGCCAGGCCTTCGGCGATGTCGAGGTTGTCCAGGGAGGCCTTGGCGCGTGCGACGGCAGGCGAGTCAGCGGAAGTCACGGCGCGGGCTTCCAGGGCGGCGGCACCGCCGGCGCTGTCGAGACGGTCCATATTGGCTTCGGTGGGGTGGCCGGCGTTAGCGCTCTTTGCCACGACTTCCGTGTCTTCTTTGTCGAATTCGTCCCAGCTCAGCATGACGTGTCGTCTCCTGCGTGAGGGCCAGAGTGCCCGTGTGAAATTGGATGGTCTGTTTTTTCACACGGCCTTGTTGGCCGCGTTGATAGCGTTTTTTGCAGCGGTACACGCAGGCAAATAAACATGAATTAGTACCGGGTTCCGAGAGCCACTGACGGGCGCAGAAATCGTTGAGGACTTCGGCGTGGGCTTCAGACTGGCAGTCCTCCCTGTAAGGGAATATTGCAGGCCGGGTTTAGGCGGCATTATAGGGAAATTTTTGCTGCCGTGGTGGGGCGAATCCGCGCACGAAGCGCTCGAGCAGGAGGGTTTTTCGGTCGGAGCGAGGGTTTACAGGGCTTTGGCCGGAGATGGCGGGCGCAGATTTTTTTTGATTAATTTTTCCGGTCGGTTTTTTTTGTTCAAAAAATAGGCAAAAAACCGGTTTTTTACTACATCTTGTGTTTTGGATCGGTTTTTGACCGGCCTGGACACAACTAAGCCCGACCGAAGTCGGGCTGTGAAGTCATGCCGGACGATCAGCTAAGGCGAGCGGCACCCACGTGATCCGAACCATCGGCAGCCAGCTTGGAAGCACCGACGTGATCAGCGCCATCGGCAGCCAGCTTGGACGCACCGACGTGGTCAGCACCATCGGCAGCCAGCTTCGACGCACCTACGTGGTCGGCGCCATCGGCAGCCAGCTTGGAAGTACCGACGTGGTCAGCGCCATCGGCAGCCAGCTTGGAAGCACCGACGTGATCAGCGCCATCGGCAGCCAGCTTGGAAGCACCGACGTGATCAGCGCCGTCGGCAGCGAGCTTGGACGCGCCAACGTGGTCAGCGCCATCGGCGGCGAAGGAGGCTGATGCGGTGGAGAAGGCAGCCGAACCCGTGCGGTCGTAACCGTCAGCGGCGAATGTGTTGGCGGCCAGTACGGAAAGGGTCAGGGCGAGAATCAGTTGGGTTTTCATGGTGGTTGCTCCAGTTCGCAGTCGTTGTATGTCTTGGTGTGGAATTCATACTACGCCGATCAATTTGATTAAAAAGCGCAAATAAATGCTTGAATCAATCGTATAAATCGATCTATACGGTTCGGCGCTTCATCGGCCTGTACAGCGAGGCGAATGGGTCGAACCGTTTAGAAGGAAGAGGGGCGGTGATCAGCCGTTGGAGCAGCCGTTGCCCATGACGCTGTAGCGCAGGATATGGCGTTGGCCTTTGGAGTCGTCGTATTCCATTTTCATGGGAACCACTTCGCAGACATTGGGCACTTCGCTCATCGATACAACTTTGGCGATGTCCAGGTGTGTGGAGTAAGTGTATTCCTCGATAACCGGTTGTTGCTGTGCGACATCAGTCGGGACCTCGTCTGCCATGGCGGTTGCGCACAGGCTGGAGAGGGCCAGAACTAATAAAGCTTTCATTTCGTTTTTACCTTTTAGAGGTCGAGTGGGGTCACGCAACCTTTTTGGGGTTGCGTGTGGAACTTGATTACCGGAGTTTTGATTAACGGCCTTCGTGGGGGCTGCAACTGTGTTAATCAGGTTTGCCTTGTTGGCGGAGCGAATTCTAGGCGTGGGGTCGGGATTCATATAGGCCGGGTTTTGATAAACACCTTTGGCAGATTTTGTAACAATCGCTGACCCGGGTGCTTTGGGTGTTCTGATTTTTTGTGGTAGCGGGCTTGCTCGCGATAGCGGTTTATCTGTGAATGCTTCGGTGACTGACAGACCGCAATCGCGAGCAGGCTCGCTCCCACAGGGGGAGGGCGGAGATGGTCAGAAGCTTGTCACGACAATTTGTAGGGGATTGTTACTACCATCGTCGAATGGTTCTATGGTGCTGGCCCGGCTAAAACTGGTGCCATACAAAAACAACTATTCCACCGAGGTAAGAAAGATGAGTGCGGCTTCTCTGTATCCCGTTCGTCCCGAGGTAGCGGCCAACACGCTGACCGACGAGGCAACCTACAAAGCCATGTACCAGCAGTCGGTCGTCAACCCTGACGGTTTCTGGCGCGAACAAGCCAAGCGCCTCGACTGGATCAAGCCTTTCACCACGGTGAAACAGACGTCGTTCGACGATCACCATGTCGACATCAAGTGGTTCGCCGACGGCACCCTGAACGTTTCCTACAACTGCCTCGACCGCCATCTGGCCGAGCGCGGCGACCAAGTCGCGATCATCTGGGAAGGCGACGATCCTTCCGAAAGCCGCAACATCACCTACCGCGAACTGCACGAGCAGGTCTGCAAGCTCGCCAACGCCCTGCGTGGCCAGGACGTGCACCGCGGCGATGTGGTGACTATCTACATGCCGATGATCCCCGAGGCCGTGGTCGCCATGCTGGCCTGCGCCCGCATCGGTGCGATCCACTCGGTAGTCTTCGGTGGTTTCTCGCCGGAAGCCCTGGCCGGCCGCATCATCGACTGCAAGTCGAAAGTGGTGATCACCGCCGACGAAGGCATCCGCGCCGGCAAGAAGGTGTCGCTCAAGGCCAACGTCGACGACGCCCTGACCAACCCGGAAACCAGCAGCATCCAGAAGGTCATCGTGTGCAAGCGCACCGGTGGCGACATCAAGTGGAACCAGCACCGCGACATCTGGTACGAAGACCTGATGAAAGTGGCGGGCACCGTGTGCGCGCCAAAAGAGATGGGCGCCGAAGAAGCGCTGTTCATCCTTTACACCTCCGGTTCCACCGGCAAGCCCAAGGGCGTGCAGCACACCACCGCCGGTTACCTGCTGTACGCGGCCATGACCCATGAGCGCGTGTTCGACTACCGCCCGGGCGAAATCTACTGGTGCACCGCCGACGTCGGCTGGGTCACCGGTCACTCCTACATTGTCTACGGGCCGCTGGCCAACGGCGCGACCACGCTGCTGTTCGAAGGCGTGCCGAACTATCCGGACATCACCCGGGTGGCGAAGATCGTCGACAAGCACAAGGTCAACATCCTCTACACCGCACCGACCGCGATCCGCGCCATGATGGCGTCCGGCACCGCAGCGGTCGAAGGGGCGGACGGCAGCAGCCTGCGCCTGTTGGGTTCGGTCGGCGAGCCGATCAACCCTGAAGCCTGGGACTGGTACTACAAGAATGTCGGCAAATCCCGTTGCCCGATCGTCGACACCTGGTGGCAGACCGAAACCGGCGGCAACATGATGAGCCCGCTGCCAGGCGCCCATGCCCTCAAGCCGGGTTCGGCGGCGCGTCCGTTCTTCGGTGTGGTGCCGGCGCTGGTCGACAACCTGGGCAACATCATCGAAGGCGAGGCCGAGGGCAACCTGGTGATTCTCGATTCGTGGCCAGGCCAGGCGCGTACGCTGTACGGCGACCATGACCGCTTCGTCGACACCTACTTCAAGACCTTCCGTGGCATGTACTTCACCGGTGACGGTGCGCGTCGCGATGCCGACGGTTACTACTGGATCACCGGGCGTGTGGACGACGTGCTCAACGTGTCCGGCCACCGCATGGGCACCGCCGAGATCGAGAGCGCGATGGTGGCGCACCCGAAAGTCGCCGAGGCCGCCGTGGTCGGTGTGCCGCACGACATCAAGGGCCAGGGCATCTATGTCTACGTCACCCTCAATGGCGGCGAAGAGCCGAGCGAGCAATTGCGCGTCGAGCTGAAGAACTGGGTGCGCAAGGAGATCGGCCCGATTGCTTCACCGGACGTGATCCAGTGGGCGCCGGGGCTGCCGAAGACCCGTTCGGGCAAGATCATGCGCCGGATTCTGCGCAAGATTGCCACGGCCGAGTACGATGGCTTGGGCGATATCTCGACCCTGGCCGATCCGAGCGTAGTGGCGCATTTGATTGATACGCACAAGACGATGAATGTGGCTTAAGCGCCGGTTCTGAGTGACTGAGAAGCCCCGTCGGTGTTGAGCTGGCGGGGCTTTTTTTGTCTGGGGATTCTGTGGTGTTCAGGCGGGCGTCTTCGCGGGCAAGCCCGCTCCCACAGTGTTTTGGGGGGGCACACATAATGTGTCCACTGGAGATCCCTGTAGGAGCGAGCATGCTCGCGATGACGCCCGCCCAAACACCGGATAACTCCCCGGCCAATAATTATCGACATCTCCTGTCACCCAATTCCCACTGTTACCTTCCTCTATTCAAGTAACTGAATGTGTAACCAGCCGCACCGCCCCGGGGCATCCAGAAACGCCCATGCCCCAATCAGGGCCACAAAATCCGCTGAAAAAAATAACACCCCACGCTGCGCTTGCCGGATTAGAAGGCTTTGCCAATAATAGGCCCGCAATTTGCAGCATAGATCGGTTCACTGTCTTTTGCTCTTGCATGAATTTGCAGGGCTGTCAACGTGTCCGGGCGGCTTTCTCGTGGCATCTGTAACTAGTTGTCGCATTGAAGAAATATCGACCTCGGGCCTGTCGTTAGAATGCCGATCACTCGCTCGTCGTTGCCCGTGTTGAAAATCCCGCGGGCTTCCTAGGACGTAGCAATACATTTCCGGTCCCACTCATTCGCATATTGGGCTGTCGCTCACTCTGCTGTTTTAGCCCTTTACCGATGGAGTCCCAAGATGAAGAAACTCGTGCTGCTTGGCGCCCTGGCACTGTCCGTGCTGTCCCTGCCCACCTTCGCCGATGACAAGCCTGTGAAAATCGGTATCGAAGCGGCCTACCCTCCGTTCGCCTCGAAAGCGCCGGACGGCAGCATCGTCGGTTTCGACTACGACATCGGCAACGCCCTGTGCGAAGAGATGAAGGTCAAGTGCGTGTGGGTCGAGCAAGAGTTCGACGGCCTGATCCCGGCGCTTAAAGTGCGCAAGATCGACGCGATCCTGTCGTCGATGTCGATCACCGAAGATCGCAAGAAGTCCGTGGACTTCACCAACAAGTACTACAACACCCCGGCTCGCCTGGTCATGAAGGAAGGCACCCAGGTCAGCGACGGCCTGACCGAGCTCAAGGGCAAGAACATCGGCGTGCAGCGTGGTTCGATCCACGAGCGTTTCGCCCGCGAAGTCCTGGCCCCGCTGGGTGCCGAGATCAAGCCTTACGGCTCGCAGAACGAAATCTACCTGGACGTGACGGCCGGTCGCCTCGACGGCACCGTGGCAGACGCTACGCTGCTTAATGACGGTTTCCTGAAAACCGACGCCGGCAAGGGCTTCGCGTTCGTTGGCCCGGCCTTCACCGACGTCAAGTACTTCGGCGACGGCGTGGGTATCGCAGTGCGCAAGGGTGATGCGCTCAAGGACAAGATCAACAGCGCCATCGTGGCCATCCGTGAAAACGGCAAATACAAGCAAATCCAGGACAAGTACTTCGCCTTCGATATCTACGGCAAGTAACACGTCCCGGCGACAAGTCCGAAATGGCGCAAGCAACAGGATCTCTGCGGTTTGCGCCATTTTTTCATCCCAACATTCGAGGACCTGAATCATGTTGAAAGGCTACGGGGCTGTCATCCTCGATGGCGCATGGCTGACGCTTCAGCTCGCCTTGTCGTCCATGGCGCTGGCCATTGTCCTGGGGCTGATCGGCGTGGCGCTGCGTCTGTCGCCGGTGCGCTGGCTGGCGTGGCTGGGCGACCTGTATTCCACGGTGATTCGCGGGATTCCCGACCTGGTGCTGATCCTGCTGATTTTCTACGGTGGCCAGGACCTGCTCAACCGCGTGGCACCGATGCTCGGCTACGACGACTACATCGACCTCAACCCGCTGGCCGCCGGTATCGGCACCCTGGGCTTCATCTTCGGTGCGTACCTGTCGGAAACCTTCCGTGGCGCCTTCATGGCGATCCCCAAGGGGCAGGCCGAAGCCGGCATGGCCTACGGCATGAGCAGTTTCCAGGTGTTCTTCCGGGTGATGGTGCCGCAGATGATTCGCCTGGCGATTCCGGGCTTCACCAACAACTGGCTGGTATTGACCAAGGCCACCGCGCTGATTTCGGTAGTGGGCCTGCAAGACATGATGTTCAAGGCCAAGCAGGCGGCGGATGCCACCCGCGAGCCTTTCACCTTCTTCCTCGCAGTGGCGGCGATGTACCTGGTGATCACCAGCGTCTCGTTGCTGGCATTGCGTCACCTCGAGAAGCGCTACTCGGTAGGCGTAAGGGCGGCTGAGCTATGATCTTCGACTACAACGTCATCTGGGAGGCCTTGCCGCTGTACTTCAGCGGTTTGCTGACCACCCTCAAACTGCTCGCGCTGTCGCTGTTCTTCGGCCTGCTGTGCGCGTTGCCCCTGGGCCTGATGCGCGTCTCGAAGAACGCGGTGGTCAACGGCGCCGCCTGGCTCTACACCTACGTGATCCGTGGCACGCCGATGCTGGTGCAGCTGTTCCTGATCTACTACGGCCTGGCCCAGTTCGAAGCGGTGCGCGAAAGCTTCCTCTGGCCGTGGCTGTCCAGCGCCACGTTCTGTGCCTGCCTGGCGTTTGCCATCAACACCAGCGCCTACACCGCGGAAATCATCGCCGGCAGCCTGCGCGCCACGCCGAACGGCGAGATCGAGGCGGCCAAGGCCATGGGCATGTCGCGCTTCAAGATGTACAAGCGCATCCTGTTGCCATCGGCCCTGCGCCGGGCGCTGCCGCAGTACAGCAACGAAGTGATCATGATGTTGCAGACCACCAGCCTGGCCTCCATCGTGACCCTGATCGACATCACCGGCGCCGCGCGCACGGTCAACGCCCAGTACTACCTGCCGTTCGAGGCGTACATCACGGCGGGCGTGTTCTACCTGTGCCTGACCTTCATCCTGGTGAAGCTGTTCAAACTGGCCGAGCGCCGCTGGCTGGGCTACCTGGCCCCGCGGAAGCACTGATATGGAACGTATCGATCATTCCCTGCCATGGAGCCACCTGGGCAGCGAGCGGCAGATCTCGGTGTTCAGCTTTGGGAATAGAGAGTGCAGCGGCGAGCGCAAGGCCTACATCCAGGCCAGCCTGCACGCCGATGAACTGCCGGGCATGCGCACCGCCTGGGAGCTGAAAAAGCGCCTGGGCGAACTCGAAGCCCAGGGCCTGCTCAACGGCGTCATCGAACTGGTGCCGGTGGCCAACCCACTGGGCCTCGGGCAACTGTTGCAGGGCAATCATCAAGGGCGTTTCGAGGCGGGCAGCGGCAAGAACTTCAACCGTGATTTCGTCGAACTCAGCGCGCCCGTCGCCGCACAACTCGCCGGGCACCTGGGCGACGACCCGCACGCCAACATCCGCCTGATCCGCCAGGCCATGAGCGATCACCTGGCGGCGTTGCCTGCCGCTGCGAGCCAGCTGCAAGGCATGCAGCGCATCCTGCTCAGCCATGCCTGCACGGCGGACGTGGTGCTGGACCTGCATTGCGATGCCGAAGCGGCGCTGCACATGTACGCCTTGCCGCAACACTGGCCGCAGTGGCGTTCGCTGGCCGCGCACCTGAACGTCAAGGTCGGCCTGCTGGCCGAGGATTCCGGTGGCAGCTCGTTCGATGAAGCCTGTTCGCTGCCGTGGCTGCGCCTGTCGCGGCAGTTCCCCGACGCGCAGATTCCCCTGGCGTGCCTGGCAACGACCGTCGAGCTGGGTGGCCAGGCCGACACCGCTCGCGACGATGCCGAAGCCTATGCCGAAGGCATCCTGGCGTTCCTCGCCGAGCAGGGGCTGATCGGCGGCGAATGGCCAAGACCGGCGCAGGAGCCTTGTGAAGGCATGCCGTTCGAAGGCACCGAGTTGCTGTTCGCGCCGCACCCGGGCGTGGTCAGTTTCCTGCGCAGGCCCGGCGAGTGGATCGAAGCCGGCGATGAAATTTTCGAAGTGATCGATCCGTTATCGGATCGGGTGAGCACCGTGTGTGCGGGTACGTCCGGGGTGCTGTTTGCCATTGAACGGCTGCGTTATGCCCAACCCGGTTTCTGGCTGGCCAAGGTGGCGGGGCGCGAAGCGCTGCGTCACGGGCGCTTGCTCAACGACTGACTGACTGTTTTTGTGAGAACCGACAGCATGTACAAACTTGAAGTCCAAGACCTGCATAAACGCTATGGCAGTCACGAAGTGCTCAAGGGCGTGTCCCTGAAAGCGGCCGCCGGCGATGTGATCAGCATCATCGGCTCCAGTGGCTCCGGCAAAAGTACTTTCCTGCGCTGCATCAACCTGCTGGAGCAGCCGCACGCGGGCCGTATCCTGCTCAACAACGAAGAGTTGAAGCTGGTGGCGAACAAGGACGGCGCGATGAAGGCCGCCGATCCGAAGCAGCTGCAGCGTATGCGTTCGCGCCTGTCGATGGTGTTCCAGCATTTCAACCTGTGGTCGCACATGACCGCGCTGGAAAACATCATGGAAGCGCCGGTCCACGTACTGGGCGTGTCCAAGGCCGAAGCCCGCGAGAAAGCCGAGCACTACCTGAACAAGGTCGGCGTGGCCCATCGCAAGGACGCCTACCCGGGGCACATGTCCGGCGGCGAGCAGCAGCGCGTGGCGATTGCCCGTGCGCTGGCGATGGAACCGGAGGTGATGCTGTTCGACGAACCGACCTCGGCGCTCGACCCGGAGCTGGTGGGTGACGTGCTCAAGGTGATGCAGGCCCTGGCCCAAGAAGGCCGTACCATGGTGGTGGTGACCCACGAAATGGGCTTCGCCCGTGAAGTGTCGAACCAGTTGGTGTTCCTGCACAAAGGCGTCGTCGAAGAAAGCGGCAACCCGCGTGAAGTGCTGGTGAACCCGCAATCGGAGCGTCTGCAGCAGTTCCTCTCCGGGAGCCTGAAGTAATCAGTGCTGCCTTTGTGCACCTTGATAGTGCATGCTTCGCAGCCTGAAGCCGGTCCCGGATCTGTGGGAGCGAGCCTGCTCGCGAGTGCGGTGTGACATCCCAAGCAGATGTCGACTGATTCATCGCTTTCGCGAGCAGGCTCGCTCCCACATTCAGATCGCTGCCCGGATCGTGACTGGTTTTGAGTTTTGTGTTCATTTACGGGCTAGCATTGGCCCATGCCTTCAACACTTGATTTCGCTTCGGATTGCCCGCCATGACTGCCCATCGAATTGGTTTCCTGATTTGGCCCAGCACTAAAGCCCTGACGCTTGCGCTGGCTGAGGAGGCCTTGCGTGTGGCCCAGCGTGTGCATCCGGAGGTGGTCTACGAACTGTCGTTCCTGCAGGCCGAAGCGCCGGACGAAGGCGCCTGGCAATTGCCGGGCGAGGCCTGGACCGGCAAGCTCGAGAATTTCCAGAAACTGTTCCTGCTCGCCGACGAGCCACCGACCGCGATGACGCCGGCACTGAGCAGCGCGCTCAAGCAACTGGTGCGCGCCGGTTGTGTGATCGGCGGCTTGTCGGCCGGGGTCTACCCGCTGGCGCAGCTCGGTCTGCTCGACGGTTATCGCGCCGCCGTGCACTGGCGCTGGCAGGACGACTTCGCCGAACGCTTCCCCAAAGTCATCGCCACCAGCCACCTGTTCGACTGGGATCGCGACCGCCTGACCGCGTGCGGCGGCATGTCGGTGCTCGACTTGTTGCTGGCAGTGTTGGCCCGGGATCACGGCGCGGAACTGGCCGGTGCCGTGTCGGAAGAACTGGTGGTGGAGCGCATCCGCGAAGGCGGCGAGCGTCAGCGCATTCCATTGCAGAATCGCTTGGGCTCCAGCCATCCGAAGCTCACCCAGGCGGTGCTGCTGATGGAAGCCAACATCGAAGAACCGCTGACCACCGACGAAATCGCCCAGCACGTGTGCGTGTCCCGTCGGCAGCTGGAGCGGATCTTCAAGCAATACCTCAACCGCGTGCCGAGCCAGTATTACCTGGAACTGCGCCTGAACAAGGCCCGGCAGATGTTGATGCAAACCAGCAAATCGATCATCCAGATCGGCCTGTCCTGCGGCTTCTCTTCGGGGCCGCACTTCTCCAGCGCTTACCGCAACTTCTTCGGCGCCACCCCGCGCGAAGACCGCAACCAGCGGCGCAGCAGCAGCCCGTTCGAGTTGTCATCGGTCCCCTCAGAGCGCGGCTGACGGCTCCCTCCAATGTAGGAGCGGGCTTGCTCCGGGCGGCGTTCCGACGATGAGCCGGCACAGCCAACATCACCGGCGACTGACCCACCGCTTTCGCGAGCAAGCCCGCTCCCACAATGTATTGAGTGGTTCCAGGCTATTGAGAACGCCTCCAAAACCTGTGGGAGCGTCACTCCCTACTCATCCGCCTCCGATTCGTCGGACGTGGCCATTTGCACTTCGCCGCGCTGGATCACGGCTTCGATGCCGAAGTCGATACCGGTCTTTTCGTAGTGGGCGATCAGGCGCAGCAGCGTGGCTTCGCTGAACGGGTTGTTGGACAGGTGCAGGACATCCGCCTGGTCCGTCGTCATTTCCAGGATGTCGCTGGGGACATCGGTGATGGCGTTGTTGCTCAGGTCCACCCAGTCCAGTGCGGCTTTGTCCAGCAAGCCACGGGGGATTTCCCGCAGGCCTGTGTCATGCATCACCACGGTCGCGAGGCTTTGCATCTGGCTGAAGTCCGGGGTGAGTTGCAGTGGGTTGTGCGCCAGGTCGAGGTACTCGATACCCTCCATGCCCGCCAACGCGCTGGCCGATTGCGCTGACAGGGTGATCCGGCAGTTGGGCAGCGACAGTGAGTTCAACGGGCCCATCTTGAACACCGCCTCAGGCAGATTGCCCAGGTCAAAGTCGCGCAGCTTCAGGCGTTTCAGTTTGGGGAACGCCTCAAGGAAACGCCCGATGCGTGTCGCGCCATGGTCGCTGCGCAACTCCAGCGCCGAGACATGGCTGAAGTCGGCGCGCAGGGCCGGCAGCTCACCGTGAATCACCGAATCGAGCACCAGCTCGTAGGTGGGTTCGAGCAGCTCATTGAATTCGTCCAGCTCCATGTCCTGACGCCAGCAGCGTTGCAGCGCCTGCATGAAGGCATCGCGGTTGAGGTGCTCGGTTAGCACCTGATCGGCGGTGAAGGGTTCGCCGGACACCGGGTGCAGCGCTGGCAGGTCGGCGGTCCAGGCGGACAGGTCGTGACCCAGTTGCGCCAGCTCGGCTTCCAGCCGGGTCAGCTCGCTCAGGCTGTCGGCCCAGGTGCCGGGCAGTTCGTAGAGGAAGTCGCTGGCCTGTGCCGATTCCAGGTTCGGGTACAGCGCCATGACCCGCTGAATATCCGCCGCCGGTGCCGACACCCCGAGATCGTAGGCGGTCTGGAAGTAATGCAGCTTGATCTGTTCCCGCGACGCCTCGGTGAGCGGGTTGTTGGACAGGAACACCCCACGCTTTTCATGCACCGGGCTGTCGAACAGACCGGGCGGCAACTGGTCGATGGCGTTGTTCATCAACATCAGGGTGTTGAGCCCGGTGTGTTGCGTGGCGCCACGGGGCAGGGCGGTCAACCCGGTGTCGCTCAAGTCGAGGTGAACCAGCCCCGGCATCGATTCGATCCCCGGCACGGCGTCAAACGCATTGCGGTTGAGATCGAGGACCTTGAGTTTCTTCATCGACGCCAGTTTTTTCCAGGCGATGCCGTCGAACTGAATTCCGCAATCGCTGAGGATCAAGGTTTCGAGGTGCGGCATGTTCGCGATCGCGTCGGGCAGCCGGTCGAGGGTGAAACGGCGCAGCTCCAGTCGGCGCAACCCGCTGAACCGCTGCACAAAGGCCGGGATGCCGTGCGCGGCGCGGTGGCCCTCGAGGGTCAGTACCGAAACGTCGGGAAAATCGGCCGTGAGGAGGGGCAGGTCGCCCGGAATCGGCTCGCTGAATCGCAGCGTGTAGCGAAAGTCACCATCGCCTGCTTCGACGTCACGCTCGGACTGGCGTCGCCAACTGCGGCGGATTTCCTGCGCCAGCAAACGGCGATTGTTGCGCGTCCCCTGCTGTTCGCTGTCACTCAGCGCCAACCCGGTTTCCGGGTCGAGGACCGGGGTGTCGTTGATCCAGCGGCTCAGATCGCGATGCAATTGATGCAGTTCGCTGGCCCGCCGCGTGAGTTCCATGCGGGCGCCATCGGGATGGCTGCGCAGGCTGGCAATCACCGCGCTCAATTCCTCTTCGTCCAGCCCGCGATAGAGTTCGAGCACCCGGTTCTCCAGCGTGGGGATTGCGCTGCCATGGCGGCGCGGGTAACCCTGGGTGCCGCCGGGCAGGCGCATGGTCGACGGGTCGTAAACGGGTTTTCGCAGCGGGTGTTTGGCGAACAGCGTGCGCAGTCGCGGCTGGTTCGTCGCGACATCGACGATGCGTTTTTTCAGCGCCCGGCTGTCTTCGCCGACAAGCCCCAGCGTGTCGCGCTCGGCCTGGGTCAGGGTGCCCAGGAGCACCTGGTAGAAGGTGCCGTGTCGATCCGGGTTTTCATGCAGGTGAAAGGTGTCGTCCTGCTCGTTGACCAATGTCTTGACGTCCGGTGCGTCGGCCTCGCCGAGGCTGTCCAGCACCTCGCCGGTGTGCGAGTACTGGCGCACTTCGATGCACAGGCGGGTCGGCCAGCCGGGCATGGATTCCAGGCTGTGCAGGGCCAGTCGGCGGGTGTCCACGGTTTCCATGTCGGGCAGGTAGAACCCCTCGTAGGCCCGAGCGACCCGCACCGCGTCCAGGGCCTTGTACGCCAGATCGGTCAGGCGCCGTGGCGTGCGGCCGTGGTGCATGTCCAGGCGTTCGCTGGCGGTGGCGTTGGCCACCAGTTCCCCGGCGATGTCGGTCGGCAGCCCGCGCACGGCGCCTTGCAGCAGTTGGATGTCGCGGTCGCTGGTTTGCTCGCTGTCGCGGTAGCGCGATTCGAACAGCGACAGGCGCTGGTGCAGCGCTTGCTCACGGTCGGGGTGCTGGCGGGCGGGGTCGTCGATCAGGGCCTGGATATCGCGGTCGATCCTGAAGCGTTTGATCGTGTCGGTCAGCAGCGAAGGCGGGCGCTGGTGCTCGACGTGGACCTCGCGCAAGACGTTGTCGTGGAAGCCGCTGATGCGCAGGATCTGCTCGCGTTCGGCGTGGCTGAATGACTCGACGCTGTGGCCGAGGCGGCGCATCACGGTGTCTCGATCCCAGGTGATCGGGTCATCCAGCACGGTCTGCCAGGCGCCGTGGTGGTTGTGTTGCAACGGCGGCTGATAGGCCTCGGCGCGGGTCGGATGCTCGATCTGGAATTCGCCGCTGGGGCTGTCCGGTTTCACCGCGTAAAGCTTGTCCTCCAGGCGCAACAGGGTCTTGCCCTGGTGTCGATACAGACCCAGCTCATCGGGCCTGGCGTTTTTCGGCAGTTCGAGCGCCTGCTCGTAGGGCGTCAGGTCCGGCCGCCAGTAGCGGGTTTTGCCGGCGTTGCGCACCGGTTTGAACGACGAGAACAGGGCCACGGTTTGTGCGGGCAGCAAGCGACTGAATGCATTGGCCGCCATGGCGCCGCCCACGGCGAAGACCCCGAGTTGCACCGCCGTTTGCGCGATGTTGAGCAACTGGCCCAGCGCCTGGGTTTTCAAACCTTCGGCCCAGTCGATGATGCCTTCGAAGGATTCGTCGAGGACCTGATAAGCCAGGTAGGCCAGCATCAACTCGCCGAGAAACGGCACGAACGGCAGGGCCACGAACGACACCACTTCGACAATCGTGCTGGCGATTTTTCCTAGGGCGTCCCACAGCGCCCAGCGTGCGGCGCGGTCGGCGCTGGCGGTGGAGACGGCCACGGTACGCGCGTCGTTGAGGATTTTGTTCAGGTGTTGCTGGTAGAGGTGGGGCCACAGTTCAGCGTTGATCGGGTTGACCGAGAACTGCAGGTTGGGGGTGTCGATGGGCGTGTTGCGCCAACTCGGCTGCGAATCGCCGGGCTGGCGTTGATGCCAGCTGACGCGGCCCAGGCGCCGGGTGAGGTCGGCGAAGAAATGCCCGCGTTCGCCATGATCGACGAAGCGGCTGAAAAACGCCTGGTAGGCAGGAGAGCGCAGTTTGCGGGTCAGGTCGCCGATGAACGCCTGGGCGTTCTCGTAGTGTTTGAGCGGCGCCTCGGGGTCGTCGGGAATGTACGCCACTACCGGCAGGGCTCGCCGCGCGCCTTGCAGTCCGGCGGCGAACACCAGGATTCCGGTCAAGGTCGAGGCCATCATGCTCAGGCTGTGGCCGCGCAACGTGCGATTATCCGCGCGCGGGGCCTGGAGAACCTGCTCGTGGATCGCTCGATAAACATCTTCTGGCAGGTCCTTGCGCAGGTGCGCTATTTCCAGGGCGGCCCGCAGCGCGGTTTTGTGCGACTGGATGACGTAGGTTTTGATCACCTCGCTGGCCACCCGGTTGTTCAGCCCCAGGGATTCCTTGAGGTAGGCCTGGTAGCGGGCGCCGATGTCCAGCTCGCGGCACAACTGGGTAAAACGCTGAATCGGCAGTTGCCGTTTGATCGCTGGCAAGGTGTCGAACTGCCCGGTGGGCGAGGGCTCGGTGATGTAGGTCGAGTCCGGCTCGTAGGCTTCGTCGCGTGTTTCCGAGGCCTGGAAGTTGTGCAGTGCCGCGTCCAGCAGTGACACCGTCCAGGTGCGCGCGGCACCGGACGTAATCGGCAACCAGGGAATGTGCTGCGGGATGTACAGGCGCAGGAAGGTGGTCTTGACGTCCAGTTCGAGGCCGAAGCGGCTGCTCAACGCCGCCGTCAGCAGCGGCTCGGCGAAGTCCCGGGCGTTTTGCAGCCTGGCCAGCCGTGACTCCAGGCGCGTGCGCTCGATCATGTGCTGGTCGCTGGCGTTTTTCAGCGCCTGCCATTGCTCGCGGGTCGCGAGCGCGTGCCATGAGGGACGTTGCAGGTCCGCGTCGGCCAACCTGTCGCGGGTGGCCGGCGATGCCTTGAGCAGCCACGGCGGCAGGTTGTTGAATGCAGGATGAAAGTGCACGTCGGGCAAGGCCGTCCATGGGGGTTCCGGGTGATTCATTGCGCAGTCCTTAGCGGTTGATTGGGTTGCCAGCAAAACAAAGGGCGTCTGGCCCTGTGCGGTACATAGTTAACGCACAGGGCCAGGGCGGTCTCAGTGCTCCATGTCGATGCCATTCGCCGGGTCATCGGCGCGTGGCCGTTGCGTCAAGCCGTCGATGCCCAGGGTGTTGCCTGTTTCACGAAAGTGCGCGGCGATGCGCTCCAGGCTTTGCGCTGACAGTGGGTTGCCGCGCAAGTCGAAGCCCTGGGTGAAGTGGGCAGCGGCTTGCGTCAGTTCGATCGGTACCTGGGTGATGGCGTTGTAGCTCAGCTCGGCACTGAGCAAACCGTGGTTGGCGAGCAGCCCTTTGGGCATGACGGTCAATCCGGTGTGGCTCAGATCCAGCGAGGTCAGGTCCTGCATGTGGCTCAGGTCGGGCGCCAGGCCCAGCGGATTGCCGCGCAGATTCAGGCTGTCGAGGTCGTGCAGGCCGGCCAGTTTGTCCACCGATACCCTGTCCAGGGTGATGTGGCATTCCGGCAGGCTCAACGCGGTCAACTGGCGCATGTTGAAGATGGCGTCGGGAATCCTCTCCAGTCGATAACCGCGGATCGCCAGACGGGTCAGGTTGGGGAAGTGCTCGAGAAAGCGGCCGATCCGCGGAGCGTGGGGGCCGTTGTGGGCCAGGTAGAGTTCCAGGACATTGCCGAAGTCAGCCGTCAGCACCGGCAAGTCGCCGAAGAACGACGCGTTGAACTTGAAGCTGAGTTCATCGGCGAAGCGGTTTTCCACCGGGATGGTTCGCCAGCATTGTTCCAGGCTGTCCTTGAACGCCCGCCGCCGCTCTTGCTCCTGTGCCCGTGCGGAGGCGTCGAGCGGTTCGCCGGTGGTCGGGTGGTGGGCGGTATCTGCGACCCAGGCGTCGAGGTCGTCGATCAGCGTGGCCAGCTCGGTTTGCCGGCGAGCCAGTTCAACGCGACCCTCCGCCAGGGTGCCGGGCAGGGCAAAGATCAGGTGGCTGGCTTCGATGCTGTCCAGGCCTGGGTACAGCGCCAGGGCGTGCTCGATGTCTGCCGGGGCGGCCGAGGCGCCGAGGTCGCTGCCGGTTCGCTGCCAGTAGGCTTTCAAGCGTTCAAGCGTCGCCTCGGACAGCGGGTTGTTGGTCAGGTCGAAACCGTCGCCGTTGGCCCCCGGCAATTGATAGAACGCTGGCGGCAATTCAGTGATCAGGTTGTCGCGCAACAGGGCGGTGTTCAACTCGGGAAGGCTCGCCACGCCGGGAGGCATGCGCTCGATGCCGGTGCCGGAAAAGTCGATGAACGTCAGGGTTTTCAGGGGTGTGAGGTCCGGTGCGCGGCCCAGCGGGTTATCGAACAGGTCGAGCATTTTCAAGCGTGGCAACGCGCCGAGCACGGCTTGCCCTTCGTCATCGAAGACCACGCCGCAACGGCCCAGAACCAGAAACTCCAGGGTGGGTATGCGGGCAATCTCGGAGGGAATCCGGCCCAGGTCGAAATGGCGCAGTTCCAGGTGTTGCAGGCCGCTGAAGCAGTCGAGGAAACGCGCCTGCATGCGCAGGGCATCATGACCTTTGAGGGACAGCAGCGAGACATGGCTGAAGTCGGCGGTCAGCGCCGGCATCTCACCGATGAACGACGGCTCGGCGATGAAGGTGTTGTCCCGCAGCTCCGGTGTGTTGGGCACCCGCTGGCGCCAGAATTGCTCCAGCTGCTGCGCGAACGCTTGCCGTGCAATGTGCTCGGCGTCGATCTCCTGGGCGTCCAGCGTGTGCCCGAGTGACGGGTGTTCGGCGGGGACGTTCTGAGTCCAGTGCTTGAGGTCCTCGGTCAACTGGCTGATTTCGGCTTCCCAACGGGTCAACTGCGCAAGACCGTCCTCGAGCGTTCCCGGCAGCTTATAGATCACATGGCTGGCATCCTCTTTATCCATCATCTTGAACAACGCCTGGACCCGGCCGATCTCTGCCTGCCCGGCGGGCACGGCAAAGTCACGACCGGTGGCGGCGTAGTGGATCTTGATCTGCTCCCGGCTGTCGGCCGACAGCGGGTTATGGCTCAGGTTGATGCCGTCGGCGAAACGCTCGTTGACCGAGAACAACTCGTCGGGCAGCTCGGCGATCCGGTTGTTGTAAAGCGTTGCAATCCTCAGGTTCTCCAGGCGGGTGAAGCCCTTCGGCAATTGGGTGATCCCGGTGTTTGCCAAACGCAGTTCATTGAGTAACGGCATGGCCGTGATATCCGGAGCGACCGTCAGCGGGTTGTCGCTCAGGTCCAGCGCTTCGAGGCCATCGAGTGACGAAAGGACGGCCTGGCTCTCTGGGGTCAGGGTCATCTGGCAGCGCGTCAGGGTCAGTTCCCGAAGCGCTGACATCTGCGTCAGCCCCGGGGGGACTCGATCCAGGGCGAAGTCATGCAGGTCGAGGATGCGGAGGTTGGGGAACCGTTCGAGGAACCGCTCGCTGCCGAGAACGCTCGGGTTGCCGGCGAGGCTCAGGCTGGTCACATGGCCGAAATCCGCCGTGATCGGCGGCAGGTCGCCGCAGAAATTCAGGTTCAGGACGAAGGTGTCGGCGCGCTTCTGCTCAGGGTCGGGACGACTGCGCCAGTATCGCTCCAGGTCCTGGGAAAACTGCATCCTGGCCCGTTGCTCGGTGAATCGCTGATCGGCATTGAGCGGTTCACCGCTGACCGGATGATGCTCCGGCACGTTTTTCACCCACGCCGCGAAGGTGTCGATCAGTTGCGTGAGTTCCGACGCCCAGCGCTGCAGGTGCTCGCGGCCCTCTTGCAAGGTGCCGGGCAGGTCGTAGATCACATCGCTGGCGTCCTCCTCGTCCAAGGTGGGGAACAATTGTTGCACCTGCCTGATGTCGGCCTCGTCAGCGCGCACGCCCAGGTCTTCTCGCTGGTCCTGAAAGTAGCTTTTGATCCGTTCACGGGTGGCGAGCGACAACGGGTTATGCGCGAAATCCAGGCCATCGACTTGTGCCGCAGACAACGTGAAGAACTCATCGGGCAGGGCGGTAATGCGGTTGCCACTGAGCACGGCGGTCATGAGTTCGGTGTGCCCGGCAAGACCGACCGGGATCGTCGACAATCCGCACCGGCTCAGGTCCAGGTAGGTGAGCGCGGGCAGTCGTGTCAGGTCGGGCGGGCTGCCCAGTGGGTTGTTGGCCAGTTCCAGGGTACCGAGCATGTGCGGTGCGGCCAGCGCCAGTTGGCCATCGGCCGGTAGCGTCAGGTGGCAATGGTCGAGGCTCAGGGTGCGCAGCTTCGGCATTCTCGCCAGCGCCGGGGGCAGGTGGTTGAGCGTGAAGTCCTTGAGGTGCAGGCCCCGCAGGCCGGGGAAGCGTTGCAGGAACGGGTCGATGGCACCGATGTGGGGATTGCCGACGAAGGTCAACAGCGGCACATGACTGAAATCGGCGCTGAGTGCCGGTAGATCGCCGATGAACTTCAATTCCAGCCGGAACCGCTCGGGATGGTCGCTGAATCGATTGCGCCAGAACGACTCCAGTGATCGGGCGAAGGCTTCCCTGGCCACCTGTTCGGTAAACATCTCATTGATGTCAAGCGGCCGATGTGTCGCGGGATCGCGCTCCGGGGTGTCGTTTTCCCAGCGCGACAGGTCGCCGACCAGGACAGTGAGTTCGGCTTCCCAGCGGGTCAGTTGTTCCCGGCCTTCGGCCAGCGTTCCGGGCAGGCGATAGAGCAGGTCGGTGACCTGCCCGATGTTCATTTGCGGAAACAGGTTGCTCACCCGAGCGATGTCCACGTGTTCGGGCAACACGGCGAAGTGCGTGCCAGTGCGCAGGTAATGACGTCTGATCCGTTCGCGGGTGGCGGTGGACAACGGGTTGTCGGCAAAACAGTAGCCGTTGCTCAGTTCCGCGCCCAGTGTGTAGAGCGGCTCGGGCAATTCGGTGATGGCGTTGTTGGAGAAGTTGCCAATGATCAGTTGCGGATGATCGAGCAGGTCCGCGGGCACCGTGCGGATGCCGGTGGCGGCCAGGTTGACTTCGCGCAACGTCGGTATGGCGTGCAGGTCAGGTGCGTGCGCCAGTGGATTGTTTTGCAGATCCAGCAGTGACAGCAGCGGTGAGGAGGCGAGGATCCGCTGGTCGGACGGCGACAGCGAGAGGGCGCAGTTGCGCGCCACCAGTTGGCGCAGTTCCGGCATGGCGGTGATGGCCTGGGGCAGGCCTGGCAGCTCGAAGTTGACCATCTCCAGATGCACCAGGCCGGGCAGGTTCTGCAAAAAACCATCGAGGCCGGTGGTGCCGCTGCTGCCGTTGATCTGCAGCGAAGCGACATGGGCGAAGTCGGCGCTCAGGGGCGGCAGCTCGCCGGGGATCGAGCCCGGCACGAACAGCATGTAACCGACAGGGTTGCGGGTTTCCCGGCGCCAGCATTGCAGCAGGGCGTCCTTGAACAAACGGCGTGCCTGGCGGGCGTCCTGGTATTGCGCCTCGGTCAGCACGCCCCCTTGGCGGTCGACGGTCGGGGTCTGGTTGACCCAGCGTCCCAGGTCATCGGCCAGTCGCGTGAATTCGTTGCCCAGGCGCGACAACTCGGCCCGTACCCCGTCGGGGTGGTTGCGCAATCGCGTCAGCAGCGCGTCGATTTCATCCATGTAATACCCGGGAAACAGCGCCTGGGCGCGTTGTTCCAGGGTGAAGGGCAGTTCCTGGGAGGTGGGCTCCGTGCGCAGCAGGCGGCGATAACCCTGGACGGTCACCAGGCGCAGGGTGTCGAGCGCAGGCGCCTGCACCGGTGGGTGGGAAATCGCCACGCGCAGTTCACTGCGTGCCAGCGGGCGTTCGCGAATCGCGGCTTTGAGCTGCTGCCCCTGGCCGATGTGCAGGTTCAGCGCCTGGCGTTCCGAGTCGGGCAGGGCGTACAGAATGCTCGAATAGAAATCGGTGACCGAATGCAGCGCCTGGCCGCGATCGTCAAAAGGCTGGTAGCGACCGTCGGCCTGGCGCACAAGGATTTTCTGCAACGGGGCCTGCGTCGCTCCGGCGCTGTCCAGCCGGCGTCCTTCATAGCTGCCGTCGCGGACCTCGATACGCACCTCATGGGTCCAGCCGGGTAACTGTTGCAGGCTGTGCAGCGCCAGGGTCTCGGTGTCGGGATTGTTCACCGAATCCAGCTCCAACCCTTCGAAGGCACGGGTGACGCGCACTTCCTGGTTGGCCAGCTCAATCAGTGCCTGCTGGCGCGCGGGAAGCTGTCCCTGGCGGATCTGCTGGAGTTCCTCGCCGGTCGCGGTGTCGGCCAGCTCCCGTGCGACGCTGAGCGGCAGGTGCGGATCGTGTTGCACGATCTGGCGAACCCGTGGGTCTTGGGTTTGCTCAAGAGATTGGTAGCGTGATTCAAACAGCGACGTGCGGTGTTCCCGGGCCAGGTCCACCAGTTGTTTCCTGAGGGCACGGGTCCGACTGTCGAGCGACGGTGTCGGGTCACCAAACCCTTCGCCCAGCAGCGTTTTGATCTCGCTGTCGTCGAGGGTCTGCAGCAACGTTTGCAGGAGGTCGCCCTGCATCAGGTCATAGTTGCCTGCTTCAATGAATTGCAGGGGTTTGTCCGCTGGCCAGCGCGGGTGCCGCTTGAGCAGTTGCAGCAGCAGCGATGGCTCCGCGAGCAGGTATTGCTCGGGCGATTCGCTGTCCAGTTGGCCGATGAACCGTTCAAGGTCCTGATCGATCTGGAAGCGCTTGATACTGTCGGCCAGCAGTGGCGGCAAGGACTGCTGATTGACGTGCATCTTGCGCAGCGCGTCCTCGGAGCAGCCGCTGACCTGCAGAATCCGCTCGCGACGGGCGTCGGAAAAGCCTTCGACCGAATGGCCGATGCGCCGTAGCGCGGTGGAGGTGTCCCACTCCAGCGGCTGCTCGAGTTCGGTGTGCCAGGCGCCGTCGCCGTTGTGGTGCAGTGGGGGGCGGTACGCGTCCGGCCGGGTCGGGTGTTCGATGTGGTATTGCCCGGTGATCGGGTTTTGGCTCACCGCATAATGGGCCTGGTCGATGGGCAGCAGTTGTTTGCCTTGATGCGCGCGCAGGCCCAGCGAGTCGACTTCGGTTCGAGCGGCTGGCGCGGGGTGTTCATAGGCCTTGAGGTCGGGTTTCCAGTAGCGGGTATTTCCATTGGCCAGGGTGACCGGCTTGAAGCGGTCGATGAACGCCACGACCTCGCTGGGCAGCACTTTGCGATATTCCCCCGCGCCAATCGCCGCGCCCGCCGCGAACACCCCCAGTTGTACCAGCGACTCCACGGCCCCCATCAAGTGTTCGAAGCCTTCGCGGGTTTGTCCCAGCGTCCAGTCGATCACGCCCTCGAAGGTTTCATCGAGCAGTTGATACGCCATGTAGGCCATCATCAATTCCCCCAGCCCCGGCACAAATGGCGCCACGATGAAGGCGGCCGTCTGGAGAATCTCGGACGCTATGTCGACGAAGGAATCCCACAGCGCCCAACGCGCTTTCCGGTCGGCAGATGCGGTGGAGACGGCGAGGGTGCGGGCGTCATTGAGGATCTTGTTCAGTTTGCCCTGATAAAGGTGGCGCCACAGGTTGCCGTCAATGAGCGAGGCGGTGAACTGCAGGTCCGGTTTTTCCACGGGTGTTGGCCGCCAGGACGGCAGCGTGCTGCCGGCGACCGGTTCGTGCCACGCCAGTGTGCTCAGGCGCGTGTTCAACGTGGCAAAGAACACACCGCGTTTTTCGTGAGCCACGAAGCGGCTGAAGAACTGCTGGTACGGCGCTGAGCGCAGTTGGCGGATCAACTCGGCGGCCATCTCGGCGCTGGAGGCGTACTGCTTGACCGGGTGCTCGGGGTCACCCGGCACGTAGGCGACCACGGGCACCGCTTTCTGCGACCGTTCCAGGTCCGGGGCAAACAGCACGATGCCGGTCAGGCTCGCCGACATCATCGTCAGGTCGTGGCAGCGCAAGGCCTGGCCGTTGATGCGCATGCCTTGCAATCCGTCGAGCAGCCCGCCGATCAAGCGCAGATATTGCTCGTCGAGGTCACCGTTCATCCGCGCCCACTGCAGGGCGGCTCTCAGGGCGGCTTGCTCGCTTGCGTCGATTTTCAGGCGCAGTACGGCAGCGCCCACCGGCTCGGAAAACCCCAGGCTTTCCTTCAGGCAGGCCTGGTACTGCGCACCTATGTCGAGGGTTCTGCACAGTTTGATGAACGCCGGGATGCTCAACGTCTGCTTGATCTGGGGCAGGGTGTCGAATTGACCGGTGGGCGTCGGTGCGCTGATGAAGCACGAGTGCGCTTCGTAGGCATCGTCTTCGCTCTCCTGCGCGTCGAAGTTGTGCAGGGCCGCGTCCAGCAAGGAAACGGTCCAGGCGCGGGCGCCGGTTTTCAGCGCAAACCCGGGCACGCTGACCGGCACGTACAGGCGCAACCAGGTGTTTCTCACGTCCAGGTCCAGGCCGAACTGGTTTTTCAGCGCAGCCCTGAGCAAGGGTTCGGCGAAGGCGCTGGCGTCCTGCAGGTGTTCCAGGCGTTTATCGACCGCGCTTTGTGCGCTCCAGTGCGCGGCAGTCAGTGTCTGCAGGGTCTGGTGCTGTTCGGGCGACGCTGCCTTCAATCCGTCGGCAAGTCGGGGTGGCGTGGCCTTGAGTGCCTGGCGCTGAGCGGGCGAGACCTGGCCAAGCCAGTCGGGCAGGGCGTTGACGAGGTGCTGGTAATGGCTGTCGGGGTGTTCTGAGGGTGCCGCGCTGACCGTGGCCGAGCGATCCTGGACCTGCTGCATCGTGCTTTTCCTTGAGCGTTTGGAGAGTGCGCAAGGAAATCAAGGACGGGCGCGGGGCTGGCGGTACATAGTTATCGGATCGACAGCGCGGTGAAATCAAATCCGCGCGACCCTGCCTCTTGCCCCGTCCGCAGTTTAAACTGCGCCTTTGCGACGCTATATGTCGCATTGCCGTAAACCCGGCTGAAACCGGGGTTTGCGCTATAAGAAGTTGTCGCTTGGCGACAAGGCCGGGCTGAAAACTGTCCTTACAATCCTCACCAAGCTCGCCAGTTTCAGGCGAGTGTTCCTCTTCAGGAGACTCCGATGTCCGTTGAGCACGCTGCGGTAGAACGCGCCGATTTCGACCAGGTAATGGTTCCCAACTACGCGCCTGCCGCTTTCATTCCGGTACGTGGCGCCGGTTCCCGCGTCTGGGACCAGTCCGGTCGCGAGCTGATCGACTTCGCCGGCGGGATTGCCGTTAACGTACTGGGCCATGCGCACCCGGCGCTGGTCGGTGCGTTGACCGAACAGGCGAACAAGCTGTGGCATGTGTCGAACGTGTTCACCAACGAGCCGGCCCTGCGCCTGGCCCACAAGCTGATCGACGCGACCTTCGCCGAGCGTGCCTTCTTCTGCAACTCCGGCGCCGAAGCCAACGAGGCCGCGCTCAAGCTGGCCCGTCGCGTCGGCTTCGACCGGTTCGGCAGCGAAAAATACGAGATCATCGCCACGGTCAACAGCTTCCACGGCCGTACCCTGTTCACCGTGAACGTCGGTGGCCAGCCGAAGTACTCCGACGGCTTCGGTCCGAAAATCACCGGCATCACCCATGTGCCTTACAACGATCTGGCGGCGCTCAAAGCGGCCATTTCCGACAAGACCTGCGCGGTGATCCTGGAGCCAATCCAGGGCGAGAGCGGTGTGATCCCGGCCGAACTCGACTACCTGCAAGGCGCCCGTGACCTGTGCAACGCGCACAACGCGCTGCTGATCTTCGACGAAGTGCAGACCGGCATGGGCCGCACCGGCCACCTGTTCGCCTACCAGCATTACGGCGTGATCCCGGACATCCTCACCAGCGCCAAGAGCCTGGGCGGCGGTTTCCCGATCGCGGCGATGCTCACCACCGACGCGCTGGCCAAGCACCTGGTGGTCGGCACTCACGGCACCACCTACGGCGGCAACCCGCTGGCGTGCGCCGTGGGCGAAGCGGTGATCGACGTGATCAACACCCCTGAAGTGCTGGCTGGCGTGAAGGCCAAGCATGAAAAATTCAAGGCTCGCCTGCTGCAGATCGGCGAGAAATACGGCCTGTTCAACCAGGTGCGCGGCATGGGCCTGCTGATCGGCTGCGTGCTGACCGATGCCTGGAAAGGCAAGGCCAAGGACATCTTCAACGCCGCTGAAAAAGAAGGCCTGATGGTCCTGCAAGCCGGCCCGGACGTGGTGCGTTTCGCCCCGAGCCTGGTGGTCGAAGACGCCGACATCGATGCCGGTCTGGACCGCTTCGAACGCGCGGCGGCCAAACTGACGCAAGCCTGATGGACCGTTCGGCGCCCGAAGATTCGGGCGCCGATCCCAATGTCATGCCGGGCCGATTTTCCTACGGAAGTTCCAAAGTCGGCCCGGCTTGTTTTTCTCAAAGAATTTTAAGAAAGGAGTGACACCATGCTGGTGATGCGCCCCGCGCAAATGGCTGATCTGGGCGAGGTACAGCGTCTGGCTGCGGACAGTCCGATTGGTGTCACTTCCCTGCCGGATGACGTTGAACGCCTGAGCGACAAGATCGCCGCGAGCGAAGCGTCGTTCGCCGCCGAAGTCAGCTTCAATGGCGAAGAGACCTATTTCTTTGTCCTCGAAGACACCGACACCGGCAAGCTTGCCGGTTGCTCGGCCATTGTCGCTTCGGCCGGTTACTCCGAGCCGTTCTACAGTTTCCGCAATGAAACCTTCGTGCACGCCTCCCGCGAGCTGAAGATTCATAACAAGATCCACGTGCTCTCCCAATGCCACGACCTGACCGGCAACAGCCTGCTGACCAGTTTCTATGTGACGCGCGACCTGGTGGGTTCACCCTGGGCCGAACTCAATTCACGTGGCCGCCTGCTGTTCGTGGCCAGTCACCCGGAGCGCTTCGCCGATTCGGTGGTGACCGAGATCGTCGGCTACAGCGATGAAAACGGCGACTCGCCGTTCTGGGACGCCATCGGCCGCAACTTCTTCGACCTCAACTACGCCGAGGCCGAGCGCCTGTGCGGGCTCAAGAGCCGCACGTTCCTGGCCGAGCTGATGCCGCATTACCCGATCTACGTGCCCCTGTTGCCGGACTCGGCGCAAGAGGCCATGGGCCAGGTGCACCCGCGGGCGCAGATCACCTTCGACATCCTGATGCGCGAAGGCTTCGAGACCGATCACTACATCGACATTTTCGACGGCGGCCCGACCCTGCATGCGCGTGTTTCGGGGATCCGTTCGATTGCCCAGAGCCGCGTGGTGCCGGTGAAAATCGGCGAGACGGTCAAAGGGGTCGGTCGTCAGTACCTGGTGGCCAACGCCCAGTTGCAGGATTACCGCGCCGTGTTGCTCGAGCTCGATTACGCGCCGGGCAAGCCCGTGACCCTGGATCTGCAAGCGGCCGAAGCCCTGGGCGTCGGTGAGGGTGCCAGCGTGCGCCTGGTGGCGGTTTAACGCCTGCTTGCCAACCTGGAAAGCAGCAAGAGTTTCGCGGGTGGCGCAAGCGGCCCGTTTGAGGAGATAGCATGATCGTTCGTCCCGTACGCAGCAGCGATTTACCCGCTCTGATCGACCTGGCCCGCAGCACCGGCACCGGCCTGACCACCTTGCCGGCCAACGAAGAACGCCTGACCCATCGGGTCGGCTGGGCCGAGAAGACCTTCCGCGGCGAAGCCGGGCGCGGCGATGCGGACTACCTGTTCGTGCTCGAAGACGACGACGGCCGTGTGGTGGGCATTTCCGCCATCGCCGGTGCCGTGGGCCTGCGAGAGCCCTGGTACAACTTCCGTGTCGGTCTGACCGTCAGCGCCTCGCAAGAGCTGAACATCTACCGCGAAATCCCCACGCTGTTCCTGGCCAACGACCTGACCGGCAACTCCGAGCTGTGCTCGCTGTTCCTGCACGCCGACTTCCGCACGGGCCTCAACGGCCGCATGCTGTCCAAGGCGCGGTTCATGTTCATCGCCGAGTTCCCGCAGCTGTTCGGCAACAAGATCATCGCCGAAATGCGCGGCGTCTCCGATGAAGCCGGGCGTTCGCCGTTCTGGGAAAGCCTGGGCCGGCACTTCTTCAAGATGGAGTTCAGCCAGGCCGACTACCTGACCGGGGTGGGCAACAAGGCGTTCATCGCCGAATTGATGCCGAAATTCCCGCTGTACACCTGCTTCCTGTCGCCGGACGCGCGCAACGTGATCGGCCAGGTCCACCCGGACACCGAGCCGGCGCTGTCGATGCTCAGGAGCGAAGGTTTCAGCTATCAGGGCTACGTCGACATTTTCGACGCCGGCCCGGCCATCGAATGCGAAACCGCCAAGATCCGTGCGGTGCGCGACAGCCAGGCGCTGGTGCTGGCCATCGGTACGCCGGGCGAGGACGCCACGCCGTTCATCATTCATAACCGCAAGCGCGAAGACTGCCGCATCACCGCCGCACCCGCACGCTTCGCCGCCGGCACGCTGGTGGTTGACCCACTGACCGCCAAACGCCTGCAACTGACCGCAGGCGATCAGGTGCGCGCCGTTCCGTTGTCCGCTGCCCGGGAGTCGAAATAATGAATTCGCTATACATCGCAGGTGAATGGCTGGCCGGCCAGGGCGACGCCTTCCAGTCGTTGAACCCGGTGACCCAGCAAGTGCTGTGGGCGGGCGAGGGCGCCACCGCCGCCCAGGTCGAGTCGGCCGTGCAGGCGGCGCGCCAGGCGTTCCCCGGCTGGGCCCGGCGCACGCTGGATGAGCGCATCTCGGTGCTGGAGGCTTTTGCCGCCGCCCTGAAAACCCACGCCGACGAACTGGCCCGCACCATCGGTGAGGAAACCGGTAAACCCTTGTGGGAAGCAGCGACCGAAGTGACCAGCATGGTCAACAAGATTGCGATCTCGGTGCAGAGCTACCGCGAGCGCACCGGCGAGAAGAGCGGCCCGCTGGGCGACGCCACCGCCGTGTTGCGCCACAAGCCCCACGGTGTGGTGGCGGTGTTCGGCCCCTACAACTTCCCCGGTCACTTGCCCAACGGGCACATCGTGCCGGCGTTGCTGGCCGGTAACAGCGTGCTGTTCAAGCCCAGTGAGCTGACGCCGAAAGTCGCCGAGCTGACCGTCAAGTGCTGGATCGAAGCCGGCCTGCCGGCCGGCGTGCTGAACCTGCTGCAAGGCGCGCGGGAAACCGGCATTGCCCTGGCGGCGAACCCCGGGATCGACGGCCTGTTCTTCACCGGTTCCAGCCGGACCGGCAATCACCTGCACAACCAGTTTGCGGGGCGTCCGGACAAGATCCTCGCCCTGGAAATGGGCGGCAACAACCCGCTGGTGGTCGATCAGGTCGCTGACGTGGAGGCCGCGGTGTACACCATCATTCAGTCGGCGTTCATCTCCGCCGGCCAGCGTTGCACCTGTGCGCGCCGTTTGTTGGTGCCGCAAGGCGCCTGGGGCGATGCGCTGCTGGCGCGGCTGGTGGCGGTCAGTTCGACCCTCGAGGTCGGCGCCTTCGACCAGCAGCCGGCGCCGTTCATGGGCTCGGTGATTTCCCTGGGCGCAGCCAAGGCGTTGCTCGACGCCCAGGCGCACCTGCTGGCCAACGGCGCGGTGGCGCTGCTGGAAATGACTCAACCCGAAGCCCAGGCGGCCTTGCTGACGCCGGGCATCGTCGATGTGACGGCGGTGGCCGAACGTCCGGACGAAGAGCTGTTCGGTCCGTTGCTGCAAGTGATCCGCTACGCTGACTTTGAAGCGGCGATTGCTGAAGCCAACGATACCGCCTACGGCCTGGCGGCCGGCTTGCTGTCGGATTCCGAAGCGCGTTACCAGCAATTCTGGCTGGAAAGCCGCGCCGGCATCGTCAACTGGAACAAACAACTGACCGGTGCCGCGAGCAGCGCACCGTTCGGCGGCGTCGGCGCCTCGGGTAACCACCGTGCCAGCGCCTACTATGCGGCGGATTACTGCGCGTACCCGGTGGCCTCGCTGGAGACGCCGAGCCTGGTGTTACCTGCCACTTTGACGCCGGGCGTGAAGATGGCGTGATGCCAATCGCGAGCAGGCTCGCTCCCACAATGATCGGGGTGTCCACAAGTGGTGTGTACACCTCAATCCTCGCTGTGGGAGCGAGCCTGCTCGCGATGGCCGCGACGCGGTCTTAACCAATTGTCACCTGATGCCTATAACAACAGATTCTCGTGGAGCCTCGCTGATGAAATCCTGTGAAGTCAATTTTGACGGTCTAGTGGGGCCGACCCATAACTACGGCGGTTTGTCCTACGGCAACGTCGCGTCCCAGAGCAACAGCCAGCAGTCTTCGAACCCGAAGGAAGCCGCGCTGCAAGGCCTGGCGAAAATGAAAGCGTTGATGGACATGGGCTTTCAGCAGGGCGTGCTGGCACCGCAGGAGCGTCCTGACGTCGGCGCCCTGCGTCGCCTGGGCTTCAGCGGCACCGATGCGCAAGTGATCGAGCGGGCCGCCCGGGAGGCGATGCCGTTGCTGGTTGCCAGTTGCTCGGCCTCGAGCATGTGGGTGGCCAACGCCGCCACGGTCAGCCCGAGTGCCGACACTGCCGACGGCCGTGTGCATTTCACCGCCGCCAACCTCAACTGCAAATATCACCGCAGCATTGAACACCCGACCACCAGTCGCGTGCTGGGAGCGATGTTCGCCAATCAGCAGCACTTCGCTCACCACGCGGCGTTGCCGGCGGTGGCGCAGTTCGGTGATGAAGGCGCGGCCAACCACACGCGCTTCTGCCGTGACTATGGCGAAGCCGGCGTCGAGTTCTTCGTGTTTGGTCGCAGCGCGTTCGACACCCGCTACCCGGCGCCGCAGAAATACCCGGCCCGCCAGACGCTTGAAGCCTCCCAGGCGGTCGCCCGGTTGCACGGCCTGAAGGATGACGGCGTGGTGTATGCCCAGCAGAATCCGCTGGTGATCGACCAGGGCGTGTTCCACAACGACGTGATCGCGGTCGGTAATGGCGAAGTGCTGTTCTATCACGAGGACGCCTTCCTCGAGACCGACAAGATGCTGGCCGAGTTGCAGGGCAAGCTCGCCAGGGTCGGCGGGACATTCCAGTCGGTGTGCGTACCGCGTTCGGCGGTCACCGTCGAGGACGCAGTGCGTTCCTACCTGTTCAATAGCCAGCTGCTGTCGCGTGCCGACGGCTCCATGCTGTTGATCGTGCCGCAAGAGTGCCAGGGCAACGAGCGGGTCTGGCAATACCTGCAAGGTTTGACCCGCTCGGGCGGCCTGATCCGCGAGGTCAAGGTCTTCGACCTCAAGCAAAGCATGCAGAACGGCGGCGGCCCCGCTTGCCTGAGGCTGCGCGTGGCGCTCAACGAAACCGAACTGGCGGCCGTCAACCCAGGGGTTATCATGACCGCGCCGTTGTACGACACGTTGACCCAATGGGTTGACCGGCACTACCGCGACCGCATGACCGAAACCGATCTGGCGGACCCGCAATTGCTGCTTGAGTGCCGGACGGCACTGGATGAACTGACACAAATCCTTAAACTGGGCGCGGTTTATCCTTTCCAGATCAATTGAAGTCGAGAGCGTAAAAAACATGAGCGATACCCTGCAGCTGATCCTTGAAGACACCGACGGCACGCAACTGGAAACCTCCTGCACCCGAGTCGCGGTCCTGTGGCAAGGCAAGGAGCTGTGGATCCAGCAAGACGGCCGTGGCCAGTTGCTGATCGGTGTGGACGTCGAGGAAGGTGACGCCGAATACGCCAACCTGCTGCTGCGCCCATTGGCGACTAATCTGGTCAGTCTGCAACTGGAAATGGAACCGGCTGACGTCGGTGACGAAGACGGTCACGTTCACGGCCCGGACTGCAATCACGACCACTAAGGAAACCGCTCTATGCTCGCCCTCGGCAAACTGCTTGAACTGACCCTCGCCGGCCGCGAACCGGCGGAGAAGACTCAACTGACTGTCGAAGGCGTGCGCATGCGCTGGTTGAGCGAAGGCGCGCTGGAGGTCCGGCCGCCGGAGGCCCGTGACAATGGCCTGGACCTGCTGCTGTCAGCGGGTATCCACGGCAATGAAACAGCGCCGATCGAGCTGCTGGATCGGCTGTTGCATGACATCGCTCGCGGCGATCTGAAGCCGCGCGCCCGTATCCTGTTCCTGTTCGGCAACCCGGAAGCGATTCGCAAGGGCGAGCGTTTCGTCGAGCAGGACGTCAATCGGCTGTTCAATGGCCGTCACGAACAAAGCAGCGGTTCTGAAGCCTTGCGCGCCTGCGAGCTGGAGCGCCTGGCGGCGAGTTTCTTCAGCCTCCCGGACCGCGAGCGCCTGCATTACGACCTGCACACGGCGATTCGTGGCTCGAAGATCGAGCAGTTCGCGTTGTACCCCTGGAAGGAAGGCCGCCAGCATTCCCGCCAGGAACTGGCTCGCCTGCGTGCCGCCGGCATGGAAGCGGTGCTGTTGCAGAACAAGCCGTCCATCGTCTTCAGCGCCTACACCTACGACAAGCTGGGGGCGGAGTCCTTCACCCTGGAAGTGGGCAAGGCGCGGCCGTTCGGCCAGAACGCGGGGGTCAACGTGAGCCTGCTGGAAACCCGCCTCAAGCAGATCATCGAAGGCAACGAACCGGCGCTCGACGAAACCTCGCTGGACGGCTTGCAGCTGTTCAGCGTGGCGCGGGAAATCATCAAGCACAGTGACAGCTTCCGCCTGAACCTGCCGGCGGACATCGAGAATTTTTCCGAGTTGGAACCGGGTTACCTGCTGGCCGAAGACATCGCCCAGACGCGCTGGATCATCGAGGAAGAGGGCGCTCGCATCATTTTCCCCAATCCCAAGGTCAAGAACGGCCTGCGCGCCGGCATCCTGATCGTGCCGGCCACGGACGAGAACCTGGCCTGAACACCACCCATGACAACTGTGGGAGCGAGCCTGCTCGCGAAGCGGTTCAACAGCAACGATGATGTCGTCTGTTGGTCCGCCTTCGCGAGCAGGCTCGCTCCCACAGTGAACTGAGTGAAGCCTAAGGCCCCACCCGGCCATTGAGTGTATTTAGACCGCCACCGCACGTGGCTCGCTGCGACGCAGTGCCCGTACCTTGCTCAGCGTATCGGCACAGGTTTTCGCTGCTTCCTGGCCCTTGTGCACGAAGTGCTCGAAGAAGAAGGTGTGGTGCAGCTCTTCACCGGCATGGAAATGGTGCGGGGTCAGGGACACCGAGAACACCGGCACTTCGGTTTCCAACTGAACCTGCATCAGGCCGCTGACCACCGACTGGGCGACGAATTCGTGACGGTAGATCCCGCCATCCACCACCAGCGCAGCGGCGACGATGCCGGCGTAACGGCCGGTCTTGGCCAGCAGCTTGGCGTGCAGAGGCATCTCGAAGGCGCCGCCGACTTCGAAGAAGTCGATGTCCGATTCCTGATAACCCTGGGCGATCATTTCGGCGACGAAGCCTTTACGGCTTTGGTCGACAATATCCTTGTGCCAGCAGGCCTGGATGAACGCAACGCGCTCGCCCTGAGGGTGTTTGCTTTTGCTGTCGATTGCGGTGGGTTGCATGTTCTGTCTCCTGTTTAATAAAAAAACAGGGCATATGAATCGAAGGGGATCTGAGGGTACGCACGGTCGCAGGAGTACCTGCGCAGCGGCCCTCTGGCGTCAATCCCGTTCTCTCTTCATCCGGACTATGACCGTCGGCCCCGGGATCACACCGGGTCTGCTGACCTTGTCGCCAGGCACCGCCGAAGCCGTGCTGCCGCCAAGCGCTCGCGGGCTATGCGCATTGCGCGCAATTACCGCCGGTGGGGAGTTGCACCCCGCCCTGAGAACGTTTTGCCGTCAGGATGTCTGGCGGCGCTGCGTTTTTAACACATCTTTCCTGCCTGTGCATCGATGCTTTCAGATGATTGCCATCGATTTTTTTGTTGAATCAGGCGCGCCCAAGGGTTGATTAATGGCGAGGATGACCGCAGTAATCCCACCTTGATCCTTCTTTTTCCCTGCTACCGAGGCCAGATTCATGAGCGTTATCGATCTTCGCAGCGACACCGTCACCCAACCGACTCCAGGGATGCTCGACGCAATGGCCAGGGCGGTCACGGGGGACGACGTCTATGGCGAGGACCCGACGGTCAATCGGCTGGAAGCCGAGCTGGCGCAACGGCTCGGTTTTGCCGCGGCGCTGTTCGTGCCGACGGGCACCATGAGCAACCTGCTGGGCTTGATGGCGCATTGCGAGCGGGGCGAGGAATACATCGTTGGCCAGCAGGCCCACACCTATAAGTACGAAGGCGGTGGCGCGGCGGTGCTCGGATCGATCCAGCCACAGCCGCTGGAAGTGCAGGCCGACGGTTCGCTGGACCTGGCCCAGGTGGCGGCGGCGATCAAGCCGGACGACTTCCACTTCGCCCGTACCCGCTTGCTGGCGCTGGAAAACACCATGCAGGGCAAGGTGCTGCCGCTCGACTACCTGGCCAGGGCGCGACGGTTTACCCGCGAACAGGGCTTGCAACTGCACCTGGACGGCGCGCGCCTGTATAACGCGGCGGTCAAGCTCGGGGTGGATGCCCGCGAGATCGCCCAGCATTTCGATTCGGTGTCGGTGTGCCTGTCCAAGGGCCTGGGTGCACCGGTGGGCTCGGTGTTGTGCGGCTCGAGCGAACTGATCGCCAAGGCCCGACGCCTGCGCAAGATGGTCGGCGGCGGCATGCGCCAGGCCGGGCTGCTGGCCGCTGCGGGGCTGTACGCGCTGGACCACAACGTCGAGCGCCTGGCCGACGACCATGCCAACGCGCAATGGCTGGCCGAGGGCCTGCGCGAAGCCGGTTACGACGTCGAACCGGTGCAGACCAACATGGTGTACGTGCAGATCGGCGACCGGGCCGAAGCACTCAAGGCCTTCGCCGCCGAACGCGGTGTGAAGCTCAGCGCGGCCGCCCGTCTGAGAATGGTTACCCACATGGACGTCAGCCGCGCCCAAATCGAGCAAGTCGTCGCGACATTCGTCGAGTTTTCGCGTAACTGATCGCGTTAGCCGTCCAATTGACCGTTTCTATCGTATAAACACGCTGTACCCCGCGCGCAGGGCCGATATAATGCGGCCCTTTGCCGTCGCTTCGTCTGTTGACGTTTCGAACAGGCCTTTGGCCG
The DNA here is from genome assembly GCF_949767465.1 of Pseudomonas sp. IT-P12. NCBI lineage: Bacteria > Pseudomonadati > Pseudomonadota > Gammaproteobacteria > Pseudomonadales > Pseudomonadaceae > Pseudomonas > Pseudomonas sp. IT-P12. The sequence continues at coordinate 157,798 of NZ_CATKPY010000027.1, read as the reverse complement.
CAGCCTCCGTGGAAGAACCTAATGAAAAGCGCAGAAATCCGTGAAGCCTTCCTTCGCTTCTTCGAAGAGCAAGGCCACACCCGTGTAGCCTCCAGCTCTTTGATTCCGGGCAACGACCCAACCCTGCTGTTCACCAACGCGGGGATGAACCAGTTCAAGGACTGCTTCCTGGGCCAGGAAAAGCGCGCGTACACCCGCGCCGTCAGCAGCCAGAAATGCGTGCGCGCCGGCGGCAAGCACAACGACCTGGAAAACGTCGGTTATACCGCCCGTCACCACACCTTCTTCGAAATGCTGGGTAACTTCAGCTTCGGCGACTACTTCAAGCGCGACGCGATCACCTACGCCTGGACCTTCCTGACGTCGGACAAGTGGTTGAACCTGCCGAAGGAAAAGCTCTGGGTCACCGTCTACGCCAGCGATGACGAGGCGTACGACATCTGGACCCGGGAGATCGGCGTTCCGGCCGAGCGCATGGTGCGCATCGGCGACAACAAGGGCGCGCCGTACGCCTCCGACAACTTCTGGACCATGGGCGATACCGGCCCGTGCGGTCCTTGCACCGAGATTTTCTACGATCACGGCGCCGACATCTGGGGCGGCCCGCCAGGCTCGCCGGAAGAAGACGGCGACCGCTACATCGAAATCTGGAACAACGTGTTCATGCAGTTCAACCGCACCGCCGATGGCGTGCTGCACCCGCTGCCAGCACCGTCGGTGGACACCGGCATGGGCCTGGAGCGCATCAGCGCGGTGCTGCAGCACGTTCACTCGAACTATGAAATCGACCTGTTTCAGAGCCTGCTGAACGCTTCGGCCAAGGCCATCGGCTGCACCAACGACGCCCAAGCGTCGCTGAAAGTGGTGGCCGACCACATTCGTTCCTGCGGTTTCCTGATCGCCGACGGCGTGCTGCCGTCCAATGAGGGCCGCGGCTACGTGCTGCGCCGGATCATCCGTCGCGCCTGCCGTCATGGCAACAAACTGGGAGCCAAGGGCAGCTTCTTCTATCAGATCGTCGCGGCCCTGGTCGCCGAGATGGGCGAAGCCTTCCCCGAGCTGAAATCCCAGCAGGCGCACATCGAGCGCGTGCTCAAAGCCGAAGAAGAGCAGTTCGCCAAGACCCTGGAGCAGGGCCTGAAGATCCTCGAGCAGGACCTGGCCGATCTCAAGGGCGACGTGGTGCCGGGCGACGTGGTGTTCAAGCTCTACGACACCTACGGCTTCCCGATGGACCTGACCGGCGACATCGCTCGCGAACGCAACCTGACCCTGGACGAAGCGGGCTTCGAACGCGAAATGGAAGCCCAGCGCGTCCGTGCCCGTTCCGCCAGCTCTTTCGGCATGGACTACAACAGCCTGGTCAAGGTTGACGTGGACACCCAATTCACCGGTTACCACGCCACCAGCGGTTCGGCGAAAGTCGTGGCGCTCTATAAGGACGGGCAATCGGTCGACGTATTGAATGAAGGCGAAGAAGGCGTGGTCGTGCTCGACCAGACGCCGTTCTACGCTGAATCCGGCGGCCAGATCGGCGACTGCGGTTTCATTCAGGCCGGCAACGGTCGTTTCGATGTGCGCGACACCACCAAGACCGGTGGCGCGTTCCTGCACCACGGTGTGCAGGCGTCGGGCAGCCTGACCATTGCTTCGCCGGTTGAAACCCACGTTGAAGCCGACGTGCGTCACGCCACTTCGCTGAACCACTCGGCCACGCACCTGCTGCACGCCGCGTTGCGCAAGGTGCTGGGCGATCATGTCCAGCAGAAAGGCTCGCTGGTCGACAGTCAGCGTCTGCGTTTCGACTTCAGTCACTTCGAGGCGATCAAGCCTGAGCAACTGAAGGCACTGGAAGACATCGTCAACGCCGAGATCCGCAGGAACTCCGCCGTTGAAACCGAAGAAACCGACATCGACACCGCCAAGAAGAAAGGCGCCATGGCGCTGTTTGGCGAGAAGTATGGCGACAACGTGCGTGTGCTGAGCATGGGCGGTGATTTCTCCGTCGAGCTGTGCGGCGGCATCCACGCCAACCGTACCGGCGACATCGGCCTGCTGAAAATCATCAGCGAAGGCGGTGTGGCTGCCGGTGTGCGTCGTATCGAGGCCGTCACCGGTGCGGCAGCCCTGGCTTACTTGAACGCGGCTGAAGAACAACTCAAGGAAGCGGCCAGCCTGGTCAAGGGCAGCCGCGACAACCTGATCGACAAGCTGTCGGCTGTGCTGGAGCGCAACCGTCTGCTGGAGAAGCAACTCGAGCAGTTGCAGGCCAAGGCGGCCAGCGCGGCGGGCGACGATCTGTCGGCTTCTGCCCTGGACGTCAAGGGTGTGAAGGTGCTGGCCGTGCGTCTGGACGGTCAGGACGGCAAGGCGCTGCTGGCGCTGGTCGATCAACTGAAAAACAAACTCGGCCGCGCAGTGATCCTGCTCGGCAGTGTCCATGAGGAAAAGGTCGTTCTGGTTGCAGGCGTGACCAAAGACCTGACTGGCCAACTCAAAGCCGGTGATTTGATGAAGCAGGCCGCTGCGGCAGTGGGCGGGAAGGGCGGTGGTCGTCCGGACATGGCGCAAGGCGGCGGTACCGACGCCGGCGCACTGGACGCCGCACTGGCCCTGACCGTTCCGTTTGTAGAGCAGGGTTTATAAGGCAGTGTGTCCGGCCCGTAGTCTAGTGGCGGGCCGGCTCACTGTTTGAGTGATTATTTGGGCGCCCTTCATGGGCAGAGGCGGCTTTGAAATGGCTTTGATCGTACAGAAATTTGGAGGCACCTCGGTCGGCACTGTCGAGAGAATCGAGCAGGTCGCCGACAAGGTTAAGAAATTCCGCGATGCCGGCGATGACCTGGTGGTTGTGCTGTCTGCAATGAGCGGCGAAACCAACCGTCTGATCGATCTGGCCAAGCAAATCAGCGGCGAAGATCAGCCGGTTCCGCGTGAACTGGACGTGATCGTCTCCACTGGCGAGCAGGTGACGATTGCACTGTTGGCCATGGCGCTGATCAAGCGCGGCGTGCCAGCGGTGTCCTACACCGGTAACCAGGTGCGGATTCTGACGGACAGCGCTCACAATAAAGCGCGTATCTTGCAGATCGATGACCAGAAGATTCGCGGTGACCTGAAGGCCGGTCGTGTGGTGGTGGTCGCCGGTTTCCAGGGCGTCGACGAGCACGGCAACATCACCACGCTGGGTCGTGGCGGTTCAGACACCACCGGCGTGGCGCTGGCGGCAGCCCTGAAGGCTGACGAATGCCAGATCTACACCGACGTCGACGGCGTCTACACCACCGACCCGCGTGTGGTGTCCGTGGCTCAGCGCCTGGACAAGATCACTTTCGAAGAGATGCTGGAAATGGCCAGCCTCGGTTCCAAGGTGCTGCAGATCCGCGCGGTCGAGTTCGCCGGCAAGTACAACGTTCCGCTGCGCGTACTGCACAGCTTCAAGGAGGGTCCGGGCACCCTCATTACTATCGATGAAGAGGAAACCATGGAACAGCCGATCATTTCCGGCATCGCTTTCAACCGCGATGAAGCCAAGCTGACCATCCGTGGCGTGCCAGACACCCCGGGCGTTGCGTTCAAGATTCTCGGCCCGATCAGCGCCGCGAACATCGAAGTCGACATGATCGTGCAGAACGTTGCGCACGATAACACCACCGACTTCACCTTCACCGTGCACCGCAACGATTACCAGGCCGCCCAGGGCGTGCTGGAAAACACGGCGCGTGAAATCGGTGCCCGTGAAGTGGTGGGTGACACCAAGATCGCCAAGGTTTCGATCGTCGGTGTGGGCATGCGTTCGCACGCGGGCGTGGCCAGCCGCATGTTCGAATCCCTGGCCAAGGAAAGCATCAACATCCAGATGATCTCGACCTCGGAAATCAAGGTTTCCGTGGTGATCGAAGAGAAATACCTGGAACTGGCTGTGCGCGCTCTGCACACGGCTTTCGAACTGGACGCACCGGCCCGCCAGGGCGAGTGATGCGTTTGCCGAAGGGCGCGGTCTGACCGCGCCCTTTTGTTTTTTGAATGGCGCAGCTGGAAACTGTTCTTTTGCCTGCGCTGGTCAATACTCAGGCATGTAGGGCGGCGATCGTTCAGGTTGTCGGTCGAATGCCTTTTTTTTGCAGACTGTTGTCCCTGAAATGAAATGCGTGAGGAGATAGGTATGCTGATTCTGACTCGTCGGTGCGCAGAAAGCCTGATTATCGGTGATGGCGAAATCACCGTGACCGTGCTCGGCGTCAAAGGAAATCAAGTACGCATTGGTGTCAACGCACCGAAAGAGGTTGCGGTGCACCGTGAGGAAATTTACCTGCGTATAAAGAAAGAGAAGGACGAAGAACCAAGCCATTAATTTTTATCGTTTTTTATGTTTGCAAACGGGGAAGAAGCTGGTTAATATACGCCCCGTGTTGCGGAGAGCTGGCCGAGTGGCCGAAGGCGCTCCCCTGCTAAGGGAGTACACCTCAAAAGGGTGTCGGGGGTTCGAATCCCCCGTTCTCCGCCATTATTCGCTTAGTACGTTGTAATCTGGCTTCTTCGGTAAGTTGTTGAAATTACTAGAAAAAAGCGCTTTACAAAAAGATTTGACGGCCTATAATGCGCGGCAACAAATGCACTCGTAGCTCAGCTGGATAGAGTACTCGGCTACGAACCGAGCGGTCACAGGTTCGAATCCTGTCGAGTGCACCATTTAAGAGTTGTTTGCAGTGATGTAAATGACTTGGCTTCAACCAGTTGTGATCTGGTATAAAACCACACATGCACTCGTAGCTCAGCTGGATAGAGTACTCGGCTACGAACCGAGCGGTCACAGGTTCGAATCCTGTCGAGTGCACCATACACCAGAAAGCCCGCGTTTAACGCGGGCTTTTTGCTGTCCGGGATTTGGCTTTTCCTTTCGTGCATCCTTTCTCATCGAATTCGACGTGAGCGCTGCGACCCTGCCGAGTGTCGTAGCGGTAGCTCGTGGCGGCGTTGCGCACGGTAATCCTGTCGGGCCTGCCAAGCGCGCTTTCGACATCCTGCTGGCTCATGCCGGCGACAATCCGCTGGTTCATGATGGCTTCCCGGCGTTCCCGGGCGCTGATCAGGTTTCCGCAGGCGTCCTTGCTCTGACCCACTACCGTGGGCTCCTTCCTGAGGTGCTCGGGTGCCTTGCGCGGGTCAGCCTCCGGCATCAGTGCGACCGTGCTGCCGGGTGTGAACGTGCGCACCTCCTGCAGCGAGAGACTCTCCCCGGTCGCGCAGCCCTGAGTGCTGAAGGTGATGTGGCCATCAGTGGACTCGCATCGGTGAACCGTCGCGGCCCCTACCGGGATCGGCAGGCAGAGCAGGGTGGTCAGCAGAAAAGAATGTGTATCCGATGGCATCAATCGTCCTCCATGACGGTCTGACACAAGGTTAGTCCGTACATTTTTCAGCGCGGGTGTGTTTTCTTTTCAGAATGAGTCGTCGCATCTTCATGAATCAGGATGACGCTCAGGTTTGTCTCGCAAGCGCTTGTTTCAGCCAAGATTTTTTAACGTTAAAAACCGTCGGGCGGTGTATCATTGCGCCCGTCAGCCCCGCCGGGGCTTGTGGAATACCTCCATGGACTTACCCAGTAGAAATTCAGTAAACCGTTGTTCCAATCAAGAATTGACTGATTGATCCTCCCGGCGTGCTCCGCTGCTGGGAGTGGAGTTCGCCTATGTCCGAAGTTGAAGTAAAGAAAACACAAGACAGCCTGCAGGATCGCCTCGCTCAGGTCGTTGAGCTGTTGCAGCGCCAGCGGGTCGTCGAAGACCTGACTCATCGCCAGGAAGGTCCGCATCAAGACCGGGTCGAGAGCCTGGTTCACCGGCAAAATCTCGTCGAGCTGCAACGCAAGCTCGATGACCTGCACTCCGCCGACGTCGCCTACATCCTTGAAGCCCTGCCGCTGGACGATCGTCTGACGCTGTGGCAATTGGTCAAGGCTGATCGTGACGGCGACATCCTGCTCGAAGTCTCCGACGCGGTCCGTGAAACCCTGATCGCCGACATGGACGATCACGAGCTCCTGGCGGCGACCAGGGACATGGACGCCGACGAACTCGCCGACCTCGCCTCCGAGCTGCCGCGCGACGTCGTTCATGAGCTGATGGAAACCCTCGATGCGCAACAGCGTGAGCGCGTTCGCTCCGCGTTGTCCTATGACGAGGAGCAGGTCGGTGCGCTGATGGACTTCGAGATGGTGACAATCCGCGAGGATGTCAGTCTCGAAGTGGTCCTGCGCTACCTGCGGCGGCTCAAGGAGCTGCCGGGGCATACCGACAAATTGTTCGTGGTCGATTACGACGGCATCCTCAAAGGCGTGTTGCCGATCAAGCGCCTGCTGGTCAACGATCCGGACAAGCAGGTCTCGGAGGTCATGGCCAGCGACCCGGTGAGCTTCCACCCGGACGAAGATGCCTACGACGCCGCCCAGGCGTTCGAACGTTATGACTTGATCTCGGCGCCGGTGGTCGACAAGAACGGCAAGCTGATCGGTCGACTGACCATCGACGAAATGGTCGACCTGATTCGTGAAGAGAGCGAAAGCGAAGTTCTCAACATGGCGGGTCTGCGTGAAGAGGAAGATATTTTCGCGTCGGTCTGGAAGTCCCTGCGCAACCGCTGGGCCTGGCTGGCGGTCAACCTGATCACGGCGTTCATTGCGTCCCGTGTGATCGGTTTGTTTGAAGGTTCTATCGAGAAGCTGGTGGCCCTCGCGGCCCTGATGCCGATCGTGGCCGGTATCGGCGGCAACTCCGGTAACCAGACCATCACCATGATCGTTCGCGCCATGGCGCTGGACCAAGTGAGCACCGGCAATACCTCGCGACTGATGCGCAAGGAGTTGGCGGTCGCGTTGATCAATGGCCTGGTGTGGGGCGGGGTGATAGGGGTCGTCGCCTATATGCTGTACGGCAGTTGGTCGCTTGGGGTGGTGATGACCGCCGCCATGACGCTCAACCTGCTGCTGGCCGCGTTGATGGGGGTGTTGATCCCCATGACCCTGGCGCGTCTGGGGCGCGACCCGGCGATGGGCGCCAGCGTGATGATCACGGCCATGACCGACAGCGGCGGCTTCTTTATCTTCCTGGGGCTGGCAACGATCTTCCTGCTCTGACGCCTCATACGAAAACCCGCCACCGGCGGGTTTTTTTTGACCTGAATTTCAGGCAAAAAAAAGCCAGCGGTCAGGCTGGCTTTGAGCGTTCAGTTGAATCAGGAGGCGTCTGCGGCCATTTCGGCGTCATGGGCAATCAGCGAAACAAGAGCGTTTTGCTGGCGATGGGAAAGTTGGCGGAAGCGTTGCAGCAGCTCTCGTTCATGCAAAGACAGCTCAGGGCTGTCCAGTCGCATGCTCAGCTCTTCACCCAGTGCGCCTTCCTGAATAAGACTCTGCTCCAGGCGCGCAATGATTTCGGAGTTCATGCTGCGATGGTGATTGCGGGCCACCTCGGCAATGCGTTCACGCATTCCGTCTGGCAGACGTACGACAAACTTGTCAGCCGTACGGCTGGAATAAATTGCCTGTTTCGCTGGGCGCATATATTTAACCGGTTAGTTCAGGGGAGCGGTTCTCGGGATTGGCCGCACGATGTCTGATAGGACAAGCACTTCGACCAAATGTTCAACCTGAATTGAAAGAGGCTCGCATCATGCCTCAAAGTAGCCAGATCATTGGCGTCAATTCTGTGACAAATATTGAACCGGATAAAGGCTTTATGCCAGCACCAATTATCAGAAATGCGGACTGGTTTGAAAAGCGCACCTCGATCCGTATCGCTGACCGCGTCCTGTTGCCCGACAGGCGGTGTCCGGAGACCTCCGAAGGGGCAAACAATGCGAACTCCGTCACATTTCCTTATCTTATACAGAATAGTGGCAAATGGCCGATTTACTAGTGGCAATTCGATCATAGGGGCTGATTCAGGATGGATGGCAGGCTGATTTACCTGATGGGGCCGTCAGGGTCCGGCAAGGACAGCCTTATCGAGGCCGCGCGGCAGCGGTTGCTGACGCAGGGATGCGAAGTCGTGCGTCGGATCATCACGCGTTCGGCGGAAGCGGTGGGGGAGGATGCGATTGGCGTCTCCCGCGAAGAATTTGCGCGCCGCCAGCAGCAGGGGGACTTCGCGTTGCACTGGCATGCCAATGGTCTGGATTACGCGATCCCGGTGTCGATCGATCAATGGCTGCTGGAGGGGCGCGATGTGTTGGTCAACGGCTCTCGTGGGCATCTGAGCCAGGCACGGGCGCGTTACCCAACGCTGCTGCCGATCCTGTTGACGGTCACCGATGATGTGCTGCGCGAGCGGCTACTGCGGCGTGGGCGTGAAAGCCCGGAGGAGATTGATGCGCGGTTGCGGCGCAATCAAATGTTCGTGGCTGATGACGAGGTGGGCGATACCCGCATTTATCGCCTGGACAACTCCGCCGACCTTGCCACGACGGTCGACCATTTGATGGACGTGCTGAAAATCAGCGCAGTACCGGATCGAACTTGATCTTGCGACCGGCAATCAGCGCCAGCACGAACAGCACCGAGAACACACCGCAGGCAATCAGGGGCAGGGTGACCATTGAATCCTGGAACAGGGACAAATGAAGAATCCCGCTCAGAAGGGCGAGAATGAAAAATCCCGCGGCTGACTTGGACATGCTGTGCTCCTTCGGTGATGGGGTCAAAATGCTAGGCGTTCGGAAGAGGGCGCCGGTTGCGAATAACTGTCCTGGGTGACTGGCTGGCCGATCACCTCATGCTGGCTGCCCTGCACCGCCCACTGCGGCGCCTTCTGCAATTGCAGGTAGTGCGGCATGTGCTGGGCCACCGGCTCAGCGCCGTTCTCAGGGGCAAAATGAAAGCCCAGCACAATCGCCAGGGCGACGGCATTCGAAAGTAAAAGGGCTGTGTTCATGAGGCGGGCCTCCATTGTTCTTTGCGAACAACGGAAGCAGCCGGCGTGCCAACAGTCTAACGTCTATTAAATCATTTAAAAACAGTACGTTAGGAGGGTGTGTCGAGGTGCGCGCATTGCAATTTGCATTGATAGCATTTTGCATTGATGCAATTTGCCCGACAAACAAATCCCGCCCTGTCGGAGGGCGCCTGCCTACACTTAAAAAGCCCCACGGACGACATGACAAACGCAGGCATGCCCGTTAACATGCACGCCGTCCATCGCACCGCGTTTCTCGTGGTCGACTTGTGTCTCAGTAGCTCAATTGGATAGAGCATCCCCCTCCTAAGGGGAAGGTTGGCAGTTCGAACCTGCCCTGGGACACCACTCTTCAGCCAGCCAGCGCGATTGCGCGCTGACTGTCACGCTTCAGCTTCCCTGCCCATCAAGCCGCACCGTTACAAGCGGAAACGGCTGACCAGCGTATTGAACGACGCCGCCAGGTTGGACAGTTCCTGGGTTGAAGCGCTGGTCTGATGCGCACCTGCCGCCGTTTGCGTGGAAAGGTCCTGGATGTTGACCAGGTTGCGATCCACTTCCCGCGCCACGTGCGCCTGTTCTTCGGACGCGGTGGCGATCACGAGGTTGCGGTCGTTGATCTGGGAGATGCCGTCGGCAATCAGCTCCAGCGCCTGGCCCGTCGCCTGCGCCAGGCTTTGGGTTTCGCTGACCAGCGACTGGCTTTTACCCATGGCGCCCACGGCTTCGTCGGCACTGTTGCGAACGCTGTTGATCATGCCTTCGATCTCGCCGGTCGAGGCCTGGGTCCTGGCCGCGAGGGCACGGACCTCGTCGGCGACCACGGCAAAACCGCGACCCTGTTCGCCGGCCCGGGCCGCTTCGATGGCGGCGTTCAGTGCCAGAAGGTTGGTCTGCTCGGCGATCCCGCGAATCACATCCAGCACCTTGCCGATGTCCCGCACCTGTTCAGCCAGATCCTTGACCATGGTGGTGGAGGTGGCGATTTCGGTCGTGGCATTGTTGATCGCCGCGACTGCATTTCGCGCCTGGTCGCGGCCATTGCTGGCTTGCAGGCTGGTCGCCTGGGAGGCCTCTGAAGTGGAGACGGCATTGCGCGCCACTTCTTCCACGGCGGAGGTCATTTCCGTGACGGCGGTGGCGGCCTGTTGAATCTCGTCGTTCTGGCGGATCAAGCCACGGCTGCCATTGTCGGTGACGGCAGTCAGCTCTTCAGCGGCGGACGCCAACTGGTCGGCTGCGCTGGCGATCTGCTCGATGGTGTTTTTCAGGCTGCCCTGCATGTCGGCCAGTGCCGTGAGCAGTTGGCCGGCCTCGTCGCGACCGGTGCTGGTGATGTGCTGGGTCAGGTCACCCCCGGCGATGCTGCGGGCGCTCGCAACGGCGTAGGCGATGGGACGGCTGATCAGGCGACTGATGAACAGGCCGAGCAGGATCGCGGCGATGAAGGCGAGCACGATGCCGATGTACAGCGAGGTCTTGGCCGACGACTCCGACAGCACCGAATTCTTGGCCGCTTCACTGACTTGCAGGTCGTTGGATTCGGACATGATGGTCAATTCGTCCATGACCACGCGGTAGGTCTTCTGCAAATCTCCCATGAGCAGGAGGCGGCCGTTCTCCAGGTCGCCGGCCTTCATCAGTTCCAGGTACTTTTGCACGATCGCCTGATACACCGGCCAGACTTTTTCCATCCTGTCGCCCGCGGCTCGCTCGTCGTCGGCCAGCCTGGTTTTCCTGTACTCGACAAAGGCTTTTTCGCTCGCCTGCTGGTTGGCCTTCATCGACGCGAGGAACTCGTCTTTGGTGCTCTGCGGCAAACCGGCGGCCGTGGCGACGTACAGCCGATACATGTCGCGGGTCTGTCCAACTGCCTTGATTTTGGTCTGCGCGATGCCGGCGACAGCCACCAGGTTGTTGCTGAACACCGACCTCAAGCTTGTCGAGAGCTCACTCACGCCCCGGCTGCCCAGCAGGCCGACTCCCAACGTGATGAAGGCACACAGCGCAAAGGCTGTGATCAATTTGGTCGAGAGTTTTGCGTCATTGATCCAACTCATAAGGCATCCTGCGGGCAATTGGGGGGTGGGGAGTTCCGGGTCGAAACTCGTCCAGAAAAAAATCTAGTCGTCGTACGTCTTTCGGCAGAAGACCGAAAGTCTGTAGGGTTGCTTGCTGCTTTTTTGCCATTTTTTGTAACAAAAATGGCCCGGTTTCTCTGCGGAATCCGCATGTTAAAGCGCGATATTTTTATCAACAATCCTTGAGAGTGCCGATTTAGAGCATTCAGCACAAACATACAAAAGATGGCACTTGGCCTTTTCTTCTTGTTGCCAAGTGTTACATTGTGTGAAATATTCCCCGCAAATTCATACGACATCGTACCTCTTGATCTTGGTTTTCAAGGTGAAGGGGACAGGTGTTCCTGTTTTTCACAACCGTGAAAAAACCAAAGCAGTTGCCTGGGGAAGGACTCATGCCGCGTCGCATTGATAAAGGAAAAAGCAGGGCGTATGCCTTTGCAGGTTTGATTACGCTGACGCTCGCCACGGCCGGCGTGGCCCGTGGCGAGTCACTCGACAGCGCCTCGTCCGCCGGCAAGCGCCTGGCTGTAGCCGCCGACTGTGTGGCGTGTCACACCGCACCGGGCGGGAAGGCGTTTGCCGGTGGCTACTCGCTCAGCTCGCCGATGGGCACCATCTTCTCGACCAACATCACGCCTTCGAAAACCGCCGGTATCGGCAACTACACCGCCGAGCAATTCGCCCGCGCCGTACGGGATGGCGTCACGCCTGATGGCACCCACCTGTACCCGGCAATGCCGTACACCTCCTATTCGAAGATGACCGACAGCGACATCGCCGCGCTCTACGATTACTTCATGCATGAAGTGCAGCCGGTCGATACGCCGAACCGGAAAACCGCGCTGGACTTCCCGTTCAGTGTCCGTGCCTCGATGATCGGGTGGAACGCCCTGTTCCACAGCACGCGGCGCTTCACACCGGACCCGGCCAAGTCGGCCGAGGTCAACCGTGGCGACTACCTGGTCAACGGCCTGGCTCACTGCGATACCTGCCACACCCCGCGCAACCTGCTGATGGCGGCTGACAGTGGCAAGCCGCTGGCCGGCGGATCGCTGGGCAGTTGGTATGCCCCCAACATCACCTCCGACAAGGTCAGCGGTATTGGCGCCTGGTCGAGCGACGAGCTCGTCGCGTACCTGCGCACCGGGCATGTCGAGGGCAAGGCCCAGGCCGCTGGCCCCATGGCCGAGGCGGTCGAGCACAGCCTGCAATACCTGAGCGACGCCGATCTCAAGGCCATCGCCACTTACCTGCTGCAGACCACGCCGATCAAGACCGGCGAGGCCAAGGCCCGCCATGAGTACGGTCAGGCGTCGGCCGATGAGCTGACCCTGCGCGGCGGCAAGCCCGAAGACAACCCGGGCTGGCACATTTTCAGCGGCACCTGTGCCAACTGTCACCAGCCAAACGGCCAGGGCAACAAGGAATTTCCTTCGCTGTTCAACAACACCGCCACCGCGCGCAGCGACAACCTGATCGCGACCATCGTGTACGGCGTGCATCGCGAAGTCGGCGGCGTGGCCATCGACATGCCCGGGTTTGGCCCGGACGCGCTGTTCACCGATCGCCTGAACGATCAGCAGATTGCCGACGTCAGCAACTACGTGCTGTCGCGCTACGGCAATGCCGATCGCGTCGTTTCGGCGGCCGATGTGGCGCTGGTCCGTGAAGGTGGCCCGAAGGCGCCGCTGGCGGTGCTGGCGAAGTTCACGGTCCCGGCAGTCATCCTCGTGTGCGTGCTGATCGGCCTGTTGGTGTTTTCCCGTCGTCGCAAGGGAGCCTGAGTAATGGACACTTCAATGACGCACAAGCAAGTTTCGGTTCAAGCCGAAGCCCCGACAGGGTTCTCCCGGCGCAATCTGTTGCGCGGTTCCGTGGCCCTTGGGCTGACGGCGCTGGTCAGCGGCGCAATGCCCTGGCAGTCGGTGCTGGCCGCGCAGGTTTCCAGTGACGACTTCATCGCGCTGTCGCAGTTTCTGGTCAGTCGCCCGGTCAACCCGGTGTTGGCCGCGCGCTACTACGCCGCGCTGGACAAGCGCGCGCCGAATTTCTCGACCAATGCCCTGGCCCTGAAACAACTGATCCAGGCCAAGGGCTACAAGCATGTCGATGAGTACCTGGCCCAGCCCGACGCGGATGCGTCGCTGAAGGCGACGGCCACCAGCATCATCTCGGCCTGGTACCTGGGCATCGTCGGAGAGCCGGCGGATGCGGAGCTGGTCGCTTATTCCCAAGCCATGATGTACCTGCCGACCCACGGCATTCTCATCATCCCAACTTACGGTGGCGGCCCGGCTACATGGGGCGCCAAACCAGCAGCTATTCAGGATGCGAAAGTATGAGCAGCGATCAATTCGATGCCGATGTGGTCATCATCGGCTCCGGCGTCATGGGCGGCCTGATCGCCACGGGTCTGGCCAAGGCGAACAAGTCGGTGATCGTGCTCGAGGCCGGTCCTCGGGTGAATCGCCGTGACGTCGTGGAGACCTTCCGCAATGCCCCGGTCAAGCTGTCGCTGGCCAACGCCAAGTTGCAGGGTGCGGGTTCGCCGTACCCGAGCCTGCCCCACGCGCCGTCCACGTACGGCGATTATCTGCAACAGGTCGGCCCGGTGAAATACAACACCTCCTACCTGCGAGTGGTCGGTGGCACCACCTGGCACTTCGGCTCGTCCCTGTGGCGCATGCTGCCCAACGACTTCCGCCTCAAATCGCTCTACGGTCGTGGTCGTGACTGGCCGATCAGTTATGACGAACTGGAGCCGTTCTACGCCCGCGCCGAACTCGAGCTGGGCGTCTCCGGTGTCGATGGCCAGGATGAAAGCGGGCAGGGCGGCGAAGCATTCCCGCCGCGTTCGATTCCATACCCGATGGAAGGGCTGAAACCGAGCTACATGTTCAAGCGCCTGTCCGAGTTGTTGAGCAAGGGCGGCTACAACCCGATCCTCGAGCCCAATGGTCGGGCCACCCGGCCCTACGGCAAGCGCCCGCCCTGCGCTGGTAACAACAACTGCAACCCGGTGTGCCCGACGGCCGCCAAGTACGACGGTTCGATGCACATCGATGAGGCCGAGCGCCATGGCGCCAAGGTTCTGGACAATTCGGTCGTGTACAGGATCGAAGCCGGCGACGATGGCAAAATCACCGCGATCTGGTACATGCGCCCCGACAAGTCCAAGCACAAGTTGACCGCCCGCGCCTTTGTCCTCGCGGCCTACGGCATTGAATCGCCGAAGCTGTTGCTGATGTCGACATCGGACAAATACCCGAACGGGATTGCCAACTCTTCGGACCAGGTCGGGCGTAACCTGATGGACCACACCGGCATCAGCATGAACGTCATGACCAAGGAAGACATGTGGCCGGGCCAGGGGCCGACGCAATTGCTGGTCTACCTGAACAGCCGCGATGGTGCGTTCCGCGAGCAGTATCCGAGCTACAAGATCAAGGTCCGTAACACCGTGCCGACCTCGCAGATCACCTCGAACCTGATCGCCAAAGGCGTGCTGGGCTCCAAGCTGGATGAGCAGATCCAACTGCAATCGGCGCGCTCGCTGAACTGGGCCGTGGACTTCGAAACCCTGCCGCTCCCGGAAAACCGCGTCACGCCGAGCAAGACCAAGTTCGATGCCATTGGCCTGCCGGTGCCGGAAATCTACTACAGCGTGCCGGACTACTGGCACGCCGGCAAAGAAAAGGCGCTGGAAGACTTCAAGCAGTTCGCCAAACTGCTCGATGCCGACATCGTCAGCACCGACGTGGGCTTCCAGAACCGTCAGCACATCATGGGCACGACCATCATGGGCGACGATCCGAAGGACTCGGTGGTCGACCGCGATTGCCGAACCCATGACCACCCGAACCTGTTCATCGCCGGGACCAGCGTGATGCCATCGTCCTCCTGCGTGAACCCGACACTGACAGGTGCGGCGTTGAGTATCCGCATCGCCGACGTGCTGGTGGGCGAGGTCTGACTCGCGGGTTGTCCCTTGCGTTCGAAATAAAAGCAGTATCGTGAATAATCAGCCCGGCTTTGTTAAGTTGGGCGCCTTCACCTACTGCTTTTTTTGCGACGCCAGGAAACTGCGCCGCGCATTCGGAACTGTTCATGGCCAAGAAACCCGCAGCGCTCTCCACTGACCCATCAGCCTCCAGGACGCCTTCCAGCCTGACCCTGATCGATGTGGCCAAGGTCGCCGGGGTTTCGCCGATGACCGTGTCCAGGGCGTTGCACCGGCCGGAACTGGTCTCCGAAAACACTCGCGAAAAAGTCCGTGAAGCGGTGCGTCAGACCGGTTATGTGCCCAACATGCTGGCCGGTGGTCTGGCCAGTAACAAAAGCCGCCTGGTGGCTATTTTCCTGCCGACCATCGCCAACTCCATTTTTGCCGACACCGTGCAAGCGCTGATGGACCGTCTGACCCAGGCGGGCTACCAGACGCTGCTGGGCCTGACCGGTTATTCGGCGGAACAGGAAGAGAAACTGCTCGAAGCCGTACTCGGAAGACGTCCCGATGGCATCGTGCTGACCGGCACCCTGCATACCGAATCCAGCCGCCTGCGCCTTGCGCAAGCCGGAATTCCGGTGGTGGAGGCCTGGGACCTGAGTGAAGATCCCCTGGACATGCTGGTGGGTTTTTCCCATGAGAAAGTGGGGGAGGCGACCGCCCGGCATCTGGTCGCCAAAGGCTACAAGCGCTTTTCCGTGGTCAGCATCAGCGATCCCCGTGGCTTGCGTCGTTGCCACAGCCTAATGGCCGAGCTCAAGCGCCTGGGCGTTGGCGAGGTGCCCATGGAAGTCCTGGCGCCACCGGCAACGCTGGAAGTCGGACGCGAAGGTCTGCAACGGCTGCTGGATCAGCCCACGCAGCCTGAGATCGTTGTGTGCAGTTCGGACACCGTCGCCCAAGGCGTGTTGGCCGAGGCCGCCAGTCGTGGATTGAAGGTGCCGGAAGATCTCGCCGTCATGGGCTTCGGCGACCTGAGCAGTGCGGCACATGTTTATCCGGCACTGTCCACCGTCAGCGTCGACGGCAAAACCATCGGCCTGCGTGTGGCCCAGGCGCTTCTCGAGCGCTTCGAAAACCCTGCGTCCCAGCATGATCCGGTGCGCATCGACACCGGTTTCACCCTCATCGACCGCGCCAGCACCTGAACTGAAAATCGGTTTGGCGACAGGTGCAGGGTTGAATGATTGCGCAATCAGTGTAGTATCGATTCGAAGGTCGCCCCGTTCTGCCGAGGGCGACCTTTTTAAAAGCCAATAATGATTGCGCAATCATTAGCTGTTCACGGGAGCTTCAAGGGCCATACGGATTCACCGCTGCAACTCACAATAAGGAAAACAACAGTGATCAATCCCACGCAGTCGATAGCGAAGACCAACGTCCGCTATCTCATTCTTGTGATGATTTTCATCGTCACGGTGTTCAACTACGTTGACCGGGCAACGCTGTCGATTGCCGCCCCCAGCATGCGCACCGATCTTGGCTTCGACGCCATGACCATGGGCATTGCCTTCTCGGCATTCGGCTGGGCGTACACCTCGATGCAGCTCCCGGGCGGCATCATTCTCGACCGCTTCGGCTCCCGGCTTGTGCTGGGAATGAGCCTGATCATCTGGTCGGTCTTCACCTTCCTGCAGGGCTACGTCGACCTGTTCAGCTCGGCCTTCCTCGCGCTTTTTGTCCTGCGCTTCATGATGGGGATTGCCGAAGCGCCAGCGTTCCCGGCCAACAACCGCCTGACGGTGATGTGGTTCCCGCGACACGAGCGTGGCCTGGCCACGGCGGTGTTCCAGTCGGCCCAGTATTTTGCCCTGGCCGCGTTCACCCCTTTGATGGTGTGGCTGGTCAGCACCTGGGGTTGGCAGCATGTGTTCTGGGTCACCGGCGGCGCGGGCATCCTGATTGGCCTGCTGTGGTTTCGCATGGTCCACGAGCCGCGCAAGGACAAGCGCGCCAACCAGGCGGAAATCGATTACATCGAAGCCGGCGGCGGCCTGCCCACCCTCGGTGACGTGAAGACCCCCTTCAGTTGGAAAAGAATGAAGGCCATCGGCGGCAACCGGATGATGGCAGGTATCTACCTGGGCCAGTTCTGCCTGACGTCCATCACCTGGTTTTTCCTGACCTGGTTCCCCACCTACCTGATCGAAGCCAAGGGCATGACCATGCTCAAGGTCGGCCTGGTAGCGGCCATTCCACCCATTGCCGGTTGCCTGGGCGGCATGATCGGCGGGGGCTGGTCGGACTGGATGCTGCGCAAGGGGTTCAGCCTCACTGCTGCACGCAAGACGCCGATCATCTGCGGATTGTTGCTCTCCAGCAGCATCGTGATCGCCAACTACACCCAGTCGATTGCCCTGGTCATTCTGGTGATGTCGATTGCCTTTTTTGCCAAGGGCGTCGGCAACCTGGGCTGGTGCATCGTCGGCGATGTTTCCCCGGCCCGGGCCATGGGCGTGAGCGGGGCGATGTTCAACTTCTGCGGCAACCTGGCCAGCATCGTCACCCCGATCGCCATCGGCGTGATGATCAACCAGCTGGGCTCCTTCGACGTCGCGCTGATGTACGTGGCCGGCATGGGCTTGCTGGGCGCGTTCGCCTATCTGTTCATCGTCGGCCCACTCAAGCGCCTGGAGCTCGATGACTTTGAAGACCCGGCGGCGCAGCCCGTCGAAAACGCCCCGTTGAATTCCGAACCGTCCCGTTCCTGAGCCTTTTCAATCCAAGGAGAGCCCCATGCTCGCACAACAACCTTCCATCAAGTCCTCCGATGACGACCGTATCGCCTGGGTGCGCGTGTCGTCGGTCATTCTGCCGCTGGCCAACCCGATCAGTGATGCCAAGGTCCTGACCGGCCGGCAGAAGCCGATGACCGAGATCGCCATTCTGTTCGCGGAAATCGAAACCATCGACGGCCATCGCGGCCTGGGCTTCAGCTACTCGAAACGTGCAGGCGGTCCAGGGCAATTCGCCCACGCCCAGGAAATTGCCCCCGCTTTGATCGGTGAAAACCCCAGCGACATCGCCAAGCTCTGGACCAAGCTGTGCTGGGCCGGCGCCTCGGTCGGGCGCAGCGGTATGTCGACCCAGGCCATCGGCGCGTTCGATGTGGCGCTGTGGGACTTGAAGGCCAAGCGCGCCAACCTGTCGCTGGCGCGCCTGCTGGGTGCCCAGCGTGATTCGGTGCGCTGCTACAACACCTCCGGTGGTTTCCTCCACACCCCACTGGATCAATTGATGAAGAACACCGACCTGTCCCGGGAAAAGGGCATTGGCGGGATCAAGTTGAAAGTCGGACAACCGGATTGCGCCATCGACATCCAGCGCGTCAGCACCGTGCGCAAGCACCTGGGCGACCAATTCCCGCTGATGGTCGATGCCAACCAGCAGTGGGATCGCCCAACGGCCCAGCGCATGTGCCGTCAGTTCGAAGCGTACAACCTGATCTGGATCGAAGAACCGTTGGATTGCTACGACGCCGAAGGCCACGCCGCGCTGGCGCAGCAATTCGATACGCCGATTGCCACCGGTGAAATGCTCACCAGCGTCGCCGAGCATGCCGAGTTCATCAAGTTGCGCGGCGCCGATTTCCTGATGCCCGATGCGCCACGGGTAGGCGGCATCACGCCGTACCTGAAGGTCGCGGCCATGGCCGAGCAGGCCGGTTTGATGCTGGCGCCGCATTTCGCCATGGAGCTGCACGTGCACTTGGCGGCGGCTTATCCGACCGAGCCGTGGGTCGAGCACTTCGAATGGCTCGAGCCGCTGTTCAACGAGCGCCTGGAAACCCGCGACGGCCGCATGCTGGTGCCGACCCGGCCGGGCCTGGGGCTGACCCTCAGCGAGCAGGTCAAACCCTGGACGGCGCAGGCAGCCGAGGTCGGTACGCGTCCCTGACCCACCGTCGGTCGTTCGCTGTCGTGGCGCAGCGGGCGACCGTTTATGGCTCGTGCTGAGCACACCCGTCACGGGTGCGCAGGTGACGCGCCAGGCGATGGCGGATCCGGTCTTCGAAAACCTGGAGGGCTATTTCGACAACGCACGGCTGGTGACGCCGGTCGCGTTGTAGAGCATCCGGTGATTTTTGGCGGTGGAAGACATTTGCGTGCCCATTCCTTCAAGTGAACGGCCTTGCTGGCCGATAACGTGGACAGCCATGATCTTCTACTTAAAATTGCCTGGAAATCTTCGATGCTGTCGTATCACCAAAAGCGTTTTCTGATCGTCGATGATTTCTCCGATTTCCGTAGCTCGGTCCGCTCCATGCTGCGCGAACTGGGCGTCAAGGACGTCGACACGGCTGACACCGGCGAGCAGGCGCTGAAGATGTGTTCGCAGAAGGCCTACGATTTCATCCTGCAGGACTTCCATCTCGGCGACGGCAAGAAAAATGGACAGCAGGTGCTCGAAGACCTGATGTCCGAAAAATTGATCAGCCATGAAGCCGTGTTCGTCATGGTCACCGCCGAGACCAGCCAGGCCATGGTGCTCAGCGCCCTGGAGCACGAGCCCGACGCTTACCTGACCAAGCCGTTCAACCGCTCGGGCCTGGCCCAGCGCCTGGAGCGTCTGGAGCAGCGCAAGACCTTGCTCAAGCCGATCCTGCAGGCCCTCGACCGTGGCAAACCGGCCGAAGTGCTCAATGCCTGCATCGCCCTGTGCAAGCAGGACATCCGCTATTCGCCACTGTGCCTGCGCTACCGCGCCGATGCCCTGCGTGACCTGAATCAGAATGAAGCGCTGGAGCGCCTGTACGACAGCATCATTGCCGACCGGCCGTTGCCTTGGGCTTTTGCCGGGTTGGGTCAGCTGCTGTTCAAGCGCGGACAAGTCGCCCAGGCCAAGGGCGTCTATGAAAAAGCCCTGAAGGTATTCCCGATGATGCCGGCGCTGTACGACGGCATGGCGGATGTGCTGGTTGCCGAAGGTGACACCAAGGGCGCGCAGCAGGTGTTGGAGGAGGCGATTCGTTTGTCGCCGCTGGCCGTGCGCCGCCAGGCGCTGCTGGGCAAGTTGGCGATGGCCAACGAAGATTTCGACACGGCGTCCCGGGCGTACCGGCAGGCGGTCAGCCAGGGCGCGCAATCGCGTTTCAAGGATGCCGAAAGCAACCTCGGCCTGGCCCATGCCCTGATCAGCAAAGGCAGTGACAGGGGGCTGGATACCCGCACGCGCCTGGAGATCAACACCACCCTGAGCGCCGTGGCCAAGGAAAACCCCGGTGACCCGGGCCTGCAGATTCGTGCACGGCTGATGAAGGCCACCAGCCTGTTGCTCAACGATGCCGAAACCGCGGACAAACTCACCGAACAAGCCATGCTGCGCCTCGATGGCATGGAGCAGTTCATGAGCGCCGAAGCTGCGCTGCTGGTGGCCAAGCAGTTGCAGATGCTCGGCCAGGCCGATGCGGGGGCGTCGATGCTGAAAAACTGCGCGGAAATCTACGGCGACGACCCGAACGTGATGAAAGGCATCGCCAAGCTGACCGATGACCCCAACATCCTCAACTCCAGCAACGCGGCAGCCGATCTCAATCGCCAGGGCGTGCGGGTGTACAAGACCGGCAACCTGGCGGAAGCACGGACCGTGTTCCGCAAAGCCCTGGCGATGCAGCCAAAGAACATCAGTATCGCGCTGAACATGGCGCAGTCGCTGCTGCATGGCACGGACACCAGTGTGCCGTCGGCGGAACTGGAAGAGTGTCGGGCCTGCCTGAAAATGGTCGGCCTGATGCCGGACACCGATGCGCGCTTCCCGCGTTACCAGAAACTGAAAATCAAGGCGTTTGGCGAATGAACAAGGACGACCCGTCACTGGATTTTTCCACGGTGATTGCCTCCACCGTGCATGACATGAAGAACTCCCTGACCCTGCTGATGCAGGCCCACAGCCAATGGCTGGAACGTTTGCCCGACCCACAGGGGCAGACGCCGGAGCAGGGCGTGATCGAGTTCGAGTTCGCCCACCTCAACGGCATGCTCGTGCAGCTGCTGGGGCTGTACAAGCTCGGCGTCAACCAGATGCCGTTGCAACCGGCCTATCACGAACTGGACGATTTCATCGAGGCGCAGCTGGCCTGTCATCAGGACGTGTTCGCCAGTCGCGGCATCATGGCGACTTATGAAGTGGACCCGCTGAGCCCGTTGGGCTTTTTCGACCGGGAGCTGATCGCGTCGGTGCTGGGCAACTGCATCAATAACGCCGTTCGTTACGCTCGCCACGCGGTGTTGATCAGTGTCAGCGATGAAGCCGGGCAACTGGTGCTGACGATCAATGACGATGGCGACGGGTATCCGACCGAGATGATCGAGCGTCAGGCGGACTACGTGCAGGGCATCAACCACAGCAGTGGCAGTACCGGCCTGGGCCTGTATTTCGCCGGACGGATTGCGGCGTTGCACCAGCGCAACGGCGTGGGCGGGTACACGCGGATCAGCAATGGTGGTCCGTTGGGCGGCGGTGTGTTCAGCCTATATCTGCCGTGATGTTTTTGTTTTTCGCTGCTTGATATTCCGAACAGGTGCAGCCTATTTTGTACGGTCGCCGTTCGCGGCTTGCACTACAAGGGAATGCGTCATGACGACCGATGGCCAGGGTTCACTCGCACAGCGATTGACCGGCATTGATGAAATTGAGTGTGTGACGCCAGATCTCAATGGCGTGCCGCGCGGCAAGGTCATGACCGCCGAAGGGTTTCTCGAAGGGCGGCGCTTGCAGATGGCGCGTGGCGTGCTGCTGCAATGCATCATGGGCGGTTACCCGCCCGCCCGTTTTTATGGCAGCGATGACGGCGACCTGGCGCTGGTGGCCGATCCCGCGCAGATTCATCGCTTGCCCTGGAGCCAGCCGCCACGGGCCTTCGCGATCTGCGATGCCGATGAGCTGACGGGCGAAAGCTCGCGCCTGTCGACACGAGGCCAGCTCAAAGCCGTGATCGCACGCTATGCAGCGCTCGGCCTGGCACCGGTGGTGGCCACGGAACTGGAGTTCTTTGTCTTCGCGCCCAACCCCGACCCGACACAACCCTTCCAGCCGCCGCTGGGCCTGGACGGCCGTCGCGAAGATGGCCAGTCGGCATTCAGTGTCAGCTCCAACAACGGCTTGCGCCCGTTCTTCAAGGAAGTCTATGACGCCATGGCGGCGCTGGGCCTGCCCCGCGACACCTTCATGCATGAGATGGGCGTCAGCCAGTTCGAGATCAACCTGCTGCACGGCGATGCGCTGCTGCTGGCCGACCAGACGTTCCTGTTCAAGCATCTGCTCAAGGAAGTCGCGCTCAAGCATGGCCTGACCGTGGTCTGCATGGCCAAGCCACTGGCGCATACGCCGGGCAGTTCGATGCACATCCACCAGAGTATCGTCGAGATCGGCAGTGGTCGGAACGTGTTCAGCGACGAGGCGGGAGAGCCGACCGCGACCTTCCGTCATTTCATCGGCGGGCAGCAGGCCGCGATGGCGGACTTCACCGCGTTGTTTGCGCCGAACGTGAATTCCTACCAGCGCTTGTGCCACCCCTTCGCGTCTCCCAATAATGCCTGCTGGTCCCACGACAACCGTGCGGCCGGCTTGCGCATCCCGGCCAGCTCGCCGGTTGCGCGTCGGGTCGAGAATCGCTTGCCGGGTGCGGATGCCAACCCGTATCTGGCGATTGCCGCCAGCCTGGCAGCGGGTTTGCATGGGATTGAGAACCGGCTGGAGCCCAGTGCGGCGATCCAGGGTGAGTTCGAAGTGCCGGATAATCTTTCGTTGCCCTGTACCTTGCACGCCGCTCTCGAGCGTCTGAACCGTAGCCAATTGGCCAAGGAACTGTTCGGCAAGGAATTCATCGAAGGCTACGTGGCTTCGAAGACCCTGGAATTGACCA
Organism: Pseudomonas sp. IT-P12; assembly: GCF_949767465.1. NCBI lineage: Bacteria > Pseudomonadati > Pseudomonadota > Gammaproteobacteria > Pseudomonadales > Pseudomonadaceae > Pseudomonas > Pseudomonas sp. IT-P12. The sequence goes on along the minus strand of NZ_CATKPY010000027.1, from coordinate 134,893 downwards.
GCTTCTTTAATGAAATTACCCCCTGGGAGCGCCGTGTCCTGGCTGCCCAGGCCTGACGAACCTTCGTCTTCGGGCTATCTTTGCGCTAGCCCGTTTCTCACCGCAAGGAGCCGCTCGGAACGCCGATGCGCCAAATCTGGAAAGCCTTTCGAGCACTGTATTTCGCCTCGCTGATGATGTTGATCGGCTCCGGCCTGCTGAGTACTTACCTGGGCTTGCGCCTGGCGGCTGACAACGTCGACAGCCTGTGGGTCGGTGCGTTGATGGCGGCCAACTACTTCGGCCTGGTGCTGGGGGGCAAGATCGGACACCGGCTGATCGCCCGGGTCGGGCATATCCGGGCCTATTCGGCCTGTGCCGGGATCGTCGGCGCGGCGGTGCTGGGCCATGGCCTGGTGGACTGGCTGCCGGCGTGGATCTTCCTGCGGATCATCGTCGGCCTCGGCATGATGTGCCAGTACATGGTGATCGAGAGCTGGCTCAACGAACAGGCCGACGCCTCCCAGCGCGGAACGGTGTTCAGTGGCTACATGATCGCGTCCTACCTGGGGCTGGTGCTGGGCCAATTGATTCTGGTCATGCACCCGGCGCTCGGTCCGGAGCTGTTGATGCTGGTTGCCCTGTGCTTCGCCCTGTGCCTGGTGCCGGTGGCCCTGACCCGGCGCATTCACCCGGCACCCCTGCGCCCGGCGCCGATGGAGCCGCGATTCTTCATCAAACGCGTGCCGCAGTCGTTGAGTACGGTGCTGGGCGCGGGCTTGATCATCGGTTCGTTCTACGGCCTGGCACCCCTGTATGCCTCGCAGCAGGGGTTGTCCACGGAGCAGGTCGGTCTGTTCATGGGTAGCTGCATTTTTGCCGGCCTGTTGGTGCAGTGGCCGCTGGGCTGGTTGTCCGACCGTTATGACCGGGCGCTGTTGATCCGTTGCTTCGCCATGGTGCTGGTGGTGGCCGGATTGCCGCTGGCGATCATCCCGCAGGTACCGTTGGAAGTGCTGTTCATCATGGGGTTCATCTGCTCGCTGGTGAAGTTCTGCCTGTACCCACTGGCGGTCGCGTTCTCCAATGACCACGTCGAAGCGGACCGGCGGGTGTCGCTGACGGCCATGCTGCTGGTGACCTACGGGGTCGGCGCCAGTATCGGGCCGCTGGTTGCCGGTGTGCTGATGAAGATGTTCGGCAGCCACATGCTTTACGCATTCTTCAGCTTCTTTGCCTTGGTGCTGGTGTGGCGGATTCGTCCGAAAGCGGTCACCAACCTGCACCAGGTGGACGATGCACCGCTGCACCACGTGGCGATGCCGGACAGCATGTCGAGCTCGCCATTGGTGGCTGCGCTTGATCCCCGGGTCGATGAGCAGTCGGTGCAGGAGCAGATGCAGAGTCCAGTCAATCCTGAGCCTGAGCCTCAGCCGGAGCCTGAACCGGAGCCTGAATCCGAGCCACAGGCCGAAGCGCGTACCGCGCCGCCAGCAGAAGGGGCGGACGCAGAGCGTGAAAAAAACATCCCTGATGCCATTCCTTGAAAACCTGGCATAAAAGACGGGCATAAAAAACGGGCAGTCACCGCAAGGGGCTGCCCGTTTTCGTTGGCGCCTGCTGTTACAGGTCGTCTTTGTCGAAGCGCCGCGCTTCACGTTGAAGCTGATAGACGAATCGTTCGACCTGACGCTGCACCAGCCCGCTCATGTTATGGAAGCGGATGCCGGCGAAGGTGGTGGAGATTTTCTCTTCGAAATGCAGGTAGCGCAGTTCGACCGGCGCGGTCATTTTGCCGAAGGGCAGGGCGGCGGCAAAACGGTCGTAGACCTGGCCCAGTTGCAGGTTGCCGGTGATGTCGCCATCGAAACGCAACTTGCAGCCCGTGGCGGAAATGTCCAGCAGCTTGCCACGGATCGGCGCCTTGAGCTTTTCGCCGTCGAGGTCGATGTCGACCAGTTGTGCCAGCTTCAGGGCTGCGCGAAAGGCGTTGCGGCGCTGGTGGTAAACCACCTCGTCGGGCAGAGGGGCCAGGTAGCAGCGGTTGTCACCCGACTCGTCGATGGTCGGTTGGCCGTTGCTTTCCCAGGCGATACGCACGCCTTCATGAAAACCTTCGACCCGGAACGGTTCGCCGGCCAGCATGAAGCGTTCGCCGTCGCGCGGGATCATTTCGTCGAGCTTGATCGTGCCGCGTTCGCGATCAACGTCGACCAGATAGCTCTGGAAGCGCTGGGTGCGTTCGTGGAAAGTGATGATCAGCGGATCATGGCTGTCTTGCAATTGGCGCAGGTTGCCGGAGATCTCCAAAGGCGTGCTAAGCACCTTGGGTGGTTGCGGGGCATCTTCCGCGTTTAAGGCATTGGACACGGTTAATCAATCTCCAGACAAAATATGACTACGGCTGGCCAGTATATTGCCAGCATGTTGCGAGTCTTGATAGGGCGTGAGCATTTGCAGGCTCAAGCCTGACTGAGCGGACGCGGCTTCGCAAGCTTCGCGGTTGATCCGCGTGCATCATAAAGTGCTGGCGGTTCGCCGCCTGTGAGGATTTTCAGCTGGTTGGCCGTGGCGGCCTGCTGAACCAGAATCGACTGGCCATTATTGGCATTCGCCGCCTGGCATTGGGCTAGAAGAGCGGTCAGGGCATCGCTCTGCTCCAGCAGTTGCGTGCCGACACTCGATTGGCTGGCCAATTGCTCCAGTCCGCTGCGATTGATTGGCAGGTTCAGACTGGCGAGGATTTCACTGCGCTTGCGGCCATGCTGTTCGAGCAGAATGATCATTGCCTGCTTCTGCGCCAGAATGTCTTCGAGCAGTGGCATGTCACGACCGTGCAAGGCGATGGACTCGGTTTGCAGTAACTCCAGCAAGTATTGAGCGGGAGCAAAGTCGTCGTTGATCAGTTGCAATAAATTAGTGTCGTGCATGGCTGGCCTTGGGTTTTAAGCGTCCAAAAGCCTGGCGCAGGCCGAGGCCTAGCGCTGGGCTTCGAAGTTAAGCAGTTTGCTGGCTACACGGTTGCTGTCGACTTTATAGCTGCCATCGGCAATCGCTGCTTTCAACTCCGCCACGCGGGCTTTGTCGACGGCAGGCTGATCGCGCAGCTTGTCAGTGACCTGTTGCAACTGCTGAGCCTCATTGCTGAGGTGTACCGATTCCCCGCTTTTAACGGTGGCCTGTTCGGCCGGGGTATTCAGCGCTGCGGACTGGCCGGCTTCGGCGGTGTCCTTGGCGGCACTGGTACGTGTACTGCCCGTCAGTGGCGAGGAGCTGTTCAAACGGCTGAAATCGATGACCATGGTAAAAAACCTCTGAGTATTTGGACGCTTGCCATGTTTTCGGCCATCCCTGTGAAAACTTTAGACTCATTTTATCAATGAGCCCGCAAGCGCCAGCACGTCTGCTGCCTGCGCCACAGTTTAGGGAACAGCCCGGGGCAATGCCACCTCTTCAGGTCCCTACATGGCCACTTCCACCTGCCCTGGCGCGGTCACTTGCGCCTTGATGACCCGTCGAGAGTTGAGGTTTTTCACGCGAATCTGTTCGTTCATGCCGCCGTTGGACAGCGCTTCGCCGGGCATTCGTACGCTCAGCGTGCCGCTGCGGGCGGTAATCACCACCTGATCGCCCTTGCGAATGACTTCCGTCTGTTCGAGATTGACCAGGGTAATCACCTGGTCGGCGACCATTGGTCGGGTCAGTCGCTGCCCGATCGCCTGGTCCGGGGTCGTCAGGTAGCCCTGGGTGATCACGCTGATGTCTCGCTCGCGCAGAATCACGTCGGCAGGCTCGACAATGTCGGCCCGACGCAAGGGACGGGTGGTGGTCACGACGTCGCGGAACAGGCGGACTTGAGCGGGTACGAACACCGTCCACGGGGAACTGCCTTCGCAGCGAACCTTGACCGTTACCCGGCCCAGCGGCTTGGCCGGGCTCTCGAGGGAGGCTGTCAATTCCTTGTCGCACATGGGCATGCGCAGGCGTGGATCGAGCTTGTTGACCTGGATTTCGTAGCGACCTTCCGTTTGACTGGTGGCCAGGTAGTCCTCTACGGTGAATTCAAGAAAGCCCTGAGTGACGCCGATAAGCATGTCAGGCAAGGTAACTTCGTCAGCAAGGGCAGGGGTGCCAGCGTTGAACAGGCAGGCGGCCGACATCCCGCAGAGCAATCTGCGGGCGGTGGATGTCAGGCGTCGGAAAAATGTCGGTTCTGTGTTCATAAGAGTTAAAAAGCAAGCGCCGTGCCGTTTAGTGATGAATGTGCGTCGCAACACAACTAGCGTTGGTGTAGGAGTCAGTGCATGGCGGGTGTAATGGATTCGGTGAACCAGCGCACGCAACTGGTGGGGCAGAATCGCCTGGAGCTGTTGTTGTTCCGTCTTGACGGCCAGCAGCTGTACGGGATCAATGTGTTCAAGGTTCGCGAGGTGCTGCAATGCCCCGCGCTGACCCTGATGCCCAAGTCCAGTCCTGTGGTGTGCGGTGTGGCAAATATCCGGGGGGCGACCATTCCGATCCTCGATCTGGCGATGGCGACCGGTTCCGGAGCGTTGAAAGATCAAAGCAATCCCTTCGTCATCATCACGGAGTACAACACCAAGACCCAGGGTTTCCTGGTGCGCTCGGTGGAGCGCATCGTCAACATGAACTGGGAAGAGATCCATCCGCCGCCCAAGGGCACCGGACGCGATCATTACCTGACCGCTGTGACTCGGGTCGACAATCAGTTGGTCGAAATCATCGACGTCGAGAAAGTGCTGGCGGAAGTGTCGCCGACACCGGAAGCGATTTCCGTCGGTGTGGTCGATCACGAGACCCAGCACAAGGCGTTATCGTTGCGGGTGTTGACCGTTGATGATTCCTCGGTGGCGCGCAAGCAGGTGACACGTTGCCTGCAGACGGTCGGTGTCGAAGTGGTGGCGTTGAACGACGGGCGGCAAGCGCTGGACTACCTGCGCAAGCTGGTCGACGAGGGCAAGAAGCCGGAAGAGGAATTCCTGATGATGATTTCCGACATCGAGATGCCGGAAATGGACGGGTATACCCTGACGGCCGAGATCCGCAACGACCCACGCATGCAAAAGCTTCACATCATCCTGCATACTTCATTGTCGGGTGTGTTCAATCAGGCGATGGTCAAGAAGGTCGGTGCCGATGACTTCCTGGCCAAATTCCGTCCTGACGACCTGGCATCCCGGGTGGTTGACCGGATCAAAGCAGCAGATATCAGCTAGGGGCCTGTTGCCCCTGGCGGTTCACACGATTTAAGAGGCGGCATCATTGTCTACGGGTAATTTGGATTTCGAACAGTTCCGGGTCTTCCTGGAAAAAGCCTGTGGCATCTTGCTGGGTGAAAACAAGCAGTACCTCGTCTCGAGCCGTCTCAACAAACTGATGGAGCAGCAAGGCATCAAGTCCCTGGGTGAGCTGGTTCAGCGCATCCAGAGCCAGCCGCGCAGCGGTTTGCGCGAAATGGTGGTCGATGCCATGACGACCAACGAAACCCTGTGGTTTCGTGACACCTATCCGTTTGAAGTGTTGAAGAACAAGGTGCTGCCGGAGGCGATCAAGGCGGCTCCCGGCCAGCGGTTGCGCATCTGGTCGGCAGCCTGTTCGTCGGGGCAGGAACCGTATTCGCTGTCGATGGCCATCGACGAGTTCGAGCGGGTCAACCTGGGGCAGTTGAAAATGGGGGTGCAGATCGTTGCCACCGACCTGTCGGGTTCCATGCTGATCAACTGCAAGACCGGCGAATACGACAGCCTGGCGATCGGACGAGGTTTGTCGCCGGAACGCCTGCAACGCTATTTCGACCCGAAAGGTCCCGGGCGCTGGGCGGTCAAGGCGCCGATCAAGAGCCGGGTGGAGTTCCGCGCCTTCAACCTGCTGGACAGTTACGCGAGCCTCGGCAAGTTCGACATCGTGTTCTGCCGCAACGTATTGATCTACTTTTCCGCCGAGGTGAAGAAAGACATCCTGTTGCGCATCCACAGCACGCTCAAGCCTGGCGGTTACCTGTTCCTCGGTGCTTCCGAAGCGCTGAATGGTCTGCCGGATCATTATCAGATGGTCCAGTGCAGCCCGGGGATCATCTACCAGGCGAAGTGACGGGTGTCTGTCGAGCAAAAAAAACGGGAGTCCTCAGGGGCTCCCGTTTTTTTATGCGTGGTTTTTCTCCTGCCAGGCACCCCCCCTGTGGGAGCGGGCTTGCTCGCGAAAGCGGTGAGTCAGGTAAAGCAATCTTGGCTGACCCACCGCCATCGCGAGCAAGCCCGCTCCCACAAGGAAGGTGTCTGTCAGAAAGCGGCAGAAAAGCGGCAGACGGCGGAAACCCGTTGCCGCTTTTCTGGCATTGCCGTCGGGGCAGCGCACGCAAAGCCCCGGAAACAGGGGGCTTGATGAGTTGGCACGGCGCTTGCTATCTCCATCGTACGAAAAATCAGGTCACCCGAAGGTTTCCCGACATGAGCATCAGCTTCGATAAAGCGCTCGGTATCCACGAACAAGCCCTGGGCTTCCGCGCCCAGCGTGCCGAAGTCCTGGCCAACAACATCGCCAACGCCGACACCCCGAACTACAAGGCTCGGGACCTGGACTTCTCGAAAGTGCTCACCGAGCAGAGCGAGAAGGCCAAGAACGGTACTTTCGCCTTGAACAGGACCAACAGCCGTCATATCGAAGCCGAAGGCCTGGGCAATGGCGACGAGTCGCTGATGTACCGCACGCCGATGCAGCCGTCGATCGACCAGAACACCGTCGACGCCCAGCTGGAGCAGTCGAACTACGCGGAAAACTCGGTCAACTTCCAGGCCAGTTTCACTCTGCTCAACAGCAAATTCAAAGGGCTGGTTTCAGCCCTGCGTGGAGAATAAGTCATGTCGCTAGCCAGCGTTTTCAACATTGCCGGTAGCGGCATGAGCGCCCAGACCACCCGTTTGAACACCGTGGCCTCGAACATCGCCAACGCCGAAACCGTCTCGTCGAGCATCGACCAGACCTACCGCGCGCGTCACCCGGTGTTCGCCACCATGTTCCAGGGCGGCCAGAGTGGCGGCAGCGATTCGCTGTTCCAGAACCAGGACGCGGCAGGCCAGGGCGTGCAGGTGCTGGGCGTGGTCGAGGACCAGAGCAACCTGGAAGCTCGCTACGAACCGAATCATCCGGCGGCCGACGCCAAGGGTTATGTCTACTACCCGAACGTCAACGTCGTGGAAGAAATGGCCGACATGATTTCCGCCAGCCGTTCGTTCCAGACCAACGCGGAAATGATGAACACCGCCAAAGCCATGATGCAGAAGGTCCTGACCCTCGGTCAGTGATAAGGGGCGACGCAGATGAGTGTTACTGATACCACCAGCGGCCTGAGTCTGAACGACATCCTGGCCAACTCTTCGGTCAAGACCAACACCAGCGCCGACGGCCTGGCAGCCGCCACCAACAGTGCCGCCGGCAAAAAAGCCCTGGGCAAGGACGCGTTCCTCCAGTTGCTGGTGACCCAGCTGAAAAACCAGAACCCGCTGGAGCCTCAGGACAACGGCGAGTTCGTTGCCCAGTTGGCGCAATTCAGCAGCCTGGAAGGCATCACCACGCTCAACGACACCGTCGGCGGCCTGGCGACCAACCTGGCGGGCAGCCTGAGCTCGTCCCAGGCGTTGCAGGCGTCGTCGCTGGTGGGCCGTTCGGTCATCGCACCGGGCGACAAGGCGGTGGTCGACACCTCCAAGAGTTTCACCGGCACCGTCGCCGTACCGGCGGCGGCCGATCCGGTCAAGGTCAAGATCACCGATGCCGATGGCAAGGTGATCCGCACCATCGACCTGGGCAGCCAGAAAGCCGGCAACGCCAGCTTCATCTGGGATGGCAAGAACGAGGCGGGCGAAGTGGCCGCAGCGGGTACATACACCTTCGCCGCCAGCGCGACCTACGACAGCAAGGCGACCTCACTGGTCACCTACCTGCCGGCCACCGTCACCAGCGTGACCATCAGCCAGACCGGCGGTGAATTGATGCTCAACCTCGCCGGCCTGGGCAGCGTTGCCCTGTCCAAAGTACAAACCATTGGTATGTAAGAGCCGACTAACCCGGCACAAAGGAGTGGAACATGTCTTTTAACATCGGCCTTAGCGGTCTCTATGCAGCCAACAAACAACTGGACGTGACCGGCAACAACATCGCCAACGTCGCGACCGTCGGTTTCAAATCGTCCCGTGCAGAATTCGAAGACGTGTACTCGGCGACTCGCCTGGGCACCGGCAGCAAGACCATCGGCAACGGTGTGCGCCTGGCCAACGTTTCCCAGCAGTTCACCCAGGGTGATATCAACAACACCGGCAACGTGCTGGACATGGGGATCAACGGTTCGGGCTTCTTCGTGCTGAACGAAAACGGCTCGCTGTCCTACACCCGTGCCGGTACGTTCAAGGTCGACAAGGACGGTTACGTCACCAACTCCGACGGCACCGCGCGCCTGCAAGGCTACGGCGTGGATGCCAATGGCAAGATCCAGAACGGCGTGTTGACCGACCTGCGCATCGACACCTCGAACCTGGCACCCAAAAACACCAGCTCCATTTCGTCGACGATCAACCTGAACTCCACCGCGGTGGAAATCAACGAGACGACCAACCCGTTCGACCCGAGCAAATCCGAATCCTTCACCAAGCAATTCGGCACCAAGGTCTACGACGCCCAGGGTAACGAGCACACCATGGATCAATACATGGTGAAGACGGCCCCGAACACCTGGAAGGTCTACACCCTGATCGATGGTCGCAACCCCAACGGCAGCGATCCTACCGATCCGCTGACGCCTCCGGTGGCTTCGACCATGGCGTTCGACCAGACCGGCAAGCTGACTTCCGTCACCACTCCGGCCACCCCGACGCCGATCGTCAGCCCTGACCTGAACATCACCGGTTGGGTGCCTGGCACCGTGACCAACGGCGTGTGGAAGGCCAACGGCGCTTCCGCCGGACCGATTTCGGTGTCCATGTCCAACACCACGCAGTTCAACGCCGATACCGCGCGTTCGATCCCTGTCCAGGACGGTTACGCCACGGGCCAGATCACCAGCCTGACCATCGACGGCAGCGGCGTCATGCTGGCCAACTTCAGCAACAGCAAGAGCAAGCCGATCGGTCAGATCGCGCTGGCCAGCTTCACCAACGAACAAGGCCTGCAGCCCGTGGGCGGCACCAGCTGGAAAGAGACCTACGCGTCGGGTATCCCGGGTTACGATGCTCCGCAAACCGGCACCCTGGGCTCGATCAACTCCAACTCGCTGGAAGAGTCCAACGTCAACCTGACCAGCGAACTGGTGGACCTGATCAAGGCGCAGAGCAACTACCAGGCGAACGCCAAGACCATCTCGACCCAGAGCACCATCATGCAGACCATCATTCAGATGACCTGATGCTGGACAGCGTGGCCTGAAGAACCCCTCGAAAGAGGGGTTTTTTTATGGCCGGAATTTGACTTGAACCGGGTGGGGTCGAGCCTGCTCGAGAGGGGCGTCAACGATGACGCGGGCATGCTGATGCACCGCAGCGCTCTCGCGTCCATCGCGAGCGGGCTCGCCCCGACAGGGCCTGCGGCGACGCACCTCACTGCAGGAGCGAGCTTGCTCCGGGCGGCGTTCCGACGAAGAACATTCAGGCGCCGCGGGCTGTCAGGCCGCGAACGTTATCGCTGACGACCATGCGAACACGTTCGCTCCTGCAGAATAAGGCAGACAAAAGAAAACCCCCGACAATCCAGAGGACTGATCGGGGGTTCGGGACGGGCGCCTTGCGGCGCCTGCCGGCTCAGCTTATTGGCAAGCTTCGCAATCCGGCTCGTCGATGGCGCAGGCCTTCGGCACTGGAGCAGGACCTGCCGGCGCGGCCAGGACCGAGTCGTCACCGTGGTTGCCGCCGCTGGAAACAGCGTTCAGCTTGCCGGTGTTGATGGTCGACTTCTCGGTGCTGGTCGCGGCCAGGGCACGGAGGTAGTAGGTGGTTTTCAGGCCACGGTACCAGGCCATGCGGTAGGTCACGTCCAGCTTCTTGCCCGAAGCGCCAGCGATGTACAGGTTCAGCGACTGAGCCTGGTCGATCCACTTCTGACGACGGCTGGCCGCGTCGACGATCCACTTGGTGTCCACTTCGAACGCCGTGGCATAGAGCTCTTTGAGCTCTTGCGGGATGCGCTCGATCTGCTGCACCGAACCGTCGTAGTACTTCAGGTCGTTGATCATGACCGAGTCCCACAGACCGCGAGCCTTGAGGTCGCGAACCAGGTACGGGTTGATCACGGTGAATTCGCCCGACAGGTTCGATTTCACGTAGAGGTTCTGATAGGTCGGTTCGATCGACTGCGACACGCCGGTGATGTTGGCGATGGTCGCGGTCGGTGCGATGGCCATGATGTTCGAGTTACGGATGCCTTTCTGTACACGGGCGCGAACCGGTGCCCAGTCCAGGGTTTCCTTCAGGTCGACATCGATGTACTTCTGGCCACGGGCTTCGATCAGGATCTGTTGCGAATCCAGCGGCAGGATGCCCTTGGACCACAGCGAACCCTGGAACGTCTCGTAGGCGCCGCGCTCGTCGGCCAGGTCGCAGGACGCCTGGATCGCGAAGTAGCTGACCGCTTCCATGGAGGTGTCGGCGAACTGCACGGCAGCATCGGAACCGTAAGGAATGTGCTGCAGGTACAGCGCATCCTGGAAGCCCATGATGCCCAGGCCGACCGGACGGTGCTTGAAGTTGGAGTTCTTCGCTTGTGGCACCGAGTAGTAGTTGATGTCGATCACGTTGTCGAGCATGCGCACGGCAGTGTTCACGGTGCGTTGCAGCTTGGCGGTGTCGAGCTTGCCGTCCACGATGTGGTTCGGCAGGTTGATCGAACCCAGGTTGCAGACAGCGATCTCGTCCTTGTTGGTGTTCAAGGTGATCTCGGTGCACAGGTTCGAGCTGTGGACCACGCCCACGTGCTGCTGAGGGCTGCGCAGGTTGCACGGGTCCTTGAAGGTCAGCCATGGGTGGCCGGTTTCAAACAGCATGGACAGCATTTTGCGCCACAGGTCTTTGGCCTGGATGGTCTTGAACAGCTTGACCTTGCCCGGGTACTCGGTCAGGGCTTCGTAGTACTCGTAACGCTCTTCGAAGGCCTTGCCGGTCAGGTCGTGCAGGTCCGGTACTTCGGACGGCGAGAACAGGGTCCACTTGCCGTCGTCGAAGACACGCTTCATGAACAGGTCAGGGATCCAGTTGGCGGTGTTCATGTCGTGGGTACGACGACGATCGTCACCGGTGTTCTTGCGCAGTTCGATGAACTCTTCGATGTCCATGTGCCAGGTTTCCAGGTAGGCACAGACAGCGCCTTTGCGCTTGCCACCCTGGTTGACGGCGACGGCGGTGTCGTTCACCACTTTGAGGAACGGAACCACGCCCTGGGACTTGCCGTTGGTGCCCTTGATGTACGAACCGAGCGCACGCACCGGGGTCCAGTCGTTGCCCAGGCCGCCGGCGAATTTCGACAGCATGGCGTTGTCGTGGATCGCGTGATAGATGCCCGACAGGTCATCCGGCACGGTGGTCAGGTAGCAGCTGGACAACTGAGGGCGCAGGGTGCCGGCGTTGAACAGGGTCGGGGTCGACGCCATGTAGTCGAAGGACGACAACAGGTTGTAGAACTCGATCGCACGGGCTTCGCGGTCTTTCTCTTCGATTGCCAGGCCCATGGCCACGCGCATGAAGAAGATCTGCGGCAGTTCGAAACGCACGCCATCCTTGTGGATGAAGTAGCGGTCGTACAGGGTTTGCAGGCCCAGGTAAGTAAACTGCTGGTCGCGTTCGTGATTGATCGCCTTGCCGAGTTTTTCCAGGTCGAAGCTGGCCAGCTCAGGGTTCAGCAGCTCGTATTCGATACCCTTGGCGACGTAGGCAGGCAGGGCCTTGGCGTACAGGTCGGCCATTTCGTGGTGGGTGGCGCTCTCGGCGACACCGAGGAAGCCCAGGCCTTCGGCACGCAGGGTGTCCATCAGCAGACGGGCGGTGACGAACGAGTAGTTCGGCTCACGCTCGACCAGGGTACGGGCGGTCATCACCAGGGCGGTGTTGACGTCGTTCAGGGCCACGCCGTCGTACAGGTTTTTCAGGGTTTCGCGCTGGATCAGGTCGCCGTCGACTTCTTCCAGGCCTTCGCACGCTTCGGTAACGATGGTGTTCAGGCGGCCCATGTCCAACGGCGCCAGGCTACCGTCGGCACGGGTGATGCGGATCGAAGGGTGAGCGTTGACGGCCGCTTCGGCCGGGGTGTGCGCCGCACGCTCCTTGGCACGCGAATCACGGTAGATCACGTAGTCGCGGGCGACTTTCTGCTCGCCGGCACGCATCAGGGCCAGTTCGACCTGGTCCTGGATTTCTTCGATGTGGATGGTGCCGCCCGATGGCATGCGACGCTTGAAGGTCGCGGTGACCTGTTCGGTCAGGCGGGCCACGGTGTCATGGATTCGCGACGAGGCGGCGGCGGTGCCGCCCTCAACTGCGAGGAACGCCTTGGTGATGGCGACGGTGATTTTGTCATCGGTGTAAGCCACGACAGTGCCGTTACGCTTGATCACGCGCAACTGGCCAGGCGCGGTGGCGGACAGATCCGAATTCGAATCCACAGCCTGCGGCAAGGTGCCTTGCGGGTTCTCGCGAGTTGTGTCGGTTTGCATGGGGGGGTGTCTCCACATTCTCTATGTTTGTTTGAGCACCATCACGGTGCCCACCGTTCTGTCCTGAAGCACTACAACCGACGGGCGTCGGGCATAACAACTTCGGGACAGTAGGAAAAAGGCCAATGATGCCGCGTCCTTGCCGAAGTCTTTGGCAGCGAGCCTGGGCTCGTCGCCGGATTCCATTCCGGGTGGCAGTCATGTCTGCAACACCCGTACCGTCGTGGCCCTACCGGCCTGAAGAAAACGGTGCCATCCGCGGGAGCGGTTTGGGCTTGTAAAATGACGCTTGGTTCAACCGGCAACAGGCAATAAAGCGCTTGAGTTCCCGGTCTGAAATGTGGTTGGGCTTCTAAGGGAAAACCCTACATGTAGGGTTTTTTTAGCGCCGTGCTACAAGATAATGCGTTTTGGGGGGTGTTGCAACGTACTACCTGTGGATAACCCTGTGCGTAAATTGTGTGTGAAGGGTTCAATCCTCGTGTAGGCCGCGAGACTGCTGGATCGAGCGAATTTTCACTGATTTTCAATGAGCGAAAAGAGCTGTCCGGATTTCGAAGGGCGCGAACCGTATCACAAAAAACCGGGCTGTCCGAACGCATTTGCCGGCTTGTGTTCTGGACGAGTGGCGTTTATACAATCGGCCGGAACGTACGCATTCTTATCCTCCCCAATCATTACAAAAAGACGGGCGGATCCTTCCTTATTGTTGGCAAGCAGAGGTCACCGTGGAGCAAGAAGCCTGGCAGGTACTGATTGTGGAAGACGACCAGCGTCTGGCCGAACTGACCCGCGATTACCTGCAAGCCAATGGCCTGCGCGTGTCGATCGAGGGCAATGGCGCTCTGGCCGCCACCCGCATCATCAAGGAGAAACCGGACCTGGTGATCCTCGACCTGATGCTGCCCGGCGAAGATGGCCTGAGCATCTGCCGCAAGGTGCGCAACCAGTATGACGGCCCGATCCTGATGCTCACCGCCCGTACCGACGACACCGATCAGATTCTCGGCCTGGACCTGGGCGCCGACGATTACGTGTGCAAGCCGGTGCGTCCGCGCCTGTTGCTCGCCCGTATCCAGGCGTTGCTGCGGCGCAGTGAGTCCCCGGAGCCGGTGCCGGAAAAACTCCGTCGCCTGCAGTTCGGCCCGCTGGTGGTGGACAACGCCTTGCGCGAAGCCTGGCTGCATGACAATGGCATCGAACTGACCAGCGCCGAGTTCGACCTGCTGTGGCTGCTGGTGGCCAATGCCGGGCGAATCCTGTCGCGTGAGGAGATTTTCACCGCGTTGCGCGGCATCGGTTATGACGGCCAGGATCGCTCCATCGATGTGCGCATCTCGCGCATTCGCCCGAAAATCGGTGACGACCCCGACCATCCACGGCTGATCAAGACCATCCGCAGCAAAGGTTATCTGTTCGTGCCCGAAGCCTGTGTAGACCCTTCCCTGTGAACTCGATCTTCCTGCGCATTTACGGCGGCATGTGCGCGGCGCTGATCCTGGTGGCGGTGCTCGGCGTGCTCGCTTTGCACATGCTCAATCAGGTGCGCAGCGAGCAGTACCGCGAGCGCCTGGCCCACGGCACGTTTTCACTGATGGCCGACAACCTGCAACCGATGAACGAAACCCAGCGTCACCGTGCCTTGCTGGTGTGGGAGCGCTTGCTCGGGATTCCGCTGGCGCTGAAGACCTTCGCCCAGACCGACCTCGACTTGACCCAGCGCACCCGCGTGCTGCGCGGCCAGGCCCTGGTGGAGCAGACCGGCCCCCATGCGGCCAAGGTCTATCGGCTGGTCAGCGAACACGAACAGTTGATGCTCATGGGGGAAGTGCAGCAGATCAGCGAGCAACTGGCCCGGGCGACGATTTACCTGCTGGCCGACGAACTGGTGCGCGTGCCGGTGGCCGAGCAGCCCAGGCGCCTGGCGCAGATAAAGGAAGAAAAGGGTTTCGGTTTCGATCTGCGGCTGGTCACGGTCGATCAGGCCGACATGGACGAAGACCAGAGTCGCCGCGTGTCGGAAGGTGACACGGTGATGGCCTTGGGCAAGGAGGGCGATTCGATCCGGGTGTTTGCCGGCATGGTCGGCACGCCATGGGTGCTGGAAATCGGCCCGTTGTACCAGATGAATCCCTATCCGCCGGAATGGCTGGTGCTGATTGCGGCGCTGGGTTTGAGCCTGATCGGCCTGATCGTCTATTTGCTGGTGCGGCAACTGGAGCGCCGTTTGCGCGGCCTCGAGGCTGCCGCCACGCGCATTGCCAAGGGCAGCCTGGAAACCCGTGTGCCGGCCCGCGGTGCGGATTCGGTCGGGCGCCTGGCGTCGGCCTTCAACGGCATGGCCGAACACTTGCAGCAGTTGCTGGCGGTCCAGCGCGAGCTGGTGCGCGCCGTGTCGCACGAGTTGCGCACGCCGGTGGCGCGCCTGCGCTTCGGTCTGGAGATGATCGGCTCGGCCACCACCCCGCAGGCCCTGGAAAAATATTGCGAAGGCATGGACCACGACATCGAGGACCTCGATCGGTTGGTGGACGAGATGCTCACCTATGCGCGATTGGAGCAAGGGTCGCCGGCGCTGAATTTCCAGCGCATCGACCTCGACGCCTTGGTCAATCAGGTGATCGAGGAGTTGGCGCCGTTGCGCGCCGACGTCACGGTACAGCGCGGTTTATGCCTGTCGGCGGCCGATTGCGACGATGCCTGGGTCGAGGCGGAGCCGCGTTACCTGCACCGGGCCATTCAAAACCTGGTGAGCAACGCCATGCGCCACGCGCAATCGCGGGTGACCGTCAGCTACCAGGTGGGGCAGCAGCGGTGTCGGGTGGATATCGAGGACGACGGGCCGGGGGTTCCCGAGTCGGCGTGGGAGAAAATTTTCACGCCATTCCTGCGCCTCGATGACAGCCGGACCCGCGCCTCGGGTGGGCATGGCCTGGGGTTGTCCATCGTGCGGCGCATCATCCACTGGCATGATGGCCGGGCGTTGATCAGCAAGAGCAAGAGCCTGGGCGGGGCGTGTTTCAGCTTGAGCTGGCCGCGCAATCAGGAGAAACACTGACATCGTCGTTGTCTGCAGAGCTTGTCGCGAACAGGACAACGCGCTCCACCCTGTGGGGGCGAGCCTGCTCGCGATGAGGCCCGAACAAAAAAGCCTTCAGGCCTGGATGCTGACCAGGCTCAACAGCTGTCCATCCTTCACCCCGAACTGCGCATCCAGCTCGGTGCCATGGCGCCATTCACTGGACAGGTCGGTCAGCAGGCGCAGGCGCACGGTCCCGGCCTCGCTCCACTCCAGCACCTCGGCGTGCTCGAAGTAAAAGCGCTGTTGCACGATCGGGTACAGCGCCTTGAACAGGCTTTCCTTCACTGAGAAGGTGAGGGTCACCAGCAGCGCCAGTTGATCGTGGCGGCCGGCGGCCATGCGCTGCAGCTCGGCGGGGGTGAGGATTTCCCCGGCCAGGCGTTCTGCCCGTTCGGGATCGAGCAGGTTTTCCAGGTCCATGCCCAGGCCGCGCCAATGGCTTTTGCGCGCGACGATCGCCGCTGCCCGGCCGGTGCTGTGGGTGATCGAACCACTGATGTGCGCCGGCCAGACCGGCGCGCGGTCATCGCCTATGGCCGGGACCACGTTCAGCCCCTCCAGTTGTTGCAGCGCAGCCCGCGCGCAAATACGCCCGGCAAGAAATTCGGCCTGGCGCTTGGCCACCGAGCGCTGGATGGTCGCCGGCGGCTCGATGGCGCTGCGGCGAAAATCATCGACGGTCAATTTCGAGCTGTTGAAATGCGTGCTCAGCAGCACGGTCTCGGGCAGCATAAACGGCAGCGGCCAATCGGCATCGAGCGGGGCGCAACAGGCGGGCAGGGCGGGAAGAGCGTTCATGGGGGCATTTTGCCGGGTTGGCTCGTTGGAGGGTAGTCCGGCGTTGGACCGAAGGACACCATCCGCGCGGGCCCGCTCCCCCATTGAACGCATTTCAATGGGGGAACGAGCCCGCTCGCGATGAGGCCACCCCGGCCTGGCTGATCAACCAAAGATCTTCTTGAAAAACGCCTGCATGTCGGCCCAGGACTTTTCATCCGCCGCCTTGTTGTAACCAATGTCCGGCCCGCCATGATCGCCATGGCCCAGGCGATCCGCATCCGGGTTGCTGAAGCCGTGCTTGGCCCCGTCAAGGCTGACGAAGGTGTAGTCGGCCCCGGCCTTGTCCATCTCGTTCTTGAACGCCGCCACGTTTTCTGCCGTGACCATGCTATCCAGCGCCCCATGCTCGACCAGGATTTTCGCCTTTACCTTGCCAGGCTCGGCCGGTGTCTGGGTCGCCAGCGCGCCGTGGAAGCTCACCACGCCGGCCAGCGGTACGCCCTGGCGGGCCGCATTTAGTACCACCGCGCCGCCGAAGCAATAACCGATCGCCGCCACTTTGTCCGGATCGGTCTGTGCCTGTTGCTTCAACAGGTCGAGACCGGCCTTGAAGCGTGCGCTGGAAGCGGCGCTGTCCTTCAAGGCCGCCTGCATGAAGGCCAGGGCGTCCTTGGGGTGTTCGGTGTTCTTGCCATCGCCGTACATGTCGATGGCCAGCGCGCTGTAGCCCAGGGCCGCAAGGTCACGGGCGCGGCGCTTGGTGTAGTCGTTGAGCCCCCACCATTCGTGCACCACCACCACGCCCGGGCGTTTGCCCTGGATGGCATCGTCGTAGGCGTAGTAACCGATCAAGGCTGTGCCGTCGGCGCTTTTATAGGGAATTTCCTGGGTCTTGATCGCGGCGTGGCCAAGCCCGCTCAAGGCCAGCAAAAGGACAGCGAGGAATACGCGCATGCTCGAATCTCCTGCAAGGAAGGGGTTAAACAGCCGGTTCGATCTGGTTCAGCTCAGGTTCAGAGAGCGTTCAGGGGCAGTTCAGGGCGGAGTGAGTAACCTTGCGCCATACCCGAAAAGCACATCGCACTCGAGGAAACACGCCAATGACGACGTTAAAAAAACTGCTGCTGGCTTTCACGGTGATGGGCGCAAGCGTAGCGGCTCACGCGACCGACGATAACTTTGCCAGCCTAACTTTTGGACAGACCAGCGACAAGGTCAAGAAGTCCAGCGCCCTGGACGCCAACCTCAATCACCCGAACGCCGACGGCGTGATCGGCAAGGACAACACCTGGGGTGTGCGTCTGGGTCAGCAAAACAGCCAGGGTCGTTACTACGCCACCTACGACAACGTGTCGGGTTCGCACAATGGCATTAAACTGCGTCAGGAAAACCTGCTGGGCAGCTACGACCTCTTCTATCCGGTGGGCGGCAGCACGAAATTGTTTGGCGGCGCCACCGCCGGTCTGACCAAGCTGACCCAGGACTCGCCGGGCTACAGCCGCGACAGCGATATCGGTTACGCCGTCGGTGGCCAGTTGGGTGTGTTGCAGCAGGTTTCGCAAAACACCTCGGTGGAACTGGGTTACCGTTACCTGCGCAGCAATGCCAGCACCGAGATGAGCCAGAGCGGTGGCAGCAAACAGGGGTCGCTGGACTTGACCAGCAGCGCCCAGACTTACTTGTCCGCCAACTACGCTTTCTGAACAGCGTAGCGCAAGACCGACACCGGATCCGCCCCGCGGCTGATCCGGCGTCGCCATGTTAGCCATCGAGGTGGGTGCACCTCTGGAGAGGTTGATTTGCCCGGGAGAGCGTTATGAAATTGCTGGTCGTCGAAGATGAAGCGCTGTTGCGCCATCACCTGCAAACCCGCCTGACAGACAGCGGTCATGTCGTCGAATCGGTGGGCAATGCCGTCGATGCGCTGTACCAGACCGAGCAGTTCAACCATGACCTGGCGGTGATCGATCTCGGCCTGCCGGGAATGGGCGGGCTCGACCTGATTCGCCAGTTGCGCTCGGGCGGCAAGACCTTTCCCATCCTGATCCTCACCGCGCGCGGCAACTGGCAGGACAAGGTCGAAGGCCTTGCCGCCGGTGCCGACGACTACGTGGTCAAGCCGTTCCAGTTCGAGGAACTCGACGCGCGCCTCAATGCCCTGCTGCGCCGTTCCAGCGGTTTCACCCAGTCGACCATCGTCGCCGGGCCGCTGCTGCTCGACCTCAATCGCAAGCAGGCGACGCTCGACGAGCAGCCGCTGGCGCTGACCGCGTATGAATACCGGATCCTCGAGTACCTGATGCGCCATCACCAGCAAGTGGTGGCCAAGGACCGCTTGATGGAACAGCTCTATCCGGATGACGACGAGCGCGATCCGAACGTGATCGAAGTGTTGGTCGGCCGTCTGCGCCGCAAACTCGAAGGCCCGGCGGGGTTCAAGCCGATCGACACCGTGCGTGGCCTCGGCTACCTGTTCAATGAGCGCTGCACTTGATCCGTTCGCTTCGTGTCCGTTTGATGTTGGCCGCCACCCTGCTGGCGGTGTTGTTCATGCTGGCACTGTTGCCGGCGATGCAGGGGGCGTTCAGCCTGGCGTTGCAGGACTCCATCGAGCAACGCCTGGCGTCGGACGTCACCACGTTGATCTCGGCCGCGCGGGTCGAGGGCAATCGCCTGCAGATGCCGGCGCAGTTGCCCGATGAGCGTTTCAACCTGACCGACAGCCGCCTGCTCGGCTACATCTACGACCGCGACGGCCATCTGGTCTGGCGCTCGAAGGGCACCCGCGAAGAACACATCAACTACAAACCGCGTTATGACGGGCGCGGCAACGAATTCGCGCGGATCAGCGAAGCCGACGGCCAGGATTATTTCGTCTATGACGTCGAGGTCAAACTGCTCGGCGGCAAGAGCGCGGCGTTTAGCATTGTCACCCTGCAACCGGTGCGCGAGTACGAAGTCACCCTCGAAGGCCTGCGGGAAAATCTCTACCTGGGATTTGGCGCGGCGCTGCTGGTGCTCCTGGCCTTGTTGTGGATCGGCCTGACCTGGGGCTTGCAGGCGCTGCGCCGGCTGAGCCAGGAGCTCGACGAAATCGAAAGCGGCGCTCGCGAAAGCCTCAGCGAACAGCACCCGCGCGAACTGTTGCGCCTGACCGGTTCGCTCAACCGTTTGTTGCACAGCGAGCGCGAGCAGCGCAGCCGTTATCGCGACTCCCTGGATGACCTGGCGCACAGCCTGAAAACCCCGTTGGCGGTGTTGCAGGGCGTCAGCGAAGACATGGCCCAGCGCCCCCAGGACCGGGACCAGGCCTGGGTGCTGCAAACCCAGATCGAACGCATGAGTCAGCAGATCAGCTATCAATTGCAGCGCGCCAGCCTGCGCAAAAGCGGTCTGGTGCGCCATCAGGTGCGCCTGCAACCGGTGCTGCAAAGCCTGTGCGACACGCTGGACAAGGTCTACCGCGACAAGCGCGTGCGGGTGGCCTTCGACCTGCC
This sequence comes from Pseudomonas sp. IT-P12, assembly GCF_949767465.1. Taxonomy (NCBI): domain Bacteria; kingdom Pseudomonadati; phylum Pseudomonadota; class Gammaproteobacteria; order Pseudomonadales; family Pseudomonadaceae; genus Pseudomonas; species Pseudomonas sp. IT-P12. Next base: position 114,849 of record NZ_CATKPY010000027.1, on the reverse strand, counting down.
GGAGCAATGCTGCGTGCCGATCGAACAGGGCGCATTGCTGGAAATGCTGGGTAACCTGCTGGAGAACGCCTATCGCCTGTGCCTGGGCGAAGTGCGCATCAGCGTGCACGAAAGCTTGAGTGGGATTGAGTTGTGCGTCGAGGATGACGGGCCGGGGGTGCCGCCGGACCAGCGTGCGCGGATCCTGGAACGCGGCGAGCGCCTGGACCGTCAGCACCCGGGGCAGGGCATCGGGTTGGCAGTGGTCAAGGACATCATCGAGAGCTACAGCGCCCGGCTGACCCTGGGGGATTCGCCGATGGGCGGAGCGGCGTTTCGCATACATTTCCCCACCCCTTGAGCGTGACGGGATAGTGCATGGAGTGATATCGCTTCCCGCACTGGGTATTAAACGACCGGCAACAATGTTTTGTTGGCTTTAAGTGCTTGGCTGACAGGTAATAAGCAACGCTCTTTCAACTGCAGGTATCCGTAGGATTACGGCTTGAGGTTGTTATGGGCCAACTCATTACATGTCACCCAGAGAGCGAACAAATGGACAATAAAAAAGTGTGGCTTACGTTTGATGATGGACCTCGGCAAACTCACACCGAAACAGTGCTCGATACACTGGCGAAGTCCGATATCAAGGCAACTTTCTTTGTGGTAGGTCACCTGGTTGCCAAACAGGCCGACCGTATTCGACGCATCCTCGATGAAGGGCACCGGATCGGTAATCACACTTACGATCATCTCAGGCTGGTCGGCCAGGACCCAGACACCATCATCGAGCAAATCCAGAAGACCGAACAGGCGCTGGCGCCCTTTCAAGATCCGGACCCGATCATGCGCCCGCCTTACGGCGCCCACGACGCGCTGGTCGATCGGACAGTAGCCGGTCTTGGGTATCGGCAGGTGCTCTGGAGTGTGGATACCTTGGACTGGAATCCCGATTATCGACAGGGAGGCTGGGTCACCCATGGTATTGAACAAATCAGAAACAAAAAGAACTCGATCGTCCTGATGCACGATATTCATGCGACCACGGCCAATCATCTCGATTTATTCATTGAACAAATTAAACAACTGGGTGATGTGGAGTTTGCGTCACCTGCAACATTGGCGATTCCGCCCGTCACTCAGTTGAATATGTATGTTGTTGTGAAGGGGGATACCTTGGCAAAGATCGCCCGAGAGTTTTATGGGGAGGCTGCCAGGTTTACGCTGATTTTCAATGCGAACCGCTCGGTGCTGGAACATCCGGACAAGATATATCCTGGCTTGTCGCTGGTCATTCCGCGTTTAGAGTAAGTTTCCACCCCTATGGACGGGTAGGTTCCCCTAATGGCATTGGACACGGCGCCTGACGAGCGCTGGAACTTCAGTTCTCCTGCGCCCGATAGGCGCCCGGTGTCAGGCCCGTCCACTTCTTGAACGCCCGATGAAACGCCGATGGCTCGGAAAACCCCAGTTGCTCGGCAATCTGCTGCAGTGACAGGTCTGCGCGGCCCAAGTGATAAATGGCGATGTCCCGCCGCAACTGGTCCTTCAACTCCTGAAAACTCGAACCCTCTTCGCGCAGGTGCCGGCGCAGCGTTTGCGGACTGATGTGCAGGTGCGCGGCCACGGCTTCCAGGTCCGGCCAGCGCGCACTGTCGCTACTGAGCAGGCGGCGCAGTCGACTGCTCAGGCTGTCGCCGTCGTCCGGGCGCGACAACAAGTCAGCGGGGGAGCGTTCAAGGAAATGCTTGAGGGTTCGCTCGTCCTGCAGCAACGGCATGCTCAGGTAACGACTGTGGAACAACAGGCTGCTCTGCGGCGCACCGAACACCAATGGGCAGGGGAACAACAAGTCGTATTCGGCCCCATGCGCTGGCTTTGCATAACTGAACGTCGCCTGCTCCAGCCGGATGCGTTGCCCGATCAGCCAACTGCCGAGCCGATGCCAGACCATCAACTGGCTCTCGGTGAGGAAGTGGTCCGGGTCGTGGAACTGCGAGTCGTCGAGGCTCAGGCGGATCAGTGGGTCTTCGCGGGTCAGGGTCAGGCGCGGACCGTCCGGGAATAGGCTATAAAACAATAAGCCACGGTGCAGTGCCCGATCGAGATTGCGGCAGTGAATCACGGCATGACACATCATCGCAAAACTGCCGGTCTTGCTCGGAACCGGCCCGAAGCCGAGGTATTCGTCATCGAGCGCCAGCCACAAACCCTGGATCAACCGGGTGAACTGTTCGGGCGCGATTCTCGCGCGCGGTTCATCCAGCAACTCGGGGCTGATGCCGAGCTGGTGCAGCAGTTCCGAGCAGTCACGACCCAGGCGGCGCGCACCACCGAGGGCGGCGCGGGCGAAATGACTGGCGATGGTGCGTTCGCGCATAACAGGCAGATCCGTCATTGAACGACGAATGGTAATCGTGCTGTCTGGCCTTCAACAAGGCGGATATCCGCCAAATTGCAGGACGAGGTCTGGCGGATGGGCGGAAATCCGCCACTGTTTTGCAACACGTTCATGGCAAGGTGGATCGGTAACCCCTGATGGCAAAAGGCTTACAGGCATTTTGAGCAAAGTGGCACGCCACTTGCGATAGAACGGGCAGATGCCTGCCTCCGTGCAGCTCGAAAAAACAAATCCCTCCAGTGCAGGAGGGTTCGCAAATGAGGTGTCGTCGACAACAGATGGATGTTGTCGCGGGACGCTCTTGAGGAACTTTGCAATGACGACTCGTCAGCCACTGTACAAATCCCTGTATGCCCAGGTGATCGTTGCCATCGTTATCGGCATTCTGCTCGGTCACTACTATCCGCAGCTCGGTGTGGCGGTCAAGCCACTGGGTGACGGGTTCATCAAACTGATCAAAATGGTCATCGCCCCGATCATCTTCTGCACCGTCGTCAGCGGTATCGCCGGCATGCAGAACATGAAGTCGGTAGGCAAGACCGGCGGCTACGCGCTGCTGTACTTCGAAATCGTCTCGACCATCGCCTTGCTGGTTGGCCTGATCGTGGTCAACATCGTCCAGCCGGGCAATGGCATGCACATCGACGTGAGCACCCTGGATGCCTCGAAAGTGGCCCAGTACGTTTCCGCCGGTGCTGATCAAAGCGTCGTCGGCTTCATCCTGAACGTCATTCCATCGACCATCGTTGGCGCATTCGCCACCGGCGATATCCTGCAAGTGCTGATGTTCTCGGTGATCTTCGGTTTCGCCCTGCATCGCCTGGGTGCCTACGGCAAGCCGGTCCTGGACTTCATCGATCGCTTCGCCCACGTGATGTTCAACATCATCAACATGATCATGAAGCTCGCGCCGATCGGTGCCTTCGGTGCCATGGCCTTCACCATCGGTGCCTACGGTGTCGGTTCGCTGGTACAACTGGGTCAATTGATGGCCTGCTTCTACATCACCTGCCTGCTGTTCATCCTGATCGTGCTGGGCGGTATCGCTCGTGCCCACGGCTTCAGCGTCCTGAAACTGATCCGCTACATCCGTGAAGAGCTGCTGATCGTACTGGGTACTTCTTCCTCGGAATCGGTACTGCCGCGCATGCTGATCAAGATGGAACGCCTGGGTGCGAAGAAATCCGTCGTGGGTCTGGTGATCCCGACCGGTTACTCGTTCAACCTCGACGGTACCGCGATCTACCTGACCATGGCGGCAGTGTTCATCGCTCAGGCGACCGACACCCACATGGACATTACTCACCAGATCACCCTGCTGGTGGTGCTGCTGCTGTCCTCCAAAGGTGCTGCTGGCGTGACCGGCAGTGGTTTCATCGTGTTGGCCGCCACCCTGTCCGCAGTCGGTCACCTGCCGGTCGCCGGCCTGGCGCTGATCCTCGGTATTGACCGTTTCATGTCCGAAGCCCGTGCCCTGACCAACCTGGTCGGTAACGCGGTGGCGACCGTCGTTGTGGCCAAGTGGGTCAAGGAACTGGACACCGACGTGCTGCAGGCCGAGCTGGCTTCTGGCGGTCGCGGCATTGCCGAAGAGCGTGCCGAAGACGACCTGGGTGTGGCCGAAGGCCCAACCCCGAGCAGCGTCAAGTAAACCCTGCTGCAAACGAGAAAACCCGCTTCGGCGGGTTTTTTCATGCCTGCGATTTGAGCATAACGGTCACAGTTGCTGACACATCGGGTGATTGCCGCAACGCCATCGGCTGCCTAGGCTGGAGCTATCGCATGTGAGCTATCGCACTGGAGATCACTCATGCCCGGTCCACTGGCATCCCTCAAGATTCTGGATTTCTCGACCCTGCTGCCGGGGCCGTTCGCTTCGCTGCTTTTAGCCGACATGGGCGCCGAGGTATTGCGTATCGAGTCGCCGACCCGCACCGACCTGCTGCGCGTGCTGCCGCCCCATGACCAGGGCGTGTCGGCGAGCCACGCCTACCTCAACCGCAACAAACGCAGCCTCGCGCTGGACCTCAAGCAGCCCGAGGCGCTGGAAATCATCACGGCGTTGCTGCAGGACCACGACATCGTCCTGGAACAGTTCCGCCCCGGTGTGATGGAGCGATTGGGGTTGGGCTACGAAGCATTGAAGGCCATCAATCCGAAACTGATCTATGTGTCGATCACCGGTTACGGGCAGACCGGTCCCTACCGGGATCGCGCCGGCCATGACATCAATTACCTGGCGTTGGCCGGGCAGGCAAGCTACACCGGCCGCGTCGACTCCGGGCCGTTGCCTCTGGGCATGCAGGTGGCGGATGTCGCGGGTGGCTCGTTGCACGCGGTCGCAGGACTGCTGGCGGCGGTGATTGCCCGCCAGCACAGCGGCCTGGGGCAGTACCTGGACGTGAGCATGACCGACTGCGCGTTCAGCCTGAACGCCATGGCCGGTGCCGGTTACCTGGCCTGCGGCGAGGAGCCGGGCCGGGAAGCGCAGGTGCTCAACGGTGGCAGCTTTTATGACTATTACCGTTCGCGGGACGGACGATGGTTGTCGGTGGGCAGCCTGGAGCCGGCATTCATGAAGCAACTGTGCACGGCACTGGGCCTCGAAGAGCTGGCAGCCCTGGGCCTGTCGCCGCAACCGGCACGGCAAAAACAGCTCAAGGACGCATTGAAGATCGAATTCGAGAAACACGATTTCGCCGAATTGTGTGCGTTGTTTGCCGAACTGGATGCCTGTGTCGAACCGGTGTTGAGCCTGGGGGAGGCGGTGAGGCATCCGCAGTTGCAGGCACGGCAATTGGTGACCCAGGTTCCACGGGGCGATGGTTTGAGCCAGGCGCAGATGGCGTGCCCGCTGAAATTCTCCCAGGGGTTACCGCAGCCGCGGCATATCGGTGCGGCACTGGGTGAACATACGGATGAGGTGTTGGGGGCTTTAGGGTTCAGTGGGGAGCGGATTAGCGATTTGCGGCGGGCCAAGGTGATTCTTTAGCGCTTGTCCCGGCGCCATCGCGAGCAGGCTCGCTCCCACAGTAGCCGGCGTCGTTCATACATTTTGTCTGCGACATCTGACCCTGTGGGAGCGAGCCTGCTCGCGATAGGGCCAGACCGGTCACCACAAAAACCAGCTACTCGACTCGCATCTCCCCACTGAACACCAAGGTGTTGCGGCACCGCCGACACAGATACCTCCGCCCCTGGCGCACCAGGCTGTGGCGCTGGGCCGAGAAGGGGAAATCGCTGTCGGCGCACGGGCACTTGTAGATGTAGCGGGTCACGCTACGTCGCTTGACGTCATAGGTGTGGCAGCGATTGGGTGGCAGTTCGTATACACCGCGCATGATCAATTGCCACTCTTCACCATGGGGCTGGATGCGATCGCCGAACAACTGGTGGGCGATCAGGTGGGCGACCTCATGGGCCACGGTCTGCTTGAGGAAGTCTTCGGTGTTTTCCCGGTACAGCTGCGGATTGAACCGCAGCAGGTTCTCGTGCAGGTGCGCGACACCGGCTTTTTGCCCGCGCAGCTTGAGGCTGACCACCGGGCGTTTGAACGTTCGTTTGAAAAAGGATTCGGCTTGTTGGAAACAGTCTTCGACGCGGGTATTGAGTTGCTCGGGCATGCTTGATGGCTCTCCAGAGATGCCGAGTATGCCGCAACCCCGGGGCCTTGCGAATCGCCGATGCGCCGAATGGTCGTCGCGCCTGCGGTGGTCCTGGACAATAGAAGGCCGCCTTGCGGCGGCCTGTATTGGCAGATGTTGTTATTGGGTGACGTGTCGCTAATTGGTATAGACCGGCCCTACGCCAAGCCCCCAGACAATGACCGTGAACGCCATGATGGCCACCAGCACTACCAGGCCGACTGCAAGCACTGAACTCGAAAACAGGAAGCCCTCATCCGATGGAATATTCATGAAGGTCGGCAGCCCCACATACAGCAGGTACACCGTGTAGCAGATGGCCGCCGTCCCGACGATCATCCCCAGCCACATGTGGGGGTACAGGGCCGCGAGGCCGCCGACGAACAGCGGGGTCGCGGTATAGGTCGCAAACGCCACGCAGCGAGCCAGGCTCGGGTTGGCATCATAGGTGCGCGCCATCCAGTGAATGAACGCGCCCATCACTGCAACGCCCCCGAGCATCGCCAGGTACGACATGATCGTCATCCAGAGCGCACTCTCGTTCGTCAGCATCACCGGCGCACGGTTGCCGATCACCCAGCCAACCTGCGTGGTGCCGATAAACGCCGACACAGCGGGGATCGCCGCAAGAATCAGCGTGTGGGTCAGGTACATGTGGCTGATGCTTTCCTCCTGATCGCCACGGATTTCTTTCCATTCCTGGTCGGGGTGGGTGAAAAGCCCCACTACGTGATGGATCATGCCAGTCACTCCTCTTGTTTTTACCGTCGCCCCCCAGTGGAGCGCTTACGGGCCAAAGTGGCCAGGTAAGAAAGGTCTTTATATGTCTGCGACCTTATGTCGCAGTATAGAAAGGTCTTACCGGCGTTGGTGCAGGGGTGTTAGAGCAAATCGCGCTGTAAAGATGGCTGTTAATCGCCGCAAGCTCTGTCAAACGCCGGCCCTCCGGCAGACAGAGAGCGCTTCGCCAGCCCGGCGTTTATGCGTAAAATGCCGGCCTTTCGTCACACCTCACGGATTTCGCGTCATGGGCACTCTCACGGTCAACCAGAACAAACTGCAAAAGCGCCTTCGCCGATTGGCCGGTGAGGCCGTTACCGATTTCAACATGATTGAAGACGGCGACAAGGTCATGGTCTGCCTGTCCGGTGGCAAGGACAGCTACACCATGCTCGATGTGCTGATGCATTTGCAGAAGGTAGCGCCGATCAAGTTCGAGATCGTCGCCGTGAACATGGACCAGAAGCAGCCGGGCTTTCCCGAGGACGTGCTGCCGGCGTACCTGAAAACGCTGGGCATCGAGTATCACATCGTCGAGAAAGACACCTATTCGGTGGTCAAGGAACTGATTCCGGAAGGCAAGACCACCTGCTCGCTGTGCTCGCGCCTGCGTCGCGGCACGCTCTACACCTTTGCCGACGAAATCGGCGCGACCAAGATGGCCCTCGGTCATCACCGCGACGACATCGTCGAAACCTTCTTCCTCAACATGTTCTTCAATGGCTCGCTCAAGGCCATGCCGCCAAAGTTGCGTGCCGACGACGGCCGTAATGTGGTGATTCGGCCGTTGGCCTACTGCAACGAAAAAGACATCCAGGCCTACTCGGACTTCAAGCAGTTCCCGATCATCCCGTGCAACCTCTGCGGGTCGCAGGAAAACCTGCAGCGTCAGGTGGTCAAGGAAATGCTTCAGGACTGGGAGCGCAAGACTCCGGGCCGCACCGAGAGCATCTTCCGCAGCTTGCAGAACGTGATCCCGTCGCAGCTGGCGGACCGCAACCTGTTCGATTTCACCAGCCTGAAGATCGACGAAACCGCGGCTTCGCGCTTCGTCAACGTAGTCAACCTGTAAACAGGTTCTGTTTTTCAATACCAGGAGAGGGCATGCGCGATTACAAGTGGCTGAACGAGTACTGCCTGAACCGCTTCGGTTCGGCGGCTGAACTGCAAGCCCATCTGCCCGTTCCCAAGACCCCGGCGCAATTGCGCGACATCACCGACGACCGCTACCTCTCGACCATGGCCCTGCGTGTCTTCCGCGCCGGGCTCAAGCACAGTTTGGTGGACGCCAAGTGGCCGGCCTTCGAGGAAGTGTTTTTCCGCTTCGACCCGGAAAAGGTCGTGCTGATGAGTGCCGAACACCTTGAGCGCCTGATGCAGGATGCGCGAATCATCCGTCACCTGGGCAAGCTCAAGAGCGTGCCGCGCAACGCGCAGTTCGTGCTGGACGTGGCCCATGAGAAAGGTAGCTTCGGCACGTTGATCGCCGATTGGCCGGTGACCGATATCGTCGGCTTGTGGACGTACCTGAAAAAGCGCGGCAGTCAATTGGGCGGGCTGTCGGCGCCCCGGTTCCTGCGGATGGTCGGCAAGGACACCTTCGTGCCGAGCTATGACGTGGTGGCGGCATTGAATGCGCAGAAGATCATCGACAAGGTGCCGACCAGCCTGCGCGACCTGGCCCTGGTGCAAGACGTGTTCAACCAGTGGCACGAAGAGAGCGGTGGGCGGCCGATGAGCCAGATCTCGATGATGCTGGCTTACACCGCCAATCACTGACACCGAGTTGAATCCGTCAGCGGCAAGCCGATCCCGCTCCCACAGGGCAACGACCCTGATCCAGTGTGGGAGCGAGCCTGCTCCGGGCCGCGTTGCGACAATAGCGGTTGATCAGGCGGCGGCGATTGCGCCTTCACCCGCCAGCCTGCGGTTCAACTGATGCCGCCAGCGCACATACAGCAATGCCGAGCAGAACACCGCCAGGCTCGCGCCCATCTCCAGCAACCCGAACACCTGCCGGTTCGGGTCATACGCGGCCAACGCGCCCTTGATGAAATACAGATTCACCGCAAAACACATCCACGAATGCCCGCGGGGGCTGCCGACCAGCATGCCGGGCGCCAACAACAGCAGCGGCACCAGCTCGATCAGCAGAATCACCCAGGGTCGGGCGCCGTGCAGGTCCGCCACCCACAGGTAGTAGACGCACAGCAGCCCCACCAGGCCGAAAAAACACAGCAGGCTGATCACGCGCATGGCCCTCACGCGCGGCTCGAGCCATTCGATGGCGGGCAGGACTTTCGGCTTCTTGGCCACCCTCAGCCCTCCAGTTTCTGTGCGGTCCTGGCCAGGCGCAGGCCCAGGGCGCGGCACAGCGCCACTTCGTGGGTATCCAGGGCGCTTTTGCCATCGGCACCGGCGTGATGGCTGGCGCCGTACGGCGTGCCACCGCCCTGGGTTTCCAGGAGGGCCGATTCGCTGTACGGCAGGCCGGTGATCAGCATGCCGTGGTGCAACAAGGGCAGCATCATCGACAGCAGGGTGGTTTCCTGGCCGCCGTGCAGGCTGGCGGTGGAGGTGAACACACCCGCCGGTTTGCCCACCAGGGCTCCGGTCAGCCACAGGTTGCTGGTGCCGTCGAGGAAGTATTTGAGCGGCGCCGCCATGTTGCCGAAGCGCGTGGGGCTGCCGAGGGCCAGGCCCGCGCAGTTTTTCAGGTCATCGAGGCTGGCGTACAGCGCACCTTCGTCGGGAATGTCCGGCGACACGGCTTCACATTCGGCCGAGATCGCCGGCACGGTGCGCAGGCGCGCTTCCATCCCGGCCTGCTCGACACCCCGGGCAATCTGCCGGGCCATTTCGTTGGTCGAGCCGCTGCGGCTGTAATACAGCACCAGAATGTACGGCGCACTCATGGCAACAGTTCCAGGATCTGCTCGGGTGGGCGGCCGATCACGGCTTTGTCGCCGACCTCGAGAATCGGCCGCTCCATCAGTTTCGGGTGGGCGGCGATTGCGGCGATCAACTGCGCCTCGCTCAGGCTGGCGTCGGCCAGGTGGAGGGTTTTGTAGTCCTCTTCGCCGGTGCGCAGGAGTTGCCGGGCGCTGAGGCCGAGCTTTTTCAGCAAGCCCTGGATCTGCGCGGCGTCCAGCGGTTCATCCAGGTAGCGGACCACGGTCGGGGTCAGGCCACGGGCTTCGAGCAGCTCCAGCGCGCCGCGGGATTTCGAGCAGCGCGGGTTGTGATAAAGCGTCAGATCGGTCATGTGCGGGTCGCATTTGGCGTAAGGTGGCGGCTATTCTAACTGTGCTGCGCGTAATCCAGAACCTTGGGAGGCGATGGGTCGCAGGCGCATTCAATTTTGAACAAGGATTACGACATGACAAGGCGATTGGCAGCGGCATTCGCGATTTTCGCAGCGCTGATGCTGGGGGGCTGCGGCAACGATTACGGGATCGACCAGAACGGCCAGAAAGTCGCGGCCGAACGTCTGGACAAGCAGTGGCTGGTGCTCAATTACTGGGCGGAGTGGTGTGGGCCGTGCCGTACCGAGATCCCGGAGCTGAACACCCTGGCCGATCAATTGAAAGGCAAGAACATCGGCGTATTCGGGGTCAACTTCGACAACGTGCAGGGCGAAGAACTGAAAAGTGCCAGCGAAAAGCTGGGCATCAAGTTCACCGTGCTGGCACAGGATCCCAGCGAGATTTTCGACTTGCCGCGCAGCGAGGCGTTGCCGGTGACGTACATCATCGACAACAAGGGCAAGGTGCGTGAACAACTGATGGGCGAACAGACGGCGGCGGGCGTCATGGCCAAGCTGCAAGCATTGCAGGCGATCCCCTGAGCGCGATGATCGATCCCGCGTGCGAGCGCGGGACCGATACTCACACAGGGCTCAACCCTCTTCGAGCCACCAGCGCAGTGGCTTGCCTTCGGCGGGCCAGAAGCGCATCTGCTCGATCGATGACACGTCCCAGCGCTGTACGCCTTCCAGCGCCTGGAGGAAACGCTTTTCCTGTTCCATGAGCGCGGGTGCACACAATTTGCGGGTGCTGCCGACCTTGCCGAAACTCAGCTTGTCGCCGTCCAGCGTGTAGGGCGCAAACCAGTGGTTGCAGCCGGCATTGCCATAGGCCCGGCCGTCTTCTCCGAGGGTGATGGTCAGGTGGCTGTAATCCATCAATGGGCGCTCGCCAATCCACTCCAGAATGTAGCTGCGGTTCTGTTGCAGTTGGACCGGCTCGGCGGCGCAGCCCAGCAGGCTGGCACCGACCAGTGCGCTCAGAGCGAGGCGTTTCATCACGCAGGCTCCTGGCATTTCGGGCACAGGTGTTTCTCGCCAACGCTGCGCCAGCCCAGTTCGGCAATCCGCGCCGTGGCCGCAGGTTTTTCAGCCTTGTTGCCCAGCTTGGCGTCGACGGCGAACTCGAAGCTCAGTTCCCTGGCGCAGCTGTCGCAATTGACTTTCCAGGTGTGGATCGCCAGTTCGCCGAACACCGGGCCACTGGCCACCGCGACCCATTGACCGGGCGGGTTGATCAGGTGGCGTACCGTTTCGACGGTCAGGCGCATGGACAAGTCCTTGGCGCCCTTGAGGGTGACGACCAGCACGTCATTGTTGCGAATCGAGCCGCCGTTGCCGGTGACTTGATAACGCCCCGGCACCAGGGCGCGGCATTCGGTGAGGGTGTGTTGCGGGTTCATCAGGTTATAGCGGAAATCGTGTTCGACCATGGGTCCTCCAAATCTGCGCGGAATGCTAGCACGGACATCGGTGCCGCACTGCGCACAGAAGCGACCTTCGATCCGGTTCAGCCGACATCCACTCGGTTTTGCGGGTCGCCGGCCGCCCACGCGGCAATATTCTGCAATGTTGTCGCGGCGATGGCGCCCAGGGCCTCACGGGTCAGGAAGGCCTGGTGCGCGGTGACGATCACGTTGGGGAAGGTCAGCAGGCGGGCCAGCACGTCGTCCTGCAACGGCAGGTCGGAGCGGTCTTCAAAGAACAGCTGGGCTTCTTCCTCGTACACGTCCAGCCCCAGGTAACCCAATTGGCCCTCCTTCAAGGCCTCGATCAGCGCCGGCGTGTCCACCAGTCCACCGCGCCCGGTGTTGATCAGCATGGCGCCGGGTTGCATGTGCGCCAGCGAATCGCGGTTGATCAGGTGTTTGCTGTGCGCGTTGAGCGGGCAGTGCAGGCTGATGATCTGCGATTGCGCGAGCAACTGCGGCAAGTCCAGGTAGCGCGCGCCCAGCGCTTCGACCTGCGGATTGGGGTAGGGGTCGAAGGCCAGGAGCTGGCAGCCGAAGCCGTTCATGATTTTGGCGAAGGTCGCGCCGATCTGCCCGGTACCGACCACCCCGACGGTCTTGCCCACCAGGTCGAAACCGGTCAGCCCATGCAGGCTGAAATCCCCTTCGCGGGTGCGGTTGTAGGCACGGTGCAAGCGACGGTTGAGCGCCAGGATCAGCGCCACTGCGTGTTCGGCCACCGCATGGGGCGAGTAGGCCGGAACCCGTACGATCGTCAGCCCCAGGCGCTTGGCCACGGCCAGGTCGACGTGGTTGTAGCCGGCCGAGCGCAAGGCGATCAGGCGAGTGCCGCCTGCTGCCAGGTGTTCGAGCACGGGCGCGCCGAGGTCATCGTTGATGAACGCGCAGACCACTTCGTGGTGTTCGGCCAACGCCACGGTGTCCAGGCTCAGTCGTGCCGACTGAAAGTGCAGCTCGATGCCGGCGGGGAGGTCGGCACCGAGAAAGCTGTCGCGGTCGTAAGTCTGGCTGCTGAAAAGAATCGTACGCATGGCGTCCTCCTGGAAACTCAAAAACGGTTTGGCCGATCGAGGTGGGAGCGAGCCCGCTCGCCTCGAGGGCGTGCCAGTCGAGCAATGTCGGCTGATACGCCACGATCACCGCAAAGCGGGTCTCGCGCTTTTATCCTAGCGCCGAGCGTGGTCAACGCCATTGCGCTGCATCAGGCATTTATACGGGCCTGAGCCGCCAGTCGATTGATGGCCCGGTCGAGCTCTTCCAGGGCGCCGGAGGCTTTCGGGTCCTGTTGCTTGAGCAGGGTTTCGCTGCGTTGGCAGGCCGCCCTGAGCTGCGGCACCCCGCAGTAGCGGGTCGCGCCATGCAGGCGGTGCACCCGTTCGATCAACGCCGTGTGATCCTGGGTTTCGCGGGCCAAACGGATCGCTTCGCGGTCGGCCTCCAGCGACGCCAGCAGCATTGCCAGCATGTCCGCCGCCAGATCCTGCTTGCCGGCGGCCAGGCGCAAGCCTTCTTCGTGATCCAGCACCTGCAGTTCATGGCCGCTGCCGTGGCTGTCGCTGGAACGCTCCGGGACCTGATTGCGCAACGCCAGGCCGGTCCACTTCAACACCACCTGGGCCAATTGCCGTTCACTGATCGGTTTAGTCAGGTAGTCGTCCATGCCACTTTGCAGCAAGGCGCGTTTTTCGTTGGCCATGGCGTGGGCCGTGAGGGCCACGATCGGCATCGGCGTGCTGTGCCGTTCACTTTCCCACTGGCGGATGCTCTCGGTACTCTGGCGTCCGTCCATGCCAGGCATCTGCACATCCATCAGCACCAGATCAAAGGTCTCGCTCTGCACGGCCTTGACCGCGGCATAACCGCTTTCCACGGCGAGGACCTTGGCCCCGAGGTCTTCGAGCAGGGTTTGCACCAGCAACAGGTTGGCCGGGTTGTCGTCGACACACAGCACTTTGGGGGCCCGGCTGGCCACCGGCTCGCCGGGCTCGCTGCGTTGCTGGCGCGGGTTGACCAGGTCGGACAGGGACCGGCGCAGCTTGCGCGTGCAGGCCGGTTTGGCCTGAAGCTGACTGTGCGGGTTGGGCACCGACAGGTGGAACAACGTCTGTTCGGTGGTCGGGCACAAAACCAGCACCTTGCAGCCGAGGTGCTCAAGATCCCAGATGTGCTGGTTGAGGCGCTCCGGCGGCATGTCGTTGCTGGTGATGCCGAGCACGGCGAGGTCGATGGCCTGGTCGGTCTGGTGCGCGCCCATCACGCCATTGGTCAGCCTTTCCAGGGTATTGAACGGCGTGACCTCCAGGCCACAATCCTCCAGTTGATGCTGCAATGCCTGGCGCGCCAGTTCGTGGTTTTCCAGGACTGCGACCCGCCGTCCGAGCAGCGGCGCACCGGGCATGTCCTCGGCATCGTCACGGGTTTTGGGCAGGCTCAGGCTGATCCAGAACTCCGAACCTTCGCCGGGCGTGCTGTCGACGCCAATCTCGCCGCCCATCTGCTCGATCAGGCGCTTGGAAATCACCAGACCCAGGCCCGTGCCGCCCGGCTGCCGGGACAGCGAGTTGTCGGCCTGGCTGAAGGCCTGGAAGAGGGCGCGGACATCCTCGTTGGACAAGCCGATGCCGGTGTCCTGGATGCTGATGCGCAATTGCACGCTGTCTTCGTGTTCGTCTTCGAGCATGGCGCGGGCGACGATGGTGCCTTCGCGGGTGAACTTGATCGCGTTGCTCACCAGGTTGGTGAGGATCTGCTTGAGCCGCAACGGATCCCCCACCAGCGACAACGGCGTGTCGCGATACACCAGGCTCACCAGCTCCAGCTGTTTGGCGTGGGCGGCGGGAGCGAGGATGGTCAGGGTGTCCTGGAGCAGGTCGCGCAGGTTGAACGGAATATGATCGAGCACCAGCTTGCCGGCCTCGATTTTCGAGAAATCGAGGATCTCGTTGATGATGCCCAGCAGGCTGTCGGCGGATTTTTCGATGGTGCCCAGGTAATCGAGCTGGCGCGGTGTCAGTTCGCTTTTCTGCAACAGGTGGGTGAAACCGAGAATGCCATTGAGCGGCGTACGGATCTCATGGCTCATGTTGGCCAGGAATTCGGATTTGATCCGGCTCGCCTCCAGGGCTTCCTTGCGCGCCAGGTCCAGCTCGATGTTCTGGATTTCAATGGTTTCCAGGTTCTGGCGCACGTCCTCGGTGGCCTGGTCGATGCTGTGCTGCAACTCTTCCTGGGCGTTTTGCAGGGTGCCGGCCATGCGGTTGATGCCGGACGCCAGTTCATCCAGCTCCTGGCTGCCGAGGGGCGGCAGGCGGGTTTCCAGGTGGCCGTCCTTGAGCTGCGCCACCGCTTGCTGGATCTGGTTCAGCGGCCGGTTGATCGTGCGGCCCATGCGCAATGCCAGCAGCGCCGTGGCTGCCAGGCCTGCGCCGATCAGCAGCAGGCTGGCGAACAGGCTGCGATAGCCGCGCAGCAGCATGCCGTTGTGCGAGATTTCCAGTTCGACCCAGCCCAGCATGCGCTCGGTTTCCTCGGGAATCAGGTCGCCGGCGAGGTTGCGGTGCTTGCCGAACACCGGCAGCAGGTAACGGGTCGCGTCGTTGCCGCTGCGGCGCAGCATCTGCGAACCGTTGCCCAGGGGGGCCTGATTGAGCATGGTCGGGCCGGCATGGGCGAGTGGCGTGCGGTCCGGGGCGAGGAAGGTCACCGCGCGCACGTCAGGGGTTTCCAGGGATTGGGTGGCGATGCGTTCGAGCAGTTCGGCGTCGTTGTGGCTCATGGCCGGGGCGACGAGGGGCGCGAGCTGTTCGGCGATCATTTCGCCGCGCTGCATGAGTTGGGCTTGCAGGTCCGATTGCTGCATCCAGGTAAAGTAGCCGCCCAGCACCAGGGCCATCAGGCTGGTTGGAAGCAAGGTCAGCAACAGCACGCGGCCTTTAATTCCCAGTTTCTTCAGCACGCCACTCTCCTGCATCCAGCCATTTAGGAACCGGCACGTACATCCGGCACGCGCCACCTGCGCAGTGTAGCGATTTGCTTGCGGGCAATCCTCGTAAAATTGATGTCGCCATTCGTCGGGCCGCTCGGTGTCCGAAGGTCGCGGGCAACGCTCGGCTTGCCCCTGGCGAGGCAATCTTGAATAATCGCCAACTGAGAATTATTTGCAGATAGTCATGACTCCCAGTGCTGTTGGCCATCCCCGAATCCTTTCCATCGAAGACGACCTGGTGCTGGGTGCCTACGTGCACGAGCAACTGGGGCGCAGCGGTTTCCAGGTCACTTGGTGCCAGAACGGGCAGGAGGGCCTGGCGATGGCCCGCGAGAACACCTTCGACGTGGTGCTGATGGACATCCTGCTGCCGGGCCTGAATGGCTTGTCGGTGTTGACCGAGTTGCGCCAGAGCCATTCCACCCCGGTGCTGCTGATGTCGGCGCTGGGGGCCGAGGCGGATCGCATCAGCGGTTTTCGTCTCGGTGCCGATGATTACCTGCCCAAGCCCTTCAGCATGGCTGAATTGCACGTGCGCATCGAAGCGATCCTGCGTCGCGTCGCGCTGGACCGCCGACCGTCGGTCGAACCGCCGGTGCCGGCGGTGGACAGCCTGCGATTCGACGAGGAACGCTTCGAGGTGTTCTATGGCGAGCAGGCTGCCGGACTGACCCGCAGCGAATACCGCTTGCTCGACACTCTCAACCGTAATGGCGACGAAGTGTTGAGCAAAGCCTTCCTTTATCAGCACGTGCTGCAGCGCGGGTACGCGGCCCACGACCGCAGCCTCGACATGCACATCAGCCAGATCCGCCGCAAGCTCAAGGCCATCGGCTATACCGAGCGGGAAGTGCGCACGGTGTGGGGCAAAGGCTACGTCCTGGGTGCCGACCATGAAGTGGGCTGACCTGCCGGGGCGGCATTCGCTGTTCTGGAAACTTGCCTGCCTGCTGGTGGCGTTCTGTCTGCTGATGATCTGGCTGAGCTGGTCCTGGGGGCGCTACATGGAAGAGCGCAACCAGTTTCTCTCGGATGAAGCCCGGGGCACCCTGACCCGTTACGCCGCCGAAGCCGAACAGGCGTGGCGGCAGCGCCAGCGCCCCGGCGTCGATGCCTGGCTGCAGGTGATGCGTCAGCGCGAACAGGGTTGGTCGGGGGTCATCAGCGGGGATTTGCAGTCGTTGAGCAGTGAGGCGCTGACTGACCCGCAAATCGAGCGCCTGACTTTCCTGCGCGGCCTCGACTGGCCGATCCACAAGAAAAACCTGCCGTGGATGCGCGTGCCGTTTCCCGGCGATCCCTCCGCCGGCAGCCTGGTGATCCAACTGCCCCAGCGTTTCCAGCCTGGGCGCTATCAGGTGTTCTGGCGCGTGATCACCAATGTCGTCATCCCCGGACTGTTCACCCTGCTGCTGTGCGTCGGGCTGTATCGCCTGCTGGTGGTGCCCCTCAATCAGCTGCGCGAACAGGCGAACGCCTGGCGTGCCGATCAACTGGGCGTGCGCCTGTCCAGCCGCACCACCAACCGCTCCGATGAGCTGGGTGAACTGGGCCGTGCGTTCGACCACATGTCCGAACGTCTGCAAAGCACCGTTGCGCTGCAACAACAGCTGTTGCGCGACTTGTCCCATGAACTGCGCACGCCCCTGAGTCGTCTGCGCGTGGCCAGTGAAGGCGAGCAAAACCTGACGCAACTGCGCGAGCGCATCGGCCGCGAAGTCGACGGCATGCAGCGCCTGGTCGAGGACACGTTGCAACTGGCCTGGCTCGACACCGAGCGCGCGCCGTTGCCCGACGAAGCGATCCAGATCCAGGCGCTGTGGGAAATGCTCACCGAAAACGCCTGCTATGAAAGCGCTTGCCCGGTGGGGCGCTTGCAGTGCCGGGTGGATTCCACCTGCTGGGTTCGCGGCAACCTCAACACACTGGCCCAGGCCCTGGAAAACATCCTGCGCAATGCCATCCGGCATTCCCCGACAGGCGGCATCGTGCGTCTGGACGGGCGACGTGAAGGCCACTTCTGGCACCTGTGGCTGGAAGATGAAGGGGGCGGGGTGGCCGACAAGGATCTGGAACGGATCTTCTCACCGTTCATTCGCCTCGACGGCTCGCGACCGGGCAACGGCGGATTCGGCCTGGGCCTGAGCATCGCGCGAAACGCGGTACAGCGGCAGGGCGGGCAGATTTGGGCCGAGAACACCGGGGTTGGGTTGCGGGTGAATCTGCGGTTGGTGGCGGAGGTCGATGGCGTGCCTGATGACGGTGTCGCGAGCAGGCTCGCTCCCACTATGGACGTGGGCCAGCCAAAATGGGTGTGATCAACCCGGATCCCTGTGGGAGCGAGAGTGCCTTCGGGTCACTCTGAACCGGGCTTATTCCCATAAGCCATAAGCACCGCACTTTGCGTGATATGGCCCGTCAACGTTTGCCGGTATGATAGGCGCCCCCGCAGTCTGGATTGCGAATACGCCATGACCTTGCAGTACCCAACCATCGCCGATTGCGTCGGCAACACTCCGCTGGTCCGTTTGCAGCGCCTGCCTGGCGCCACCAGCAACACCCTATTGCTCAAGCTTGAAGGGAACAACCCGGCGGGTTCGGTCAAGGACCGTCCGGCGCTGTCGATGATCACCCGCGCGGAACTGCGCGGGCAGATTCACGCCGGCGATACGCTGATCGAAGCGACCTCGGGCAACACCGGGATCGCGTTGGCAATGGCGGCCGCGATCAAGGGTTACAAGATGATCCTGATCATGCCGGACAACTCCAGCGCCGAGCGCAAGGCGGCCATGACCGCCTATGGTGCCGAACTGATCCTGGTCACTCAGGAAGAAGGCATGGAAGGCGCCCGCGACCTCGCCCAGCGAATGGAAGCCGAAGGTCGCGGCAAGGTGCTGGACCAGTTCGCCAACGGTGACAACCCCGAAGCGCACTACACCACCACCGGCCCGGAAATCTGGCGCCAGACCGAGGGGACCATCACTCACTTCGTCAGCTCGATGGGCACCACCGGCACCATCATGGGCGTGTCGCGCTACCTCAAGGAACAGAATGACAACGTGCAGATCCTCGGCCTGCAGCCGATGGAAGGCGCGTCGATCCCGGGCATCCGTCGCTGGCCGCAGGAATACCTGCCGAAGATCTACCAGGCCGATCGCGTGGATCGCATCATCGACATGGCGCAAAGCGAGGCCGAGGACGTGACCCGTCGCCTGGCCCGCGAAGAGGGCATCTTCTGTGGCGTGTCCTCCGGCGGTGCCGTGGCCGGGATGCTGCGTCTGTCCAGAGAAGTTGAAAACGCGGTGATCGTCGCGATCATCTGCGACCGTGGCGACCGTTACCTGTCGACCGGCATTTTCGACGCGCCCAACTGATGGCCAGACACGAGAGAGGCCTGCGCTTCCAGCCCACGGGTGGCAGCAAGGCCGCGCAAATCCCGACCGGCAAAAAGCAGCGCCTGCGTATCGAGCGCCTGGCCAATGACGGTCGCGGCATCGCGTTTTTCGAAGGGCGTACCTGGTTCGTCCTCGGCGCCCTGGCCGGCGAGGAGGTCGAGGCGCGGGTGTTGGGTGCCCATGGCAAGGTGGTCGAGGCTCGCACCGAACGCGTGTTCCAGGCCAGCGAGCTGCGTCGCCCGGCACCGTGCGCCCATGCCGGTCGCTGCGGTGGCTGCAGTGTTCAGCATCTGCCTCACGGCGAACAGCTTGCCCTGAAACAGCGCATGCTTGCCGAGCAATTGTCCAAGGTCGCCGGTGTCGCGCCCGAAGAGTGGGCTGCGCCATTGAGCGGGCCGGAACTGGCCTACCGCCGGCGCGCCCGGGTGGCGGTGCGCTGGGACATCAAGACGAAGCAACTTGAGGTCGGTTTTCGCGCCGCTGGCAGCCAGGACATCGTGGCGATCGACGAATGCCCGGTGCTGGTACAGCCCTTGCAACCGATCATGACGCGCCTGCCGGACATGTTGCGGCGCTTGAGCAAGCCTCAGGCATTGGGGCATGTGGAGTTGTTCAGCGGTTCGAAGCTGGCAGTCCTGCTGCGGCACATGGCACCGTTGTCCGACGCCGACATGACGATTCTCAAGGAATTCTGCGCGTTCCATGAGGCGCAGTTGTGGCTGCATGGCGAGGGCGAACCGCAGCCGGTAGACCCCGATCAGCCCCTGGGCTATCGCCTCGAACAGTGGGACCTGGAGCTGGCCTACCGGCCGGGTGATTTCATCCAGGTCAACGCTGCGGTCAACGAGGCGATGGTCGCCCAGGCGCTGGCGTGGTTGAAGCCGACAGCGGATGAACGCGTTCTCGATCTATTCTGTGGTTTGGGCAACTTCGCCTTGCCGCTGGCCAAAACCGTTCGCGAAGTGGTGGCGGTCGAAGGTGTGCAGGCGATGGTCGAGCGGGCGGCCGCGAACGCCGCTGGGAACAATCTGCATAACGCGTCGTTTTTTCAGGCCGATTTATCCCAGCCTTTGACCGATGCCGAATGGGCGCGCGAAGGCTTTTGTGCGGTACTCTTGGACCCACCGCGTGACGGCGCTTTCGAGGTGGTGCGCAAGCTCAGGACGCTAGGCGCCGAACGGTTGGTGTATGTGTCGTGCAACCCTGCAACTCTGGCGCGCGATACGGTCGAATTGATCAAGCAGGGCTACCGGTTAAAACGTGCCGGGATTCTCGATATGTTTCCTCAGACGGCACATGTCGAGGCCATGGCGTTATTTGAAGCGAGCTAGGACGGCTCGTCTGGTCCGACTGACCCGCCCGTGCAGCACTCGTCATGGCCCCGCGAGTGCACCCGGCAACGAAGGTCAGCGATTTGACGCATTGAATCTGCGTCGTAGGGAAGGTAAAGCAAGATGGTACAGGTGAGAGCACACCAGCCGATCAACACCGACGGCAGTATCAATCTCGAGGCTTGGCTCGATCATGCGGTCAGTGTCGATCTGGCACTGGATCGCGAAGCCTTGAAGGAGGCATGCGAGTTCGCTCGCACGTCAGAACAACAGGCCAATGCGGCGAAAAACCTCTGGTCCGAAGGGACCTCGAGTTTCAGCACCGGCCTTGAGATCGCCGAGATTCTCGCCGACCTCAAACTCGATCAGGACTCGCTGGTCGCTGCGGTCCTGTACCGCGGCGTGCGCGAAGGCCAGATCCCGCTGCCCGCCGTGAGCCAGCGCTTCGGTCCGGTGGTCGCCAAGCTCATCGACGGCGTGTTGCGCATGGCGGCGATCAGCGACAGCCTGAGCCCGCGCAAATCCATGGTGATGGGCACCCAGGGCCAGGTGGAAAACCTGCGCAAGATGCTCGTGGCCATGGTCGATGACGTGCGTGTCGCGCTGATCAAGCTGGCCGAGCGCACCTGCGCGATCCGTGCGGTGAAAAATGCCGATGACGAGAAGCGCAACCGCGTGGCCCGTGAAGTCTTCGACATCTACGCCCCCCTGGCACACCGCCTGGGCATCGGTCACATCAAGTGGGAGCTGGAGGACTTGTCCTTCCGCTACCTCGAGCCCGATCAATACAAGCAGATCGCCAAGCTGCTCCACGAGCGGCGCCTGGATCGCGAGCGGTTCATCAGCGACGTGATGAGCCAGCTCAAGAGCGAATTGCAGGCCACCGGCGTTGAAGCCGATATCAGCGGCCGGGCCAAGCACATCTATTCGATCTGGCGCAAAATGCAGCGCAAGGGCCTGGAATTCAGCCAGATCTACGACGTGCGTGCGGTTCGCGTGCTGGTGCCGGAAATGCGCGATTGCTACACCGCACTCGGCATCGTTCACACCTTGTGGCGACACATCCCGAAAGAATTCGACGACTACATCGCCAACCCGAAAGAGAACGGCTACCGCTCGCTGCACACCGCCGTGATCGGTCCCGAAGGCAAGGTGCTGGAAGTGCAGATCCGCACCCATGCCATGCACGAAGAAGCCGAACTGGGCGTTTGCGCGCACTGGCGCTACAAGGGCACCGACGTCAAATCCAGCTCCAACCATTACGAAGAGAAAATATCCTGGCTGCGTCAGGTGCTCGAGTGGCATGAGGAGTTGGGCGATATCGGCGGGCTGGCCGAACAGCTGCGTGTCGATATCGAACCGGACCGGGTCTACATTTTCACCCCGGACGGTCACGCCATCGACCTGCCCAAGGGCGCGACGCCGCTGGACTTCGCCTATCGCGTGCATACCGAAATCGGTCACAACTGCCGTGGCGCAAAAATCAACGGGCGCATCGTACCGCTCAACTACAGCCTGCAAACCGGTGAGCAGGTCGAGATCATCACCAGCAAGCACGGCACGCCGAGCCGCGACTGGTTGAACCCGAACCTGGGTTACATCACCACCTCGCGGGCACGGGCGAAGATTGTCCACTGGTTCAAACTCCAGGCGCGCGACCAGAACGTCGCGGCCGGTAAAACCCTGCTCGAACGTGAACTCAGTCGCCTCGGCCTGCCGGCCGTGGACTTCGACAAGCTGGCCGACAAGGCCAACATGAAGACGGCTGAAGACATGTACGCGGCGTTGGGCGCCGGTGACTTGCGTCTGGCGCAACTGGTGAACCTGGCGCAGCAACTGGTCGAGCCGGAACGCGGCAACGAGCAGCTGGAACTGATCCCGCGCAAGGCCAGCGGCTACAAGCCGGGCAAGCGCGGCGACATCCAGATCCAGGGCGTCGGCAACCTGATGACGCAGATGGCCGGCTGCTGCCAGCCGCTGCCGGGGGATGCCATCGTCGGCTACATCACCCAGGGTCGCGGCGTCAGCATCCACCGCCAGGACTGCGCCTCGGTGCTGCAACTGGCCGGGCGCGAGCCTGAGCGGATCATCCAGGTCAGTTGGGGCCCGGTGCCGGTGCTCACCTATCCGGTGGACATCATCATCCGTGCCTACGACCGTTCCGGGTTGCTGCGTGACGTCTCGCAGGTCCTGCTCAACGAGCGGATCAACGTGCTCGCGGTCAATACCCGCTCGAACAAGGAGGACAACACGGCGTTGATGTCCCTGACCATCGAGATTCCGGGACTGGATGCGCTGGGGCGGTTGCTGGGAAGGATTTCCCAGTTGCCGAACATCATTGAAACCCGGCGTAACCGTACCCCTTGAAGATGCCCCTCCTGTGGGAGCGAGCCTGCTCGCGATGAAGGCGTGTCAGTCCTGTCAATGTTGACTGACACACCCTCATCGCGAGCAGGCTCGCTCCCACAGGAGATTTGTGTTGAGAACCCGATATGTACAGCCTCGATGACCTGCTGCACCTGATGAGCCGTCTGCGTGACCCGCAATTCGGCTGTCCCTGGGATATCAAGCAAACCTACGCCAGCATCGTCCCGCACACCCTCGAGGAAGCCTACGAGGTGGCCGATGCCATCGAGCGCGGCGATTTCGATCACCTGCAGGGCGAGCTGGGTGATTTGCTGTTCCAGGTGGTCTACTACAGCCAGCTGGCCCGCGAGGAAGGGCGCTTCGAATTTGCCGGGGTCATCGACAGCATCACCCGCAAGCTGATCCGCCGCCACCCGCACGTGTTCCCCACCGGGGACCTGTATGCGCCGCTGGATGTTCCGCGCCTGAGCGAGGAACAGGTCAAGCAGCGCTGGGAAGCGATCAAGGCCGAGGAGCGCGCCGAGAAGTCCGAGGCGCCGCAGCAGTTGTCATTGCTCGACGACGTGCCTGCCGCACTGCCGGCCCTGTCGCGCTCGGCCAAGCTGCAAAAGCGCGCGGGGCAGGTGGGGTTCGACTGGCCCGATGCGTTGCCGGTGCTGGACAAGGTGCGCGAAGAGCTCGACGAAATCCTCGAGGCGATGGCCGACAACGACCCGGCGGCGATTGCCGATGAAGTGGGCGACCTGCTGTTTTCCGTGGTCAATCTGGCGCGGCATCTGAAGGTCGATCCGGAAGCCGCCTTGCGCGGCGCCAACGGCAAGTTCGAAAGACGCTTCCGTTTTATCGAACAGGCATTGCGCGACACCCACCGACCCATGGAAGATTGCACCCTCGAAGAGTTGGACGCCCTGTGGGGCGAAGCCAAACGTCAGGAAAAGAATTTGCCCAACTGCGGTTGAGCAGTGGCCCAAGCGAGAAACAAGCACCATGAGCATTTCCCTTCGCGACCAGTTGCTCAAAGCAGGGCTGGTCAATCAAAAGCAGGCCAAACAGGTCGGCAAAGAGAAGCAGAAACAGCAACGTCTGGCCCACAAGGGACAGATCGAACTCGACGATTCCCAGCAGCGCGCTGCCCAGGAAGCCAAGGCCGAGAAGGTCAAGCGCGACCAGGAGCTGAACCGTCAGCAGCAGGAAAAGGCCGAGGCCAAGGCCCGTGCCGCGCAGGTCAAGCAATTGATCGAAGTCTCGCGCCTGCCGAAGCTGACCACCGAGGACTACTACAACTTCGTCGACGACAAGAAGGTCAAGCGCCTGTGCGTCAACACGCTGATGCGCAACAAGCTCAGCAACGGTTCGCTGGCCATCGTGCACCATGCCGGCGGCTACGAAGTGATCCCCCGTGAAGCGGCCCTGAAGATCCAGGAGCGCGATCCACAGCGCATCGTGCAGCTGAACGTGCAGACCGAAGAAGCGGCGGCCGAGGACGATCCGTACGCGGCCTACAAGATCCCTGACGACTTGATGTGGTAATCGGTCGCGTCCAACGACAAACCCCGCTCATGGCGGGGTTTGTCGTTTCAATGCTGTCGTTGGCTCAGGCTGATCGTAATTCCCGTTGCCGTTCCTGGAGTTCCAGCTCGGCCTTGTAGTTGTGGGCATCGATCTCGTTATGGAACATCCCGACCAGCAAGTCCTGTTGATGCACATCCCAGATCCGTACGCCGGCGGCTACGCCTTCATGGGACATGTGTGAATCGTCGCGTTCAGTCACTTTTACAGTCATCTGCTAGCTCCAATCTCTGTTATCTGCAGCAAGGCGTGTGCAGGTCTCTGTTATAGAGTTTGATAGCGAGCTAAGTAAATCGACGAATTTGGTAATGACTTGTTGCGAAATTCGCAACAGTGCTGCAGCCCGCCAATTACGCGACATTCGGTCGCAGGGCGGTTGGTTGCATGACAAAAGCTTCATGTTTGTGAAGCGCAACGGGGAGGGGAGGGCCCGAGTTTTTCCCCGGGCAAAAAAACGCCCCGAACCAGTCGGGGCGTTTTCAGGTACGGCTCAGCAGCGGGAAATTACTTGCCTTCCCAGCGCTTGAGGACCAGCGTCGCGTTGGTGCCACCGAAACCGAAGCTGTTGCTCATCACGGTGTCGATCTTGGCGTTTTCGCGGGTCTTGGTCAGAACGGGCAGGTCAGCCACTTCCGGGTCCAGCTCGTCGATGTTGGCGGAGCCGGCAATGAAGTTGCCTTCCATCATCAGCATGCAGTAGATCGCTTCGTGAACGCCGGCGGCGCCCAGGGAGTGACCCGACAGGCTCTTGGTGGAGCTGATGGCCGGTGCCTTGTCGCCGAACACTTCACGCACACCTTTCATTTCCGCGACGTCGCCGACCGGGGTCGACGTGCCGTGGGTGTTCAGGTAGTCGATCGGGGTGTCGACGGTGGACAGCGCCTGCTGCATGCAGCGGATTGCGCCTTCGCCACTTGGGGCAACCATGTCGTAGCCGTCGGATGTTGCGCCGTAGCCAACGATTTCCGCGTAGATCTTCGCGCCACGGGCCAGGGCGTGTTCCAGTTCCTCGACCACGACCATGCCGCCGCCACCGGCGATGACGAAACCGTCACGGTCGGCGTCGTAGGCGCGGGAGGCTTGTTCCGGCGTGTCGTTGCGCTTGCTGGACAGGGCGCCCATGGCGTCGAACAGGAACGACTGGCTCCAGTGTTCTTCTTCACCGCCGCCGGCGAACACGATGTCTTGCTTGCCCATCTGGATCTGTTCCATGGCGGTACCGATGCAGTGAGCACTGGTGGCACAGGCGGAAGCGATGGAGTAGTTCAGGCCCTTGATCTTGAACGGCGTGGCCAGGCAGGCGGAAACGGTGCTGCTCATGGTCCGCGTGACGCGGTATGGGCCGACGCGCTTCACGCCTTTCTCGCGCAGGATGTCCAGCGCTTCCATCTGGTTGAGCGTGGACGCGCCGCCGGAGCCGGCGATCAGGCCGGTACGCGGGTTGGACACTTGCTCTTCGGTCAGGCCGGAGTCGGCGATGGCGTCTTTCATGGCCAGGTAGGCGTAAGCCGCCGCGTGGCCGACGAAACGATAGATCTTGCGATCGATCAGTTCTTCAAGGTTGAGGTCGATGGAGCCGGAAACCTGGCTACGCAGACCCATTTCGGCATATTCCGGGTTGAACCGGATGCCCGGGCGACTTGCACGCAGGTTAGCGGAGACGGTCTCTTTGTCATTGCCCAGGCACGAAACGATGCCCAGACCAGTGATAACGACGCGGCGCATGCGGATAACCCTTAGAAGTTGTCAGTGGAGGTGAAAACGCCGACCCGGAGGCCTTCGGCGGTGTAGATTTCGCGACCGTCGACAGTCACCGAACCGTCGGCGATGGCCAGGTTCAGCTTGCCCTTCAGGACGCGCTTGATATGAATGTTATAGGTGACTT
This sequence comes from Pseudomonas sp. IT-P12, assembly GCF_949767465.1. Classification (NCBI taxonomy): domain Bacteria; kingdom Pseudomonadati; phylum Pseudomonadota; class Gammaproteobacteria; order Pseudomonadales; family Pseudomonadaceae; genus Pseudomonas; species Pseudomonas sp. IT-P12. The sequence continues at coordinate 88,737 of NZ_CATKPY010000027.1, read as the reverse complement.
TCTTGGCGGTCGGCAGGACCTGACCGAAGAACTTCACTTCGCCCGAGCCCAGGGCGCGGCCGCGGCCTGGCAGACCTTGCCAGCCGAGGAAGAAACCGACCAGTTGCCACATGGCGTCGAGGCCCAGGCAACCTGGCATCACCGGATCACCTTCGAAGTGACAGGCGAAGAACCACAGGTCCGGATTGATATCCAGCTCGGCGACCAATTCACCTTTGCCGTACTTGCCACCCTCTTCGCTGATCAGGGTGATGCGATCAACCATCAGCATGTTCGGGGCGGGCAGTTGCGCGTTACCTGGGCCGAACAGCTCACCGCGACTGCAGCGCAGCAGGTCTTCCCGGGTAAAGGCGTTTTGTTTGGTCATGCGAGCTCCTCAATAATCCCATGCGGCAGGTGGGGCAAATCTTCCCGGCCGATCGAAGCGTTCATGCCTCGAGCCGGCAGCCTACTCATAGACTATTGCGTTGTGGTGAAAGTCACAGCACCAAGGACATGAAAGTACACTTGTGCACTGAAATTATTATACAAGCCCCTTTTCGGGCCTGTTCGGGTGCCTAAGACTGCCGCAATTTCGCTTTCCACGCCAGTCGCATATGCTCGAAAGGCCTGTATTACTGCACCCATCGTTGGAGAATCTGCTGCAAATCCGCACGTTTGAACGGCTTGGCCAGGTAATCGTTCATTCCTGCCGACAGGCAGGTTTCCCGGTCGCCCTGCAAGGCGTTTGCGGTCAACGCGATGATCGGCAGATCGGCGCAACCGGGCAGTTGGCGAATCTGGCGGGTGGCTTCGTAGCCATCGATGATCGGCAGCCGGCAGTCCATCAGGATGGCTTCGAAAATCAGGCTCTCGGCACTGCGCACGGCCTGGGCACCGTCGGTGGCGACGCTCACGGTAAAGCCCAGGCTGCGCAACATGGCTTCGATGACGGTCTGGTTGACCGGATTGTCCTCGACCAGCAGCACATTGCGACCTGCGCCATCGCCGCTGCCGGTTTGCGCCCGGGGCGTCAGCACCGGCAATGACTGTTTATACAGCGCCAGCGGGATTTCCAGGGTGAACGCCGAGCCGAGACCTTCTTCACTCTGGGCACGCAACGTGCCGCCCATGCGTTCGGCCAGGGTGCGGGCAATCGGCAACCCGAGCCCGGTGCCGCCGTAACGCCTGGAAATCGAGCTGTCCGCTTGCTGGAAGGCATTGAACATCGACTCCAGGCTGTCGGCCGGGATGCCAATGCCGCTGTCGCGCACGGTGCAGGTGAACCACAGCAGTTCGTGGTCCAGCGATTGCCACTGCGGTTCGATGCTCACCCGGCCCTGTTCGGTGAACTTCAGCGCATTGCCCACCAGGTTCACCAGGATCTGCCGGATGCGCGTCGGGTCGCCCTGAACCTGCAACGCCTGCATGTCCTCGGGGATCCGCAACGCCAGGTCGAGTCCGCGCTGGGCCGCGCTGTGCTGGAACGACTGGGCGCAACTGCTGATCAGGTCGGCCAGGTTGAACGCAATGTGCTCCAGCTCCAGTTCAGAGCGTTCGATGCGCGAGAAATCGAGAATGTCGTTGATGACTTTGAGCAGGTGTTCGGTGGACTCCGAGGCCAGCGCCGCATACTCGACTTGCTCCTCGGTCATCTCGGTGGTTTCCAGCAACTGCAACATCCCGAGTACGCCATTCATTGGCGTGCGCAGTTCGTGGCTCATCATCGCGAGGAAATCGGATTTGGCGTTGTTGGCCTTTTCCGCTTCTTCGCGGGTCTGGATCAACTGCGCCATGGCCTGATGCTGTTCACGGCTGGCCTGTTCGAGGCCGCTGGCCAGGTTGTTGATGTGCTGCGACAGCGCGCCCAGTTCGGTGTCATCGACAATCGGCAGCGGGGTCGTGTAGTCGCCGCTCTGGATCGCCTTCACCGCGTTGCCGATGTCGCGGATCGGCTGCGACAGGCTGCCGGCCAGGCGCCGGGCGATCAGGTAGGTGAACAGCAGGGCAAACAGCGCCAGGATGCCGGCCTTGAACAGGATCTCCTGCTGGCGTTTGCTGAAAGCGTCGCTGGACAGGCCGACGATCACCCGGCCCAGGTAGTCCTCGCCGGGCGCCGCGCTGGCGACCTTGCTGCCCTGGAAAAAATCATTGTGCAACGCGATCCGCTGCAGCCGTACCGGTGCCTGGAACACTTCGACCTGTTGCGAGCGGGTGTGGGTTTCCGAGGGATGCTCGACGTACACCAGAATCCGGTTGGCGCTGTCCTGAACCTCCAGAAAGCGTACGTTCGGTGTGGCCAGGGTGGCCTTGAGCAAGCTGTCGAGCACTTCGTTGTTGCCGGAAATCACCCCGTATTCCGCCGCAGGGGCCAGTTGATTGGCGATCAGTTGACCGGTGTGGTTCAGCTCCTGGCGCAAGTCCTGGATGCGCACGAAGGTGAAGAAGCTGATCAGCAGCAAGGTCAGCAACAGGGCCGGGCCGAGGCTGATGATCTGCGTACGGGTGTTGATGTCCCAACGACGACGGAAAGTCATGGGCGGCTTTCTCCTGCAGCCAACTGTGTTGCGACCAGCGCTTCATCGATCTGTTCAATACCTAATGAACGAGCCACTTGCGGGTTACTCAAGACTTTGAAGTGATTGGCGTAATGCGTGCGTGGCCAGGTGGCCGTTGGCCGGTCGAGCAATTCGTCGAGAATGGCCAGCCAGTCGCTCTGGTCGCTGTAGCTGCTGGCCAGGCTGCCGGCCTTGACGAAGCCGGCGTTCGGCCCGATCAGTGCGGTTTGTCGCGCGTAGCTGCTGAGCAGCAGGTTTTTCGCGGTCCTGGGGTTGTACAGGTCGGGGTCGTCGAGGCCCAGCAGCACGTCGCTGTTTTTCAGCAGGGCCTGCAACGGGCGGCTGTCATGGGTGTTGTCCCAGCGCTGAGTGACGATATCCAGGTTCAGCGCTTGGGCGGCCTGACGCAGTTCGTTCAGGAGAAATTCGCTGTGATGGTCGTACAGCACGCCGACCCGCCGGGCCTGAGGCAGCAGGCGGCGGATCAGGTGCAACTGCCGCTGCGGCGGTGGGTCGCTCCAAAGCAGACTCAAGCGTGGCGGCTGCGTTGTTCCCAGTCGTTGACGGGCCTGCAGGCGGCTGATGCGCAGCACCAGCGTCGCCGGGCCCAGGTCCTCCTGCAGACGCCAGTCGAGGCTCGGCAGGTCCAGCAGGATCAAGCGGGTTCTGCCGGGCAACTGACTCGGCGTCGGCAGACTGGCCACCGATTGAAAACGGATGGTGTCATCGGGACGCAGTTCGCCCAGGGCGGTCGCGAAGTCCTGTATGCCGGGGCTGTCGTCGGCGCCGATGAGCAGGATGTCCTCGGCGCAGGCCGACAGGCTCACCAGCCAACTGGCCAATAGCAGGCAGACCCCGGCCAGCAGGCGGCCAAGGTTTGGCATCTTGCGCGACGCACGCGGGCCCATCTAGAACATCAGCTCCGCGCTGAAGTACATCACTCGGCGCTGGTCATAACGGTTATCGATGAACGTGGTGGGTTGATGGTCGAGCCGCTGCTGCAGCACGCCCGCCAGTTCCAGGCTGGCCTTGCCCAGGCCGATGCGCCTGGCGATGCGCGTATCGACCCGCTCGAAGCGATAACCGTTGAGCGCATCGTCACCATAATAGAAGAGTGCACTGTTCCAGCCCTGGCCCCAGTTGCGCAGCCAGCCGGCGGAGCCACTGTTGCGGGCGGTCTGCCTGGCATCCAGCGGATTGCTCGCCTGGGCATCGACATAGGCGTAGCTCAGGCGCAGCCGGTCGGCGCTGCCCAGGCGCCAGTCGAGCTGGGTTTCTGCCCCGGTAAAACGCGAGTTGTTGGCATTGCTGGCGATGTACTGGTTGTTGCGCAGGGGTTCGCTGACCATGCCGGTGATTTCGTCGTGGAACGCTTTCACATCCACGGTCAGCCCCCATTCGGCGAAAAAGCCGTTATAGCCCACTTCCCTTGAACGCATACGTTCCTTGTCGAGGTCGCCGGGGCCGCGGGTCCTGACGAAATAACGGGCGCTGCTCTGGCCGTAGGCAGCGGGTTGCAGGTTGGTGACGCGGTAGCTCCAGTTGACGTTGTTCTCGAACATGTCCGGCGAGCGGATGGCTTGCGAATACACCGCGCGCAAACCGTGACGCGGATTGATCAGGTAGTTGACCGCCATACGCGGGGTCAACGAACTGCCGGTCAATTGCGTGTCCTCGAACATCGCACCGCCCTGCAGCAGCCAGTGCTCGGTCGCCCGCCATTCGAGCTGGCCGAAGACACGCCAGGTTGTGTCATCGAACTTGCCATTGAAGTAGGTCTCGGAATCGGCTCGGTCGTAACGATAGTTCATGCCGCTGACCAGCCGCAGGCTGTCGGACAGGCTGAGGGTGTCCTGCAGTTCGAGGTCGTAACGCGTCTCGCGGATGCTCTGGTCGATGTCGCCGCACAGCGTCTGGCTGGCGCCGGCTCGCCACTGATCCAGCACTTTATTGGCCAGGGCCTGTTCCGCCGCCGTGCCGGCCGGCGCACCGGGACCCAGGTAGCGCACGATATTACGCGCCAGGCGCTCGGTGTAGTTCGGGTCGATTTGCCAGAGCGAGGTCAGCTCGGGGCTGAACGAGACCTCGGCATCGCAGGCGCGCCATGTCTGCTGGCGATCCCAATGCTGGGCCGAACCCTGGATGTAAAGGCTGTGCTCAGGGCTGATGTCCAGGTTCCAGCGCAGGGAGCCGGCGTAGTCGTTGGCGACCACATCGGAGTCGTTCCCGGCGGCGGTAATCCCCGAGAACACCGGGCGATAGGTATAAGGTCGCTGATTGCTCCCTTCCTTGGCATTGAGCTGCCAATCGAGGCTTTGCCGTTCGTCGAGCATCTGGCTGACCGCGAGATTGAAGCGATTGAGACGACGGCTGTCGCGGTAATCGGCGCCGCGTCGATCGGAATCGAAGCCGTCGTCCTGCTGGCCGGACAACGACAGGCGCAAATCCCCGGTGTCCCAATCCACACCCTGGCTGGCATAGAAGTCGTCGATGCCACGCTGGCCGCGGCTGACCTTGAGTCGCGTGCCGTGGCTGTCGGCCGGGTTGCGGGTGATGACGTTGACCACCGCCATCAGTGCATTGGCGCCATAGCTGACGGTATTCGGGCCGCGGAAGACTTCGATGCGCTCGATGTCTTCCATGGCCACCGGAATATCGCTCCAGTCCACCGTGGCCAGGCCGGCGCGGTACACCGAGCGGCCGTCGATCAGCACCTGCAGGCGCCGGGCATCGCTGGCGTTGGTGCCATGGTAATTCACCGTGGGCTGGTTGCCGGTGACGCTGCCGACCATCATGCCCGGCACCAGGCGCAACAATTCGCTGATGTCACGGGCGCCACTGCTGGTGATCAGTTCACTGTCGATCACTGTCATGCTGCCGGGCACCGCGGCCGGTGACTGCTTCAGGCGCGTCGCGGTCAGTACCTGAGGCAGCGGTTCGCTGTCGAGGAACAGGTCGTCGGCCAGCAATGGCGGGCTGAAGATCAACGCCATAACCAGCGGCGAACGAGACGAAGCAGGGCCAAACGACACGACACATCCTTGATAGCGAATCACTGGCGCGCATGTTAACCGAGCCGATCGGCTTTTTCAGTCACGATGACGGCATTTTCCTCGCAATAAGTGATCTTCTTCTGACAAGAGCCGGTAATTGATGCGGGGGCTGTCCGTCACTGGGCCGCTCCGTATAATGCCGGCATCGCCACTGGTATGGATTAACGGATTGCATATGACTGAACAGCGCCCGATTGCGGTTCTGGGAGGCGGAAGTTTTGGTACCGCCGTGGCTAACCTGTTGGCCGAAAACGGGCATCAGGTCCGCTTGTGGATGCGTGACGCCGAACAGGCCGAGGCCATTCGGGTCAATCGCGAGAACCCGCGCTACCTCAAAGGCATCAAGGTGCTGGCGGCCGTAGACCCGACCACGGACCTGCTGGCAACGCTCGACGCGTGCGAGCTGTGTTTCGTTGCGTTGCCGTCCAGTGCGTTGCGCTCGGTGCTCGCGCCCCATGCGCAACGCCTGAGCGGCAAGATGCTGGTGAGCCTGACCAAAGGCATCGAAGCCCACACATTCAAGCTGATGAGCGAGATCCTCGAAGAGATCGCGCCGCAGGCGCGCATCGGCGTCTTGTCCGGGCCGAACCTGGCCCGTGAAGTTGCCGAGCATGCGTTGACCGCCACGGTAGTCGCCAGTGAAGACGAAGAACTCTGCCAGCAGGTCCAGGCCGCCTTGCACGGTCGCACCTTTCGCGTGTACGCCAGCGCCGACCGGTTCGGCGTGGAGTTGGGCGGGGCGCTGAAAAACGTCTATGCGATCATTGCCGGCATGGCGGTGGCGCTGGGCATGGGCGAAAACACCAAGAGCATGCTGATCACCCGTGCTCTGGCGGAAATGACCCGTTTCGCGGTGAATCAGGGGGCCAACCCGATGACGTTCCTCGGGCTGGCGGGCGTGGGTGACCTGATCGTGACCTGCTCTTCACCCAAGAGCCGTAACTATCAGGTCGGGTTTGCCCTCGGACAGGGCTTGAGCCTGGAGGAAGCGGTGACGCGCCTGGGCGAAGTTGCCGAGGGGGTGAACACCCTGAAAGTGCTCAAGGCCAAGGCCCAGGAAGTCGGTGTGTACATGCCGCTGGTCGCCGGACTGCACGCAATCCTGTTCGAAGGGCGCACGCTCAACCAGGTGATTGAACTGCTGATGCGTGGCGAACCGAAGACCGACGTCGATTTCATTTCCACCAGTGGTTTCAACTGATCACGTTTCAGACAAAGGCAGGGCATTGCACATGAACGATCCGAAAGTAGAAGCCAAGTACGAATCCATCCTGCTGCGGGTGTTGTGGATGATCGTCTTCCTGCTGGTCTGGCAGGTGGCGCAGTTCATCCTCGGCGCCGTGGTGCTGGTGCAACTGGTCTATCGTTTGTTCTATGGCGCCCCGAACGCCAGCCTGATGAATGTCGGCGACAGCCTGAGCCAGTTCCTGGCCCAGATCGGGCGTTTCGGCACATTTCACAGCGACCAGAAGCCCTGGCCGTTCGCCGACTGGCCGGCGCCGCGTACGCCGGAGGGTGAAGCACCGCACACCGTGGCGCCTGCACCGCATCCGGTCCGAGATGAGGAACCCAAGCTATGAAACTCTGGGTATTGCGTCACGGTGAAGCCGAACCCTTCGGCAGTCGTCCAGACTCGGAACGGGCGTTGACAGCCCACGGTCGAGAGGAAGTGTTGCGTTCGGCTGCCGAGTTGATGGGCACACCGATCACGGCCATCTACGCCAGCCCCTACCTGCGCGCGCAACAGACCGCCGAGATTGTGAGGACGGCTCTGGGCTTCGCTCCGGACATTCGCACCGTCGAATGGCTGACCCCCGACAACCGCCCGCAAGCGGTGGCCGAGCAGTTGGTGTCGGTCGACAACGCGCTGCTGGTCAGCCACAACCCGCTGGTGGGTAACTTGCTGGGCTACCTGCAAAACGGTCATGTGCAGGACCCCGAAACGGTCAAGACCGCGGGCCTGGCCGAGCTGGAGGGCGACTTGCCGCTGGCCGGGGCGATGAAGCTCAACGGTATCAAGCACCCGTAGTCCCATTGCAATCGGGCCAATGGTGTGGGAGCGGGCTTGCTCGCGAAGGCGGTGTTTCAGTCGGCGGTGATGACATCTGATACACCGCCTTCGCGAGCAAGCCCGCTCCCACATTAATCGGATAGGTCGGGATATGTATCTTTATGTGAAATAGCCAACCAAGCAACCGCTTGGTTGGCTACGCTTGCTCCAGACCAAAAAAACAAAGGAGCGATTCGCATGTCTGCTGCTTTCCGTTTGCCGCTGGACGTCTTCTACGAGCGTGAAGCCCGCCATCCCCGTCAGCGCTACCTGGTTCAGCCGGTGGGCGGCGGTCAGGTGCAGACCCTGACCTGGGAAGACGTCGGCCATCAGGCCCGTTGCGCCGCGCACTGGCTGCGGGCGCGCGAATTGCCGCAGGGCAGCCACATCGCCCTGATATCGAAAAACTGCGCGCACTGGATCATCGCCGACCTGGCAATCTGGATGGCCGGACACGTGTCGGTGCCGTTGTACCCCAACCTCACCGCCGACTCCGTGGCACAAGTGCTGCAACATTCCGAAGCGGCACTGGCGTTCATCGGCAAGCTCGATGACTGGCCCGGCATGTCCCGTGGGGTCAGCCCCGACCTGCCTACCATCAGCCTGCCGCTGCATCCGCCGGGCACCTTCGATTTCAGCTGGGCCGACCTGCAGGCCAGCTCACCGATCCAGGACAACCCGACGCCCGCCGCCGATCGACTGGCAACCATCATTTACACCTCTGGCACCACGGGTTTGCCCAAGGGCGTGATGCACACCTTTGGCAACCTGGGTTTCGCCACCAGTCGCGGTACGGAGTTGTTCGGCCTCAACGAGGCCGATCGGCTGCTGTCGTACCTGCCGCTGTGCCACGTTGCCGAACGCATGTTCGTCGAACTGGCCTCGATCTATACCGGGCAAACGGTATTTTTTGCCGAGAGCCTCGACACCTTCCTCACCGATATGCAGCGTGCGCGGCCCACGGCGTTGTTCGGCGTGCCGCGCATCTGGACCAAGTTCCAGATGGGGGTGTACGGCAAGATCCCGGCCAAGCGCCTGGATTTCCTGCTCGGGTTGCCCTTCATTGGCAAGCGGGTCGGGCACAAGGTGCTCGCCGGGCTGGGGCTGGATGCGTTGCGGGTGGCCCTGTCGGGCGCGGCCCCGGTGCCGCAGACCTTGCTGATGTGGTATCGCAAGCTCGGGCTGGACGTGCTGGAGGTGTACGGCATGACCGAAAGCTGCGGTTATTCCCATATCGGTCGGCCCGGCGAGTACAAGAGCGGCTGGATCGGCAAGCCTTGCCCGGAAGTGGAAGTGCGGATCGCCGAATCGGGCGAGGTCCTGGTGCGCAGCGGCGCGACCATGCTCGGCTATTTCAAGGAGCCGGAGAAAACCGCCGACACCCTCACCGAGGACGGTTTCCTGCGCACCGGGGACAAGGGCGAGCAGGACGCCGAGGGCAACCTGCGTCTGACCGGGCGGCTGAAGGAAATCTTCAAGACCAGCAAAGGCAAATACGTGGCTCCGGCTCCGATTGAAAACCGTTTGGCCGTGCATTCGCGGATCGAGCAGGTGTGTGTGGTCGGTGACGGTTTGATCGCCCCCATGGGGTTGTGCGTGCTGTCGGCAGTCGGGCAACAGGACGCCGGCGGCACCGCGCGTGCCGGTCTGCATTCGAGCCTGGAAAAGCTGCTGGAGGAGGTCAATGCGGCCCTCGACAAACATGAGCGCCTGCGCCGGCTGGTGGTGGTCAAAGACAGCTGGGCCGTGGAAAACGGTTTCCTGACGCCGACTCTGAAGATCAAGCGCAACGTGATCGAAGCGGCTTACGGGGCGCGGTTCGAAGAATGGAGTGAGCACAGCGACGCGGTGCTGTGGCAGGATTGAGTCACGAACAAAACCCATAAAGGATGTCAGCAATGAGTTTGTGGCGTACCACTCCGAACATCGAGCAGTTGAACGCGATTCAGAAAAACACCATTGGCGAAGTGCTGGATATCCGCTTCGAAGCCTTCGACGAAGAGTCCCTGACCGCCAGCATGGTGATCGACCACCGCACGCATCAGCCTTACGGACTGCTGCACGGCGGCGCCTCGGTGGTGCTGGCCGAGTCCGTCGGCTCCATGGCCAGTTACCTGTGCATCGACGCGAGCAAGTTCTACTGCGTAGGCCTGGAAATCAACGCCAACCATTTGCGCGGACTGCGCAGTGGGCGGGTCACCGCAGTAGCCAGGGCCATCCACATCGGACGCACCACCCATGTCTGGGATATCCGCCTGACCAGTGACGAGGGCAAAGCCAGTTGCGTGTCGCGCCTGACCATGGCGGTGGTGCCACTGGGCGAGACACCGCCCGTGCGCTGATGGCGCCAGCCGGGGTATTCGTCTGACCGGACTGTCATCATTCCTGGCCGTTACGGTCATTGCTGGCGGACGCGGTCTTGCGGACAATCAACGCCTGTCCTCGCTTATGGATTTGCCGGTATGTCGCAGCAGATATTTTTCGCCCACGCCAATGGTTTTCCCTCGGGAACCTACGGCAAGTTGTTCGCGGCGTTGGCGCCCGAGTACCAGGTCGCCCATTTGCAGCAGCATGCCCATGACCCGCGTTTCCCGGCGGATGACAACTGGCACAACCTGGTGGATGAACTCATCCACCACCTCCAGCAGCAGGCGCAGCCGGTGTGGGGCGTCGGCCATTCGCTGGGGGGCGTGCTGCATTTGCATGCCGCGTTGCGTTGTCCCGAACTGTACCGAGGCGTGGTGATGCTCGATTCGCCGGTGCTGACCCGCGCCGATCGGTGGGTGATCCGGGCCGCCAAGCGGTTCGGCTTCATCGACCGGCTGACGCCGGCTGGGCGCACGTTGGGGCGGCGCGAAGAATTTGCCGACCTCGAAAGTGCCCGTCGTTACTTCGCCGGCAAAACCCTGTTTCGCGGTTTCGATCCGGAATGCTTCGACGCTTACCTGCAGCACGGTCTGCACAGGGTGGGTGACAAGCTGCGCCTGCGTTTCGATCCCGCCACGGAAATCAGCATCTACCGGGGTGTGCCCCATACGAGCCCCGGCCAGGCACGCCACCTGAAAGTGCCGCTGGCCGTCGTCCGTGGTCGCGACAGCCGCGTGGTGATGCGTCATCACGCCAGCTCTGTCCGGCGCCTGCCGCTGGGTGAGTCCCTGAGCATGCCGGGTGGGCACATGTTCCCCCTCGAGCGCCCGCAGGACACCGCCACGCTGCTGAAGAACCTGTTCAGCCGCTGGGACGGTCGTCAGCAGCAGGACTGCGCATGAGTCCGGTCGTCGAGGAGGTTCGCCTGAGCCTGCCGCACATCGAGCTGGCGGCGCACCTGTTCGGCCCCGAAGACGGGTTGCCGGTCATCGCCTTGCATGGCTGGCTGGACAACGCCAACAGCTTTGCCCGCCTGGCGCCGAAACTCAAAGGGCTGCGCATCATCGCACTGGACATGGCCGGCCATGGCCACTCCGGACATCGGCCGACGGGGGCCGGCTACGCCATGTGGGACTATGCCCATGACGTGCTGCAAGTTGCCGAACAGCTTGGGCTCAGGCGCTTTGCCCTGATGGGGCACTCCATGGGCGCGATCGCGGCGCTGATCATCGCCGGCTCCTTGCCGGAGCGCGTAAGCCATCTGGCCCTGATCGACGGCGTCATTCCTCCGACCGACAAAGGCGAAAACGCCGCCGAGCGCATGGGCATGGCCCTGCAGGCACAGCTGGATCTGCGGGAGAAACGCAAGCCGGTCTATACCACCCTCGACCGCGCCGTCGAGGCCCGCATGAAGGGCCTGGTGGCGGTCAGTCGCGAAGCCGCCGAGCTGCTCGCCCAGCGTGGCCTGGTGCCGGTGCCGGGCGGCTACACCTGGCGCACCGATAGCCGTCTGACGCTGCCCTCGCCGCTGCGCCTGACCACCGAACAGGCCATGGCTTTCGTCCAGCGGGTCAGTTGTCCTGCGCGCCTGGTGGTCGCGGCCGACGGCATGCTGGCCAAGCATCCGGAGTTGCTGGAGCGTCTACCCTTCAGTCGTGAGCAGTTGCCAGGCGGCCATCATTTGCACCTGAACGATGAGCTCGGCGCCGATCTTGTCGCAGACTGTTTCAATCGGTTCTTCGCCATGCCTTGACTTGCGCCGGTCAACTGTCGAGGCTGGGCGGGTTGAAAGGGAGACAACCCATGATAGATCTCTACACCGTAGGTGCCCGGGCGATGCTGATCCGATGAACCTGTCCATACGTTCACTCAGTTTGCTGGCGCTGTGCTGTTTCAGTCCTCTGTCATTCGCTGCGGATGTGCCAGGCAGTCAGGACCTGCCGATCGTGCCGCGCATGGTCGATTCGCAGATCGTCGATTATCGCCCTGCGGTCGAACTCGAGCGGATCTACCCGATGGGGTCGATTCGCAGGATCAGCGGCCAACTGCGCTTCGACGGGCAGGTCAGTGCCCGTGGGCACGCCACGTCGGTCACTTACGAACTGCCACCGGAGCAAACCTCCAACGCCGCGTTTACCGCAGCCCGCGAAGCCTTGCAAAAACAGGACGCCCAGTTGCTGTTCTGGTGCCAGGCCCGTGATTGCGGAGCGAGCAGCCTGTGGGCCAATGAAGTCTTCGGCAACGCCAAGCTCTATGGCGCTGACGATCAGCAGGCCTACCTGCTGTTGCGACTGGCGGCGCCCAACGACAACACCCTGGTGGCGCTTTACGGCATCACCCGTGGCAATCGCAAGGCCTACCTGCACGTCGAGCAATTCGACGCGAGCGCGCCGTTGGGGGAATTGCTGCCGACCTCCGCGACCTTGCTGCGCGAGTTGAAAAGCACCGGCGAACTCGACTTTCCGAAACTGACCGATACACCCGACGAAACCTGGCTGCGACTGCTTTCCCGTGGCCTGAACCTGGACACCACCCTGCGGGTGAGCCTGTCCGGGCCGAACGCCGAAGCCTGGCGCCAGGCGTTGATGGGGCAGGGCGTGCGCGCGGCGCGCATGGAGACAGGTAGCGTCGAAGGCTCTGGTCTGCACATCGAGCTGTTACGATAAGCGGTGCCAGGCGAACGCGCGGGCTGCGTTCGCCTACTCTAATTGCAGACTGCTTTTTTCGAGAATCGGATGATCAATAACGATCGGCTGTTGGTGCAGATCCTGCTCCTGGTGCTGTTTGGCGCGAGCCTCTGGGTGATGGCGCCGTTCTGGTCGGCATTGTTCTGGGGCGCGGTACTGGCGTTTGCCAGTTGGCCACTGATGCTGTTGCTGACTCGTTGGCTCAACGGCCGCGAGTCCCTGGCGGCGGCTTTGCTGACCCTCGGCTGGATGCTGCTGGTGGCGGTGCCACTGGTGTGGCTGGGTTTCAACCTGGCCGATCATGTGCGCGATGCCACGGCCTTCATCAAGGATGTGCAGATGGACGGCCTGCCCGAGGCGCCGAGCTGGCTGGGCGGCATTCCCCTGGTGGGCGAGCGGCTGGTGGTGATCTGGAACAGCATCGATCAGCAGGGGGCGGCCCTGATGGTGTCGCTCAAGCCGTATCTGGGGCAGGTCGGCAACTGGCTGCTGGCACGCAGCGCGCAGATTGGCGGCGGCATTCTCGAATTGACGCTGAGCATCGTGTTCGTGTTCTTCTTCTACCGCGACGGGCCACGCCTGGCGGCATTCGTCCACGGGCTGCTGCAGCGGTTGATCGGTGATCGCGCCGGTTATTACATCGAGCTGGTGGCGGGTACCGTACAACGGGTGGTGAACGGCGTGATCGGCACGGCGGCGGCCCAGGCGGTACTGGCGCTGATCGGCTTTCTGATCGCCGGTGTGCCCGGGGCGCTGGTCCTGGGTATCGTGACCTTCCTGCTCAGCCTGATTCCGATGGGGCCACCCCTGGTGTGGATTCCGGCAACGGCCTGGCTGGCCTGGAAAGGCGACTACGGAATGGCGATATTCCTCGGGATCTGGGGCACGTTCATCATCAGCGGGGTCGACAACGTGCTCAAACCCTACCTGATCAGTCGGGGCGGCAACCTGCCATTGGTGATTGTGTTGCTGGGGGTGTTTGGCGGTTTGATTGCGTTCGGCTTTATCGGTTTGTTCATCGGCCCGACCTTGCTGGCCGTGGCCTACAGCCTGTTGACCGACTGGAGCAAGAGTCAGGCCCGGGTTGAAGATCGCCGCCCCTGAGGTTTTCCACCGATGGGGCGTCTTCGCGAGCCGGTGCGACGTCCGCCCTGCTCGCGAAGTGTTCGCCTCAGGTCGCCACATTGAGGTATTTGCCCACGGTCGCCACGTTGTCCAGCGAATACTGTTTGCTCAGGTTGGCGATCATTTTCTCCAATGCCTGGGCCACACTCGCCTGATCGGTGGAGCTGTCGCTGGTCTGCTCGCGCCCGGCCTGCAGCGCAGCCTTCAATTCGTCGCTACTGACGCCGCCACTGCTGTCGCTGTCCAGAACCTTGAGCAACGCGGCGCTGGTGTCGGTACTGGTCGATGACGTGCTCTCGCTGGCCTGCAACGCGCTGCTCAGTTCGCTGGCACTGATGCTGCCATCGCTGTCGGTGTCGAGCTGGCTGAACAGTGCTTCGTCGGAGGCCTGCTGAGGTGGCGGCGGTGGCGGGGCGAGGCTGGCCGCCAGCTCGTCCTGGCTGACGACGCCATCCTCGTTCTTGTCCAGGGCGGAAAAGATCTCGCTGCTGTCGGCGCTGCTGCCGGCACTGGTGAGGCCGGTGCTCAGTTCGTCGCTGCTGATGGCGCCATCACCGTCAGTGTCCAGGGCGCTGATCAGCGCGTCGGCCAACTCGGTCTCCGGTGCCTGATCACGGGGCGGCGGTGGCGGTGGCGCCATCGCGGCCATTTCTTCACTGCTCAGGCTGCCGCTCTCGTCGCTGTCCAGGTCAGCAAAATTTTTGCTCAGGCTGACCAGCAGACCGTCATCGGACTTCTGCGACAGGGCGCTGTCGAGCTCGTCCTGATCTACCGAACCGTCGCTGTTGGTGTCGAGTTTGCTCAGCAGTTCTTTCTGGAACTGCTGGCTGCGGGTATTGCTGGTGCTGCTGACACTGCTGGTATAGCTCGTGTAGTGGCTGACGCTACCGATCATTGGGCTCACTCCCTGGAATGGAAAACCGGCGGGTGCACCGGCTTATGCAGCCTCGGGGAGCTGTTTGTCGTGGGTATGTGGGGTTTGTACCGTTTGTCACACAAGCGCACTCGCGCGCCTGACGGACTGAGTTCGTTTCAGGCGCGGGGCAGGCGGATGACGGCGGTTAGGCCGCCGCCGGGGGTTTCTTGCAGCGTCAATTGCCCGCCTAGGCGTTCGGCCGCTTCCCGGGCAATGGTCATGCCCAGGCCGACACCGCCGGAGTTGCGGTTGCGCGAGCCTTCCAGGCGAAAAAACGGTTCGAACACGGCTTCGCGCTTGTCCGCGGCGATCCCTGGCCCATGGTCGACGACCCGGATCACCAGCTGTTCACGGCTGTCTTGCAGCTCGATCCGCGCCTGCCCGGCATAGCGCAGGGCGTTATCCATCAGGTTGTTTAGGCATGAGCGCAATGCCATCGGCTGGACCTGCAGCGGCGCGCAATGCCCACTGGCCTGGACATCGGCGCCCTGGTCCTGGGCGTTTTCACTGAGGGATTCGACCAGTGCCTGCACGTCCATCCATTGCACAGCCTCGCTGGTGCGTTGCTCGTGCAGGTAAGTCAGGGTGGCATCGAGCATGCCGATCATGTCGTCCAGGTCCTGGCGCATCTGGCCCTGCAGCTTCTCGTCATCGATCTGTTCCAGGCGCAACTTGAGCCGCGACAACGGGGTGCGCAGGTCATGGGAGACCGCCCCCAGCATTCGCGAACGCTGCTGCACCTGCTCGATGATGCGTTTCTGCATCAGGTTGAAGGCGAACGCCGCTTGCCTGGCCTCCCGAGGGCCGGATTCGTCCAGCGGCGGGCTGTCGAGGTTCTCGCTCAGGCGTTCGGCGGCATCGCTCAGGCGCTGGATCGGCCGGCTCAGCAGTTTGGCGCCGTACCAGGCGGCAATGATCAGCGAGACCAGTTGGAACGTCAGCGGCACCAGTGGTCCGCCGAACCACGGACGCGGTGGCCGGTTTTCGAAGCGCGGATCGGGCGGTGGGCGTTGGCCGTCGAAGCCTTCGGCGAACCCGGGGGGCGGTGGCGGGGGCGGAGGACCGTAATGATGGAACCAGGCAAAGGCCAGCAGGTGCGCCAGGATGATCGCCACCAACAGCACGCCGAACAGGCGGCCGAACAGCGTATCGAAGCGCGCACGCATCAGCCGATATCCCGGGCGTCGAACAGATAGCCTTCACCGCGAACGGTCTTGATCAGTTGTGGCGCCTTGGGATCGTCACCGAGTTTCTGGCGCAGGCGCGAGACCAGCAAATCAATGCTGCGATCGAAGGCTTCGATCGATCGTCCCCGGGCGGCGTCCAGCAGTTGTTCCCGGCTGAGCACCCGGCGCGGGCGTTCGATGAACACCCACAGCAAACGAAACTCGGCGTTGGACAACGGCACCACCAGTCCGTCTGCGGCGATCAACTGGCGCAGCACGCTGTTCAGGCGCCAGTTGTCGAAGCGCACATTCGCCCGTTGTTCGGTTCGATCGTCACGCACCCGCCGCAGAATGGTCTGGATGCGCGCCACCAGTTCCCGCGGTTCGAATGGCTTGGCCATGTAATCGTCGGCGCCCAGTTCCAGGCCGATGATCCGGTCGGTGGGCTCGCAACGCGCGGTGAGCATCAGGATCGGGATGTCCGATTCGGCGCGCAGCCAGCGGCACAACGACAAGCCGTCTTCGCCGGGCAGCATCAGGTCGAGCACCACCACATCGAAATGTTCGGCCTGAAGAGCCTGGCGCATGGCGGCGCCATCGGTGACGCCGGTGGCCTGGATGTTGAAACGTGCCAGGTAATCGATCATCAGTTCACGGATCGGAACGTCATCGTCGACGATCAGTGCGCGAATGCTCCAGCGCTTGTCGTCGCCGGGCGCTTTTTGATCGTCGTTCAAGGGGGCTTGGGTACTGTGCATGCGTGCGTTCATCTGCCAGGTAGGCTGCCAACCACAAAGATGGGCTGCGAGGTTGTGGTTTCAGCATAGGCGTCCGGCCCGAAGGCGGGAAGTGCTGTAAAGGACGGGTTGCGGCTGTCGAGGGTAGCGGGCAAGGGTGTTGCGGGCGTGTCGTGAGTGTATCGGTCTCGACACAATTGGCCAAAGGGCCGATCCTGGCTGGGCGCCGCCGACGATTTACCGATCATCGGGTCCCGCAGTCGCGCTGGTTCCGCTACAATGCGCGCCGATTTCGTCCTGCCTGAGAGCCCGCACATGTCCGCTTGCCAGACTCCTATCATCGTCGCCCTGGATTTCCCCACCCGTGACGCCGCGCTGAAGCTGGCCGACCAGTTGGACCCCAAACTGTGCCGGGTCAAGGTCGGCAAGGAGCTGTTCACCAGCTGCGCCGCAGAAATCGTCGGCACCCTGCGCGACAAGGGTTTCGAAGTGTTCCTGGACCTCAAGTTCCACGACATTCCGAACACCACCGCGATGGCGGTCAAGGCCGCGGCGGAAATGGGCGTGTGGATGGTCAACGTGCATTGCTCCGGCGGTTTGCGCATGATGGCGGCCTGCCGTGAAGTGCTGGACAAGCGCACCGGGCCGAAACCGCTGCTGATCGGCGTGACCGTGCTGACCAGCATGGAGCGCGAAGACCTGGCAGGTATCGGCCTGGATATCGAGCCACAGGAGCAGGTACTGCGCCTGGCGGCGTTGGCGGAAAAAGCCGGGATGGACGGCCTGGTCTGCTCGGCGCTGGAAGCCCAGGCCCTCAAATCGGCGCACCCGTCGCTGCAACTGGTGACCCCGGGGATTCGTCCGGCGGGCAGCGCCCAGGACGATCAGCGCCGCATCCTGACCCCGCGTCAAGCGCTGGATGCCGGTTCCGATTACCTGGTAATCGGCCGTCCGATCAGCCAGGCCGCAGACCCGGCGAAGGCGTTGGCAGCGGTGGTCGCCGAAATCGCTTGAACACCGCTCAACCTGTGGGAGCGGGCAAGCCCGCTCCTGCGGTTGATGGGTGGTAGGTTTCAGACGTTTGGTTAAACCTTCAGCACCAACTTCCCGAAGTTCTCCCCGCTGAACAACTTCATCAGTGTCTCAGGGAATGTTTCCAGCCCTTCGACGATATCTTCCTTGCTCTTGAGCTGCCCCTTGGCCATCCAGCCCGCCATTTCCTGGCCGGCAGCGGCGAACTGGGCGGCGTAGTCCATCACCACGAAACCTTCCATCCGTGCGCGGTTCACCAACAGCGACAGGTAGTTGGCCGGCCCCTTGACCGCTTCCTTGTTGTTGTACTGGCTGATGGCGCCGCAAATCACCACGCGGGCCTTCATGTTCAGGCGACTGAGTACCGCGTCGAGGATATCGCCACCGACGTTATCGAAATACACGTCGACACCTTTCGGACACTCGCGCTTCAGGCCGGCGTGGACGTCTTCGCTCTTGTAATCGATGGCGCCGTCAAAACCCAGCTCCTCGACCAGGAACTTGCACTTGTCTGCACCGCCGGCGATGCCGATCACCCGGCAGCCTTTGATTTTGGCAATCTGTCCGGCAATGCTGCCGACCGCACCCGCAGCACCAGACAGCACCACGGTCTCGCCCGCCTTGGGCGCACCGACGTCGAGCAGGGCGAAGTAGGCGGTCATGCCGGTCATGCCCAGTGCGGACAGATAACGCGGCAGCGGTGCCAGTTTCGGATCGACCTTGTAGAAACCGCGCGGCTCGCCGAGGAAATAATCCTGCACGCCCAGGGCGCCGTTGACGTAGTCCCCGACCGCAAACCCCGGGTTGTTTGACGCCACGACCTTACCGACACCCAAAGCGCGCATGACCTCGCCAAGACCCACTGGCGGAATGTAGGACTTGCCTTCATTCATCCAGCCACGCATGGCCGGGTCGAGGGACAGGTATTCGTTTTTGACCAGGATCTGGCCCGCGGCCGGCTCGCCGACCGGTACCTCCTGATAGGTGAACGTCTCACGGGTCGCCGCGCCCACCGGACGTTTGGCGAGCAGGAACTGACGATTGGTCTGGGAAGTCATGACAGGCACTCAAGGTGAATGAAGCCTTGTTGATAGACCTTCAGGGCCATTGCCGCAAGTTGGGCTGATGCGGCGAATGCAGCCTGATCCAGTGCGGTGATAGTCGCGCTGGTGGTTTCATCACTGCCACTCATGGGCACCCAACCGGCCTTCTGATAGTGCTGCCGCGAGGATGATGCCTGTGGCTAGACTGGGGGCACGCAAGCCGCGCATTCATCTCTTCGAGGACAAAACAATGAGCATGACGTTTTCCGGCCAGGTTGCTGTCGTAACGGGCGCCGCCAACGGTATCGGGCGCGCAACTGCGCAGGCGTTCGCCGCCGAAGGCTTGAAAGTGGTGGTGGCCGACATGGACACGGCCGGTGGCGAAGGCACCGTGGCGCTGATTCGCACGGCCGGTGGCGAAGCGACCTTCGTACGTTGCAATGTCACCCTGGAAAGCGATGTGAAAAACCTGATGGACGAAGTGGTGAATACCTACGGCCGCCTCGACTACGCGTTCAACAATGCCGGCATCGAGATCGAAAAAGGCAAACTGGCCGAGGGCACCCTCGATGAGTTCGATGCGATCATGGGCGTCAACGTCAAAGGCGTCTGGCTGTGCATGAAGTATCAGTTGCCGTTGTTGCTGGCCCAGGGGGGCGGGGCGATCGTCAATACCGCCTCGGTCGCCGGCCTGGGCGCCGCACCGAAGATGAGCATTTATGCGGCGTCGAAACACGCCGTGATCGGCCTGACCAAATCGGCGGCAATCGAATACGCCAAGAAGAAAATCCGTGTGAACGCCGTGTGCCCGGCGGTCATCGACACCGACATGTTCCGCCGTGCCTATGAAGCGGACCCGAAAAAAGGCGAGTTCGCCAACGCCATGCACCCGGTGGGCCGGATCGGCAAGGTCGAAGAAATCGCCAGCGCCGTGCTGTACCTGTGCAGCGACGGTGCGGCCTTCACCACCGGGCACTCGCTGGCGGTGGACGGGGGCGTCACGGCGTTTTGAAACAGTCCCGGGTTCCACCTGCGTGAGCGACGTTGCTCGCTCCCGCAAGACCTGGCTCACCCCCCCTGTCCAGACCGATCGGAATCCCATCTTGAGCGGCTCTCCTGCTTCGTCAAACACCCGGCAATGTGTTTCAAATGGTTAGATCCGGGAGTTTTGGCGGCGTTGTCGCACAACCCATTGAGCGCGCCTGTGATTAACTGTTTCGGTCAAACGAACAGGAGTTTGCTTGCTCATGGAATTGAGAATCGATCGACAGGCTTTGGTGCCGGTCGTGCAACAAATCGTCGACGCGCTGGCGTGCTGGCTGCGCCAGAGCGACATCGAACCGGGAACACGCCTGCCGTCTGCCCGGCAAATCGCGCGGACCAATTTGCTCAGCCAATCCAGCGTTGTCGAAGCGTGCGATCGCCTGGTGGCCCAGGGAGTGCTGGCGTCGCGTCATGGCTCTGGCTTCATTGTGGCCTCCCCCTCGGCGGCCGTTGCAGACACACCCTGGTTCGAGGGGGTGGAATGGCAGCCGGTTTGCGCTTCGGGCGAATTGACCTTGGGAGGCGGTGGGCTCCCCGAAAGCTGGCGCGAGACGGATGACCTGACGTATGCGATCCGCGAAGTCAGCCGCACCGACATGGCGAGCCTGTTCAACTACAGCGCGGCGCTGGGGTTGCCCGCGTTGCGCCGACAGATCGGCAAGCGCCTGAAACTGTTGGATATCACCGCAGATGACTCGCAGATCATGACGACCGCCGGGGCCAGCCAGGGCCTCGACCTGATCGCACGGACCCTGCTCCGGCCGGGTGATTGCGTGGTGGTCGAAAACCCCGGTTATTCGCCGCTGTTCGAGTTGCTCAGGCTGCAAGGGGTGTCGATGATCGAAGTGCCGCGCACGCCTCGCGGACCTGATATCCAGGTGCTTGAGGCATTGCTGCTGGAAAAGAAGCCGCGCGCGATGTTCATCAACAGCTTCTATCACAACCCGACGGGTACCAACCTGGCGCCGATGGTGGCGCAACAACTGATGCAATTGAGCAAGCACCATGGTGTGCTGGTCATCGAAGACGACGTCTACGCCGATCTGCATGGCGGTCCCGGTACGCGGCTGGCGGCTCTGGATGGCGATGTCATTTATCTGGGGAGTTTCTCCAAGACCCTCAGCAGCTCATTGCGCGTTGGCTTCGTGGTAGCCAGTGCCGAAGTGATTTCGCGCCTGGCCGAGGTCAAGCGGGTGAGCAGCCTGGGGGCATCGGGGTTTTGCGAAGCGGTAGTGGCCTGCCTGCTCGCCAGTGGTGCCTATCGCAAACTGGTGCTGCGTCTGCGCCAGCGTTTGCGACACGACCGCGAGGCCGCGTTGCAACTACTGGAGGACGCCGAGTGGGAGGTTTTCGGCAAACCCGTCGGCGGCCTGTTCATCTGGGCACGCCCCCGCAACACCGACTACGCTGAACTGCGGCTGCATGCCCGGCGCTTCGGTGTGCGGCTGTCTTCCCCGAGGGCCTTCAGTCCAGCCGGCGAGGTCAGTGACTGGCAGCGGATCAATGTCGCGTGTGCCTGCGATCCACGCGCCCGGGCGTTCTTTCAAGCCACCGCTTCGGATCGACCTCAAGCGTTCTGAAAACGACGTTGCCGTAGCTTTTTGCCATTATTCCGACGCCAGAGACTTGTGCTGGCAAAGGCCCGTTGCGAATCTGCGTCAACAGACTATGTCAGGGGACTAAGTGCAATGATTTCGGCCGTGCAAGGACGTTTTGCCAACCTCGGTATGGCGAAAAAACTGGGTGTCGGGTTTGTGCTGGTGCTGCTGTTGACCGCGCTGGTCGCGGCCATCGGCGTATGGTCCCTGCAAACCATCAGCCAGCGCTTCGACGGGCTCAAACAGATGTCGTCGCTCAACAGCGGCCTGCTCAAGGTGCGCCTGCTGGAGCAGGAGTACGCCTTGCACGGCAACCCGAAAGTCGCCACGGCCTTGCGCGAAGGGGTCGATGGCCTGATTGCCCTGGCCAATGAGCTCAAGGCCCAGTCGCCGGCCAATGTGCCGGTCATGAGCGATGTCGAGCAGTCCCTTGGGGCTTACCGCAAAGCCTTTGACGAGTTCGTCTCGTTGAGTCAGGCCAAGGACCTGGCGCTGGAAATGGCCAGTTGGTCGGTGTCCAGCGTGGCCAATAATCTGGATGTGCTGCAATCCGGGCTTGCTGACGATGGCGCCTACACCCTGAAAGACTCCGAAGGCAAGGATGGCGCCCAGTTCATCGAACAGGCCAGCCAGGTCAGCCAGGTGTCGCGGCTGATGCTGCAGGCCATGAACGAAGCCCGCGTGCGTCTGGATCAAAGTCGCAAGGGCGACGACAGTGCCGGGCAGGGCAAGATCGAACAGGCCGATCAGGCCCTGGCCCAGGCTGAGCAACTGAAAACCACGGTCAAGGACGAGGGTTACCTGACGGTTCTCAATGAAGTGGTCGGGCACATCGGCGGTTTCAGTGAGAAACTCACGGAATACACCGACCTGCTGGCTCAGGAGAAAACCGTCTACGGGCAGTTGAACCAGCGCGCCGCTCAGGTGATGGAGCGGGTCGACCAGGCCTACGTCGCTGAAGACCAATCGATGCAGACCGAACTGAAGAAGAATTCGCTGCTGATCATCGGTTCGTCGGCGCTGGCCCTGCTGGTCGGACTGATTGCTGCGTGGGTGATCACTCGCCTGATCGTCGGGCCGCTGCGCAAAGTGATCGGCGTGGCGCAGCAGATCGCGGCGGGCGACTTGAGCGCCACGGTTGAAGTGACTCGCCGGGACGAGATCGGGCAGTTGATGCAGGCCATGCAGCAGATGGGCGAGGGGCTCAGCAGTATTGTCAGCGGTTTGCAGGCGGGCATCGAGCAACTGGCCAGTTCGGCGCAGTCGCTGTCGGCAGTCACCGAGCAGACCAATCTCGAGGTCAGCAGCCAGAAAGAGGAAACCGAACAGGTCGCCACGGCGATGAACCAGATGACCGCCACCGTGCACGACGTGGCGCGTAACGCGGAGGAGGCTGCGCTAGCCGCGCAAACCGCAGACGACAAGGTCGAAAGTGGCCAGGCGGTGGTACGCCAGAGCATGACGCGGATCGAGCAACTGGCAGATTCGGCGTCTTCGGCCAGTTCCAGCATCGAGAGCCTGAGCGCGGAAATCCAGAACATCGGCACCGTACTCAGCGTCATCAAGAGTGTGGCCGAGCAGACCAACCTGTTGGCGCTCAACGCGGCCATCGAGGCGGCGCGCGCCGGTGAGCAGGGCAGGGGCTTTGCGGTGGTCGCCGATGAAGTGCGGGCGCTGGCCCGACGGACCCAGCAATCAACCGAGGAAATCGAGCGGCTGGTCAGTGCCTTGCGGTCGGCGGCGCAGTCGTCGGTGCAGCAGATTCAGAGCAGTGGCGAGCTGGTGAAGCTGGCGGTCAGTGATGCCTTACTGACCGAAAGCGCCTTGGGCAGCATTGCCTCGGCGGTGTCGTTGATCCAGCAGATGAACCAGCAGATCGCCGCGGCCGCCGAAGAGCAGAGCTCCGTGGCCGAGGAGATCAACCGCAGCGTGACCAGTATTCGCGCCAGTGCGGATCAATCGTCGTTGGCGATGCAGGGTAACGCCGCGTCCAGTATCGAGCTGGCACAGTTGGGCAGTGAGCTAAAGGGAATGGTGGGGCATTTCAGGCTTTGAAGCTGAATCGGTAACGGTAGGCGCGAGTTCGCTCGCGAGGGTGGTCAACAACGACGTTGGCCACCTGACACCCGGTGGTGATCTCGCCCCTATCGAGAGCCTGCTGGCTCCCGCCGCAGGTTAGGCTGATCAGTCGTAGATCACGCGCTTCTTCCAGTCTGCATCGACGTCCTTGAGGCCTTCGGTCAGCGGGTTCACTTCGTCTTCAGCCGGCGCATTCTCGTCCATGACCTGTGCGTTGGCGCGGGCCAGGAGTTTTTCCAGGTATTCGAGTTGTTCGGCATACACCTGCGGTTCCTGCTGTTTGCGCAGGTATTGCACGCCGCGCTCGAAGGCCAGACGGGCCTGGCCTGGCTGGTTCTGTTGCAGGGAGTGCTGGCCAAGGTTATTGAAGAACTCGATGTGCAGCAGGACCAGGATGTGGCGAACTTCGCGGATCCAGCGTTTGGCCTCGTTGGGCATCAGGAAACCGTCTTGCGCTGCGCGGGTGATCTGGCCATGCAGGGCTTCGAGCAGGAAGCGCACATCCTTGGCCTTGGCTTCGGTCTGGATCGGTGCGGGCGGATTGTTGACCGGGATCGATTCGCCCTGGCCGATCAGCGTGTTCAGTTCACTGATTCGCGCCTTGAGGTTGGCGCTGGATTTCTCCAGGTTCAACAGGCGCTGGCAGACGTTCAGCTCCAGGCGAGTCAACAACAGCTTGAGGGCCGGTGTCATCAGTTGGCCGGGGAAGGTTTCGGTGATTTCGCCGCAACGACGCAAGCGGTCATTGAGTTCGACCTGGGTACGGGCCCTTTCCAGTTTATTGGCTTCCACCACATGGTTCATGTACCCAATGGCGATCAAAAGTGCGATCCCGGCTACGACGAGCAGGGTGATCATGAGTGGAGTCAACGGTAAGACCTCTTTATGGGATTCGCGAGCGAGTTTAGTGGCTTGGCATGGGGCCGCATAGGGCCGCCCGACGGGTTGGATCGAACGCGCTTGTCACTGTATCGACCGCAACGCTGCTTATATAAGCAATGACCATCGAATTGCACATTGCCATCATCTTTGGCGTGGGTGAACTATAACGTCTTGGCGAGTGTCAGAATATAGGCGTCAAACAGCGGGCGATCAAAAAGCCCCATTCCTTGCGCAAAGCAGGGCGAAGTCATTGATTTAAATAAATTTATATCTGGGGGTTGACGACCCTTCAATCCATCCATAGAATGCGCGCCACTTGCAGCGTAAAGCACACAGCGAAACGCGGCGGGGAGTGAATGTAGTACGTGTGTCCCCTTCGTCTAGTGGCCTAGGACACCGCCCTTTCACGGCGGTAACAGGGGTTCGAGTCCCCTAGGGGACGCCAATGCGGGAATAGCTCAGTTGGTAGAGCACGACCTTGCCAAGGTCGGGGTCGCGAGTTCGAGTCTCGTTTCCCGCTCCAATTTTAAACGGCGTTGCTTTCGGGCAGGGCTGAGTGAAACCAGAACCTCATTTTCGGATGCGGATCTGGACACCGAAACACACACCATGTGTTCCGGGTAGCGTGTCCCCTTCGTCTAGTGGCCTAGGACACCGCCCTTTCACGGCGGTAACAGGGGTTCGAGTCCCCTAGGGGACGCCATTTGCGGGAATAGCTCAGTTGGTAGAGCACGACCTTGCCAAGGTCGGGGTCGCGAGTTCGAGTCTCGTTTCCCGCTCCAAATTCAGAAAAACGCCGCTCATTGAGCGGCGTTTTTTTTTGCTTTCGATTTGTCTCCAGACCACCCAAAGGCCCGCCAGTCAGACTGAGCGGGCCTTTTGTGTGTGGGCTGTTTTCACATCGACAGAATCAGGCGCCCTGCGAACAGAATCAGGATCACCCCCATGGTGCGTTCAAACCAGTGCCCCATGCGCATGAACAGCACACGCACCCGGTGGCTGGAAAAGAACAGCGCAACGATCACGAACCACAGGGCATTCACGAAACACATCCAGGCCCCGTACAGCGCCTGGATGCCCAACGGGGTCGCGGTGTTGATGAGGGTGGTGAAAATCGCCAGGAAAAACAGCGTCGCCTTGGGGTTGGTGGCATTGGTCAGGAATCCGGTGGTGAACGCCTTGGTCAGCGTTTGTTCGACCAGCGGTTCATCCGTGTGCCTTGCAACGTCGAGCGTCGTCTTTGGTTGGCTGCGCAACAGGCTGATGCCGAGGTACAGGATGTAGGCACCGCCGATGATCTTGGCCACGGTCAACAGCCAGGGCAGGGTGTGCATCAGGGCGCCGACACCCAGCAGGGTGTAAAGCACGTGCACGGAAATGCCTGCGCCGATGCCCAGGGCGGTGCAGATGCCCACGCCGCGACCGAAACGCACGCTCTGGCGGATGGTGACCGCGAAGTCCGGCCCCGGGGCCACCACGGCGAGAAAGTGAATGGTCGCCAGCGCCAGGAATTCACCCAGGTAATTCGAATACTGCATCTCAACTCCAGAACGTCAGGGGTGAAGCATTGCCGCGATAGCCGACAAAGAATGAAAGGCTCAGGCGTGGATCCGCCACGCCGGGTGTGACTGCGTGCATGCAACGCGAATCGAACATGATGAAATCACCGGGCTCGGGACGGACTTCCAGGGCCGGGGCGCCCAGCAACGCCGGGTCGATGCCGTAGCTGTCGCCGCGCATGTCGTCGAACTGGTCCGGGGAAATATCCTGGTCCCACATCTGCAATGCGCCGCCCTCCACGGGCATGTTCAGGTACACGTTGCAGGCGAACTGGGCGTCGAGGCTTCGTGCCTGATAGCTGTCAGGCGCGTCCTTGGCGAAGATGTCGTGATGGGCCAGGAAGCAGACCCCGGGCTTCACCACCCGGGACAACCCGACATACATCTTGCGTCCGTAGAGGCTTTCCAGGTGGGCGCCGGCGGGCCAGGATTCGTCGAGCATGCAGCGCAGGGTGTCGACCGGAGAGGCGTAGGGCGCGCAACGGTCGCGCAAATCCGCGATGTTGCGGGTCGCCCGATCGAAGTAGTCCTCGATCAGCAGTGGCTGGTTTTCCGCTTCATAAAACGCCATGCCGATGCGACCGATGCTCGGTGCGTTGATATAGCCCTCGAAACCCGGGGCAAGAATCCTGTCGCCGATCTTTTGCGCCAGCGGCGGGGCCAGGAAGCTTTTGACGCGGATGGCGAGGACTTCTTCGTTGGCCAGTTTTTGTATGCACGTCTCATCGAGACGCTCGACGTCAAGCATCATGGTCAAGGTCCATCTATCTGATAGTCAACGGAACCGGTGAATGCAGGCATTCCCGGCGTCGGGCGAGAGCGGATCCGCCATCGCCCGCAGGCTCAATCCACGGTGTAGTGGACTGACAGCGTGCCCTTCTTCTGCGAAACGGCAGTGATCGTGACTTTGCCCAAATCCTTCAGGCTGCGTACATGGGTGCCGCCACAGCCGTAGGCCGGCAGTTCACCGAAACCGATTTCCCGGGCGCCTTCGCGCAACGAGGTCAGGCGTGGCAGGTCATGGGCGATCCATTGTTCGAGGCCGAACTCGATGGTCCGGGCATCCGCCTCTTGCGCCGAATCCGTCGGTTTGAACTGCACTCGTCCTTCGCCCGGCCAGTGATGCGCCTTGATCGGCATCCAGCCCATGGCTTGCACGAAGTGACCGATCAGATGACCGGCCGAATGCATCCGCGTATTGAACCGGCGACGCGGCTCATCGACGCGAATCTGGGTCATGCCGGGCGCTATCGGACGGTCGACGAAATGCAGGATCCGCTCCGGATCCTGCACCACGCGCAGGACCTGGCTGTCGCCGATCCAGCCGGTGTCGAAGGGCTGTCCGCCGCCCTGGGGATGAAACAGTGTGGCGCGCAACTCCACGGCGAATTCCTGCTCGTGGGGCGTGCATTGCAGTACTTCCACGTTGGCCTTGAGGTCATCACTATGGAAAAACAGGCGGAGCGTCATAGTCCATGCCATCGTCAACGGTTATGTATTTCATTATATGAAGCGTGGAATTGCGTGATAATCCGTTCAAACATCAAAGGACTGTTGCTTCGTGAGCATAAATCTTCCCCTACCGTTGCTCGGCGAAATGGCGATTTTCGTCAAGGTTGTCGAGACCGGAAGTTTCTCAGAGGCCGCGCGTCAACTGGGCGCTTCGCCGTCGGCGATCAGTCGCAGCCTGTCGCGCCTGGAGAAGGCCTTGGCCACGCGCCTGCTGCAACGCACCACGCGCAAGTTGCGCCTGAGCGATGCGGGCGAGGAGGTCTTCAAGCGCTGTCGGGAGATGGTCAGCGCTGCCAAGTCGGTCATGGAGATCAGTGGCCAGTTCACCGATGAAGCGCAGGGGCTGGTGCGCGTCAGCGTTCCCAAGGCGGTCGGGCGATTCGTGATTCATCCGCATATGCCGGAGTTTCTGCGGCGATATCCCAAGGTGGACGTGGAGTTGTTGCTCGAGGACCGCCAGGTGGATCTGATCGACGACCATGTCGACCTGGCGATCCGCATCACCGATCAGCCACCCGCCGGCCTGGTGGGGCGGCAACTGCTGACCATCGACCATATGCTCTGCGCGACGCCGCAGTACCTGGCGGAACATGGCACCCCGACTCATCCCCATGATCTGCTCAACCACAGCTGCATCTACCTGGGCGAAACACCGAGCGATGCGCGCTGGAAATTCAAGAAAGGCACCAAGGCGGTCACCGTTGGCGTGCGTGGGCGCTATGCCGCCAATCACACCGGTGTACGACTGGGCGCGGTGTTGCAGCATATCGGGATTGGCAGCCTGCCTTACTTCACGGCGCGTCATGCGCTGGAGCAAGGCCTGATTGTGCAGGTGTTGCCGGACTGGACGTTTCTGGCGTCCTCTTACCACGGCGGCGCCTGGCTGCTGCATTCCCCAACCCGATACCTGCCGCCGAAGCTGCGGGTGTTGATCGATTACCTGGTCGAGTGCCTGGCGAAGGAGCCGACCTTGAGCAAGCCGGGCAAGGCCGGCGCGTCGAGCCAGGTTGCGACGGCGTACGAGTTGCCGGAGAGTGACGGGTTGTTCTGATGCACGAAGACTGTCGGCGCGAGGGGGGCGCCGAGTCCTCGCTCGCGATGATCGTCAACGATAACGCTGGTTGCCTGACACGCGGCGGTGTCCTCTGGATCTTCGCGAGCAAGAACTCGGCGTCCCCCTCGCTCCTACCGGGATTACTCAGTGCTTGCTGTCGTCGTTCGACATCGCCAGCAGCTGTTTTTCCTGATGCCAGTCGAACGGTTCGTCGTTCTGTTCGGCTTCGAAGCGACGATCTTCCAGGGCCTGGTACAGGTCGATTTCTTCATCGGGCATGTAGTGCAGGCAGTCGCCGGCGAAGTACCACAACAGGTCGCGAGGGACCAGGTGAGCGATTTGCGGGTAACGGGTCATCACCTGGCACAGAATGTCCTGGCCCAGGTACTGGCTTTCGATCGGGTCGACCGGCAGCAAGGCGCGCAGTTCGTCGAAACGCTCCAGAAACAAGGCATGGCTTTCTTCAGGAACCTGTTCGGCCTCACCCACGGCGACCAGGATGCTGCGCAAGTGGTCAAGCAAGACGAGATGGTCGGCAACGACGTTGGACACGAGATAAGTCCTCAAGAGCAAAACGGGCGCGGGAGTATAAAGCGCCCGCGCCCGTTTTTACATGGCTGGCGGGATCAGCGGACTTTCCCCGGCGCCAGCGTCAGTTCCTCCTTGGCGAAATCATCCACGTCGATCACCTTGCGTCGCGCCACTTCGGCGGCCTGCAGGCTGTGCGCTTCCAGGGGCTGCAACACACCAGCCTCGAGCGCGGCATCGATGACGTTTTCCCCGGCCGCCGGTTTGACCTGACCGCTCTTGAGCGCCACATGCAGTTTTTTCTGCGCAGGTTTCACCGCCTCCAGCGCGTCGAAGGCGTGTTGCAGGGCGCCGACGGCGTCATCGGCCGATTGTGGGCGGAAGCAGCCACCGAGCAGTTCCTCCAGGGCCGGATCGCCTTTGGCCCGGCCAATCACCGCCGCGACTTCGGCGTCGAGCTTGTCCGACGGCCCTTTGTGCCGACGTCCGAACGGAAACACGATGACCCGCAGCAGGCAGCCCAGCACCCTGTTCGGGAAGTTGGTCAGCAGTTCGTCCAGCGCGCGTTCCGACTGACCAAGGCTTTCTTCCATCGCCCAGTTGAACAGCGGTGCCATGTGCGCCGGAGAGTCGAGGTCGTGATAGCGCTTGAGCGCGGCGGAAGCGAGGTACAGGTTGCTCAGCACATCCCCCAGGCGCGCCGACAGGCGTTCGCGGCGTTTCAGCTCGCCACCGAGCAGCATCATGCTCAGGTCGGCGAGCAGGGCGAATGCGGCCGCCTGACGGTTGAGCGCACGGAAGTAGCCCTGGCTGAGCTTGTCGCCCGGCGCCTTCTCGAAATGGCCCAGGCCGAGGTTGAGCACCAGAGTGCTGGCTGCGTTGCTGATGGCAAACCCGATGTGCTTGAGCAACAGGCCATCGAACTCGATGAGCGCCTGCTCCTTGTCCTCACGCCCGGCGAGGGCCATTTCCTTGAGCACGAATGGATGGCAGCGAATGGCGCCCTGGCCGAAGATCATCAGGTTGCGCGAAAGGATGTTCGCGCCTTCCACGGTGATGAAGATCGGCGCACCGTTCCAGCTGCGGCCCAGGTAATTGTTCGGCCCCATGATGATCGCCTTGCCGCCGTGAACATCCATGGCGTGGCTGATGCATTCGCGGCCGCGTTCGGTGAGGTGATACTTGAGAATTGCCGACAGCACCGACGGTTTCTCGCCCAGGTCCACCGCGTTGGCGGTCAGCATCCGCGCCGCGTCCATCATCCAGGCGTTGCCGCCGATGCGCGCCATCGCTTCCTGGATGCCCTCGAACGCCGACAGTGGCACGTTGAACTGTTCACGAATCTGCGCGTATTGACCGGTCACCAGGCTGGTGAACTTCGCTGCGCCGGTACCGACCGCCGGCAGCGAAATCGAACGCCCCACCGACAGGCAATTCATCAGCATCATCCAGCCTTTGCCGAGCATGTCCTGGCCGCCGATCAGGAAGTCCAGCGGGATGAACACGTCCTTGCCGGCGTTCGGGCCGTTCATGAAGGCTGCGCCCAGGGGCAGGTGGCGCCGGCCGATCTCCACACCGGGGGTATCGGTCGGAATCAGCGCCAGGCTGATGCCCAGGTCTTCTTCCTCGCCCAGCAAGTGATCCGGGTCATAGGCTTTGAATGCCAGGCCGAGGAGGGTGGCGACCGGGCCCAGGGTGATGTAGCGCTTTTCCCAGTTCAGGCGCAGGCCTAGGGTTTCCTGGCCTTGCCATTGACCTTTGCAGATCACGCCGGTGTCGGGCATTGAACCGGCGTCGGAGCCGGCCAGTGGTCCGGTCAGGGCGAAGCACGGGATGTCATCGCCCCGGGCCAGTCGTGGCAGGTAATGGTTGCGTTGTTCGTCGGTGCCGTAGTGCAACAGCAGCTCGGCGGGGCCGAGGGAGTTGGGGACCATCACGGTGGACGCGAGGTCGCCGCTGCGGGTCGCCAGTTTCATCGCCACCTGGGAGTGGGCGTAGGCGGAAAAACCCTTGCCGCCATATTCCTTGGGAATGATCAGAGCAAAGAAGCCGTTGTCCTTGATGTGCGCCCAGGCCTCGGCGGGCAGGTCCATGTCCTGGCCGATCTGCCAGTCGGTGACCATTGCACAGAGTTCGTCGGTCGGGCCATCGATGAAGGCCTGTTCCTCTTCGGTCAATTGAACCTTGGGGTAGGACAGCAACTTGTCCCAATCCGGACGGCCGCTGAACAGTT
This sequence comes from Pseudomonas sp. IT-P12, assembly GCF_949767465.1. NCBI lineage: Bacteria > Pseudomonadati > Pseudomonadota > Gammaproteobacteria > Pseudomonadales > Pseudomonadaceae > Pseudomonas > Pseudomonas sp. IT-P12. Next base: position 57,535 of record NZ_CATKPY010000027.1, on the reverse strand, counting down.
CACCGTCCCACCATACCGTGCCGGCGTCGATGGCGTCGCGCTCGGTTTCCGACATCGGTGGCAGGGTTTTCTGGAACCAGTCGAACAGCGGCGCGCTGAAGTATTTGCGGCGCAGGTCGGGCAGCAACAGCGGCAGGGCAACGGCGGCGATCAACAGCCACAGGACCAGCAGCAACCCGCCAGGCGCACGGCTGAAGGCACCCATCGCCACCACATAGACGGCAACGATGCACAGGGCGGGCAGAGGGGCAATACGGCGGTGGGCTAAATACGCTATCCCGACAACCAGAACCAGTATCCACAACAGCAGCATATTTAATCCTCCGTGAATCAAGGGCAAAAACAACCTTCAGAGCTTAGACGGCATCCGCAAAACAGGTTGGTCAGAGCGGTTTGATTGAAATCGTGGGAAACCTTCCAAGAGTGTGTAGGACCGGTTGGCAGCGGACCGCACAAAACGTTCGAGGGGCGGGCGGCAAAGCGTCCATGTTTGGCCGAAACGTCGTTATCTTCGTGCTGAACCTGTCGCTAGACTCGTGGCTTCTCCAGGAGATTGTTCGCATGCACGAGTATTTGAGTCCCGGTCGCTTCATCGATAGTGACCACCCGTCGGTAGTGGAGTTCGCCGAAAAACACCGTGGCAATCGTCGCGATCCGCTCGAGCAGGCGATCAATCTCTACCACGCGGTGCGCGAGGCCGTGCGTTACAACCCCTACACCTTCAGTCGCGACCCTGGCACCTTGCGTGGCAGTCATGCACTGGCGGCCGGTGAAAGTTACTGTGTGCCCAAGGCCACGTTGCTGGCCGGTGCGGCTCGACATTGCGGAATTGCCGCACGAATCGGCCTGGCGGATGTGCGCAATCATTTGTCGACCCCACGTTTGCTGGCGTTGCTCAAGAGCGATGTGTTCGCCATGCATGGTTATACCGAACTGTTCCTGAACGGCCGCTGGGTCAAGGCCACGCCAGCGTTCAACCAGCAGCTGTGTGAACTGTTCAATGTGGCGCCGCTGGAATTCGATGGCATCCACGACAGCGTGTTCCACCCCTTCAATCGCGAGGGCGCGCCGTTGATGGAGTATTTGATCGATCACGGTCAGTTCGCCGACGTCCCGGAAACCTTCTTTTTCGAGCACCTGGAAAAATGCTACCCGCATCTGTTCGGCGACGCGTTGCCGCCGCTGCTGGGTGACATGCAGAGCGATTTGAGTCGCGCTTGATCCGGCGTATGCTGCCTGCGCACTCATCCATTAAGAGGCAGCCATGCTGAAGATCTGGGGTCGAAAAAATTCGTCGAATGTCAGGAAGCCCTTGTGGGCGGCCGAGGAACTGAACCTGGCCTATGAAGCCATCGATGCGGGCGGTGCCTTTGGCGTCGTCGACACGCCGCAGTACCGGGCGATGAACCCCAATGGTCGGGTGCCTGTGATCGAGGACGACGGTTTCGTGCTGTGGGAGTCGAATGCGATCGTGCGCTACCTGCTGGCCCTGCATGCCGCCGGTACCGCGTGGTATCCGGACGACCTGAAAGCGCGCGCCATCGCCGACAAGTGGATGGACTGGACCACCTCCAGTTTTGCCGGCCCGTTCCGCACGGTGTTCTGGGGCGTTTTGCGCACGCCGGCCGATCAGCAGGACTGGCCCGCCATCCACGCGGCGATCAAGGAATGCGACACACTTTTGTCGATGGCCGATCAGGCGCTGGCGGTCAAGCCGTACCTGTCGGGTGATGAAATCGGCATGGGCGACATCCCCCTCGGCAGTTTCATTTATGCCTGGTTCGAGATGCCGATCGAGCGTGCCCCGCAGCCTCATCTGCAAGCCTGGTACGCACGGCTGAAGCAGCGTCCGGCGTATCGGAAAGCCGTCATGACTGCGTTGACTTAATACTTACTATCGACACACTTCACTGTACTTGTGTGGCGGCGACAAGCACCATTGCGCTCATGCGCCGCGGTTGCGTTGTGCGCCGCCCGCCCTCATCGATTCTTTTTTTCCCTTCTTGGTGCGTAGATCCGATATGAGTTCCGCTCTGTCCATCCGGCAGCTAACCAAAACCTACGGCAACGGTTTCCAGGCCCTGAGTGGTATCGATCTGGACGTCGCCGAAGGTGACTTTTTCGCCTTGCTCGGCCCCAACGGTGCCGGCAAATCCACGACCATCGGCATTCTCTCGACCCTGGTGAACAAGACCAGCGGCACGGTGAACATCTTTGGCCACGACCTGGACAAAAATCCTGCGCAGCTCAAGCGCTCCATCGGCGTCGTGCCGCAGGAATTCAACTTCAACCAGTTCGAAAAAACCTTCGACATCGTCGTGACCCAGGCGGGTTACTACGGCATCCCGCCGAAAGTCGCCAAGCAACGCGCCGAGCAGTACCTGACCCAGCTCGGTCTGTGGGACAAGCGCGATGTACCGTCACGTTCGCTGTCTGGCGGCATGAAGCGTCGCCTGATGATCGCCCGTGCGCTGGTCCACGAACCGCGCCTGCTGATCCTCGACGAGCCGACGGCGGGGGTGGATATCGAACTGCGTCGTTCGATGTGGACCTTCCTCACCGAACTGAACCAGAAAGGCATCACCATCATCCTCACCACGCATTACCTGGAGGAGGCTGAGCAGTTGTGCCGTCATATCGGGATCATCGACCACGGCACCATCGTCGAGAACACCAGCATGAAACAGCTGCTGGGCCAGCTGCATGTAGAAACTTTCCTGCTCGACACCCGCAACGCACTGAGTGTCGCGCCGCAGTTGCTCGGTTACCCGTCCCGATTGCTCGATGCGCATACCCTTGAGGTCCAGGTCGAGAAGACCATGGGCATCACCGCGCTGTTCACCCAGCTGGCGCAGCAGAACATCGAAGTATTGAGCCTGCGTAACAAAACCAATCGCCTCGAGGAGTTGTTCGTGTCCCTGGTGGAGAAAAATCTGTCGAAGGTGGCCGTATGAATTCCGAGCTGCGACCCAACCTCGTCGCCCTCAACACCATCGTTTACCGTGAGGTCAGGCGCTTCACCCGGATCTGGCCGCAGACCTTGCTGCCACCGGCCATCACGATGGTTCTGTACTTTGTCATTTTCGGTAACCTGATTGGCCGGCAGATCGGTGACATGGGTGGTTTCACCTACATGGAGTACATCGTGCCGGGGCTGATCATGATGTCGGTGATCACCAACTCCTATGGCAACGTGGTGTCGAGCTTCTTCGGCAGCAAATTCCAGCGCTCCATCGAGGAATTGATGGTGTCGCCGGTGTCGCCGCACACCATCCTGATCGGCTTCACCCTTGGCGGTGTGCTGCGCGGGTTGATGGTCGGGCTGATTGTCACGCTGCTGTCGATGTTCTTCACCCACCTGCAGGTGCATCACCTGGGCATAACCGTTCTGGTCGTGGTGCTGACGGCGACGATCTTTTCGTTGCTGGGCTTCATCAACGCGGTGTTTGCGCGCAACTTCGATGACATTTCGATCATCCCGACCTTCGTGCTGACGCCACTGACTTACCTGGGCGGTGTGTTCTATTCGATCTCGTTGTTGTCACCGTTCTGGCAGACCGTCTCCCTGGCGAACCCGGTGTTGCACATGGTCAATGCCTTCCGCTTCGGGATCCTGGGGGTGTCGGACATCAGGATCAGCGTGGCGATCACCTTCATGCTGGTGGCCACGGTGGTGCTGTATATCGGCTGCGCGCGGTTGCTGGTGAGTGGGCGGGGGATGCGGACTTAGGGTTTTTCGGGCTGTACTGGTTTGGGTGCATATCCATTTTATTTGTGAGGGCGGAACCATAATCCGCCATCACCCCAAAAACGGATATTCACCCGGTCCAAAACAGAACCGAGGTCACCCCATCCGCCTTTTCTTGCGCCGTGCCCACTGCCGGCTGACCCACCATCGCCAGTACACCATCACCAGGCAATAGGCGAGTGCACCCAGCAGCAGGCCTGTCACCACCGACCCCAGCAGGAAGGGTTGCCACAATGTCGACAACTCGCCACTGATCCATTCCCAGGTCAGTTCGTCAGGCAAGGTCCGGGCGGGCACGTTCATCAGCCAGGCGCCCATCTGGTAGGTACAGAAAAACACCGCAGGCATGGTGATCGGGTTGGTCAGCCAGACCAGGCTGACAGCGATGGGCATATTGCCGCGTACCACGATGGCCAGGGCGGCGGCCACCAGCATCTGCATGGGAATCGGCAGGAACGCCGCGAACAACCCCACCGCCATGGCCCGCGCCACCGAGTGTCGATTGAGGTGCCAGAGGTTCGGGTCATGCAGCAGTGTTCCGAGAAAGCGTAAGGATTGATGTTCCCTGATGCTCGTCGGGTCTGGCATGTAGCGTTTGAATAATCGCCGGGGCATAGGGCTTCTCGGTCGGTTAAGGCGGCAAGTATGTCTGGATTCTATGAGCCGCCTATTCAGAGTTTGTGACAATTATTGACGACGCTCGTGCCGTCAGCCGGCTATGACTAGGAGGGGACTCTCAAGGACGGGCTTATGCGCACAGGGATGATGGCGCTGGCGTTGGGTTTGCTGGCCCTGCGTTTTGTACCGGTATTACCGCCGGTCTGGTTGTGGCTGGTGTTGCCCCTGGCGGGTTTGATGTTGATGCCGTTCAGGACTTATCCATTGGCGTTTTTCCTGTTCGGCCTCAGTTGGGCCTGCGCGAATGCACAATGGGCGCTGGATGATCGCCTGCCGATCGATCTCGACGGGGAAACCCGTTGGCTCGAGGGACGGGTGGTGGGTTTGCCCCAGGACAGCGAAGGGGTGGTGCGGTTCGAATTGACCGACATTCGCGCGCGGCAGGCACAGGTGCCCCAGCGCATGCGCCTGGCCTGGTATGGCGGGCCGCCGGTCAACAGCGGCGAACGATGGCGGCTGGCGGTGAAGTTGAAACGTCCGGCCGGGTTGCTCAATCCCCATGCCTTCGACTACGACGCCTGGCTGCTGGCGCAACGCATCGGCGCCACCGGTACCATCAAGGATGGCCAGCGCCTCGCCGAAGCCCGTTGGGCCTGGCGCGACGGCGTGCGCAAACGCTTGCAGGCGGTGGACGCCCAGGGCCGGGCCGGGGCTCTGGCGGCGCTGGTGCTGGGCGACGGTGCCGGACTCGGTCGCGAAGATTGGCAGGTGCTGCAAGACACGGGCACCGTGCACCTGCTGGTGATTTCCGGGCAGCACATCGGCCTGCTGGCCGGTGTGGTGTACCTGATGATCGCCGGGCTGGCTCGCTACGGCCTGTGGCCGCACCGTTTGCCGTGGTTGCCCTGGGCATGCGGGCTGGCATTCGCCTCGGCGCTGGGCTACGGGCTGCTGGCGGGGTTCGAAGTGCCGGTGCGACGAGCCTGCGTGATGATCGGCCTGGTGTTGTTGTGGCGCCTGCGCTTTCGCCACCTAGGCAGCTGGTGGCCCCTGTTGCTGGCCCTGAATGCGGTGCTGCTGTTCGATCCGCTGGTGAGCCTGCAGCCGGGATTCTGGCTGTCCTTCGCGGCGGTGGCGGTGCTGATCTTCACCTTTGGCGGTCGCCTCGGCCCCTGGCGATGGTGGCAGACCTGGACCCGTGCGCAATGGTTGATCGCAATCGGCCTGTGCCCTTGGTTGCTGGTGCTGGGATTGCCAATCAGCCTCAGCGGCCCGGTCGCCAATCTGCTGGCGGTGCCCTGGATCAGCCTGCTGGTGTTGCCGCTGGCCCTGTCGGGCACGCTGTTGCTGCCGGTGCCTTATGTGGGTGAAGGCTTGCTGTGGCTGGCCGGCGGGCTGATCGACGGGCTGTTCAAAGGCCTGGCGTGGGTGGCCGGGCAAATGCCTGCGTGGGTGCCGGTGGCGATTCCATTCTGGGCGTGGGCGTTGGGAAGCCTAGGCGCGCTGCTCCTGTTACTGCCCCGTGGCGTACCGCTGCGGCCGTTGGGCTGGCCGCTGTTGCTGATGTTGGTGTTTGCGCCCAGGCCCCCGCTGGCCGAAGGCATCGCCGAAGTCTGGCAACTGGACGTCGGTCAGGGGCTGGCGATCCTGGTGCGAACCCGCCATCACACCCTGCTGTACGACAGCGGCCCGCGCTTGCGTGGCGTCGACCTCGGCGAGCGCGTCGTCCTGCCTGCCTTGCGCAAGCTCGGCGTGGACGGGCTCGACCTGATGCTGATCAGCCATGCGGACGCCGATCATGCCGGCGGCGCGCGGGCGATTGCCGGGGGGCTGCCGGTGATGCGGGTCATCAGCGGCGACCCCGAGGCATTGCCCGACGAATTGCACGCGCAGCCTTGCGAAAGCGGGCAGCAATGGACCTGGGACGGCGTGAGGTTCCAGCTCTGGCAATGGCCCCAGGCATCGGACAGCAACCAGAAGTCCTGTGTCCTGCAGGTCGAGGCCAAGGGTGAGCGCTTGCTGCTGAGCGGTGACATCGACAGCGCAGCCGAGCGCGCCCTGCTCGACAGTCCGCTGGGCGTGCCCACCGAGTGGTTGCAGGCGCCGCACCACGGCAGCCGCAGTTCGTCCTCGATGGCCTTGCTGGCGACGCTGCAACCCAAAGCAGTGCTGATTTCCCGAGGCCACGGCAATTCGTTCGGCCACCCGCATCCCACGGTCATGGCCCGGTATCGCAAACGGGGCATGTCCGTGCATGACAGCGCCGAGCAGGGTGCCATTCGTCTGCGCCTGGGGCAATTCGAGCCGGCCTGGACGATGCGTCAGCAGCGGCGTTTCTGGCGTGCCGCGCCATGAGGGCCGCCTGTCAACGCCCGACCGGATGCGACATCACGGTCTTCGGTGAGCCGACCCCCTATGTTAGAGTGGCGCACTTTTTCGAGGGGACTGACACTGTGTGGGAATTGGTCAAATCCGGCGGCTGGATGATGCTGCCGATCATTCTGAGTTCCATCGCGGCCATGGCGATCGTCGCCGAGCGTCTGTGGACCCTGCGAGCCAGCCGCGTGACCCCGGAGCATCTGCTCGGCCAGGTCTGGGTGTGGATCAAGGACAAGCAGCTCAACAAGGACAAACTCAAGGAACTGCGGGCCAACTCACCCTTGGGCGAGATTCTGGCGGCGGGCCTGGCCAATTCCAAGCATGGTCGCGAGATCATGAAGGAGTGCATCGAGGAAGCCGCGGCGCGGGTGATTCATGAACTCGAACGTTACATCAATGCGCTGGGCACCATCGCTGCGATGGCGCCGTTGCTGGGCCTGCTCGGCACGGTGCTGGGCATGATCGACATTTTCAGCGCCTTCATGGGCACGGGCATGACCACCAACGCCGCCGTACTGGCCGGCGGTATTTCCAAGGCATTGATCACCACGGCGGCGGGTCTGATGGTGGGTATTCCTTCCGTGTTCTTCCACCGGTTCCTGCAACGCCGCATCGATGAACTGGTGGTGGGCATGGAGCAGGAAGCGATCAAGTTGGTCGAGGTGGTGCAGGGTGACCGCGACGTGGACCTGTACGAGGGCAAAAAAGCGTGAAATTCCGTCGCAAGCAACGGGAGAACGTGGACATCAACCTCGCGTCGCTGATCGACGTGGTGTTTATCCTGCTGCTGTTTTTCGTCGTCACCACCACCTTCACCCGTGAAACCCAGTTGCGCGTGGACCTGCCGGAGGCGGCCAGCGGTTCGCCTGCCGAAGACCAGGCCAGGCACCTGGATGTCACCATCAGTGCCGATGGCGTGTTCTCGGTGAATAACCAGATCCTGCCAAAGAATGATCTCGCCACCTTGATGGACGCCTTGCAGAAGGAGTCCGGTGGCGATACCAACCTGCCATTGTCCATCAGCGCCGACGGCAAGACCCAGCACCAGTCGGTCATCACGGCCATGGATGCCGCCGGCAAACTGGGCTTCAGCCATCTGCGCATGACCACAGTCGAGGCGGCGCCGCCCGCGCCCTGATGGCCATGTCCGATCGTTTGCTCGCCGCGTGGTATCAGGGGCATCCGGCCCTGAAATTGTTGCAGCCGCTGGAATGGTTGTATCGACGCGTGGTCACCCGCAAGCGCGAACGCTTTCTGGCGGGCGAGGGTGAGATCTATCAGCCGCCGGTGCCCCTGATCGTGGTGGGTAACATCACCGTGGGCGGCACCGGCAAGACCCCGCTGATTCTGTGGATGATCCAGCATTGCCAGCGCAGCGGCCTGCGGGTCGGCGTGGTCAGTCGCGGTTACGGTGCCAAACCGCCACAGCTGCCATGGCGCGTCGAAGCCGACCAGGACGCCGCAGTGGCGGGCGACGAACCGTTGCTGATCGTCCAGCGTACCGGCGTGCCGCTGATGATCGATCCGGATCGCAGCCGCGCGGTCAAGGCGCTGTTGGCGAGCGAGCCGCTGGACCTGATCCTGTCCGATGACGGCATGCAGCATTACCGCTTGGCGCGGGACCTCGAACTGGTACTGATCGACGCGGCCCGTGGCCTGGGCAATGGGCGTTGCCTGCCCGCCGGCCCCCTGCGCGAGCCGGTCGAGCGCCTGCACAGCGTTGACGCTGTGTTGTACAACGGCGCCACCGATGACCGTGCGGACGGTTTTGCCTTTACCTTGCAGCCCGGCGCACTGGTCAACCTGCAGAGCGGCGAACGGCGTGCCCTGGATCACTTCCCCGCAGGCCAGGCGCTGCATGCGGTCGCCGGAATCGGCAATCCGCAGCGTTTCTTCACTACCCTCGAAACGCTACACTGGCAGCCTGTTCCCCATGCGTTTGCCGATCACGCCGAATACAGCGTGCAGGCTTTGAATTTCACACCGTCATTGCCCGTGGTGATGACTGAAAAGGACGCGGTCAAGTGCCGCGCCTTCGCCGCCGCCGATTGGTGGTACCTGACGGTCGATGCTGCGCCATCGCCGGCCTTCGTGGCCTGGTTCGATACGCAGTTGATGCGTCTGTTGCCGGCTCGTCTTTTGCCTTAAACCGTTGTTCTCCAGGGAATGCTCATGGACACCAAACTGCTCGACATCCTCGCTTGCCCGATCTGCAAAGGCCCGCTCAAGCTCAGCGCCGACAAAACCGAACTGATCAGCAAGGGCGCCGGCCTGGCGTACCCGATCCGCGACGGAATCCCGGTGATGCTCGAAACCGAAGCCCGCACCCTGACGACCGACGAGCGCCTGGATAAATGACCGCAGCCTTTACCGTTGTCATTCCATCGCGTTATGCCTCCACCCGCTTGCCGGGCAAGCCGCTGCTGCTGATCGCCGGCAAGCCGATGATCCAGCATGTCTGGGAGCAGGCGAGCAAGAGCAGTGCCCAGCGCGTGGTGGTGGCCACCGACGATGCGCGCATTGTCGAGGCTTGCAAGGGCTTTGGCGCCGAAGTGGTGCTGACCCGCGAAGATCACAATTCCGGCACCGACCGTTTGGCCGAAGTCGCCGCCCAGCTCGGCCTGGCGCCGGACGCCATCGTGGTCAACGTTCAGGGGGACGAACCGCTGATCCCGCCGAGCGTGATCGACCAGGTCGCCGTCAATCTGGCGGCCCACGCCGAAGCGCGCATGGCCACCTTGGCCGAGCCGATCGAAGACGTGGAAACCCTCTTCAACCCCAATGTGGTGAAGGTGGTCAGCGACCTCAACGGCCTGGCGCTGACCTTCAGTCGCGCGACCCTGCCATGGGCCCGAGATGCGTTCGCCAAAAGCCGCGATCAGTTGCCGGAGGGCGTTCCGTATCGCCGTCATATCGGGATCTACGCCTACCGCGCCGGGTTCCTGCATGACTTCGTCAGCTGGGGGCCGTGCTGGCTGGAAAACACCGAATCCCTGGAGCAGCTGCGTGCCTTGTGGCATGGCGTGCGCATTCATGTCGCCGACGCGCTGATTGCGCCGCCGACCGGTGTCGATACCCCCGAAGACCTCGAACGCGTTCGTCGCCTGCTGGAGGCCTGATGCGGGTTCTGTTCGTCTGCCTGGGCAATATCTGCCGTTCACCCACGGCCGAAGGCGTGTTGCGCCACAAGCTGCGCGAAGCAGGGTTGGCCGAGCGGGTCGAAGTGGCTTCGGCCGGCACCGGTGACTGGCATGTCGGCAAAGCGCCGGACAAACGCAGCCAGGCTGCGGCCAGGCGTCGTGGCTACGACCTGTCTGCCCAGCGTGCGCAGCAAGTGACCCGTGCCGATTTCGCCACCTATGACCTGATCCTGGCCATGGACCACAGCAACTTGCGCCACCTCAAGGCCCTGCAACCGGCCACGGGCAAGGCCGAGCTGGACCTGTTCCTGCGTCGATATCAATCGGAGATCGACGAAGTCCCGGATCCGTATTACGACGATCAGGGTTTTGATCAGGTGCTCGACTTGATCGAGCGTGCCAGCGATCAGTTGCTGATCGAATTGAAGGGCCGGTTATGAGTTTGCAGGTACAGCGCGAGGTTTCCCTCAAGCCGTTCAATACCTTTGGCGTGGATGTCCGGGCCCGTTTGTTCGCCCAGGCCCATAGCGATGCCGACGTACGCCAGGCGCTGGCCTACGCCGAGGAACAGGGCGTGCCGCTGTTGGTGATCGGCGGTGGCAGCAACCTGTTGCTGACGGCCGATATCCCGTCGCTGGTGCTGCGCATGGCCAGCCGTGGCATTCGCATGCTTGAGGATGACGGCCGCCGCGTCGTCATTGAAGCCGAAGCAGGCGAGCCCTGGCATCCGTTTGTGCTGCACACCTTGGCGCAGGGGTTGTCGGGGCTGGAAAACCTCAGCCTCATCCCAGGCACCGTTGGCGCAGCACCGATGCAGAACATCGGCGCCTATGGCGTGGAAATCAAGGACGTGTTCGCCGGCCTGACCGCGCTGGATCGCCAGACCGGCGAGCTGCGCGACTTCACCCTGGACGAGTGCAATTTTGCTTACCGCGACAGCCTGTTCAAACAGCAGCCAGGCCGCTGGTTGATCCTGCGGGTGCGTTTTGCCCTGAGCCGCATCGCGCACCTGCACCTGGAATACGGCCCGGTGCGTCAGCGCCTGACCGAACAGGGCATCGACCAGCCAACCGCCACTGACGTCAGCCGGGCGATTTGCAGCATCCGCAGCGAAAAACTGCCCGACCCCGCCGTGCTCGGCAATGCCGGCAGTTTTTTCAAGAATCCGCTGGTGTCGGCCACGCTGGTTGCGCAGCTCAAGGGCGAATACCCGGACCTGGTGGCTTACGCACAACCCGATGGGCAGATGAAACTGGCCGCCGGGTGGTTGATCGAGCGCGCCGGGTGGAAAGGTTTCCGCGACGCCGACGCCGGTGTGCACAAGGCCCAGGCGCTGGTGCTGGTCAATTATGGTGACGCCACCGGGCTGCAGCTGCTCGACCTGGCACAACGCATTCAGAAAGACATTTCAGAACGCTTCCATGTCGAACTGGAAATGGAGCCAAACCGCTATTGAAGCTAAGCTTTCAGGGTTGATTTGAAAGCCCTGCACAACTTCCATTGTGCAGGGCTTTTTTGTTAATGCTGGGTTAACTTAGTCAGCTAACGATACAAACCATTTGCTCCACCAAAGGCCCGGTGCAGACGCTCGCGTCTGTACAAGAGAGCCCGATTAGCCTGAGCCGATCTGCGTGATTGCACCCGCCGAAAACCCGGCGGCAGATTGCTCGACCCCATAACCTTCATCACTATGCGGGCGTGCCCATGATTACCCTGAAACTCAATGGTCAAGACCATCAACTCGATGTCACCGAGGACATGCCGCTGCTCTGGGCGATCCGCGACGTGGCGGGTTACAACGGTACCAAATTCGGTTGCGGCATGGGCCTGTGCGGCGCCTGCACCATCCATATCGACGGTTCACCGGCGCGCAGTTGCATCACCCCGATTGGCTCGGTGACCGGTCAGAATGTCACCACCATCGATAACCTGCATGCCGATCCCGTCGGGCAGGTCGTCCAGCAGGCCTGGCTCGACAGCGCCGTGGCGCAGTGTGGTTATTGCCAGGGCGGGCAAATCATGTCGGCGACGGCGCTGCTCAAGACCAACCCGGACCCCAGCGACGAACAGATCGAAGAGGCAATGGTCGGCAACATCTGCCGGTGTGGCACCTACAACCGGATCAAGACCGCGATCCGCCAGGCATCCACTCACCTGAAGGAGGCCAAGGCATGAGCCAGTTACCCAATGATTTTGCCCTGAGCAACCTCAGCCGCCGTGGCTTTCTCAAGGGCGTCGGTGCCACCGGTGCCTTGGTGATTGCCGCCAGTTGGGGCTGGCAGGACGCATTCGCCGCCGACAAAGAGAAAAAGTTCGGCGCCGACGGCATGCCCAACGGCTGGATCGATGACCCGAAGGTCTACGTCAGTATTGCGACGGACGGCACAGTGACCGTGGTGTGCAACCGCTCGGAAATGGGCCAGGGCGTGCGCACCAGCCTGACCATGGTGGTCGCCGATGAGCTGGAGGCCGATTGGGCGCGGGTCAAGGTGCAGCAGGCACCGGGCGATGAAGTGCGTTTCGGCAACCAGGACACCGACGGCTCGCGCAGCATGCGCCACTGGTACGAACCCATGCGGCGTTGCGGTGCCGCTGCGCGGACCCTGTTGGAGCAGGCGGCTGCCGACCAGTGGAAAGTCCCGGTCGGCGAGTGCCACGCCCAGCTGCATAAGGTCATCCACAAACCCAGCGGCCGGGAGCTGGGCTACGGCGAGCTGGCGGTCGCTGCGGCTGCATTGGCCGTGCCCGCCCGTGACGGCCTGCGACTCAAGCAACCGTCGGAGTTCCGTTACATCGGCAAGGAAAGCACCCGGGCCATCGACGGTGCAGATATCGTCAATGGCCGCGCCATCTACGGCGCCGATGTGCATTTCGATGGCATGCTCTATGCCACCATCGCCCGTCCGGCGGTCTACGGCGGCAAGGTGAAGTCGCTGGATGACAGCGCGGCGCTGAAGGTCCCCGGGGTGATCAAGGTCCTGCAGATCGAAAGCCGCCCATTGCCCTCGGAGTTCCAGCCGCTGGGCGGCGTGGCGGTGGTGGCCAGCAACACCTGGGCCGCCATCAAGGGGCGCGAGGCGCTGAAGATCGAGTGGGACGACGGCCCCAATGCCAGTTACGACTCGATCGCCTACCGCAAGGAGCTGGAAGCGGCGTCGCTGAAGCCAGGCAAGGTGGTCCGCAACACCGGCGACATCGACAAGGCGCTCAGCAGCGCCGACAGCACCCTGGAAGCGTCCTACTACCTGCCCCATCTGTCGCAATCGCCGATGGAGCCGATGGTCGCCATCGCCCGCTTCAAGGACGGCGTCTGCGAAGCCTGGGGACCGAGCCAGGCGCCTCAGGTCACCCGCGAGCGGATCGGTGAACGCCTTGGCCTTCCCTTCGATAACGTCACCTTCAATGTCACCTTGCTCGGCGGTGGCTTCGGGCGCAAATCCAAGCCGGACTTCATCATCGAAGCGGCCGTACTCGCCAAGGAGTTTCCCGGCAAGGCCGTGCGGGTGCAATGGACCCGTGAGGACGACATCCATAACTCCTACTTCCATACGGTCTCGGCGGAATACCTGAAGGCCGGCCTGAACAAGGAGGGCCTGCCGTCCGGTTGGCTGCACCGCACCGTGGCCCCGAGCATTACCGCGTTGTTCGCCCCGGGGATGAACCACGAGGCCGCCTTCGAGTTGGGCATGGGGTTCACCAACATGGCCTACGCGATTCCCAACGTGCGCCTGGAGAATCCGGAAGCCGTGGTGCACACGCGGGTGGGCTGGTATCGCTCGGTGTCGAACATTCCCCACGGTTTTGCGGTGCAGAGCTTTGTCGATGAACTGGCGCACAAGGCCGGCGAGGACCCGCTCAAGTACCAGATCAAGTTGCTCGGTCCCGATCGTCAGATCGACCCACGCACCTTGAGTGAGGAATGGAACTACGGCGAGTCGCCCGAGCGCTATCCGATCGACACCGGGCGCATGCGCACCGTCCTGGAAACCGCCGCGAAAGCCGCCGGTTGGGGGCGCAAGCTGCCGAAGGGGCGAGGCCTGGGCCTGGCGGTGCACTACAGCTTCGTCACCTACGTGGCGGCGGTGATTGAAGTCGAGGTCAAGGACGACGGCACGCTGATCGTGCACAAGGCCGACATCGCGGTGGATTGCGGTCCGCAGATCAACCCCGAGCGGATTCGCTCGCAGTTCGAAGGCGCTTGCGTGATGGGCCTGGGCAACGCGGTGCTGGGTGAAATCAGCTTCAAGGACGGCAAGGTCCAGCAGGACAACTTCCACATGTACGAAGTGGCGCGCATGTCGCTTGCGCCGAAGGAAGTCGCGGTGCACCTGGTCACGCCGCCGGGCGTCGTGCCGCTGGGCGGTGTCGGTGAGCCAGGTGTGCCGCCGATTGCGCCGGCACTGTGCAACGCGATCTTCGCCGCGACGGGTCAGCGCATCCGCAACCTGCCGGTTCGCTTTCAGCTGCAGGGTTGGCAGAAGGCGCAAGTGTAATGGACAGCGTCGATCTGAACGTCTTGCGCAGCGTGTTGCAATGGCGCCAGGCCGGTCAGCGAGTGATGTTGTACAGCGTGGTCCAGACCTGGGGCACGGCGCCCCGGGCGCCTGGCGCCATGCTGGCATTGCGCGAAGATGGCGTGGTGATTGGCTCGGTGTCCGGTGGCTGTATCGAGGATGACCTGATTGCCCGGCTGCACGACGGGCGAATTCCGCCTGACGGGCCGCCGGTGCAACTGATCACCTATGGCGTCTCCCTCGAGGAGGCTGCACGCTTTGGTTTGCCGTGCGGCGGCACTTTGCGCCTGACCGAGGAGCGCGTCGGCGACCCGGCCTGGGTCGCTGAACTGCTGGCGCGCTGCGAGGCCCATGAAGTCGTTGCGCGCACGCTGCAGATTGCCACCGGCGAAGTCCGGTTGCAGCCTGCGGCCAAGGGTGACGTGCTGAGCTTCGACGGCCACACACTGCGGGCGATCTACGGTCCGCGCTGGCGCTTGTTGCTGATCGGCGCGGGGCAATTGTCCCGGTATGTGGCCGAGATGGCGCGGTTGCTGGATTTCGAAGTGCTGATCTGCGACCCGCGCACGGAGTTCGTCTACGGCTGGGAGGAACAGCATGGGCGCTTTGTCTCCGGTATGCCGGACGAAGCCGTGCTGAACATACAGACCGACGAGCGCACGGCCATCGTCGCGTTGACTCACGATCCCCGCCTGGATGACATGGCGCTGCTCACAGCCCTCGACTCCAGGGCCTTTTATGTCGGTGCATTGGGCTCGCGGGTCAACAGCAGGAAGCGTCGGGAAAATCTGGCTCAGCTAGGCTTGTCTCAAGGTGCCATCGACCGTTTGCACGGTCCGATCGGTTTGCACATCGGCAGCCATTCACCGGCCGAGATTGCCTTGTCGCTGCTGGCCGAGATCGTGGCGATCAAGAATGGCGTCGAATTGAAACAGAAGAAGGAGAACGTATGAGCGAGCCTGTGGGTGTCATCGTTCTGGCTGCGGGGCAGGGCGCCCGATTCAGGCAGGTCGCGGGTGCCGACAGGGACAAATTACTGGCCGACTGCACCGGGCGCGATGGTGCCGTTCGTTCGGTGATCGAGCAGGTGCTGCTCAGCGTACCGGCGAACCTGGCGAAGCGCGTACTGGTGACCACCGAGGATCGCCCGCAGGTGATTCGCATGGCCCAGGCCTACGGTTTCGACATCGTGCTGATCGAATCGACCGGCATGGGCGACAGCCTCGCCGCCGGGGTGGCGGCGTGTCCGCAGTTGGGGGGATGGTTGATCATGTTGGGTGACATGCCGTTCATCCTGCCGTCCACCGTCGAGCGGGTGTTGGCGGGGCTGACGGAGGAGGGGATCAGTGTTCCGCTGATCAATGGCGAGTACGGTCATCCCGTGGGGTTTGGACGCGTGTTCGGGCCGGGTTTGATGGCGCTGTCGGGGGATCGCGGTGCCAGGTCGTTGTTTGCCTCGGCCAAGGTGGTCGAGGTGACGGTGGAGGATCCCGGGGCGCTGTGGGATGTCGATGTGCCTGAGGCGCTCATCTTCCAGTAGGCAGCGGTAATACGGGAAGCCTGAGACGCAGCAGACCTTTCGCAAAGGCATAAAAAAGCCCCGCCTGGCATCGCCAGGCGGGGCTTTTTAGTCGCCGCAGAATCAGACGAGCGGTTTAGGCTCGTGTTCTTTTTCCTGGGCTTCGTGTTGCACGACCGCTTCCTGTACGGAGCGCGGTGCTTCGTGGATCACCGATTCAGCCGATTCAGCGGGAGCCTCGACGACCGGGGCAGGGGCTGCCTCGACCACTTCGGCAACCACCGGGGCAGGCTCGTCGGCGACTACGGCTTCAGCTGGAGCGGCAGCGGCGGCCAGTTCGGCCTCCTTCTGCAGGCGCTCTTCCTCACGCTTGCGGCGACGCACTTCACGTGGATCGTTCGGCGCACGGCCGCTTGGCGTCAGGGCGCTGACAGGAGCCGCCTCGACCACTGGAGCGGGGGCTTCGGCAACGACCGGCGCTTCAACCACTGGAGCCGGTTCGGCAGCTGCCACGACCGGTTCGGAAACCACGGGTTCAGGCTCAGCGACGGGCGCAGGGGCTGGGGTTTCAACAGCAGCCGGTTCGGCCACCCAGTTGAACGCGGTTTGCTCTTCACGAACTTCGCGAACCGTTTCGGTCACTGTTTCTGCAGTGACTTCGGCGGCAGGCTCGGCAACCACGGCGGGCGCTTCAACCACTACGGCCGGTTCGGCAGCGGCTTCCACTTCAGGCTGTGCTTCCTGATCCGGTGCCACTTCGATTTCCGGAGCGGACGTCGCTTCCACCGCAGTGGTCGCTTCGACGACCGGTGCTTCGACGGCTGGTGCTTCGACTGGAGCGGTTTCCAGCGTGGCAGCAGTGGCGCGTTCAGCTTGCTCGTTGGCCTGAGCTTCGGCTGGAGCGCTGATCACGGTACTGGCAACGGCGGCGGTCACTGCCAGGCCAGCGGCCAGGTCGGCGGCGCTTGGTGCTTCGCTGCCTTCAGCGGATTCCGCTTCTTCCGAACCCTCGATCACGTTGCCGTTGGCATCGCGCTGACGCTCGCGGCGGTTGCTGCGACGACGCTGGCCACGGGAACGGCGGCGTGGACGATCGCCTTCGGCGTTCTCCTGGCCGTCTTCCGACAGTTGCTCATCGTTGCCGGTCAGTTCTTCTTCGGCCACGGCAGCCGCTTGCTCGGCACGCGGTTGACGTTCTTCACGCGGTGGGCGCGGAGCACGCTCTTCGCGTGGCTGGCGGGCTGGACGCTCTTCAGCGGTCACGGCAGCAGCGGTTTCCGGCGCAGCAGCATCCAGAGGCTCGCGCAGTACACGAACCCGCTCTTCACGCTCGCCACGTGGCTTGCGATCTTCGCGAGGCGCGCGTGGAGCACGTTCTTCACGTGGGGCGCGCGGAGCACGTTCTTCGCGAGCGGCCGGGGCTTCTTCGCGGACTTCACGGACTTCACGTGGCTCGCGTGGTGCGCGCTCTTCACGCGGTGCACGCTCTTCGCGCGGTTTGCGTTCTTCATCGCGGCGACCGTTACGGTTGCGGCTCTGCTGACGACCGTTGCGACGTTCTTCGTTGCGTGCCGGACGTTCGGAAGCGGCCGGTTTTTCAACCACGGCTGGCGCGGCAGGTTCTTCCTTGGTTGCAAACAGGCTGACCAGCGACTTCACCAGGCCTTTGAACAGGCTTGGCTCTGGCGCGGCGGCCGGCGCAGCCACCGGTGCGGCGGGAACGTCGGTTGGAACCGGAGCGTTGGCGCGGGCCGGCGCAGTCTTGACCGCGGCTTCCTGGCGAACCAGGGTGCGGGTTGCGGCAGCTGGCTGGACTTCTTCGACTTCGGCGGCGGCCGCAGCGATTTCGTAGCTGGACTGGTTGTTGGCTGCTTCCGGGCTGTCATCGCGCAGACGCTGCACTTCGAAGTGCGGGGTCTCGAGGTGATCGTTCGGCAGAATGACGATACGGGCACGGGTGCGCAGTTCGATCTTGGTGATCGAATTGCGTTTTTCGTTGAGCAGGAAGGCTGCCACCGGAATCGGCACCTGGGCGCGAACTTCGGCGGTACGGTCTTTCAGAGCTTCTTCTTCGATCAGGCGCAGGATCGCCAGGGACAGCGACTCAACGTCACGGATGATGCCGGTGCCGCTGCAGCGAGGGCAGACGATGCCGCTGCTTTCGCCCAGCGATGGACGCAGGCGCTGACGGGACATTTCCAGCAGGCCGAAGCGCGAGATGCGACCGACTTGCACGCGAGCGCGGTCGGCTTCCAGGCATTCGCGGACTTTCTCTTCCACGGCGCGCTGGTTCTTGGCAGGGGTCATGTCGATGAAGTCGATGACGATCAGGCCGCCGATGTCGCGCAGGCGCAACTGACGGGCGATTTCTTCGGCGGCTTCAAGGTTGGTCTGCAGGGCGGTTTCTTCGATGTCGCTGCCTTTGGTGGCGCGCGCCGAGTTGATGTCGATGGACACCAGGGCTTCGGTCGGATCGATGACGATGGAACCGCCGGAAGGCAGTTCGACGACGCGCTGGAAAGCGGTCTCGATCTGGCTTTCGATCTGGAAACGGTTGAACAGCGGGACGCTGTCTTCGTACAGCTTGATCTTGCTCGCGTATTGCGGCATTACCTGGCGAATGAAGGTCAGGGCTTCGTCCTGGGCTTCAACGCTGTCGATCAGCACTTCGCCGATGTCCTGGCGCAAGTAGTCGCGGATGGCGCGGATGATCACGTTGCTTTCCTGATAGATCAGGAACGGAGCGGAGCGATCCAGCGAGGCTTCCTTGATGGCGGTCCAGAGTTGCAGCAGGTAGTCGAGGTCCCACTGCATTTCTTCGCTGCTGCGGCCCAGGCCGGCAGTGCGCACGATCAGGCCCATGTCGGCAGGTGCAACCAGGCCGTTCAGGGCTTCACGCAGTTCGTTGCGCTCTTCGCCTTCGATGCGACGGGAGATACCGCCGGCACGCGGGTTGTTCGGCATCAGGACCAGGTAACGACCGGCCAGGCTGATGAAGGTGGTCAGGGCGGCGCCCTTGTTGCCACGTTCTTCTTTTTCGACTTGAACGATGACTTCCTGGCCTTCGCTCAGGACGTCCTTGATGTTGACGCGGCCTTCAGGCGCTTTCCTGAAGTATTCGCGGGAGATTTCCTTGAGGGGCAGGAAGCCGTGGCGCTCGGAGCCGAAATCGACAAAGGCAGCCTCAAGGCTCGGTTCGATGCGAGTAATCCGGCCTTTGTAGATGTTGGCCTTCTTCTGCTCGCGTGCACCGGATTCGATGTCCAGGTCGTAGAGGCGTTGGCCATCTACCAGTGCAACACGCAACTCTTCGGGTTGAGTTGCGTTAATCAGCATTCTTTTCATGTAGTACCGTCGGTTTCCGGGCTGCCGGAAACGGCGTTCGGCACACACGACTTCTCACGGTCGGTGTCAGGTGCGTCGGGAATGGTTGGCCAGTCCCGTGTCCAGCGAGGTCCGGCCAATGTGGGCCTTCGTCGCGACGTACGCGTCCTGCTTGCTGTGGCTACTTAAGCACTCAGTCAGGAGGAGGAATCAACCGGCGGCTGTGGACGAGATGAAGCGTCTAGATAAAGCCTATTGCTACACAGTCCAGCGGTTGTGCATCTCCACCCTACACGTATCCCTGATAATTCGGGTGCTGCCGCGCGCAGAATCCGCAGCGGGTTGGCATTTACCGTGAGCTCCGAAAGGGGAAATCACGCATCATGGCTAATTTAGGCGTTGTTTCCGAAGCCTGCGCTCGGGGTCATTCGCTGCTGACTGCACTTTGTGAACTGGCCGTGAATATGAGCTCGCGTGGCGAGTTGAAACTCTGCTTTGCGGCGTGATTCAGGCCTCATGTCACCTGCGCTCGTTACAACTGCAAACTCCACCGTTACGTAGCGAAAGCCCCGTAGGACGGCCTCGCGTCCTGGTGAATTGCTTTGGTCAGGGCCGGTTTTTGACCGTTAATCCGCTGTCCAGGCCGCTTTTGGCGGCGTTCGCGACTATAGCAGTAATGATTAAGTGCTTCAATTCCATAAAAAATTGATATCATCCGCGCCATGACGACTACTGCCCCCTCGACTCCAGGCGTACAACTGCTTGAGGTCTCGCCGGAATATGCCGGCCAACGTATTGATAACTTCCTTCTCGCTCGGCTCAAAGGCGTGCCCAAGACCTTGATTTACCGCATTTTGCGCAAGGGCGAAGTGCGGGTGAACAAAGGTCGGATCAAGCCCGAATACAAGCTGCAGGCGGGCGATATCGTGCGCGTCCCGCCGGTTCGCGTGCCCGAACGTGACGAGCCGGTGCCCGTTGCCCAGGGGCTGTTGCAGCGCCTGGAGGCCTCGATTGTCTACGAAGACAAGGCGCTGATCGTGATCAACAAGCCGGCCGGGATCGCGGTCCACGGCGGCAGCGGCCTGAGCTTCGGCGTGATCGAAGCCTTCCGGCAGCTGCGCCCCGAAGCCAAGGAGCTGGAACTGGTCCATCGCCTGGACCGGGACACCTCCGGCCTGCTGATGATTGCCAAAAAGCGCAGCATGTTGCGCCATTTGCATGAAGCGCTGCGCGGCGATGGCGTCGACAAGCGCTACATGGCGCTGGTGCGGGGCAACTGGGCGACATCGATCAAGCAGGTGCGCGCGCCGCTGCTCAAGAGCAATCTGCGTTCGGGCGAGCGCATGGTGGAGGTCAACGAAGAGGGCAAGGACGCGTTGACCGTGTTCAAGGTGCTGCGCCGCTTCGGCGATTTCGCCACCATGGTCGAGGCCAAGCCAGTCACCGGTCGGACTCACCAGATTCGCGTGCACACCTTGCACGCCGGGCACTGCATCGCTGGTGACAGCAAGTACGGCGATGACGATTTCACCCGGGAAATCCGTGATCTGGGCGGCAAACGCCTGTTCCTGCATGCCTACATGCTGACCGTGCCGCTGCCCGATGGCGGCGAGCTGAAGCTTCAGGCCCCGGTTGATGACATGTGGTCCCAAACTGTGGAGCGCCTGAGTGCACCCATCTGATTACAAATTGTTGATTTTCGACTGGGACGGCACGTTGGCCGATTCCATCGGTCGGATTGTTGAAGCGATGCACGTTGCCTCCGGCCGTATGGGCTTCGAGTTGCGTGATGACTTTGCGGTCAAGGGCATCATCGGCCTGGGTCTGCCAGAAGCGATTCGCACCCTGTATCCCGAGATCGATGACAGGGAGATGGAGGCGTTTCGCCAGCATTACGCTGATCACTACATCGCTTCGGAAGCCGTGCCTTCGCCCTTGTTCGAAGGCGTGGTGGAGTCGATGGAGGCGTTTCGTGCCGAGGGCTATCACCTGGCGGTCGCGACAGGCAAGGCGCGTCGCGGTCTGGATCGGGTGCTGAAATCCCACGGTTGGGAAAACTATTTCGATATCACCCGTGCGGCCGACGAAACCGCCAGCAAGCCTCATCCGTTGATGCTCGAGCAGATCCTCGCTCACTGCGAGGTGCGTCCGGAGCAGGCGTTGATGGTGGGTGATTCGTCGTTCGATCTGCAGATGGCGCGCAACGCCGGCATGGGTTCGGTGGCGGTCAGCTATGGCGCTCAGTCGATCGAGGCGTTGAAAGCGTTTGAGCCACGGTTGTCCATTGATCGTTTTTCACAGTTGCATGCCTGGCTGAATCAGCGGGCTTAATACGTTTTTGCTGGGGTGAATGGCATGACCGACGAATGGAAGGCGCCCGAGAAGTCGAGTGCGCAAAGCGGTGACGAGAAAAGCTGGAAGCTGCTGGAAAAAACCTTGCTGGCCGGGGTGCAGGAGCAGCGTCGATCCCGTCGCTGGGGGATTTTCTTCAAGCTCCTGACCTTCGTGTACCTGTTCGTCGCGCTGGCCTTGTTCACGCCGTTGATGGATATGGAGAAGGCTGCCAGCCGCGGCGGCAGCTACACGGCGCTGATCGATGTGAATGGCATGATCGCCGACAAGGAGCCCGCCAGTGCGGACAATATCGTCGGCAGCCTGCGGGCGGCCTTTGAGGATGACAAGGTCAAGGGCGTGATCCTGCGGATCAACAGCCCGGGCGGCAGTCCGGTGCAGTCGGGCTATGTCTATGACGAGATTCGCCGTCTGCGCGGTTTGCACCCCGATACCAAGTTGTATGCGGTGATTTCCGACCTGGGCGCGTCCGGCGCCTACTACATCGCCAGTGCCGCCGATCAGATCTATGCCGACAAGGCGAGCCTGGTGGGCTCCATCGGTGTGACCGCCGCCGGTTACGGTTTCGTTGGCACCATGGAAAAGCTCGGTGTCGAGCGTCGTACCTACACCTCCGGCGAGCACAAGTCGTTTCTCGATCCGTTCCAGCCGCAGAAGCCTGAAGAGACTGCGTTCTGGCAAGGGGTGCTCGATACCACCCACAAACAGTTCATCAACAGCGTCAAGCAGGGGCGTGGTGACCGCCTGAAGGACAAAGAGCATCCGGAGCTGTTCTCTGGGTTGGTCTGGTCCGGTGAGCAGGCGCTGCCGCTGGGCTTGATCGATGGCCTGGGCAATGCGAGTTCGGTGGCGCGTGATGTGATTGGCGAGAAAGAGCTGGTGGATTTCACTGTGCAGGAATCGCCGTTCGATCGCTTCTCGAAAAAGCTCGGCGCCAGCGTGGCTGAGCAATTGGCGATGTGGATGGGGTTCCATGGCCCTTCGCTGCGCTGACTGGCGGGCGGCATGAAAAAAACCGGCTCTCGTGGCCGGTTTTTTCATGGAGGAGGGCGGGCGCTCAGGGTATTGCAACACCTTCGACCAGCAGCATATCGATCAGGCGAATCAGCGGCAGGCCGATCAGGCTGGTGGCATCCGCGCCTTCGGTGCGTTGAAACAGGCTCACGCCCAGGCCCTCGGCCTTGAAGCTGCCAGCGCAATCGTAAGGCTGCTCGGCCAGCAGGTAGCGTTCGATGCGTGCGGTGTCGAGTGTGCGCATGTGTACGGTGAATGGCACGCAGTCGACCTGGCAATGGCCGGTCTGGCTGTTGAGCAGGGCCACGCCGGTGAGGAAGGTCACGCTGGCGCCGCTGGAGGCGAGCAGTTGTTCGCGGGCCTTCTCGAAGGTATGGGGCTTGCCGATAATCCGTTCGCCGAGCACCGCCACTTGGTCGGAGCCGATAATCAGATGAGCGGGATGGCTGCCGGCAAGGGCTTGCGCTTTTTCCCGGGCGAGGCGTTTGACCAGTTCGATCGCAGGCTCGTCCGGCCGGCGGCTTTCGTCGATATCCGGCGAGCTGCAGATGAACGGCAGTTGCAGGCGGGCCAGCAATTCCCGGCGATAGGCCGAGCTTGAAGCGAGTAATAAAGGCAGCATGTGCATCTCCGGATCACAGGTGCGAATTCTAGCGAGGCTTCCAGGTGACGGACAGGGCGGAATTTCCTTTGACATGGCCGGGGGCATCCCTATAATGCTGCGCCTATGTTGAATGACCCGATTCCACCTCACGTTGACCCGCGCAAATTGGCTGACCGTGGCACCACCCTTCAAGGTGAAATGCTGCTGGCCGATTTGAAGAGACTCTGCGACCCGCTTTCCGACACTGTCGGTACGGTGCAGGCTAAATTCGTTTTTGAACGAGATGAACGTAAGTCTGTGGTAATCCACAGCTTTATCGACACCGAAGTCAAAATGGTTTGCCAGCGTTGTCTTGAGCTGGTCACCCTGCCGATCCATAGCGAATGCAGTTATGCTGTGGTGAAGGAGGGTGCGAATACCCAGTCGTTGCCGAAAGGTTATGACGTGCTGGAACTGGGCGAAGATCCTTTGGATCTGCAGTCACTGATCGAGGAGGAGCTTCTGCTCGCCTTGCCCATTGTGCCTGCTCATCATCCGGAAGAATGCCAGCAGCCGGCGGGAGCAGATGAACCCGAACCGAGCGAGGACGAGGTAACGCGGTCCAACCCGTTCAGTGTATTGGCGCAGTTAAAGCGTGACCCAAACGTTTAGGAGTTAATCAATTATGGCTGTTCAGCAGAACAAAAAATCCCGCTCTGCCCGTGACATGCGTCGTTCGCACGATGCTCTCGAGGCTAGCACCCTGTCTGTAGAAAAAACCACCGGTGAAGTTCACCTGCGTCACCACGTATCGCCAGAAGGCGTATACCGTGGCCGTAAAGTGATCGACAAGGGCGCTGACGAGTAATCACTTGTCTGCTCAAGTCATCGCGATTGACGCAATGGGCGGGGACTTCGGTCCCCGCAGCATTGTCCAGGCCAGCCTCGCTTGCCTGTCTGCTACACCCTCGCTGCACCTGACCCTCGTCGGTCAACCCTCCCTTCTTGAAGAATTGATCGCTGGCCATTCGGCTGTGGATCGCTCGCGCCTGTCGATTGCACCGGCGTCCGAAGTCATCACCATGGACGAAAAGCCTGCCCAGGCCCTGCGTGGCAAGCCGGACTCGTCGATGCGCGTGGCCCTGGAGTTGCTGCGCGATGACAAGGTCCAGGCGTGCGTCAGTGCCGGTAATACCGGCGCGCTGATGGCGTTGTCGCGGTTCGTGCTCAAGACGCTGCCAGGTATCGACCGGCCGGCCATGGTGGCAGCGATTCCGACGCAGAAGGGCTATTGCCAGTTGCTCGACCTGGGTGCCAATGTCGATTGCAGTGCCGAGCATCTGCTGCAATTCGCCGTGATGGGGTCGGTAGCCGCTGAAACCCTGGGTATCGTTCGTCCCCGGGTGGCATTGCTCAACATTGGCACCGAAGACATCAAGGGCAATCAGCAGGTCAAGTTGGCGGCGACCTTGTTGCAGAACGCTCGAGGCATCAACTACATCGGTTTTGTCGAGGGTGACGGTCTGTACCGTGGCGAAGCGGATGTGGTGGTGTGCGACGGCTTCGTCGGCAATATCCTGCTCAAGTCCAGCGAAGGCCTGGCGACCATGATTGCAGGGCGCATCGAAGCCCTGTTCAAAAAAAACTTTGCATCAAAAGTCGTCGGCGCACTGGCGTTGCCGTTGATGAAGCGCCTGCAAGAGGATCTCGCTCCTGCGCGGCATAACGGCGCAAGTTTCCTCGGTTTGCAGGGAATTGTGGTGAAAAGTCATGGATCTGCCGGTGTTCTGGGCTTTCAGAGTGCGATTTCACGGGCGCTTATAGAGATTCAGGAAAACCTGCCGGAGCGCATTCACGGTCGGCTGGAGGATTTGTTGCTTTAGGCGTTTTCGTCGGACAATGCTTAAATGTGACCGCTTGGTTCCATTGGCCATCCAAACTGTCAGTTTCTTGCGTCCCCCGGTGGGGCGCCAATTCTTCGACGACAAGATCATTAGGGGCTTGTTACATGTCTGCTTCCCTCGCATTCGTCTTTCCAGGACAGGGTTCGCAGTCCCTCGGCATGCTGGCCGAGTTGGGCGCGCAACATCCAGTGGTCCTCGAAACCTTCAAAGAAGCATCCGATGCGCTCGGCTATGACCTGTGGGCACTGACCCAACAAGGGCCGGAAGAGCAACTCAATCAAACCGACAAGACCCAGCCGGCCATTCTGACGGCCTCGATCGCCTTGTGGCGTCTGTGGCTGGCCGAAGGTGGCGCGCGTCCAGCGTACGTCGCCGGTCACAGCCTGGGCGAGTACAGCGCACTGGTCGCGGCAGGCAGCCTGAGCCTGGGCGACGCAGTGAAACTGGTCGAACGCCGTGGCCAGTTGATGCAGGAAGCCGTTCCGGCCGGGCAGGGCGGCATGGCGGCCATCCTCGGCCTGGAAGACGCTGACGTGCTGGCAGCCTGTGCCGAAGCGGCGCAAGGCGAAGTGGTCAGCGCCGTCAACTTCAACTCCCCGGGCCAGGTGGTCATCGCCGGCGCCAAGGCGGCGGTCGAGCGCGCCATCGAAGGCTGCAAGGCCCGTGGCGCCAAGCGTGCCATGCCGTTGCCGGTCAGCGTTCCGTCCCACTGCGAGCTGATGCGTCCTGCGGCCGAGCGTTTCGCCGAGTCGATCGCCGCGATCGACTGGCAGGCGCCGCAGATTCCGCTGGTGCAGAACGTCAGTGCCCAGGTATCCGCCGATCTGGAAACCCTCAAGCGCGATCTGCTCGAGCAGCTCTACAAGCCCGTGCGCTGGGTAGAATCGGTGCAGACACTGGCTGCCAAGGGCGCGACCCAGCTGGTCGAGTGCGGTCCCGGCAAAGTCCTGGCAGGCCTCAACAAACGTTGCGCCGAAGGCGTATCGACATCCAACCTCAATACCCCAGATGCTTTCGCTGCCGCCCGCGCAGCGTTGGCCTGAATCAGGAGAAGCTTGCATGAGTCTGCAAGGTAAAGTTGCACTGGTCACCGGTGCCAGCCGCGGTATCGGTCAGGCTATCGCCCTGGAACTGGGTCGTCAGGGGGCCATCGTTGTCGGCACCGCGACCTCCGCTTCGGGCGCCGAGCGCATCGCCGCGACCCTGAAGGAAAACGGTATCCAGGGCACTGGCCTGGAACTCAATGTCACCAGCGATGAATCCGTGGCAAAGGTACTGGCGAGCATCCAGGAACAGTTCGGTGCGCCGGCGATTCTGGTCAACAATGCCGGTATCACCCGCGATAACCTGATGATGCGCATGAAAGACGACGAGTGGTATGACGTCATCGATACCAACCTGAACAGTCTATATCGCCTGTCCAAGGGTGTTTTGCGCGGCATGACCAAGGCCCGTTGGGGTCGAATTATCAGTATTGGTTCGGTTGTGGGTGCCATGGGCAACGCAGGCCAAGTAAACTATGCCGCCGCCAAGGCAGGTCTGGAAGGTTTCAGCCGTGCCATGGCGCGTGAAGTCGGTTCACGTTCGATTACGGTAAACTCGGTAACCCCTGGGTTCATCGACACCGATATGACCCGTGAACTGCCCGAGGCACAGCGTGAAGCCTTGCAGGCGCAAATTCCGCTGGGCCGTCTGGGACAAGCACAAGAGATCGCGTCTGTGGTCGCTTTTCTTGCATCCGACGGTGCGGCATACGTGACTGGGGCTACAATCCCGGTGAACGGCGGGATGTATATGTAGGTTAAATGTGACGGATTGCTTCAAAAAAATGTCATACGAGCTGTCTAAAATCCGTTATAAAGCTGCAATCTATTTATAGGCAGAGGGTCGCCGGATCTGAGGAGTGAAGCTTTCAGTTGAAAAGCTGAAAAGTCTTTCTATACACTTATCCACTGGCCAGCTGCCTGAATTTGTCCATTAGGAGTGAAAACAAGGTATGAGCACCATCGAAGAGCGCGTCAAGAAAATCGTTGCCGAGCAACTGGGTGTTAAAGAAGAAGAAGTGATCAACACTGCTTCCTTCGTTGAAGACCTGGGTGCCGACTCCCTTGACACCGTTGAGCTGGTGATGGCTCTGGAAGAGGAATTCGAGACCGAAATCCCTGACGAAGAAGCTGAAAAGATCACTACTGTACAAGCTGCAATCGACTACGTTACTGCCCACCAGGCGTAATAGTTTGTAATCGTTGCTCGCTGTCGTGGAAAAACCGCACTGCCGTCACGGCGTGCGGTTTTTTCTTTAGGCCTGATGCAAAGTCGTCATTTGAAAAAGGAGAGTGTTGTGTCGCGTAGACGCGTCGTAGTCACCGGTATGGGTATGCTGTCGCCACTGGGCACAGATGTGCCGAGCAGTTGGCAGGGCATTCTGGCTGGCCGCAGTGGCATTGGTCTGATCGAACACACCGACCTTTCTGCCTATTCCACCCGTTTTGGCGGCTCGGTAAAGGGCTTCAATGTCGAGGAATACCTGTCGGTCAAGGAAGCTCGCAAGCTTGACCTGTTCATTCAATACGGCCTGGCCGCCGGTTTCCAGGCGGTACGCAATGCCGGTCTTGAAGTCACCGACGCCAACCGTGAACGCATTGGCGTGGCCATGGGGTCGGGTATTGGCGGACTGACCAATATCGAAGAAACCAGCCGCACCCTGCATGATTCCGGCCCACGGCGGATTTCTCCGTTTTTCGTGCCTGGCTCGATCATCAATATGATTTCCGGTTTCCTGTCGATCCACCTCGGCGCACAGGGACCCAACTACGCCATCGCCACTGCGTGCACCACCGGTACGCACTGCATCGGCATGGCAGCACGCAACATCATGTACGACGAAGCCGATGTGATGATCGCCGGCGGCGCCGAGATGGCCGCCTGTGGCCTGGGCATGGGCGGTTTCGGTGCCTCGCGTGCACTTTCCACCCGCAATGACGAACCGGCCCGTGCGAGCCGTCCGTGGGACAAGGGCCGTGATGGCTTCGTCCTGTCCGACGGTGCCGGCGCGCTGGTGCTCGAAGAGCTGGAACATGCCAAGGCCCGTGGCGCGACCATCTATGCCGAGCTGGTTGGCTTTGGCACCAGTGGCGATGCCTTCCACATGACGTCGCCTCCTGCGGACGGTGCCGGTGCTGCACGTTGCATCACCAATGCCCTGCGCGATGCGAAGGTCAATCTCGATCAGGTCCAGTACATCAACGCCCACGGTACCTCGACGCCGGCCGGCGATCTGGCCGAGGCCTGTGCGATCAAGTCGGTGTTCGGCGATCATGCCTACAAGCTGGCCGTCAGCTCGACCAAGTCCATGACCGGTCACCTCCTGGGTGCTGCAGGCGCGGTCGAGGCGATCTTCAGCGTGCTGGCCATCAACAGCCAGGCGGCGCCGCCGACCATCAACCTGGATGAGCCGGACGAAGGTTGTGACCTCGATTTCGTGCCGCACACGGCGCGCAACATGGATATCGACGTGGTGCTGTCCAACTCCTTCGGGTTTGGCGGCACCAACGGCTCGCTGGTGTTCCGCCGGTTCGCAGGCTGATGGACGGCTGGGTCGACGGTCAGCCGGCTGACGCTCTGTCGCTGAAGGATCGCGGCCTGGCTTACGGCGATGGTCTGTTCGAGACCATTGCCGTGCGTAGTGGCCAGCCGTTGTTGCTGGATCGCCATCTGTCGCGCCTGGCGCAAGGCTGCACGCGGCTGGCGATCAACGCCGATCACGGCTTGATCCGCAGCGAGGTGCTGGCCTACGCCGCGGCACTGGGTGAGGGCGTGCTCAAGCTCATTCTCACCCGTGGCGACGGCTTGCGCGGTTACGCGCCCGATCCCTCGGCCCAGGCCCGACGCATCCTGCAGGGCAATCCCCCGGCTGCCTATCCCGGCATCCATGCCGAACAAGGCGTTCGTCTGTTTCCCTGCGCCACGCGACTCTCCACGCAACCCCTGCTCGCGGGGCTCAAGCACCTGAACCGTCTTGAGCAGGTCATCGCGCGGTCCGAATGGCAAGACGCCGAGCACGCCGAAGGGTTGATGCTGGATCAGGCGGGGCGGGTGATCGAAGGCGTCTTCAGCAATCTGTTCCTTGTGCGCAATGGCGTGTTGATCACCGCCGATCTCAAGCGTTGTGGTGTTGCCGGCGTGATGCGCGCGGAATTATTGTTTCAAGCCGAGTCGTTGGGAATCTCCACGCATATCACCGACATCACCCTCGAACAGCTGCAATGGGCCGATGAAGTCTTTGTCTGCAACAGCGTATATGGCGTCTGGCCGGTGCGCGCCTATGCAGCACTGAGCTGGCCGGTTGGGCCGCTCACCCGTAAACTCCAACACATTTCCCGCGCGCTACTGGATGCTTGATACGTGAGACGTAAACTCTTGCTGTTGCTGGAAACCGGCCTGGTTCTGGCAGGGTTGTGTCTGGGCGCTTCGGCCTGGAAGATCCATACGGCGCTGAACCAGCCATTGAATATTGCTCAGGAAGCGTTGCTGGATGTGCCCAAGGGCACGACCCCCACCCGCACTTTCTACCGACTTGAAGCCGATGGCGTCATCAAGGACGCTTTCTGGTTGCGCGTGTACTGGCGCTTCAACCTGCCAAGGCAACCCCTGCACAGTGGCGAATACCGCATGCAGCCCGGCATGACGGTCGACGACCTGATCGACTTGTGGAAGCGCGGCGAGATGGTCCAGTACAGCCTGACCCTGGTCGAAGGCTGGAATTTCCATCAGGTTCGCGCGGCCCTGGCCAAGGCTGAAAAGCTGGAGAAGACCCTGGACGGCTTGAGCGACAGCGATGTGATGGACAAGCTCGGTCACAAGGGTGTCTTTCCGGAAGGGCGTTTCTTTCCGGACACCTATCGTTTCGTTCGTGGCATGACCGACGTCGAGCTGCTGAAAAAAGCCTATGACCGCCTCGATGAGGTGCTGGCCGCCGAGTGGGCACAACGCGCGGCGGACGTGCCGTATACAGACCCCTACCAGGCGCTGATCATGGCTTCGCTGGTGGAGAAGGAAACCGGCGTGCCGCAGGAGCGCGGGCAGATTGCAGGGGTGTTCGTGCGACGTCTGGGGCTGGGGATGCTGTTGCAGACGGATCCGACCGTGATCTACGGCCTGGGCGATCGTTACAACGGCAAGTTGACCCGCGCCCATCTCAAGGAGTCGACCCCTTACAACACCTACATGATCGCAGGCCTGCCGCCGACGCCGATCGCAATGGTCGGCCGCGAAGCGATCCATGCAGCGCTGAATCCCGTGGCCGGCAACAGCCTGTATTTTGTCGCCCGTGGGGATGGCAGCCATGTGTTCTCCGACGATCTGGACGCCCACAACAGTGCCGTGCGCGAGTTCCAGCTCAAGCGACGTGCCGATTATCGCTCCAGCCCGGCGCCGGTCACGGCTCCTGAAACGAATGGTGAGCCGGCGCCGATCCCGCCGGCTTCGCCTGACACCGACCCGCAAGCGTTGCCGCCCGTGACCCCGCCCGAGCCCGCTCAGGCACCGGCTCAGGCGCCAAGCCAGGAGCCGGACCCGCAACCGCAACCGAGCGAAGAACCTGCCAAAGAGCCCGCTGCCGAGTCTGCGCCCGAATCGGGCGCCTCCACGCCGCAACGCCCGCAATGAACTTGACTAAGGACTGCCCGTGACTGGCTTGTTTATTACCCTGGAAGGCCCTGAAGGCGCCGGCAAGAGCACCAACCGCGAATACCTTGCCGAGCGTCTGCGCACCGCTGGACTGGAAGTGGTATTGACCCGCGAGCCCGGTGGCACGCCGCTGGCCGAACGCATCCGCGACGTGCTGCTGGCCCCGGTCGAAGAGTCCATGGACCCGGACACCGAGCTGCTGCTGGTCTTCGCTGCCCGCGCCCAGCATCTGGCCGGCGTGATTCGCCCGGCACTGGCCCGGGGCGCCGTGGTGCTGTGCGATCGCTTTACCGATTCGACCTACGCCTATCAGGGTGGAGGACGTGGCTTGTCGCTGGAGCGCATCGCGACGCTGGAAACCTTCGTCCAGGGCGATCTGCGTCCGGACTTGACGCTGATCTTCGACTTGCCGGTGGAAGTGGGCCTGGCCCGTGCCAGCGCCCGCGGCCGCCTGGATCGCTTCGAGCTGGAAGGCCGAGCCTTTTTCGATGCCGTGCGCAGCGCGTTCCTCAAGCGTGCCGCAGCAGAACCGACGCGTTACCTGCTCGTCGATGCCGCACAGCCTCTGGCGCAGGTCCAGCAGTCACTGGACGCCTTGTTGCCGCGTCTGCTGGAGCTGAGCCGTGGCTGAAGCCTATCCGTGGCAGGACAGCCTCTGGCAGCAGTTCGCCGGTCGCAAGCAGCATGCTCATGCCTATCTGCTGCATGGTCCGGCCGGAATTGGCAAGCGCGCGTTGGCCGAACGCCTGATGGCCAGCCTGCTGTGCCAGCACCCGACCGGTGAGGGCGCCTGCGGCGAGTGCAAATCCTGCCTGCTGCTCAAGGCCGGCAGTCACCCTGACAACTACATTCTCGAGCCGGAAGAGGCCGACAAGGCAATCAAGGTCGATCAGGTGCGTGACCTGGTCAGCTTCGTGGTGCAAACCGCGCAACTGGGCGGGCGCAAAGTGGTGCTGATCGAGCCGGTCGAGTCGATGAACGTCAACGCTGCCAACGCCTTGCTCAAAAGCCTTGAAGAGCCTTCCGGCGACACGGTGCTGCTGCTGGTCAGCCATCAGAGCAGCCGCCTGTTGCCGACCATCAAAAGCCGTTGCGTGCAGCAGGCGTGCCCGTTGCCGAGCGAGGCGGTGAGCCTGGCCTGGCTGGCGACGGCGCTGCCCGATTGCGCCGAAGAGGAACGCATCGAGTTGCTGACCCTGGCCGCCGGTTCGCCGCTGGCGGCGGTCAACCTGCACGCCCAGGGTGTGCGAGAGCAGCGGGCGCTGGTGGTCGACGGCGTCAAGAAACTGCTCAAGCAACAACAATCACCCACGCAGCTGGCCGAGGGCTGGAATTCGATTCCGCTGCTGTTGCTGTTCGACTGGTTCTGCGATTGGTCGAGCCTGATCCTGCGATATCAGTTGACCCAGGACGAAGACGGGCTGGGGCTGCCCGACATGCGCAAGGTCATTCAGTACCTGGCGCAGAAAACCAGCCAGGAAAAAACCTTGAATATTCAGGACTGGATACTCGCCCAGCGCCAGAAAGTCCTGAGCAAGGCCAACCTCAACCGCGTGCTGTTGCTGGAAGCCTTGCTGGTGCAATGGGCGTCATTGCCTACCCAGAAGTGATCGACTGCGCCTAGACTCTGAACATCGGCAGTGGAGGTCAGCATGAATGAAACCGCGAACCAGGGCCCGCGCAACGGCATCCTGTCCTTGACCATCAAGGACAAATCCGTGCTTTACGCGGCCTACATGCCGTTCATCAGGAACGGTGGCCTGTTCATCCCGACCAACAAGAGCTACAAGTTGGGCGACGAGGTGTTCATGCTGCTGAACCTGATGGACGAACCGGAAAAAATCCCGGTGGCCGGCAAGGTCGCCTGGATCACGCCCAAAGGTGCCCAGGGCAACCGCGCCGCTGGCGTGGGCGTGCAGTTCAACGATGGCGACAGCGCCGCGCGCAGTCGAATCGAAACCCATCTGGCCGGAGCCCTGAAGTCCGACCGTCCCACTCATACGATGTAAGTTGCCGCCCCTTTATGCTTGTAGATTCCCATTGCCACCTTGACCGCCTTGACCTTGCCGCACACGACGGCTCCCTGGATGCCGCACTCGACGCAGCCCGGCAGCGCGGGGTCGGGCACTTTCTGTGCATCGGCGTCAGCGCCGACAACGCCGCCGACGTCAAGGCCCTGGCCGAGCGCTACGACGATGTCAATTGTTCGGTGGGCGTGCATCCACTGGACGTCCAACCGGGGGCTGCACCGGCGCTGGATTGGCTGTTGCAGGAACTCAATCACCCGCGCGTGGTGGCGATTGGCGAAACCGGCCTGGATTATCACTACGAGCCTGAGGCGGCGCAGTTGCAGCAGGAGTCCTTTCGCCTGCACCTGCAAGCTGCACAGCAGACCGGCAAGCCCGTGATCATTCACACCCGGGGCGCCCGGGCCGACACCCTGAGCCTGTTGCGCGAGGCTGCGCTGCCCCAGGCCGGCGTCCTGCACTGCTTCACCGAGGACTGGGAGATGGCCCGGGAGGCGCTGGACATGGGCTACTACATTTCCCTGTCCGGGATTGTCACTTTCCGCAATGCCGATGCGCTGCGTGACGTGGCGAGTAAAGTGCCCGCCGACCGTTTGCTGGTGGAAACCGACTCGCCCTACCTGGCGCCGATCCCTTATCGGGGCAAGCCGAACCTGCCGCAATATGTGCGGGAAGTGGCAGAGTTCCTGGCCATGTTGCGCGGTGAGTCCTACGAGCGATTGGCCGAGCAGACCACCGCGAATTTCCGCCGGCTGTTTCCGCTGGCGCATGTGAAAGGTTAAATCGCAGGCAAAAAAAACCCGGGTTCTGGGGGGTGAATCCGGGTTAAGACCATTAGGAGTAAAACAATGGTACGCGGTCCGTTGGTACCAATATCGGCGCGGCACTTGGGGGAGATGCATCGCCGACAGTTGAAGTATTGATCAGTATTGCGCCGAGTCCAGTTCACCGGTCGCGGTTTTTAAACAATTTTGGAATACAGCCGCTTCAGAAGCGTTCTCATTAAAAGAGGACCTTGCGAGAAATCATCGAGAAACACAGATATGCTCGGATGATCCGTGCATTTTTGCGCAAGTTAGGCATAATACGCGGCTTCGAATTTTGACCCCGACAGACCTTTTCTTATGCATAAAGAACCTCGTAAGGTCCGTGAATTTCGTCGCCGCGAGCAGGAAATTCTCGATACCGCGCTCAAGCTGTTCCTCGACCAGGGTGAAGACAGTGTCACCGTCGAGATGATTGCTGATGCCGTCGGTATCGGCAAAGGCACGATCTACAAGCACTTCAAGTCCAAGGCGGAGATCTATCTGCGCCTGATGCTCGATTACGAGCGTGATCTGAACGAGCTGTTGCATTCGGCCGATGTCGACAAGGACAAGGAAGCCCTGTCCCGGGCCTACTTCGAATTCCGCATGCGCGATCCGCAACGCTATCGCTTGTTCGATCGTCTTGAGGAGAAGGTGGTCAAGGGCAACCAGGTGCCGGAGATGATCGAGGAGCTGCACAAGATCCGCGCCTCCAACTTCGAACGCCTGACCCTGCTGATCAAGGGCCGGATCAGCGAAGGCAAGCTCGAAGACGTGCCGCCTTACTTCCACTATTGCGCGTCCTGGGCGCTGGTCCACGGTGCGGTGGCGCTCTATCACTCGCCGTTCTGGAGCAATGTGCTGGAAGATCAGGAAGGTTTCTTCCAGTTCCTGATGGACATCGGTGTGCGCATGGGCAACAAGCGCAAGCGTGATACCGACACACCGAGCACCTGAGTTGTTCAGTTGCGTCATCGCGCCATGATTTTGCTACATGGCGCAGTACCTCAGGAATATACTCAGGCATAGGACTTGCTAAAACTTGATTTGTGAGTCAAGTTTTGCTTCGTTCGATTCCCCTGTGCCGGAGTGATCATGATCGTTGACCGTCAAGGCAGGCGTTTCCGCAATCTGCGAATCAGCCTGACCTCAGCCTGCAATTACGCGTGTACCTACTGCGTGCCCAACGGCAAGCGGCTGGTGGCTGCGCAGGATGAGCTGTCGGCCGAGGCCATGGCGCGCGGCGTGGCGTATCTGATCGAAGCGGCCGGCATCGAGCGCTTGCGCATCACCGGTGGCGAGCCGTTGGTCAGCCCCAAACTCGAAGCCTTCATGGCGGCTGTGGGGCAGATGGGGCTGGAAGACATCAGCCTGACCACCAACGGCCAGTTACTGGCGAAAAAACTGCCGTTGTTGGTCAACGCAGGCATCCGCCGTCTCAATGTGTCCCTCGATACCCTGGATGCCAGTGCGTTTCGCACCATCGCCCGCGGTGGCGACCTGGCGACGGTGCTTGATGGCATGGCGCAGGCCAGCGCGGCCGGGATGAAAATCAAGGTCAACATGGTGCCATTGCGCGGGCAGAACCTGGACCAGGTGATGCCGCTGCTCGATTACTGCCTGGAGCGCGGCTATGAGTTGCGCTTCATCGAGTTGATGCGCATGGGTCACCTGGCCAGCGATTCCAATGCGTTCCTGCAGCAGTTCGTCAGCTTGCAACAGCTGTTGAGCCTGATTGGCGATCACCATGAGTATCTCCAGGCCGATGCGCCCATCGACGCCACCGCCGTGCGCTACGAGATTCCGGGTCAGGGTTATTTCGGCGTGATCGCCAACGAAAGCGTACCGTTCTGTCGGACCTGCTCGCGACTGCGCTTGTCGTCCACCGGCTGGCTGCATGGCTGCCTGTCGTCGAGCAACCGTCACTATGTCGGTGACCTCCTGGACAAGCCGCGTCATCAGGCATTGCCGGCTTTGCAACGCCTGCTGGTGAAAGCCCTGGGTGACAAGCAGGATGTGGCGTTCTCCGGTGGCGCGACCGTCATGAAGATCATTGGCGGCTGATGCTCTCGCGAGCAGGCTCGTCCCCCGCGGTCTTTAGCGATTGTATCCATACGGTTCCCAAGTTCGGGAGCTGGCGCGGAAGCTGCATCCCATGGCCATTCGCCGGTTTTCCGTCACCGGTCTCTGGAGGGTAGGATGCGTAGCCTGGTTTTGCTGCTGGCCGTTTTGGCACTTGGTGGCTGCATGAATGTCAGCGATATGGCAGAAGGGACTCGCTACCATATGAGCGACGCCGGTCTGCTTGACCACAGTGATAGCCGTCGGGTGAACAACCTGCGCATCCAGCCGGACTCGTTCGTCTACATTGCCCAAGGTGCCTTTGCACCGCCGCACAGTGCCGTGTATCCACGACCCAACGTGATTGCCGAAGTCGCTTTCGACGGCTTTATCGAGTACTTCCCGATGGTCCGCCGCGCGCGGGCGCCGGAAGGTCTCGACCAGGCCATGGGCGAGGCCCGTGCGGTAGGCGCGCATTACCTGCTGTATACCCGTTTCGCCAAGGCCGACGACCGCATCGGCAACTCCGATGAGTGGCTGGACCAGGAAGCCGTGGATCGTCTCGGTGTCGACACCGGGGTGATTCAGATCATGTTGATCGAGACCAGCACCCAGTATTTGATTGATACTGCACGCATCAAGAGTCGTGGCGGTTTACTGACGTTCCACGACAAAAAGCCGGAAGACCTGATGGGCCCGCCGCTGGAACAATACGCGCGCAGCCTGCTGGGGATCAGCGACCAGTAAATCGAAGGAGAACGCCATGAGTGGCCCGCAGAAAGCCAACGACCTGTTGGGGCAAATCCCCAAGACCAAGGGCTTGCCACCGGTCCACTTGTGGAACCCCGAGTTCTGCGGCGACATCGACATGCGCATCGCCCGCGACGGCACCTGGTATTACCTGGGCACGCCGATCGGGCGCAAACCGATGGTCAAGCTGTTCTCCACCATCATCCGCCGCGACGGCGATGACTACTTCCTGATCACCCCGGTCGAGAAAGTCGGGATCAAGGTCGACGACGCACCCTTTGTCGCGATTGCCGTGGAAGTGGAGGGTGAGGGCGAAGCACAAACCCTGCGCTTTACCACCAACGTCGACGAAACCACCGAGGCAGGTGCCGAGCATCCGATCCGGGTGATGATCGATCCCGATACCCAGGAGCCTGCGCCCTACGTGCATGTGCGCAGCAACCTAGAAGCCCTGATCCACCGCAATGTGTTCTACCAACTGGTGGAGCTGGCGGTCAGTCGTGAGATCGACGGGCAGCGTTGGTTGGGGGTGTGGAGTGGCGGTGAATTTTTCCGGATCGGCCTCGAACCCTGACGCATGCCCCTGGGGGAGCTTGCTGTGGAGCTTGGGTGTTCCGGTGAAAAATCAAATTGACACCCAATCATATGATGATTAGCGTGGTCCTCCTCAGCGAATGGCTTCGAGGTGTCCATGTCCAGCAGTTTTCATGCGTCGACGGTCGATTGGCTGGGTTGCTGGATTGCCGCCGGTCAGGTCAAACCGGGGGAAACGCTCAAGGTTGAAGCCGATCTCGGCGAGCAGTTGGGCGTCAGTCGCACGGTCATCCGCGAAGCCATCAAGACTTTGGTTGCCAAGGGCATGCTCGAAGTCGGTCCGAAGGTCGGCACCCGGGTGTTGCCGGTTCGGCGCTGGAACCTCTTCGATCCACAGGTGGTTGGCTGGCTGTCACGCAGCGGCTTGCCGGAAAATTTTGTCGACGACCTGCTGGACTTGCGCCGCACCATCGAGCCGATGGCGGTGCGCTGGGCTTGCGAGCGGGCGACGGTCGAACAGGTCGACGCGATTCTGCTGGCCTATAACGCGCTGGAGCGCGCTGTTGACGGTGGCATCGATTACAACCGCGCCGACCGGTTTTTCCATGAGTGCATCCTGGCGGCCAGCCACAACCAGTTCATCGAACAGATGGTCCCGGCGCTCGGCGCGTTGCTGGCGGTGTCTTTCGAAGTGTCTGCGGCCGACCCGGACGAACTGCGACGCACGCTGCCCATCCACAAAGAAATGGCCGATGCCATCGCCGCCCGTGATTCGGCGCGGGGCGTATGGGCCTGCATGACCCTGATCGATAACGCCGACCTGGCGATCAAGCGTTTTTACCCGCAGGTCATGGCCGACAAGAAAGCCGGCTAAAGGGGCAGGATCCGGGAACGGATGTGTTCCAGATAAAAACAACAACAAGGCGGAGGTTTCATGAAGTGGACTGCAGTCACCGGGCATCGCGCGCAATTGGGCGAAGGGCCGTTCTGGGACGCACCGACCCAGGCACTGTACTGGGTCGATATCGCCGGTCGTCAGGCGCTGCGTTTGATCGGCGCCAACGTGCAGATCTGGCAGATGCCCGAGCACGTGTCCGCCTTCATTCCCTGTGAACGTGGCGATGCACTGGTGACATTGAGTAGTGGCGTCTATCGGCTGGACCTCGATTCGCCGGGGCTCGAGCCGCGGCTGACGCTGTTGTGCGTCGCCGACCCGCAGCCTGGCAATCGCGGCAATGAAGCCCGTTGCGACGCTCAGGGCCGACTCTGGCTTGGCACCATGCAGAACAACATCGGCGAAAACGGCGAAGACCTGGCGTTGGTGCGGCGTTCCGGCGGTTTGTTTCGTGTCGACCGCTATGCCCGTGTCACGCCGCTGCTGCGCGGTCTGGGGATTCCCAACACGCTGCTTTGGAGTGACGACGCCACCACGCTGTATTTCGCCGACAGTCTGGATGGCACGCTCTACCGGCATTTCATTCGGACCGACGGCAATCTCGAGCCCGCCCAGGCCTGGTTCGGCCCGCATGAGCGAGGCGGTCCCGATGGCTCGGCGATGGATGCCGACGGGTTCATCTGGAATGCGCGCTGGGACGGCAGTTGCCTGCTCAGGCTGGCACCGGACGGGCAGGTCGACCGCGTGATCGAGCTGCCGGTCAGTCGTCCCACCAGTTGCGTGTTTGGCGGTGCCGACCTGAACACCCTCTACATCACCAGCGCAGCCAGCCCGCTCAACCATCCGCTGGACGGCGCACTGTTGGCCCTTCAGGTCGATGTGTCCGGAAAACCCTGTACGAGATTTGCCGGTTAAATCCCAAAATATGGGATGTAAAATTATATATTGAGATTATTTGGCGGTCGGGTTTATAGTCGGCTCCATCAGTTGCACGCACTCACACTTAAAAAGAACAAGACAGGTGAAGTGATGAAACGATTTATCTGCTGCTATTTCGCCCGGACATCCACACATGCCCGGTTTTCGTCGTGCCCAGGAATAGAGGCTCGGGCGCATGGCTGAGCTCCTGTCTCTGCCTCCCGTGCCCGAACCACCCAAGGGCGAACGCCTGAGCAACAAGGTGGTGCTGCTGACCGGCGCCGCCCAGGGCATTGGCGAGGCAATCGTCGCCGCCTTCGCTTCGCAGCAGGCCCGGTTGGTCATCAGCGATATCCAGGGCGAAAAAGTCGAAGCCGTGGCGAAGCATTGGCGCGACAAAGGCTTCGATGTCCAGGCGCTCAAGGTCGATGTGTCCAGTCAGCATGACCTGCACGCCATGGCCCGGCTCGCCGTCGAACGCCACGGTCGCATCGATGTGCTGGTCAACTGTGCCGGCGTCAACGTGTTCCGCGACCCCCTGCAAATGACCGAGGAAGACTGGCGCCGGTGCTTTGCCATCGACCTGGACGGCGCCTGGTTCGGTTGCAGGGCGGTGTTGCCGCAGATGATCGAGCAGGGCGTCGGCAGCATCATCAACATTGCCTCGACCCATTCCAGCCACATCATTCCGGGCTGCTTCCCTTACCCGGTGGCCAAGCACGGCCTGCTCGGCCTGACCCGTGCACTGGGCATCGAATACGCGGCCAAGGGCATTCGCGTCAACGCCATCGCCCCGGGCTATATCGAAACCCAACTGAACATCGATTACTGGAACGGCTTTGCCGACCCGCACGCCGAACGTCAGCGCGCATTCGACCTGCATCCGCCGCGTCGCATCGGGCAAC
This sequence comes from Pseudomonas sp. IT-P12, assembly GCF_949767465.1. NCBI lineage: Bacteria > Pseudomonadati > Pseudomonadota > Gammaproteobacteria > Pseudomonadales > Pseudomonadaceae > Pseudomonas > Pseudomonas sp. IT-P12. The sequence goes on along the minus strand of NZ_CATKPY010000027.1, from coordinate 17,856 downwards.
CGATGGAGGTGGCGATGACGGCGGTGTTTTTGGCGAGTGACGAGGCGCCGTTCATCAACGCTTCGTGCATCACCATCGATGGTGGTCGCTCAGTGATGTATCACGACTGAGCCCCTCGATTTCAGGTGCGGAACCACGCCTGAAATCCAATCATCATACGATATGACTATTTGCAGTAACCTTTGATTGGCTTTCAACTAACGCTCAAAAAAAATAACAAGGAGTCAGCTTATGAATCGTCGTCGTGGGATCCGTTCCCTGTGCCGTGCCGCTTTGGCGGTCACTGCGGTCAGCCTGAGCAGTACGCTGCTGGCGGCTGAGGAAGTGAAGATCGGTTTTCTGGTCAAGCAGGCGGAAGAACCCTGGTTCCAGACCGAATGGGCTTTCGCGGAAAAGGCCGGGAAAGACAAGGGCTTCACCGTCATCAAGATCGCTGTGCCGGACGGTGAGAAAACCCTGTCTGCCATCGACAGCCTGGCCGCCAACGGCGCGAAGGGTTTCGTGATCTGCCCGCCGGACGTGTCCCTGGGGCCTGCGATCATGGCCAAGGCCAAGCTCAACGGGTTGAAAGTGATTGCGGTGGATGACCGTTTCGTCGACGCCAGCGGCAAGTTCATGGAAGACGTGCCTTACCTCGGCATGGCGGCCTTCGAGGTTGGCCAGAAGCAGGGCGCGGCGATGGCCACCGAAGCGAAGAAGCGCGGCTGGGACTGGAAAGACACCTACGCGGTGATCAACACCTACAACGAACTCGACACCGGCAAGAAACGCACCGACGGTTCGGTCAAGGCCCTGGAAGACGCCGGGATGCCGAAGGACCACATCCTGTTCTCGGCGCTCAAGACCCTCGACGTACCGGGCAGCATGGACGCCACCAACTCGGCGCTGGTGAAACTGCCGGGCGCAGCGAAAAACCTGATCATCGGCGGCATGAACGACAACACCGTGCTGGGCGGCGTGCGCGCCACCGAGAGTGCCGGGTTTGCCGCGGCGAACGTAATCGGCATCGGCATCAATGGCACCGATGCCATCGGTGAGCTGAAAAAGCCCAACAGCGGCTTCTTCGGTTCGATGCTGCCCAGCCCGCACATCGAAGGCTACAACACCGCCAGCATGATGTTCGAGTGGGTCACCACCGGCAAGGAACCGCCCAAGTACACCGCAATGGACGACGTGACGCTGATCACGCGGGACAACTTCAAGCAGGAGTTGGAAAAAATCGGCCTGTGGAACTGAGGCTCGGTTGATTTCCTCGGCGGCCTCGGTGACGGGGCTGCCCGATCCGTGGGAAGAGGTGTTTTATGCACGCGCAAGTACAGACACAACATGACAGCGTCGGCGGCAGTTTGCGCTTCGACGGGATCGGCAAGACCTTTCCCGGCGTGAAGGCGCTGGATGGCATCAGCTTCGTCGCGCATCCGGGCCAAGTGCATGCCCTGATGGGCGAGAACGGTGCCGGCAAGTCGACGCTGCTGAAAATTCTCGGTGGCGCCTATATCCCCAGCAGCGGTGAATTGCACATCGGTGAGCGGACGATGGCCTTCAAGTCCACGGCCGACAGCATCGCTTGCGGGGTCGCGGTGATCCATCAGGAGCTGCACCTGGTGCCGGAAATGACCGTGGCGGAAAACCTCTTTCTCGGCCATCTGCCCGCCCGTTTCGGCCTGATCAACCGCGGCGCACTGCGTCAGCGAGCGTTGGCCTGTCTCAAGGGCCTGGCCGATGAAATCGACCCGCAGCAGAAGGTCGGGCGCCTGTCCCTGGGGCAGCGTCAACTGGTGGAGATCGCCAAGGCATTGTCCCGTGGTGCGCACGTGATTGCCTTCGACGAACCGACCAGCAGCCTCTCGGCGCGGGAGATCGATCGCTTGATGGCGATCATCGGCCGCCTGCGCGACGAGGGCAAAGTGGTGCTCTACGTTTCCCATCGCATGGAAGAAGTCTTCCGCATCTGCAATGCCGTGACGGTGTTCAAGGACGGCCGCTACGTGCGCACCTTCGAGGACATGAACGAGCTGACCCACGACCAGTTGGTCACCTGCATGGTCGGTCGCGATATCCAGGACATCTACGATTACCGCCCGCGCAAGCGGGGGGCTGTGGCCTTGCGGGTCGACGGCCTGCAGGGGCCGGGATTGCGCGAGCCGATGAGCTTCGACGCGCACAAGGGCGAGATCCTCGGGTTGTTCGGTCTGGTCGGCGCCGGGCGTACGGAGCTGTTCCGTTTGCTCAGTGGCCTGGAGCGCAGCAGCGCCGGTCGCCTGGAGTTGCGGGGTCATGAACTGAAACTGCGTTCGCCTCGGGACGCGATTGCCGCCGGCATCCTGCTGTGCCCGGAGGACCGCAAGAAGGAGGGCATCATTCCGCTGGGCAGCGTCGCCGAGAACATCAACATCAGCGCGCGTCCGGCCCATGCCGGATTCCGCTGCCTGATTCGCGGGCTCTGGGAAAAGGACAATGCCGACAAACAGATCAAGGCCTTGAGGGTGAAGACGCCCCACGCCGGGCAACAGATTAAGTTCCTGTCCGGCGGCAATCAGCAGAAGGCGATTCTCGGCCGCTGGCTGTCGATGCCGATGAAGGTGCTGCTGCTCGACGAGCCCACCCGTGGCATCGACATCGGTGCCAAGGCCGAGATCTATCAGATCATCCACAACCTGGCTGCCAGCGGCATTGCCGTAATCGTGGTGTCCAGTGACTTGATGGAAGTGATGGGCATTTCCGACCGCATCCTGGTGATGTGCGAAGGGGCGATGCGCGGCGAGCTGAGCCGCGAACAGGCCAATGAATCCAACCTGCTGCAACTGGCTTTGCCGCGCCAACGCGCTGACGGCGTGGCGAACTGAGAGGTGACTATGATGACAACCCAAAACGAAACCTTGCCGACGGCGCGCAAACCGCTGGACCTGAGACGCTTTCTCGATGACTGGGCCATGCTGGCGGCAGCGGTCGGGATCTTCGTGCTCTGCACTCTGCTGATCGACAACTTCCTCTCGCCGCTGAACATGCGCGGCCTGGGCCTGGCCATTTCGACCACCGGCATTGCCGCATGCACCATGTTGTATTGCCTGGCCTCGGGTCATTTCGACTTGTCGGTGGGCTCGGTGATTGCCTGTGCCGGGGTGGTGGCGGCGGTGGTGATGCGAGACACCGACAGCGTGTTTCTCGGTGTCTCGGCGGCGTTGTGCATGGGGCTGATCGTCGGGCTGATCAACGGCATCGTGATCGCCAAGCTGCGGGTCAATGCGTTGATCACCACACTGGCGACCATGCAGATCGTGCGCGGCCTGGCCTACATCTTCGCCAACGGCAAAGCGGTGGGCGTTTCTCAGGAATCGTTCTTCGTCTACGGCAATGGCCAGCTGTTCGGGGTGCCGGTGCCGATCCTGATCACCATCGTCTGCTTCCTGTTTTTCGGCTGGCTGCTGAATTACACCACCTACGGGCGCAACACCATGGCCATCGGCGGCAACCAGGAAGCCGCGCTGCTGGCCGGGGTCAATGTGGACCGGACCAAGATCATCATCTTCGCCGTGCATGGCGTGATCGGTGCGCTGGCCGGGGTGATCCTGGCCTCGCGCATGACCTCGGGCCAGCCGATGATTGGCCAGGGGTTCGAGTTGACGGTGATTTCGGCGTGCGTGCTGGGCGGGGTTTCGCTGAGCGGCGGGATCGGCATGATCCGCCATGTGATCGCCGGCGTGCTGATTCTGGCGATCATCGAGAATGCGATGAACCTGAAGAACATCGATACCTTTTACCAGTATGTGATTCGCGGTTCGATCCTGCTGCTGGCAGTGGTGATCGACCGGCTCAAGCAACGCTAGTCACCCTCAAATCCCCCTGTGGGAGCGGGCTTGCTCGCGAAAGCGGTAGATCAGCCAACCGATACGTTGACTGACAGGCCGCCTTCGCGAGCAAGCCCGCTCCCACAAGTGCTGTCCCCCCGCCTTCTGTCATCTCCCGCAAAAATCCCTTGCCCGCTGCCAATGCTTTCATGTTCAATTTGTACATGATTAGACAGGTACGATTTGACAAAAAACAACGGGTGGTCGACGAGCTCATCCGGCGCATCGAAAGCGGCCTCCTGGAGGACGGCTTTCTGTTGCCGGGCGAGCATCAGTTGGCTCAGGAATTCAAGGTCAGCCGCGGCACGCTGCGTGAGGCGCTGGCCGAACTGAAACGGCGCAAGTACATCGCGACGCAAAGCGGGGTAGGTTCCATCGTCACCTTCGACGGCGTAGTGCTCGACCAGCGCAGCGGCTGGGCGCAGGCGCTGGCCGACAGCGGGGCGCTGGTCAACACCGAAGTGCTGCGGCTGGAGGCGGTCACGCGGCCTGACCTGCTGTCGCGTTTCGGTACCGACCAATTCATCACCCTTGACCGTCGCCGTCGTGCCAACGACGGTACGCTGGTTTCCCTCGAGCGTTCATTGATGCCGGCCACCGGCGGCCTGGAAAGCCTGCCGCGTGTCGGCCTGATCGACAATTCCCTGACCATCACCCTGGCCGCCTATGGCTATATCGGCGAACGCGGCGATCAATGGATCGGCGCCGAACCCTTGAGCGCCGAAGACGCCGAACTGCTCGGGCGTGCGACCGGCACCGTGTTCCTCAAGGCCCTGCGGACCACCTACGACCGGCAGAACCGTTTCATGGAGCAGGTCGAAAGCCTGCTCGATCCCGTGCACTTTCGCTTGCACCTGCAGTTTGGGAATCCGCAATGACCGCGCTCAATCGTGCCCTCGGCGCGTTTTATGGCCTGGCCCTGGGCGACGCGCTGGGCATGCCGACCCAATCCCTGAGCCGCGCCGAGATCCAGGCACGTTTCGGTGACATCACCCGTCTGGAAGACGCCGGCCCCCATCAGCCGATCGCCGCCAACATGCCCAGAGGCTCGATCACCGACGACACCGAGCAGGCGATTCTGGTCGGTCAATTGTTGATCGATGGCCGGGGCAACATCGAGCCTTCGGTGCTGGCGCAGCGACTGATCGAATGGGAGGCCGTGATGCAGGCCAAGGGGTCGCAGGATTTGCTCGGCCCTTCGACCAAACGCGCCATCGAGATGATCCTCGCCGGCCATTCGCCCGAGGAGGCGGGGCGCTATGGCACCACCAACGGTGCGGCAATGCGCATCACCCCGGTCGGGATCGCCGCCGACGTCGCCGATCCACGGCGCTTCATCGCGGCCGTGGTGCAGGCCTGCCAGGTCACCCATAACACCACGCTGGGCATTTCCAGTGCAGCGGCGGTGGCGGCCGTGGTCTCGGCCGGCATCAATGGCATGGACCTGGGCGAGGCGTTGAATCTCGGCCAGCACATCGCCCTGCAAGCCGAGGAACATGGCCACTGGGTCGCGGGTGGACGCATGGCCTCGCGAATCAGTTGGGCGCGCTGCATCAGCGTCGAGCGTGACAAGGCGCTGTTGGCTGACCTGCTGTACGACGTGATCGGCACTTCGGTGGCGTCCCAGGAGTCGGTGGTCGTATCGTTCGCCCTGGCGCAACAGGTCGCCATCGGCGAAATGAATGCCTTCGATGCAGTGTGCATGGCTGCCAGTCTTGGTGGCGACACTGATACCATCGCGGCGATTCTCGGCGCCATGCTCGGGGCCTGCCTGGGGCTTGAGAGCTGGCCTGCGGCGATGATCGAACAGGTCAAGGCCGTCAACGGGTTGGAGCTGGAACCTCTGGTGCAAGGGCTTCTCGCCCTGCGCTGACGGGCCGACGCCTTCGCCGGCAAGCCCGCTCCTACAGGCTCAACGAAGATCCAGTGTGGGAGCGGGCTTGCTCGCGAAGGCCGCGCCGCCTATTTATTTTTCAACCGCAACGGAACGCACAACACGGCCAGGACGGCCGGCATGTTTTGTCGACTTCCGCATTGCCCACAACCACAAAAATGGCAACAGGAGCACTTTCACATGAGTTCATCATCCGCCGGGCAAAGCGCCGGGCAACTGGAAACCCGGGGTATCGAGCCGGTGCCGGAAGCGGAGTGCAACGGTCATCCGCTGCAGCTGTTCTGGGTCTGGTTCGCCGCCAACATTTCCATCCTCGGCCTGCCGCTGGGGGCCACGCTGGTGGCATTTCGCGGGTTGGCAATCTGGCAGGCGATCATCGTCGCGATCCTCGGTGCCGCCGGTTCCTTTGCGGTGGTCGGGATCATTTCCATTGCCGGTCGCCGGGGGCGTGCGCCGAGCCTGACGCTGTCGCGGGCGATCTTCGGGGTGCGCGGCAACATCGGCCCGACGCTGGTTTCGCTGATGTCGCGACTGGGCTGGGAAACCGTCAACACCACCACGGCGGCCTTCGTGCTGCTGTCGCTGTGCTCGATCCTGTTCGGCTCGCCGGTGGAAGCGAAAAGTGCGCCGCTGCTGACCCTGATCTTCATCGCGATTTTCGTGCTGCTGACCTTGTCGGTGTCGGGCCTCGGCCACGCGACGCTGCTGGTGATCCAGAAGTGGGCCACCTATGTGTTCGGTGCGCTGAACATCCTGGTCGGCGGGTTTCTCTGCGCCACCATCGACTGGAGCGCCGTGTTCAACGCCACGCCTGCGCCCATGAGCGCGATGATCATCGGCATCGGCACCATGGCCGCCGGCACCGGCATCGGTTGGGCCAACGCCGGGGCCGACATGTCGCGTTATCAGCACCGCAGCGTCAAGGCCGTGCGCCTGGTGGCATCGGCGGCGTTCGGTGCGGGGATCCCGCTGGTGCTGCTGATCACCCTGGGCGGTCTGTTGTCGGTGGGCAACAACGACCTGGCGTCGGCCACCGACCCGATCGTCGCGATCCGCGACATGTTGCCGACCTGGATGGCCGTGCCGTACCTGATCACCGCGTTCGGCGGCTTGCTGCTGTCGAACAACCTGTCGGTGTACTCCGCCGGCCTGACCACCCTGACCCTGGGTTTGAAGGTCAAGCGCGTGTACGCGGTGGTGGTCGATATCGTGGCGATCTTCGCCGGTTCGATCTACTTCATGCTGATCGCTGACAGTTTCTACGGCCCGTTCATTACCTTCATTTCCTTGCTGGCAGTGCCGATCACCGCGTGGGTCGGAATTTTCGTCGTCGACCTGATTCATCGTCATTACTACAGCCCGACCGACCTGCTGGACGTCAGCCCGAGCAGTGCCTACTGGTATCGCGGCGGCGTCGAGTGGCGCGCGTTCGGCGCGTGGGCGGTGGCGATCGTGCTGGGTTTCAGCTTCACCACCATCGGCACCACCGAGCAGACCGTGTGGTTCCGTGGCTGGCTGTCCGATTCGTGGCTGGGCCATAACGGTCTCGGCTGGATCGTGACGTTCCTGGTGGCGGGCGGAATTTACCTTGCACTGGGCGGGGCCAGGGATCGTCGTGCCGCGTTGATCGAGAATGCTCATGCCTAAGATGTTACACACCGGCCAGGTCATCATTGACCTGGTCATGGCCGTCGACCACTTGCCCGCGCCGGGTGGCGATGTGCTGGCGCAGTCCGCCGTTTTCGAAGCCGGCGGCGGTTTCAACGTGATGGCCGCCGCGCAGCGCAATGGCTTGTCGGTGGTCTACCTCGGGCGCCATGGCACCGGCCGTTTTGGCGACCTGGCCCGGGACGCGATGAAGGCTGAGGGCATTCGCCTTGGCATCGCCCAACCTGCCGTACGGGATACCGGCCTCTGCGTGGCGGTGACAGATGCCTGCGCCGAGCGCAGTTTCATTTCCTACATCGGCGCGGAAGGCGAGGTGAGTGCCGAGGAACTGGCCAGCGTGCCGGCCCTGGCGGGTGACTATGTCTACGTCAGTGGCTACAGCCTGGTGCAGGTCGGCAAGGCCCAGGCGCTGCTCGATTGGGTGCTGGGGTTGCCCGCCGCCGTCAACGTGGTGTTCGACCCGGGCCCGCTGGTGGACTCACCAGACGGGCCATTGTTGCAGGCCTTGTTGCCGCGCATCGATGTGTGGACCAGCAACAGTGTCGAAGCGCTGAAGGTGACCGGGGCTGCGGACATGGGCGGCGCCCTGGATCGGCTGGCCGGATTGTTGTCGCCGGAGGTGTTGCTGGTGGTCCGGGATGGGCCTCAGGGCTGCTGGATCAGTCAGCGTGGCGCGCGTCAGCATGTGCCGGGGTTCGAGGTCGATGCGGTGGACAGCAATGGCGCGGGGGATGCCCATGCCGGGGTATTCGTGGCCGGGTTGGCGCAAGGGTTGCCGGCGCTCGAAGCGGCACGACGGGCCAATGCCGCAGCGGCGTTGGCGGTGACGCGCTGGGGTCCGGCGACTTCGCCGGGCACGGCTGAGGTGGATGCGTTGATCAGCCAGACTTCAGGCGGCTAGGCGATCGCCTTCGCGAGCAGGCTCGCTCCTACACTGCAACGAGGCACAATGCCGGTCGCACTGTAGCAGCGAGTCTGCTCGCGAAGGGCAGTCCGTGTCGCTCATTCAGCTTTGCGCAACGCTTCAATCAACGCCTGCTTACGCATGCTTGAACGCCCGGGAATCTTCTTCGCCGAGGCGTCCTTTCTTAAACTTTCAACGGTCTGCTTCTCCCGCGATGCCGTGCTGTCACGCGGATGCCCTTCACGGCTGGCGGCCGCACGCCGTGACGATTCCTTGCGGGCTTCGGACTTGGCCTGCGCCGGTTTCCTGCGGCCCGAACCACCACTGCGCTCACCACCGCCCGACTGTTTGTTGACCGTGGCCCAGGCGCGTGCTTCGGCTTCCTCTTTCGACAGGCCCTTGTGCTCGTAACTTTCTTCAATGTGCTCGGCCTTGCGTTTTTGCTCGGCGGTGTATTTGTCTTTGCTTCCACGAGGCATGGGACTTCTCCTGGTGTTTGCATCGAGGGTCGCCACCGCGTGCGGCGGCGACCTGACTTTGCTGCTGTCAGACGTCCAGCTTGCGCGCCGCCTCGACACCGGCGGCGCTGAGTTTGATCGGCAGATTCAACGAGTGTTCGCCGGCCTCGTTGCACACCACATGACCCTGCTGGATCAGCCCTCGCTGCTGAAGCGTGGCGAGGGTGCTGGCCACGACTTTCTCCCCCCGGTAATTGTCCAGGACCTCCTTGCCCAGGCCGCTTGGGTGAGCGTGCAGCAATCGGGTCAGGACTTCTTTCTCAAGGTTTTCATCAACGTTCATGGTTACCTCTTCATGGCTGTGGATTACTCGCGTGGGCGAATCACTGGTTGGCGCCGCCTTCCGAGCCCGAGCCACCGGTGGTGGTTTTCGAGCCGGTGCCGGAGCCGGCGTTATCGGGAGTGCCGTCGGGAACGTTCATGCCACCTTGACGGCCCGTGTCGTTACCCTGGGTCCGTGGGTCGGTACCGGTGGACGGTGGCAGGTTGTGATCGACGCCGCCGCCATCGGTGTTGATGCCGGGTGCGCTCTGGATGGCGGGGGACTTGGGCTTCTCGACCGGATCGGTCGGGCCGGTACCGGCAGCGAAGGTCGTCGAGGACAACAGCGCCGTGACGGCGAGGGCGGTCAATCGGGACATGATCATGGTGTCGTCTCCATTTCAATTGAAGTCCTTACCTGATGTTGGTCCCCCCCTGATTTGGATGGTGCCTGATGAACGACGAACGGTTCAGTCGCTGCGCAGTTCCGATCCTGAAACAAGCCAAGAGCAGACGGTTCAAAGTGATCAGCCCGGTCAGCCATCATGCAAGGCGCCGGGTTATTGATGCCAGGGTGAATGGCGGCAGGCGTTACCTGTTCGGTAGGGCACAATAATCCCTGTGACGCGCGTCGCTCAGCGCCTTAACATGGCGTTTTCCATTGATGACGAAGGCCCGTCCATGACCATCGAGATCCGTCCGGCGACCCCGAGCGATGCCCCGCAAATCCTCGGGTTCATCACCGAACTGGCCGACTACGAGCGTGCTCGCCACGAAGTCATCGCCAGTGTCGCCGATATCGAGCGCAGCCTCTTTGGCGAAGGTGCGACCGCCCATGGCCTGATCTGCCTACGCGACGGTCTGCCCATCGGTTTCGCCGTGTTTTTCTTCAGTTACTCGACCTGGCTCGGCAGTAATTGCCTGTACCTCGAAGACCTCTACATCACCCCGGAACAGCGTGGTGGCGGCGCGGGCAAGACCTTGCTGCGCCATCTGGCGAAAATTGCCTGTGCCAATGACTGCGGACGTTTCGAGTGGAGCGTGCTGGAGTGGAATACGCCGGCCATCGACTTTTACAAGTCGCTGGGTGCGCAGCCCCAGGAGGAGTGGGTGCGCTACCGGATGGATGGTGCCGTGTTGCGCGAGTTCGCCGAAGGCAAGTAGTCATCGCTGGGATGACGTGAGGATCGCAATGTCCGGCAGCCGCAGGCGCTGCCAAACATTGCGATCTTTTTTTGTCTTTATCCCAATATGTGGGAGTGATATTTATATATTGAGATTTAGCCCCGGGCAGGTTTATAGTCCAGCTCACTCACTGCCAATAAACAGAACAGGTGAAGCGATGCTGGCGCAATTGATCGCGCTCGATTGGGGGACAACCTCCTTACGTGCTTACAAACTCGCAGCAGGTGGCCAGGTGCTCGAACAGCGTTCGCTGTCGTGCGGCATCATGCAGCTGCCTCACACGCCGCGCACGATTGCCGGACGGGTGTGCACCGACGGTTTTGAGCTGGCCTTCGATGAGGCCTGCGGTGACTGGCTGGAGGCCCAGCCGGGCTTGCCGGTGATTGCCTGCGGCATGGTCGGCAGCGCCCAGGGCTGGCGCGAGGCAGCGTACCGCGACACGCCCGCGAACGTCGCCAACCTCGGCACGTCCCTGCAGACCGTGCGCAGTGTCCGCGGCGTCGATGTGCATATCGTGCCGGGTGTGATCCAGCGCTCGCGCTTGCCGAACGTAATGCGCGGCGAAGAGACCCAGGTCCTCGGCGTGTTGCAGAACCTGCCGGTCGCGGCGACCGAGGACCTGCTGATCGGCCTGCCGGGCAGCCATTCGAAATGGGTAGAAGTGGCCGATGGCTGCATCGTGCAGTTCGACACCTTCATGACCGGCGAAGTCTTCGCCGTGCTCAGTGACCACAGCATTCTGGGGCGCACCCAGCAACGCGGAGCGCCCTTCGATGGCGTCGCCTTCGACCGTGGCGTGCACGTCGCGTTGTCGACGGAGGGCGAAATCGGCCCGCTGTCGACGCTGTTCAGTGCCCGCAGCCTCGGGCTGACCGGCGAACTCAGCGCCAGCGCTCAAGCGGATTACCTGTCCGGCCTGCTGATCGGTCATGAGCTGAGTGCATTGGCCGCGGTGCTGCGTCGTCGGCGCTGCAGCGTGCATTTGCCGGCAATCATTCTGATTGGCAACACCCAACTCTGCGCTCGCTACAGCCGGGCCCTGGACGCCTGCGGTTTTTCTCGTGTGACGCTGGCCGAACAAGCCACCGAGCGCGGTTTGTGGCAGTTGGCGCTTGCCGCCGGACTGATCTCTCAACATCCATCCCGTTAAACCTGACTGGAGGTCTGACATGCTCAAGCAAGCCCTGGCGCAAAACGGCCTGATCGCCATCCTGCGCGGCCTGCGTCCGCAAGAAGCGGCGGCCATCGGCGAAGTCCTGTATGCCGCTGGATTTCGCGTGATCGAAGTGCCGCTCAACTCCCCCGAGCCGTACGACAGCATCCGCATCCTGCGTACCACTCTGCCGGCCGATTGCCTGATCGGTGCCGGTACGGTGTTGACGCCGGAACAGGTGGAGCAGGTGAAAGCCGCCGGAGGGCAGGTGATTGTCATGCCGCACAGCGATGCCAAGGTATTGCGCGCGGCGAAAGCGGCGGGGTTGTTCCTGTCGCCGGGTGTCGCCACGCCGACCGAAGCCTTCGCCGCGCTGGCCGAGGGCGCCGATGTGCTGAAGATGTTCCCGGCCGAGCAGATGGGGCCGGCGGTGGTCAAGGCCTGGCTTGCCGTGCTGCCGGCCGGAACCATCCTGGCACCGGTGGGCGGGATCACGCCGGACAACATGCAGGTATTCATCGACGCCGGGGTCAAAGGCTTCGGCCTCGGTTCCGGGCTGTTCAAGCCGGGCATGACGCCTGAGCAAGTGGCGGCCAATGCCAAGGCCTACGTCGCTGCCTGGAACGCCCTTCGCTAAGACTTTTGGCGCTGCGAGCGCTGCATCTAACAAGAGAGACAAACAGATGAAAATTACCAAACTGACCACTTTCATCGTTCCGCCGCGCTGGTGCTTCCTCAAAGTCGAAACCGACGAGGGGGTGACCGGATGGGGCGAACCCGTGGTTGAAGGCCGCGCCCACACCGTGGCGGCTGCCGTTGAGGAATTGTCCGACTACCTGATCGGCAAGGACCCACGCAACATCGAAGACATCTGGACGGTGTTGTACCGCGGCGGTTTCTACCGTGGTGGCGCCATCCACATGAGCGCGCTGGCGGGTATCGACCAGGCGTTGTGGGACATCAAGGGCAAGGCGCTGGGGGTGTCGGTCAGCGATCTGCTCGGTGGTCAGGTGCGGGACAAGATTCGCGTGTATTCCTGGATCGGCGGCGACCGGCCGGCGGACACCGCGCGCGCGGCCAAGGAAGCGGTATCCCGTGGCTTCACTGCAGTGAAAATGAACGGCACCGAAGAACTGCAATTCCTCGACACCTTCGAAAAAGTCGACCTGGCCCTGGCCAACGTTGCGGCCGTGCGTGATGCGGTCGGCCCGAACGTCGGCATCGGCGTGGACTTCCATGGCCGGGTGCACAAGCCGATGGCCAAGGTGCTGATGAAGGAACTCGACCCGTACAAACTGATGTTCATCGAAGAGCCGGTGCTCAGCGAAAACTACGAAGCACTGAAGGAACTGGCACCCCTGACCAGCACGCCGATTGCCCTCGGCGAGCGGTTGTTCTCGCGCTGGGATTTCAAGCGGGTGTTGAGCGAAGGCTACGTCGACATCATTCAGCCCGACGCCTCCCATGCCGGCGGCATCACCGAGACCCGCAAGATCGCCAACATGGCCGAGGCCTACGACGTGGCGCTGGCGCTGCATTGCCCGCTGGGGCCGATTGCCCTGGCAGCCTGCCTGCAACTGGATGCGGCGTGCTACAACGCGTTCATTCAGGAACAGAGCCTGGGCATTCACTACAACGAGAGCAACGACCTGCTCGATTACGTCAAAGACCCGCGGGTGTTCGACTACGACCAGGGCTTCGTGAAGATCCCCAACGGCCCGGGCCTGGGGATCGAGATCAACGAGGAATACGTCATCGAACGCGCCGCCGTCGGCCATCGCTGGCGCAATCCGATCTGGCGCCATGCCGACGGCAGTTTTGCCGAGTGGTGAGATCCCTCTGATCCAGCACAGCCCCGGGTGGGAGCGATCCTGCTCCCACCCGGGGGCGGTGTATCGCTGCAAATCCGACCTCAATAAACATAAAAAGAGGCACCCTCATGCAACCGCAAACCCTCACCGGGCAGGCGTCGTTGGTGACGCCCAGCCGCAAGCGTTTTTTCATCATGGTCCTGCTGTTCATCACCGTGGTGATCAACTACCTCGACCGCAGCAACCTGTCCATTGCCGCCCCGGCGCTGACCAGCGACCTGGGGATCGATCCGATTCACGTCGGGCTGATCTTCTCCGCATTCGGCTGGACGTACGCCGCCATGCAGATCCCCGGCGGCTGGCTGGTGGACCGCGTACCGCCACGCATCCTCTACACCGCGGCACTGCTGCTGTGGTCGATTGCCACGGTCATGCTCGGCTTCGCCGGCAGCTTCATCGCGTTGTTCGTCCTGCGCATGGCGGTCGGGGCCCTGGAAGCCCCGGCGTACCCGATCAACAGCCGCGTGGTCACCACCTGGTTCCCCGAGCGCGAACGGGCGACGGCCATCGGTTTCTACACGTCCGGCCAGTTCGTCGGGTTGGCATTCCTGACACCGGTCCTGGCCTGGTTGCAGCATGAGTTTGGCTGGCACATGGTGTTTGTCACCACGGGCGCAGTGGGCATTCTCTGGGCGGTGATCTGGTATGCGGTGTATCGCGAGCCGCGGGATTTCAAAGGCGCGAACGAGGCCGAGATCGACTTGATCCGCGAGGGTGGCGGGCTGGTGGATATCCAGGCGGAACAAGCCAGGGTCAAGGCCAAATTCAGCTGGACCGATCTGGGCATCGTGCTGAGCAAACGCAAGCTGTGGGGCATCTACCTCGGACAGTTCTGCCTCAACTCGACGTTGTGGTTTTTCCTGACGTGGTTCCCGACCTATCTGGTGAAGTATCGTGGCATGGACTTCATCAAGTCCGGCCTGCTGGCGTCGCTGCCGTTTCTCGCGGCGTTCGTGGGCGTACTGTGCTCGGGCTTCTTCTCGGACTTTTTGATCCGCCGCGGGTACACCGTCGGCTTTGCCCGCAAATTGCCGATCATCGGCGGCTTGCTGATTTCCACCTCGATCATCGGCGCCAACTTCGTCGAGTCGACACCGCTGGTGATTGCCTTCCTCGCACTGGCCTTCTTCGGCAACGGCTTGGCGTCCATCACCTGGTCGCTGGTCTCGACCCTGGCACCTGCGCGTTTGCTGGGCCTGACCGGGGGCGTGTTCAACTTCATCGGGAACCTGTCGGCCATCGCCACGCCGATCGTCATCGGTTTCCTCGCCACGGGTAATTCGTTTGCGCCGGCCATTACCTATATCTCGGTTCTGGCATTGATCGGTGCACTTTCCTACATCTTGTTGGTAGGGAAGGTCGAGCGTATCAAGTTGTAGTCGTGGCCCCCGGGCGACCATAATGCCGCCCGTTCTCTCGCTCAACGGTAAAGGCTGGATATGCAGGAAGACGCTGCAAAAAACACCAAGGACGCCGCGCCAACCGGTACCCAGACCCTGCTTCGCGGGCTGGGTGTGGTGCAGGCCGTGGCCAGTGGCGCCCGTGATCTCAAGGAAATCGCCCGGCTCATCGGCACTACACGCAGCACCACCCATCGCCTGGCCAGCTGCCTGGTGGACGAGCGCTATTTGCGGGTGGTGCCGCAGATCGGCTATCTGCTGGGGCCGAAGTTGATCGAACTGGGTTTTCAGGCCCGTGAAGAGCTGCCGCTGGTGACGCTCGCCGGACCGTATCTGGATGAGTTGTCGGCGTTGACCGGTGACACCATCCACCTGGCGATCCGCGAGGGTGACGAGGTGCTTTACCTGCACAAGAATCCGGGGCGCAACGGCCCGGAAATGCGTTCGCGGGTCGGCCATCGCATGCCGTTGGCACGTACCGGGATCGGCAAGGCGCTGATGCTCGACGATGTGCAGGAAGAATGGCAGCGGCTGTATGAAGTCAGTCTGCCGGCCGGTGGGAAAAATCAGTTCTGGCCGCAACACCCGGAGCAATCCTGGGAGCAGTTCCGCCAGCGCATGGTCGAGTACGTGGCGGGCGGCTATGCCTTCGACCTGGAAGACAACGAACCGTCGATCCGCTGTGTCGCCGCACCGATCCGCGATGCCAGCCGACGCATTGTGGCCGGCATCAGCATTGCCAGCACCGTGCCGTACATGCCGCTGGAAAAAATGGCCGAGCTGATCCCCCTCATCAAAGGTGTGACGGCACGGCTGTCGGCGGAGCTGGGCCTCAAGGTCTGACACACGCCCGCCTGCAATGTGGTGTGCCCTGAATCGCGGGCAACAAAAAGGCCCCCCTCAGGGAGCCTTGATGTTCAGGCGGTTGGCTTACATGTTCGGGTAAGTCGGGCCGCCGGCACCTTCCGGTGTCACCCAGGTGATGTTCTGTGCAGGGTCCTTGATGTCGCAGGTCTTGCAGTGAACGCAGTTCTGGGCGTTGATCTGGAAGCGCTTCTCGCCGTCTTCCTGGGTCACCACTTCATACACGCCGGCCGGGCAGTAACGCTGGGCCGGTTCGTCGTACAGCGGCAGGTTCTTGCTGAGCGGAATGCTCGGGTCGGTCAGCTTCAGGTGGCACGGCTGTTCTTCTTCGTGGTTGGTCCCGGAGATGAACACCGAGCTCAACTTGTCGAAGCTGAGTTTGCCGTCGGGTTTTGGATAGTCGATCTTCTTGCAGTCGGCCGCCAGCTTGAGGCAGGCGTAGTCCGGCTTGTTGTCGTGCAGGGTGAACGGCAGCTTGCCGCCGAAGATGTTCTGGTCCAGCCAGTTGAAACCGCCGCCGACGATGGCGCCGAACTTGTGGATGGCGGGGCCGAAGTTGCGGCTGCCGAACAGCTCTTCGTGGAGCCAGCTGTTCTTGAACGCATCGACGTAGGTGGTCAGTTCTTCGCTGCCGTCCTTGTCGGCGAACAGCGCGTCAGCTACGGACTCGGCGGCGAGCATGCCCGACTTCATCGCCGTGTGGCTGCCCTTGATCTTGGCGAAGTTCAGGGTGCCGAGGTCGCAACCGATCAGTGCACCGCCCTTGAACACCATCTTCGGCAGCGAGTTCAGGCCACCCTTGCAGATCGCGCGGGCGCCGTAGCTGATGCGCTTGCCGCCTTCCAGGTATTGCTTGAGCACCGGGTGATGCTTGAGGCGCTGGAATTCGTCGAACGGCGACAGGTAGGTGTTGCTGTAGGAAAGATCGACGATCAGGCCAACGAACACCTGGTTGTTTTCCAGGTGATAGAGGAACGAGCCACCGGTGTTCTCGGTGCCCATGATGTCCATCGGCCAACCCGCGGTGTGCACCACCAGGCCAGGCTGATGCTTGGCCGGATCGATTTCCCAGATTTCCTTGAGGCCGATGCCGTAGTGCTGGGCGTCGGCATCGCTGTCCAGGTTGTAGCGCTTGATCAGTTGCTTGCCGATGTGACCGCGGCAACCTTCGGCGAACAGCGTGTACTTGCCACGCAGTTCCATGCCCGGTGTGTACAGGCCGTCTTTGGGATGGCCTTCACGGTCGACACCCAGGTCGCCGGTGATGATCCCGCGCACCACGCCGTTTTCGTCGATCAGCGCTTCCTGGGCGGCGAAGCCTGGGTAGATTTCCACGCCCAGGTTCTCGGCCTGTTGGGCCAACCAGCGACACAGGTTACCCAGGGAAATGATGTAGTTGCCTTCGTTGTGCATGGTCTTGGGCACAAAGAAGTCAGGGATTTTCTGCGCGCTTTCAGCGTTCTTGAGCACGTAGATGTCGTCACGGGTGACCGGCGTGTTCAGCGGGGCGCCGAGTGCTTTCCAGTCCGGGAACAATTCGTTCAGGGCGCGTGGTTCGAACACGGCACCGGACAGGATGTGAGCCCCCACTTCAGAGCCTTTTTCGACCACGCAGACGCTGATTTCCTTACCGGCTTCAGCGGCCTTCTGCTTCAATCGGCAGGCAGCGGAAAGACCAGCGGGGCCGGCACCGACGATGACGACGTCGAATTCCATGTATTCGCGTTCCACAGGTTTTCTCCTACTCAAGGCTCAACGGTTTTTTTTCTGATTGGAGGTTTGGTGTCGCATCCATGAATCCCTGCGCGAGCGGGGAAGAGGACAATCGATGAGCCACCTTTCTCTCTGGGTGGCGCATTATATCTACACCACTCTCAGCGTCCAATACAAACGTTTGTTTGAAATGGCTCAAAGCCACAGAAATCAAAGTCACGCGGCTTATGAACGGCTATTTTGCCGTATTGACCGGAATAGGTGTTCCGGTCAAGATACGGTCGGTTTTGCGCTCGCCGTAGGCTGACTGGTGGTTTCAAGAGCACCTCTAAAGACAGGGCGATGGCAGTGCAAGGTGATGTGCCGCGCGGGTTTGCCACGCAGTTTACACGCCGTTAAATGCAATGACCGATCAGTCACCACTGACGAACGGTCACGTGCAACATGGGCGGCGATCACTTGACACAAAGGCCGGCGTTTTTAGAGGTGCCCTTGCGCCCGATGAGCATCAACCGCCAGGTACGCCTAGGCGACTTTCTTTTCACCGGAGAGTAACGAGGAATCCATGAAGGTTCTT
>NZ_CATKPY010000026.1:0-345136 GCF_949767465.1 Pseudomonas sp. IT-P12 | reverse complement strand
GGGGAATCTTCTGTGCACCAGAGATCCGGTGTGGGAGCGAGCCTGCTCGCGATGACGGCTTCAAATCCAACAAAAAATCTCAAGGCAGGGAAGCAGCCCCACGCACCACCGCCTCCCCCACGCAAGCCCCCCGCAACTGCCCCTCGAACTGCTCGATAATGGCTGCCCAGCCCTGACGGCTCGCATGCTGGCGCGCATTGAGCCGCACGCAACGCAGGGTCTCGCGCTCTTCCAGCAGCCACGCGGCGGCATCGCAGAACGCCGCTTCGTCCCCTGGCATGGCCAGCACGCCGTTGTAGCCGTGGCGAATATGCTGCGCCGCGGCCGCCTGATCGTAGGCCACCACGCCCAGCCCCGACGCCAGTGCTTCAAGCACCACATTGCCAAAGGTTTCGGTCAGGCTCGGAAACACGAACACATCACCTGACGCGTAATGCGCGGCGAGGGCTTCGCCACGTTGCGCACCGCAGAAAATCGCCTCCGGCACGTTCTTCTCCAGCGCGGCCCGTTGCGGGCCGTCGCCGACGATGAGCAGTTTTATTTTTCGCTGTGGATAAGTCGTTGTCAGCGTGTCGAGGCAACGCTTGAGCAAGCCGAGGTTTTTCTCCGGTGCCAGGCGTCCTACGTGGATGACGGCAATGTCCTTCTCGCCCAGCCCCCATTGTTCGCGCAGTGATTGCAGGCGCTTGCTCGGGTGGAACAACTGGCTGTCGACCCCTCGGGACAGCAGCGCCAGGCGCTCGAAATGCCGGCGCTCCAGTTCCATCCGCTGGCTGACGCTCGGCACCAGGGTCAGGTTCGAGCGATTGTGGAACCAGCGCAGGTAGTGGGTCAGCAGCCGCGTGAGCAGGCCGAACCCATACTGGTCGGAGTACTGCTGGAAATTGGTGTGGAAACCGCTCACCACAGAAATCCCCAGGCGCCGCGCCGCACGCAACGCGGACAGGCCCAGCGGACCTTCCGTGGCGATGTACAGCACGTCCGGGCGCTGGCGCGTCCAGCGTCGCAACAGTTTGTGCATCGACGACTGGCCCCATTGCAGACCCGGATACCCCGGCAGCGGCCAGCCGCGGCACAGCAGCAATTCATCGTCGCTGCCCGCCTGCTGATCGCATCCCTGTCGTGGCCGCACCAGCTCCACCTGATGCCCGCGCGCGCGCAGACCGTCGCACAAGCGGCCAAGGGTATTGGCCACGCCGTTGATTTCGGGAGGGAAGGTTTCGGTGATCAGGGTGATATGCAGAGCTGTCGTCATGGCCTCAGTGTCGACTGAGGCCATGTCGCCGGTGTGGCGGTTTGATGATGGATTTGTGACCGGCTCAGCGCTGGCTCACCAGGCTCTCCGCGCCACGCTCGCGGACCCAGAACAGCGTCGCCCCGGCCACGGCGGCCGGCATCATCAGGATGTTGACCAGCGGAATCAGCAGCGCCAGGTAAACCATGCCGCCAAAGCTCATGCTCTGCCAGCGCTTCTGCCGCAGCCAGGCGAGCATCTCGTTCCAGCCGAGTTTGTGGTTGTCCGCCGGGTAGTCGATGTACTGGATCGCCATCATCCAGACGCCGAACAGCAGCCACAACGGCGCGGCGATGATGTTGACCACGGGAATGAACGAGAGGATGAACAGGCCGATGGCGCGTGGCAGGAAGTAGCCGAGCTTGCGCATTTCCCGGGCCAGGGTGCGCGGGACCATGGCGATCAGTTCGCCCCAGCTGAACGCCGGGAAATCATCGGTGCCGCGCACCACCACTTCGACTTTCTCGGCGAGGAAGCCGTTGAAGGGGGCTGCGATGATGTTGGCGAGCATGGTGAAGGTGAAAAACACCATCAGTACTACCAGCACCACGAAGATCGGCCAGAGGAGATAACTGAGAAAACCCAGCCAGTCGGGCAGGGTTGGCATCAGCGTATCGACCCACAGGCTGAACTGATGGCCGGCCAGATAGATCAATCCGACGAACAGCACCAGGTTGATCACCAGGGGAAGCAATACGAAAAGCCGCAGGCTGGGGCTCAGAACCAGCTTGAGGCCTTCGCGCAGGTATTGTGGGCCGGACAGAACAGGTGCGGGCATATCGTGCTCCGAGAGAGGGGAAACGCGCCGACCTTACCGGCTTTGCCGGGCGGGCGAAAGCACGGGCAATGGATCGACATCAGCTGTAACAAAGGCGCCTGTAAACACGCGGCAACAGGATAGAGACCACCTATGAGCTGGATTGTTAAACCGTATTTCCTTAATCTTCGCCCCCTCGATACATTGCACCCATTCTTTTACAGGACTGTCGAGTTCAAGCCTTCCCCAAGTGCTTTCAATGGTCCTTTTTTATTCACGCCGGCAGCCCGGCGTTCCGTGCCAGTGGTTTTGGGCCGGTCAACAGGAGCAGGTCATGTCTGAAGTCCGTCATTCGCGAGTGATTATTCTCGGTTCCGGCCCTGCCGGTTACAGCGCTGCGGTCTATGCCGCCCGTGCCAACCTCAAGCCGCTGCTGATCACCGGCATGCAGGCCGGCGGTCAATTGACCACCACCACCGAAGTCGACAACTGGCCGGGCGACGTCCACGGCCTGACCGGTCCGGTGTTGATGGAACGCATGAAAGAGCACGCCGAGCGCTTTGAGACCGAGATCGTTTTCGATCACATCAACGCCGTGGACTTCGCCGCCAAGCCGTACACCCTGACCGGCGACAGCGCGACCTACACCTGCGACGCCCTGATCATCGCCACCGGCGCCAGCGCCCGCTACCTGGGCCTGCCGTCGGAAGAAGCGTTCATGGGCAAGGGCGTTTCGGCCTGCGCGACCTGCGACGGTTTCTTCTACCGCAACAAGCCGGTGGCCGTGGTCGGTGGCGGCAACACCGCTGTCGAAGAAGCACTGTACCTGGCCAACATCGCCAGCACCGTGACCCTGATCCACCGTCGCGATACCTTCCGCGCCGAGAAGATCCTGATCGACAAGCTCAACGCCCGTGTGGCCGAAGGCAAGATCATCCTGAAGCTGAACTCGACCCTGGACGAAGTCCTGGGCGACAACATGGGCGTGACCGGCGCCCGTCTGAAAAACAACGACGGCAGCTTCGACGAAGTGAAAGTCGACGGCGTGTTCATCGCCATCGGCCACACCCCGAACACCTCGCTGTTCGAGGGCCAGCTGACGCTCAAGGACGGCTACCTGGTGGTTCAGGGCGGCCGCGACGGCAACGCGACTGCGACCAGCGTCGAAGGGATCTTCGCCGCCGGCGACGTGGCTGACCACGTTTACCGCCAGGCGATCACCTCGGCGGGTGCAGGCTGCATGGCGGCGCTGGACACCGAGCGCTACCTCGACGGTCTGCAGAACGCTTCGTTCTGAGACTGTTGAAATGAAAAAACCGGCTTCGGCCGGTTTTTTTTGTGCTCACGTTTAATGCCTGATCACGTACCCTGTGGGAGCGGGCTTGCTCGCGAAGGCGGTGTGGCAGTCAACATTGATATCGCCTGACACGACGCTTTCGCGAGCAAGCCCGCTCCCACAAGGGATGGTGTTATCAGGCCAGTTTCTGCAGACATGCTTCAAAAATGTCCAGGCCTTCCTCCAGGACTTCGGCCTCAATGGTCAACGGCGCCAGCAACCGGATGATGTGGCGGGACTTGCCGCTGGGCATCAACAGCAAGCCGGCGTCACGTGCCAGGGCCAGCAGTTGGGTCAACTGGGCCGGGGCTGGCGTGCCGTCGGCGTTGGCCAGTTCGATGCCGCGCATGGCGCCGACGCCTGTCAGGCGTCCCAGGTACGGCGACAGGTTGTCGGCGCGCCAGGCTTCGTAGCGGCTGACGATCGCTTGCTCCTGCTGCGAGCCCCAGTTGTGCAGGTTGGCATCGGTCATTTCGTCCAGCGTCGCCAAGGCGGCGGCGCAGGCAATCGGGTTGCCCGAGTAAGTGCCGCCGAGCCCACCCTTGGGCAAGATGTCCAGCAGCGCCTTGCGTCCAATCACCGCGCCCAGCGGAATGCCACCGCCGATACTCTTGCCGAGCAGGATCAGGTCCGGTTCGATGCCCAGCCGTGTAAACGCAAAGCGCTGACCGGTGCGCCCGAACCCGGACTGGATTTCATCGGCAATCAACAGGATGTTCTTTTCATCGCACAAACGGCGCAGGGCCTTGGCGAACTCGATGTCCAGTGCCAGGAAACCGGCTTCGCCCTGCACCGGTTCGACGATGAAACAGGCGATGTCTTCGATATCGATTTCGACGCTGAACAGCCTGTCCAGCGCCTTCAAGGCGTCCGCACAGGTCACCCCGTTGTCTTTGCTGGGGAAGGGCAGGTGATACACCGGGCCGGGTAGCACGCCAACCTTTTGCTTGTAGGGCGCGACCTTGCCGTTGAGATTGAGCGTGCCGAGGGTGCGGCCGTGGAAGGCGCCGTCGAAGGCGATGACGGCGGTGCGACCGGTCGCGCCACGGACGATCTTCAAGGCGTTCTCGGCCGCTTCCGCGCCGCTGTTGGTGAGCATGCCGCTGACGGGGTAGTCCAGCGGAACGAACCCGGCCAGGCGCTCCATGAAGTCCAGATAGGGCGTGTGCGCAGCGGCATTGAACGCGTAATGGGTCAGCCGCGTGGCTTGCTCGCGGATGGCCTCGACGATGCGCGGGTGACAATGACCGAGGTTCAACACGCCGATGCCGCCCACGAAGTCGATGTAGCGTTTGCCGGCGGTGTCCCAGACCTCGGCATTTTTGCCGTGGCTGAGGGTGACGGGGTGGACGACGTTGATCGACTGGCTGATGGATTCGCTGCTCATGGATGACCGACTCGGAAGAAGGAGAACGTCCATTTATCTAAGCCGCGAGCGGTGGTGCCCGGCAAACGAAATAAAGTTGCCGGGTCAATCTTAAAAGTCGGGATGTGCGCCGTGGGAGCGAGCCTGCTCGCGCCCAGCGTGCAGATTCAGCGGCGGGTCAGTGGCGGCTGGTTGAACTTCACCCCGGCCAGGCCGTGGGCGATCAGTGCGCGGATGTTGCCGTGATCGCTGCCCTCAGGCGTGGCGACGACGCTGCGGTAATGCTCGCCGAAGGCCAGCAGCGCTTCTTCGTCGCTCAGGCCTTCGAGCAGGGCCAGGCCCAGGGTCTTGCACGAACCTTCGTTCTGCCCGGCGGCATTTTCCACGCCGCCGTTGTTGAAAGCCTGCGGCTGGTAGTCGTAACCCGCGGCAATGAACGCCAGGGTGTCGGCAAAGACGTGTTCGCCGCTCTTGAGGCGGGTGCGCAGGGTGTTCAAGTCAGTCATGGGGTTTTCCTTTGGCGAACGCCGCCTGTTGTTCGGCGCTGGCTTCTTTCTGGTATTGGGCTTTCCACTCGGCGTACGGCATGCCGTAGACGACTTCGCGGGCGTCATCGAGGCTGACCTCGATCTGGCGTTCGTCGGCGGCGGCCTTGTACCACTTGGAGAGGCAGTTGCGGCAGAAACCCGAGAGGTTCATCAGGTCGATGTTCTGCACGTCCTTGCGGCTGTCCAGGTGCGCGACCAGCCGACGGAAGGCGGCGGCTTCAAGTTCGAGGCGTTGTTGCTCGGTCATGGGGCGTCTCTGCGAGACAGCTGTCAGCGGCGAGCTTCAAGCTGCAGGATGGGTGGTGGTGGATCGAAGTTTACAGCGTGCGGCGTGAAGCTTGTAGCTAGCGGCTCGCTGCCAAGGTGATTGACACCGACTCGGCGAAGCGCAGGGCGTGGGGTTTGTCGACCTCCACTTCCGCGTACAGCACCGACGCGTTGGCCATGACCAGGTCAAGAATTTCCTGGGTCAGGCGTTCGAGCAGGGCAAAGCGATTGCCCTCGACGTGGGCGATGATTGCCTTGGTGATGGTCCGGTAATTCAGCGCGTGATCGATGTCATTGTCACGCACCGCTTCCTGGGCTGCGTAAAGGATGGTCAGGTTGATCAACACATCCTGCTTGTTGAGGATCTCGTCCTCGTTGATACCGATGTAGGTGCGCAGGCACAGATCCTTTACCCGGATGCGTGCCATGCCTGGTTGAAGTTGTGGCATTACTACTTGCTCCGTCCAATCAATTGCAGGAACTCCTGGCGGGTGTTGCTCGACTCGCGGAAAGCGCCGAGCATCACCGAGGTGTTCATGGTCGAATTCTGTTTCTCGACGCCGCGCATCATCATGCACATGTGCCGGGCCTCGATGACCACCGCGACACCGGCCGCCCCCGTGACCTGTTGCACGGCGTCGGCGATTTGCCGGGTGAGGTTTTCCTGGATCTGCAGGCGTCGGGCGAACATGTCCACCAGCCGTGCAATCTTCGACAGGCCCAGCACCTTGCCCGTTGGAATATAAGCCACATGCGCCTTGCCGATGAAGGGCAGCATGTGATGTTCGCAGAGCGAGTACAACTCGATGTTGTCGACGATCACCATTTCATCGTTGTCGGAGGCGAACAGCGCGCCATTGACGATCTCTTCGAGACTCTGCTCATAACCGTGGCAAAGGTACTGCATGGCCTTGGCCGCGCGCATCGGAGTGTCGAGCAGGCCTTCACGGTCGGGGTTCTCGCCCAGGCCGATGAGAATCTCGCGATAGCTTTGGGACAGCGCATTCTGGTGCAGGGAAAACGTCATGGATGATCCTCGCTGCGTCGCCTACTTGAGGTGCCGTCCGCCGTTGACGGTCAGGGTCGTGCCGGTGACATAAGGGTTGTCGAGCAAATAACGCAGGCTCTGGTAAATCACTTCGCTGCCGGGTTCGATGCCCAGCGCCGACTTGGCCAGTGCCTTGGCGCGATACGTCGCGTCGTCGTGCGGATTGAACAGTAGCAGGGCCGGGGCAATCCCGTTGACCTTGATGGCGGGCGCGTACTTCGCCGCGAAGGACAGGGTCAGGCTGTCGAGCCCGGCCTTGCTGGCGCAGTAGCCGATGTGCTGGCTGCTGCCCTTGCGGGTCACGTCATCGCTGATGTGCACGATATCGGCCGGGTTCGAGCGTCGCAGCAGGTCGACGCAGTGCAGGTTGATCAGGTAGGGCGCCAACATGTGCACGCTGAACAGGCGGGTGAAGGCCTCGGCGTCGGTGTCCGGGGTCTCGGCCAGCCATTCGGAGGCGTTGTGGATAATTGCCCGCAGACTGTCGGTGTGGTTTTTCAGTTCGCCGATGAAAGCGAAAATGCCGGCTTCGCTGGACAGGTCGGCGAACAGCGCCGTTGCACCCAGATCACGCAGCGTCTGGACGCCGGGGCGTTCCGTGCGGTAGCTGAAAATCACCGCATGCCCGTCTTCGAGCAACCGCTGCGCACAGTGCAGGCCGACCCGTTGGGCGGCACCGGTAATGAGGATCGGGGCGGATGAAGAGGTCATGAACGGCTCGCGTTGCGGTCAGTGCAAAACTATACCAGCGCAACGCGAGGTTCACCTATGGCTGCAATTGCGTCAGCCCTGCCGGAGCGCGCTCGCTCCGGCACGAAGGCGACTTCAGCGGGTGGCTTCGGTCGACACTCGCCGCAGCGGGGCGCTGTTCAGCCAGCCCGCCAGCAGCCGGGTCGACAGCGGAATGAAGAAGTAGACCATCAGCGGCGTCAGGCACAGCGTGCTGATCAGCACCCGTGGCAGCAGGCTCAATTCGCCCAGCAGCGGACCGAGGACAAGGTTGAACAGCAACGATACCGGGAAGAACGCCAGCCAGATGGCCACTGCCTGTTTCCAGCGGGGCGGGCGCTGGCCGGCCGCACCGAACCAGCCTTCGATGCCGCTCACGCGATGTTCGGTCTTGTGCGCGAACAGGTCGCTGCCGCGGGTCAGCCAAGCCGTGCGCGAGGCCGAGTGCTCCCACGCCTGCATGGTCTGTTCATTGGCAAAGCGGAAGATGATCTGGAATTCGTCGCCGCCGGGTGGCGGGGCAAGCACGCCAGAGCCGAGATAACCCTGGAAGTCGGTGGCCAGTTGTTCGCCTTCGCGAAGCCAGGCCATCAGGTCCTGATAGCGTCCATCGGCGACGCGGCGCGCAACCATCAGTGTGACGGGTGAGGTAGTCATCATGTAACTCCGTAAGTCGAACGCGTCACTCCGGATAGGAGTTTCGCCAGGCGCAGCGCCGGGGTGGTGGGCTGCGTCTTGGTACAAGCAAGGAATACGCCGGATTCTACAGGTTATCGGATGACAATCCTCATTGACCTATGTCTTGAATCAAGAGGGGGTAGGCGAGGTAAGATAGGATCCAATTTGCCCAAAAGCGTTGTCTGCCCAATGCCTGTCTTGATTGACGATGTCACTGGTTCCCCGACGGCTGTTTCACTGGACCAGGAAGAACTGTTTCCGATTCGTGAGGTGTCTCGGCTGACCGGCGTCAACCCGGTCACGCTGCGCGCCTGGGAGCGTCGTTACGGTCTGATCCAGCCGACGCGCACCGAAAGCGGGCATCGTTTGTATGCGCTGGCCGATATCGAGCGGGTCCACAGCATCCTCGGCTGGCTCGACCGCGGCGTTGCCGTCAGCAAGGTCGGCAGGATCCTGGCCAAATCTGCGCCGCTTCAGGCGCTGTCGCACATCATCCCCAATGAGCTCGTACAGGCCGACTACGCGCAATGGCAGCAACAGGTGCATGCCGCCGTCAGCGCCTTTGACGACGTTCAGCTGGATCAGGTCTACGGGCAGATCTTTTCCAGCTACTCCCAGTCGGTGGTGTTCCAGGACATTCTGATCCCGCTGTGGAAGCGGCTGCTGCAGCACCAGGACCAGTTCGGCCAGACCAGCGAGTGGCTGTTCTATGACGGGTACCTGCGTACGCGGGTATTGCAACGCCTGCTGCTGATGCGCAATTCACCCCGTCGGGTGATCATCAGCGCCCTGGCGGGCCAGTGCCGTGAGCTCGAATTGCTGATCGCGGCATTGTTCCTGAGCGGCAATGACATGGGGGTGCGGTTGCTGACCATTGGCCAGCCGCTCGATGAGCTGACGCTGGTCTGCGAAAAGATCAAGCCGCAGGCGCTGGTGCTGTTTTCCAATCACGCACCGGCTCCCGACCTGCCGCGCCGGCTCAATCGATTGGCCATGAGCCTGGACTGTCAGTTGATGCTGGCGGGGGATGCGTCCGATCTGGCGCAGGAGAGCCTGGCCGGAACGTCCATCGGATGCCTGGGCAACGAGGGAACGGAAATGCGTCAGCGCTTGAAGCAGTTCCTGGCGGGCACCCTGGATACCTGAATCAGAGGTGCAGGGCGGGATGCGTCAGCCGGTGCTGCTGGAGGATGAACTGGCGCAGGCGCTCGGTTTCGTCCGTGTCGCTCTGGCTCAATTGATAGGCGTAGAAGCCGTTTTCGGCTTCTTTTTCGAAGGTGCCACGCATCGCGATGCGTTCGTAGCCTGAAGGGCTGAACCACAGGGCGAAATGCTTGGGCGGTTTGGTCTTGTTGCGCACTTCCAGCAGGACACCCTTGAACGACACCTCGTGCACCCACAGCGTCCCGGGCTGGCCACTGGCGTTTTCCAGGGCAACCGGTTCCTCGAGTACCAGGCGCCATGGCCGTATCGACGGCCCGTCCTCATAGATGCTGGGAACGCCCAGGCGCAGATGCAGGGCATGAAACTCATCTTCCACCAGGTGCAGCGGGAAGGTCATCTGCTGGTTTTCGAAACTGGCCTGGATGGTCACCTGCTCGTGCGCCGCGAGGCGCGTGAGCAGGTCACGGATTTGCGAACCACCGTTGACGAGCAGACTCGACGTTGCATCCCGCACGTTGAGTTGCGGGTTGTGTTGCATGGTCTGGATAAAATCCAGCTCATCCTGGGTCAGGAGTGCGTCACGTTGCATGATCTGCTCGAAAGAAAAAGTTACAAAGGCATCGGTGATTGTAGTTAATGACACTCAATTCTTTATTTTGTTTTAACCGTTCGTCGCTTTTAGTACGGCCAGCTCGTTTTGCAGCTCGGCGACCTGCGCTTCCAGCTGCGCAACCCGCTGTTGCGCCTTGACCTGAAGGGTGATGTCTTTCTGTACGCCGACAAAATACGTTTGGCCGTCCGCGGTGTTTTTCACTGTCGAAAGCGACAGTTCATTCCAGAAGGGTGTGCCGTCCTTGCGGTAATTGCGCAGGGTCTGCCGGCACGCGCCGCCGCGCTGCAAGGTGTCGCGAATCACCGCCAGCCCCTCTTGGTCACGGTCGCCGGACTGCAGGAAGCGGCAATCCTGATAGAGGATTTCTTCGCTGCTATAGCCGGTCATGCGTTCGAACGCCGGGTTGACGTAAATCAGGATGTTGTCGTGTTCGCCTTCCTTCTCTGCGATCACAATGCCGTCGTTGGACGCGTTGACCACCATTTGCAGTAGATGGGCGTTGATCATTTTGATGTTTTTCTCATTGTTGGACCTGCTGAAGTCTAAAAGAACATTCAGGACGGTGCTGTTAATATCCCGGTCTTTTACACAGCTCCAGGATCAGATTGATGAAAGTCGCCATCCTTTCCGGCTCGGTGTACGGCACGGCTGAAGAAGTCGCCCGCCACGCCGCGAACCTTTTGAAGACCGCAGGTTTCGAGGTGTTCCACAATCCTCGCGCGAGCTTCGCCGATGTCCAGGCCTTTGGCCCCGAAGCGTTCCTGGCAGTGACCTCGACCACCGGCATGGGCGAGTTGCCAGACAACCTGCAACCCTTGTACTTCGCCCTCCGCGATCAGTTGCCGGCGGCCTGGCGCGGTTTGCCGGGGGCGGTGATCGGCCTGGGCGATGCGAGTTACGGCGACACGTTCTGTGGCGGCGGCGAGCTGATGCGTGAGTTGCTGGGTGAAATGGGTGTTCGCGAAGTGCTGCCGATGCTGCGCCTGGACGCCAGCGAAAGCGTGACCCCGGAAACCGACGCCGAGCCCTGGCTGGCGCAACTGGTCAGCGCTCTGCGCGGCTGACGGGCCGCTCGCGCAACAGCGCGAGCCAGGCTTGTGCGGCCTTGGACAGGTAGGCGCCCTCGCGCCAGATGAACGCGATGTCCCAGCGCAGGTAGGCGGGGGCCTTCAAGGTCAGGCGGACCACGCCCGGTCGCACCAGCCCCCGCGCCACCACTCGTGGCAACAGCACCACGCCTTGCCCGGCCGCCACCAGCGCGGCGAGGAAGTCCGCCTGGCCGCTGCGCCCGCCTTCCTTCGGGGTGAAACCCACTTGCTGGCAGGCTTGCAGCAATCGGTCGTTGAGCACGAAGCTGCGCTGGTACAACAGAAACGGCGTATCCGCCAATTCCTCCAGCCTGATCGCGGTCTTTGTCGCCAGTGGGTGATCGGTCGGCAACAACGCGTCCATCGGTTCATCGCAAAACGGCTGGAAGGCGAACTGCGGGTCCTTGGGCAGCAAGCTACCGCCCAGTTCCAGCTCTCCGCTCAGGACACCCTGCTCGATGTTCAGGCTGCCGCCTTCGAGCAAGTGAATGCTGATGTTGGGGTAGCGACGCCGGTATTCGGCGAACAACTCGGCGAACAGCGCATCGCTGCCCAGCAGTGGCAACCCCAGGCGCAATTCGCCCCGGGCCAGTTGGCTCAAGTCATCGAGCTCGCTGAGCAGTTCGTTGCGCAGGCGCAGCATGCCTTCGGCGCGCTGCAGCACCACGCTGCCGGCGGCGGTCAGGCGCAATTGCGAGCCGAGGCGTTCGAGCAGCGGCGTACCGAGGCTCTTTTCCAGTTGGGCGACCTGCTTGCTCACGGCCGACTGACTGATGTGCAGGGTCTTGGCCGCCTGGGTGAAGCCCCCTTGGTGCATGACTTCGACGAAGCTGCGCAGCTGTTTGAATTCCATTGCCTGATTCCATTATGGAATGGCTTTGAGTCTAACAATTCGCTTCGGGGATGGCAGCCCGCTCCGTAAAATGAGCCGGCGAGGACTGAAGACATGAATGCATCCACCCTGAAAAACCTGGCCCGGCTGGCCACCGAACTGGCGGTCCTGCTGGCGATCTATGGGCTCGGCTGCCGGCTGGCTGTCTGGTCGGGTTGGCCGATTCCCGGTGGTGTCATCGGCATGGCGCTGTTGCTGCTGGCGTTCGCGCTGGGGCTGGTCAAGCCGGCCACGTTGCAGAAGGGCGCCGGTCTGTTGATGGCCGAGATGCTGCTGTTCTTTATCCCGGCGCTGATGAGCCTGCTCGATTACGGGGGGCTGTTGCGTGACGAAGGCTGGCGCATCCTGCTGGTGATCGGCGTCAGCACCCTGGTGGTGATGCTGGTGACGGCGTTCACCGTCGAATGGGTGGTGCGCTTGAGGAGGACCCGTGAAGCTTGAGTGGATGCCGATGTTCTGGCTGGTCTTCACGCTGCTGGCGTATGGATTCAGTCGCTGGATCTATCAGCGCACCGGGCGTTACCTGCTGTCGCCGCTGATTCTGGTGCCGGCCTTGCTGCTGGCGCTCGCGGTGCCGCTGCACACCGCGTACGCCGAATACTCGAGCAACACTCATTGGCTGATGGGGGTTCTGGGGCCGGTGACCGTCGCATTCGCGGTGCCGATCTGGCAGCAGCGCCAGGTGCTGATGCGGCATTGGTCGGCCCTTCTGCTCGGGATGCTGGCCGGCAGCGCGGCGTCCATCGGCAGCTTGTTCGGGCTGGCCAGGGCGCTGGCGCTGGACAGCTCGGTGACGATGTCGCTGGTGCCGCGCTCGATCACCACGCCATTCGCCATGCCCCTGGCCCACGACCTGGGAGGCGTGCCAGAGCTGACGGCGGTGTTCGTCATGTTCACCGGGGTGTTCGGGGCGATGCTGGGCGGCATCCTCCTCAAGTGGCTGCCCCTGCGCAGTGCCCTGGCCCGCGGCGCCCTGTTCGGTGTCGGCGCGCACGGTGCCGGGGTCAGTCGGGCGCGTGAAGTCGGCGGCGAGGAAGGCTCGGTGGCGGGGCTGGTGATGGTGTTGACGGGCCTGTTGAATCTGTTCGCTGCGCCCTTGTTGGCGTCGGTCCTTTGACATGGATCCAGACGACTTCGCGGACTGACTCGCTCGGCCATCAAGCTGGCTGCCAATGCAACTACAGGAACCTCGCTGCCTGACTAGACTGCTTCACGTGAGCAGAATAATAAGAACAGGAGTTCCTTGCCGTGAGCGTAGCCCCCGTCCAATCGCCCCACTCTGTCAGAGATCAGGTCAGTGCCGCCGAGTGGCAGACCCGTGTCGACCTGGCTGCCTGTTACCGCTTGGTCGCCCTGCATGGCTGGGACGATCTGATTTTCACCCACATTTCCGCCAAGGTGCCCGGCACCGAAGACTTCCTGATCAATCCGTTCGGGTTGATGTTCCATGAGATCACCGCATCGAGCCTGGTCAAGGTCGACCAGGCGGGCAACAAGTTGATGGACAGCCCTTACGAGATCAATCCGGCGGGCTACACCATCCACAGCGCCGTGCACGAGGTGCGCCACGATGTGGCCTGCGTGCTGCATACCCATACGGCATCGGGCGTTGCCGTGTCGGCGCAGAAGCAGGGCATCCTGCCGATCAGCCAGCAGTCGTTGTTCGTCCTGTCCAGCCTGGCCTTTCATGCCTACGAAGGTGTCGCGCTGAACCCTGAAGAGAAGGCGCGGTTGCAGGCCGACCTCGGTGAAAGCAATTTCCTGATGCTGCACAACCACGGCCTGCTGACCTGCGGCGGCACCATCGCCGACACGTTCCTGATGATGTTCATCTTTCAGCGCACCTGCGACATCCAGGTCATGGCGCAGAGCGGCGGTGCCGAACTGATTGCCATCCCGCCGCCGATTCTGGCGGGCGCCAAGGCGATGATCGCCGGTGTCACCAAAAGCGCTCAAGGGATGGGCGGCGCACTGGCCTGGCCAGCGTTGCTGCGCAAACTCGATCAACAAGACGCGGGATACAAACTCTGATGCCTCTTGCCGAGATTCCCCTGAGTGTCTGGCGCAAACGCGGTCAGTCGTTCGTGTTCCATGGCCAGACCGTGCGTTACTGGACGGCCGGGCAGGGTGAGCCGCTGCTGCTGATCCATGGCTTTCCCACCGCCAGCTGGGACTGGCATTACCTGTGGCAGCCCCTGGCCCAGCGCTATCGCCTGATCGCCTGCGACATGCTGGGCTTCGGTGATTCGGCCAAACCACTGGACCACGAATACAGCCTGCTGGAACAGGCCGATCTGCAACAGGCGCTGCTGGAGCACCTGGGTGTCGAGCAACCGGTGCACTTGCTGGCCCACGACTACGGGGACAGCGTGGCCCAGGAACTGCTGGCCCGGCACTACGAAGCGCGCATTCATCTGGCCAGTTGCGTGTTTCTCAACGGTGGCCTGTTTCCGGAAACCCATCGCCCGGTGCTGATGCAGAAACTGTTGCTCAGCCCGCTGGGCTGGATGATCGGTCGTGCGTTCTCTCGCGATGCGCTGGTGAAAAGTTTCCGGCAGATCTTCGGTCCGCAGAGCCGGCCAACCGAGAGTGAACTGGATGACTTCTGGAGCCTGGTGGAGAGCAATCGCGGACCACGGATCCTGCACAAACTGATCAGCTACATTCCCGAGCGACGGGTCCAGCGCGACCGCTGGGTCAGCGCCATGCAGCGCGGCGAAGTGCCGTTGCGGGTCATCGATGGCGAAGTCGATCCAATTTCCGGCGCGCACATGGTCCAGCGCTATCAGCAACTGATCCCCAGCCCGGACACGGTGTTGTTGCCCGGCATCGGCCACTACCCGCAGACCGAGGCGCCGGCACAGGTATTGGAGCACTACCTGGCGTTTCGTGACCGGCTGACGCCTGCGCCGCTCAAAGTCGCGTGCTCGTAGGACCAGCTTCGACTGCTGTGGCAACGAGCTTGCTCGCGAAAAGCGTCCGGACATCTCGCGCCTTCATTGAAAACCCTCGCCGGAACGCCGCCCGGAGCCGGCGCGCGCGCCCACGCGTTCTCTCATAAAGAGCATGCAGACAGTCCATTCCGCAGGCGCATCATCCCCCAGCCTTATCGCACACCATTCAGCCTTGCCCGGGATCATTGTGACCCGACCCTGCGTGGCCGACACTCGGATTCATAGTCCCTGGCCTGCTGGAGCCCCGCAATGAACGAGTCTGTGCGTTTCGAAGATAAAGTCGTGATCATTACTGGCGCCGGCGGCGGCCTGGGGCGTGCCCACGCGTTGCTGTTCGCCCGCCACGGGGCCAAGGTGCTGGTCAACGACCTCGGCGGCTCGACCCAGGGTGAAGGTGCCAACGCGTCGGCTGCCGATCGCGTGGTGGCGGAGATCCGCGAGGCGGGCGGCATTGCCGAGGCCAACCACGACTCCGTCACCGACGGCGAAAAAATCGTTCAGAACGCCCTCGATGCCTTCGGCCGTGTCGACGTCGTGGTCAACAACGCCGGCATCCTGCGCGACAAGACCTTTCACAAGATGGACGATGCCGATTGGGACCTGGTGTATCGCGTGCACGTCGAGGGTGCCTACAAAGTCACCCGCGCCGCCTGGCCACACCTGCGCGAGCAAAACTACGGCCGGGTGATCTTCACGGCGTCGACCTCGGGCATCTACGGCAACTTCGGCCAGTCCAACTATGGCATGGCCAAGCTTGGCCTCTATGGCCTGACCCGCACCCTGGCCATCGAAGGTCGCAAGAACAACATCCTGGTCAACGCCATTGCCCCCACCGGCGGCACCCGCATGACCGAAGGCCTGATCCCGCCGCAGGTGTTCGAGCAACTCAAGCCGGAACTGGTCAGCCCGTTGGTGGTGTACCTGGCCAGCGAAAACTGCCAGGAAACCTCCGGGCTCTTCGAGGTGGGCGGCGGCTGGATGGGCAAAGTGCGCTGGGAGCGCAGCCTCGGCGCGGGGTTCGATCCACGGGCCGGGTTCTCGCCTGAAGACGTGGCCGCCCACTGGCAGCAGATTTGTGATTTTGAAGGCGCGGCGCACCCGAAAGACAACATCGAAGCGCTGAAGGAAATGATGAACAACCTGCAGAAGTACGCGATCTGACGATCCGGCCTGTGGGTGGGAGCGAGCAGGGTCGCTCCCGCAGTGTCTCAACATTTACGCAAAGTACTTGCTGACCAGCGCCGCCAGGTTCGCCGCGGTTTGCACATCCATGACCCCGTCGTATCGCTCGGGGCGGAAGTGCAACTGAAACGCCCGCACCAGTTGGGTGAAGCCTTGATCGTTGACCGCGCCGCAAACGTCATAGCCATAGGTCTTGAACAGCCTGAGCAATTCGGCCCGCTCCGGCATTGCCGTTTGCGTGTACTGATCCTGGAAAGTC
This sequence comes from Pseudomonas sp. IT-P12, assembly GCF_949767465.1. Classification (NCBI taxonomy): domain Bacteria; kingdom Pseudomonadati; phylum Pseudomonadota; class Gammaproteobacteria; order Pseudomonadales; family Pseudomonadaceae; genus Pseudomonas; species Pseudomonas sp. IT-P12. Next base: position 328,961 of record NZ_CATKPY010000026.1, on the reverse strand, counting down.
TGTTGAGTGGTTTCATCGAACCAGGCGCCGACGCCCTTCAAATACAGCGCATGCCAGGGAAACCTCGGTCCCGGGTCGCTTTTGCGACCGATTGAAATGTCCGAATGACCGAGAACCTGGGTCGGAGCGATATCCGGGTAACGTCCCAGGATGTTCAACGCCAGCGTTTCAATCGCCTCGATCTGCGCCGGATGATAGGGCGGAAACGTGAACACGCCATCCTTGAAGGATGCAAGGTTGACGATTTCCACGCCGATCGCGGTGTCGTTCAAACTGGTTCGACTGCCCCAGGCGCTGACGCCCGCGTGCCACGCGCGATGCTGTTCGTCGACCAGATTGAAGACTTCCTGCTCACGATAGCCCGCCTCCAGATAACTCTGGTCCGTCATGTCGGGGATCAGGTAGTGGGCGCTCACATTCGGGCCCGTCAGTGTGCTGAGGGAATTGGAAAAGTTGCCGGCGGTGTAATGGAAAACAAGAAAGCGGATGCGGCTGTTGTAACTTTTTATGGAGCGGAATTTGTTATAGAGGATGGGCTTCATAAAAATGCTCTTGTATGAGTGGGTTGATCCTGCGATTGCGGCAGTGATCAGCTTTGCTCATTCGGCATTTCGCGTGGTTACAGATTCCTGTAGTCACTTTCCTCAAGTGACGTCAGTCATCAAAAACTCACCCCCAAAAAAAGGCCGCTGCAAACGCAGCGGCCAAGGTAAGACGTTGGATTAAGGAGCTACAAATCAACGTCAGTGCACACAGGGTGAAGAGCCGAAAACCTTCGACTCCTCTGAATGTTGTCGCCGCATCACACCGCGTCGCGACGGCCTTCCAGGCGGTCCTCGTGAAAGCCAGACAAGAATAAGCGGCTGAACCCAAAGGAAAAATAGCGATTCCCGACATGCAGTATTGCAGGCTGAGCAACAGTCGGGGGCCGGGGATTCGATTGGCTCTGTTACATCATGCGTCTGACTGATCAGCCCCTATCCACTGCGTCCATGCCTGGCGCAATCCCGTGCGCTGCAAGGCCATTCATCCTTTCGAGCGACACCGCAAATACCTCCTTCGTGCGCTTATCGCCTCCCGGCGGCGGCAGTAGGGTGTGGCCTTCTGTCACTCACCGGGGAAGACGCATGACAAAAACAACAATGCGCGCCATCTTCACGCCGCAGGCGCTGGCCACTGCGGTGGCCTTGGGTTGCTGTGCCCAGGCGCAGGCAGTCTCATTCAACATCGGAGAAATCGAGGCCACGTTCGACTCTTCGCTTTCGGTCGGCGCGAGCTGGGGCATGCGCGATGCCAAGCAGTCGCTGGTCGGCACCGTCAACGGCGGCAGCGGGCAGGCATCGACCGGTGACGACGGACGCCAGAACTTCACCAAGGGTGAAACCTTCTCGAAGATCTTCAAGGGCATCCACGACCTCGAGCTGAAATACGGCGACACCGGCGTGTTCGTGCGGGGCAAGTACTGGTACGACTTCGAACTGAAGGATGAAGACCGGCCGTTCAAGCCGATCAGCGATCACAATCGCAAAGAGGGTTCCAAGTCGGCGGGTGCGGAAATCCTCGATGCCTTCGTCTATCACAACTATTCGATCGCCGACCTGCCGGGCTCGGTGCGTGCCGGCAAGCAGGTGGTCAGCTGGGGGGAAAGCACGTTCATCGGCAACTCGATCAACAGCATCAACCCGATCGACGTTTCCGCGTTTCGCCGTCCGGGCGCCGAGATCAAGGAAGGCCTGATACCGGTGAACATGCTGTTCGCCACCCAGGGCCTGACCGACAAGCTGACGGTGGAAGGCTTCTATCAACTGGAGTGGGACCAGACCGTTCTCGACAACTGCGGCACCTTCTTCGGCGGTGACGTCGCGGCGGACGGTTGCACCACCGGCTACACCGTCGCCAGCCCTGCAATCGCTCCGTTGCAACCGATTGCCGCAGCGTTTGGCCAAGGCTTCCAGGTCGGCCGGGAAGGGGTGATCGTGCCCCGTGGCGGCGACCGCGATGCCCGCGACTCCGGACAATGGGGCACGGCGCTGCGCTGGCTGGGTGACGACACCGAATACGGCCTGTACTTCATGAACTACCACAGCCGCACGCCGTACGTCGGCACCAGCACCGCCGGGCTGGGTACGCTGGCGCGGCTGCCGGCGATCATCGCAACCGCGAACGCCATCGCCCCCGGCAGCGGTGCAGGCTTGGCCCAGAGCGTGATGCTCGGGCGCGGCCAGTATTACCTCGAATACCCGGAAGACATCCGTCTCTATGGCGCCAGCTTCTCCACTACCTTGCCCACCGGCACCGCGTGGACCGGCGAGATCAGTTACCGGCCCAACCTGCCGGTGCAGATCAACAGCACAGACCTGACCCTGGCCATGATCAACCCGATTGCAGGCGGCGCGGCATCGCCGATTGCCACTCGGCCCGGGGCTGACAACAAAGGCTATCGGCGCAAGGAGGTGACGCAGGTCCAGAGCACCCTGACGCATTTCATCGATCAGTTCGCCGGGGCCGACCGGCTGACCCTGGTGGGCGAAGCGGCGGTGGTTCACGTCGGTGGCCTGGAGGACAAAAGCAAACTGCGTTACGGCCGTGATTCGGTCTACGGCCAATACGGCTTCGGCGGCGACACCGACGGTTTCGTCACGTCGACCTCCTGGGGTTATCGCGCCCGCGCGATCCTCGATTACAACAACGTGATCGCCGGGATCAACTTCAAACCCAACCTGTCGTGGTCCCACGACGTCGCCGGTTACGGCCCCAACGGGCTGTTCAACGAAGGCGCCAAGGCGATCAGCGTCGGCGTCGATGCGGACTACCGCAACACCTACACCGCGAGCCTGAGTTACACCGATTTTTTCGGTGGTGACTACAACACTCTGGAAGACCGTGACTTCCTGGCGTTGAGCTTTGGCGTGAACTTCTGATCTGGCTGAGAAGGATGATTTCAATGCGCAAGATGATTTTGCAATGTGGCGTTCTGGCCCTGGGCCTGTTGGCTGCCCATGTAATGGCCGCGGTGTCGCCGGAAGAAGCGAACAAGCTCGGCACCAGCCTGACGCCGTTGGGCGCAGAAAAGGCCGGCAATGCCGATGGCTCGATTCCGGCCTGGACCGGCGGCCTGCCGAAAAATGCCGGCGCGGTGGACAGCAAGGGCTTCCTGGCAGACCCCTTTGCCAGTGAGAAGCCGCTGTTCACCATCACGGCGGCCAACGTCGATCAATACAAGGACAAGCTGTCCGACGGGCAGGTCGCGATGTTCAAGCGCTACCCGCAGACCTACAGGATTCCGGTCTATCCGACGCATCGTACGGCGGCGGTGCCGGCGGACATCTACGAATCGGCCAAGCGCAGTGCGCTGAACGTGACACCGATCAACGACGGTAACGGCCTGGCCAATTTCACCGGCAATCGTTACTACGCCTTTCCGATTCCGAAGAACGGCGTCGAAGTGATCTGGAACCACATCACCCGTTATCACGGCGGCAACCTGCGTCGCACCATCACGCAGGCCACGCCGCAGGCCAATGGCGATTTCACCGTCATCCGCTTCAAGGATGAAGTGGCCGTGCCTTCGCTGCTGGGGGATCTGAAGCCGGGCAGCGACGATAACGTGCTCAATTACTTCAAACAGGAAGTCACGGCGCCGGCGCGGCTGGCGGGCAACGTGCTGCTGGTTCACGAGACCCTCGACCAGGTCAGGGAACCGCGCAAGGCCTGGATCTACAACGCTGGCCAGCGTCGGGTGCGGCGTGCGCCGCAGGTGGCGTATGACGGCGTCGGCACCTCGTCCGACGGGTTGCGCACCACCGACAACTTCGACATGTTCTCCGGCGCGCCGGATCGCTACGACTGGAAGCTGATCGGCAAGAAGGAAATGTACATCCCCTACAACAGCTACAAGCTCGACTCGCCGGACCTCAAGTACACCGATGTGATCAAGGCCGGGCACATCAACCAGGACCTGACCCGCTACGAACTGCACCGGGTCTGGGAAATCGTCGCCACGGTCAAGCCCAACGAGCGCCACGTCTATGCCAAACGCCACATGTACATCGACGAAGACACCTGGCAGGTGGCACTGGCGGACCACTACGACGGTCGCGGGCAACTGTGGCGTGTGGCTGAAGGGCACGCGCAGAACTACTACGATCATCAGGTGCCGGCCTATACCGTTGAAGCGTTGTATGACCTGATCGCCGGACGCTACATCGCCCTGGGCATGAAGAACGAGGAGAAGCGCAGTTTCGAGTTCGGCATCGAAGCCAAAGCGGGTGACTACACGCCGGCAGCGCTGAGGAGTACAGGCGTTAGGTAATCATTCCTACGTGTTCAACAGAAAAAGGTGACTTTGCGGTCACCTTTTTTATAGGGGCCAATCAGTGTGTTGAATACTTCTTCAACAAGCCGTGTGGAGAGGACTAGGGTGACGCTACAAAAATAACAAGGCGCACCGCTATGACCGCCATGACAGCATGGCCGGACCGTCCTGGATTCCTGCCCCGTTTATCCACCCATCACCTGTCTCGCGAGCGACTGACCGAGCCACTGCTGGCCTCTAGCGCACGGGTCAAACTGATCTGTGCACCGGCCGGCAGCGGCAAGAGTGCGCTGCTCATCGAATGCCTGTTGCGTGCGCCGGCGTCATGCCAGGTCTGTTGGCTGCCGTTGGCCGGGGCGTCGATCAGTGCCGCTGAGTTTGTCCTGCGCCTGGCGCAGGGGCTGGGATCGGACGCGGTGGACGAGGCCGGATTGCGCGCACACCTGGCACGGGTGCAAACGCCGATCTGGCTGTGCCTGGATGACTATTGCCGCACGCCCAATCCGGAGCTGGACCCGTTGCTCGACCGCCTGCTGGCCGACAGCAGCCCGGCGGTCACCTGGTGGTTGAGTGCGCGCCGGCGCCCGCTGTGCAATTGGCCACGGTTATTGCTCGCGGACGAACTGTACGACTGCGAACGTGAAACCCTGGCGTTCACCCAGGCCGAAATCGCCGGGCTGCTGCGTCACCTGGAGCCGGAGCAGGCCGCCAGGCGTGCCGGTCGAATCATCGAATTGAGCGGCGGCTGGTGCGCGGGCGTGCGCATTGCCCTGCTGCAAAAGTGCGACAGGTCGCGCAATGAGCAACTGCACGGCCGGCCGGACACCCTGCATGACTACCTCGAACACGAGCTGTTCGGCATTCTCACCCCGCAACTCAGTGAGGCCTGGCGCGTGCTGGCTCATTTGCCGCGATTCAACGCCCGCTTGTGCGAACACCTGTTCGGTGCCGGGGAGGGGGCCCAGTGCCTGAGTACGTTGCAGGCGTTGGGTTGTTTCATCGAACCCTGGCGGGACTCCACGGACTGGTTGCAGGTTTTCGCGCCGCTGACCCAGTTGATGCGTGAGGAACAGTGGCCGCAGGCGCGATCCTGGCATCGTCGCGCCTGCCAGTGGTTCACGGCCGAGCACGACTGGAAAGCGGCCTTCGAGCAGGCCTTGCTGGCCGAAGAATTTGAAGTCGCGGTCAGCCTGTTGCGGCATTTCAGTTTCGAGCACCTGTTCGAGGAGCAGACCATCGTGCTGTTGTTGCGCCTGCATGAGCGCAAGGGGGAGGCCCTGATGCTGGGTTCGCCCCAACTGGTGGGGCTGATCAGCGCTGCCTTGCTGGTTGCCGGGCGTTTCGAGCAGGCGGGTGAGTGCATCGACAATCTGTCGCGCTTCCTGCCTCAGCCGTCGGCGTTGCTGCAACGCCAACTGATCGCGCGCTGGCAGACATTGCAGGGGTGGCTGCTGCATTTGCAGGGGCGCATGGAACCATCGCAGGCCCATTTACAGGCAGCGCTCGGCGAGCTCGGCCCCGAGGTCTGGAATGCCCGGGTGATGTGTCTCTCGGGGCTGACCCAGCAGGCCCTGTTGCGTGGCGAGCTGGACGTGGCGCAAGCCCTCAACCGTGAGGCCTTGTGCCTGGCGCGTGCGCAGGATTCGCTGGTGTTCGAGGGGCTGCTGGAACTCGATCATGCGCAGTGCCTTGAGCAGCGAGGGGCGCCTTGTCGGGCGGAGAATCTGCTGGCCCATCTTCACCAATGGCTGAGTGACCGCGCCGAGTGCGCCGTTCCACTGTTGGGGCGAATCGCCCTGCGGCGAGGTCGTCTGGCCCTCAGTCGTGGCGAGGACGAGGTCGCTCGTGGTTTCTTTCAGGCCGGCCTCGAGCGTTGCCTGCACAGCCAGGATAAACGCGTGCTGTATGGGTTTCTCGGGCAGGCGCAGCTGGCCGCCAATCAGCGCGATTACGCCCAGGCGTTCAATCGCCTGCGCGACGCCGAGCGGTTGATGCAACAGCGGCAGATTCCGGACACCGTCTACCGGGGGGCATTGCTGCAATTGAGCAGTCAGTTCTGGCTGCAACAGGGGCGCCCGGAACTGGCCTGCGAGGCCCTGACCCGGGTGCTGCGGCATTACCGCGGGCCTCACGCACGCCAGGCCCCGCCGGCCACGTTGCAATTGATCGCCCGTATCGAGTACCAGTTGGTGCTGGCCGAGACCTATCTGCAAAAAGCGCAAAACCCCCTCGACACGCTGGGGGCTTTGCTCGAACGCGCGCAGGCTCAGGGGATGCTGGCCCTGGAGTGCGAGCTGCATCTGGCCATCTGCGAAGTGGCGGACCTGACAGGCCAACCCGCGCGCGCCAGCGCTGCGCTGCAGACAGGCCTGGAGCTGGCGGCCCGCTGCAATTTACAGCAACCCCAGCGCGAACTGCGCCTGCGCCGGCCGAGCCTGTTCAGTCGATCGCAAGAAGGTACGCCCGTGATCCCGGGGACAACGGACGCCCACTTGCTCAGTGGACGTGAGCTCGAAGTGTTGAGCCTGATTGCCCAGGGCAACTCCAATCAACAGATTGCCGAGCAATTGTTCATTTCGCTCCACACCGTCAAAACCCATGCGCGGCGAATTTACAGCAAGTTAGGTGTTGAACGACGTACGCAGGCGGTGGCACTGGCAAAGAAGTCTGGGTTCATTACTTTGGCCTGATGCAAGTTTGTCCTGTTTGTCGTCTGTCTTTGTTAGTTGCTGTTTTATTGTTTTCTGCGCAACAAATTAAAACACACCGCACGATTACAAGTGTCGTTGTTTTAACTAATATCCGCTCCAGTGCTTAAATATCAAACAGTCATGGAATGGCTGGGTGGGCACTGTCATTTTATTAATTAAGGATTGAAGAAATGGAAAATCTTAATATTGATCGCGTGCGTGCCATCCTGCATGCGCGGTTAAGTGGTCGCGGCATCGATGTCGATAAAGTTTATATTACCGGTGTCAATACGCCTCAGGAAAAGTTGGTTATCTACTCGGAGTCCCTGGTGTGGGCCTGCTTTCTAATGTTGCAGGAAGGGCAAGTACCAAAGTTCGGCGGCGAGCACATGGGCGTTTTCTCCGAACGTCATACATTCGACGATAAATACCGCTTCAAAGGTCTGGAGTTTGATGAAATCAATGGCCTGGGTGCGGACATGGCCAAGGTTTTTCTGGCTGAACCTGCCATGGCCTGAAACCGGGTGTTAAACCCCCGTCTTTCATGAACCCGGTGCGGTGGATTCAAATCCCATCCGCCAACTCACGGCCCGTGTCGCCGCCAGCAATCGCTGCGCCGCCGGGCCGTTTTCGTCGGCGTGAAACAGGGACGCCGGGCCAACGATGGTCATCACCGCAACCACGTTGCCCAGGGCATTGAACACCGGCGCCGACAACGCATCGACGCCCGGCATCAGCAAGCCATGCACATGGTGCAGGCCACGCTGACGGATCTGCTCGCAGAGTGTGGCGTAAGCCTGATCATCGGCCAGCGCATGGGCCTTCACGTTGTGCAGTTCCTGGACGCGCAAGTCGATGGTTTCACGCTTGGGCAAAAAAGCGCCGAACACCAGCCCGGTGGATGAACTGAGCAGCGGCAGCACCGAGCCCAATTGCGTCACCACGGTCACCGCACGCACGGCCGGCTCGATGTGCACCACCGTTGCACCCTGATTACCCCACACCGCCAGGAAGCAGGTTTCGTTCAGCTCGTCGCGTAACTCGGCCAGGGGCAGGGCGCCGACTTTCAGCACGTCCATACTGTTGAGTGCGGCCAACCCCACCCGCAGGGCTTCGCGCCCCAGGCCATAGTGGTTGGTGGTGGCGTTCTGTTCGGCAAAACCGCTGGCGATCAGTGCCTGCAAATAACGATGGACCTTGCTCGCCGGCATCTGCACGTGCTCGGCCAGGCGCGACAGCGAAGTCGACGGCGCCAATTCCGCCAGTGCCTTGAGGATGTCGGTGCCGACCTCGGCCGAGCGGACTTTCTGTTTATCGTTGTTGCGCGGCGTTTCCATGGTGGCGATCTGATCCGGGACGAATGGGCGTCTTTATAGCTTGACGGTCAATACCGATCAAATTACGTTAAGCGTAATTGAATTACGATAAAAATAACCCAGGCATGCCGCCACCTCTGCAACAGAGTGCCGGCCATTGCCTACGCCCTGTTCAGGAGGCTCCATGAACCTCGATTCAACGTCGCCAGCGCTGGCTTATCAGTCGGGCTTCGGCAACGAATTCAGCAGCGAAGCGTTACCCGGCGCGCTGCCCGTCGGCCAGAACTCCCCGCAAAAAGCCCCCTACGGCCTGTACACCGAACTGCTGTCCGGCACCGCGTTCACCATGCCCCGCAGTGAAGCGCGACGCACCTGGATGTATCGCATCCAGCCCTCGGCGAATCACCCCGCCTTCGTCAAGCTCGAGCGGCAGCTGTCCGGTGGCCCGTTGGGTGAAGTGACGCCCAATCGCCTGCGCTGGAATGCTCTGGAGATGCCTGCCGAACCGACGGATTTCATCGATGGCCTGGTCAGTATGGTGGCCAATGCCGATGCCGATAAACCGACCGGCATCAGCATCCACCAGTACCGCGCCAACCAATCGATGGAGCGGGTGTTCTACAACGCCGACGGCGAACTGTTGCTGGTCCCGCAACTCGGGCGCCTGCGCATTGCCACCGAACTGGGCGTGCTGGACGTGCAACCGCTGGAAATCGCCGTGCTGCCACGGGGCCTGAAATTTCGCGTCGAGTTGCTTGATCCGCAGGCGCGCGGGTACGTCGCCGAGAACCACGGTGCGCCGCTGCGCCTGCCGGACCTGGGGCCTATCGGCAGCAACGGCCTGGCCAATCCGCGAGATTTCCTGACCCCGGTCGCGCACTACGAACACCTCACGCAACCGACGGTGCTGGTGCAGAAATTCCTCGGTCAGTTGTGGGGCTGCGAACTCGATCATTCGCCCCTCAACGTGGTCGCCTGGCACGGCAACAACGTGCCGTACAAGTATGACCTGCGTCGGTTCAACACCCTCGGCACGGTCAGCTTCGATCATCCAGACCCGTCGATTTTCACCGTCCTGACGTCGCCGACCAGCGTTCACGGCCTGGCCAACCTGGACTTCGTGATCTTCCCGCCCCGTTGGATGGTGGCCGAGAAAACTTTCCGGCCGCCGTGGTTCCACCGCAACCTGATGAACGAGTTCATGGGCCTGATCACGGGCGAGTACGACGCCAAGGCCGAAGGCTTCGTGCCCGGTGGTGCGTCGCTGCACAGCTGCATGAGCGCCCACGGCCCGGACGGCGAAACCTGCACCCGGGCGATCAACGCCGAACTGGCCCCGGCAAAAATCGATAACACCATGGCCTTCATGTTCGAGACCAGCCAGGTGCTGCGTCCGAGCCGTTTCGCCCTGGACTGCCCGCAACTGCAAACCCGCTACGACGCCTGCTGGGCCACGTTGCCCGCCACTTTCGACCCGACCCGGAGATAACCCATGACTCAGACTTCCATCACTCGCAGCTGGGTAGCCTCCGCCAACGGTCATGAGGATTTCCCCCTGCAGAACCTGCCGCTGGGCGTGTTCAGCGTGCAAGGTTCGGCGCCACGCAGCGGCGTCGCCATCGGTGAGCATATCTTCGATCTGGAAGCGGCACTGGAGGCCGGCCTGTTCGAAGGCGCTGCGAAAGCCGCCGTGCAAGCCACCCGTGGCGGTCAGCTCAATGCCTTTTTCGAACTGGGCCGCGACGCACGCATTGCCTTGCGTGAACGCTTGATCGAGCTGCTCAGGGAAGGCAGCACCCTGCACGGCAAGATCGAAGCCCAGGGCGCAAAACTGCTGCCGCTGGCGGCCCACTGCGAGATGCACCTGCCGGCCAGGATCGGCGACTACACCGACTTCTATGTCGGCATCGAGCACGCGCAAAACGTCGGCAAGTTGTTCCGCCCCGATAACCCCCTGCTGCCGAATTACAAGCACGTGCCGATTGGTTATCACGGTCGGGCCTCGACCGTTCGCCCCTCCGGTACCGACGTGCGTCGTCCCAAGGGCCAGACCCTGCCGGCCGGTCAGACCGAGCCAACGTTCGGCCCGTGTGCACGCCTGGACTACGAGCTGGAGCTGGGCATCTGGATCGGCCAGGGCAATGCGATGGGCGAGTCGATTGGCATTGCCGAGGCTGGCGACCACATCGCCGGCTTCTGCCTGCTCAACGACTGGTCGGCGCGGGACATCCAGGCCTGGGAGTACCAGCCGCTGGGACCGTTCCTGTCCAAGAGTTTCATCACCAGCGTTTCGCCGTGGGTGGTGACCGCCGAAGCGCTGGAGCCGTTCCGCCGTGCGCAAGCGGCGCGACCCGAAGGCGACCCGCAGCCGCTGCCTTACCTGTTCGACAGCCGCGACCAGGCCGCAGGCGCTTTCGACATCGAGCTGGAAGTGCTGCTGATCACCGAAGGCCTGCGCGAGCAGAATTTGCCGGCCCATCGCCTGACCCTGAGCAACACCCAATACATGTACTGGACCGTGGCGCAGATGGTCGCGCACCACAGCGTCAACGGCTGCCAGTTGCAGGCCGGCGACCTGTTCGGTTCGGGCACGTTGTCGGGGCCGGAAAGCGGCCAGTTCGGCAGTCTGCTGGAAATCACCGAAGGCGGTAAAAAGCCGATCGAACTGGCCTCTGGCGAAGTGCGCAAGTTCCTGGAGGACGGCGACGAAATCATCCTGCGCGCGCGCTGCCGTCGCGACGGCTTTGCCTCCATCGGTTTCGGTGAATGCCGTGGCAAAGTGCTGTCGGCGCGTTGAGAGGAGCGAGGTATGGAGCTCTACACCTACTACCGTTCGACTTCGTCCTATCGGGTGCGGATTGCGCTGGCGCTCAAGGGGCTGGATTACCAGGCATTGCCAATCAATCTCGTCGCACCGCCCGGCGGCGAGCATCGCCAGGCGCCTTACCTGAGCATCAACCCACAAGGCCGGGTGCCGGCCTTGCGCACCGAAGAGGGGGCGCTGCTGATCCAGTCACCGGCGATCATCGAGTACCTGGAAGAACGTTATCCACAGGTGCCGCTGCTGTCGAAAAGCCTCGCTGCCCGCGCCCGTGAGCGCGGTGTGGCGGCGGTCATCGGTTGCGACGTACATCCGCTGCACAACGTCAGTGTGCTCAACCGCCTGCGCCAGTGGGGGCACGATGAAACACAGGTGAGCGAGTGGATCGGTCACTGGATCGGCCAGGGTCTGGCGACGGTCGAGCAGTTGATTGGCGATGAAGGTTTTTGCTTTGGCGAGAAGCCGGGCCTGGCGGACGTGTATCTGATTGCGCAGCTTTACGCCGCCGAGCGCTTCAAGGTTTCGCTGGAGGCGTACCCACGGATTCGTCGGGTGGCGGAGCTGGCGGCGCAGCATCCCGCGTTTATCAAGGCTCACCCATCGAATCAGCCGGACACACCTTGAGGCACACGCACGAGATTGTGGGAGCGAGCCGGCTCGCGATGAGGCCCGCTCAGTCAACATCCATGGTGCCTGATACGCCGCCATCGCGAGCAGGCTCGCTCCCACAGGGGTTTGGGGTCAGTGGACGATCGAGTTGGGCGGCAAATGCCCCAGCCGTTCGGTCAGGCGAATCCGCTGGATCGGGTCGTCGGTGAGCAGCAGGGCATGCTCCAGGTCGAAGCGCTCGGCGTTCGGGCAGTCCAGCCGCTGGTAAAGACTGGCACGGGCCAGGTAGTCGGCCGTCGTGCCATTGCCCAGCTCCAGCACACGCTCGGCGTCGACCAGCGCACTGATGTAGTCGTCGTGGGAAAGGTACAGCTGGCGCAGGTTGCGCGACAGCCGCTGCAGCATTTGCCTGGGTTCGGCGGTGAGCAGGTGCTCGGCGCTGAGCTTCAGGTTCGGGCCGTATTGGCGTTGCAGCAGTTCGCGGCAATCGTTGGGGTACAGCCGGCGTCCGCCGCACGGGTCGAGCAGGTGGTCGGCCCCTGGCACCCGCAACAGGAAATGCCCCGGAAAGTTGACGCCCACCATGGGGATTTCCAGGCCCCTGGCCAGTTCCAGCGCAATCAGCCCCAGGGCCAGGGGTTGGCCGCGCCGGCGCTCCAGCACCTTGTCGAGCAATGCAGCTTGCGGGCGCAAGGGGGTGAAGTCGTCCTGGGCGAAGCCCAGGTCATTCAGGCGGCGCAACAACGGTTGCGCCAGCTCGCTCACGGACAGCATCGGCAGGCCATGACTGACGCGCTGTTGCAGGTCCCGCAGGTTGGCCAGCACCGTCGCCGGATCCACTTCCCTGTCGTGTTCGACGGCGATCCACAGCGCTGCCTCGAACAGCGCGGGCGGTGATCGTTGCAGGCAATCGAAGAAGTGTTGGCGCGGCGTCATCAGAATCTCCGGTGAATGCCTCGTTTTAGCCCCGTCGCCGACATTCGTCCAGTGGCAGGCCTGGTTATGTCCGAAACCCCGAATAGCGTCGCTGCTTATTCCGGCGTGCTTCAGCAATTTTTGGGCGCGAGCCTATACTGGCGACTACAAGAAGTGATTCGGGAGCCCTTACGATGTTCGCTCTCATGCAAAGCACTCGCCTTGAATCGCTGCATCTGAGCGTCGACCCGGTCACCGGGTTGAAGGCGGTCATTGCCATCCATAACAGCCGTCTGGGGCCCGCCCTGGGAGGTTGTCGTTACCTGGCCTATCCCAGCGACGATTCAGCGGTCGAGGATGCAATTCGCCTTGCCCGGGGCATGAGCTACAAGGCGGCGCTGGCGGGGCTCGCGCAGGGCGGCGGCGTGGCGGTGATTGTCCGTCCGGTTCACGTGGAAAATCGCGCCGCGCTGTTCGAGGCGTTCGGCCGCTGCATCAATCAGCTCGACGGTCGCTACATTACCGCGATCGACAGCGGCACCTCGGTGGCGGACATGGACTGCATCGCCCAGCAGACCCAGCATGTCACCAGTACCACCTCGGCCGGCGACCCGGCGCCCCACGCGGCGATGGGCGTGTTCACCGGCATCCGCGCCACGGCCATGGCCCGCCTGGGCAGCGATAACCTTGAAGGTCTGCGCGTGGCCATCCAGGGCCTGGGCAATGTGGGTTACGCGTTGGCCGAACAGCTGCACGCCGTGGGCGCCGAACTGTTGGTCAGCGACATCGATCAAGGCAAGGTACAACTGGCGATGGAGCAGCTCAACGCCCATCCGATTGCCAACGACGCATTGCTCAGCACCCCGTGCGACATTCTTGCGCCATGCGGCCTCGGTGGCGTGCTCAGCAGCCACAGCGTGTCGCAACTGCGTTGCTCGGCGGTGGCCGGCTCGGCGAACAATCAACTGACCCATCTGGACGTCGCCGATCAACTGGAGCGGCGGGGCATCCTCTATGCGCCGGATTACGTGATCAACTCCGGCGGGCTGATCTACGTGTCGCTCAAGCACCGGGGCGAAGAGCTGGCGACCATCACGGCCCACCTGTCGAAAATCAGTTCGCGGCTGACCGAAGTGTTCGCTCATGCCCAGGCGGAAAAACGCTCTCCGGCGCGGGTGGCGGACGAATTGGCAGAGAAAGTCCTGTACCGCTGATAGCTCGCCTTTATCCCGGGCATGAAAAAGGCCCTGAGCCATTCGACTCAGGGCCTGTTCAATCCGGGGGCCTACTTCGCTGTTTTAGCGGCCTTGGCCGGCTTGGCCGGCGCAGGTGCTTGCGCCTCTTCAACGGCCGGGGCCTGTTCTTCGGCAACTTCAACCGGCGCATGAATCAGTTCGGACAGGGCGTCCGGCTGGCTCTTGAACGCCTTGGCAAATACCTCGCGGTTCTTCGCCATGTAGATCCCGACCTCGTCCACCTGCTGTTCGCTCAGGGACGGGACGGCTTTTTGCAGCACTTCAGCCAGCAATTCGGCCAGTTCGAGCATTTTGTCATGACGGTCAGCTTCGGCTTTATCCATGAACAAGCGCTCCAGATCTCGGCTGCTGCGGTATACCACTTCGACGGCCATTCACCACCTCACATGCCTTCACGATAGTTGTCTGTTTCGACCACTGTATTTATATACAGCGAAAAGGATAAGCGAATCCCTGCGCTTTGGGTAGTGGCTTTTTAATGTAGACCGGAATCAGGATTTGTCAGCATCCCTGTCAGGTGCGACCAAACGCCACGGCGCGCGTTTTCGGGGCGCTCGCCATCATGTTGCTGGCGCCCCTGGCCTTTTTTCTGCATGCAGAACAACCGTCACGTCCAACCCGCATCATCCGCTCGAACCGAGCTAAGGAAGAATCATCGTGAAAATCAACTGGGCCGAAAACCTGCGGCAGAACGTGCATGAACTGGCCGAGTCACTGGGCAATCTGTTTGTCGAGAGCTTCCACTACCTGGCGCTGTTCGCCATTGGTGCGGTGACCGCCTGGGCGGCGGTGATGGAATTCCTGGGAATGCTCGACAAGGGCCACATCAAGATCGACGACATCCTGCTGCTGTTCATCTATCTGGAGCTGGGGGCGATGGTCGGGATTTACTTCAAGACCAATCACATGCCGGTGCGTTTCCTGATCTACGTGGCAATCACGGCGTTGACCCGCCTGTTGATCTCCAACGTCTCGCACCATAACCCGCCCGACCTCGGCATCATCTACCTGTGTGGCGGCATTCTGCTGCTGGCGTTTGCGATCCTGGTGGTGCGTTACGCCTCGTCGCAGTTCCCCTCGGTTAAGATCGACCACCCGCAACGCAAGATCGGTGCGGGTTCCGCCGAACATCCCGAGGTGGAGAAGGGCGAACTCTAAAGGCGCAGGTCCGGCCGTTGCTGCCCCTTGGCGGGCGGTGGCGGCAGGGTGCGGCTGTCGCCGTCGGTCATGGCTTCGAGGATGGTCATGGCGCTATGACCCTGCTCGATGGCAATGCCGAACTGGATGCTTTGCACCAGGCGCTTGAGGCGCTTGGGGTCGTTGCGCTGTTCGCTGCTGATCATTCGCTTGGCCACGATTCGACCGCTGTTGGACAGGGTCAGCATGATGCTGCCATCAAGCCCCTGAATGCTCAGGTTGATCTGGTAGTCCGGTGCGAAGGCATCGGTAATGATCTGAAAAGGGTTGTCCATGATGCGTCACCGCCTGATTGAACGTGCAGTTGTTGACCGGCCACGATCGGGTTGGTTCGCAACTCCGGACCACTGGGCACGTTGCAAGCGGCATGCCCATCGCAAGCGCCGCTTCTCCGGCAGGAGCGAGCTCGCTGGCGAAAAACGCGAGAACCACTCGGTACAGCGGGCTGAACGCAAGCCGCAACCGTTCATCGCAAACGGAAATTGCCGTCGAAATGTCTTCGGATTGATTGCCCGATTCAGGGCATGGAGGAGGTTTGATGAGCGCTGAAGGAGCGGCAGATGTGAGCAATTATGACAGGGAAGCGAAGCGACCCAACTCCCGACCTTACCAGCGCTTTTACCCATTGTCCGGCTTTTTTTGCGAATGAATATTTATCTTTTTTTAGGGGTTGAATTGTTCGGCGCGCAGACCGATTGTGTAAGCAAGAGGTCACGGTGACGACGCCCAAGGGCCAGCCGAAGGGGCCTCTCGCGAGCTAGCTGAAATAAGGGATGAACTATGCAAATCCAAGTCAACAGCGATAACCATATTCAAAGCAGCATCCGACTGGAGGAGTGGGTACGTACTACCATTGAGAGCACGCTCGAACGATATGAAGAGGACCTGACACGCGTCGAGGTTCACCTGCGGGACGAGAACGGCGACAAGCCGGGTCCCCACGATTTGCGCTGCCAGCTGGAGGCGCGGCCAAAAGGCCATCAACCAGTTTCCGTCACTCACAAAGCCGACACCCTGGAGCAAGCGATCGACGGTGCGGCGGAGAAACTCGAACACGCGCTGGAGCACCTGTTCGGCAAACTGCGAGGCAAGCCACGTGCCGCAGTAGTGCCGTTCGACAGGGGCACCGCCGATGCGCTGCTCGAAGATGAATTTCTCGAAAACGAACAGGCTGCACAAAACGGCTGATGCCTGATTCGCCTGTTACTGTCCACCACTGAAAACGGGCCTGCTGATGCAGGCCCGTTTTTTTGTGCCCGCTCCAGGGTGATGGGTTGCTTTGTTGTGCATCAATTTTCATCAGGCAATCGGATCTGTTTTGCGTATGAGAATATTTATCATTAATATTGCAGCCTGACTGGCCCGCAGGGCCGGCGGTGAATTCGCTTCCGAGCATCTCCAGGTCTGAACATGAAAGGCAAAACCCGTTCGCTCCCCGTGTCCTATCGGCTGGCCGTTGCCTCACGGGTGCTGGCCGCCGTGTTGGGCGGCTACATCGTCGCAGCGCTGGCCAGCGTCAGCCTGAGTTCGTGGGTGCCCATGGCCCGGGCGGACGCGGTGGTCACCGGCATGATGGCCTCGTTCCTGGCTTACCTTGGCGCGGTGATCTGGTGTTTCGCCTGTCGCACGGCAGGTCGGGCCTGGCTTGGATTGATCGTGCCGGGCCTGCTGCTGGCGGCGGTGTCGGGGTTGGCGTATTGGGTGGGGCGCTCATGAAAGAGGGTTTTCGTCAGGCGATGGCCTGGCTGCACACCTGGGCCGGCCTGACCTTCGGCTGGTTGCTGTTCGCGATTTTCCTGACCGGCACGCTCGCCTACTTCAAGGATGAAACCAGCCACTGGATGCAGCCGGAAATCCCGGCCCGTTCGGTGAGTTCCGAAGCCAGTCTGAACGTGGCGCAAAACTACCTGGAGCAACACGCGGCCGGCGCCTCGCGCTGGTTGATCGAGCTGCCGAATGCCCGCGAACCCGGCCTGTCGGTCCGCTGGCAACAGACGCCCGCCAAGCGCGGCGAGCGTGGCCAGTTCACGGAAAAACGCCTCGACCCGCAAACCGGTGCCGAAGTGCAAGGCCGGGAGACCAGCGGCGGCGAGTTCTTCTATCGCTTCCACTTCCAGCTGCAAATGCCTTATCCGTGGGGCCGCTGGCTGTCGACCATCGCGGCGATGGTGATGTTTGTCGCGCTGATCAGCGGGATCATCACTCACAAGAAAATCTTCAAGGACTTCTTCACCTTCCGCCCGCGCAAGGGCCAGCGTTCCTGGCTCGATGGCCATAACGCGGCGGCCGTGCTGGTGCTGCCGTTCCATTTGATGATCACCTACAGCAGCCTGGTGATCTTCATGTCGATGGTGATGCCGGCCAGTATTCTGGCCTCTTACAAAGGCGATGTTCGGGGGTTCTTCGACGAGGTGTTCCCGGCTTCGACGACGCCTGAGCTGTCAGGTCAGCCCGCCGCGCTGGCGCCGTTGGCTCCGCTGCTGGACAAGGCTCGCGAGCAATGGGGAGGGGGGCGGACCGGGCGTCTTACGGTGAACAATCCGGGGGACGCGAACGCCTCGGTGGTGCTGGTGCGTGACGGTGCCGATCGCGTGGTGCATGACTTCGGCAGCGCGGTGACCTTCAATGGCGTCACCGGGCAGTTGCTTGGCACGACCCCGGAGCCGTCGCTGCCGAGGGCGATTGCCGGCAGTTTCTACGGTTTGCACATGGGCCATTTCGCGGGCCCGGTGCTGCGCTGGCTGTACTTCGTTTTCGGTTTGGCGGGCACGGCGATGATCGGCACCGGGCTGGTGGTCTGGCTGGGCAAGCGTCAGCTCAAACATGCCAAGAGCGCGGCGATGCCGTTCGAGTTGCGGCTGGTGGAGGTGCTGAACATCGCTGGCATGTCCGGGCTGATGGTCGCGGTGGCGGCATTTTTCTGGGCCAATCGTCTGTTGCCGCTGGATCTGGCTGGGCGTGCGGCGTGGGAGGTGAACGCTTTCTTCATCGTCTGGGGCTTGAGTGTGCTGCACGCCGTGGTGCGCCGTGGCCGTCGGGCCTGGGTCGAGCAGTTGGCGCTGGCGGCGGTGCTGTTTGGCGCGGTACCGCTGTTGAACGCCCTGACTACGCCGTATCACCTGGGCGCCAGCCTGGCACAGGGCGATTGGGCCATGGCCGGTTTCGATCTGACCTGCCTGGCCACGGGTGTGTTCTTTACCTGGGCTGCCTGGAAAATGCAGCGCGCCGCACAGGCGGAACGCGTGATCCGGGTGCGCGCACAACCGATCACCCTTGAGCAGGAGGCGCACTGAATGCTGCTCGCCCTGTTGCTCTGTTATGTGGGTTTTACCGCCCTGTGTCTGGCGATGGATCGTCACCATGTCGAACTGTTGGGCCGTCGATCGTCCCCGCGCCGTCGTCAGGGCCTGAGGCTCGGCGGCGGATTGTTGCTGGCCTTGGCGTTGTGGCCGGCGGTGGCGTCCTCCGGTTGGGGGCTGGGGCTGGTGCAGTGGTGTGCGGTGTTGATGCTCAGTGCGTTGCTGCTGGTGCTGTTGATCCCGTACCGGCCACGCCTGGCCCTGTCGCTGGCTGGCCTGAGTCTGCTCGCCAGTCCCGTTGCCGTTTTGGCGCAGTAGACATCGATGATCAGTACGCCTCCGGACGCCCGTGACGACGAACCGCACGGCGCCCGTGCGCATTTCCTCAAGGTGTTTCTGTCCCAGCGCTCGCAAATGGAGGCGTTGGTGAACCGTCGCGTGGGCTGTCGGGCGACGGCGGCGGACCTGGTGCAGGATCTGTTTCTGCGCTTCTGGCGGCGGCCGCTGGTGCAGGTCGAAGAGCTCAGCACCTACCTGTTGCGCTGCGCCGGCAACATCGCCATCGATCATTTGCGCAGCGAAGGCACGCGGGTCCGGGTCAACGAGGGCTGGCAACCGGATGAACCGGACAGCCACGGCAGCGAACCGCAGGCGGCGCTGGAGGCCGGCAATGATTTGCGCCATGTCGAAGCGGCGTTGCGCGCATTGCCCGAGCGTACGCGGCAGATTTTCCTGCTCAATCGCATCCATGGACGCAAGTACGCCGAGATAGCCAAGGCAATGGGCTTGTCCCAAAGCGCCGTGGAAAAACATATGATGCGCGCCCTCGACGCCTGCAAGGCCAGCCTACGGGACCAAGAACCGCGCACGCCAAGGAAAGCCCCGTGAACCAGCTTGATCACGTCACCCCGACGCCCGCCCAGGAGCAGGCTGCTTTCGCCTGGCTGAGCCTGTTGCACGATCAACCCAGCAGCGGTGACCAGGCAACGTTCAGCCAATGGCTGCAAGCCGATCCGGCCCATGCCGAGGCCTACGCCCGGGCGCAGGTGGTGTGGGAGTTGAGCGAGGGGCCGGCGCGCACCCTGGCCGATGAAGACGCCTTGGCCTTGCAGCGCTACCTCAACGTGATGAATGCGCCTCGTCGCCCGAGCATTCGACGCGTGGGCGGGGCGCTGGCGATGGCGGCCTGCCTGATGTTGATGATCAGCCTCGGTGCCGGCTGGCAGCCGTTGCGCTGGGTCGATGACCTGGGGGCTGACTACGTGTCGGCGCCGGGTGAAATCCGCACCGTGACACTGGCCGATCAATCCCGGGTGACCCTCGACGCGGACAGCGCCATCGCAGTGGATTTCAGTGCCGGCGAACGCCATGTGCAGTTGCGTCGCGGCGCGGGCTTTTTCAGCGTGACGCACACCGGTGCGCCGTTCGTGGTCGACGCTGAAAAGGGCCAGGCGCGGGTGCTGGGCACGCAATTCGAAGTGCGCCTGCAGGACCACGGCGCCCAGGTCACGGTGTTGTCCGGGCGGGTGGGCGTGACGGCGCACAGGCACGCTGAACAGCAAGTCCTGGGCGCTGGCCAGCAAGTGGCTTACGGCAACGGCGTCGCGGAAAAACTTCACGCTGTGGACAGCGAGGCGCAGTTGGCGTGGCGCCAGGGCTGGCTCAACTACTACAAGGCGACCCTGGCCGAGGTGGTGGGGGATTTGCAGCGCTACTACCCGGGCAGGATTGTGCTGCTCAATGATCAACTGGCGGCGCGTCGAGTCAGTGGCAGTTTTCCGAGCAAGGATCCGCAGGCGGTGCTGGGGTCCTTGCAGGGGGTGATGGGGTTTGAGCGGGATTCTCTGGGGAGTCTGATTATTTTGCGGTGAGGCAGCCGGCCCCATCGCGAGCAGGCTCGCTCCCACAGGTTTTGCGAACCCCACCGATCACTGTGGGAGCGAGCCTGCTCGCGATGGGGCCAGAACAACCCCCCCATTACGCAACTAAAAATAATTTCAAAAATCCAGTGAGGTAAACCCGAACCCCATCCGTGTAGTGACTGAAACTGCGAGTCATTCGCATCCGTAGCGGTTCTACACAGGTCATTGAGCAATGAAGTCCAGGGCAAAATCCGGTTCGGTCAAACAGTGGTTGGGTGCTTCGGCACTGGGTATTTCGGCGTTGGCGTTGCTGCCGTTGAGCGTGGCACTGGCTGCCGAGTCCGGCACGGCGCAGCAGCAGGCGCAGTTTCGTTTCGCAATGGCCGCCAAACCGTTGCCCCAGGCCCTGAGCGACTTCAGCCGGATCACCGGCCTCAGCGTGGTCTACACCGATGAAGCCCCCTATGGTCTCACCGCACCGGCGGTCAGCGGGCAGATGAGTGCCGAACAGGCGCTGCAGCGTTTGCTCAGCGGTTCGAATTTCACCTTCCGCCGCACCGACGCCCACACCCTGGCACTGGAACCGCTGCCGACTGCAGGCGCCTTGAACCTGGGCGCCACCACCATCACCTCGGTGATGGATCAATCCATGAGCTACCAGCCGCCACCCACCAGTTCGGTGATGCGCTCCTCGGCCCTGCTCCAGGAAACGCCCCAGACCGTCAACGTGATCCCGGCCCAGGTCATCCGCGACCAGGCCCCGCGCAACCTCGACGATGCGCTGGCCAACGTCAGCGGCATCACCCAGGGCAACACGCTGGGCAGCACCCAGGACTCGGTGATGACCCGGGGGTTTGGCGACAACCGCAACGGTTCGATCATGCGCGACGGCATGCCGGTGGTGCAGGGGCGTGGCCTGAACGCCACGGTCGACCGGGTCGAAGTGCTCAAGGGGCCGGCCTCGTTGCTCTACGGCATCCAGGACCCGGGCGGTGTGGTCAACATGGTCAGCAAGAAGCCTGAACTGCAGCAGTACAACGCCCTGACCCTGCGCGGCTCGACCTATGGCGACGGCAAGAACGGCAGCGGTGGCGGCCTCGACAGCACCGGCGCGCTCGGCGATTCCGGGTTGGCGTACCGCCTGGTGCTGGACCACGAGGACGAAGATTACTGGCGCAACTTCGGCACCCACCGCGAGTCCCTGGTGGCGCCTTCGCTGGCCTGGTTCGGCGAGCGCACCACGCTGTTGTTCGCCTACGAACACCGCGAATTCCTGACCCCGTTCGACCGTGGCACGCTGATCGACCCGCGTGACAACCATCCGCTGGACGTCTCCCGCGACCGGCGGCTCGACGAGCCCTTCAACAACATGGAAGGGCGCTCGGACCTCTATCATTTCGAAGCCGATCACGAGCTCAACGACAACTGGAAGGCTCACCTGGGCTACAGCTGGAACCGTGAAACCTACGACGCCAGCCAGGTGCGCGTCACGGCCATCAACACCGACAAGGGCACGCTGACCCGCAGCATGGACGGCACCCAGAACGCGATCAGCACCGACCGCTTCACCACCGCCAGCTTCGAAGGCAAGGTCACTGCGCTGGGCATGCAACATGACCTGGTGTTCGGCATCGACGACGAGTACCGCAAGATCTATCGCGAGGACCTGATTCGCCAGAAGAGCCTGACCACCTTCAGCTACCTCAACCCGGTCTACGGCCGCGAAGTCGAAGGCACCACCGTCAGCCCGGCCGACAGCGCGCAGACCGACGAGCTGCGCAGCAATTCAGCGTTCATGCAGGACTCCATCCACCTCACCGACCAATGGATTCTGGTCGCTGGCGCGCGTTTCCAGACGTATGACCAGTACGCGGGCAAGGGCGTGCCCTTCAAGGCCAACACCGACGGCAATGGCCAGAAGTGGGTGCCGCGCGCCGGCCTGGTCTATCGCTACACCGATGAGCTGTCGTTCTACGGCAGCTACACCGAATCGTTCAAGCCCAATTCGACCATCGCCCCGCTGAGTGGCAGCAGCACGGTGCTCGACGGTAGCGTGGCGCCGGAAGAAGCCAAGTCCTGGGAGATCGGCGCCAAGCTCGACATGCCGGGGCGCATCACGGGTAACGTCGCGCTGTTCGACATCAAGAAACGCAACGTGCTGGTGGCCAACTCCGAAGGCCCGGTGACGCTCTACAGTGCAGCGGGTGAAGTGCGCTCGCGTGGCCTGGAAGTGGATGTGTCCGGCCAGCTCAGCGACCGCTGGAGCCTGATCGGCAGCTATGCCTACACCGATGCCGAAGTCACCGAAGACCCGACCTACAAAGGCAAAGCGCTGCAGAACGTGGCAAAGAATTCCGGTTCGTTGTCGGCGGTCTACGACTTCGGCACCCTCGTTGGCGGCGATCAGTTGCGGGTCGGCGCGGGCGCGCGTTATGTCGGTGAACGGGCGGGTAACGCCGTGAATGATTTCGACCTGCCGAGCTACACCGTGGCCGACGCGTTCGCCACCTACGAGACCAGACTCGAGGGGCAGAAGGTCAAGTTTCAGCTCAACGTGAAAAACCTGTTCGACCGTACTTACTACACGTCGGCGGCGAGTCGGTTCTTTGTGTCGATGGGGGATTCGCGGCAGGTGACGTTGTCCAGCACCTTGGAGTTCTGATCCGGGACCGTGTCGCTTCTATCGCGAGCAGGCTCGCCCCCACAGGGAGAAGCCTTGCAAAGGTGGGAGCGAGCCTGCTCGCGATGGCGGGCGGTCAGGCAGCTAAAAACTCGGCTAGCGCAAAAACGCCTGCCGATACTCCCCGGGCGTCCCACCCAGTACCTGGCGGAACCGGTTGGTGAAGTGACTGGCGCTGGCGAACCCGCAGGTCAGCGCGATCTCCCCCAGAGGCTGCGAAGTGCTGCGCAACAACTCCCGCGCCCGCTCCAGTCGCCGCGCCAGTACATATTGGTGCGGCGGCAAGCCGAAGCTCTCGCGGAACATCCGCGCAAAGTGATATTCGGACAGCGCACACAACCCGGCCAGTTGCCCCAGGCTGATGGCCTCGGCCAATTGGTTGTCGATGAATTCCACCAACTGCCGGCGTTGATGCGCGGCCAATCCACCCTTGAGCCGCAGGCCGTCGCGCAGGCCCACCTGGCCGAGCAGGACGTGGCTGAGCATTTCGTGAGCCAGGCTGCTGGTGAGCAGGCGCTCGCCCGGTTCATCCCAATTGAGCGTGAGCATCTGGCGAAAGCGCCGGGCCTGCTGCGGGTCGTCGAGGAAGGTGCGCTCGCGCAGCTGCAGCTCACGGGGCTCGCGATCCAGTAACGTGACGCAGCCAAGGGCGAACTGTTGCGCGCTGAAATACAGGTGGGCCAGGCGAATATTGCCGTTGATCACCCAGCCCGACTGGTGCTCGGCGGGCAGGATGCACAGCTTGTCCGGGCCGCCCTTGGTGCCGGGCTGGTCGCGGCGAAAGGTGCCGGTGCCGCCGGCGATGTAGCAGGACAGCGTGTGGTGGCCCGGCGCTTGGTAATCCTGGGCGTCGTGGTGGTTGCTCCACAAGGCTGCAGCCATGCCGTCACCGAGCTCGGCGCTGTGCTCGAGGCGAGCATGGGGCGAGCGGTTGAGGGCTTGAAAGACTTGCAGTGATTCCAGTGCGGGCATGATCTGTTCTCCAACGCCTTGCATCCTACTCCGTAGACGCCGGCCTGCCAGCCCGTGCGCCGACAAAAGCGCAAGTTTGTGCAAGTGCGAAGGCAACGGGCACGGGACACTGGAGGCCTATCGAGGAGTGTGTGCCATGAACCTTTCGCTGTACCTGCTGACCGTGCTGATCTGGGGCACCACCTGGATTGCCCTGAAATGGCAATTGGGCGTGGTGGCCATACCGGTGTCGATCGTCTATCGCTTCGGCCTCGCCGCGCTGGTGCTGTTCGTCATGTTGCTGCTCAGTCGCAAGCTGCAAGTGATGAATCGGCGCGGGCACCTGATCTGCCTGGCGCAGGGGTTGTGCCTGTTCTGCCTCAACTTCATGTGTTTCCTGACCGCGAGCCAGTGGATACCGAGCGGCCTGGTGGCGGTGGTGTTTTCCACGGCCACGTTGTGGAACGCCCTGAATGCGCGGGTGTTCTTCGGCCAGAAGATCGCGCGTAACGTGCTGTTGGGTGGCGCGTCGGGGCTGCTCGGGCTGGGGCTGCTGTTCTGGCCGGAACTGGTGGGCCACACCGCGAGCCCGCAGACCTTGCTCGGCCTGGGCCTGGCGCTGCTTGGCACGCTGTGCTTCTCGGCGGGCAACATGCTGTCGAGCCTGCAACAGAAGGCCGGCCTGAGGCCATTGACCACCAACGCCTGGGGCATGGCCTATGGCGCGGCGATGCTGTCGGTGTGGTGCCTGTTCAAGGGCATTCCCTTCGAGATGGAATGGAATGCGCGCTACATCGGCTCGTTGCTGTACCTGGTCATCCCCGGCTCAGTGATCGGTTTCACCGCCTACCTGACACTGGTCGGGCGCATGGGCCCCGAACGTGCCGCCTATTGCACGGTGCTGTTCCCGGTGGTGGCACTCAATGTGTCGGCGTTCGCCGAAGGCTACCAGTGGACGGCCCCTGCGTTGGCCGGGCTGGTGCTGGTGATGCTGGGCAACGTGTTGGTGTTCCGTAAACCCGGTCCGCTAAGGGTCCCGGGCAACGGCAAGCTGGCGTGAACATCGGCGGATCGAGCGCATTGATTCAGCGTTCGATCCGCATCACCAGATAAATCAATAGCGGCAGGATGAACACGACAACAGATCGAACCCATTCCCTGTCATTCCAGTGTTTCGATTCATCCCTGTTGAACACGGGACGCCGATGACGTGAAAGCACACGTAGACTGCGGGCTGGACTGAATTGCAAGGTGTGCAACGGGCAGACGCCGACAACGTCTGCCCGTGTTGATCAGCCTTTCCAGACTTGCGGGTTCACCAGGTCCTGCGGGCGTTCACCCAACAGCGCACTGCGCAGGTTGGCCAGGGCGCGATTGGCCATGGCTTCACGGGTTTCGTGGGTCGCCGAGCCGATGTGCGGCAAGGTCACGGCGTTTTTCAGCTGGAACAGTGGCGATTCGCCGAGGGGTTCCTTCTCGTACACATCCAGGCCGGCGCCGCGAATCCGGTTGTTTTGCAGCGCCTCGATCAGCGCCGGTTCGTCCACCACCGGACCACGGGCTATGTTGATCAGAATCGCGCTGGACTTCATCAGCGCCAGTTCGCGATGGCTGATCAGATGCCGGGTCTTTTCGCTGAGCGGCACCACCAGGCAGACGAAATCGGCTTCGGCCAGCAACTCGTCAAGGCTGCGAAACTGCGCGCCGAGTTCCTGTTCCAGCGCGCTCTTGCGGCTGTTGCCGCTGTAGAGGATCGGCATGTTGAAGCCGAGTCGGCCGCGACGGGCAACGGCGGCGCCGATGTTGCCCATGCCGACGATGCCCAGGGTCTTGCCATGCACGTCGGTGCCGAACAGCGGGGCACCGACCGAGGCCTGCCATTGGCCGGCCTTGGTCCAGGCATCCAGTTCAGCCACGCGGCGGGCGCTGCTCATGAGCAGGGCGAAGGCCAGGTCGGCGGTACTTTCGGTGAGCACATCGGGCGTGTTGGTCAGCATGATCCCGCGTTCGTTGAAGTACGGGACGTCATAGTTGTCGTAGCCCACCGACACACTGGACACCACTTGCAGCTTGCTCGCGTTCTCCAGTTGCGCCCGGCCGAGCTTGCGGCCCACGCCAATCAGGCCGTGGGCGTGGGGCAGGGCTTCATTGAATTGCGCATTGATGTCACCGGCCTTGGGGTTCGGCACGATGACCTCGAAGTCCTGCTTGAGGTGTTCGATCATTTCAGGCGAGATGCGGCTGAAGGCGAGGACGGTCTTTTTCATGGGTGGCGGGCTCGTCGGGCATGGAGAATGCCAAGCACGCTAACATTCTTTCCCCTGTGGGAGCGAGCCTGCTCGCGATGAGCCCACTGACAACGCGCACGAGCACTGAAAGCGTCATCGTTGACGATCATCGCGAGCAGGCTCGCTCCCACAAGGGGGGCGGGAGCGAAATCAGGTGGCCAGTCGCGCGCCGCTCAGGCTTCCGCTCAACTCATACGCCGCCAACTCTGCCTGATGCGCCGCGAGGATTTCCGGCAACGAACCCCGCAGGTACTCGACCCAGGTCTTGATCTTCGCGTCCAGGTACTGGCGCGACGGGTAGATCGCATACAGGTTCAGTTCCTGCGAGCGGTAGTTGGGCATCATGCGCACCAGCGAGCCGTTGCGCAGTCCTTCAATCGCGGCGTACACCGGCAGCACGCCAACCCCCATGCCACTGATGATCGCGGTCTTCATCGCGTCGGCGGAGTTCACCAGGAACGGCGAGCTGTTGATGGTGACTATCTCCTGGCCTTCCGGGCCGTCGAAGGCCCACTTCTCCAGTGGAATCACCGGGCTGACCAGGCGCAGGCAGGCATGGTTGAGCAGGTCGCTGGGCTTTTGCGCACAGCCGTTGGCTTTTACATAGGCTGGCGAGGCGCAGACGATGCTGTAGGTGATGCCCAGGCGCTGGGAAACAAACCCCGAGTCCGGCAACTCGCTGGCCAGGACGATGGACACGTCGTAACCCTCGTCCAGCAGGTCCGGCACGCGGTTGGCCAGGGTCAGGTCGAATGTCACGTCGGGATGCGTCTTGCGGTAGCGGGCGATGGCATCGATGACGAAGTGCTGACCGATACCGGTCATGGTGTGCACCTTGAGCTGGCCGGCCGGGCGCGAATGGGCATCGCTGGCCTCGGCCTCGGCTTCTTCGACATACGCCAGGATCTGCTCGCAACGCAGCAGGTAACGCTTGCCGGCCTCGGTCAGGGCGATGCGCCGGGTGGTGCGGTTGAGCAGGCGGGTTTGCAGGTGGGCTTCCAGGTTGGAAACCGCGCGCGAGACGTTGGCCGTCGTGGTATCGAGTTGTACGGCGGCAGCGGTGAAGCTGCCCGCTTCGGCCACGTAGCTGAAGGCGCGCATGTTTTGCAGGGTGTCCATGGAGTGCTCTCGGGTGCGATGGCAAATTGTGACACGAAGTTTCAGGGTCTGAGACCCCCGACTTAGGGATTATCGCGCGAACGGTAATAAAGATTCACAGGAATTCCAGCTTATCGCCTTACAGGGTCCCTCATAGAATTGCCTGTCTGTGGGAGCGGGCTTGCTCGCGAAAACGGTTTGGTGGTCACTTTCCATGTTGACTGAGCAACCGCTTTCGCGAGCAAGCCCGCTCCCACAAGGACCCTTGCGCCTCCCTCACCTCAGGAAATTGCAGCAGTGCCGCGTCGCATTAAAGGAGCGTTTCAGACGCTCAGTGTTCTGGCTTTAACCCTGGCAATCAGCGGCTGCATCGGAACCGGAGGCATTGCCCCGCAAGGCAAGGCACTGGACGCCAATTCCCTGGCCACCGACGAAGCGATCCAGAGCGCCGCGCGAGACGCCAACTGGCCCTCGACGCAATGGTGGCAAGCCTATGGCGACCCGCAACTGAACCACTGGATCGACCGTGCGCTGCAAGGCAGCCCGACCATGGCGATGGCGGCTGCGCGGGTACGCCAGGCCAAAGCCATGGCCGGCATCGCCGAGTCGGCCGAGTCGCTGCAGATCAATGGCGAGTCGACCCTCAAACGCCACAACTGGCCCACCGACCCGTTCTATGGGCCTGGCGACCTGGCCAACACCACGACCTGGGACAACAACGCCGCGCTGGGCTTCAGCTACGCCCTCGACCTGTGGGGCCGCGAAAGCAACAGCACCGAGCGTGCCGTCGACCTGGCGCACATGAGCGCCGCAGAAGCGCGCCAGGCCCAGCTCGAGTTGCAGAACAACATCGTGCGCGCCTACATCGAACTGTCGCTGCACTACGCACAGCGCGACATCGTGGCGGCGACCCTGAAACAGCAACAGCAGATCCTCGACCTGGCACAAAAACGCCTCGACGGCGGCATTGGTACGCACTTCGAGGTCAGCCAGGCCGAGACGCCATTGCCGGAAACCCATCGCCAGCTCGACGCGCTCAACGAAGAAATCGCCTTGAGCCGCAATCAACTGGCGGCCTTGGCGGGCCTTGGCCCGGGTGAGGGGGCGCCGTTGCAGCGACCGACGCTGATCCTGGGCGCGCCATTGAAACTACCGTCGTCGTTGCCGGCGCAATTGCTCGGCCAACGCCCGGACGTGGTCGCCAGTCGCTGGCAAGTGGCGGCGCAGGCCCGTGGCATCGACGTCGCGCACGCCGGTTTCTACCCCAACGTCGATCTGGTCGGCAGCCTCGGCTACATGGCCACCGGTGGCGGTGCACTGGAGTTCCTGACAGGCAGGAAGCTCAATTACAGCGTCGGCCCGGCGATCTCGTTGCCGATTTTCGACGGTGGCCGCCTGCGTGCCGAACTGGGCGAAGCGTCCGCCGGGTATGACATCGCCGTGGCCAGGTACAACCAGACACTGGTCAATGCGTTGAAGAACATTTCCGATCAATTGATTCGCCGCGAATCCATGGACAAGCAGCAGGACTTCGCCGCCGAGTCCGTCGCCACCGCGCAGAAAACCTACGACATCGCGATGATTGCCTACCAACGCGGGCTCACCGATTACCTCAACGTGCTCAACGCCCAGACCCTGCTGTTCAAACAGCAACAGGTCCAGCAGCAGGTCCAGGCCGCGCGCCTCAGCGCCCATGCCGAGCTGGTGACGGCGCTCGGCGGCGGGCTGGGCGCGGGCAATGATGTGCCCAAGGACAGTCGGACGCTGCCCCCGAAAAAACCGGCCATGCTCAATTGAACATCGTATCCAGGGTGGGAGCGAGCTTGCTCGCGATAGCGGCCTGTCCGCCAATGCACACCTCGCCAGACACACCGCCATCGCGAGCAGGCTCGCTCCCACAGGGGGCTGCTCGGTGACGACTTTACGCTGGCTGTACTCGCTTGACTGGCGCCGGGGTTTCTTCGACTGGGCGCGCAGCGACGGCGTGACCTGGGTCTACATCTTCAAGGTGTTGCTGGCCGCGTTCCTGACCCTGTGGCTGGCAATGCGCCTGGAGTTGCCGCAACCGCGCACGGCGATGATCACCGTGTTCATCGTCATGCAACCGCAGAGCGGCCAGGTGTTCGCCAAGAGCTTCTACCGCTTTCTCGGCACCTTGACCGGTTCGGCGGTGATGGTGGCCCTGATTGCCCTGTTCGCGCAGAACACCGAGCTGTTCCTCGGTTCGCTGGCGATCTGGGTGGGCATCTGCTCGGCAGGGGCGGCGCGTTACCGCAACTTTCGCGCCTACGGCTTCGTGCTCGCCGGCTACACCGCCGCGATGGTCGGTCTGCCGGCCCTGGCCCATCCTGACGGCGCGTTCATGGCGGCGGTGTGGCGCGTGCTGGAAATTTCCCTGGGGATTCTTTGCTCCACCCTGGTCAGCGCCGCGATCCTGCCGCAAACCGCCAGCGCGGCGATGCGCAACGCGTTGTACCAGCGCTTCGGCGTGTTTGCGTTGTTCGTCACTGACGGGTTGCGCGGTCGCAGCCAGCGCGAGGCGTTCGAGGCGGGCAACGCGCGTTTCAGTGCCGAGGCGGTCGGCCTGGAAGGGCTGCGCAGCGTCACCGTGTTCGAAGACCCGCACATGCGCCGGCGCAACGGACGGTTGAGCCGTCTCAACAGTGAGTTCATGGGCGTCACCACACGCTTCAACGCCTTGCACCAGTTGCTCGAACGGTTGCGTGGCGCTGCCGCCGAGCATGTGGTGGCTGCCATCAAGCCCGGGTTGCAGGACCTTGCCGAAGTGCTCGACGGTTTCAGTGGCCGCGCCCTGACCAGCCCGGATGCGGCGCGTCTGGTGCTGGCCCTGGCCGCCTACAAGGAAGCGCTGCCGGCGCGGGTGCGCAGCCTGCGGGCGACGTTCCAGGAGCGCGCGCCGAGCGACGCCGAGTTGCTGGACTTTCATACGGCCTACGAACTGCTGTATCGCTTTGTCGACGACCTGCACGGTTATGCACAGACCCACGCCTCCCTGGCCGATCACCGTCACGAGCGCGAGCAGTGGGACGAGCCTTTCACACCGCAAACCAACTGGATGGCCTCGGCGGCGTCGGGCATTCGCGCGGCGTTCATCCTGGTGGTGCTGGGCAGTTACTGGGTGGCGACGGCCTGGCCGAGCGGGGCGACCATGACCTTGATTGCGGCGGCCACGGTCGGCCTGTCCGCCGCCACGCCGAACCCGAAACGCATGGCGTTCCAGATGGCTTGCGGCACGTTCCTCGGCGCGCTGATCGGCTTCGTCGAGATGTTTTTCATCTTCCCGTGGATCGATGGTTTTCCCTTGCTGTGCGTGATGCTGGCGCCGGTGATCGTGCTCGGTTCGTTCCTGACCTCACGCCCGCAATACGTCGGGGTCGGACTTGGCCTGCTGATCTTCTTCAGCACCGGTTCGGTGCCGGACAACCTGACGATCTACAACCCCTACGCCTTCATCAACGACTACATCGCCATGGTGCTCGGGATGCTGGTCTGCGCCGCTGCCGGGGCGATCATCATGCCGCCCAACAGCCGCTGGTTGTGGCGTCGACTGGAACAGGACCTGCGCGAACAAGTGGTGTACGCGATCAGCGGCAAACTCAAGGGCCTGGCGTCGAGTTTCGAAAGTCGCACCCGGGACCTGCTGCACCAGGCCTACGGTTTCGCCGCCGGCCAGCCGCAGGTGCAGCGGGACCTGCTGCGCTGGATGTTCGTGGTGCTGGAAGTCGGCCACGCGATCATCGAGTTGCGCAAGGAGCAGGCGATCCTGCCGGTGCACCCGGCCTACGCCGAATCCCAGCCCTGGCGCCAGGCGATCCGCGTGATGGGGCGCTCGCTGGTGCGCCTGTTCCTGCAACCGAGCGCCAGCAACCTGGAGCGTGGACTGGTCGCGGTGGACCATGCGATCAGCCGGGTGCAAGCCACCGACGAACCCTTCGCCCCGCACTTCGACACCTCGGCGTTGCGCCGGGTGAAGAGCTACCTGCACTTCATCCGCAGCTCTTTGCTCGATCCGCAATCGCCGCTCGCCGCCTACGTGAATACCTCGCCCCAAGGACTTGCCCATGCCCCGTGAGATCGCCTTCCACGGCGTGTACATGCCGACCATGACGCTGATGTTTCTGATCGCAGCGGTCCTGGCCTGGGCGCTGGACCGGTTCCTTTCCGGCTTCGACCTGTACCGTTTTTTCTGGCACCCGGCGTTGCTGCGCCTGAGTCTGTTTACCTGTCTGTTCGGCGCCCTGGCGCTGACGGTCTACCACTGAGAATGCCCTGATGAAAAAGCTTTTCAGCCTGCTCGCCACTTTGCTGGTGCTGGCCCTCGCGATCTGGGTCGGCCGGACCCTGTGGGAGCACTACATGAACACGCCCTGGACCCGCGACGGCCGGGTGCGCGCCGACATCATCAACGTCGCCGCCGACGTCACCGGGGAAGTGGTGGACGTGCCGGTGCGCGATAACCAACAGGTGAAGAAGGGCGATCTGTTGATGCGCATCGACCCCGAGCACTACCGCCTCGCGGTCAAGCAGGCGCAGGCACTGGTGGCTTCACGCAAATCGACCTGGGAGATGCGCAAGGTCAACGCCCACCGCCGCGCCGACATGGACAACCTGGTGATCTCCAGGGAAAACCGTGACGACGCCAGCAACATCGCCGATTCGGCCCTGGCGGATTACCAGCAGGCGCAAGCCCAGCTGGAAGCGGCCGAACTGAACCTCAAGCGCACCGAAGTGCGCGCGGCGGTGGACGGTTATGTGACCAACCTCAATGTCCATCGCGGCGACTATGCGCGCATCGGCGAAGCCAAAATGGCCGTGGTCGACATGCATTCCTTCTGGGTCTACGGCTTCTTCGAAGAAACCAAGCTTCCGCATGTGCGAGTCGGCGACAAGGCCGACATGCAACTGATGAGTGGCGAGGTGATGAAGGGGCACGTGGAGAGTATTTCCCGCGGCATCTACGACCGCGACAACCCGCAAAGCCGTGAGCTGATCGCCGACGTGAACCCGACGTTCAACTGGGTGCGGCTGGCGCAACGGGTGCCGGTGCGGATACACATCGACGAAGTGCCGGAGGGGGTGCTGCTGGCGGCGGGGATCACCTGCACGGTCGTGGTGAACCCGTCCGAAACCCTGTAGGCGCGCATCACTCCTGTGGGAGCGAGCCTGCTCGCGATGGACGGCAAGGCACCACGGGCATCCGCAATGCCGCGTCATCGTTAACGATCATCGCGGGCAGGCTCGCTCCCACGGTCGAAACTTGTGGGACTCACTCCTTGCAGAACGTCTCGTGAAGGTGCCGCCAGAGAATCCTGCCGTCCACCTTCTCGAACACCACTGTCGAGCGCCGGTCGGAGTGCAGGCCGGTGGCATCGGTCTGCTGTTCGCGGTAACTGACGGTGGCGCCGGTGTCGTGCAACGCCAGGCCACATAACTCGCTCAGCTCGATGCGGAACCCGAGCTTCTTGCCGCCGGCCAGCAGGAACAGTTCATTCAGCGCGGCGAAATCCAGCACCCGACCCAGGGGCGAGACCATGGAGAACTGCGGCGAAAAACGCATCAGCAGGTGTTCGAGTTCGGCGGCGTCGCGTTCTTCGGCCAGCCATTGCTCGATGGCCACGTGGGCCTGGATCACTTCGTCGAAGTATTGGGTGTAGTCGGTCATGGTGTTTCCTTCAGAGCTTCAGCGTCTGTTCTGCCGTCATCGCGACCAGGCTCGCTCCCACAGGGGGCGGCGTGCACGGTCAA
This sequence comes from Pseudomonas sp. IT-P12, assembly GCF_949767465.1. Taxonomy (NCBI): domain Bacteria; kingdom Pseudomonadati; phylum Pseudomonadota; class Gammaproteobacteria; order Pseudomonadales; family Pseudomonadaceae; genus Pseudomonas; species Pseudomonas sp. IT-P12. The sequence goes on along the minus strand of NZ_CATKPY010000026.1, from coordinate 295,898 downwards.
AATGTGGGAGCGAGCCTGCTCGCGATAAGGTCGCTGCGGTATCAGAGCTGGCCACGCAACCCAAACCGCCGCATCAACGTCGACTCCAGCACCCCTTGGGGCAGCAACGTCGCCAGCAGCGGCAACGCCCGGCTGCCGTTGCCGAGGCGAATCAGCCTTGGCGGTTTGTCCTGCTGCACGGCCTTGAGCAAGCCGGCGGCAAACTCGCTGGCCGGCGTCGGTTTGTCCTGAGAAGCCCGGGCCCGTGCGCGAATCCCCTCGCGCAGGGGGAACCAGGGTGACTGCTCGCTGATCAACTGTTCGGCTTCCTGCCCGGCATTGCGGGCGAAACTCGAGGCGATGGCCCCCGGCTGCACTTCCATCACCCGCACACCGAACGGGGCGAGTTCCATGCGCAACGCATCGCTCAAGGCATGCACCGCTGCTTTCGAGGCGCAATAGGCGCCGGCGAACGGCGTGACCAGGACGCCCGAGACGCTGCCGATGTTCACCACGATCCCCCTGGCCCGGCGCAATACCGGGAAAAACGCCCGGGTCACGCCGACGATGGCAAACACATTGGTTTCGAACTGGCGCTGCATGGCGGGTACACCGCCGTCCAGCAGCGGGCCCATGGCGCCGTAACCGGCGTTGTTGATCAGCACGTCGAGGCCGCCGTGCTGTTGATTGATCTGCTCGCTCAACTGCTCCAGCGCCGGGCCATCATTGACGTCCAGTTGCACGGCGTTGAAACCCGCCGCCGCCAATGCCGCGACGTCTTCGGCCTTGCGCGCGCTGGCCCAGACCTGGTAACCGGCCGTCTTGAACACATCGGCCAGTGCGCGGCCAATGCCGCTGGAGCAACCGGTAATCAACGCAACAGGCATGGCGCGTTCCTTGTGTAGAAAGAGAAGGGATCAGTCGGAGAAACTGCCTTGCAAATGCTCGGCACGAAACTCCAGGGTTTGTGGACGATAACCGGGTCGCAGGGGCGGCATGGGCAAGCAGTCTTCCCAACTGGCGCCGGCCTGCAACTCGCCGGGTCCACGATAGCGCGGTGCGCTGTACTGATTGTCGGCGAGGTTGACCGTGTCGCCCGGCGCATAAGCGGCGACACGCCAGCGCAATTCGGTGAGCGGCACCTCGTTGCCGTTGTTCATCGTCAGTTGCAACGGACGATCCGCCGGGCATTGTTGCGGCGCGTAGGTAATGCGCAACTCAAGGCGCGCCAGTTGCTTGACCTCGCGGTTGTCCATCCAGATCACCCAGCTGGCGACCAGCCCCAGGCCAACGGCAGCCGCCACCGAGACGGGCAAGGCCTTGGCCGGGTAACGGACTAACAGAATCAACCAGGTGATGACCAGCAAGACGCCAATGAACATGTCGCACAACCTCGCGCAAGAGAGGGCCATCCTACCTAAGGGCAGGTGAGCTTGGCGATGGGCGAGCGCGGTTGCTCCGCACACCTCGGCCGGACAGGCATGAAAAAGCCCCCAGCCCACCCGCTGCGGATAGGGGACGCAGCGGGTGGGGCGGGGGCTTTGTTTTTCCGAACGCTTATTGCGCGATGGTTTTCACCGACACGCCGCGTTCGAGCGGTGTAGACCGACCATAGATGTCTTCGAAACGCTCGATATCGTCCTCACCCAGGTAGCTGCCCGATTGCACTTCGATGATTTCGAGTGGAATCTTGCCCGGGTTGCGCAGGCGGTGAACCGAGGCAATCGGAATGTAGGTCGACTGGTTCTCGGTCAGCAGGAACACGTTTTCGTCGCAGGTCACTTCGGCGGTGCCGCTGACCACGATCCAGTGTTCGGCGCGGTGGTGGTGCATCTGCAACGACAGGCAGGCGCCCGGCTTGACCGAGATGTGCTTGACCTGGAAGCGGCCACCCATGTCCACCGAGTCGTAGGAACCCCACGGGCGATAGACTTCGCAGTGGTTCTGGGTTTCGCTGCGGCCCTGTTCGTTGAGGGTGTTGACCATCTGTTTCACGCCCTGGACCTTGTCCTTGTGCGCAATCATCATGGCGTCCTTGGTTTCGACGACCACGATGTTTTCCAGGCCGATCACCGACACCAGTTTGCCGTTGCCGTGGATCATGCAGTTCTTGCTGTCCTGAACCACGACGTCGCCCTTGGTGACGTTGCCGTTGGCGTCTTTTTCGTTGACTTCCCACAGCGACGACCAGCAGCCGACATCGCTCCAGCCGGCGGTCAGCGGCACGACGCAGGCGCGCTGGGTTTTTTCCATCACCGAGTAGTCGATGGAGTTGTCCGGGCAGCAGGCGAACGTGGCTTCGTCGATGCTCACGGTATCGACGTCATGCTCGCTGCGCTCCAGGGTCAGCAGGCAGGTGTCGTAGATGTCCGGGTCATGTTTTTTCAGCTCTTCGAGGAAGCGGCTGGCGCGGAACAGGAACATGCCGCTGTTCCAGAAATAACCGCCGGACTGGACGTACTCGGTGGCGCGTTTCACGTCCGGTTTTTCGACGAAGTGCGAAACACGGCTGACGCCTTCGGGCAGCAGCGAGTCGTTGGTCGACTTGATGTAGCCATAACCGGTTTCCGGTTTGGTCGCCGGGACGCCGAACAGCACCATTTCGCCGTTTTCGGCGGCGACGGTGGCCAGGGCGAGGGCTCGCTGCAAGGCTTTCTGGTCTTCCAGCACGTGGTCGGCCGGCAGCACCAGCATCAGCTCGTCACGGCCTTCGTTGACCAGCATCATCGCGGTCAGCGCTACGGCCGGCGCGGTGTTGCGGCCGAACGGTTCCATCAGGATGCGCTGGGTTTCCAGCTTGCGAGCGGTCAGTTGCTCGTTGACGATGAAGCGGTGGTCCTTGTTGCAGACCACGATAGGCGTGTCCATGCCTTCGAACACCAGGCGTTCCAGGGTTTGCTGGAACAGCGTGTGTTCGCCGGTCAGGGCCAGGAACTGTTTAGGGAACTGCTTACGGGAAAGCGGCCAAAGACGTGAGCCGCTACCACCTGACAAGATCACCGGAATCATGTTGTTACTCCTTGAAAATCGTATGGGTCAGAGCACGAACGTTCTGTCGTTTCACTCTTGTTTTTGTTCCGTATCCGGATTGACGCCTCGGTCCATTGTGGGAGCGGGCTTGCTCGCGAAAGCGTTTTGTCAGTCGACATCAGGGTGAATGTCAGACCGCATTCGCGAGCAAGCCCGCTCCCACAGGGGTTGAGGTGTCAGTCAGGAATATTCATTAGCGCGTAGACACGGGGCGCTTGACCCACACTGGCGACAGGCTGCTGCCGTTGCCGGTGACGTACAGTACCGCCGCTTCACCGCGTTCCAGGGCAACCGGTTTCACGTCGCCGACTTTCGTTGCGCCATCGTATAGCGCCAGGCTGACTTTTACCGGGTTGATTTCACGCTCGCCACGGCCTTTGGCGGCCACGGAAGGCACGACTTCGGTCTTGCCGTCGGCGGTTTTCAGGGTCAGGGCCTTGTCGCTGAGGTTCTGCACGCGGACCAGGGATTTCTGCTTGTTCTTGAACGGCGGCTCTTCGATCAGTTGTGGCGCGCCGCTGGCGTTGTTGACCAGGGTGTAATAGTGGTCGCCGGCCAGTTTCACCGGCAGGGACTGGCTGCCGACCTTGGCGCTGTAGTCGCCACCCGGCATGAAGCTGAAGTCGGTGCTGGACAGCGGTGCGACGTCGCTCAGGCTGGTGCTGCCGACGGTGGCGCTGACTTCGGTGTTGCCGGCGTTATAGACCCGTACGAAGGACGAGCCTTTCGGCGCGGTCGGACCGTAGAGTGCGGAGTCGCCGGCGGCGAAGGCGTTCATCGACAGTACGCCGAAGGTCGCGGCCAGGGCAAAGGTCTTGGCGAGACGACGAGGAGTAGTAGTGAAAGTCATGGAAGTACCTCTCTTTCAGTTTTGCGCCCGGTCGGGCGTCTCGGATTTAGTGTTGATGGCTACATTTTGTTGGCGGGCGCCGGCTTCTTTGAGCGCTGCGACCCAGTGCGGGTCGGCGTCGCCGATTTCGTTGTTGACGGGCAGATAACGTTCAGGAAACTCCCAGATCAGCACCTGCGGCGGGCTGTTCTTGAAAGCGTCGCTCTTGAGGTAGCTGAGCATCGGCAGGATCGGGCCATGGCCGTCTTCGGCGTAATTGACCACGTCGCTGTTCAGCGCCTGTTTCAGCGCGCCGACGAAGTTCCAGTTCGGGTTGGCGCTGTAGCTGGTGCCGATCAGCGCGACGGGCACTTCGGTGTTGGCAAACAGGGCGTCGTCGCCGCTGGCCTGATCGTCAGCCGCTACGGTGTTGCGTTTCTGCAGTGGCTCGGTCGCCGGCATCAGGTTTTCGAACAGCGGGTCCAGCGGCAGGAACAGGCGCAGGTCACCCTTGTGGGTCACGGTTTGCGCAGGCTCGGTGACGAAGCGCTGAGGCTCGCCGCTCAGCGGGGCTTTCTCGGCGATGGCTCTGGCCAGGGTTTCGGCGGCGATCTGAGCGCCCTCCGGGGTCCAGTGGGTGTCGGTGCGCAGGAACACTTGCTGGCCGTCCAGCTTGCCCTTTTGCAGCGGGCTCAGCAGGTCGGGCGCGAGGATCTTGTTGGCGGCGACACGGGCGTGGAAGTCTTCATAAAGGTTGGCGTGAATGCTCGAAGGCTTCACTTCACCCAGGTGTTCCGGGTACAGGCGGGTCTTGGCCGGCACGATGGCCATCACCAGTTTCACGCCTTTCTCCTTCAGTTCCTGGCGCACGCCTTCGACCAGCGCGTAATTGCCTTGCAGGTTCAGCTCTTCGTTGACGATCGGGTTGAATTCCTCATCGCTGTACAACCACTGGTCGCGACCGAGCACCACGCCGGGACGACCTTCGTTGAACAGTTTGAAATCCAGCGCGGCCCAGAGGTTGGTGCCCAGGCGCTTGATCGGGAATTCGTCGTCGTAGTGGGTTTCGACGGCCTTGGCCCAACGGCCGTTGAGCACCGTCGCATCGGCGTTGGTGCTGAAGCCAAAGAAGCTGCGCACCGACCACAGGCCCAGGACCAGCAGGGTCACCATGAACAGGGCGATGTAGAAAATGCGTAATGAGCGGGTCATGGTCAGATCCCTCAGAACTGGAAGTAAAGGAACGGCGAGAAGCTTTGCGCCGAGAGTTTGAGAATCGAGGCGATGAACAGCAGCAGCACCAGGGCGCGCATCACATAGCGCGACCAGTCGGCGCTCCAGTAGGCCGGTTGCACGGTGGCTTCGACGCCCACGGTGTAGCCTGGCTGGTGGATGCTGGCCGGGTTGTCGCCCGGGACCGCCTTGATCATTCCAGGCGTCGCAGCGGCGGGGCCATCGGCCTCGACGTTGACGGCCGGTTTGGTTTTCGCCGGTGGCGGGTTGCTGTAGAGATCACGCAGGCCGAAAAACGCCAGGGTCGCGTAGGCCACCACCAGGGTTGCCACTTGCAGGCCGGTGAGGTTGGCCCGGTTGAGTTCCGACAGCGACCATTCGCCGAAGCTGAACATCGCGCCGTACATGCGACCGGCCACGTGCAGGTTTTCCGCACGGAAGATCACCCAGCCCATCACCACCAGCAGGAAGGTCAGCGCCCAGCGGATCGGGTTGAGGCTGCGCGGCGACGTGTTCAGGCCCAGGGCTTTTTCAATGGCCAGCCACATGCCGTGCCAGGCACCCCAGACGATGTAGGTGATGTTCGCACCGTGCCACAGACCACCGAGCAGCATGGTCAGGAACAGGTTGCGATAGGTCATCAGCGTACCTTTGCGGTTGCCGCCCAGCGTGATGTACAGGTAGTCACGCAGCCAGGTCGACAGGCTGATGTGCCAGCGCCGCCAGAACTCGGTGATCGACTGGCTGATGTACGGCTGTTTGAAGTTTTCCATGAAGCGGAAACCCATCATCAAGCCCAGGCCGATGGCCATGTCGCTGTAGCCGGAGAAGTCGAAGTACAGTTGCGCGGTGTAGGCCAGCGCGCCGAGCCAGGCGTCGCCCGTGGTCGGGTTCTGCAAGGCGAAGCAGTGGTCGGCGACCACCGCCAGGGTGTCGGCGATGAAGACCTTCTTGATGAAACCCTGCATGAACCGCGTGCAGCCCTCGGAAAATTTGTCGAGGGTGTGGGTGCGGTTGTTGAACTGGTCGGCGAGGTCGCGAAAACGCAGCACGGGACCGGCGATCAGGTGCGGGAAGATCGCCACGAACGCCGCGAAGTCGATCAGGTTGCGCGTGGCCGGGGTATCGCCACGGTAGACGTCGATGATGTAGCTGATGGACTCGAAAATGTAGAAGGAGATACCGATCGGCAACAGCACGTGGGTCAGGATGAATGGCGACAGGCCGACCGAGGTCATCAGCGCGTTGATGCTGTCGACACCGAAGTTGGCGTACTTGAAGTAGCCGAGGATGCACAGGTCGACGGCCACACCCAGCAGCAGCCAGCGTTGGGCCGGTTTGGTGCGCACACCTGCGGCGCCGACCTTGAGGCCGATCCAGTAGTTCCACAGCGTGACGGCGGCGAACAGCGCCAGGAAGTCCACGCGCCACCAGGCATAGAACACATAGCTGGCGATCAGCAGCAACAGGTTGCGATAGCGTATTCCGCTCAAGTAGTACATGCCGAGGAAGATCGGCAGGAACAAGAACAGGAACACGTTGGATGAAAATACCATCCCGGTCTCTCCGTGTTTAACCAACAGTCAAGGGCCGCAGCCCCCCCAAACCCCCCATGAAAAACTCGGGGGCAACTCATATCTCACATCTGGTCACTCACCCTGTGGGAGCGGGCTTGCTCGCGAATGCGGTGTGTCAGTCGACATCTCTTTCTGATGTCAGACCGCTTTCGCGAGCAAGCCCGCTCCCACAGGGATTCAGCGTGTCTTCAAGATCCCTTGCCCTTGTCATTCGCAGGGTCATAAACCTTGGTCAGGTCGCCGCCAAGGCGGAAGGTCTTGAACGGCTGCATCCCGTGTTTCTTCTCCAGCACCTGCGGCGCGCAGGTGTAGAGCGAGCAGAACGGTTCGAGCCAGGCGAATTTCATGTCCTTCTTCAGGTCGGTCATGTCCTGTTCCTTGCCGTTCTTCTTCTCGAAGATGTCCGGGTCTTTGACCCCGGCCAACACCTGATCCCCCAGACGCTTGAGGGCGCCGTTGTTTTCCTGGCGCAGGTCCACGCCATTGACCTGGGCGAAACTGGCGATCATCGCCAGGGGCGGCAGGGCATAGTTGTGGTAGGCGAGGGCGCGTTGCTGGCGTTTGAGTTCGTTCGGCAGGAAGCCCTGCGCATCGACCTGGTTGGCGCCGACCTTGTATTCCTTCACGGCCCAGTCGAACAGGTCGCGACGGTTGGTGGCGACGGCGGTGGCCATCACCGACCAGGCTGCCCAATACGAGTGGTTGTTGGTTTTTTCCAGCGGCAGGTTGTCCCAGTCGCTGACCACCTGGTCGGCCATCCTGTTGAACCAGGCTTCGATCAACTGCGATTCCTGCTGGTGGTTGGCCAGCGGGTGCGAGTCGGAAAACTTCAGGCGCAGGTAAGAAGACGCCATGCTGCCCAGCGCCCATTTGCGCATGGACTTGCCGGTGTGGTTGAAGTCCTTGGACATCAAGGCGTCGGCCTTGGCCCAGGCGGTCAACCAGTTCAACGTGCATTCGAGCTGTTCCGGACGCCCGTCGCGCATGAATTGCATGACGCGCTTGCTGGTGCCGCGCTCGATCCTGGTGATGTCGGCGGTGCTGTCGCGAAAGGCTTTTTCCGACTGGACGTTCAGGGTCGAGCGGGCCTTGTCCGAGCCTTCGTACTTGCTGCGAAATTGCAGCGAGCCGGTGTAAGGCGTCGGTACCGCCTCGCAGCTTTCATTGCTGTCGCCGGTCTTGAGTTTCTCGATCGGCGCGAAGTACCCCTGGGGCGGGCGCAGCGGTGCGGCGGCCTGGGTGGCGCCGGCGAACATCGCCAGTGCCAGCAGGGAGGGCGCGAGTAGCTGTTTCAAGGTTCGATTGTGCATGGCAGACCTCATTGCCCGATCTGGGCGGTACGTTGCCCAGCGTTCGGGAACACGTTGCGTTTGCAGATTTTCGCTTCGACCTTCTGTGGCGCGGCGCCGGCTTCCGGCCCCTGGACTTCGACGGCCAGCAGGTTCTGCGAGGCCCAGTCTTCGTCGGTGCGCAATTCGAAGGCGAAACGACCGTCGGTGTCGGACGTTTCCGGTTTTTCGATCTTGATGTCCTCGTGGCGCCCGTTCATGTACCAGAGGGTGGCTTGCAGGGTTTTCACCGAGGTGTCGGCGAAGCGGATGTCGACCTGGTGGCTGCTGTTCTGCAGGTTCATGTTCTTGCTGTTGACCATCAGTTCGTTCTTGCCCGGCTTCAAGCTGGCACTGGCGGACATTTGCGCGTCCTTGCCTTCGCAGCCGTTGTCCAGCAGCGCCATCATCTGGCGGTAAATGGTTTCCTGGTCCAGGCGGTAGAGCGGCGAGAATTCCCAGATGAGAATCTTCGGCGGGTTTTTCTGGAACTCTTCGCTGCCCAGGTACTGCAGCATCGAACCTTCCAGGCCGCCGCCAGGGAACGCCACGTTGAGAATGTCGGCGCCGATGGCCTCTTCGAGGAAACCGGCGAAGTTGTAGTTCTTGCCACTGTGGCTGGTGCCGACCAGGGTGATCTGCGGATTGCCGGAATCGCCGAACAGGTCGCCATCGCCCGCTTCGCCCTTGGGCTCGGTGGTGAACTGATCCATGTACTGGATCGCGTAGCTGGTGCCACAGAGTTGACCGGCCATGTTGTGCAATGTTCCGGTCTTGCCCATGCGACCCGACTTGTGGGTCTCGAATTCACGCTTTGGAATGTCGGCAAAGGCCGGGATCTGCTTGACCTTCTCGGCGACGATCTTCGCCGTGCGCTGCGCGCCGTAAGGCGTCCAGTGCTGGTCGCCACGGAAGTAGAAGTCGTGGGCGGGCAGGGTCTCGGGCAGCGATTCGTTGGTCAGCGGCGACAGGTCGGGCACCACGTAGCCCATGGCGGCGAAACGGCCGAGCATGCTCTTGTAGTTCTTCAGTGCCTTGTCGTAATCGAACCTGGCCTTGTCTTGCGGGTTGAGTTTGTTGCGGTTCACCAGGCCTCGGGTCGGCTGGTAGACCACCACCAGTTCCACGCCTTTGCTCTTGAACGCATCGTGCAGTTGCTGCATGCGCTTGTAGCCGGCGGGGGTGGTGTCGAATTCGGTGCGCAAGTCTTCCTGGGTACGGAACAGCCAATCGCCCTGGGCCTGCACCAGCGTGGTGAAGTTCTGCTGGTAACGCGTGGTGTAGTTCTTCGCGTCGTGGGCTTCCGGGCACAGGTTGCAGCACGGCTCGGCTTCGAAAGTCGGCGCCTGGATGTCCTCGGCGCGCGCCCCGGCGCTGGCCGCGAGAATACCGGCAGTCAGGGCCGACAGGCTGAGTAATTTGATCAAGTGTGGGTGCATAAAATTATCCTCAGTCCTGCAATTCGGTCTGGCGTTCGACAGGGTCGATCAGCACGGCTTTCTGCTGGCGCACCATCAGGTCGAGAATTTCATCCTGGCGCTCGCCAAGGATCCCGTTGAAGCTGATGCCGCTGGATTTGGTCGGCGCGAGCATCGACACGCGATACAGCTCCACGCTCAGAGGCGAGTCGATCGACAGCGGTCCGCTGCCGTTGCCGGCCAGTTCGCCGCCGACGATGATCAGCGACACCTGGGCGTCGAACGGGTCGAGCTTGATGTCGCGGTCGGTGTCCGTCAGGTCCTTGATGTGGCCGTAGACGCCGGTCAGGCCGTTGGCCAGGGACAGGTTTTCGTAGAGGCGGATGTTCACGCTGTTACGAATGCGGATGCCGTGGCGTTTGTTGCTGATCACCTTGTTGCCGTAGATCAGGTTGTCACCGCTCTCGTACAGCGTGATGCCGTCGGTGTGGTTCTTGTAGATCTCGTTGTAGGCGATCAGGTTGTTGACGCTGTTACGGTCGATCACCAGGCCCGACAACTTGTTGTCGTAGCTGCGGTTGTTGAAGATGAAGCTGTCGTTGACCTCACGGGAAATGATGATCCCGTGCTTCTTCTTGGTCCCGTAGACGGTGTTGTCGGCGATGATCAGCCCGTGCGAACGGTCGTGCGGGTCGATGCCGTAGACGATGTTGTCCTTGTAGGTGTTGCCCTTGACCACGAAGTTGCTGGTTTCGTAGCAATAGAACCCGTACCACATGTCCGAGAACTCGGAGCCGATGATCCAGCCGGTCGGTTCAGGGCGCTTGAGCACCTTGGCCATGTTCGGCGTGTACTGGGAAATACTCACGCCGTAGGACTTGCTGTTGGCGTAGCCGAAACTGGCCATCTTGCTGTTGACGATGTAGGTCTCGGTGCCACCCCAGGCCAGCAGGAACGGACGGAATTCCTTCGGCGACTTGAAGGTCGCCGGGCCGTTGTCCTTTTCACGCCAGCCGGTGATCTTGCTGTCACGCACGAACAGGCGACCGTCGTTGACCAGGAACGAGCCGGCCTCCTGGGACAGGCGCAATTCCTGGGTCTGTTGGTCGATTTCGAGAATGCCCTTCTCGCCCACCACAATCGGCAGCCTGGCGAGGAACACGCCCGGCGAGGTTTCGCTGAAGTACTGCTTGGGCAGTTTCTTCGCCAGGTCCTTGAGGTTCATGTAGCCGTCGTCGATGAAGATCGCCTGCGGGATGCCGTGCTGGCGCACCACCCATTCGGCCATCTTGTTGTCGCCGCCGATGAAGTCCTTCAGGGCGTTTTCCTGCATCATCCGGCGCACGCTGACCTTGCCGGCCTTGCTGCGCACGATCTTTTTCTCGACGGCTTGCGCGTTGTAGCCGCTGATGTCCGGCGGGACCGGCTTCTTCAGTTCCAGGGGCGCGGTCGGCGCGCTGGCGACGGTGTAGGTCTTGGCCTGTTGCAATTCCTTGGCCGTGGTCACCGGCTTCGGCGCTGGCTCGACATTGGCGAAGGCGGCCGAACTGGCCAGCAGCATCGCGCCGGCCAGCAAGGTCAGGGCGCCTGTCTTCGGACTGTGCATGTCGGGAACTCCTTTAGCGGTTCGCATCAGAAGCGCCAGATCACGTCGATGAACGCGCGGTGCATGTACGAATCGACCTGTTTGCCGTAGGCATCACCCGGCTTGAACACGCCGCCACGCAGGCGCACCAGGGCCGACGGCTCGTCGATCGACTGGCTCAGCGCGGCCGGCAACAGGCCCTGCTTGAAGTACTTGGTGACGACCACGTCCATTTCCTGGCCAAGGTCCTTGTTGCCATCTTCCAGCGGCAGGGACGTGCTGGAGAGAATCGCGCCCGTGGCGTCGTCGGTGGTGTTCTCGACGGCGTTGATGCCGTTGCTGCCGACCGGCTTGTTGCCGTCGACACGCCAGAATTTGTGATAGATCAGGCTCGCGTCGTATTCGTCGTTGAGCATCCACGAACCGAACAGGGTCGCGGTCTGCATGTTGTTCATTTCGCCACGGAACGCCTCGCCGAAGCGGTGAACCCGCGAACGCGTACCGGTGTAGTTCGAGCGGTTGCTTTCCAGGCCATTCTGTTCGTAATCGGCGCTGGCGCGGGCATAGGCGGCACCGACCTGCCATTGTGGATCGAGGCGCAGGCGCACACCGACGTCGGTGGCCCAGCCGTTGACGTCTTCACCACGCTTGGCTTCGGTCGGACGCGTGCCGTCGGCGTTGAGCGGGTTGACCGTGTCGGTGTCGCCGCTCATGCCGGTGATGCTGCCCCAGTAGTTGAGGGTATTGGTGTTGCGGTAGTTGTAGGCATCGCTGTCGGCGGTCAGGCCGAGCCAGCTGATGTCGCCGTTCTGCTTCTTGTCCAGCGAATCGCCGGCCACGCCCGGCTCCGGGTAATCGAGCTTGCCGTCATCGTGGGTGTGGTGGCCGCGAATGCCGACCCAGTTGCCCGGTGTCCACTGGTACGCCGCATCGCCGTAGACGTGCAGGCGATCCTTGTCCTTGGGCGCCAGTTCCTTCAGGTCGGTGCGGTACTCGCTGAAACGTTCGGCGACACCGGCATTGGCCCGCAGCAGGGTGGTGTCGAAGGTCCAGTTCAGGGCTTCGATGTTGGTGTCGCGCCATTGGCCGTCGTCGTTGCGCAGGCGTTGGCGACCGAGCTTGAGGATCTCGCCGGGGTAGGGCGTGAGGCCGCTGTAGCCGACCCAGAACTCGCGCATCGCCAGGTAGTTTTTCTTGGTCTTGCGATCACCGTTGTCGGTGGTCTGGGTGCCGTCGCTGTCGGACTGCTGCAGGGTGTCGGTTTCGATGATGTCGGTGGACGTCACGGCCTGGCCCATGGCGTAGGCGCTCCACGCGCCGCTCTCGCCGTAGACCCAGGGGCGCAGGTCGAGGCCGACGCCGTTGACGTCGCCGCCATGGGCAGTGCCCAGGTCGCGGTCGTCTTCGGACTGGCCGGTGACTTTGACTTCCAGGCCGAAGTTCTTGGCGTCGGTCAATGCCGCCAGGGTCGGGCAGGACCAGAGCAAGGCGAATGTCAGGCCAATGCCGGCCTTCACGAATGGATTCAACTTCATAAGGTTTCCTCGCCGTCTTCTTCTTGCAGGGCATGCAGTTCCAGCGTGTTCTGGCTCAAGGCACCACGAACGGCCTGTTCCTGTTTCAACAGACGTTGGGCCTCGGCGAGCTGGGCAGGCGGCAGTTGGGCTTCGAGTGTTTGCGCAAGCTCAGTGGCTTGCGGGGTGTTCTGGGCCTTGGCCAGTTGGCTGAACACATAGGCATTCAGCGGGTTGGGCTTGGTGCCCTTGCCTTGGGAGAACAGCTGGGCGATGGCGAAGTCGGCACTGTTCTGGCCGTTGCGGGCGGCGGTCAGCAGGTGATCCAGGGCTTTTTGCGAATAGACCTGGCCCAGGTAGCCGCGACGGTAGATCTGGCCGAGGTAGTAGTCGGCGGCGACTTCCTTGCCGACGGCTTTCTGGAAATGCGCTTCGGCGACTTTGGCGTCGGCCGGCACCCACTTGCCTTCGTAGTAGAGCTTGCCGAGCAGCAGTTCGGCACGCGGCTGGTCAGCGGCGCGGCCGTTTTCCAGGTATTTCATCATGGTGTCGACGTCACCGAGTTCCGGGAAGTCGTAGAGCAACTGCGCCAGGCTGACCCAGGAAGCCGGGTAGCCGGGGGCGATGTCTTCGAGCAGCGACTGGGCGGTTTTTTCGTCGGTCTTGCCCAGGCTCGAGTCGCCGAGGACGCGGGCTACGCTGTCCACACGTTGCGCGGACACGGTGCCGCGAGCGTGCGCCGCCTGCATCTGCTTGATCAGCTCGGCCTGCTCGTCGGCCTTGCCCTGTTTCTGGTAGACCGTGGCCAGCTCGACGTAGCAGATATCGGTGGTGTTCAACGCGGCCTTGCAGATGCTCGCCACTTCGTCCAGGTGCTGGTCGTAAGTGCCCTGGGTGCGATACAGCAGCACTTGGGCGAGGCCGGCTTCCGGTTTGCCTTCGGCGCGCCATTGGCTGATCTGCTGCTGGGCATTGATGTCGGGGAAACTGTGCGGGTATTGCAGGTACAGCATCGCCAGCGGGATCAGCGTGTTGCCTTCACCGTTGGCCGAGGCTTTTTTCAACAGGGTTTCGGCTTCGTGCTGTTCGGCTTCGGTGGAACCCGGCTTGGCCACCAGCAGGCGGCCGAGGCGCGCCTGGGCACGCGGCGATACGTCGGCGGCGGCGCGATAAGTCGCTTCCGCCTGCTTGATCTGTGCCGGGTCGCGGCTGTCGACCTGGATGTCGGCGAGGCCCACTTGAGCTTCGCTGTAACCGAGGTCGGCCAGGGCCTTGTAGTTCTGCTGGGCCAGCGCGGTGTCGCCGCGCTTGAGGGCTTCATTGGCCAGGCGCTGGTCGGGCAGGCCGGCGCAGCCGGCGAGGCTGACTGCCAACGCCAGAGCACACACCGCCCCCCTGTGGGAGCCAGCCTGCTGGCGATGCAGGCGCCGCGTTGCATCAGACAGACCGCGCTGATCCCATCGCGAGCAGGCTCGCTCCCACAGGGTTTGCGGTGTATGGAGGATAGGTTTCATCACGGTCATGTCCTCCGCTTACAGGCCAGCAGCCATGGCTTTGTTGATCAGCCAGTTCAGGTTCGGGCCGCGGTCGCTGTTCACTTCCACCGGGCGACCGGCGAATTTGCTGTCCAGGGGCTCGTCCGGCTGGATCAGCACGCGGATGTCGGACGACAGGTCGGCGCTTTTCAGGCTGGTGCTGCTGACGATCTTGCCGGTGCGGCTCTGGTCTTCGCCGGCGATCTGGAAGCTGACGCTGGTGCCTGGGCGAACATCGCTGAACTGGCGATAGGAGAAGCGTGCCTCGACGTTGGCTTCGCTGTTGCGCGGCACCAGCTGGAAGATCACGTCGCCCTTGCTGGCGTACTGGCCGTCGGCGACCAGTTGCTGGGCCACGGTGCAATCGCACGGCGAGGTCAGGGTGCCGGTCATCTGCTTGCCGAACAGTTCTTCAACCTTGGCCGGTTGCAACTGGTCTTCGTCCAGGTGGCCCTTGAGCACGTCGAGCATGCTGGTGCTGAAGGTCGCCAGCGGCGCGCCCTTTGCGGCGACGCCGTCGGCCTTGACCAGGCTCTGCACGGTGCCGTCACGCGGCATGGTGATGTTCATGCCCGGCACGGCAACCAGGCCGGCCTGGGCGTGGCTGACGAAATACATGCCGTACACCGATTTGAAAATGAAGCCGAACGCCGCCAGGCCGACGAGGAAAATCGCCAGGCTGAAGGTCACTGCACGCAGACGACCGAACGGGGTCATGCCGCTGCCGCCGTCTTTTTGCTTGCGCGCCTTGGTGAAGTTGTCGCGCTGCAGGGTCGCCAGCACTTCGCCGATGCTGACGATGTCGCCGGCCAGGTGCGAGGTGATCAGGTGGCGCAGGGTCGAGATGTCCTGCTGCTCCAGGTTCTGGAACTGGCAACCGGCACGACCGGTCTGGCGGTCGAATGAGCGCACTTGCAGTTCGACGTCCATGGCCAGGCCGAGGTTATCGATGACGAACTGCAGGCGCGCCTTGTGCACGTCGCCGATCTTGAGCGGCAGCTGGCCGGCGTTGAACGCCAGGCCGCCGGCGGAGAGGTCCAGGACTCGGGCTTCGACCGGTGTACGGTCGGGGCCGAAGAAGCGCAGCTTGGCCGGGATTTTGACCCGGGCGTGCTGGCGCTGGGCTTCGGATTCATGCACTACGTTGGCGTTGACGGCGGTATTCATATGGGCGGTTTCCTAGTTAATTCAGGCGAGTTCGGTCAGACCATCAACAGCAGCGTGGCGACAAAGATGCTGCCCGCAGAGAAGGTCATGGTCCGAGACGACCAGGTGTTGAACCAACGTTGAAAGCTGGCGAGATCACGGGACAGAGAAGTGGGTTGGCGAGTCCAGGACTGTTGGTCGAGGCGGAAGAACACGTAGATCTTCACCAGCGCGCCGACGATCTGGTTGTAATAGAGAATCGCCGGGTAGGCCGGGCCGATCCGGTGACCGGAACACGACAGCAGCAGGGTCAGGATCAGGCGGGTGATGCCGATCCACAGCAGGTAAACCAGGATGAACGCGGTGCCGTACTTGAAGCTGGCGAGCAGCGCCACAGTCAGGCCCAGCAGCGAGGTCCACATCGACACGCGCTGGTCGAACAGCACCACCGAGGTAAACAGGCCGAGGCGTTTCATCCCCAGGCCCAGGGCGCGGGAGTTCTGGCGCAGGTTATTGCCGTACCAGCGGAACATCAGCTTGCGGCTGGCCTTGATGAAACTTTTCTCCGGCGGGTGTTCCACGGTGTGGATCGCCGCGTCGGGCACGTAGAAAGTGTCGTAGCCCAGGCGCATCAGGCTGAACCAGCTCGATTTGTCATCGCCGGTGAGGAACTTGAAGCGGCCCAGGCGCCAGTGTTGCAGCGAGTCGCTTTCCACGTCGGCGATGAAGTCGGGGTTGGTGACCACGGAGGCGCGGAACACCGACATGCGGCCGGTCATGGTCAGCACACGCTTGGACAGGGCCATCGAGCACATGTTGATGTGGCGCTGGGCGAAGCGCAGCTTGTGCCACTCGCTCATGATGTAGCCGCCGCGCACTTCGCAGAACTCGTTGGTGGTCAGGCCGCCGACGTTGCCGAACAGCTGGAACCACGGCACGGTCTTGAGCACGACGCCTTCGGCGAGCACGGTGTCGCCGTCGATCACCGCCACGACCGCACGGTCATCCGGCAGGTGGCGGGAGATGGCGCGGAAACCGTAGGCCAGACCATCGCGCTTGCCGGTACCCGGAATGCGCACGAAGTCGAGTTTGACCCGCGACGGTGGGTTCATCCGGTTCCACAGGCTTTTCACCAGCAGTTCATCGGACATTTCCACGATCGAGCAGACCACGGTGGTTGGCAGGCCGCAGTCGATGGCTTCGCGGATGACCGAGCTGTAGACCTGGGCGGTGGTCAGGGCGTCGATACGGAAACTGGTGACCATCAGGAACACATGGGACGGGTCTGCCGCTTTGCCCAGCTTGCGCACTTTGCGCCGCAGGTGCGGGTAGACCACGTACAGAAACAGCATGCCGCGCAGAAAGTGCGTGGCGCCCATCGAGTAGCGCCAGATACCGACGATACCGATCAGGAAAATGAAGTCCTTCGACTCGGAGTCGAACGTGGACACAGGCAACGCCGTGGCGATGCCCATCAAGATACTCAAGTAAAACAGCCAACCGGCGGCCTGGAGTAGGCCGTGCTTTAGCCTGTGCATAATTTGCATCCGTCTCGATCCGTAAAAGCTGTAGGAGCAAGCTTGCTCGCGAAGGTCGCCAACGATGCCGCTGGCAACCTGACACCCTGCGGTGTCGCTGAGTCCATCGCGAGCAAGGACTGGGCGTCCCCCTCGCTCCTGCAGGAGAGGCTGCCTTACCAGCAGATCCCTTCGGTGCGACCACTGACGCTGGTGGCTTGAGCCATGAAGCCCACCAGGTCGATCACTTGCTTGCCGTGCGGGACGTTCTGCACCAGGGTGCGGAATTTCTCGTCGCGGTTGCCGAGGATGATCACGTCGGAATTGTCGATGACGGCGTCGAAGTCAGAATTGAGCAAGGACGAGACGTGCGGGATCTTCGACTCGATGTAGTCCTTGTTCGCCCCGTGAACGCGGGCGTATTCGACGTTGCTGTCGTAGATGCTCAGGTCGAAACCCTTGCCGATCAGCATTTCCGCCAGCTCCACCAGCGGGCTTTCGCGCAGGTCGTCGGTGCCGGCCTTGAAGCTCAGGCCCAGCAGGGCGACTTTGCGTTTGTCGTGGCTGGAGACGATGTCGAAGGCGTTCTGCACCTGGGCCTCGTTGCTGCGCATCAGCGAGTTCAGCAGCGGCGCTTCCACGTCCAGCGAGCCGGCACGGTAGGTCAGGGCGCGAACGTCCTTGGGCAGGCAGGAACCGCCGAAGGCGAAACCCGGGCGCATGTAGTACTGGGACAGGTTCAGGGTCTTGTCCTGGCAGACCACGTCCATCACTTCACGACCATCGACGCCGACGGCCTTGGCGATGTTGCCGATCTCGTTGGCGAAGGTCACCTTGGCGGCGTGCCATACGTTGCAGGTGTACTTGATCATCTCGGCAACGGCGATGTCCTTGCGGATGATCGGCGCGTCGAGTTCTTCGTACAGCGATTGCAGAACGTCGCCCGAGGCTTTGTCCAGTTCGCCGATGACGGTCATTGGCGGCTGGTCGTAGTCGGCGATCGCGGTGCTTTCACGCAGGAACTCAGGGTTCACGGCCACGCCGAAATCCACACCGGCTTTCTTGCCCGAGCAGTCTTCGAGGATCGGGATGACAACGTTTGCGACGGTGCCCGGCAGCACGGTGCTGCGCACGACGATGGTGTGCCGAGTGGATTTTTCACGCAGGACAAAACCGATCTCGCGGCACACCGCTTCGATGTAGTTCAGTTCCAGGTCGCCGTTCTTTTTGCTCGGCGTGCCGACGCAGATCATCGACAGGTCGGTATCGCGAATCGCCTCGGCGAAGTTGGTCGTACCGCGCAGACGGCCGGTTTCGATGCCCTTGGCCAGCAACTCACCCAGACCCGGTTCAACGATCGGTGATTTACCGGCGTTGATCATGTCGATCTTGTCCTTGGCGACATCGACGCCAACGACGTCATGACCCCGTGCAGAGAGGCAACCGGCACAGACTGCACCGACGTAACCCAAACCAAATATGCTGATGCGCATCGCATTTTCCTCTGTGTTTAATCAAGCCATTACATGGCCGGAGTTAATGGTGTTCAGCGGTCATAGTGCACTCGGAAGTGCGGCTGACAGGCGTCGCAGTGCCGTGTGCAGGCATATAAGTTCCGAGTGTCTAAATAAGTGCACTCAAGGTGTGCGTAACTAGGCCTTAATTGTTATGACTTGCCCCGTTATGCAGCTGAGTCCTCTGGTCAGAGGTTCTTCGTGCAAAGGTCTTCCACACTCGATGCCAGGCAAAAGGCCCGTGGATCAAGCGTTTGGGTGCTCGGGAGAGCACGTTTACAGGGGCGCAGCCTTGGCCGTGTAGGGGATATTAATGGTGCGTATCTCCTTTCCTGTTGGTCTTGCCCAAATCAGGGATTACCGAGTTGAAGTTGTTGTGACAATTCAGGCCAGGTAAATCTCTACTCTGCGTAAGTTATCTCGTACATATCCAGAGATAATCGCTACCGGTGGTATGAGCTATGCATTTGGACATAGTTCCGATCCGCCCATCGCGATTTCTGAAATTTCTTGAAATATGGAAAAAGATGGCACTACTTTCAAATTGATGGCACTTGCTGTCTCACCCTTGTTACACGGGGACTTAAACGCGTGAGATATTTTTGTGCCACTACTGAGAATTTTTTTCAGTGCCACTACGGAAAAAAATGCGCCAAGTCGAGTGAAACTAAAGTTAAAAATATGACAGACAGTGTTTTGGCGCCAAAATAATGGCGAATCGGCGGGAGGATTGTCGGACGAAAAGGGAAGAGGCGCACGACCGGGTTTTTGCGGTCGTGCGCCAGATTGGCGCGTTTACTCGGGCGCGTGATCGCGCAGGAAGACCAAGCTGTCGGGTTTCGACTGTTCGGCGCTGTAGCGATAGCCTTGAACGTCGAATTGCTTGAGTCGAGCCGGGTCATTGATGCGTTCTTCGATGACGAAGCGGCTCATCAGGCCCCGGGCCTTTTTCGCGTAGAAGCTGATGATCTTGTACTGGCCGTTTTTCAGGTCCTTGAACTCGGTATTGATGACGCGGGCGTTCAGGGCCGTGCGTTTGACCGCCGAGAAGTACTCGTTGGACGCCAGGTTCAGCAGCACATCGTCGCCCTGGTCGGCCAGGGCTTCGTTCAACCATTCGCTGATCCGCGTGCCCCAGAAGGCGTACAGGTCCTTGCCACGGGCATTGGCCAGTCGAGTGCCCATTTCCAGGCGATACGGCTGCATCAGGTCCAGTGGGCGCAGCAGGCCATACAGGCCGGACAGCATGCGCAAGTGCTGTTGCGCATAATCGAAGTCGGCTTCGCTGAAGGTCTGGGCATTGAGGCCGGTGTACACGTCACCCTTGAACGCCAGCAGGGCCTGCTTGGCGTTGTCCGGGGTAAAGGCCGGGGTCCAGCTGCCGAAGCGCGCGGCGTTGAGGCCGCCGATCTTGTCGGAGACGTGCATCAGTTCGCTGATCTGAGCAGGCGTCAGGTCGCGCAATTGCAGGATCAGTTCCTGGGAATGGTCGAGGTACTGCGGCTGGGTAAAGCGCTGGGTCGCCGGCGGTGTTTCGTAATCGAGGGTCTTGGCGGGGGAAATCACCATCAGCATGAAGTCGTCTCCTTTGATCGTGGGGGCGATTCTAGGGGGTTGTCCCTGATGACTCCAGCTATCAAGTCCATAGGTGATGGTCGGTGCCTGACACATAACCCTGGGGGGCATCGTGGTGCAAGTGCCGGATCGGCTATAGTGCCGCGCGGGTTTTGTTATGGAGACATCCCATTGCGTATCGGTTTTATATTGTTGGCCTGGCTGTTGAGTGTCGGTGCGGTGGCCGCGCCGGGCGATGTGGCGACGCTCGATCGCGGCACCTGGCCCGAGCCGCTTAGCAACCCGACGCTGTTCGATGTGGCGTCGCGTGCGGAAATCCTGATGTTCGCCCGAGTGCTGTGGGCCAGCGAGTCGCTGGACGACGCCGGGCTGGCTCAGCGCCTGGGCCTGCGCACGGTCAATTCGGACTCGGTCAATCACCTGCGTCAGCGCCTGTGGCAACGCCTGCTGGACAACTACAACTTTGCGCAGAAGAGCTGCGACCAGGATGCGTCCTTCTGCTTCCTGGTCGAGGACATGGCCACCCTGCGCGAACAGGCTGCCAAGTTCCAGATCAGCGAAGACAGCTACTATGTAAAGTGGGCCGAACCCAGCCGGTTGTTCCATGCGCAGTACCTCGACGAGCTTCTGCGCAAGGCCGCGTTGTTCCCGCAAACCAGCAGTGAAATCGATCGTTTCGGCGACTACGAGCGCAATGGCGAGGCGATGCATGACCGGCTGTTCCTGCTGACCTTCGACAGCGCCGCCAATGCCGCGCCGGACAACACCGCCTGGGTCGCCGATTACCTGCGCAAGGCGAATCTGACCGGCACCTTCTTCGTGCTCGGCAAGGACGTCCAGGCGCGCCTGGGCGATCGTTCGGTGGCCAGCCTGCAGGCCACTTACTCCACGCAATGCATCGGCGTGCAGGGTTGGGAGTTCCGTTCCCACAGCCATTGGCAGGACTGGCAGGACTCGGTCCGCCGTAGCGCGGAACTGGTCAGGAGCAAGCTGCCCGAGAACTATGTGCCGCTGTTCCGTCCACCCGATGGTCAGCGCCGTTCGGACGCCGAAGGCTTCTTCAGGTCCCAGGGCTTGCAGGTTGCGTTATGGGACATCGACGCCCAGGACGGTGCCGGCAAGCTCAAGGCCCATCAAAGCGCACAACGGGTGCTGACCCTGATGCTGCTGTGGCGGCACGGGGTGATCAACTTCAACGTCAAGCAGGACGGGGTGAAAACGGCGCTGCCGTGGCTGATCACGCAAACGGCGCCCAGCGGGATCGGTTGGGAAGATTGTCAGGACGCGTTTCGCTGAACAGGAGAACGCCCGTAAACATTGGGTTTTGGGCGGTTTTTCGAGGAAATTCGATGCAGGCGGACTTCCGACTTTAACGGCACATTGCCTGCACGCCAAGGGCTATTCGTCACTCTGAAAAATAAACTTCAAAAAAGCGTCAAAGTGCTTTTTTCTGTCATGGGTTTTGGAGTATTACGAAGACAGACCGCCGAAACCTGCATCACAGGTGGCGTCTTCCAAGACCCCTTGTGTGCAGTCCGCTTGCTCTGCGCTTTTCGTAGGTAGTGCGGGTGGTTTCGGCAGTCACTTCGAGGCGCAGCACCGCCTGGGTATTGCGTCGAATGGCTCCCACAAAGGTGACCGAGTATGGATGACAACGGACGTAGTTCTTCCTCCAACCAGCCAATCCTTTATGTACTCGATACCAACGTATTGATTCACGATCCAAACGCCCTGCTGAATTTCGAAGAACACCACGTCGCGATCCCGATGACCGTGCTTGAGGAGCTGGACAAGCTCAAGAGCGGGCATCACAGCGTGGCGGCCGAATGTCGCCAGGCGATTCGCCTGATCGACAAGACCCTGGGCGAGGCCAGCCCGGAAGACGTCGAACTGGGGGTGCCGATCCAGCGTGGCAAGAGTGGGCCCAAGGGCTTGCTGTCAATTCTGATGAGCAAGCGCGAAGAGCCGAACATCATTCTGCCCGAGCACCTGAACGACAACATCATCATCAACCAGTTGGTCGATCTGCATGCGCGCCAGCCCAAGCTGCCGGTGGTGCTGGTCACCAAAGACATCAACATGCGCCTCAAGGCTCGCGCCTGCGGGATCGCGGCCGAGGACTACAGCACCGACCAACTGGTCGACGATGTTTCGTTGCTGCCCAATGGCTATCACGACATGACGGGCTCGTTCTGGGACCGCGTGAGCAAGGTCGAGACCCGCCAGGATCATGGTCGCACCTGGCACCAGGTGCAGTTGATCGACAACCTGCCGGCCGTGCACATCAACGAATTCATCATCGACGAACAAGGCTTTGTCGGCTGGATCAAGGAGATCGAGGAAGACCGCCTGCTGATACTCGACCTGCATCAGGAACCCCTGTTGCACCAGGAAGCCTGGGGCCTGAAACCGCGTGACATCTACCAGAGCCTGGCGCTGTATGCCTTGCTCGACCCGGACATCCACCTGGTCAACCTGTCCGGCGCCGCCGGCTCCGGTAAAACCATCCTGGCGCTGGCGGCGGCCATCGAGCAGACCATGGTCAGCAAGCGCTATCGCCGCATCATCGCCACCCGCAGTGTGCAGGGCCTGGACCAGGAGATCGGTTTCCTGCCCGGCACCGAAGCCGAAAAAATGGAGCCGTGGCTCGGCGCCATCACCGACAACCTCGAAGCCTTGCACATGGATGACGAGAGCACCCATGGCAGCGTCGACTACATCCTCAGCAAAGTGCCGCTGCAGTTCAAATCCCTCAATTACATCCGCGGTCGCAGCTTCCAGCAGAGCCTGATTCTGATCGACGAATGCCAGAACCTCACGCCGCACCAGATGAAAACCATCATCACCCGTGCCGGCGCCGGCTCCAAAGTGGTGTGCCTGGGCAACCTGGCACAGATCGACACCCCGTACCTGTCCGCGACCAGTTCCGGGCTGACCTACCTGACCGAACGCTTCAAGGATTTCCCGAACGGCGTCCACATCACCCTGCAAGGGGTGCCTCGTTCGATTCTGGCCGAATACGCCGAATCGCATCTGTAACCGCTCACACAAAGCCGGGCGATCGCAAAGTCGCCCGGTTTTTTTATGCCCCAAACAAATCCCCTGTGGGAGCGGGCTTGCTCGCGAAAGCGGTGCGTCAGGCAATAGCGATGTCGTTTGACACGCGGTCGCCCGGTTTTTTTGTGCTTGATCCAGATCAAACTGTCCGCACGCGGCTTTGCCGATCCTGTAATCAAGTGTGCGGATATTTGACCGGCGGGTTTACAATCGGGGCTCCTGATCAGGAGTAAACCCGTGCTGACTCATCTCGATTCCCAAGGTCGCGCCCACATGGTCGACGTCACCGACAAATCCGTCACGTTCCGCGAGGCGACGGCGCAGGCGGTGGTGCGCATGCTGCCGCAAACCCTGCAGATGATCGTCAACGGTGACCATCCCAAGGGGGATGTGTTCGCCGTTGCCCGCATCGCCGGCATCCAGGCGGCGAAGAAAACCAGCGATCTGATTCCGCTGTGCCATCCGCTGATGCTGACCGGGGTCAAGGTCGAGCTGAGCGCCGAAGGTGAAGACAGCGTGCGTATCCGCGCGTGCTGCAAGTTGTCGGGGCAGACCGGCGTCGAGATGGAAGCACTGACGGCGGCCAGCGTCGCCGCGCTGACGATCTATGACATGTGCAAGGCCGTGGATCGCGGCATGACCATCGAAAGCGTGCGCCTGCTGGAGAAACTCGGCGGCAAGAGCGGCCATTTCCAGGCGGATCAACCATGAAAGTCACTGTGAAGTTTTTTGCCCGTTACAGGGAAGCGCTGGGCGTCGAGTCGGTGAAGGTCGAGGGCAGTTTCGCCACGGTCGACGACGTGCGTGCCTTGCTGGCGCAGCGTGATGGCGCCGAGGTGCTCAGCGAGCAGAACCTGATGTGCGCCCGCAACGAAGACCTGTGCCAACTCGACGAACCGGTGAGTGACGGCGACGAAGTGGCCTTTTTTCCGACCGTGACCGGGGGCTGAGGCATGGCCATTCGCGTGCAGTCCACGGCGTTCGATCCGGGCGCCGAAGTCAACGCCATGCACGCCGCCCATGTCGGCGTCGGCGCCGTGGTGAGTTTTGTCGGCTACGTGCGCGACTTCAATGACGGGCGAGAGGTCGCCGGGATGTTTCTCGAGCACTATCCGGGCATGACCGAAAAGGCCCTCGGCAAGATCGCCGACGAGGCCGGCCAGCGCTGGCCGTTGCTCAAGCTCGAAGTGCTGCATCGCATCGGCGCCCTCGAGCCGGGCGAACCGATCGTCTTCGTCGGCGCCGCCAGCGCTCACCGCCAGGCCGCGTTCGACGCCTGCGCCTTCGTCATGGACTACCTGAAAACCCGCGCACCGTTCTGGAAGAAGGAAAACACCAGCGACGGCCCGCGTTGGGTGGAAGGGCGCGACAGCGATCATCTGGCGGCGGACCGCTGGAAGCAGCAGGTTCAGTAGCGCCTTCAATTCTTCATCGCGAGCAGGCTCGCTCTCACAGGGAACCGCGATCCCCTGTGGGAGCGAGCCTGCTCGCGATAGCCATCACTGCGTTTTCCCATTCTGCCGTCCGACCATCGGCCAGCCCATTCCCCCATTCCCCCGATTGACGCCATGTACATAAAAGTCCAGTATGGATTTATTAGTACAAAAAAGGCTTCGTGCGTGTCGCTTTTCTTCTGTCTTGCCAAACCAACAACAACCCGCGAGAAAACGAACATGAAGAAATTTCCCCTCATCACCGGTCTGGCCCTGAGCCTGTTGGCGTGCAGCTCCCTGTTTGCCGCCGAGAAAACCCTGCGCATCGGCATCGAAGCGGCCTACCCGCCGTTTGCGTCGAAAACCGACAAGGG
Organism: Pseudomonas sp. IT-P12; assembly: GCF_949767465.1. Lineage (NCBI taxonomy): Bacteria > Pseudomonadati > Pseudomonadota > Gammaproteobacteria > Pseudomonadales > Pseudomonadaceae > Pseudomonas > Pseudomonas sp. IT-P12. The sequence continues at coordinate 271,254 of NZ_CATKPY010000026.1, read as the reverse complement.
CGAGATCGTCGGTTTCGACTACGACATCGGCAATGCGCTGTGCGCGCAGATGCAGGTCAAGTGCGTGTGGATCGAAGGCGAGTTCGACGGCCTGATTCCTTCCCTCAAGGTGAAGAAAATCGACATGGCGCTGTCGTCGATGACCATCAACGAGGACCGCAAGAAGTCGGTGGATTTCACGCACAAGTACTACTTCACCTCATCGCGCCTGGTGATGAAGGAAGGCGCGGTCGTCGATGACCAGTACGCCAGCCTCAAAGGCAAGACGGTCGGCGTGCAACGGGCCACCACCACCGACCGTTACGCCACCGAGGTGTTCGAGCCCAAGGGCATCAACGTCAAGCGTTACGGCAATAACGAAGAAATCTACATGGACCTGGCGGCCGGTCGTCTCGATGCCATCTTTGCCGACACCATCCCGCTCAATGACTTCCTGTCGATGCCGCGCGGCAAGGGCTACGCCTTCGTCGGCCCTGAACTCAAGGACCCGAAATACGTGGGCGAGGGCGCCGGGATTGCGGTGCGCAAGGGCAACAGCGAGCTGGTCAGCCAGTTGAACACGGCCATCGACGGCATTCGCGCCAGTGGCGAGTACCAGAAGATTTCGGACAAGTACTTCAAGTCGGATATCTACGGCGACTGACCAACGTCCTTGATCCAATCCCCCCTGTGGGAGCGAGCCTGCTCGCGAGGGTCTTCAACGATGATGCAGGCTACCTGACGCCCCGCGCTGTTCTTGAGTCCATCGCGAGCAGGGCTCGCTCCCACAGAAGAGGGGGGGGCGAGCTAACCTCGGTTTAATGCTTCCTTAACAGACTTATCGTTTATTCCCGACATCCATTGCACGCGCCCCCGGGCTCTCCAAGGCCCGGGGCAGCGTGTAGACTGGCGGTCATCGATATCTGGAAGGGAAACGCAATGAGCGAGGAAACGATGCGGTTGGGCCGTGAGCGGCGCTACCTGGTATTGCTGGGCATCATCTGCCTGGCGCTGATCGGCGGCGCGCTGTACATGCAAATCGTGCTGGGCGAGGCACCCTGCCCGCTGTGCATCCTGCAACGCTATGCCTTGCTGCTGATCGCGATCTTCGCGTTCATCGGTGCGGCGATGCGTACCCGCCGCAGCATCACGGTGTTTGAAACCCTGGTGGTGATCTGTGCCCTGGCGGGCGTCGCGGTGGCCGGGCATCACGTCTATACGCAGTTCTATCCGGCGGTCAGCTGTGGCGTCGATGTGCTGCAACCCATCGTCGATGACCTGCCGCTGGCGAAAATCTTCCCGCTGGGCTTCCAGGTCGACGGTTTCTGTTCGACACCGTATCCGCCGATCCTCGGTCTGTCGCTGGCGCAATGGGCGCTGCTGGCCTTTGTGCTGGTGGTGGTGCTGGTGCCGCTGCTCACTTCGCGCAATCGCAAGGCGCTGCGCTGACGGCATCCGTCACACTCATCCGAAACGCCCCGGCCCTCATCGAGGTCACCGGGGCGTTTTGCATTTCAAGGGGGCTGCAGGAAGTCCTTGATGAACGTCAAGAACAGGGGCTGCGCATGTGCGACATGTTGTCACAGCGCACGTGTCGCAGGCTCATCGCCCGCGCTGAATTCAACCTTCTGCACGCAAGAAAATGTCACCTTTGCCGCGCTGTTCGGTTTCAGTGCGCCGAGCCCGGAGCAGGCAGTTTTAACAGGGTATGGCATATGGCCAGAACCCCCGTCGTACCGGGGCTTAAACAGGGTGGGCCGAGCGTATCCGACCCTGGAAGCTGTCTGAACTGGGCACGATAGACCTACTATTTTTGGTGTTTTTGTTGAGAATCAATTTCGATAACATGGCGCACTTTTGCAAAAAAGTTCACGAATTGTTGCCGGCACGGATATAAATTATTTCGGGATGAGACATGGTTTATGAATCGCTACATATCTACAATCGCCCGCACTGAATCCCCGGCACTGCTCAAGCTGACCCTGGTCCTTGGGCTGTAACAGGACGTCGAGAGGCCCGATGGCTTCACGCACGTCCTCTGGTGTCGGTGCCTTCCAACTTCCGCACCAAATGGAATTGGTCTGTAACAAGGCCTTTGACCACGAATTCGAATAAGAACTCACCGCTAGCCCAGGATTTGTCGAACGGCGTCTGACGCACGACGGGCCGGCCCTTATTCAATCCAAGAAGAAATGCCAACCCTTGGCAGGGTGAAGTGTTGGCGATCAAAACCCAACTGCATGGCGCAAGCTGCTTTAGAGGTCGTGAGATGATTAAAAACAGGTACCCCAGATTACTAGGCCTCGTGCCGCTGCTCGGCACGTTGTTGCTGGGAGGCTGCAACATGACCCTGCTCAATCCAACGGGCCAGGTTGGTCTGGAGCAGCGAAACCTGATCATCACCGCAACGCTGCTGATGCTGTTGGTCGTGATCCCGGTCATCGTCATGACCTTCCTGTTCGCCTGGAAATACCGCGCGTCCAACACCAACGCGACCTACACGCCGAAGTGGAACCACTCCACCAAGATCGAGATCGCGGTGTGGACAGTGCCGATCCTGATCATCATTGCCCTGGGTTACATCACCTACAAGTCGACCCACCAGCTGGACCCTTATCGTCCGCTGGATTCCGACGTCAAGCCGGTGACCATCGAAGTCGTGGCGCTGGACTGGAAGTGGCTGTTCATCTACCCGGAACAAGGCATCGCGACCGTCAACAAGATCGTGTTCCCGGCTCACACCCCGATCAACTTCAAGGTGACCTCCGACGCGGTGATGAACTCGTTCTTCATCCCGGGCCTGGGTGGCCAGATCTACGCAATGGCGGGCATGCAGACCAAGCTGCACCTGATCGCCGATCGCAATGCTGAAATGGAAGGCATCTCCGCCAACTACAGCGGCGCGGGCTTCACCGGCATGAAATTCAAGGCAACCGCCACCACCCAGGAAGAGTTCGACGCCTGGGTCAGCGAAGTCAAAAAGGCACCTAAACAGCTTGAACAAGCTGAATACGCAGCCCTGTCCAAACCCAGCCAGAACAACCCGGTCGAGCTCTACTCCTCGGTCACGCCGAACCTGTTCCAGATCATCGTCGACAAGTACGAAGGCATGAAACCAGGTCCGAAACTGAACCACGAGAAGAAAGAGAAAGAAGTGGCCGCTACGGACAACTCGCATTCAGCTGCCGGGGCAGAGGAGTAAACGATGTTTGGTAAATTAAGTTGGGAAGCGGTCCCGTTCCACGAGCCGATCGTGATGGTGACCATCGCCATGATCGCGCTTGGCGGTCTGGCGCTGTTCGCTGCAATCACCTACTTCAAGAAGTGGACCTACCTGTGGACCGAGTGGTTGACCTCGGTGGACCACAAGAAAATCGGCGTGATGTACATCATCGTCGCCATGGTCATGCTGCTGCGCGGCTTTGCCGACGCCATCATGATGCGTACCCAGCTGGCCATGGCCACCGAGGGTTCGCCTGGCTACCTGCCACCTGAACACTATGACCAGATCTTCACCGCTCACGGTGTGATCATGATCATCTTCATGGCGATGCCATTCTTCACCGGCCTGATGAACCTCGCAGTGCCGCTGCAGATCGGCGCGCGTGACGTTGCCTACCCGTTCCTGAACTCCCTGAGCTTCTGGCTGCTGGTCTCCGGCGTGGTGCTGATCAACCTGTCCCTGGGCGTCGGCGAATTCGCCAAGACCGGCTGGGTTGCCTATCCGCCGCTGTCGGGCCTGCAATACAGCCCTGGCGTGGGGATGGACTACTACATCTGGGCGCTCCAGCTATCAGGGCTCGGGACAACGCTGACGGGGGTCAACTTCCTGGCCACCGTGCTGAAAATGCGTACCCCTGGCATGAAACTGATGGACATGCCGATCTTCACCTGGACCTGCACCTGGGCCAACGTCCTGATCGTGGCTTCGTTCCCGATCCTGACCGCTACCCTGGCGCTGCTGACGCTTGACCGCTACATGGATTTCCACATTTTCACCAATGAACTTGGTGGCAATCCGATGATGTACGTCAACCTGTTCTGGGCGTGGGGCCACCCTGAGGTCTACATCCTGATCCTGCCGGCGTTCGGTATCTTCTCCGAAGTGATCTCGACGTTCACCGGCAAGAAACTGTTCGGCCACCACTCGATGATCTACGCATCGGGCGCCATCTCGATCCTGGGCTTCATGGTGTGGCTGCACCACTTCTTCACCATGGGTTCGGGTGCCAGCGTCAACGCCTTCTTCGGCCTGGCGACGATGCTGATTTCCATCCCGACGGGGGTGAAGCTGTTCAACTGGCTGTTCACCATCTACCAGGGCCGTCTGCGCTTCACCAGCCAGGTGATGTGGACCCTGGGCTTCATGGTGACCTTCGCCATCGGCGGCATGACCGGCGTACTGCTGGCCATCCCGGGTGCCGACTTCGTTCTGCACAACAGCCTGTTCGTGATCGCGCACTTCCACAACGTGATCATCGGCGGCGCGGTATTCGGCTACATCGCCGGTTTCGCCTTCTACTTCCCGAAAGCGTTCGGCTTCAAGCTGCACGAAGGCTGGGGCAAGGCAGCGTTCTGGTTCTGGATCACTGGCTTCTTCGTCGCGTTCATGCCGCTGTACGTTCTGGGCTTCATGGGCATGACCCGTCGCCTGAACGCCACCACCAACCCTGAGTGGGTGCCGTACCTGTACGTCGCCATGTTCGGTGCGGTGATGATCGCTGTCGGCATCGCCTGCCAGCTGATCCAGCTCTACGTGAGTGTGCGTGACCGCAACAAGCCAGAGAACATGTGCGAACACGGTGACCCGTGGAATGCCCATACCCTGGAATGGTCGACCTCGTCGCCACCACCGTTCTACAACTTCGCCGTGCTGCCAAAAGCCGATGTGGTCGATCCGTTCACCGAGGCCAAGGAAAACGGTACCGCGTACCAGGCTCCGGCCAAGTACGAGCCGATCCACATGCCCAACAACACCGCGACCGGTGTGGTCATGGGCGCTCTGCTGACCGTGTTCGGTTTCGCGATGATCTGGCACATCTGGTGGCTCGCCATCGCCAGCCTCGCGGGCACCGTGATCTACTTCGCGATCCACGCGGCCCGTGATGATCAAGGCTATATGGTGCCGGTCGACGTGATCGAGCGCATCGAAGCCGAGCAGCACAAGCGTCTGGTTGCGGCAGGGAAGATCCCGGCCACCGCCACCCGTGTTGAAACCTCGTTGGAACAGGCTTAAACCATGTCGAACTTAGTGACCAATGCTGGACACACCCATGTCGATGGACATGGGCACGATGACCATCACCACGACTCGGGCGAGATGACCGTATTCGGTTTCTGGCTCTACCTGATGACCGACTGCATTCTGTTTGCGTCGATCTTCGCGGTGTACGCGGTACTGGTTAACAACGTAGCCGGTGGCCCGTCGGGCCACGACATCTTCGAACTGCCGTACGTGCTGGGCGAAACCGCTCTGCTGTTGTTCAGTTCGATCACCTACGGCTTCGCCATGCTGGCGTTCTTCCGTGGCAACAAGAAGCAGGTGCTGGGCTGGTTGGGCATGACCTTCCTGTTCGGCCTGGGCTTCATCGGCATGGAGATCAACGAGTTCCACCTGCTGATCTCCGAAGGCTACGGCCCTAGCCGTTCCGGCTTCCTGTCCGGGTTCTTCACCCTGGTCGGCACCCACGGTCTGCACGTGACCAGCGGTCTGATCTGGATGGCGATCATGATGTACCAGGTGCAGAAGAACGGCCTGACGGCAACCAACAAGACCCGTCTGAGCTGCCTGAGCCTGTTCTGGCACTTCCTGGACGTGGTGTGGATCTGCGTATTCACCGTTGTCTACCTGATGGGGACTATGTAAATGGCTAACACACACTCCCACGACGAAGCCGGTCACGGCAGCGTCAAGTCCTACGTCATTGGCTTCGTGCTGTCGGTGATCCTGACCCTGATTCCATTCGGTCTGGTGATGTACCCGTCGCTGCCCAAGTCGCTGACCCTGTGGATCGTCCTGGCGTTCGCAGTGATCCAGGTGCTGGTGCACCTGGTGTACTTCCTCCACCTGGACCGTTCGGCCGCGCAGCGTAACAACGTGATTGCGTTTGTCTTTGCCGCGATCGTGATTGTCCTGCTGGTTGGCCTGTCGCTGTGGATCATGTTCAGCATCCATACGTTCATGATGGCGAAGTGAGGTAAGTCCGGATGTCCTTGAAGCACTTTATCCAAATCACCAAACCGGGGATCATTTTCGGTAACGTGCTTTCAGTGGCAGGCGGATTTTTCCTGGCCTCGAAAGGGCATGTCGATCTGGCCGTGTTCCTGGCGGCCATGATCGGCACGTCCCTGGTGGTGGCGTCCGGTTGCGTGTTCAACAACTGCATCGACCGCGACATCGACCTGAAGATGGAACGCACCAAGAACCGGGCGCTGGTCCAGGGCTTGATCTCCCTGAAACTGGCCCTGGTCTACGCGACCGTCCTGGGTGTCGCCGGCGTGGCCTTGCTGTACACCGTGGCCAACCCGTTGGCTGCGCTGTTCGCCGTGATCGGCTTCATCATCTACGTCGGCTTCTACAGCCTGTACCTCAAGCGCAAGTCGGTTCACGGCACGCTGGTGGGCAGCCTGTCGGGGGCGATGCCGCCGGTGATCGGCTACGTCGCGGTGAGCAACACCTTCGACATGGCCGCGCTGACCCTGCTGGTGATGTTCAGCCTGTGGCAGATGCCGCATTCCTACGCCATCGCGATCTTCCGCTTCAACGATTACCTGGCCGCCTCGATTCCGGTGCTGCCAGTGAAGCGCGGGATTCAAGTGGCCAAGAAGCACATCCTGATCTACATCCTGGCCTTCCTTGTGGCGACCTTGATGCTGACCTTCAGCGGCTATGCCGGCATGAGCTACCTCGCCGTCGCCGCGGCCATGGGCATGTACTGGCTGTACATGGCCTGGACCGGCTACAAGGCCGTGGATGACACGGTCTGGGCACGCAAGCTGTTCGTGTTCTCGATCTTCACCATTACCGCGTTGAGCGTGATGATGTCCCTGGACTTCAAAGTGCCGACCGAGCTGTTGCTGACGTACGCGCACTAAGCGTCGGCCGATGCAAAGAAAAACCCCGCCTTCGTGAGAAGCGCGGGGTTTTTTGTGGGTAGGTTTCGACAAGCCCTGTGGGAGCGAGCCTGCTCGCGATGGCTGCGGCCCGGTCCGCCAGACGTCAGCTGTCCAGCAACCGAAAAAACCGCTCCCGCACCTGGAAGTTGTCACTGTGCGCCACGTTGAAACGCAGGAACTGGCTGGCGTCCGCTGCCTTGCTCAGCAGTGTGCCGGGGGCCAGCACCAGGTCGATTTCCAGGCCTTTGCGCGCCAGGGTCTCGGCGTGCAGGCCCTGCGGCAGGCGCGTCCAGATGTACAAGCCTTCATGGGGCAGTGACGACACCGAGCAGCCGGCCTCGATCAGCCAGCCGGATACCCGACTGCTCGATTCGTACAGCCGGTCCACCGTGCGCCGCGTGTGTTTGGCGTAGCTGCCATCGCTGAGCATGGTGCAGATGATCTGTTCCGCCAGTTCCGAGGTCATGCCGCCGCAGGCCATCTTCAACGTGACCATGCGGGCGGCCAGTTGCGGCGACAGCACCGCGTAGCTGACGCGGCTGTTGGCAGTCAGGGTCTTGGAGAACCCGGACACGTAGCTCACATTGTCCAGCCCGCCTGCCGCCAGGCGCGGGGTCATGCGCTGTTGCAGGTCGCAATACAGGTCGTCTTCGACGATATGGAAGCCATAGCGATGGCTCAACTCCAGCAGACGGTACACCTGCGCCGGGGAGAACGAGTGCCCGGTCGGGTTGTGCAGGACGTTGTTGGTCATGTAGAGCACGGGGCGCTGGGCGATCACCAATTGCTCGAAGGCCTCCAGGTCCATGCCGTCGGCCCTGCGGGGGATGGTGATGACCCGGGCGCCGTGCAGGGCCAGGTTGGTGTGCATGGTGATGTAGCACGGATCGTCCAGCAGTACCGTGTCGCCGGGTTTGACCAGCAGGCGCATCAGCATGTCGATGGCCTGCACGGTGTTGGCGGTGGTGACGATCTGGTCCACCGGCACGTCGATGCCGATCGCCGTCAGCTTGACCCGAAGCGCCTCGCGCAGCGGCAGGTAGCCGGCGGCCACACCGTATTCGCCCATTTGCAGCGAAGCCGCGCGCAGGGTGCCGCGCACGGCCTTGAGCAGTTCTTCGGCCGGCAGCCACGAGGACGGCAGGAAACCGGCCCCGGGGCGCAGGGCACCGGTGTCCTGCAGCACGGCGCGACGGACCACGCTCAGGGTGTCCTGGGGTTGCAGGTCGGGCCCGGCATCGGGCCTGATCGTCAGGGCGGAGCGGTGCACGTAATGCCCCGAGCCCTGGCGTGAAACCACCAGGCCCTTGGCCCGCAAGCGGTCCAGCGCATCCACCACCGTGGACTTGCCGACGTTCATCAATTCGGACAGTTCGCGAATCGGCGGCAATCGCGAGCCGTGAGGCAGCCCGCCCTGGGTGATGGCTACCGACAATTGATCGACGATCTGCTGGACCAGCGGTACACCCGGCTGGAACTCGAAGGCCGCGATCACGGCACGCTGAACCTGCATTTTACTGGTCGCTCCGGCAGTAAAGTTCGTTCGATTCTATACGAACTTGCTCTGATGAAAACAAACGGCTCTCTCTACCATCACCTTACAGACTATCCAGATTGTCGGCGTTCGTCGCCTGCACAATCGCCGGTTCCAGAGGTGCTGCATGAGTGTTCAAACAACGGCCGCCGTCGCCAAACCGGTGATCAACATCCGGCTGTTCATGATCCGGATCATCACGGCGGTGTCGCTGTTCGCGGTATTGGGCAAGGCCAACGTCTGGCTCGATACGGCGACCAACAGCATCCTCGCCCTCGGCTACCGGGCCTTGCTGTTGCTCCTGCCGCTGACTTTGCTGGTGCTGGGCCGCCGCTCCCTGAGCGTCACCCTGACCTGCGCCGCCGCCGGCCTGGTGCTGCTGGCGGTGACCCACAACCAGGGCGTGGTGATGTTCGCCGCCGCGTTGTTCGCCTACGGCATCGCGATTGCCGGTTACCTGATCAAGAGCGAAGCGGCGCAGACCAAGGAAGGGGCGGCGTACAACCGCGTCGCCATGAACATGGGCAGCCTGCTGGCCGGCCTGATCCTGCTCTCGCCGCTGCTGACCCCGAGCCTGTTTTTCCTCGGTGCGGCGGCCTTCGTCCTGCTGTGCCTGCCGATCGCCGCCGGGGCGACCTTCACCACCCAGCCGGTGACGGCGAGCCCGGTCACCCATGATGGCAGCGGCTGGCGCAACAAGCTGCCGTGGGTGATTGCCGGCATCATCATGGGCATCAAGCTGTTTGGCGTGTTCTCGATCCTGCCGCAGGCGATCCTGCTCGAAACAGGTGAGCTGCCCGCCTGGTACGGCCTGATGCTGATCCTCAACAGCGCCGTGGTGGTGTTTGCCCAGGTGCCGGTGATGAAACTGATCGAGCGTACCGGGCGCTTCAAGGTGCTGGCGGTGATCGGGATCATTGCCGGTGGCTTCGCGGTGCTGTCCTCGCCCGCGGCGTTCCACGTCGAAACCCTGGTGGGCGCGCTGATCTGGGTGGCGCTGTTGTCCGTCGCCGAGTGCGCGTTCAGCTACCTCGATTACTTCTCGGTCAAGCAGAACAACATGTTCGTCAAGGAAGTCTCCCTGGGCGTCGGCGCCGGGCTGACGGTGCTGGTCATGCGCGTTGTGCCGGCGCCGTACAACGCCCTGTTGCTGGCCGCCATCGGCGCGGCAGGCATCCTGGCGTGGTACTGGCTGAGCCGCAGACACGCCGCGTCGCTGCAGGACTGATTCATCGTGTCTGGTTTTTTACTCCACAGGTCGGAGGCTTCATGAGTACGACGTCATGCGTAGTAGTGGTCGGGTACAACGGCAATCGGGTGCACGACATCCGCAAGCTGCGCGACCTTTGCAAGACGCTCTATAACGCCCGGCTGATCCTGGTGGTCGAGCAGATCCAGGCGCAGGACGACCAGGTGGCCGATCACGTCTGCACGGCGTCGATGGCGGTGCAGGACATTGCCGATTCCGTCGACCTGATAGCCGGTTGCCTCAGTGTCGATCAGTGGAAACTGATAGGCGTGCTGCCTTTTTCCGACCGGGGTGTGTTGCTCGGCGCCGCATTGGCGACCTATTTCGGCTTGCCGGGCATTACCCCGGGCGAAGCGCGTGCAGGCCTGGATAAACAGATTTTCCGCAAACTCGAAGCCAGCGCCGAAAGCGCCCCCGAGGATTACCGTCCGCTGTTTTCCGCGCGTATCGACAGCCTGGGCGAACTCCGCCAACGGGTGGTCGAGCTGGGCGGGAGAGCCTTCGTCAAACCGGCTTGCGAAGGGGCCAGTCGCGGGTGCCGGGTCATCCATCATCCGTCCGAATGCGACGAGGCCTGGCAAGCGCTCAAGCCCTATCGCGAAGGCGGCATCGTGATCGAGGAACTGATCCAGAACGCCCGGGAGTACAGCTGGGATTACGTGGCGGGCAGCACCTGGGTCACCGAGAAAACCACCACCGAAGGCGCCTACCGCGCGGAAATCCAGCAAGTCGTGCCGGCGCCACTGGCGGCCGACGTGCAGGCGCGCCTGGCCTCGGCCGGTCGGCACATGGCCGGGCTGGCCTCGGTGGAAAACGGCGCCTACCACAACGAAATCTTCCTGCGCAGCGATGGCCTGACGTCGGCGGTCGAAACCAACATGCGCCCCGGCGGCATGCACATCTGGGACCTGGCGCGGTTGGCATTCATCGACTTCAACCCTTGGGAGCGCTGGGTCAAATGGGCGGTGGAAGGTCGGGTCGAGCATGTCGATCCCGTGCCCCGTGGTTATTGCGGCATTCGCCTGCTGCGCTCGCCGGCCGGTGGGTTGTTGCGCTCCGTGCCGGACATCGAGTCGCTGGCCCGGGGGATGAACATCGAGCTGATCGAAGCGGTGTACAGCAAGCGCCTCAGTGATTCAGTCACGGCCCTGGTGAAGGACAACACCTCGTTCATCGGCCACATCGTGCTGTTCAACGAGCAATACGCCGCACTCAGCGACGACCTGTTGCGCCTGGCCGAGGCCATCGAGTCGCGCGTCGAGGTCACTGCGCTGGCGACGCCGGCAAGGGCCGTGGGCTGAGTGGTCGGGATCAATATTTCAAGGGTTCAGGGTCAAGAGGATCGGGTCAATGATTGTGCAGAAAAAGATGTCTTGTGATGAACGCTTCATTGCCCTGGCAAAAGAGCTCGACTATGACATCTACGGTGAAAACACCGCCGGTGGGCATTACGCGCCGCTGGTGCGTCATCACGATGAGCTTTACGTCAGTGGCCTGGTGCCGCGCATGGGCGGCAGGATCCAGTACCCCGGCAGAGTGGGGCTGGAACTCAGCCTGACGGACGCCCAGGCGGCGGCCAGTATCAGTGCCATGCGCGGCCTGGCGTTGATCGTCGATGCCATCGGCTCGCTGGACAAGATCAAGTCGCTGATTCGCATCACGGTCTACGTGAAATCCACCGCGGATTTCGTCGACCTCAGCGAAGTCGCCAACGGGGCGTCGGACGTCTTCAGTCATGTACTGGGCGATGCAGGAAAACATACCCGCACCACGGTCGGCGTTTATCAATTGCCGAAGAATGCCGCCGTGGAAGTTGACATGATTGTGGCGCTCAGGCCTTCGGTATTATGAGTGTTAGTTGTATGGCTTTACAGTGATCGATTGTTCGCCTAGGGTCTTGTTACTTGAGTCGACCAATAAGCGGTGATTGCAAATGAACAATGTCAGAGGCGCTTTCTTTTCATATAAGGATTTTCGCCAGAGCCTGAACAGTCCCCCGGCCGGCGCCAAGGTGTGGAAGGACAGTGAACTGTCGGATCTGCGCCACAGCCTTGAAACCAGCGAGATCGATATTGTCGCGCTGGCCCAGGACCACAGCGTCGAAGGTTGCAAGCTGACGCCAGGGATGGCGGTGTCCATGCAATGGTTGAAGCCCGGTACGGCGCTCAATGGTCATGCCCATTCATGGTGGCACCTGTTCATCATCCAGAGCGGCAGCGGCACGCTGACCCTGGGGGATGCCGACGAAGTCAGCGTCAGCCCCGGCGATGTCCTGCTGGTTCCCGCCTGGACGCGGCACGGTTTCGTCAATACCAGTACCACTGAAGCGCTGGCCATGCTCAACCTGAGCAACATGCCGCAAATCGCCCAGCTCTCCAGTTCGACAGACGCCATCGCCTGAATCCCCCCCTACCGCTTTGCCCTGCCTGGGAGTCCGCCTGTGCCGACTCCCTTTTCTGTTTTTGCTGCTGGTCTTTTTTACCGCTCGCCGGTTTGCAGTTCTGTATCCGTATAAACAGAGAATTTCTGTATCTGTTCAGCGCTTAATCATCTAAATACGATCGTCCCCAATGCAACGGATTTATGTAAGTTGATGCAAGGGAGCGTTCTATGGAAAGTGCGAAGCTTGAATTGTATGTCGGCGCAGATTTTGTCAGCGCTTTTGCAATGTCGGTATTTGTAGCGTTAAAGGAAAAGCAACTTTCTTTCAAACTTGTCACGCTGGATTTAAAAGCGCGTGAGAACTATCAAAGTCCCTATCGCGATCTATCGTTGACCTGCAAGATTCCCACGTTGGTGCACCAGGGGTTTGCCCTGTCGGAATCATCAGCCATCGCCGAATACCTGGAAGACATCGCACCGGGCCATCCAAAACTGTTCCCGGTGGAGGCCAGGCAGCGCGCCCGCGCCCGTCAGCTCCAGGCCTGGTTGCGCAGTGACCTGCTGGTCATCCGCAAGGAACGCCCGGCGGACCTCATCTACTTCGGCAAGCAACACCCCCCGTTGTCCGACGAAGCCCAGGCGGCAGTCGCCCGGCTGTTCTTCGTCGCCGAGCGTTTGCTGGCGCAGGGCGCCGAACACCTGTTCGGTGACTGGAGCATCGCCGACACCGACCTGGCCATCATGCTCAACCGCTTGGTGAGCAACGGCGACCCGGTGCCCGAGCGGCTGGTGACCTACGTCCATCGGCAGTGGGATCGCGACAGCGTTCGGGCGTGGATGGATCTGGAGCGCACGACGCCCGCCATTGCCCCTTGAATCACTCGGACTTCTTGAGGCAAACCAGGAGCGCCGCCATGCAAGGATTGTTGGAGCAGCAACGATACAAACCCTACAACTCACGCACCATTCGCGACACGCCGTACTGGCAGAAGCTGACACCCGCCTTGCAGGAAGCCATGGACATCGTGGCGCGGGTCATGCCGTTTCGCACCAATGAATATGTGCTGGGCACCCTGATCGACTGGAACAACATTCCCGACGATCCGATCTTTCGCCTGACCTTCCCGCACAGGGACATGCTGCTGCCGGACGAGTACGCGTCCCTCAAGCGCTTGATCGCCCTCGCTGACGCCGCCGCCATCAAGCGGCGGATCGAGGCGATCTGGCTGCGCATGAACCCCCATCCGGCCGGGCAACTGACGCACAACGCCGCGACCCTCGACGGAAAAGTCCTGCCGGGCCTTCAGCACAAGTACCGCGAGACCGTGCTGTTTTTCCCCGGTGCCGGCCAGACCTGTCACGCCTACTGCACGTTCTGTTTCCGCTGGGCGCAGTTCATCGGCGAGGAAGAGCTCAAGTTCAATGCGCGTGAGTCCCAGGACCTGGTGAACTACCTGCGGGTGCACACCGAGGTCACCGACGTGCTGATCACCGGGGGCGACCCGATGATCATGAATACCCGTTCGCTGGCCGGGTACATCGAGCCGCTGCTGGCGCTGCCGCACCTCAAGAGCATCCGCATCGGGACCAAGGCGGTGGCGTACTGGCCGCAACGGTTCGTCAGCGACAAGGATGCACCGGCATTGCTTGAGTTGTTCCAGCGGATCGTCGCCGCGGGTAAACACCTGTCGGTCATGGGCCACTACAACCACCCGGTGGAGATCCGCCAGGACATCGCCCGCCAGGCCATCGAGCGCATTCGCTCGACCGGGGCGACGTTGCGCATGCAGGCGCCCGTGATCCGCCACATCAACGAGAACCCTGCCGACTGGGCCGAGCTGTGGACCGAAGGCGTGCGGCTCGGGGCGGTGCCTTATTACCTGTTCGTCGAACGCGACACCGGGCCCAGTCACTACTTCGCCATGCCGCTGGCGCGGGCGTTCGAGATTTTCCAGGCGGCCTACCGAACGGTGTCGGGGCTGGCGCGAACGGTGCGCGGCCCGTCCATGAGCACCTTTTACGGGAAGGTGTTGATCAACGGCATCGAAGTGGTCGCCGGGGAAAAAGTCTTCGTGCTGCAGTTTCTCCAGGCCCGCGATCCGCAGTGGGTGTTGCGCACCTTCTATGCGCGCTTCGACCCACAGGCGACCTGGTTCGACCAGTTGCAGCCGGCTTTTGGCGAGGCGAGGTTCTTCTTTCAGCCACCGCCCGCAGCGCCCGAATTGATACCGGTCCTGCTCGAAACGGCGTAGGACGATTCATCTGGAGACAAGGACATGAGCAGCATTCCGTTTGATCAGCGAGAAGGTTTTATCTGGCTCGATGGCGAATTCGTCGAGTGGTCCCAGGCACGGCTGCACGTGCTCAGCCACGGGCTGCACTACGCCAGTACCGTGTATGAAGGGGAGCGGGTCTACAACGGCAGGATCTTTAAACTGCGCGAACACAGCGAGCGGTTGTATCGCTCGGCGCAGTTGATGGACTTCGCCATTCCGTATGAGCTGGCCGAACTGGAATCGGCCAGCCATGAGTTGCTGCAACGCAACCGTGTGGTCGACGGTTACCTGCGCCCAGTGGCGTGGCGCGGCAGTGAAATGATCTCCACCTCGGCGCGCTTCAACCGCGTGCATGTGGCAATTGCCTGCTGGCAGTGGCCAAGCTACTTCGACCCGGCGGCGCGCATGGCCGGCATTCGCCTGAAGACGGCCGGGTGGCGACGCCCGCCACCCGACACCAGCCCCTTCGAAGCCAAGGCCTCCGGGCATTACCAGATCGCCACGCTCAGCAAGCACGATGCCGAGAACCAGGGTTATCACGACGCGCTGATGCTCGACTGGCGCGGCCATGTCGCCGAAGCCACCAGCGCCAACGTGTTCTTCGCCAAAGGCCGGACGCTGCACACGCCACGGCCCGATTGCTTTCTCGATGGCATCACCCGCCAGACCGTCATCGAACTGGCCAGGGCACTGGACTACCAGGTGGTTCAGCGCACGATTCTTCCGACGGAGCTTGGCGATTTCGAGGAGTGCTTTCTGACCGGCACCGCCGCTGAAATCACCCCGGTACAGAGCATCGACGCGCAACGCTATCGACCGGGCGACGCCTGCCGCGACTTCATTGCCGCTTACACCTCAACCGTTAACGCCTGAACAACCACCAGGAACACCGCCATGTCAGATCAAGGGATTGCTGTGTCTACACCTTACGTTTCACTGGGCCATCGCCACGAAGAGCTTTCGTCCCGTGGCTGGACGCTACTGACCGCTGCAGAATTTGCCTACGATGTCGTCGGCACATTGCAGGCGTTCGGTCGGATCCTTCCGCAATTCAATGGGCAAACCGCCTTCGCCATCACCCGCAAGCCCGGGTACGAAGATTTGCCGTACTCCCAGAGCATGAACGGCATCGGTCCGCACACGGAAGCGCCGGTCTATGGGCCGCCACCGCGTTATCTGGCGCTGCATTGTCATCAACAGGCGACCTGCGGCGGCGGTCATACGGGGCTGGTGGATGGCATCGAGTTCCTGACGTTCCTGGCGCGCACCGAGCCGGCGCTGCGGGAATGGCTCGACGAAACCCCGGTGGAATTCGTCGCCACCGCCAAACCCGGTGAAGCGGCGCAGACGCGGGTCAAGGAATACATCCTTACGCCTACGGAGGAAGGGGATATTTTCCGCTTCAGCTACAACCAGTTTCACTACGGCGATGTGAACCCTTCGAAGGAGGACCTGCAGCAATCTCAAGTCACCAACAGCACCTCGCCATTGGCCCGCTTCGCCACCCTGGGCGAAGCCTATTTCATTGAGCACAACACGCCGGTGCTGATTCCCGATGGCTGCCTGCTGATCTGGGACAACTGGCGCATGATCCATGCCCGCAGTCGCTACACGGACCCCGGTCGCCACCTGACCCGCTACTGGCTGGCCTGAGTCATCCGTCGCTCACTTTTCCTTCGGCGTACCCCAAGTGGGTACGCGTCCTACAGGTATCGCGTCATGAAAACTGCAATCGAGATCGCCAAGGTCGATCATCAACTGGTCGTGCGCCTCAATCAGGCCTGGACCCGGCGCGCCACGGTGTGCTCGCCGGACAAGGCGCTGGTCAGCGAAGCGTTCGACCCGGCCCGCCCGGATTACCCGGAGTGCATGGTGCCGTTTTTCCATCATCCGAAATTCCAGGCCCTGAGCGACGAGCTCAAGAGCACCGTGCTGACCTGGGGCTGGATCGGCTACAACCTGCGCACGGTCACCGCCGAAGAACACGTGGTGAACCCGGCACTGAGCGTCATTGCCAACCAGTACCTGGGCAAGGACGACTGGCATTTTCGCGAGGCGATGCAACAGACACTGATCGATGAGCACTACCACACGCTCATGCACCTGCGCGCCATCGAACGGACCCGAGAGGACCGCGCGCTCGATCAGGACCTGGACTTGCCGCCCTCCGTCACCTACCGGCGGCTTGTCGCGTTGCGTGAAACCCTGGCCGAGCAATGGCAGCGCGACCTGGCGTCGATCACCTTTGCGGTGGTGGCCGAGATCAGCGTCAACGCCTACCTGGACCTGCTGGCCGACGACCAGACCATCCAGCCGCAAAACCGCCGGGTCGCCGAACTGCACAACCGCGACGAATATGCCCACAGCAAGGTGCTCGCCGAGGTGGCGAAAGTCATGTACGCCAACCTGCAGCCAAGCCAGCAGGCATTTTTCACACAGACCTTGTCGGTGGCGCTGAGTGCTTTTGTGGCCCAAGACTACTCGATGTGGGAGGCGATTCTGACCCAGCTCGGTGTGGAGGCGGCGCCGCAGATCATTGCCGACACCCAAGAGCGCAACAAAAACGCCACGATCATGCGCGACTACAGCGGCCTGCAACGGTTGGCCGAGGACCTGGGGATCAGCGACGCAATCGATTTCGACTTCCGACCGACCCTCAAACCCGCCGCAGTGGCCTGATCAGGAGATGAACATGTCCATTCCCGTGTACGAAGTGTTCGCCATTCGTGTCGGCGCCAATGCCCAGCGCACGGCGCGGGAGAACTTTCTTTACGACGCCTGCTGCGGTGATCCGAACGCGTCGATGCCGCTGGATTACTACTTCTGGGTGATTCGCAACGCGCAGCAGGTCATCGTGGTCGACACCTGTTTTCAACCGGCCACGGCCGACCGGCGCAACCGTCAGATGTATCGCCTGCCGGAACAATCCCTGCGCCAACTGGATATCGATCCGGCAGCGGTCAAACACTTGATCCTGACCCATCTGCACTGGGATCACGCCGGCAATCTTGGGTTGTTTCCCAACGCCACGGTGCACCTGCAGGAAGCCGAGCTGCGCTTCTGCACTGGCCCGAAAATGACCCATCGCACGGTCAACAAAACCTATGAGGTGGAGGATGTGATGTCGGCATTGCCGCCGCTGTTCGAAGGGCGCATGCGTTTGCATGGCGGTGGGGTGGAGGTGATGCCGGGCGTGACCCTGCACCCCGTGGGCGGGCATACGCCGGGCAGCCAGGTGGTACGGGTCCACACGGCGCGTGGCTGGATTGTCCTGGCGTCGGACGCTGCGCACCTGTGGGCCAACATCCGCGAGCGCAGCCCGTTTCCGATTCTGGATGATTTGGCGCAGACGCTGGAGGCGTTCAGCCTGATCGATGACTTGTCCGACGGCGAGGATCACGTCATACCCGGCCATGACCCGCTGATCGCCGAGCGTTTCCCCCATTGGCATGACGACCCGCACATCATCTGCCTGCATCAGCCGCCAGTCTGAGGGTCCACTGCTTCCAACAGGCCGGCACTGGTCCTGCGGGGCGAGCCTGCTCGCGAAAAAAGGGGGTGTCAGGCACCCGGCGTGATCGTTGACGCTCTTCGCGAGCAGGCTCGCTCCCACACGGTTGGGTTCATTCCTGTTTTTTCAGGAGCTGGCCCAATGTCGCCAGCGCCTCGTCGATCTTCGGCGAATACGGCGCCCCGCAGCCCATCCGCACGAAATGGCTGAAACGCTGGCCATTGGAAAAGATATCCCCAGGGGAAATCTGGATCCCCGCCTTCAAGCCCTCATGAAACAGCCGCATCGCCGAGCAGTGCGACGGCAACTCCACCCACAGCAACGTCCCGCCCCGAGGCTCGCTGACGCAGGTGCCTGTCGGGAAATAGCGGGTGATGGCCGTGCTCATGTGCTGGCGTTGCTGTGTCAGGGTTTTCCTCAAGCGGCGCAGGTAACGTTCGTAGGACGGTGTTTTCATGAACGCACTGACCGCCAGTTGCGATAACACCTCACAACCCCGGGATTGGCTGTGTTTGAGCATTTCCACCCGTTCGTGCCATTTCCCGGCGCTGATCCAGCCCAGGCGCATGCCCGGGGCCAGGGTTTTGTTCAGCGAGGCGCAGTGGATCACGGTGTCGCCGCGGTCCCAGTACTTGAGCGTGGACAGCGGCTGCTCGGTGTCCACCAGATCGCCAAAGGTGTCGTCTTCGATCAGCACCGTGCCGTGCTCGGCGCACAGTTGCACCAGCCGTGCCTTGTTGGCGTCGGGCATGATGCTGCCCAGCGGGTTTTGCAGGTTGGGCATGACGATCAGCGCGTGAATGCGCTCCGGGCTTTGCAGCAGTTGCTCGAGCGCCAGCAGGTTGATGCCCGACTGGGCCGTCGCCGGCACTTCCCGTACGTGCAGATGCAAGCTTTCGAGCATCTGAAGCAGCCCGTAGAAGGTCGGCGACTCCACGGCCACGGTGTCGCCGGGTTGGGTGACGGCTCGCAACGCCAGGGTGAGCGCTTCGGTGGCACCGTGGGTGATGACGATTTTCTCGGCCGGCAGGTGGGCTTTGGCGGTCAACGCGCGGCGGGCGAGGACGCTGCGCAGCGCCAGGTGGCCGCAGGTCGAGCCTTCGGCATCGAGCAGGTGCGCGTCCCGACGCAGTGCCTTGGCCATATGGTCCTGCAGGATCTTCAGCGGGTAGAGCGACGGCGCGCAGTAGGCGCTGGCGAAATTGACCTTGACCGTCGCCCGCTGGCCAGCCTTGAACACCGCCGACACGGGCGGGTGAATGCCGACGTAGACGCTGCTGTCGAGGTCGGCGGGGGAGGCCGTCGGGGCGGTTTTGGGCGCCGCCTCTGGCTGGCGAATGTAGTTGCCGGAGCGCGGACGGGCTTCCAGCACGCCGCAGTCCTCGAGTTCGCGGCAAACCTGCACGGCGGTCGACAGGCTGACGGCGTGTTTTTCCATCATCAGCCTGATCGAGGGGAAGCGTTCGCCGGTTTTCAAGGTGCCGCTGCGGATGGCGTCGAGGTAGTGGTCGGCTAACTGACGGTACAAGGGAGGCGTGTGCATGATGACCTCAGCAATCGCACCACTGAAGTCTTGGGCTGGAAAGTGAGTTGACGTTCCCCGCAGGCGGACCCGTGATGCTCAAGGGTGGAGGGAAGTGTTTATTCATGTGTCGATACTGTGAGAGTAATCGGGGTTTTGCAGGAATCGCGGGCAATAAAAAGCCCCGCTCTGGGGCGGGGCTTTCAGGTCAGCGGCGAGCGTGGCGCGGAGGGTTACTGCGCGGCGATGCTGTAGCCGTCGAAGGCGGTCTGCTGTTGAAGCGCGGTGATGATGTTCTTGCGGTTGACCGCTTGTTCGGTGCCGGCATTGTCGAGGAACGTCTCATTCTCCAGCTCTGCTTCATCGCCCTCGCCGACGAAGGCGAAACCGAGGAACTCCAGCGCTTCACGGTCAACGCTCAGGCGCGAACGCGGGGTGCGCAATGGCAGGGTGACGCTGACGCCGTCCTTGCTGATGGTGAACACTTCGGCTTCTTTCTTCACGCGGGACGCCTTGCTCTTGCCACCGCTGGGGTTGCTGATGGCCTGATGCGTCTGGTTCAGCACTTTCAGCGCCAGCCCATAGACGATCTCCTGGAACGCCGGATCGTCCTTGAAGCTGGACAGAATGCGGCTGATCGGGAATTTGCTGCTCAGGTCCTCGAGGGCCGCGATGTCGGCGGCTTCGGCGTCCTTGAGCTGCTTGAGCTGGCCCATCAGCTCGTAGGCGGTATCGTCATCGAAGCGGTCATGCGCCTGGCGAATCGCGGCACGCAGCTCGCGGATCTGGTCACTTTCCCGGGTGGACTGGAAAGCGTCCAGGACCATCTCGCTGATGGTTTTGGCCTGGGGCACATGCTGTGAAAGATTGATGGAGTTTTCGTATTCCGCTTTGGACGACAGGGTGACTACGGATTCAGCGGTATTGGAATCGGACATTGAAATTTCACTACGTTGTTCAGCTTGAATAGAAGCGAGAAAGCGCCAGGGCTTTTTCCGGCCGACTAATCTATTGGACCGAGGCGGGGTTGTCACGAAAAGACCGGCCGAGATAGCCACATCGGACCTGTGGGGTTACCAATACGGTGAGACCGGAGCCCGCTCCCACAGAAATAGCACCGGACCTGGTGGGAGCGAGCCCGCTCGCGAAGAGGGTCAACGATAACCACAGAATCGCGGCGGCTTCAGATTTGTGGCGAGTTCAGGTTCATCGAGCGCACGGCCCAGTGTTCGGCGGTCTGTTGATCCACCGGCAATGTGAAGCGAAAGGTTGCGCCGCGCCCAGGCACGTCGACCAGTTGGATATCGCGCCCGTGCAATTGCAGGATTCGATGGACGATGCGCAACCCCAACCCGCCATCACGGCGTGCGCCGCCGATGTTGAACGGGCGCAGGAACAGGCCTTCGCGCAGTTCCGCAGCGATCCCCGGCCCGGTATCGCTGACAGTCACTTCAATGAAGGACCCCTGGGGCCGCAGGCTGAGTTCGATCTCCCCTCCTTGCGGCGTGTGGCGCAAGGCGTTGTCGAACAGGTTGGTCAGCACCCGCTCGATCAGCCCCAGGTCGGCGCAGGCCGCCGCCACGTTGGGGGCGAAGCTGGCCTTGAGTTCGACCTGGCGCGCCTCGGCGGTGAGTTCGAACTTCTGGAAAATGTCCTGCACCAGGTCGGTCAGGGAGAAGCGTTCGAGCACCGGTTGCACAAAACCATGTTCCAGCCGCACCAGTTCCAGCAACGACTGCGCCAGGCCACCCACCTTGCGGCTCTGATCCAGGGCGATGCCCAGGTAACGGCGCCGGTCGGCGGGGGACAAGGTCGCGTCCTTGAGCGACAGGGTTTCCAGGTAGCCATGCAGCGAGGCCAGGGGCGTGCGCAGGTCGTGGGAAATGTTCGCCACCAGTTCGCGGCGCTCCTGATCCTGGCGGGTCAGCGAACGCCATTGCTCGCTGAGCCGCGCCTGCATCTGCCGGAAGGTCGCATCGAGGATGGCGATTTCGTCATGGCTGGCAATCTTTTCCGAGGGTGCGGCCGCCGGTGCAGGAACCGGTACGCCATCGATGTCGAACTGGCTGACGGTGTCGGTCAGGCGCCGCAAGGGCCGGGTGATCAGCGCAAACGCGGTGAGACCGGCGATCAGGCAGAGCAGGGCGACCAGACCGATGGACAGCAAGGCGGTATTGAGCGCCGCACTGGTGGCGCCCCGTTCGGCGAGGCGATCGTGGTCCTCGCCCAGCAGCACCACGTACAGGTAACCGGCGGGTTGGCCGTCGACCTTGAGCGGCGCCGCACTGAACACCTTGCGGGCCTCGGCGCTGCGCGGGTCGTCGCCGAGGATCGGCAGGGCGTCGCCCCTGAGCAGGCGCTGGATCGGCGCCAGGTCGACCCGATCCCGGTGAATCCGCCCTTCGGGCGCTGCACTGCCGACAATCCTGCCCCCGATGTCGAGCAGATACACCTCGACACTGGGATTGACCAGCATCAGCTTGCTGAACAGGTCGCGCACGGCATTGGGCATGAGGCCCTGGGTGTCCATCAGCACGGTGTCACGGGCGATGTGCTGGGCCAGGTCTCGCGACAACCCTTGCACCACCTCTTGCTCGTGCATCTGGTTGGAGCGCACCTGCATCCAGGCCGACGTGCCGCAGCACACCAGCAACAGCACGGCGAACACCAGCGACAGCCGTTGCGTCAGGGTCAGCCTCATGGCTGCTCCTCCCGTGCCGCGAACTTGTAGCCGCGGCCCCAGACCGTGAGGATACGCACCGGCTCTGCGGGATCGGCCTCGATCTTGGCCCGCAGGCGATTGATGTGGGTATTGACCGTGTGCTCGTAGCCCTCATGGCTGTAACCCCATACGGCATTGAGCAGGTCCATGCGCGAGAACACCTTGCCGGGCTGGCGGGCGAAGAAAAACAGCAGGTCGAATTCCCGTGGCGTGAGGTCCAGGCGCCGGCCGTCGAGGGACACCTCGCGGGTGATCGGGTCGATGGCCAGCCCGTCCAGAAGCAGGCTGCCGGCGTCCATCTTCAGGTTGCGCGCCATGGCGTCGACCCGGCGCAGCAGGGCCTTGACCCGGGCCACCAGCTCGAGCATGGAAAAGGGCTTGGCCAGGTAATCGTCGGCGCCGAGCTCGAGCCCGAGAATCCGGTGCATTTCGCTGGAGCGCGCGCTGGTAATGATGATCGGCGTATAGCGGGCCATGGCGCGGGCGCGCCGGCAGATTTCCAGGCCGTCGACGCCGGGCAGCATCAGGTCGAGAATCAACGCATCCCAGCTGCCCTGCTGCAACCGTCGCATGCCTTCGTCGCCATCGGCGCAGTGCACCACCTCGAACTGCTCATCGCGCAGATGCAGGCAGATGAGGTCGGCGATATGCAGGTCGTCCTCGACCACGAGGACGCGTTTGGTCTGTTCCATCCAGTTCAATCCTTCGACGCAATGAGCACATTGTGCGGGTTTTCCAACGCCAGAGTTATCACGAATTGTTTAACTTGCCGTGAGGATTTGGCGATCAACCCAAGCCTAGGCTGTGTTCCACGAAAGGCACTTTGGATAGTGGGAGACGGCCATGTTTTCACGGCGACAATTTCTTCTCGCGGGCGGTGGGCTGGGGGCTGCAGCCCTGGTGGTCGGTGTATTGCCAAAATTTGCCGCCAGCTCGGCACTGCTCGGCACGGCCAATGCCGAGGAGGTGTTCGAGGTGACCCACAGCGACAGCGAGTGGCGTTCCCTGCTCAGTGCCGAGCAATACGAAATCCTGCGCGAGGAAGGCACCGAACGGGCCTACAGCAGCCCGCTGAACAACGAGCACCGTGATGGCACCTTTGCCTGCGCGGGTTGCGACCTGCCGCTGTTTTCATCACAGACCAAGTTCGACAGCCACACCGGTTGGCCGAGTTTCTGGGCGCCGCTGGACAAGGCGGTCGCCACCCGTCAGGACCGCACCTTCGGCATGCTGCGCGAGGCCGTTCATTGCCGGCGCTGCGGCGGTCACCTGGGGCATGTCTTCGATGACGGCCCCAAACCCACCGGCCTGCGTTACTGCATGAACGGCCTGGCCATGACCTTCAAGCCACACGCGGTTTAACCCGCACTTTTCACTCGGAGTCAGCCTCATGAAATCCCTGTTCACCTGGCGTCGTACCTTGTTGGTACTGGCTGCCGCCGGCCTCGTCGGCCAATGCTCGGCGTTTTCCCTGGGCGGCGCCGAAGACGCGGTACTCCTGCCGCCGCCCACCCTTGATGAAAACACCCAGGCCCACAGCGAAACGGCGGTCTTCGCCGGTGGCTGCTTCTGGGGTGTGCAAGGGGTGTTCCAGCATGTCAAAGGCGTGAAGAACGCCGTGTCCGGCTATGCGGGCGGTGCGGCTGACACCGCGCAGTATGAGCGGGTCAGCGAGGGCGATACCGGTCATGCGGAATCGGTCGAGGTCACCTTCGACCCCGCTCAAGTCAGCTATGGAACCCTGCTGCAGATCTACTTTTCCGTGGCGCACAACCCGACCGAACTCAACCGCCAGGGGCCTGACCACGGCACCCAGTATCGCTCGGCGATCTTTGTGCAAAACAGCGAGCAGCAGCGGGTCGCCCAGGCCTACATCGCGCAACTGGGCGCGGCCAAGGCCTTCGACCAGCCGATCGTGACCCGGCTGGAAAGCTACAACGGTTTCTACCCGGCGGAAGAGGAGCATCAGGACTTCCTGACCGAGCACCCGACCTATCCGTACATCGTGATCAACGATCTACCGAAAGTGGCGCAGTTGAAGCAGCTGTATCCGCAGCGCTATCAGGAAAAACCGGTGCTGGTGAAGGCGGGACGCTAGGCCAGGGCTCAGCCGGAAATCACATCCTTGCCCGCCACTTTCGAGCGGTACAACGCCTGGTCGGCCCTGGCCAGCAAGCCGGTCTGCTGTTCTTCGTCGAAGCGCTGGACCACGCCAAAGCTGAGGGTCAGTTGAAAATCGCCCACGGGGGGCAGGTCGGCGAGATTGTGGCGAATGGTTTCGGCGAGGGCCCTGGCCTCGGCCAGGGGCGTGTTGGGCAGGATCATGATGAACTCGTCACCGCCCCAGCGCACCAGCAGGTCGCCTTCGCGCACGCACTGCCTGACCCTTTCCACCACCCGCACCAGTGCCGCATCGCCGAGCGCGTGGCCGTAGTGGTCGTTGATGTTCTTGAAGTCGTCGATGTCCATGGCAATCAGTGACAGCGGCTGACGAAAGCGTTGGGCGCGATCACATTCCTGGGGCAGTGCCGTACTCAAGCGATGGCGGTTGGCGGTGGCGGTCAGTTCGTCGGTTTGCGCCAGCTTGCGGTTTTCCTCGAGCTGCGCCTGCAACTGCCGGTTCACCCGCGACAGTTCCTGAGTGCGCGCTTCAACGAGGGCCTCAAGGGATTCGTTCCTTCGTTCAAGGGCTTCGACCAGGCGTTTCTTGTCCTCGATGCTGCGGTGCGCACCGACCATGCGCGCCACCGAGCCATCGGCATTGCGGGCAATCACGTAGCCCCGGTCTTCGATCCAGATGTAACGGCCATCCTTCGTGCGGCAGCGATACTCGGCCTGATAACCGGCCGAGCGTTGTTCCAGGTAGGCATCGAACAGCGCCATGACTCGCGAATAATCGTCGGGATGCATCACGCTTTCCCAGGTCAACACCGTGTTTTCCAGGGAATGGGGTGTGTAGCCCAGCATTTCGTACCAGCCGGGGTTGCGGTAAACGAATCCGGTATTGGCGTTCCAGTCCCAGATGCCATCGCTCACCAACTGCATGATGGTGTGCAGCATGTCTTCGTTCAAATCAGACAGATTGATCTTCAGCGTTTCAATTTCCGATGCACCATCCATCAACGATCTCCCTGACGAAAGTGATCCGCGTGCCGAGCAGATTAGTCGATGGTGTGTGACGGCGCCTAGTGCTTGCCCCACATCCCGATGGCGAAATCGACGAAGCTGCGCAGTTTCGGCAAACGGTAGCGATCTTGCGCGTACATCAGGCTCATCGGCCGGCTCGGCGGCAGGAAATCCGGGAGCAGGGCCACCAGTCTGCCGTCCTCGAGGTCCTGTTCCACCAGCGCGTCGGGCAGCACCACGATGCCCATCCCGGTCCGCGCCGCCTGGTGCAACCCGGCGGAACTGTTGATCAACATCGGCCCGTTGACCGCCACGGCAGCCTCGCCGTCGGGCCCGCTCAGGCGCCATTGCTTTTCCACCGAGTGCCAGTCGTCGCCGGCCGGGTAGGCGAATGACAGGCAATCGTGGTGTTGCAGGTCATCCGAGGATTGCGGGGTGCCGCGCCGCGCCAGATAGCCCGGTGAGGCGCACATGGTCAGCGGGTAGTCCACGAGCGGGCGGGCGATCAGGTTGGTCTGTTCCATGTGGCCCAGGCGGAATGCCACGTCGAAGCCGTTTTCCAGCAGGTCCGGGCGGCGGTTGGTCAGCACCACGTCGAGTTTGACCCGTGGGCACAGCAGGGCGAACTCGCTCAGGGCCGGCGCCAGTTTTTCCGTGCCGAACGTCAGCGGTGCGGTGATCCGCAGGGTGCCGCTGGGCTCATCCAGCGCCTGCTCGGCCAGACGCTCGGACTCGGCCACCATGCCCAGCACTTCCAGGCAACGCTGGTAGTACGCGGTACCGAATTCCGTCAGGCGCTGGCGCCGCGTCGTACGGTTGAGCAAGCGTACGCCCAGGCGTTGCTCCAGCGCCCGCAAGTGATTGCCGACCATGGTGGTGGAGATCTCGCAGTGCAGCGCGGCGGCGGTCAAGCTGCCGGTTTCCACCACCTTGACGTAAACGGTCATTGCCTGGAACAGATCCATTATCAAGCCTGACTTTAAAATGATTGAAGTTTTGCGCAGTTTATCCAGTTCAGGTGGCTAACCATACTGCGAAAAACACCCACCCCGCTGGAGTCTGATGTCATGACCGCCGCCTGCCTGATGAGCACTTACCAACCACTGGCCTTGAGCTTCAGCCGAGGGCTGGGCACGCGTCTGTGGGATCAGGCGGGACGAGAATACCTGGACGCGGTGGCGGGGGTGGCGGTGACCAACGTCGGCCATTCCCACCCCCGGATCGTCTCCGCCATCAGCGAACAGGCAGGCCTGCTGCTGCACACCTCCAACCTCTACAGCATCGACTGGCAACAGCAACTGGCGCAGAAACTGACCCGGTTGGCGGACATGGAGCGGGTGTTCTTCAACAACTCCGGTGCCGAAGCCAACGAAACCGCGTTGAAGCTGGCGCGCCTGCATGGCTGGCACAAGGGCATTGAACAGCCGCTGGTGGTGGTCATGGAAAACGCCTTCCATGGCCGCACCCTCGGCACCTTGTCCGCCAGCGATGGCCCGGCGGTGCGCCTGGGCTACAACAAGCTGCCGGGGGATTTCGTCAAAGTGCCTTTCGGCGACCTCAAGGCGCTGGACCGCGTGCAACAGGCCCACGGCCCGAGCATCGCGGCGATCCTGATGGAACCGATCCAGGGCGAAAGCGGCGTGCAACCGGCACCGCCGGGTTACCTCAAGGCCTTGCGCGAGCTGTGCAACCGGCATGGCTGGCTGCTGATGCTCGACGAAATCCAGACCGGTATCGGTCGCACCGGGCAGTGGTTCGCCTTTCAGCATGAAGGCATCGTGCCGGACGTGATGACCCTGGCCAAAGGCCTCGGCAATGGCATCCCCATCGGCGCCTGCCTGGCCCGGGGCCGGGCTGCCGAGCTGTTCACCCCCGGCAGCCACGGCAGCACGTTCGGCGGCAATCCACTGGCCTGCCGCGTCGGTTGCACCGTGCTGGACATTATCGAGGAACAAGGGCTGCGGGAGAACGCGAGGGTGCAGGGCGAACGCCTGTTGGAGAAATTGCGCATCGAACTGGCCGGCGACCCCAACGTCCTGGCCATTCGCGGCCAGGGCCTGATGATCGGTATCGAACTCAAGCAAGCGATCCGCGACCTGGCCCTGATCGCCGCCCGCGATCACGGCTTGCTGATCAACGTGACCCGCGGCAAGACCATCCGCCTGCTGCCGCCATTGACCCTCGACGAGCGTGAAGTGGAGATGATTGTCAGAGGGGTGGGGCGGGTGGTGCGGGAGGCTTGAGGTTCAATAATGATATCTGCACATGACAATGCAGATTTCACCTTCCTCAATGGCGTAGACCAACCTGTGCTCGGCCGTAATCCGGCGCGACCAGAAGCCGCTGAAATTGTGTTTGAGCGGCTCTGGTTTTCCCAGGCCATCGAAGGGTTCGCGCTGAATGGATTTGATCAGCAGGTTGATTCGCTTGAGCCCGGCCCTGTCGTTTTGTTGGAACCACAAATAGTCTTCCCAACCTTCGGGAGTGAATTCGATCTTCATTCTTCGATAAGTTGCCGGGTTTTGGTTTTCCCTGCGCGCAGGCTACCAATCGATTTGATCAGGCGTTCAGCATTGGCTGGAGATCGCAGCAGGTAAGCAGTCTCTTCGAGAGCGTTGTACTCCGCCAGGGACATCATCACCACCGGCTCGCCTTTCTGGCGTGTGACCAACAAGGGAGCACGATCCTCGTTGACCCTGTCCATGGTTTCGGCAAGGTGCGCGCGTGCGGTGGTGTAGTTGATGGTTTGCATGTTGTGGTCCTCGCTCAATGCGATGACCGTACAGAAACGTGTACAGGTTGACAAGGCGATACCTACCAGTGGTTGCTACGCAGACGACGTATCTGCGTTTGTACTGAAGTATCGCTGAAGCCGCTTCGAGACGTTTCTGTGACTGATGTAGTCCTGGTCTCAGAGTGAGGTCGCCCGCAGGAACGGGCTTGCTCGCGATGGTCGATAAGGACTACACGGGCTGCCTGAATACCTGCGCGCCTGGGTGTTTTTCGCGAGCAGGCTCGCTCCCACAGGGTTGTAGGCAGAGGATTGGGGGCGGGGCTTCAGTCCTGCGGCTGGGGCGCGACCATCCGGGTTTTCGGCGAGCCATCGGCGTTGAGCTGGAAGATATCCTGAGGCTGGCCCTGTTCGTTGAAGAACACCTGGCCGATGCCCGCCGAATTCCACAACCGCTCGCCCATTTCCGCGTGCTCCGGTACATGCGGCACGATGCGCATCAGCCGGCGTTTGGTCAGCCAGTTCAGGGGTGAGCGCGGCGAGTAAAGCCAGCGGTTGAGGCGGTCGAACCATTCCAGCAGGCTCGGTGGAAATTCGTTCTTGATGCCGCTGCTGGTGATCTGCCAGATCCTCGGACCGGCCTTGCGGTGGCGGATCAAGACCTCGTAGACGAAGGAATAATGCACGTCGCCTGACAGCACCACGTAATTACCCGGTGTGCGCGAGTGTCGGAAAATGTTCAGGATCACCTGCGCTGCGCCGCGATGGGCCATCCAGTTTTCGGCGTCCACCAGCAGCGGGTGACCGAACCAGCTGAACACCCGCTGCACGGTCTCGATCAGCTTCACGCCGAACACCGGGGCCGGCGAAACGATGATCGCCGACGGATGATCGAGCAGTTCCTGTTGCAGCTCGCAGAGGGCTTCCCAGTCCAGCAGGCCGGAGGGTTGCTTGAGGTTCATTTCGCTGCGCCAGCGCCGGGTGCGGGTGTCGAGCACCACCATCGCCGGGGTGGTGGGCAGCACGTAATGCCAGTGCTGGAACTTCAGCAGCTCGTCGATCAACGCATCTTGCACCGGGCTGTCGAGGTAGCCGTCCTGCCCGGTGGCGATGACACCGCCGGCCCTTTGCAGCAGGGCGCCGAAGGCATCCGGGTTGTTACCCCAGCCCTGACACAGCAGGTAGGCGATCAACGCGTTGCCGATGATGCGCTTGGAGAACGGGTGGCCGTAGGCCGTTTCCTCCCATTGCGCGGAAAGGTTCCAGTCATCGGTAATGTCGTGATCGTCGAAAATCATCAGGCACGGCAGATGCGCAAAAGCCCGCGCGACGCCACCCAGACCGGCCTTGAAGGCATCGATGCGCGTCTGCTCCAGGGCATAACGTTCACGGCGTTCGGGAATCAGCTTCGGCGGTTTGGGCGCGATCAGCGTCCAGGGCGTCGGCGACCACACCAGCAGGTACATGGCCATGACTTCGGCAAACGTCACCAGGTGGTTGTCGGCACTGCTGCTGGTGAAAATCGGCTTGCGCGCGCCACCGAAAAATCGCTCGCGCAGGGTTTCGTTGCTTTGCAGGGCCGGTAACAAATCCGCACGGTGGTAGTAACTGGCCGGGTGCTCGTAGAGCTTGGCGCTGTCGCTCACCACCGCGCCTTCGAGGTGTTCGCCGAACAGCCCCAAGCGCTCGATCAACGCATGGATCGCCCGCAGCATCGGCCCCGCGACATCGTCGGCATACACCTGGTCGCCGCTCATCATCAACAGCGCCGGGCGCTCCGTCGCGGCGTGCTCGGACGCCAGCAACTGATCGACGCAGAGCAAGCCGTCCACCGCCGGGTAGTGCGGTTTGCGGCATGAGCCGTGCAGCAACTGGTCGATCCGCGAGCGCAGGACGAAATTCGGGCGGCCCGCTCCAGCGTACAGCAGGTGCGGCGCCCATTCGGCCATGCCGCTCACGTCGTCGATCAGCAGGTCATACTCAATCAGCGTGTCGCACGGCAGTGGCGTGTCCAGCGGCACGTCGATCAAGTGGACGAACGCGTGAGCGCCGACCGGTATGACGGTGCACTGTTCGGCATCCAGGCGAACATCGTCACGGTGTTGCAGACGCAGCGTCAGCGCCAATGCCCGGCTTGCCACCAGCCACATCACCAGCCGTGAAGGCTCCAGCCGCCGCAACAGCGGGCCGGCCAGGACGGGAGGCAGGGGTTGATCAGCGGCGAGGGTTGGCAAAGGCATCGACATCCGGGTTCTTCGTACACAGAAACGCAGGATGATAACGCAGCCGATGTCAATGAAACGTAACGGGCTTGAAGACATCGGTCGCTGTCACGAACCGGGTGTTTTCGCCACCTCGACCTCGCCATGGGCCACCAGCCAGCGAAACAGATCGCTCACCGACACCGTATGGCTACGCTCGATCCAGCGCACCAGCGCCGGGCCGTAATGCTCGGTATAGCGGCTGAGCACCAGTTGCCGGCAATCCGGCGACAAGCGCAGGGTGATTTCGCGGCATTGCAACGTGGCTGGATCACGCCAGGTCACCCGCTGCTGCAGAATCAGGCTGTTGCCGGTTTCAGAACCCATCGTTCGGTGCTCCTGTGCAGTGAGGTGGGGTCTGGTCGGGCGAGCCTTGCCTGCCTTCCAGCACGTACGCCGCTCGGTGCTCGGCGACCACGTTGCGCAAGGCGCTGTAGTAGTCCGGCAGTTTTTTCAGGCTGTCGGTCAGTGGCAGGGCCTCGGCGCGACCATCGACGATGCCGCCGACCGTGTCGACGGTGGACAGGGTGTCCACGGTGTCGCTGTTGTTGCCGAACGGACTCACCACAAAGTTCAGCACCCGGCCGGCGGCATCCCGGCTGTTGGAGGTGCCGAACAGCGGCAATTCGACAATCGGGCCATTGCCGATGCCCCATACGCCGAAGGTCTGGCCGAAGTCGGCGTCGTGGCGGGCGATGCCCAGCTTGCCGGAGACGTCGATCAAGCCCAGCACGCCAACGGTGGTGTTGAGCACGAAACGCCCCAGGGTGTTGACCGAGCGCCGCGGGTTGCCTTGCAACAGGTCATTGATGAATACCTTGGGCTCGCCGAAGTTGGCGACGAAGTTATGCACACCGGTCTGGAAAAAATCCGGCGTGTACCGATAGCCACGGGCGACCGGCGCCAGGGCGTAGTCATCCACCACCCGGTTGAACGCGAAGAGGCCACGGTTGACCGGTTCTGCCGGGTCGTACACGGAATAGGCGATGTCGGCGCAACTGACGTCGGCGGTGGACGGCGACTGGCTGCTGCAACCTGCCAGCCCGGCGGTCAGCAGGGCAATCGAAGTGGTGCGGGTCAGCCACGGAGCACATTTTGAAGGCAACATGAACGCAGGTCTCGGAAGGAATTCGCCGTGATCCTGAGCCCCATGCCTTGCGCAAAGATGTCCGGTTTATTGCGCCGCTGACGTTTTGTTGCACGATTGAAATATATGACGCGCCGCCGTGAATGGTTTTAGATGACGGCTCCTTTCGCGCCCTTGAAGTGAGCCTTGGTGAACAGCCTGTTAATCGTCGACGACGATGTCGAAGTCCTCGATCTGCTGAAAAAATTCTTCGTCCAGCACGGCTACGGCGTTGAAGTCGCCAGTGACGGCGCGTCGCTGTGGGCGGCCATCGAACGCCAGACGCCGGACCTGATCATTCTTGATGTGATGTTGCCCGGCGACAGCGGGCTGATCCTGTGCCAGCAGTTGCGCATGCGGTACGCCCTCCCGGTGATCATGCTCACCGCCATGGGTGAACTCAGCGACCGCGTGGTCGGGCTGGAACTGGGCGCCGACGATTACCTGACCAAGCCCTTCGATGCCCGCGAACTGTTGGCCCGGGTGCGTGCGGTGCTGCGCCGGGTGGACGAGCGCCGCCCGCTGGCCCAGGAACGGCCACGGCCGCTGATCGATTTCGCCGACTGGCACCTGGACGTCACGCGCCGTGAACTGCGCTCGCCGGACAACGTGATGATCCCGCTCTCGGCCGGCGAGTTCGACTTGCTGCTGGTGTTCGTCGAACACCCGCAGCGCATCCTCACCCGGGAGCAATTGCTGGACCTGGCGCGCGGGCAGCGTCACGACGCCTTCGATCGCAGCATCGACGTGCAAGTCAGCCGCCTGCGGCGCAAGCTGGAGTCCGACACCAAACGCCCGGCGATGATTCGTACCGTGCGCAACGGCGGTTACCTGTTCACCCCCAGCGTGACACGGCGATGAACGGGCTGAAGCGGATTCGCCGGGACACCGTGGCGCGCTGGATCGCCTTGACCATCATACTGGCCATGTTGATTTCACTGGCGCTCAACGGCCTGTTTATCCAGTTGGCCGGGGTCTGGGCGCGCCCGCCATTGACCGAGACCGGACTGCTGGAAAAAGCGGCCGCCGTCACCCGCGTGATCGATGCCGCCCCGGCCGTGCAACGGGGCAAGTTGGCCAGCGCCGCCAGCGAAGACGGTTTCATCGTCACCTGGCACCCCGACCGACAGACGATCAAGGTGCCCCCGGTGGATGACCCGATATCCGAGGAAGGCTCGAACATCCTGCAACCTCTGCTCAAGTCGGCGGGGCGGCACGTCGAGGCCTATGAGCCCAGCGACTGGCCCGAGCCCTCGCCGGACGCCCGCTACATGCTGTTGATCGAGTTGTCCGACGCCTCGTGGCTGATGTTCTCGCCGCCCACTCGCAGTTGGGGCCTCGACGAGACGCCGCGCTACCTGATCGTGGTCCTGCTGGTACTGATTTCCACGGCGCTTGTCGCCCTGATCGCCACCCGGCGCCTCGCCACCCCGTTGCAACACTTCACCGAAGGCGCCCGCCGTTTCGGCGCGGACTTTCGCGCCCCGCCCATCGAACCCCTCGGTCCCCAGGAAATCCGCCAGGCGATTCTCGCGTTCAACGCGATGCAGGCCCAGTTGCAACACTTCATCCGCGACCGCACGCAAATGCTCGCCGCCATCTCCCACGACCTGCGCGCCCCCCTGACACGCATGCGCTTGCGCGGCGAATTCATCGAAGACGCCGAGCAGCAGCGACGGCTGTTTCGTGATGTGGATGAAATGCAGGCCATGATCAATTCGGCGCTGGAGTTTTTCCGCGATGATGCGCGACTGGAACCGGCGACCCAGTTCGACCTGGCGGAGCTGCTGCACACCTTGCTGGATGACTATCGCGATCAGGGGGTGGAGATTGACTTCAATGGCCCGCAACGGCTGGTGTACTTCGGCCGGCCGCTGGGGCTTAAGCGGGTGATGACCAACCTGCTGGATAACGCCATCAAGTACGGCAGTGAACCGAAGATCGAGTGGCTGGCCGCAAGTGAGCAGGTGCGGATCGACGTGCTGGATCGCGGCCCGGGCATTGCGCAGGACAGTCTGGAGCAGGTGTTCGTCCCGTTCTTTCGCGTGGAAGGCTCGCGTAACAAAAGCACCGGCGGCGTCGGTTTGGGGTTGTCGGCGGCACGGGCGATTGTGCTGGAGCATGGAGGGGAACTGACATTGCGCAATCGGTCAGCGGGCGGGTTGTCAGCGCGGGTGGTGTTACCGGTGCACCCGAGCGCAGGTTTCGAACTACAGTGAAGCATCCGGGCAACGTGTTGATCAGAGGAGAGCGTGTGTGAACAAAACCATCCTGTCGGCCCTGGCCATCTTGCTGCTGGCGCAATCACCGGCCTACGCCATCAACGACAAGTACCGCAAACAACTGGAGCAGTCGGGTTGCACCCAGGTGAGTGAGCTCGAGGGCTGCGATATCCACAAGTCCAAAGCCGAGAACGCCAAGGCCGGGTTCAGCAACCCCGCAACGGGCAGCGCCAACACCCAGACGCCCTACGCCGGGCAATGGGTCGCCAAGAGCACGGCCGGCGCAACCGTGGCCACCATTCGTATCGATGCCAAGGAGCAGGTCTGGGTCAACGGCCAGCGGGTCAATGCCAAACGCACCGATGGCGCGCTGCAATTCAAGCAAGGCAAGCTCACCTTCACTCTTCAAGGCGACCGACGCCTGGTGGGGGAGGATTACTGGACCGACAGCGATGCCGGCACCAAGGGGCCGATCGAAATCGAATAACCCCGCCCGTGGGAGCGGGTGTCTCATGTGGGAGCGTGCCTGCTCGCGCTGAGTGTCCGGGCAACGCGGGCATTGGGACTGCCCGCGTTATCGGTGACGCCATCGCGAGCAAGCTCGCTCCCACAGGTGTTCAGGCCTTCCAGCCCGCCTCGCTCACCGCTGTCTGCACCAACGGATGCAAATCCGCCCCCTGATGCTCCGTCTGCCAGGCCAGCAGCTCCATGCGCATGCCCGGCGTCCAGAACATCTGCAGGTGGTTGCGCACGCTGAGCACGGCTTGCTGCTGGTCCGGTTCGTTGGCGAAATACAGGGCGATCTGGTTCGCCATCTTGATCAGGTTGGCCGTGCTCATCGGCGCACCTCCGCTTTATCGCCCCGAGCCTGACGGCGTTCCTTGAGCAAACGGTCCTGCTCATCGCTGAAGGCCTGGTAGCGTTTTTGCCACTCGGAAGGGTGGTAGACGCGGCTGACTTCCACGGCCGTGACCTTGTACTCAGGACAGTTGGTCGCCCAGTCCGAGTTGTCGGTGGTGATGACGTTGGCACCCGACTCAGGGAAGTGGAAGGTGGTGTACACCACGCCCGGGGCCACGCGTTCGGTTACCCGTGCGCGCAACACGGTCTGCCCGGCGCGGCTGCCGATGCCCACCCAGTCGCCTTCGTTGATGCCACGGCTCTCGGCGTCGGTCGGGTGGATTTCCAGGCGGTCTTCGTCATGCCAGGCGACGTTCTCGGTGCGCCGGGTCTGCGCGCCGACGTTGTACTGGCTGAGGATGCGCCCGGTGGTCAGCAGCAGGGGATAGCGGTTGTTGACCTTCTCTTCGGTCGCCACATACCCGGTGAGCATGAAACGCCCCTTGCCGCGCACGAACTGCTCGATGTGCATGGTCGGCGTGCCGTCCGGTGCCGCCGCGTTGCACGGCCATTGCAGGCTGCCGTGGCGGTCCAGTTCGGCGTAGCTGACGTTGGTGAAGGTCGGCGTCAGGCTGGCGATTTCATCCATGATTTCTGACGGGTGCCGGTAGTTCATCGGGTAACCCAGGGCGTGCGCCAGGGCCACGGTGCCTTCCCAGTCGGCCTTGCCGCCCAGCGGTTCCATCACCTTGCGCACCCGCGAGATACGTCGCTCGGCGTTGGTGAAGGTGCCGTCCTTTTCCAGGAACGAACTGCCCGGCAAGAACACATGGGCGAACTTGGCGGTTTCGTTGAGGAAAATGTCCTGCACCACCACGCACTCCATGGCCGACAGGGCCGCCGTGACGTGCTGGGTGTTCGGGTCGCTCTGGGCGATGTCTTCGCCCTGGCAGTACAGACCTTTGAAATGGCCGGCCAGCGCCGACTCGAACATGTTGGGAATACGCAGGCCCGGATCGGGTTGCAGCGTGACGTTCCACGCCTGTTCGAATTGCGTGCGCACCTCCACATTGGAAATGTGCCGGTAGCCGGGCAACTCGTGGGGAAAGGAGCCCATGTCACAGGAGCCCTGCACGTTGTTCTGCCCGCGCAGCGGGTTCACGCCCACGCCTTCGCGGCCGATGTTGCCGGTGGCCATGGCCAGGTTGGCGATGCCCATCACCGAGGTGCTGCCCTGGCTGTGCTCGGTCACGCCCAGGCCATAATAGATCGCCGCGTTGCCGCCGGTGGCGTACAGCCGGGCCGCCGCGCGGATGTCGGCCGCCGCCACGCCGCAGATCGGCCCCAGCACTTCCGGCGAGTTTTCCGCGCGGCTGACGAACTCGCTCCAGCGGGCGAAATCGCTGCCCTCGCAACGGGCGTCGATGAACGCCTGATCCTGCAGGCCTTCGGTGATGATGGTGTGGGCCAGGGCGTTGAGCATGGCGACGTTGGTGCCCGGACGCAGCGCCAGGTGCAGTTCGGCGCGGGCGTGCACCGAATCCACCAGGTCGATGCGCCGTGGGTCGATGACGATCAGGCGCGCGCCTTCACGCAGGCGACGCTTGAGCTGCGAGCCAAACACCGGGTGCGCGTCGCTCGGGTTGGCACCCATCACCAGAATCACATCGGCCTGCATCACCGAATCGAAACTCTGGGTGCCCGCCGATTCGCCCAGGGTTTGTTTCAAACCATAGCCGGTGGGCGAGTGGCAGACCCGCGCGCAGGTGTCGACGTTGTTGTTGCCGAACGCTGCGCGCACCAGTTTCTGTACCAGGTAGGTTTCTTCGTTGGTGCAGCGGCTGGAAGTGATGCCGCCGATGGAGTCGCGGCCGTATTTTTGCTGCAGGCGCCGGAACTCGCTGGCGGCGTAGGTCACCGCTTCGTCCCAGCTGACTTCCTGCCACGGATCGCTGATGTGTTTGCGGATCATCGGCTTGGTGATGCGATCCGGGTGAGTGGCGTAGCCCCAGGCAAAGCGTCCCTTGACGCAGGAGTGGCCGTGGTTGGCCTGGCCGTTCTTGTCCGGCACCATGCGCACCAGCTGGTCGCCCTTCATCTCGGCGCGGAACGAACAGCCCACCCCGCAATAGGCGCAGGTGGTGATCACGCTGCGTTCCGGCTGGCCCATCTCGACCACGCTTTTTTCCATCAGCGTCGCGGTCGGGCAGGCCTGCACGCAGGCACCGCAGGACACGCATTCGGAGTCGAGGAAGTTCTCGCCACCGGCCGCCGAAATCCGCGATTCGAAACCGCGCCCGGTCACGGTCAGGGCAAAGGTGCCCTGGGTTTCCTCGCAGGCGCGCACGCAGCGGTTGCAGACGATGCACTTGCTCGGGTCGTAGTCGAAATACGGGTTGGAGGTGTCCTTGACGTCGGCCAGGTGGTTCTCGCCTTCATAGCCGTAACGCACCTCGCGCAGGCCGACCTGGCCGGCCACGGTCTGCAGCTCGCAGTTGCCGTTGGCCGAGCAGGTCAGGCAATCGAGCGGGTGGTCGGAGATGTACAGCTCCATGACGTTGCGGCGCAGGGTCGCCAGTTTTGGCGTCTGGGTGTGCACCGTCATGCCTTCGCTGACCGGTGTGGTGCAGGACGCCGGATAACCGCGCATGCCGTCGATTTCCACCAGGCACATGCGGCAGGAGCCGAAGGCTTCCAGGCTGTCGGTGGCACAGAGTTTCGGAATGGTGGTGCCCATCAGTGCGGCGGCGCGCATCACCGAAGTGCCTTCGGGCACGCTGATGCTGCGGCCATCGATGTTCAGGGTCACTTGCACCTGGCTGTCGCGGGCCGGCGTGCCCAGGTCGATATCGGTGTTCGGGTCGAAGAGAGTGATCATTGCTCGGCCTCCGAGGCGTGCAGACCGAAGTCGGCAGGGAAATACTTGAGGGCGCTGACCACCGGGAAGGGGGCCATGCCGCCCAGGGCGCACAGCGAACCGTATTGCATCGTGTCGCACAGGTCCTTGAGGATGATCGCCTGCTCATCGCGACCGCTTTGGTCCGGGGCCGCCAACAAGCGATCGATCACCTCCACGCCCCGGGTCGAGCCGATGCGGCATGGCGTGCACTTGCCACAGGATTCCTCGGCGCAGAACTGCAGGGCGAAGCGCGCCATGTGCGCCATGTCCAGGCTGTCGTCCGCCACCACCACACCGCCGTGACCGAGCATCGCGCCGATGGCGGCAAACGCTTCGTAATCCAGCGGCGTGTCGAACTGCGAGGGCGGCACCCAGGCCCCCAGCGGTCCACCGACCTGTGCCGCTTTCAGCGGTCGGCCACTGGCCGTGCCGCCGCCGTAGTCTTCCACCAGTTCGCGCAGGGTCAGGCCGAATGCCCGCTCCACCAGGCCGCCGCGACGAATATTGCCCGCCAGTTGAAACGGCATGGTGCCCAGGGAACGGCCCATGCCGTAATCGCGATAGAACTGCGCGCCCTTGGCCAGAATCAGCGGCACCGAGGCCAGCGTCAGCACGTTGTGCACCAGCGTCGGCAGGCCGAACAGGCCTTTGAGCGCCGGAATCGGCGGCTTGGCGCGCACGTAGCCGCGCTTGCCCTCCAGCGAATCCAGCAGCGCGGTTTCTTCCCCGCAGATGTACGCACCGGCCCCGACCCGCACTTCCAGGTCGAAGGCCTGGCCGCTGCCGCCGACATTGGCCCCCAGGTAACCGGCGGTGCGTGCGATGTTCAGCGCCTGGCGCAACACGGCCACGGCATCCGGGTATTCCGAGCGCACATAGATGTAGCCGTAGGTCGCCCCCACGCAGAGGCCGGCAATTGCCATGCCTTCGATCAGCAGGAAGGGATCGCCTTCCATCAACATGCGGTCGGCGAAGGTGCCGGAGTCGCCTTCGTCGGCGTTGCACACAATGTACTTCTGCGCCGCCTCGGTGTTGCGCACCGTGCGCCACTTGATCCCCGCCGGAAACGCCGCGCCACCCCGGCCACGCAGGCCGGAGTCGAACACCGCCGTCGCGGTCTGCTCACCGCCCAGCGCCACGGCCCGGGCCAGGCCCTCGAAACCGCCATGGGCGCGGTAATCGTCCAGCGACAATGGCCGGGTGATCCCGGCGCGGGCGAACAGCAGGCGCTGTTGCGTCTTCAGATAAGGCAATTGCTCCACCAGCCCCAGGGCCAATGGATGTTGAAACGTCGGGTCTTGCAGCGCATCGAGCACCGACGGCACGTCGGCAGCGGTCAGCGGCCCAAAGCCGATACGGCCTTGCGGGCTGTCCACTTCCAGCAAGGGCTCCAGCCAGTACAGGCCACGGGAGCTGGTGCGTTGCAGCTCCAGCGGCAGGTGGCGTTCGGTGGCCTGGGTGATCAGCGCCGTGGACACCTCATCGGCCCCCACGGCGCGGGCCAGGGAGTCGGCAGGCAGATAAAGAATTGGCATCACGCGTCCTCCCGGCAAGCATCGAGCAGGGCATCCAGACGCTCGGCACTGAGCCGCGCATGCACCCGGCCATCGAGCTCCAGGGCCGGCGAACAGGCGCAGGCACCCAGGCAATACACCGGCCGCAGACTGATGTGGCCGTCGGCGCTGCTGCCGTGGTCATCCAGTTGCAGGCGCTCGCGCAACTGCGCGGCCAACTGCTCGGCACCGCGGCTCTGGCACGACTCGGCGCGGCACAAGCGCAGGATATGGCGGGCCGGCGGCGCGGTACGGAAGTCATGGTAGAAACTGATCACCCCGCGAACCTCGGCCTGGCTCTGGTTCAGCGCGTGGGCAATCTCGGGGACGGCGACATCGGGGATGTAGCCGATGCGCTCCTGAATATCATGCAGCAGCGGCAACAGCGCACCCGCAGAGCCCGCATGGCGCTCCAGCAAGCTGTTGACCACAGACAGGTGCAAACTCTCATCAGGCATTCCAGCAATCCTCACGGTCACGGACGAACCAGATGGTTGTCGGTTGTCCGAAAGTGTCGGCTGCGGCACTCACACCACGTCACGGTATCGTGGCATTTTCAGGCCGTTGGCCAGGGCACCCTGAATGGGCATCTTGTTGTGCCCGACACGGTCTTCGCCGCGCCTCCAAAGGGCATAAAAGGCAGAGTGCCACGGCGCCCTGGGTTTAAACGCACCAAAGCGACGTGTTCAGTTCTGTCTACGACTCTCCTTTGAGTCTAGATGAGAGACGCCCAAGGCGTGCCCCCACCGACCCAACGCCCAGCGGGCTTGTCGATAAGGGATGTATAACAGGCGTAAGCGGTGAGAAACAGCATCAGAAGGGTAGGCAAATCCACGGTGCAGACCTGCCCGAACAAAAACCTTGAAACAAAAAAACCACCAGACAACCACCACCCCCTGTGGGAGCGAGCCTGCTCGCGATGGCCGTAAACGATAACGCCGCAAACCAGACACCTCGCCGCATCCTGTGTCATCCACAGCCTCCAATGGCCCAAATCCTGCCTGTCTAACCTGCAACAGGTCGCTACTGACTACGCGGACGACACATCTGAGCCCAACCGCGTCGGTGGCTACCCCGATAATCGGACGTGAATGGACGAATTGGCGAGGTTCAGCATGACGAACGTAACGACAGAGCAGGTCAGCCCGCAGACGCTGAGAAGGGTGATCGTGGCTGCCGGGATCGGCAATTTCGTCGAGTGGTTCGACTTCGCGGTCTACGGCTTTCTGGCCACGACCATCGCGCAGCAGTTTTTCCCCAGTGGCGACGCCAGTGCCGCCTTGCTCAAGACGTTCGCGGTCTTCGCCGTGGCGTTTGCCTTTCGTCCCCTGGGCGGGCTGTTCTTCGGCATGTTGGGTGACAAGATCGGCCGCAAGCGCACCCTGGCGATGACGATTCTGTTGATGGCCGGCGCGACCACCTTGATCGGCCTGCTGCCGACCTACGCCGCGATTGGGGTCATGGCGCCGATCCTGCTGTCGCTGATCCGTTGCGCCCAGGGCTTTTCCGCCGGGGGCGAGTACGCGGGCGCCTGTGCCTACCTGATGGAGCACGCGCCGAGCGACAAGCGCGCCTGGTACGGCAGCTTCATTCCGGTGTCGACGTTTTCCGCCTTCGCCGCAGCGGCGGTGGTGGCTTATGCACTGGAGGCCTCGCTGTCGGCCGAAGCGATGGGCAGTTGGGGCTGGCGCCTGCCGTTCCTGATTGCCGCGCCGCTGGGGCTGGTGGGCCTTTACCTGCGCTGGAAGCTGGACGAGACGCCGGCCTTCCAGGCCGTGACCGAGGAACACGCCGTCGCGCATTCCCCGCTCAAGGAAACCCTGCGCAACCATGGTGCAGCCATCTGCTGCCTGGGCGCGTTCGTGTCACTCACGGCGCTGTCGTTCTACATGTTCACCACCTACTTCGCCACGTACCTGCAAGTCGCCGGCGGCCTGAGCCGCGCCACCGCGCTGCTGGTGTCGCTGATCGCCTTGCTGTTCGCGGCGATGATCTGCCCACTGGCCGGGCTGTATTCGGACTGGGTCGGCCGGCGCAAAACCGTGGCCACGGCCTGCATTCTGCTGATCGTGGTCGTTTATCCGTCGTTCCTGATGGCCAGTTCCGGCTCGTTCGCCGCCTCCATCGTCGGCGTGATGCTGCTGGCCATCGGCGCGGTGTTGTGCGGCGTGGTCACGGCCGCGCTGCTCTCGGAAACCTTTCCGACACGCACTCGCTACACCGCGTCGGCGATCACCTACAACATGGCCTACACGATCTTCGGCGGCACCGCGCCATTGGTCGCCACCTGGCTGATCACCACCACCGGCAGCAACCTGTCGCCGGCCTTCTATCTGATCGCGATTGCCTTGCTGGCGCTGGCGGGGGGATTGGCGCTGCCGGAAACCTCGCGCATTTCCCTGCATGACGTACCGAGTGATGAAAAGCGCGCAGCCATCAGCGCGACGGCGTAACACCATTCAACAAGGCGCACGGAGGCGCCTTCAGTCAGCGCAACGCAGCGAGGAGCTCGCCCGCACCTGCAACTGCGGGGCGAGGATGATCGACTCGGCGGGCTCGCCCTTGATGCGCTTGAGCAATAACTCCACGGCGTGCCGGCCCATCTCCGCCAACTGCAGGCGCACGCTGGTGAGCGGCACGGTCAGTTCGTTGGCCAGCGCAATGTCGTTGAAACCCACCACGGCAATGTCCTTGCCCGGCATCAAACCCTTGTCACGGGCAGCCCCCATCAGGCCGATGGCCAGGAAGTCGTTGACCGCAAAAAACGCCTGCGGACGAGGGTTGAGCCCCAGCAGATACTCGCCCTGTTGGTGCCCGGTCAGGCTGTCAAAAGGACCATTGACGGTCCACTGCGGGTTCAGTGTCAGGCCCTGCTCGCGGTAGTAGCGGATGAAGCCACGGGTACGATCAGCACCGGTGGACGCATGGCGCTCGCCCGCCAGGATCGCCACATCGCGATAGCCCAGCTGGTGCAGGTGTTGCGCCGCTAACCAACCGCCCCGTTCGTCGTCGCTCGCCGCCGCCAGGTGACCGGCAATCTGCCGGCTGACCAGCACGTATGGAATGTGCTTGCGCATCAGCAAGTCCAGCAGCGGTTGGCTTTCTCCAAGGTGCGAGTCCGCCACGATCAGCCCGGCCACCGAACGGCGCAAGGCGTGTTCGGCGCGCGCTTGTTGGCGGGGTTGCTGGTCGTCGGTATTGGAGACGAAGGTGAGGTAGCCGGCCTGCTCGGCCGCGCTGTCGATGCTGTCATAAATGGTTGCCATCACCAGGTCAGTCAGGCGTGGCATGAGCACGCAGATTTCCTGGCTCTTGCGCAACTTCAAGTTGGAAGCCTGGGTGTTCGGCCGGTAATCCAGTGCCTCGGCCAGTGCGCGAATCCGCGCCACCACCTCGGGCGACGCCGCACGCTCGACGCCGGTCGGGTCGCCGTTGAGCACGCGCGATACCGTAGAAACGTGCAACCCGAGTTCGGCCGCCATGGATTTCAGCGTGGCGGGGCGAGATTGATTCGGCATGTGTGCGGGGCTTCCAACCTTCTGTTGTCCAGCCCGGGATTCTAACCCAAGGGCTGCATCCTCCCGGAAAAATCCTTTACCCAAACGATTGACTAAACGTTTTGCGGAATCTACATTCGGCCAACCCAAACGTTTGGGTAACACAATAAAAATACGCCGGACGCGGCCGACTTTTTGACTTCTGCCCTCATTTTGAAGAGTCAGACACCTATGAAAAGCGCAGCTATTCCGTCTTTCCGCTACCAGATTTTCTTCCTGATCATGCTGATGGCGTTGCTCAATTACATCGATCGCGGGGCCATTTCCTACGCTTCGGCGAGCATTCTTCCGGAGTACGGTTTCGATAAGGCCGACTGGGGCAATGTCCTGGGTTACTTCGGCTACGGCTACATCCTGGGCGCGTTGATCGGCGGCATCCTGGCCGACCGTTTTGGCGCCAAGCGCATCTGGCTGATTGCCGGCGCCACCTGGTCGATTTTCGAGATTTGCACCGCGTTTGCCGGCGATCTCGGACTGGCCTTCATGGGCGGCTCGGCCATGGCGGGGTTCGCCACCATCCGTGTGCTGTTCGGCTTCGCCGAAGGCCCGGCCTACTCGGTGATCAACAAGAGCGTGGCCAACTGGGCGACCCCCAGGGAGCGCGGTTTCGTGGTGTCGGTAGGCCTGCTCAGCACGCCGCTGGGTGCGCTGCTGACTGCGCCGATAGCGGTCGGCCTGCAAACCCTGACCGGTGACTGGCGCAGCATGTTCGTGGTGCTGGGCGTGGTCAGCCTCGCGCTGTTGATCTTTTTCATGACGCGCTTCACCAATACGCCCGACGAAAACCCGCGAGTGTCCCAGGCCGAACGTGACTATTTGCGTCAGGAGCGAGCTGCGGCGGGCAACGCCTCGGCCCCGGCCGACGACGTGACGCCGGTATGGCATTTCTTCAGGAACAAGGACCTGCTGCTCAACGCGGTCGGTTACTTCTCGTTTGTGTACGTGACCTTCCTGCTGCTGACCTGGACCCCCAAATACCTGCAGGACCAGTTCCACTACAACCTGTCGTCCCTCTGGTACAT
This sequence comes from Pseudomonas sp. IT-P12, assembly GCF_949767465.1. Taxonomy (NCBI): domain Bacteria; kingdom Pseudomonadati; phylum Pseudomonadota; class Gammaproteobacteria; order Pseudomonadales; family Pseudomonadaceae; genus Pseudomonas; species Pseudomonas sp. IT-P12. The sequence continues at coordinate 227,626 of NZ_CATKPY010000026.1, read as the reverse complement.
GGGCATGATCCCCTGGACCGGCGCCTGTTTCACCGTGCTGCTGGGCGGCAAGATTTCCGACCTGTTGTTGCGCCGCACCGGTAACCTCAAGGTGGCACGCAGCTGGCTGGCCGCGACCTGCCTGTTGTTGACCACCCTGTGCTTCATCCTCGTGTCCCAGGCCCAGACCGTGTGGGGCGTGATCGCCCTGATGACCGTGGCCAACGCCCTCAACGCGCTGCCCAACTCGGTTTACTGGGCCGTGGTGATCGACACCGCACCGTCCAACCGGGTCGGCGCCTACAGCGGCATGACGCACTTCATCGCCAACACGGCCTCGTTCATCGCGCCCATGCTCACCGGCTACCTGACCTTGCACTACGGCTACTCGTCGATGTTCGTCGCCGCAGCGGTCGCCACGGCACTGGGCATGAGCGCGATGCTGATGGTGCGCCCGGGCGCCCGGCGGGTGGCCGCTTCCCCTCAACCTGCCGCTGTTTGATGGAGACGTTTCTATGAGCCTGGCCCAGCCTGTTCATGTTGGACCCTTTCATGGCCAGTCAGTCGTCGCACTGGCCGAGGCGTTACGTGCGGGCACCCTGACGAGCGTGCGAATGACCCAAACCGCCCTGGACAGCATCGAACGCCTGAACCCGATCCTGAACGCCTTCGTTCACGTCGATGCCGCCGTGTCGCTGGCCCAGGCGCACAAGGCCGACGAGCTGTTGGCGCAGGGCATCGACCTGGGCCCGCTGCATGGCATCCCGGTGGCGATCAAGGACAACATCGACACGTTCGACCACATCACCACCTATGGCTCGGCGCATTTTGCCGGCTTCCGGCCAAGCCGCGATGCACTGTGCGTGCAACGCCTGCGCGAAGCGGGCGCCGTGGTGCTGGGAAAAACCCTGACCCACGAATTCGCCTACGGCCCGACCGGTGATCGCTCACTGCAAGGCGCGGCACGCAACCCGTGGGACGCCCGTTGCATCACCGGTGGCTCCAGCGCCGGCAGCGCGGCGGCGGTGGCCAGCGGCATGGTGCCATTGGCACTGGGCACCGACACGGGCGGGTCGATCCGCATTCCGGCGGCGTTGTGCGGCGCGGTCGGCTTCAAGCCGTCGTTTGCCAGCGTACCGCTTCAAGGGGTGTTCCCGCTGTCGGCGAGCCTCGATCATGTCGGGCCGATCGCCAACCACGTCGAGGATGCGCGCCTGCTGTTCGAAGTGCTGGCGGGCCGAGCGTGCAGGCAGTCGACCTCTGATCGACCGCTGCGGGTGGGCTGGATCACCACGGGCAGCTTCGGCCCGGTTGACCCGGCGCTGGATCGGCAGGTGAAGGAGGCGGCGCAGCGACTGTTTGGCGAGTCGCTGCAGCCAACCGCCGAGCTCGAACCCCTGGCCGCCGACATGAAGGAAGCCTTGCTCGCGCTGCAACGCGCCGAGGCCTACGACGTCCACGCCGAGCGCATGCAGCAGGCGCCGCACCTATTCGACCCGGAAGTGCGCGAGCGCCTCGAGTTGTCGGCGGAAGTCAGAGGCTGGCAATACCTGCGCGCCCAAGCCAGACAGGCCGCGCTCAAGGCGAGCATGGCCCGACTGTTCGAGCACTACGACTTCCTGGTCTCGCCCAGCGTGCCGATCACCGCGACACCCGTCGATGCACGCCAAGTCCGTGTCACAGACCAGGCCATCGACGTACGCGCCGCCGTCCTCAGCTACACCAGCGCCTGGAACCTCACCGGTCTACCGGCGATCAGCCTGCCCGCAGGGCTGGTCAACGGCATGCCGGTCGGGCTGCAAGTCATCGGTGCGGCGGGCGAGGATGATCGGTTGCTACAGCTGATAGCCCAGCGATCCCAATAACCCCGACCGCGAATCCCTCCCAAACAGGGATTCGCCCCCACCCCAGCACTATCTGTGTTCTTCTGTGGGAGCGAGCCTGCTCGCGATGGACGTGAACGATAACGCTAAAAACCAGACACCCCCACAGCGCCATCCCACACCGCAACCAAACCCGCCCCCACAGCCTGACGCCAGCCGTTACCCCTCAGCCTCCGTTTCAGCCGCGGCCCGCTTTGCCGCTGCCCCCCGATCCCACTCCAACACCTTCACCGCATCATCCACCAACGCCTTGCTCATCGACGTCAGGTAATGCGCCGCCCAGGCGTGATAATCCAGATCCCGCGCATAAGCCGCATCCTTGCTCAGCGCCTTGGCGAGAAACAGAAAATCAGAAGCCATGCTCAACGCATCCACCAGCGGAACACCGCGCGTGACATGGAACACCGGGTTATCGGAACCGGAGCAGTAGATGGCCGGGGTGAGGCCAATGGTGGTGAGTTCGGGTTGGTCGGTCATTGGACACCTCCGCAGATGCAGAAGTGGTGGGGGAGGGGATTGCGGGGTTGGGCGTGGCGTGGAAGGAACAGCCAAATTACAGACGGATTTGTTTTGGTCATGATCAACATCCTTGATTGGAGGAGCTGTCACGAGCCTTCTCACGGGCTTGGGTGACAGCCGTGCGCGGGGTGAGAAACCGGCAATCAAGGCAACCGGTAGACCCGAAGGTCTCCCACGCACAGCCGCCATAAAGCCTTATCGCAGACGAAAAAAAACGCCACGACAGGTTTTGGGGCGCTTCGCGCCTTGATTGTTGCGGGCTCTCACACCCGGCCGCTGAATTGGCAGCGACAGTGGGAGGTTATCCTGCACACCCCGTTCCTGCAACTGTCAAAACAAACTGGTGCCCCATCGGCCATCCATCGCAGAAAACACAAGGAAATCAAGGCACAACCGCGATCCCGCAGACGGGACTATGCCTCTCTGGAAACGCATTGCAACAAACGGTTATCCAGTAATGGGCCACCTTCACACGATATCTTTCAGATAAGCCTTCAGCGCAATCAGCGGCTCACCCAAGTGCTCCATCGTCTGCCCATCGGCAAACTCCGCCGCCAACTTCTGCAACTCCCGCCCCAACGGCTTATCCACACCGCCAACCGCCTCCAGCGCCAACCCCAGGCACTCACCCACCTTCACCTGAATCCCCTCGACATCCCCGCGCCGCACCAACAACTCGAACACATCCCGCTGGTAATCGCCCATCACCAGATCGTCACGCAGGATCGGGCTCTGGTCTTCCGACTCATACGCCAGTTTCAGGGAGAAGAGGGCGACGGTTTCCAGTTGCGATTCCATGAGGTGAATCCTTGTGAATGGGGCCAGCGGAACAAGCGAACCAGAAGGAAACGCGTGCGTGCCCTGTAAAACGTACCTGGCGCGGGATTCTACCGTTGGGATACAGCCAGGGCTACGTGGCTCGCTCCATCTCGGCACTCACGTGGCTGACCCGATAGAAAACCACAAGGCCCACTGGCTGGATAACCCCGAGTTTCGGCCCGCCCACGGCAACGGATTGCCCCTGCCGGCAAATCGCTTCCAGCCACGCCCCCACACGATCGGCCCATGCCCAACAGAACGGGGCGACAAAACGATTGGCCTGACTCTTGCTCTCACTCGCTGACCTACGAAGGAGTGTCAACATGATCGGAAGCAACCTGCCGCCACTGCACTACGTCAATGAACTGAAAAAGTCCCTCGCGAACGGCACGGCCACAGCCGCCAGGTTCGAAGTCCCCAACGCGACACCGGAAGTCCAGGCAAAACTCGATCAGATCTTTCGCGAGACCGAGCGCGATGTGGAAAAGCTGAAAGCCCGATACAGCGCCGATCCGGACTGGGCACCGCCCGAAGAGAAAAGCAACGCTGCCGAACTGCCAGAAGTGCAGACCCTCAGTCACAACGACGCTTCGGATGCACTGAGCAGCCTTCAGCAACGGATGGAAGTTGGGCAACTGCAAGGGGGAAACATCGACACCACCCATAGCGGCCTGCCGGCAGATGGTGATGCGGTTTATCAGGAATGGTTGCTGGCTCGCGTGGGACTTGATGTAGAGGTGTAAGCCCTGGAAGGCGGGGTGTTTTTGTGGGGAAGAGGGCGGTTTGTATCATGATCGCCAGGTACAAAAAAACCGGCTCGATTGGCCGGTTTTTTATTACGAAAGTCGGTAGTAACTCTCGTTGGTGTTATGTGGTGCCCGAGGGAGACTGTAGGCATCCATATAATCCGTGGCTTGCAGCTAAGTTATGCCCCTAGGGATACAAGCAGGGATACAAATTCAGTTTTTCTGCCCTGATGATGCCCGATCAGCTCGGTGCTTACCAGCTGAGTTCAGCGACCAGGCCGCAGATGAGGCGATGATCGGTGACGTTGAAATAAGTCGGATCTTGTTCCTCTTGCTCTCCGATGAAAAAAGCATAGGCGCGTTTTTTGGATTTGCTTTTTTTCTCCTTGATACCTTCCTCGCGCACGACCTCCATCTCATTCTGTACCTTCGTCCGTTTGTAACTGGACCATTGGGACCAACAGATGCGAAGCATGTATTTGCGCACTAGCTGTCGCTCGGAGTTCCATTCACCAGCAGAAAGCTGGATCACCAACGAATCATCTATTGCTTGAGCCTTTGCCCAGGCCAGCTCCGCATAGAAAACTTTTGAACGAGAAAATTGCTCGATGCCTGCGTTTGCAGCCCCCAATTTTTTAAAGGCAGTCAGATACGTCTTATCCTCGATCCCGGGAATGTCTAATGACATGTTTCTGTCGTAGGGGAAATTGATGAACGCACGACAAATCGGCCGGATCGTGTTGGACGGTCTTCGCCCGGCTGGCCTCGTCGTACCATCATCCGAATTGGTTCGGGTGGTGCTCTTGCTACCAGTCTGTGCAGGTGACTTCGGCAAGGTAGGGTCTACTGAAGTACGTTCGTCCTTAAGGATCAATCTCGAAGGGGACAAGCCTGGGCTCGTTTCCAATTCATTGCGAACGCTGCCTTTGCGGCCGCTTGCAACGGTTTTCCGTTCCCCATCTACGTCGCAACCCTCTACATGATCCGTTTTAGGGAATAGGCTGAAGTGCGGCCGCTTTAGATTAGTTTTGAGATACGACGCCGGGTAAACGGGCTTCTTGCACCCGCTACATTCATAGCCATCCCTGTCAACGTGTGGAAGCATCCATAAGTCTTCAGCCTCTACAATTTCCTTTGTGTACCTATCCCGAGCTGATTCCATTCTGCCTCTCCAAAAATCGTAGTCTTTCCGTAACTTAACACGCTTCAGTCCTACAAAAGCTGCCGGGGCCCCTGAGACTTTTGTCTCAACACGGGTCGGAAAGCCGCGAGATCTTGGTAGCGACAGTTTCATCAGCTTATTGAAATTTCAACGTTGAAATTGAAAGGATATTGAAGAGAAAAGGGAATCGTTACCGCAACGGTAAAGGTGGGCTAGCGTGTTGTTGATAGCGAACGGTTGAGCCCCGTCAACCTTGGGGGTGGTGTCAACCACGTCAACCTGTCAACCAACGTAGAAAATCCAGCCGCTAACACGATTCGGCGGGTTCTTTGCCCCGTACCCATTCGAAATGCCCAGGGGCCCCGGCGAGCTACCAAGCGATAGGGCAAATGCACTGGTGAACAGCAGTTCACGAGGTTCACCTGTTCACTAAGCTGTGCACTTTTCCGCTAACACGATCACGCGGGTTTCCGACCCCGTATCTAGCGTAAAAACTTAGGGTCCCTTCGAGGTTCTGAAGCGACGAGTCGTATTTTTCCACAGGCAACAAGGGCGAGCTAATATCGCTGAAGGCTTCATCTAGAAAGGGGAGTGGGGAGCTGATATGCATCCCTTTCAAAACACGTGTAACAGGTGTAATTCGTGTAACAGAGCACGCTAACTACTTGTATTTATTAGAAAAATCTAGTTACACCTTATGTCGAAAAAAACTGGGCGAAATGTACACGTCCATGCGGTGTAACACTGTTATCGACCATGAAGCCAGGCGATTGGGGAAATAAATCTTCCTTCAGCTTCTCGTGCTGTTGTCTTGTTTAGCCCTGACGGTGGTGAAGCAGTAAGCGGTAGCTTGAATACGTACTGATGGCCCTGAGCCATTCACCTCGTTATGCTGAGGTGAGCACCATTGAACATAGATTTCAGATGTGGGAGCAACTCGCTAGACGCGTCATACCTAGAGGAAGGGAATATGTCTCAACACCTTGAGAATTTTGCCAAGGAGCACATCTCTGGCCGATCGGAAGGATATCTGCTGGCCTTGTGGATCATTTACACCAAACGCTTGGAACGCGGCCGGCTCAGCGAAAAAATTAAAGAGGTTTTGGCCAACAAACGTCTAGATATCCTGAAGCTCAACATCTCCAAGCGGGCGCGAAAATATCTGGCTTTTGCAGAAGGTGCGGGTGAGTTTCAGTTTGTCCCACAGCAAGGACTCAAATCGCTTGGCGCTATGCGCGTGAGTAACTTTAGAGGTTTCGGTAGCTTCGGATCTCATGACAAAGGCACCTACATCAAGTTTTCACCGGGCAAAAATATTTTCTATGCCCCCAATGGAGGTGGCAAAACCTCCTTGTGCGAGGCGATTGAGTATGTCGTTACCGGTTCCTTGAAGGAGGCGGATCGGCGAAGCACCAAGCTCTCAGAGTACATTCGCAGGGAAGATACCAAGCATAACTTAGTATTTAGGGCATCTGACGGATCTCTGTTTGAGAGCAATGCTCTTTGGTCTCCATGTTTCATTGATCGAAACCGTCTCCAAGAGTTTTCTTTATTAGGTTCAAAAGACACAAACTTTCAACAAAAGGATGTCTTGGCTGCGCTTTTCGGGCTTGAAGAGATTGAAGAGCTGATCCAACGATTTGTTTTGCCTAAAAGCTTTAATTTGGCTGCGTTCAGAGTCGAAGATTCGACTCAGGAAAAAGCTCGCCTGGCTCTTGACTTCGATCGTGAACACTCGCTTAAAAATGGGCTGCTTCAGGAGAATTTGTGCCTCAGGGAGGATCTTTGTAGAACGCTTGGTATCAGCCATTATGACACTTTGTTACTACAAAACCGGCTAGATTTTTCAAAAAAATTGCTCGCCTACCGAGAGCGAAAACTGCGAGAAAGACAATCTCAGTTAATACCAAATACATTAGAACCTAAAAAGCTATCCGCGTTGATTCGTAGTCTACGAATGCAGTTATTCAAATACTCAACAGCTCAGGCCAGGCTTGCTGACAATATTGGACTTGTGAATTTTCAAGATTTTTTTAATTTATTGGTTCGATTAGGTGAGGCTCCTGAAAATCTGAGTAGTTGCCCTGCGTGTCTGACGCCGATTGAGCACGCCAAAGAAAATCCGTACTTTCGTGCTCAAAGTGAACTAGTGAAACTCGAGGCAATTTCTGGATTGAAGGATGCGCTACATACCGCTGAGCGTGGAATTGTTCTATGTGAACAGATCTGGGGGGCTCTTATTCAGGGGGCTGTTGAGAATGAGGGTCGAGGGGTTTCAATAGATTTACATGTAAAGGGTGTAGAGGAAAAGTTAGAAGCCATAAAAAAAAGCCCAGCAGAGAAGTTTTCTGTACGAGCGAGAAAACTTGAGGAGCTGTATCAGTGGCTGTTATTGATGGAGCAGAAGTTTGAACTTTATAATCAGGTTGCGATTAAAGAAAAAAGTATTCGCCAGGAATCAAATTCTGAGATATCCGAGGCTCAGAACAAAATTGATGCACTGCGGGATTCTCTTCTTGAGGTGAAGAGTATTGTTTCGAGAATTAAAAATAATCGGGAGCAGCTAAAGCTAGTTAGAAAAAATATACAGGCAATTGGCGTTAAACAACGCTCCATACGTACAGGGGTGGCTGCAGAGCGTCGGTACAATGAATTGCTAGCGGAAATGCAACAAGAGTATGAGGTTCTTTATCAGGATCTATTGAAGTATAAGTTGTCAATAGAAGAGGTGCAAGTTCAGGGGGTAGAGGAAACTGCGGCTGAATATTATCGAAAAATTAATAAGCACGATGATGACTCTGAGCGGATTGAGCAACTCCGTTTTGAACGTGCCACTACTGGTTATCGAATCAAGATCACAACACCTAATGGGGCTTCGAAAGACGCTTTTTCAGCGTTGAGTGAAGGTCATATTCGTTCCCTTGGATTGTCGCTATTGTTGGCAGTGGCTGAAAAGTATAAGTATCCTTTCATTGTGTTTGATGATGTGGTTAATGCTATCGATTCTGATCATCGCGCAAATATTATTGATTTGATGTTTAACGATCCTTATCTCAAAAACACCCAGCAGATCATTACTACGCATGATCGATTGTTCTGGGAGCGATATTGCAATATGTGCAAGATCAAGCACAAGAGTGAAACATTCTCTAGTCGGGTGCTTAAACACACTAATAAAGGCATTGTGGTAATGGACTATGACGCAGGGTTCTCTGCCAAAGTTGAGCAGGCTCTGTCAGTTTCCGATATACGCCAAGCCTTAATATACTGTCGAATTTGGCTGGAAACGATGGTTGTAAAATTTTGTGTGAGTAACAAAATCAAACTGACTGGAGTATTTTCTCCGAACAATCTACGCCCCGAAAATTTACTGGAGATCAGCCTGGAGCAAATGTACAAGCTGGTCGTCCCTGCTACGCTCTGGGATTCAAGTAATATTGACGTCATCAAAAAGGATCTTATTAACTGGAAGGGGCAAAATCAGGAGCACCATGCGTTTGACGAACACAGTTTTAATTTTGTTCACTCTAAAACCAGTCCTGAGATTCAGGGCATTTATCAGTCGATTAAGCGTCTGGAATATCAGTTATTCCCTGCAGACTTTAAAGCAGCCTTAGATTCTGAACGTGAGCTGCTAAGCAATCGACTTGCCCAAGCAAACAAAAAACTTGCTGATCAAGGTTTCGTTGAACATGCAAAGCCAGAATCTGTGGAGGAATTCAGGCTGCGGAAGTTGGAATGCGAATCCGGATTGGGAAGGATTGATCAAGACTTAATATATGTTGAGAAGTGCGTAGAAAATCGTTACGTATTTCCCGAGCTAATTGAGGATTAGCGGAGGGTAGGAGCAGTCGCATTCATGCCGAATCAATTTGTTGTATTTATATTGGTGGCGGTTGAAGTGTTTCTATATTTACCATGACGTAGATGTTATAAATATTACCTTTAAACAGAATTGATATATATCGGTGGTGTTTTCATGGCTGTTGAATGGAGTCAAATTAGGACTTTCAATAACTCTCAGAATTCTGCATTTGAAGAGCTGGTGTGCCAGCTAGCGAGAGAGGAAGAAATCCCAGGGCGTGTGAGCTTCTATAGAGTTGCAGCGCCTGACGCAGGTGTAGAAGCTTATTGCGTTCTGGATAATGGTGATGAATATGGTTGGCAAGCTAAGTATTTCGATTCTATTGGGGCTTCCCAGTGGGCACAAATAAAAAAATCATTTGAAACTGCCTTAAATACTCACCCTAATCTAACTAAATATTATGTATGTATTCCGATGGATAGAAGTGATCCTCGAAGGGATAAGCAGAAATGGTTTATGGACCATTGGAATAGTAAAACTGACGAGTGGAAAGAAATAGCCCGACAGGCGGGAAGAGCAGTAGAAATAGTCTACTGGGGTAGTTCAGAGCTGATTCATAGGCTTTCCAGAGATGTAAATTCTGGCAGGAAGTTGTTCTGGTTTTCGGAAAATGAATTTTCTGAAAAGTGGTTTGTTCGGCAAATATCTTCAAGTATAAAAGATCTCGGGCGACGTTACACTCCCGAAGCTAACATTGAACTCAATATAAACCTTCGTTTTGAGGCGCTGACTCGTTCCAGTATTTTTAAGGAACATGCACGTGGTATGTTTGATGAGCTATTTTTTCAATTGGAGTTGTTACTGAAGGCTGCAATAGCGCAGCCAAAAGTGCCACTAACTAAACCTGTTTCAAAATACGTTGATATCATAAAACTAAATTGCGCTATTATTTTTGAAAGTGGTGTAGAAAATATCTTTTGGGCTGGAATTCTATCCGCACTTAACGAGCTGAACGAACTTATAATCGTCGCAAGGGACGAGGTCGAGAATGCTATCCATGGCGAACAAAAAAAACACGCCTTCGTCAGAAAGCTTTATATGGATACATTGCGTTCTATTCGTCAGTTAGTAAATTTTGGCCGAGATAGTCAGTACTTAACAAATTCGCCTTATATGCTTTTGACTGGTGATGCAGGGATAGGTAAGTCTCATTTGTTGGGGGATTTCTCCACTAGGAAGTTGAAAGAAAATTGTCCTGGGGTACTTATTCTCGGGCAGCACTTGACCTCTGAAGAAGCCCCTTGGACGCAGATTCTTAGAAATATACTTAGGCTTCAGTGTTCTGAGGAGGAACTGCTAGGTGCGCTAAATGCTCAGGCAGAGTCGAGAGGGGAACGTCTGATTTTTGTAGTTGATGCTATAAACGAAGGTCGTGGCAAGTTTTTCTGGGAGGATCATATCCATAGTTTTGTGGAAAGCTTTAAAGCTTTTCCATGGGTAGGTTTAGTTCTAAGTGTCAGAACATCCTATGTTAGGATGTTACAGCTGGATAACGCCGAAGTAGATGGTTTGATTAGGGTAAGACACCATGGTTTTGCTGGACATGAAGATGAAGCGTCAGCGTTGTTTTTTAGCCAGTACGGAATAGCTAAACCTTCGATACCGCTACTTAGCCCGGAATTTAGTAATCCATTATTTTTGAAGCTTTTCTGTGAAGGGCTCAAAGGGAAAAGAAGGCGCTCCAATTCAAAAGACATTGGTGGTATTAGCGATGTCATTGATCATTATTTCGAGAGCGTTAATGAGAGATTGTCAGCTCCATCAAAGTTTGATTACCCAGTTGAGAAGAATTTAGTAAAAATAGTTGCCACTAGTGTTGTCAAGGCTAAGCTTGAGTCTGGGTCGCCTTATGTTGAATATGATGCTGCATACGCGCTAACCGAGGAGTTGGTGAGCAGGTTTAGTAATCAGCGAAGATTTCTCGATGCGCTTATTTCTGAGGGTGTTTTATCGAAAAATGCTTTTTGGAACAAGCAAGTCGGTTCTCAAGAAGGAGTTTACTTATCATATGAAAAATTTGAAGATCATCTGCTTGCTAGCTATCTCGTCTTTACCGAGTTAGACCCTGATGATGTTGTCGCAGGATTTAGAGGGGAGGGGGCGTTGGCAAAATTTGTCAATAATCCTAGTTTGCATCAAGGTGTTCTCGAGTCGTTATCCATACAGTTACCTAATAGATTCGGACTAGAGCTGTATGAGGTTCTGGCCGAGGACTACCCACACTCGAAAAATATTGTGGAAGCATTTATTAATAGCCTCGTGTGGCGAACACCGAAAACTGTTAAGGAAGAAAGTTGGGGCTACATAAAGTCCCTGGTGCTTTCAGATCATGATATTTTTGATCGATTTATTCAAGCGGTGTATTCTATAGTTGGGGATCCTGAGCATTATTATAATGCGGATAGCCTTCACTGTTATCTCTTTAGTATGTCTATGGCTGACCGAGATGAGTTTTGGAGTTATTATATTAACTTTCAAGATGACGAATCTTCAAGTATTTGGAGGCTCGTCAAGTGGGCTATAAATCTAGACGATAAGTCAACTTTTTCTAGCGACTCTAAGCGCCTTTGTGCAATAGCACTATCATGGTTGTTTACGAGTACGAATATTAAGCTTAGGGACTCCGCTACTAAAGCATTGACTAAGCTGTTAATAAATGAGTTGGTGGTGGCAAGAAGTCTTTTGGAGTTATTTAAGGATGTAGATGATTTTTATCTTCTAGAACGGTTGTACGCTTCAGTATACGGTGCTGTGGTTAACTCTTCAGATATAACTGGCTTGGATGGTATTTGTGTTTTTATCACCGATTTAGTGACTAATAGTGACGAATTTTATCCTAATGTCCTTGTTAGAGATTATGCTAGAGGGGTAGTTGAGTATGGTTGTTGTAAAGGTGTGATTGATAAGGATGTGCTTGTTTTGGTAAGTCCTCCATATAAGAGTGACTTTCCGGAAGTCTTTCCGAGTAATGAGATTGTGGATGCTTATGCTGGCGATTGTAAGTCAGAAGGAGTATCTGGTGTTCGTTCAATTCTTAGTTCGATGGTGACTGAGTACGGTCGAGGTGTTGGTGGATATGGCGACTTTGGTCGGTATACATTCGAAAGCGCCCTCAGAAACTGGGAGTGTGACTCCAATCTGTTAAGTAACTATGCGTGCGAGCTGATTTTTGAGAAGTATGGATATACTGCGGACAAACATGGTGTACTTGATAAAGATGTGAGATCGAATGATCGGTATAATAATGTAGTTGAACGGATAGGTAAAAAATATCAATGGCTAGCATTGTATGAAGTCGTAGCCAGACTGTCTGATAACAAAAAGATGATTGATGAAACCAGTGGTAGGAGTAGAGATAATACCTCCTACGTTGAGTATGAAGGTCCGTGGCATCCTGCATTGAGAAATATAGATCCAACTATGGTTTCTATGAGTCAAACGTATGATCCCAATTTGTGCTTCTGGGAAAAGCCCGAATATAATGATTGGGGGATGAGTAACTCGGAATGGCTTAAAGCCTCTGAAAATCTTCCAGATCCTAAAGAGATTATTTCCATTGTGGATTCGGATGGGGTTGAATGGCTTGCGTTGGAACGTTATTTAAGTTGGAAGGAGCCTGAGTTCTCCAGTTCCTATTACGAGGCTGATAATAGTAAAAATTTATGGTATCAGTGCCGTAGTTATTTGGTGAGGAAAGACGATAGCTCTAAAGTTGTCGCGGATCTTAAAAATGAAAATTTCATGGGCAGATGGATGCCTGAAAGCAAAAGTCAGTACCAGATATTTTGTCGTGAATACTACTGGTCATCAGCATATCGATACTTCCAGAAACCGTACTATGGTTGGAGCTCTTGGGAGAAGATTTCCAGCTCCATAACAAAAAAAGTTATTGGTAGTGTTCAGGTGACCTCTGAAGGGCATCATTGGGAGACGGGATCTGATGATGACAGCCAAAGATCCTATCTTTCACTTAGAACGGAAATCTTTCACGGGCTTAACTTGAACTATTCGTCGCGAGTAGGTGAATGGTTGGACTCATCTGGAAAGTTAGCAGCGTTTGACCCCGCAGCAAACGGAAGCGCGCCGTCCTGCCTATTAGTCAGAAAGGACTTATTGATTGATTATTTGAGAGAAAATAATCTTGATCTCTTTTGGAGTGTCCTAGGGCAGAAAACTTTGTTCGGCGGGTTTGGTACGGGGGACAATTACGCACGGTGGTTAGAGGTTTCTGGTATCTACACTTTTGGAGAAAGCGTTGTTGGTGATCTGCGAGTGCACATAAAAAATACAGGACGCAACTAGCTATTTCTTTTGATTCATAATGAAAAAAGCCGACGGTTGTCGGCTTTTTCGTGTGTGAGGCTCAGCGCAGAATTCTACATCGCGAAAAAATCCCCTGTTTGATTTTCATGGGCTCCAGCATCTCGCCACTTCCAGATGCCACTAGTGTGGGTTTTTTCGGAGTCATGACGCGAGTAGATCATCTAAAGATATTTTGTGTGCGGCGACTACCAAGTCGGAACGATCAAGTCTGGAATGGAAAGGGCCGAAGCGAGGTACTTCGAGTCTCGACAGTGCATCGCCCATCCCTCCCTTTTGATAGCTGACGGCAAGTATCCGAGAGCCCACAATGACCAGTTGTTTGACGACTGCGTTCCACTCTTCATCCAGCGCCAACCCTAACGCGTTCAATACCGCGTTTCTAGCTTCATCTCCCTGTTTCCGGGCAGAGGTTATTTGGGTCTCAATGCTCTCGAGTTCGGCCCGTAGTGCAGTGAGAACAAGCTCTTGCCGTCTCACTTGCTCATCCGTTACCGCAAGTTGCTTGGCGGCTTTCTGGATTTCGCTGTTCGCGGCCTTTTCGCCTTCGCTGTCGCCGCTGACCAGGCTCCGGGCGTAGAAGCTGGCTGCGTCTCGCTCGGCTTGCTGTGCTTTTTCCAAAGCTTGTTCTGCCTCCGATTGAATCGCCTGAAGGCGCTCACTCAAGTGCGCTTGTGACCGTTCCAATGCTTCGACCTTGGCGGCCGATTCGGACATCGCTTGGATGGATTCTGTTTTGATCTGATCGACCCGCTCTAGGCGGTCAAGGTGAGTGAGCTTTTGTTCAATTCGTTCCAGCTCGCTGGAGATGGCGCGCACACGGCTTTGGGCACTCGATAGTCTGTCCTCGGCGGCTCTGCCCTCTGGGCTTCCTATCATATTGCCGTTAGGGCTGTAGTTGCTGGGCGCATTGCGCCAAGCAACCTCCAAGTGGGGGAGACTGTTTTCCAGCGTTTCGCGTTCGGAGATTAAAGTCGCTTGTTGCTGTTTCAATTCGTTCATGGTCAGTCCTAAAGTCAGGTTTTTGGTTGTGTGTGCCTGGCTGGCGAGGCCGGAATAAGCCGGCGCTACCTCATGAATTAGGCAGCGACTTAGGCACCCTGCGCTTCGCGCTCACCCTGCTCAGGCACTGCCACAACCACGTAGCATCGCTGTAAACCAAGTCCAGGTAGGCGTACAGCGGTCGACGCTTTGCCGTCTTTACCAGGCTCTAAAACACCCAGTTGTAAGAGTTCCTTGTTAACCGCGCTCAGGTTCATGCCTCGGAAAATCTCGGAGCGCCATGCCTCTGGGAGAACGTAGTAGGTGGTCGTGGTGTGAAGCGCGTCTCCGAGGCCGTGCTCAAGCGATTTGCGAAAACCCAATCGGTCGATGGTGCGGGGGCCGTGCTCATCGATCTTCGCGGCAGCCGACTCCCAGCGCGTGAAGCGGCTTTCGCCGAAGCGCTCGATGACCTGGCGCAACCGCGCCAGGATTGCGTCCCCTTCTAAGTTACCGGCGCCGCCCCGCTCATTCAGCCAGGCATTCAGGCACACACGAGCGGCGGTAGTGGCGGTGCCGTCCGGCCAGCCGGTAATCCCCATCGCCGTGGCCAGCTCGCCGGCTGCGGCAGCCAACCCAAAGCGGGCCGCCGCACGATGCGCTTGACCGCTGGCCGAGGCGGGCAGCGCCTTGGCAATGAAGCCTTCCAACGTGTGGCGAAGAATCGTTGACCATCCACGCAGTTTGTCGGGCTCACAAAGGGCCGACAGGAAGGCGGTGATGGGTGTGCCGTAGTACTTGGCTACCCACGCCTTGAGTGCATCGGAGAGGGCGGCGGCGTCATCGAAACCGTTCAGCACGTCGAACATGCCCAGGCCTTTGCTGGCATCCGCTGGCACGGCGAGCATCCGTACTTCCATGCCTGCTTTGAGCTCCTTGTTCGCATCCGCCATGTGTTGCGCCAAGGTCTTCTCGCCAGTTGAGAGAAACAGCAAGCGCCACTCCTGCGCCTGTCGGCCTGTTTGTCCTCGATCATTGGCCTGGGCTTTGCCGGTGCCGTTGCCGAGCATGTACACCGTTTCGCCAATGATGCGCGGGTCGCACATGCCGATTTCATCCAACACCAAAAGCCCATCCGAGTGCGCGGCGTCGATGGATTCCAAGGCGTTATCCGTCGAGCGCCAGGAGCGCACCAAACGCGGCCCACTGTAGATCGAGGCGGCTACCTGTAGATGGGTGGTCTTGCCGCCCGAGCTGTCACCGTAGAGGTGAAACCCACCCGATTCATGGCCAAGCAGGTGCAGCAGTGGACCGGCGAACGCCACGCTGGCCACAAACGCCAAGCGGTGATTACCGACGCACAAGGCGCCGATCTGTTGTTGCCATTGCTCCAGGGTGCCGGCTTCGCTGATGGGGGGAAGCTGCGCGCCGGCCTCATAGAAATGCAGGTGCTCGACGTGCGAGCCGACCTGTTGTTCGGGCAGCAAGAAGGCACTGTCATGCCAACCCAAACGGGTGACAAGTCGTGCGCGCTGGGCGCTGTCGAAGCAGCCGAGATAACTCTGCAGGTCATTGCGCGCATTGCGCCCGGAGCGACTGCCGGCGAGACGCAAACCCATGTCCACCAGTGGACCTAGCACGTCCTTGCCGAAGTCGCCGGTCATGGTCCGCGCCGGAATGTTCCAGCGTTTTTTGGCGCCGTCGGGATCGTCGAACTCGACCAGCAAACCCCAGTTATGCCCCTGTGCATCACGGGTGCGCGCCAGGATTTCCAGCGGCGAACACACGGGGCGGGCCTCGCCATCGTCACCGGAATAAAACACGCCTTCGGGCGTCAGGCGAAAGCCGCCGGGCAACAGATCGTTTTTGGATTTCGCGGCGCGTTTGGTCGCCGGCCTTGGCTTCGAGTGGTTCGGTCGGTGCTTTCTCAGGCCCTACGCCGAATGATCCGCCGCTGCCTTGCTCGACGAAACGTGCTGCCGTTCAACCTTTGGCATGGGCATCGGCCGCGTCATCACCGTCGCTCCATTGAACAGGACATATGCAGGATAAGGGGGGGGCAGGGCTAGATCTACACCCACAAAAAAACCGGCTCAACTGGCCGGTTTCTTGTCTTCCGAAAGTCGGTAGCGACTCTCGTGTGCTGCTATATGGTGCCCCGAGGGAGACTCGAACTCCCACTCCTTTCGAAAACGGATTTTGAATCCGCCGCGTCTACCAATTCCGCCATCAGGGCTCAATGGCGGCGAAGTATAGAGAGGTGATAACCCTCGGTCAATCAGGTACATGGAGAATTTTTGATATTTCCGCTAGACTTCCCGGCCCTGCTAGACGAACCCCATCATGCGTGTTTCTGACTTTACTTTTGAGCTCCCTGATTCGCTGATTGCCCGCCATCCGCTGGCCGAGCGTCGCAACAGTCGGCTGTTGACCCTGGATGGGGTCAGCGGTGCCCTGGCACACCGTCAATTCACTGATTTGCTTGAGCATTTGCGCCCGGGCGATTTGATGGTGTTCAACAATACCCGGGTGATTCCGGCGCGGCTGTTTGGCCAGAAGGCGTCCGGCGGCAAGCTGGAGATTCTGGTGGAGCGGGTGCTCGACAGTCATCGCGTGCTGGCCCATGTGCGCTCCAGCAAGTCGCCCAAGCCGGGGTCGAAGATACTGATCGACGGCGGTGGCGAGGCCGAGATGCTGGCGCGTCATGACGCGTTGTTCGAGCTGGGGTTTGCCGAGGAAGTCCTGCCGCTGCTCGACCGTGTCGGGCACATGCCGTTGCCTCCTTATATAGACCGCCCGGATGAAGGCTCGGACCGCGAGCGTTATCAGACGGTGTACGCCCAGCGCCTGGGCGCGGTGGCGGCGCCGACGGCGGGGCTGCATTTCGACCAGCCGCTGATGGAGGCGATTGCCGCCAAGGGCGTCGAGACGGCGTTCGTGACCTTGCACGTGGGGGCGGGGACGTTTCAGCCGGTGCGGGTCGAGAAGCTCGAAGACCATCACATGCACAGCGAGTGGCTGGAAGTCGGCCAGGACGTGGTGGACGCCGTGGCCGCGTGCCGCGCTCGCGGTGGGCGCGTGGTGGCGGTGGGGACCACCAGCGTGCGATCCCTTGAGAGCGCCGCGCGCGATGGCGTGCTCAAGCCGTTCAGCGGCGATACGGACATCTTCATCTACCCGGGCCGGCCGTTTCATGTGGTCGATGCCCTGGTCACCAATTTCCATTTGCCCGAATCCACGCTGTTGATGCTGGTTTCGGCGTTCGCCGGTTATCCCGAAGCGATGGCCGCCTATAAAGCCGCCGTCGAGCATGAATACCGCTTTTTCAGCTACGGTGATGCGATGTTTATCACCCGTAACCCCGCACCACGTGGCCCAGAGGAAACACAATGAGTCGCCAAAGTCGTATGTCGTTTGAGTTGCTTGCCACCGACGGCAAGGCTCGTCGTGGTCGCTTGACCTTCCCCCGTGGCACCGTGGAGACCCCGGCCTTCATGCCGGTCGGCACCTATGGCACGGTCAAGGGCATGCTGCCGCGGGATATCGAGGCGATTGGCGCGGAGATCATTCTGGGCAACACCTTTCACCTGTGGCTGCGTCCGGGCACCGAAGTGATCAAGAAACACGGCGACCTGCACGATTTCATGCAGTGGAAAGGCCCGATCCTGACCGACTCCGGCGGTTTCCAGGTGTTCAGCCTGGGCGCCATGCGCAAGATCAAGGAGGAGGGCGTGACCTTCGCCTCGCCGGTGGATGGCGCGAAAGTGTTCATGGGCCCGGAAGAATCGATGCAGGTCCAGCGTGACCTGGGCTCCGACATCGTGATGATTTTCGACGAATGCACGCCGTACCCGGCCGACGAAGACGTCGCTCGCGTGTCCATGGAGTTGTCCCTGCGTTGGGCTCAGCGCTCGAAAAACGCCCACGGCGACAACACCGCGGCGCTGTTCGGCATCGTTCAGGGCGGCATGCACCAGGACCTGCGCATGCGCTCGCTGGAAGGCCTGGACAAGATCGGCTTCGACGGCCTGGCCATTGGCGGTCTGTCGGTGGGCGAGCCCAAGCACGAAATGATCAAGGTGCTGGATTACCTGCCGGGCCAGATGCCCGCTGACAAACCTCGTTACCTTATGGGCGTTGGCAAACCGGAAGATCTGGTTGAGGGTGTGCGCCGCGGTGTGGACATGTTCGATTGCGTGATGCCAACCCGTAATGCCCGCAATGGGCATCTGTTCATTGATACTGGCGTGCTGAAGATCCGTAACGCGTTCCATCGCCATGATGATTCGCCGCTCGATCCGACCTGCGATTGCTATACCTGCCAGAACTTCTCCCGCGCTTATCTGCATCACCTGGACAAGTGCGGCGAAATGCTGGGGAGCATGCTCAATACCATCCATAACTTGCGCCATTATCAAGTGCTTATGGCTGGTTTGCGCGAGGCTATTCAACAGGGTACATTGGCCGCCTTTGTCGATGCCTTCTACGCCAAACGCGGGTTACCTGTTCCGCCTTTGGACTGAGTTTTCTGACCCCAAGATTCAACATTTGCAACTGGAGTGCTAAATGAGCTTTTTTATCTCGAATGCCATGGCTGACGCTGCTGCACCGGCAGCTGCCGGCCCTATGGGTGGCGGTTTTGAGTGGATTTTCCTGGTCGGTTTCCTGGTCATCTTCTACCTGATGATCTGGCGTCCACAGGCTAAGCGCGCCAAAGAGCAGAAGAACCTGCTGAGCAGCCTGCAGAAGGGCGACGAAGTGGTCACCACCGGCGGCATCGCCGGCAAGATCACCAAAGTGGCCGATGATTTCGTGGTGCTGGAAGTTTCCGACACCGTCGAAATGAAGTTCCAGAAAGGCGCCATCGCCGCCACTCTGCCCAAGGGCACGCTGAAAGCGATCTAAGTTTCAACTTCTACTCAATCGACGGGGCGCGCAAGGCGCCCCGCGTTCTAAACGGGCGGCGTGATGCTGAACAAATACCCTCTGTGGAAATACATTCTGATCCTGGCGGTGCTGGCGATCGGGCTGATTTATTCCGCTCCCAATCTTTATCCCGATGACCCGGCCATTCAGATCAGCGGTGCAAGTACTGCGCTGCAGGTCAATCAGGCTGACCTGGATCGCGTGAGCGCTGCGCTCAAGGAATCCGGGATGCAGGTCAAGGCGACTTCGCTGACGGCCGGCGGCAAGGGCGGTCTGATTCGCCTGGTCAAGGCTGAAGACCAGTTGCCTGCCAAGGACGTTGTGCGCAAGGCGTTGGGTGATGACTACGTCGTGGCCCTGAACCTGGCACAAACCACCCCGCAATGGCTGCGCAGCCTCGCCGCGCACCCGATGAAGCTGGGTCTGGACTTGTCCGGTGGTGTGCACTTCCTGCTCGAAGTGGACATGGACAAAGCCCTCGACGCACGCCTGAAAGTCTACGAAGGCGACGTCAAGAGCCTGTTGCGCAAAGAGAAACTGCGCTATCGCAGCCTGCCGCAGCTCAACGGTGCCATTCAGTTGGGTTTCGCCGATGAGGCTTCCCGCGAACAGGCCCGTGCACTGATCCGCAAGAGTTTCACCGATTTCGACATCGTTCCGGCCGACCTCAATGGTCAGGCGGTACTGCGTCTGGCGATGACCCCGGCCAAGCTGGCGGAAATCCGCGAATACTCCATCAAGCAGAACTTGACCACGGTACGTAACCGCGTCAACGAGCTGGGTGTTGCCGAACCGATCGTCCAGCGTCAGGGCGCCAACCGCATCGTGGTTGAGCTGCCGGGCGTGCAGGACACCGCAGAAGCCAAGCGTATCCTCGGCAAGACGGCCAACCTCGAGTTCCGCCTGGCCGCCGAGCCGGGTGCTTCGAAAGCCACTTCCGAATCCTTCGAATTCCGTGAGGGCAACCGTCCACCGGCGCAGATCGAGCGTGGCCTGATCATCACCGGCGACCAGGTGACTGACGCCAAGGCCGGTTTCGGCGAGCACGGCACCCCGGAAGTGAACATTCGTCTGGACGGCCACGGCGGCGAGCTGATGAGCCGTGCGACCCGTTCGAACGTCGGTCGCAGTATGGCGGTGATCTTCATCGAACAGCGTCCGGTCACCACCTACACCAAGCAAGTGGTCGATGGCGTCGAGAAAGACGTCGCGGTGCAGACCTTCAAGGAAGAGAAGAAGATCATCAGCCTGGCGACCATCCAGTCGCCGCTGGGTGCGCAGTTCCGTATCACCGGCCTGAACGGCCAGGGCGAATCGTCCGAACTGGCGCTGCTGCTGCGTGCCGGTGGTCTGGCGGCACCGATGTACTTCGCTGAAGAGCGCACCATTGGCCCGAGCCTGGGTGCCGACAACATCACCAAGGGTATCGATGCCTCGCTGTGGGGCATGCTGTTCGTGTCGCTGTTCATCATCGCCATCTACCGCTTCTTCGGCATCATCGCCACCGTCGCGCTGGCGGTGAACATGGTGCTGCTGCTGGCCTTGATGTCGCTGCTGGGCGCAACGCTGACCCTGCCGGGTATCGCCGGTATCGTGTTGACCATGGGTATGGCGGTCGACGCCAACGTGCTGATCTTCTCGCGGATCCGTGAAGAGATCGCGGCGGGCATGACCGTACAGCGGGCGATCAACGAAGGTTTCAGTCGCGCATTCACCGCGATTCTCGACGCCAACCTGACCACCTTGCTGGTGGGCGGTATCCTGTTCGCCATGGGCACGGGCCCGGTCAAGGGCTTTGCGGTCACCATGTCCCTCGGGGTTTTGACTTCGATGTTCACGGCCATCATGGTCACCCGCGCGATGGTCAACCTGATCTTCGGCGGTCGTGACTTCAAGAAGTTGTGGATTTAAGGGGCTGCCATGTTACGTACAATCAACTTCATGGGCGTCCGCAACTTCGCGTTCGGCGTCACATTGTTCCTCACCCTGCTGGCGTTGTTCAGTGTCTTCACCAAGGGCATGAACTGGGGCCTGGACTTCACCGGCGGTACGCTCATCGAGCTGACCTACGAGCGTCCGGCCGACGTGACCAAGGTGCGTGAGCAGCTGGTCTCGTCCGGTTATCACGAAGCCGTGGTGCAGAACTTCGGCGCCACCACCGACCTGCTGGTGCGGATGCCGGGCGAAGACCCGCAACTGGGCCACCAGGTGGCCGAGGCGCTGCAGAAGGTCGGCGGCGACAACCCGGCGACGGTCAAGCGCGTCGAGTTCGTCGGCCCGCAGGTCGGTGAAGAACTGCGCGACCAGGGCGGCCTCGGCATGCTGATGGCGCTGGGCGGCATCCTGATCTACCTGGCGTTCCGCTTTCAGTGGAAATTCGCGGTCGGTGCCATCGTTTCGCTGATCCACGACGTGATCGTGACCATCGGTATCCTGTCGTTCTTCCAGATCACCTTCGACCTGACGGTGCTGGCGGCGGTACTGGCGATCATCGGTTACTCGCTCAACGACACCATCGTGGTATTTGACCGGGTTCGCGAGAACTTCCGTGTGCTGCGCAAGGCCAGCCTGATCGAGAACATCAACATCTCGACCACCCAGACCCTGCTGCGGACCATCGCGACCTCGGTGTCGACCTTGCTGGCCATCGCGGCGCTGCTGTTCTTCGGCGGCGACAACCTGTACGGCTTCTCCCTGGCGCTGCTGGTGGGTGTGTTGGCGGGTACCTACTCGTCGATCTACATCGCCAACGTGGTGCTGATCTGGCTGAACCTGAGTTCGGAAGACCTGATCCCGACGGTGAATACCGAGAAGGAAGTCGACGACCGTCCTTGAGGGGCTCTTTGACCTCAAGCGATCCCGGCTGTGCATGACCAAAAAAGGCGCGAGTTGAACTCGCGCCTTTTTTTGTGCTCCAAGGCTGGGAGAAGCGCGGGCGCGTTCCCGCATGTGATGGTCAGGAGGTTCATGTGAACAAGTCGTTACTGGTTGGTGCGGTATTGGGTGCTGTCGGTGTGACTGCCGGGGGTGCTGTTGCCACCTACAGCCTGGTAAAAAGCGGCCCTGAGTATGCGCAAGTACTGGCCGTCGAGCCGGTGAAGACACAGATCAAGACTCCACGTGAAGTGTGCAAGGACGTCACGGTGACCCGGCAGGCGCCGGTCAAGGATCAACACCAGATCGCCGGTACGGTGGTCGGTGCGCTGGCAGGCGGTCTGCTGGGTAACCAGATCGGCGGCGGCACCGGCAAGAAGATTGCCACGGTTGCCGGTGCGGTCGGTGGCGGCTATGCCGGTAACAAGGTTCAGGAGGGCATGCAGGAGCGTGACACCTACACCACCACCCAGACGCGCTGTAACACCGTGAACGACATCAGCGACAAGGTCGTGGGTTATGACGTTCGTTACTCGCTGGACGGCAAGGAAGGCAAAGTGCGGATGGACCGCGACCCGGGCAACCAGATCCCTGTGGACAAGGAAGGCAAGCTGATCCTGTCGCAGGCTCAGCCGGGGCAATAAGGTCCAGGCTTGAATTGAAAAGGGGCACTCCATTGGGGTGCCCCTTTTTTTGTGCTCGGAATTTCATTCTGAATCCACTGCAAATCCCCTGTGGGAGCGGGCTTGCTCGCGAAGGCGGTTTAACATCCAGCATTGATGCCGCCTGACACACCGCATTCGCGAGCAAGCCCGCTCCCACAGGGCGTGGGATTTTCGGGCATAAAAAAAGCACCCCGAGGGGTGCTTTTTCATGTCACTGCAAGCTTAGCGCTTCAGCGAGGCCGGCAGGTGCGGCTGGATTGCAGTCAGTACAGCCTTGAAGCATTTGGTGTTGCCGGCAACCACGTGGCCTTTTT
This sequence comes from Pseudomonas sp. IT-P12, assembly GCF_949767465.1. Taxonomy (NCBI): domain Bacteria; kingdom Pseudomonadati; phylum Pseudomonadota; class Gammaproteobacteria; order Pseudomonadales; family Pseudomonadaceae; genus Pseudomonas; species Pseudomonas sp. IT-P12. Next base: position 204,573 of record NZ_CATKPY010000026.1, on the reverse strand, counting down.
CGAGGAAGTCGTGACCGCCGGTGAAGTCGCTCACCAGGCCGCCAGCTTCTTGAATCAGCAGGGCGCCTGCGGCCATGTCCCACTCGGACAGGCCCGATTCCCAGAAAGCGTCGAAACGACCGGCGGCCACATAGGCCAGGTCCAGGCTGGCGGAGCCGGCGCGGCGGATGCCGGCGGTCTGGCCAACCAGGGCGCGGAACATGCCCAGGTAGTTGTCGAGGTTGTCCATCTGGTCGTCACGGAACGGGAAGCCGGTACCCAGCAGGGCGCCGTCCAGGCTGGTGCGGCCGCTGACGCGCAGGCGACGACCGTTCAACTGGGCGCCACGGCCACGGCTGGCGGTGAATTCTTCCTGGCGAACCGGGTCCAGCACAACGGCGTGTTCGAGGCGGCCGCGGTATTTACAGGCGATGCTGACAGCGAAGTGAGGAATGCCGCGCAGGAAGTTGGTGGTGCCGTCCAGCGGATCGATGATCCACAGGTATTCTTCGCCTTCGATCCCGGTGCCGGCGTGCATGCCGGTTTCTTCACCCATGATCGAGTGGTTCGGGTACGCCTTGCGCAGGGCGTCGATGATTTTCTGTTCGGCGGCGCGATCCACCTCGGATACGTAATCCTTGGCGTCTTTTTCGTCGACCTTGATGGTATCCAGGCGCTCGATGGAGCGGAAGATCAATTCACTGGCGCTGCGGGCGGCGCGCAGCGCGATATTCAGCATGGGCTGCATGGATGTGTCACCTAAGGTTGTTAAAGAAAGCCGCGCATTCTATCAGAAAGTTTCTACAGGTGAAGGTCGGTGTTCGCTTTCGTGGCTTAACGGTAGTTTGAGCTGTAAGATTCGGCTCCCGATTATCGTGTTCGAGAGCGCCTCCCTTGCTGCAAAACATTCGTGTCGTACTGGTCAATACCAGTCATCCAGGCAATATCGGCGGGACTGCGCGTGCCATGAAGAACATGGGCCTGTCGCGGCTGGTGCTGGTTGAACCACGCGTGTTCCCGCATCACGAGGCCGATGCCCGAGCCTCCGGCGCCGGCGACATCCTTGAAAATGCGCAAGTCGTCGCCACCTTGGAGGATGCCCTGGTCGGTTGCAACCTGGTGCTCGGCACCAGCGCCCGTGACCGGCGCATTCCCTGGCCGCTGCTCGATCCTCGCGAGTGCGGGACGAAAGTGGTCGAGGAAGCCGGGCAGGGCGCCGAAATCGCCCTGGTGTTCGGTCGTGAAGATTCCGGCCTGACCAACGAAGAGCTGCAGCGATGTCATTATCACGTGCACATCCCATCCGACCCCGAGTTCAGTTCGCTGAACCTGGGGGCGGCGGTGCAGGTGTTGAGTTATGAAGTGCGCATGGCCTGGCTGGCGGCCCAAGGGCAGCCGAGCAAGGTCGAGAAGGAAGAAGTGGCCTCGGTCAAAAGCGCAGAGCTGGCGACCATGGACGAGCTGGAGCGATTCTATGAGCACCTGGAGCAGACCCTGGTGGCCATCGAGTTCCTCGACCCGGAAAAGCCACGGCACTTGATGGCGCGCCTGCGTCGGTTGTACGGACGCAGCTCGGTCAGCCGGGCTGAGATGAATATATTGCGTGGCATCCTCACGGAAACCCAAAAAGCGGCCCGTGGCGAGCTTCTGAAGCGGAAGGATTAATGATGTTCGAGCGTTTGCGTGAAGATATCCAGAGTGTTTTCCATCGTGATCCGGCAGCGCGTAACGCTTTTGAAGTCCTGACGTGCTACCCGGGCATGCATGCCATCTGGATTCACCGTCTGTCGGCCGCCCTGTGGCGCGCCGAGCTGAAATGGCTGGCGCGGCTGGTGTCGAACTTCGGCCGCTGGCTGACCGGGATCGAGATTCATCCGGGGGCCAAGGTCGGTCGTCGCTTCTTCATTGACCATGGCATGGGCATCGTCATCGGTGAAACCGCCGAAATCGGCAACGACGTCACCCTGTACCAGGGCGTGACCCTGGGCGGCACCAGCTGGAACAAGGGCAAGCGTCACCCGACCCTGGAAGACGGCGTAGTGGTGGGCGCCGGTGCCAAGGTGCTCGGCCCGTTCACCGTCGGCGCAGGGGCCAAGGTCGGTTCCAATGCCGTGGTCACCAAGGCGGTGCCGGCCGGGGCGACGGTGGTGGGTATTCCGGGGCGGATCATCGTCAAGACCGACGAGGAGCAGGACGCCAGGCGCAAGGCCATGGCCGAGAAAATCGGCTTCGATGCCTACGGTGTCGGCGAAGACATGCCGGACCCGGTGGCCCGCGCCATCAACCAGTTGCTCGATCACCTGCAGGCGGTCGATGGTCGCCTGGAGGGGATGTGCGGCGCATTGACCGAGCTGGGCAGCAATTACTGTGCGAAAGACCTGCCTGAACTGCGCGAGGAAGACTTTGCGTGCGTGAAGGACAAGGATCAGAGCCAGGCCGGCTGAATTGAGGTGAATTCATCGCGAGCAGGCTTGCTCCCGCAGGGGAATGCGATCCAGTGTGGGAGCGAGCCTGCTCGCGATGAACGATAACACGGTACTGCTGGCTGTAACCGGCCAGCCTTTGCTATGATGCGCGCGCTGTTTTGCGGGTAAACCTGACTAAAGTACTAGGTCTTATAGTTGACTTAAATACTCGGGAATTGCATACTCGCCTCACTTCCGAAACTCCGTGGTAATTGTCCATGCGACTGACTACAAAAGGCCGATACGCCGTGACCGCCATGCTCGATCTGGCGTTGCACGCGCAGCACGGGCCCGTGTCCCTGGCCGATATCTCCGAGCGCCAAGGCATCTCCCTGTCCTACCTCGAACAGCTTTTCGCCAAATTGCGCCGCAGCAATCTGGTCTCCAGCGTTCGCGGTCCGGGCGGCGGCTATCAGTTGTCCCGCGACATGCAGGGCATCCAGGTCGCCCAGGTGATCGATGCGGTCAACGAATCGGTAGATGCCACCAAATGCCAGGGCCAGGGCGATTGCCATTCCGGCGACACCTGCCTGACTCACCACTTGTGGTGCGACCTGAGCCTGCAGATCCACGAATTTCTGAGCGGTATCAGCTTGGCTGACCTTGTCACTCGCCGTGAGGTGCAAGAAGTAGCCATGCGTCAGGACCAACGCCGTTGCAATAGCAAGGCGCCACGCCTGGACAAGATCGAAGCGTCCGCCGTCGAATGACAGCCAGAGAGCTAGCGGCGCGCCAGCCAGCCTGATTTAGGAGAGAGTCCATGAAATTGCCGATTTACCTTGATTACTCTGCGACCACCCCGGTTGATCCGCGTGTTGCGCAAAAGATGAGTGAATGCCTGCTGGTCGACGGGAACTTCGGTAACCCGGCGTCCCGCTCCCACGTGTTCGGCTGGAAAGCTGAAGAGTCCGTCGAGAACGCCCGTCGTCAGGTCGCCGACCTGGTCAACGCCGACCCGCGTGAAATCGTCTGGACCTCCGGCGCCACCGAGTCCGACAACCTGGCAATCAAGGGTGCGGCACATTTCTACCAGACCAAGGGCAAGCACCTGATCACCTCCAAGATCGAGCACAAGGCTGTCCTGGACACCATGCGCCAACTGGAGCGTGAAGGCTTCGAAGTCGCTTACCTCGATCCTCAGGAAGATGGCCTGATCACCCCGGCCATGATCGAAGCCGCCCTGCGCGACGACACCATCCTGGTTTCGATCATGCACGTGAACAACGAAATCGGCACCGTCAACGACATCGCCGCCATCGGCGAACTGACCCGCTCCAAGGGCATCCTGTTCCACGTCGATGCTGCTCAGTCCACCGGCAAGGTCGAGATCGACCTGCAGAAGCTGAAAGTCGACATGATGTCGTTCTCCGCCCACAAGACCTACGGTCCAAAAGGCATCGGCGCGCTGTACGTGAGCCGCAAGCCACGCGTGCGCATCGAAGCGACCATGCACGGCGGCGGTCACGAGCGCGGCATGCGTTCCGGCACCCTGGCCACTCACCAGATCGTCGGCATGGGTGAAGCCTTCCGCGTCGCCAAGGAAGACATGGCGGCCGAGAACGTACGCATCAAGGCCCTGAGCGACCGTTTCTTCAAGCAGGTCGAAGACCTGGAAGAGCTGTACGTCAACGGCAGCCTGACCGCCCGCGTTCCGCACAACCTGAACCTGAGCTTCAACTACGTCGAAGGCGAGTCGCTGATCATGGCCCTCAAGGACCTGGCGGTGTCGTCCGGTTCGGCCTGCACCTCGGCCTCGCTGGAGCCTTCGTACGTGCTGCGCGCCCTGGGCCGCAACGACGAACTGGCACACAGCTCGATCCGCTTCACCTTCGGTCGTTTCACCACCGAAGAAGAAATCGACTACGCCGCGCAGAAAGTCTGCGAGGCCGTTACCAAGCTGCGCGCCCTGTCGCCGCTGTGGGACATGTATAAAGACGGTGTCGACATTTCGAAAATCGAGTGGGCGGCACACTGATTTCAAGTCGCCGCAAACAGCCCCGTCGAACCACGGTTCCCGGGGCCTCAAGAGCGACTCTCTGATGAGTGAGGAATAAGTACCATGGCTTACAGCGAAAAGGTCATCGACCACTACGAAAACCCGCGCAACGTCGGCAAGATGGACGCGGAAGACCCGGATGTCGGCACTGGCATGGTCGGCGCCCCGGCGTGCGGCGACGTCATGCGCCTGCAGATCAAGGTCAACGAGCAAGGCATCATCGAGGACGCCAAGTTCAAGACCTATGGCTGCGGTTCGGCCATCGCCTCCAGCTCCCTGGCGACCGAGTGGATGAAAGGCAAGACTCTGGATGAAGCAGAGACCATCAAGAACACTCAACTGGCCGAAGAACTGGCCCTGCCGCCAGTGAAAATTCACTGCTCCGTGCTCGCTGAAGACGCCATCAAGGCGGCCGTTCGCGACTACAAGCAGAAGAAAGGCTTGATCTGACTTTCAAGAATGAGCGACGAGTAAGGAGTCACCGATGGCTATCAGCATGACAGAAGCGGCTGCTCGACACGTGCGGCGCTCCCTTGACGGGCGCGGCAAAGGTGAAGGGATTCGTCTGGGTGTTCGCACCACAGGCTGTTCCGGCCTTGCCTATGTGCTGGAGTTTGTCGACGAGGTGGTTGCAGAGGATCAGGTGTTCGAAAGTCACGGCGAGAAAGTGATCATCGACCCGAAAAGCCTGGCTTACCTGGACGGCACCGAGCTCGATTTCGTCAAGGAAGGGTTGAACGAAGGCTTCAAGTTCAACAACCCCAACGTACGCGGTGAATGTGGCTGCGGCGAAAGCTTCAACATCTGAGGCTTCTTGTGGGTACTCCTTGTCATTTCGCTTTATTCGAGCTGCAACCGAGCTTCAATCTGGACCTCGACCAGCTGGCTACGCGCTACCGTGAGTTGGCGCGCAGTGTTCATCCGGACCGTTTTGCGGACGCTTCCGAGCGCGAGCAGCGGTTGGCGCTGGAGCAATCCGCGAGCCTCAACGAGGCCTACCAGACGCTCAAGAGTCCACCCAAGCGCGCGCGTTACCTGCTCGCCTTGAACGGTGGCGAGCTGCCGCTGGAGGTCACGGTGCATGATCCGGAGTTCCTTCTGCAGCAGATGGCGTTGCGCGAAGAGCTCGAAGACCTGCAGGACAGCGCCGATCTGTCTGGCGTTGCCGCCTTCAAGCGGCGCCTGAAGGCTGCCCAGGAAGAACTGAACCAGAGCTTTGCCGCTTGCTGGAACGATGCTGCGCAGCGCGAGCAGGCCGAGCGCCTGATGCGACGCATGCAATTCCTCGACAAGCTGACCTACGAAGTGCGCCAGTTAGAAGAGCGCCTCGACGATTAACCCAGTGCCGCTCCGGTCGCACGCCTGATATACAGATAAGTCCTGATCACGATGGCCCTACTGCAGATCGCCGAACCCGGCCAAAGTCCTCAACCGCACCAGCGTCGTCTGGCTGTGGGGATCGACTTGGGCACTACCAATTCGCTGGTCGCTGCATTGCGCAGTGGTCTTTCCGAGCCGCTGGCCGATGCTGACGGGCAGGTCATCCTGCCGTCTGCCGTGCGCTACCACGCTGATCGCGTCGAAGTGGGCGAGTCAGCCAGGCTGGCCGCGTCAACTGACCCGTTGAACACCGTGCTGTCGGTCAAGCGCCTGATGGGGCGCGGGTTGTCCGACGTCAAGCAGCTGGGCGAGCAACTGCCGTACCGCTTTGTCGGCGGCGAATCGCACATGCCGTTCATCGATACCGTTCAGGGGCCGAAAAGCCCGGTCGAAGTCTCGGCCGATATCCTCAAGGTCTTGCGCCTGCGCGCTGAGGCGACCCTGGGTGGCGAACTGGTCGGCGCGGTGATCACCGTTCCGGCCTATTTCGACGACGCTCAGCGCCAGGCCACCAAGGATGCGGCGAAACTGGCCGGTCTGAACGTGCTGCGTTTGCTCAACGAGCCGACCGCCGCCGCTGTGGCGTACGGCCTGGATCAACATGCCGAGGGCCTGGTCGCCATTTATGACCTGGGCGGCGGCACCTTCGATATTTCGATTCTGCGCCTGACCGGCGGTGTGTTCGAAGTGCTGGCCACCGGCGGCGACAGCGCCCTGGGTGGCGATGACTTCGACCACGCCATCGCCGGCTGGATCATCGCCAGTGCCGGTCTGTCGGCCGACCTTGATCCGGGTGCGCAGCGCAATCTGCTGCAAACCGCCTGTGCGGCCAAAGAGGCGCTGACCGATGCCGCATCGGTTGAAGTGGTTTATGGCGACTGGAAAGCCGAACTGACCCGTGAAGCCTTCAATGCGCTGATCGAACCCATGGTGGCGCGCAGCCTGAAAGCCTGCCGTCGTGCCGTGCGCGATTCCGGCATCGAGCTCGAAGACGTGCACGCGGTGGTCATGGTCGGCGGCTCGACACGCGTGCCGCGCGTGCGCGAAGCGGTCGCCGAAGCGTTCGGTCGCCAGCCGCTGACCGAAATCGATCCGGATCAAGTGGTGGCCATCGGGGCCGCGATCCAGGCCGATACGCTGGCCGGCAACAAGCGCGACGGTGGCGAACTGCTGCTGCTCGACGTGATTCCACTGTCCCTGGGGCTGGAAACCATGGGCGGCCTGATGGAGAAGGTGATTCCGCGCAACACCACCATTCCCGTCGCTCGCGCCCAGGACTTCACCACCTACAAGGACGGCCAGTCGGCCATGGCGATCCACGTGTTGCAGGGCGAGCGCGAGCTGATCAGCGACTGCCGCTCCCTGGCACGTTTCGAATTGCGCGGCATTCCGGCGATGGTGGCCGGCGCGGCGAAGATTCGTGTGACCTTCCAGGTCGACGCCGACGGCCTGCTCAGCGTTTCGGCGCGGGAAATGGGCTCGGGCGTTGAAGCCAGCATTCAGGTCAAGCCGTCCTATGGCCTGACCGACGGCGAAATCGCCAAGATGCTCAAGGATTCGTTCCAGCACGCCAACGATGACAAGGTCGCCCGTGTGCTGCGTGAGCAGCAGGTCGACGCCCAGCGTCTGATCGAGGCGGTGCAGGCGGCCCTGGAGGCCGACGGCGACCGCCTGCTCGATGCCGAGGAGCGTCTGGTCATCGACTTGCAGGTGCAGGAACTGACCGAACTGATGAAAGGTACCGATGGCTACGCCATCGAGCAGCAGACCAAGCGTCTGTCGCAAGTGACCGATGCCTTTGCCGCCCGCCGCCTGGACTCCACGGTGAAAGCCGCCCTGGCGGGGCGCAACCTGAATGAGATTGAGGAATAACGATGCCGCAGGTCATTTTTCTGCCACACGAAAAGTTTTGCCCGGAAGGCATGGTTGTGGAGGCTGAGCCCGGTACGTCGATCCTCGAGCTGGCCCATGAGCACCATATCGAGATGGAAAGTGCCTGTGGCGGCGTCTGCGCCTGCACCACCTGTCATTGCATCGTCCGCGAAGGGTTCGATTCGCTGGAAGAAGCGGATGAGCTGGAAGAAGATTTCCTCGATCGCGCCTGGGGCCTGGAAGCGCAGTCGCGTCTGGCGTGCCAGGCGATTGTCGGGACGGAAGACCTGACCGTCGAAATTCCGAAATACTCGCTCAACCATGCAGCCGAAGCGCCGCACTGATTCAAGGAACTATCATGAGTCTCAAGTGGACTGATGTGCTGGAAATCGCTATCCAGCTGGCTGAAAGCAAACCTGAAGTTGACCCAATGTCGGTCAACTTCGTCGATCTGCGTAAATGGGTGATGGAATTGCCCGAGTTCGACGACAAGCCTGAACATTGTGGCGAAAAGATCCTCGAGGCCATCCAGGCCCATTGGATCGAAGAACGCGACTGAGCCACGCTGCAGGTTAGGCAATACCCAAGAACCCGCGTATAATTCGCGGGTTTAATTTTTCACAAATTACCGTTTCTGGAGTTACACCATGGCTGTTCAACGTACTTTCTCCATCATCAAGCCTGACGCTGTTGCAAAAAACGTCATCGGTGAGATCACCACTCGTTTCGAAAAAGCCGGCCTGCGCGTTGTAGCTTCGAAACTGAAGCAACTGTCCAAAGCCGAAGCTGAAGGCTTCTACGCTGAGCACAGCGCTCGTGGTTTCTTCGGCGACCTGGTTGCCTTCATGACTTCCGGTCCGGTTGTCGTTCAGGTGCTGGAAGGCGAAAACGCTATCGCTCGCAACCGTGAGCTGATGGGCGCTACCAACCCTAAAGAAGCGGCTGCCGGCACCATCCGTGCTGACTTCGCTGAATCCATCGACGCCAACGCTGTACACGGTTCGGACTCCGAAGCCGCTGCCGCTCGCGAAATCGCATACTTCTTCGCAGCTACCGAAGTAACCACTCGCTAAGCATCGGCTTAAAGAGTGAAGGTGAATCCATGACGACATCGACTGTTAAAACCAACCTGCTGGGGCTGACCCAGCCGGAAATGGAAAAATTCTTCGACTCAATCGGGGAGAAGCGTTTCCGTGCCGGTCAGGTAATGAAATGGATTCACCACTTTGGCGTCGATGATTTCGACGCCATGACGAACGTCAGCAAGGCCCTGCGCGAAAAGCTCAAGGCGGTTGCCGAGGTTCGCGGTCCGGAAGTGGTCAGCGAGGACATCTCCAGCGACGGTACCCGTAAATGGGTGGTGCGCGTGGCGTCCGGCAGCTGCGTCGAGACCGTCTACATTCCCCAGGGCAAACGCGGCACCTTGTGCGTTTCGTCCCAGGCAGGCTGTGCCCTGGATTGCAGTTTCTGCTCCACCGGCAAGCAAGGCTTCAACAGCAACCTCACCGCCGCCGAAGTCATCGGCCAGGTGTGGATTGCCAACAAATCCTTTGGCAGCGTCCCGGCAACCGTCGACCGTGCCATCACCAACGTGGTGATGATGGGCATGGGTGAGCCGCTGCTGAACTTCGACAACGTCATTGCGGCCATGCACCTGATGATGGACGACCTGGGCTACGGCATCTCCAAGCGCCGTGTGACCCTGTCGACCTCCGGCGTGGTGCCGATGATCGATGAGCTGGCCAAGCACATCGACGTCTCGCTGGCGTTGTCCCTGCACGCACCGAATGACGCATTGCGTAACCAATTGGTGCCGATCAACAAGAAATATCCGCTTAAGATGTTGCTCGAGTCGTGCCAGCGCTACATGTCCGCCCTGGGCGAGAAACGTGTGCTGACCATCGAGTACACCTTGCTCAAGGACGTCAACGACAAGCTTGAGCACGCCGTGGAAATGATCGAGTTGCTCAGGAACATCCCGTGCAAGATCAACCTGATCCCGTTCAACCCGTTCCCGCATTCCGGTTACGAGCGTCCGAGCAACAATGCGATTCGGCGTTTCCAGGATCAGCTTCATCAGGCAGGTTTCAACGTCACCGTGCGCACCACCCGTGGTGAGGACATCGACGCGGCCTGCGGTCAATTGGTAGGGCAGGTGCTGGATCGCACCCGTCGCAGCGAACGTTATATTGCCGTGCGCGAGTTGAGCGCCGACAGCGATATGGCGCAGAACGCCGCGAAATAATTAGAGAGGATCTCCATGTCCCTGCGCTTCGCGCTGCTTTTGCTGTTGGCCAGTCTTTGTACTGGTTGCGTCCTGTCGGGCGATTTCAATCCGATGAAGACCAGCAAGGGGCGCGACGAGGCGCGTAATGCCTACGTGCAACTGGGTCTGGGTTACCTGCAACAGGGCATGACGGAACGCGCCAAGGTGCCGTTGAAGAAAGCGCTGGAGCTGGACAGCTCGGACCCGGACGCCAACGCCGCGCTGGGCCTGGTGTTCCAGGCCGAAATGGAGCCGGAGCTGGCGGATGAGCATTTTCGCAAGGCGCTGTCGTCCAGCCCCAAGGATGCGCGAATCCTGAATAACTACGGCAGTTTCCTCTACGAGCAGAAGCGCTATAAAGAGGCGTACGAGCGCTTCGAGCAAGCTGCCGCCGATACCCTGTATCCTGAGCGCTCACGGGTGTTCGAGAACCTGGGAATGACCGCTTCGATGCTGGGCCAGCGTGAATTGGCCCGCCAGCAACTGGAAAAAGCCCTGCGGTTGAATCAGCAACAACCACGCGCCTTGCTGGAAATGGCTGAGTTGTCTTACGAAGACAGGCATTATGTGCCCGCGCGAGACTATTACGACCGTTTCAGCCTGCTCACGGAGCAAAATGCACGTAGTCTGTTGCTCGGCGTGCGGTTGGCAAAAGTATTTGAAGATCGCGACAAGGCCGCCAGTTTTGGCCTGCAACTAAAACGACTCTATCCCGGTACGCCGGAATATCAGCAATACCTGTCGGAGCAATGATGAAAGCGGCGCATCCTGAAGTTGTAGCAGCGAATCGCGTTAACCCCGGTGAGACTTTGCGCCAGGCCCGCGAAAGCAATGGCTGGTCGCTGGCCGAAGTGGCCCTCAAGCTCAACCTCACTGTCAATTCCCTGAGCAATCTTGAAGCGGGCGCTTTCGACAAGCTGCCAGGGCATACCTTCGCTCGCGGTTACATTCGCGCGTATGCCAAGTTGCTGGGCATGGACCAGACCGTGCTGGTCCAGCAGTTCGACCAGTCCACCGGCACCGATTCCCAGGGCAGCAGCGTCCACGCCCTGGGTCGCATCGAAGAGCCGGTGCGGGTTTCCCACACCATTTTGCGCATCGTCAGCCTGTTGCTGCTCATCGCCGTGATCGGTGGCGGTTTTGTCTGGTGGCAGGATCAGACCTCGCTGCGGACCAAGGACCTGATCAGCCTCAGCCCGGAACACGTTGAAGTCGAAGGCGCTGACGGCACCACCCAGATCCATCCGCTGGACGAGCCGGAAGACCAGGCCGTTGCCGAGGGCCAGGCTGAAAACTCCACCGCGCTGGCATTGCCGCAGTCCGAGAGCGCTGCTGAAGCACCGGCAGAAACCGCCACTGCGCCGGCTGCCGAGCCGACTGCTCCGGCAGCCCCGGCAGCTCCGGCGACGCCTGCACCGGCCGCACCGACGCACAATGCTGCGCCGGTTGTCGCCGCGCCCGTCGCCCCAGCCCCGACCGCTCCGGTGGTGTCGACGCCGCCTGCGACGGCTTCGGTCACCCCGACCATCCCGGCGCCGACCGCCGCGGCCACCACCGCTGGCCAGGGTCAGGTTCAATTGCAATTCACCGCTGATTGCTGGACGCAGGTGACCGATGGCTCCGGCAAGGTGCTGTTGAGTGGCCTCAAGCGCAAAGGTGACAGTGTCAGCCTCAGCGGCAAGCCGCCATTTGCCGTGCGCCTGGGTTATGCCCGTGGCGCGCAGGTCAGTTACAACGGGCAGGTGGTTGATGTCGCTCCGTTCACCAGTGGCGAGACTGCTCGCCTGAAGTTGGGTCAATAAGTCATGCACGGCGAATCTCCAATCAAACGTCGCGAATCCCGCAAGATCTGGGTGGGTAACGTGCCTGTGGGCGGCGATGCGCCTATCGCTGTGCAGAGCATGACCAACAGCGACACCAATGACGTGGCGGCCACTGTCGCCCAGATCAATCGCCTGGAAGCCGCCGGGGTCGACATCGTGCGCGTGTCCGTGCCGGACATGGACGCCGCCGAGGCGTTCGGCCGGATCAAGCAGCTGGTCAAGGTGCCGCTGGTGGCCGACATTCACTTCGACTACCGCATAGCCTTGCGCGTGGCCGAGCTGGGTGTCGATTGCCTGCGGATCAACCCGGGCAACATCGGCCGCGAGGACCGCGTGCGAGCGGTGGTCGATGCCGCCCGTGACCGTGGCATCCCGATCCGTATCGGCGTCAACGCCGGTTCCCTGGAAAAAGACCTGCAGAAGAAATACGGTGAGCCGACCCCGGCCGCGCTGGTCGAGTCCGCGCTGCGCCACGTCGAACACCTGGAACGCCTGAATTTCCAGGACTTCAAGGTCAGCGTGAAGGCGTCCGATGTGTTCATGGCGGTCGAGGCGTATCGCCTGCTCGCCAAGGAAATCGTCCAGCCGCTGCACCTGGGCATCACCGAAGCCGGTGGTTTGCGTTCAGGCACGGTGAAATCCGCAGTGGGCCTCGGTATGCTGCTCGCCGAAGGGATTGGCGATACTATCCGCATCTCGCTGGCGGCCGATCCGGTCGAGGAAGTGAAAGTCGGCTACGACATTCTCAAGTCCCTGCACCTGCGTTCCCGTGGCATCAACTTCATCGCCTGCCCGAGCTGCTCGCGGCAGAACTTCGATGTGGTCAAGACCATGAACGAGCTGGAAGGGCGCCTCGAAGACCTGCTGGTGCCGCTGGATGTCGCGGTCATCGGTTGCGTGGTCAACGGGCCGGGCGAAGCCAAGGAAGCCCATATCGGCTTGACCGGCGGCACGCCCAACCTGATTTACATCGACGGCAAGCCGTCGCAGAAACTGACGAATGAAAATCTGGTGGATGAGCTTGAACGCTTGATCCGCGAGAAAGCGGCCGAAAAGGTCGAAGCCGACGCTGCCGTCATTGCGCGCGGCTAGGTCGAACGAATTTAAGGATTGATAGTGAGCAAGTCTCTGCAAGCCATTCGTGGCATGAACGACATCCTGCCCGAACAGACCCCCCTGTGGCGTCACTTCGAGGGCACCGTTGCGCGCCTGCTGGATAACTACGGTTACAAGCAGATCCGCATGCCGATCGTCGAGTTCACCGAGCTGTTCAAGCGCTCGATCGGCGAAGTGACCGACATCGTCGAAAAAGAGATGTACACCTTCGACGACCGCAACGGCGATTCCCTGACCCTGCGCCCCGAAGGCACCGCGGCCTGTGTGCGTGCGGTGCTCGAACACGGCATCACCGGCGGTGGCCAGGTGCAGAAACTCTGGTACATCGGCCCGATGTTCCGTCACGAGCGTCCGCAAAAAGGACGTTATCGCCAGTTCCACCAGATCGGCGTGGAGGTGTTCAACCTCGACGGTCCGGACATCGACGCCGAGCTGATCGTGCTGACCTGGCGCCTGTGGGGCGAGCTGGGCATCCGTGATGCGGTCAAGCTCGAACTCAACAGCCTGGGTACCAGCGAGTCCCGTGGGCGTTACCGTGAAGCGCTGGTGGCGTTCCTGTCGCAACACCTGGACAAACTGGACGAAGACAGCCAGCGCCGCCTGAAGACCAACCCGCTGCGGGTCCTGGACACCAAGAATGCCGACACGCAGGCGATCCTGGTGGACGCGCCGAAAATGGCCGACTACCTGGACGACGAATCCCGTGCGCACTTCGAGGGCCTCAAGGCTCGCCTGGACGCCGCCGGCATTCCTTACGTGATCAACCCGAAGCTGGTGCGCGGGCTGGATTACTACAGCAAGACCGTTTTCGAATGGGTCACCGACAAGTTGGGCGCCCAGGGCACCGTGTGTGCCGGCGGCCGTTACGACGGTCTGGTGGAGCAGATGGGCGGCAAGCCGACCCCGGGCGTTGGTTTCGCCATGGGTATCGAGCGCCTGGTGCTGCTGCTGGAAACCCTGGAGCAGATCCCGCAAGAGATCTCCCGCCAGGTCGACGTATACCTGTGCGCCTTCGGTGAAGAAGCCGAGTTGGCCGGCCTGGCGCTGGCCGAGCGTGTGCGTGACCAGCTACCCAACCTGCGCCTGCAAGTGAATGCCGGCGCCGGCAGCTTCAAAAGCCAGTTCAAGAAAGCCGACAAGAGCGGTGCGCTGTACGCGCTGATCCTCGGCGACGACGAAATGGCCCAGCAAGTGGTAGGTTTCAAACCCCTGCGTGGCCAGGGCGAACAACAAAGCATTGCCTGGGATGCGCTTGCTGCACACCTGGCCACCTGCGTCGTGCAGGGTTGAAGCTGTCCAAACAGCCGATTTAGCGATTAAGGAGTATTGGGGTGTCGAGTACCGAAGACGAACAGCTGGCGGATTTGAAGGAATGGTGGTCACGCAACGGCAAGCCCCTGGTCACTGGCGGCCTGTTGGCGCTGGTCATCGTATTCGGCTGGCAGGCGTTCCAGAAGTATCAGGGCAACCAGTCGCAAGGCGCTTCGGTGCTTTATCAGCAATTGCTCGAAACCACGCTGACGCCTGACGGCAAGCCCGACGCAGCCCGCGTCTCGGACCTGGCCGGCAAGCTCAACAGCGAGTTTGGCGGCAGCGCCTACGCGCAGTACGGCAGCCTGTTCGTGGCCAAGGTCGCGGTGGACAGCGGCAAGCTGGATGACGCCGCCACCGAACTGAAGGCCGTCGTCGCCAAGCCTGCCAATCCGGCACTGGGCGAAATCGCCCGTCAGCGCCTGGCGCAGGTGCTGGGTGCGCAGAACAAGGCCGATGAAGCCCTGAAGTTGCTCGAAGGCGATGCCGACAAAGCCTTCCTGGCCACTCGCGAAGAACTCAAGGGCGACCTGCTGGTGCAGTTGGGTCGTACCGATGAAGCGAACACGGCGTATCAAAAAGCCAAGGCGGCACTGTCGGATGAAGCGGCAGTCGGTGGCCTACAAATCAAGCTGGACGACCTGGCCAAAGGGGATGCGTGACGTGATCCGTTGGAAACATGCAGCATTGCTGGCTCTGGCCATTCTGGCCGCGGGTTGCAGCAGCAACAGCAAAAAAGAACTGCCACCGGCCGAACTGACCGACTTCAAGGAAGAAGTGGTTCTGCACAAACAGTGGAGTCGCTCGATCGGTGACGGTCAGGGCGAAACCTACAACATGCTGGTACCGGCGATCGATGGCGATACCATCTATGCTGCCGACGTCACCGGTGTGGTGATGGCGCTGGATCGCAGCAACGGCGACGTCAAGTGGAAGAAAGATCTCGAACTGCCTGTGTCCGGTGCCGTCGGCGTCGGTTACGGTCTGCTGACGATCGGTACGCTCAAGGGTGAAATCGTTGCCCTGGACGCCATCAACGGCGAAGAGAAATGGCGCGCTCGCGTGTCCAGCGAAGTCCTCGCACCACCGGCCAACAACGGTGATGTGGTGGTGGTCCAGACCCAGGACGACCGTCTGATCGGCTTGGACGCTGCCACCGGCAGCCAGCGCTGGTTGTATGACAGCACCCCGGCAGTCCTGACCCTGCGTGGCACCAGCGCGCCGATCGTCACCAACCGCATGGCGGTGGCTGGCCTGTCGACCGGTAAAGTGGTCGCCCTCGATATCTCCAACGGCGTGCCGGTGTGGGAACAACGGGTCGCGATCCCGCAAGGTCGTTCGGAGCTGGAGCGTGTGGTCGACATCGACGGCGGCTTGCTGCTGTCCGGTGGCACGCTGTACGTCGCCAGCTACCAGGGTCGCGTAGCGGCACTGGACCTGGAAAGCGGTCGTCAGCTCTGGCAGCGTGATGCTTCCAGCTATGCCGGCGTTGCCCAGGGTTTCGGCAACGTTTACGTGAGCCTGTCTTCGGGCACCGTTGAAGGCGTCGACGAGCGTTCGACCACCGCCCTGTGGAGCAACGATGCACTGGCTCGCCGTCAACTGTCGGCGCCGGAAGTGTTCTCCAGCTACGTTGCAGTGGGTGACCTGGAAGGTTACCTGCACCTGCTGAGTCAGGTGGACGGTCGCTTCGTCGGCCGCGAGCGCATCGACAGCGACGGCCTGCGTGCCCGTCCGCTGGTGGTGGGTGACACGATTTATGTGTATGGCAACAGCGGCAAACTGGAAGCCCTGACCATCAAGTAACGACTATGCTTGGGGTTTAACCCCCAGGCGGCTTCACCTGTGTCGGAATGTAGGAGCGAGCTTGCTCGCGATGGGCGTCAACGATGATGTTGGCGTCCTGATTAAACGCGGTGTCCATGCGTTTATCGCGAGCAAGCTCGCTCCTGCAGAAATCGTCATGGAGATTGCCTCGAGCACCAGCCGCTGCCTAGCAGCGGCTTTTGTATTTTCTGAAATAACGAAGTGGAGAGCCGCATGGTTCCCGTAATCGCCCTGGTGGGTCGACCGAACGTCGGCAAGTCCACCTTGTTCAACCGCCTGACCAGGACTCGTGATGCCATCGTCGGCGACCTGTCCGGTCTGACCCGTGATCGCCAATACGGTGAGGCCAAGTGGCAAGGGCGTTCCTACATTCTGATCGACACCGGCGGTATCTCCGGTGACGAGCATGGTATGGACGAAAAAATGGCCGAGCAGTCGCTGCTTGCCATTGAAGAAGCAGATGTGGTCCTGTTCCTGGTCGATGCCAAGGCGGGTTTCACCGCTGCGGACCAGATGATCGCCGAGCACTTGCGCAAGCGTAACAAGCGCTCCCACGTGGTCGCGAACAAGGTCGACAACATCGACCCTGAAATGGCCCGCGCCGAGTTCGCGCCGTTGGGCATGGGCGACGCGATCCCGATCGCCGGCGCCCACGGCCGTGGCATCACCCAGTTGCTGGAAATCGCCCTGAGCGACTTCCCGAAAGACGAGGATGAGCTGCAGGAAGGCGAGGAAGAGGAAGTTGCCGAAGGCGAGGAAGCCAAGCGCATTCCTGGCCCGAGCGAAAAAGACGGGATCAAGATCGCCATCATCGGCCGCCCGAACGTGGGCAAGTCGACCCTGGTCAACCGCATGCTCGGTGAAGACCGGGTGATCGTCTACGACCAGCCCGGCACCACCCGGGACAGCATCTACATCCCGTTCGAGCGCAATGACGAGAAGTACACCCTGATCGACACCGCCGGTGTGCGCAAGCGCGGCAAGATCCACGAGGAAGTCGAAAAGTTCTCGGTGGTCAAGACCCTGCAGGCGATCAAGGACGCCAACGTGGTGATCTTCGTCATGGACGCCCGCGAGGGTGTGGTGGATCACGACCTCAACCTGCTGGGCTTCGCCCTGGAGGCCGGTCGGGCCTTGGTCATCGCACTGAACAAGTGGGACGGCATGACCCCGGGCGAACGCGATTTTGTGAAGATCGAGCTGGAACGCCGGTTGTTCTTCGTCGACTTCGCCGACATCCACTTCATTTCGGCGTTGCACGGCACGGGCGTGGGCAACCTCTATGCGTCGGTGCAGAACTCGTTCAAGTCGGCGGTCACCCGCTGGCCGACCAGTCGCCTGACCCAGATCCTCGAAGACGCCGTCAGCGAGCACCAGCCGCCGATGGTCAACAGCCGCCGGATCAAGCTGCGTTATGCCCACCTGGGTGGCGCGAACCCGCCGATCATCGTGATTCACGGTAACCAGATCGAGAAGGTGCCGAAGTCTTACGTGCGTTACCTGGAGAACACTTACCGCCGTGTCCTGAAGCTGGTCGGTACGCCGATCCGCATCGAGTTCAAGGGCGGCGAGAACCCGTACGAAGGCAACAAGAACTCGCTGACCGACCGCCAGGTCAACAAGAAGCGTCGCTTGATGTCGCACCACAAGAAGGCCGACAAGAAGCGCCGCGACAAGCGCTGATTCAAGGCGGGCCGCCTTGGGTGGGAGCGAGCCTGCTCGCGATAGCGATCTGTCTGACACGTTGATGTTGAAGCTGTCGACGCCATCGCGAGCAGGCTCGCTCCCACAGGGGCGGTAACAGAAGAAAGGGCGCTTTATGCGCCCTTTTTTTATGGGCGCCGGATGGGCTATCCTCGGGCTCTCCCGCGCCGCGTCAGAGCCGGGTGTAGAGCAGGGAACCACCGATGATCACCAGTAAGCTGCCGAATGTCGGCGTCACTATTTTCACGCAGATGTCGCAGCTCGCGGCGCAGACCGGGGCGATCAACCTGTCCCAGGGTTTTCCCGATTTCGATGCACCGCAGGCCTTGTGCGACGCGGTCGGCCGGCACATCGCCAGTGGCCACAACCAGTATTCGCCGATGACCGGTCTGCCGGCGCTGCGTCAGCAGGTGTCGGCGAAAATTGCGCGCAGCTACGGCGTGCAGGTCGATGCCGATCACGAAGTGACCATCACCCCCGGCGCCACCCAGGCGATCTTCTGTGCGATTCAGGCGGTCATCCACAGTGGCGACGAAGTGATCGTGTTCGATCCCTGCTATGACAGCTACGAGCCTTCGGTGGAGCTGGCGGGCGGCCGCTGCGTGCATGTGCAACTGGGGTTGAATGATTTTTCCATCGACTTCGAAAAACTCGCGGCGGCGATCAGCCCGCGCACCCGAATGATCGTGTTGAACACTCCGCACAACCCGAGCGGAGCGCTGATCAGTGGTGCTGAGCTGGATCGGTTGGCGGACCTGATCCGTGATCGCGATATCTACCTGGTCAGCGATGAGGTCTACGAACACCTGGTGTTCGATGGCGTGGCTCATGTCAGCGTGTTGAATCATCAGGAGCTGTACCAGCGTGCTTTCGTGGTCAGCTCGTTCGGCAAGACCTATCACGTCACCGGCTGGAAAACCGGCTACGTGGTCGCGCCACCGGCGCTCACGGCAGAGCTGCGCAAGGTGCATCAATACGTGAGTTTCTGCGGGGTGACGCCGCTGCAGTTCGCCCTGGCCGATTTCATGGCCGAGCACCCGGAACACGTGGAAGCGTTGCCCGCCTTCTATCAGGCCAAGCGCGACCTGTTCTGCGACCTGCTCGCGCCGTCGCGTTTCAGCTTCGCCCGCGTGACCGGCACCTATTTCCAGTTGGTCGATTACTCGCAGATCCGCCCGGACCTCAACGACGTCGAGATGTCGCTGTGGATGACCCGCGAGCACGGCGTGGCGAGCATCCCGATCTCGGTGTTCTACCAGACGCCGCCCGAAGGCCAGCGCCTGGTGCGCCTGTGCTTCGCCAAACGTGAGGAGACCCTGCGTCAGGCAGCGGAAAAACTATGCGTGATCTGAGTGCACTGCCCAATCTGAACATCGCCCTGATCCAGACCAGCCTGGCCTGGCATGACCGCCAGGCCAACCTGGAGCATTTCGAGCCGTTGCTGGAACAGGCGCGTGGCGCCGACCTGATCATCCTTCCGGAGATGTTCACCACCGGTTTTTCCATGGAGTCGGACACCCTCGCCGAGGCGGAAAACGGTCCGACCAGCAAGTGGTTGCGCGCCCAGGCGGCGCACCTCGATGCGGTGATCACCGGCAGCGTGATCGTGCAGGCCGCCGACGGCAGTCATCGTAACCGCCTGTTGTGGGCACGGCCGGACGGCGAAGTCTGGCACTACGACAAGCGCCACCTGTTCCGCATGGCCGGTGAACACAACCATTACACCCCCGGCGAGCGTCAGGTGCAGTTCGAGCTCAAGGGCTGGCGGGTGCGACCGCTGATTTGCTACGACCTGCGCTTCCCGGTGTGGAGCCGAGATGCCCAGGACACCGATCTGTTGCTTTACACCGCGAACTGGCCGGGCGCACGGCGCCAGCACTGGAACCGCCTGTTGCCGGCACGGGCGATTGAAAATCTCTGTTATGTGGCGGCGGTGAACCGCATCGGCACCGACGGCAAGGGCTTTGCCTACACCGGGGACAGCCAGGTGCTGGATTTCCAGGGCGAGACCCTGCTCAGCGCCGGCGATGCGGACGGGGTGTTCCAGGCGGTGTTGAGTGCGGCGGAGCTGCAGGCGTATCGCACGCGGTTTCCGGCGAATCTGGATGCGGATACCTTTGAGTTCACCTGATAGCTTCACTGCCTGACAGGACGCCTTCGCGGGCAAGCCCGCTCCCACAGGTTTTCAGGTGTACCCGACATTTATGTACACCTCGGTCACTGTGGGAGCGGGCTTGCCCGCGAAGAGGCCTGATTGAACAGCACAAAAGTATCAGGCAACAAAAGGCCCCGGACGCTTTCGCGCCGGGGCCTTTTTGTATTTCAGCGAAGGCTTACGCCGCTTTGGCTTCCGGCTGGCTCAGCGAGCGGTTCAGCGCGCTGAACAGGGCCTTGAAGCTGGCGGTGGTGATGTTTTCGTCGATGCCGACGCCATGCACCGCGCGCTCACCGTTCACCCGCAGCTCGATGTAGGCCGCCGCTTTGGCGTGGGTACCCGCGCCGATGGCGTGTTCGTTGTAGTCCATGATTTCCACCGGCACCGGCAGGCCGGCCACCAGGGCTTCCAGTGCGCCGTTGCCCTTGCCGCGCCAGTGCAGGTTGGTCTCGCCCTGGCCTTTGCCGGACACTTCCACTTCCACGGCGCTGTGACCGTTTTCTTCCTGCAGGCGATGGCTGACCAGCGCATACGGGGTGTTGGCCTGCAAGTATTCGCTGTGCAGCAAGGCGTGGATCTGCTGGGCGGTCATTTCCAGGCCCAGGCGATCGGTTTCACGCTGCACGACCTGGCTGAACTCGATCTGCATGCGACGCGGCAGGCTGATGCCGTATTCCGACTCCAGCAGGTAGGCGATGCCGCCCTTGCCCGACTGGCTGTTGACGCGGATGACCGCCTCGTAGCTGCGGCCGATGTCGGCCGGGTCGATCGGCAGGTACGGCACTTCCCACAGGGCGTCCGGTTTCTGCTGGGCGAAGCCCTTGCGGATGGCATCCTGGTGCGAACCGGAGAACGCGGTGTGAACCAGGTCGCCAACGTACGGGTGGCGAGGGTGCACCGGGATCTGGTTGCACTCTTCGACGACCTTGCGCACGCCGTCGATGTCCGAGAAGTCCAACTCAGGGTTCAGGCCTTGGGTGTACATGTTCAGCGCGACGGTCACCAGGTCGACGTTACCGGTGCGTTCGCCGTTGCCGAACAGGCAGCCTTCGACACGATCGGCGCCGGCCATCAGGCCCAGTTCGGTGGCGGCCACGCCGGTGCCACGGTCGTTGTGGGTGTGCAGGCTGATGATCACGCTGTCACGACGGTTGATGTGACGGCCGAACCATTCGATCTGGTCGGCATACACGTTCGGCGTCGCGCATTCGACGGTGGCCGGCAGGTTGAGGATCATCTTGTGCTCGGGTGTCGGGTTCCACACCTCGATCACGGCGTCGCACACTTCTTTGGCGAATTCCAGTTCGGTGGCGCTGAACGTCTCTGGCGAGTACTCGAACGTCCACTGGGTTTCCGGCTGCTGGGCGGCGTACTTGACGAACAGCTTGGCCGCGCTCACGGCGATTTCCTTGATGCCGTCCTTGTCCTGGTTGAAGACAATGCGGCGGAAGGAAGGGGAGGTCGCGTTGTACAGGTGAACGATGGCTTTTTTCGCCCCGCGCAGGGATTCGAAGGTACGGGCGATCAGGTCTTCACGGCCCTGGGTCAGCACCTGGATGGTGGTGTCGTCCGGGATGTGGTTGTCTTCGATCAGGGTGCGCACGAAGTCGAAGTCGGTCTGCGACGCCGCCGGGAACGAGGCTTCGATTTCCTTCACGCCGACCTGCACCAGGGTTTTCCAGAAACGCAGTTTTTTCACCGCGTCCATCGGCTCGATCAGCGACTGGTTGCCGTCGCGCAGGTCGGAACTGCACCAGATCGGCACGGCGGTGATGGTCTTCGACGGCCAGGTGCGGTCCGGGAGGTCGATGGCCGGGAAGGCGCGGTATTTCGAAGACGGGTCTTTGAGCATGCTCATCGGAGGAATCCTTATTGTGTGGGCCGAGAAGAGGCGGCCTGCCGGTGGTTCAACTGTTCTTGGGGAAAAGCGTGGGACGAGGCGTCGCGATTCAGCCCGGCAGTCGTGCGCTGACGAGGCACAGGCTGCGGTGCTGGCGAAGCTGAATGAGGGTGTGAGAGGTTTTCATGCCTTCAACCCTAACCGCGAGGGGGGAGGATGGCAAGCAGTCGAAAAAAATTGAGAGGAATATCCGAAATTGCAGTTCTCTCGCGATTTTATTGCTTTAGATAGCGCGAATATTCCCAGTGGTTGCGCAGGCTTTGGAAGCTGCGCAATTGGAATCCGGTGCCTTTGCTGGCCTCATCGCAAGCAGGCTCGCTCCCACCTTTGATCACGTCCCCCTGTGGGAGCGAGCCTGCTCGCGATGACGCAAGTCGCCTCACCACAAAATTCAGGGCTGGAACGCCCCGATAAAAATCGCCGGATCCACCCGCGCATCGTTCAGGCTGACATTCCAGTGCATGTGCGGTCCGGTCGCCCGGCCGGTGGCGCCGACCTTCCCGACCACCGCGCCGCGGGCCAGCGGTTGGCCGACCTTCACGTCGATCTTCGACATGTGACAGAACATGCTGATGAAGCCCTGCCCGTGGTCGACGAACACGGTGTTGCCATTGAAGAAGTAGTTGCCGATCAGGATCACCTTGCCGGCGGCGGGTGTCTTGATCGGTGTGCCGGCGGGCACGGCGAAATCCAGGCCGGAGTGGGGATTGCGCTCCTCGCCGTTGAAGAACCGACGCACACCGAACTTGCTCGACAGCGGGCCATTGACCGGCTTGTCCAGCAGCAGGTTGCTCGGCGTGTTCGGGCTGAAGGTGCGGTAGGCGGCGATCTGCTCGGCCAGCTCGCGTTCGATGCGCTTGAGGTTGCTCTGATCCGGGTTGACCTGCTGGGTGTTTTTCAGGGTGATGCGCTGTTCCGGGTATTTCTTGGTGCCGACGGTGAAGTTGAAGTCTCGACCGCCGCTGCTGATGGACTGCACGCCAGGCTTGACCGTCAGCGGCACGCCGACGATGGCCCGCCAGTTGTCCTGCTCCCTGACCACCAAAACCGGTTTGCCCTGGTAGCGGGCGGTCGGTGCCTGCGCGGCGCTGCCCAGGTCGATCACGGCCACGCCGCCCGGCACGGGTTTGTTCAACAGGCGGGTGATGTAGCTGTCGGCATGGGCGTTGAAGCTCAGGCACAACACAAGCAGCGAAGCGAAAAGGCGTGGCATCGATCAATCCAGTAAAGAGAGGGTGACGGGCGTCAGGTGGTTGTCCTCGACCCGCACGTGCAGCTCACCTTCGCCCAAGCGGGCTTTCAGGCGCTGGCCATTGTGGGTTTGCGCCGCGTTGCGGATCGCTTGGCCGCGCTCGTCCAGCAGGATGCTGTAGCCACGTCCGAGGGTCGCCAGCGGGCTGACCACGTGCAGCGTCTGCATCTGGCTTTGCAGCTGCAGGCGACGGCCCTTCAGCCCTTCGCGCATGGCACGGGGCAGGCGTTCGGCGAGGCTGTCCAGGCGCTGGCGCAACATGGCCAGTTGTCGACCCGGATGCTGTCCGGCGAGGCGGGTTTCCAGGCGGATCAAGCGTTCGCGACGGGTGTTGAGGCTGCGTTCGAAAGCCCGGCGCAGGCGCATGTCCAGGTCATCCAGACGCTGTGCCTGCTGGCGCAGGCGTTCGCCCGGGTGGCGCAGGCGCCGAGCGATGCCCTCCAGACGCAGGCGGTCGCGCATCAGGCGGTCGCGCATGCGCATCACCAGGCGGCGGTGCAGGCTTTCGACCCGACGCACCAGGTCGCTGGAGTCCGGTGCCAGCAGTTCGGCAGCGGCCGACGGCGTGGGCGCGCGGACGTCGGCGACGAAGTCGCTGATCGACACATCGGTTTCATGGCCGACGGCACTGACGATCGGTGTCACACAGGCATCCACGGCGCGGGCCACGGCTTCTTCGTTGAAACACCAGAGGTCTTCCAGCGAGCCGCCGCCACGGGCCAGGATCAAGGCATCGAAACCACGGGCGTCCGCCAGTTTCAAGGCGCGGACGATTTGCGCGGTGGCTTCGCGGCCCTGCACGGCGGTGGGGATCAACGTCAATTGCACCTGCGGCGCCCGGCGGCGGAACACGCTGATGATGTCGCGGATCACCGCGCCGGTCGGCGAACTGATGATGCCGATGCGTTGCGGATGCGCGGGCAGCGGCACCTTGCGCTCGGCGCTGAACAGGCCTTCGGCGCTGAGTTTTTCCTTCAGCGCATCGAAGGCCAGGCGCAGCGCGCCGTCACCGGCCGGTTCGACCGTGTCGAGGATCAACTGATAGTCGCCACGGCCTTCGAACAGCGAAACCTTGCCACGCACTTTCACCGCCAGGCCGTCCTTCAACGCCTGGCGCACCCGCGCGGCGTTCTGCCGGAACAATGCGCAGCGCACCTGGGCGCCGCTGTCCTTGAGGGTGAAATACACGTGGCCGGACGCCGGGCGGGCGAGGTTGGAGATTTCGCCTTCGACCCAGATGTTGCTGAACACGTCCTCCAGCAACACCCGCGCACGGCCGTTGAGCTGGGTGACAGTCAGGACTTCCCGGTCCAGGCCGAGTCTTGCAAAGGGATCTTTAATCATGGGCGCAGTTTAAAGGCATTCGCGGCTCAATCTCCATGACCAAGATACATCCGATGTTGGGAGCGGGCTTGCTGGCGAAAACGGTGTATCAGTCGATGGCGAAATTGAATGAAATAGCGCTTTCGCGAGCAAGCCCGCGCTCACAGGAGGTAGAGTTCGCTTCGGAATTCAAGGATGACAGGGGAATGAATGTGCTCGAGTTGTTGAACCAATGGCCCTTCGGCCTGACGGATTGGTTACTGATCGGCCTGGGCATTGCCCTGGCGTATATCGTGTTCGGCATCGCTGGTTTCGGCACGGCGCTGGTGGCGGGGCCGATTCTTATTCTGTTCATGCCGCTGTCGAAGATCGTGCCGTTGCTGGTGCTGCTGGATTTCATCGCGGCGTTCGGCAATCTGCTGCCGTCGCGGCGGGACGTGGCCCGGCCGGAGTTGTTGCGGCTGTTGCCGTGCATGGCGGTGGGCTGCACGCTGGGGGTGATTTTCCTGCTGAACCTGCATTCGGACGTGTTGCTGCTGTTGATGGGGCTGTTCATCAGCGCCTATGCGATCTACAGCCTGGGGGTCAAACGCCGGCCGACGCAGTTGTCGGCCGCCTGGTCGGTGCCGATGGGCACGGTGGGCGGGATGTTCGGGGCATTGTTTGGCAGTGGTGGCTTTCTCTATGCGATCTACCTGAACAGCCGGTTGTCGAAAGAGGCCGCCCGGGCGACCCAGAGTGCGCTGATCAGTTGCAGCACCGTGGTCCGCCTGAGCCTGTTTGCTGTCGCGGGGGTGTATGCCGAGCTACCCTTGTTGATGCTGGCGCTGTGTCTGTTGCCGGCGATGGCGCTGGGCTTGTGGATCGGCCGGCGGCTGACCCTGCGGTTGTCCCGCGAGGCGTTCGTGCGGCTGGTGACCTGGCTGGTGCTGGCCAGCGGGATTGCCCTGATCGGGCGTTATTTGAGCACTTGACCGGATCGCGTCAGGGATTAAGCTGCCGGCCTCTTTTCTCCTTGTGGGAGCAAGCCTGCTCGCGATAGCGCAATGTCAGCCGACTCAACGGTGACTGACCCACCGCTATCGCGAGCAGGCTCGCTCCCACAGCAGGGAAAATTTTCAGTATTTGCAGCAGGGCTTGCACCATGAACTCGCAAAGCATCATCGTCCCGAAAATCTCCACGCTGCCGGTGCATGAACCCCGGGCCAGGGCGGTGGTGCGTTGGCTGGTGCGCAAGAACATCATCAAGGAAGAACTGAGCACCTGCGGGCGCACCGGCAACCGCATGGGCCACGCGATCGCCGATGGCGCCCGTGCGGTGGTCCTGCACCCGCAAGCCCTGCCGTTCGGCGAGGCGATCAACGGCCTGGAGATCGTGACCAAGCGCTGCATCTATACGCCGGCCAAGGGTTTCCTGGGGGAGGCGGGCTGCGCCGAATGCCGCCAGGAGGTCGGCGAGGCGCTGTTCGAAAGCCTGGAAGACTGGATGCCGGGGCGCACCGACAACTTCACCTGCCCCGAGTGCGGGCACGAAGATGACATCAATGGCTTTCTGTTCCTCCAGGAATGCGGCTTCTCCAACCTCGGTTTCATCTTCAACAACTGGGCCGAGGCCGGCTTCAAGCAGAGCTTTCTCGATGAATTTGCCGACTGGCTGGATCAGCCCGTCAGTTGGGTCAAGGTCGAGCTCTGAACCCGTACATCCGTAATGCTGATAATAGACAGAGTTTTACATTGAACCCGAGGGGGTGTCTGACTATAATGGCGCGCTTCCATTTTCCCGCTCGGGAGCCCCCGCGATGCTGCGTATCAGCCAAGAAGCTCTGACATTCGACGACATTCTCCTCGTGCCCGGTTATTCCGAGGTGCTTCCTAACGAAGTCAGTCTGAAGACCCGCCTTACCCGTGGCATCGAGCTGAACATTCCTCTGGTTTCTGCCGCCATGGACACCGTCACTGAAGCCCGTCTGGCAATCGCCATGGCTCAGGAAGGTGGCATCGGCATCATCCACAAGAACATGACCATCGAGCAGCAAGCTGCCGAAGTGCGCAAGGTCAAGAAGTTCGAAGCCGGCGTGGTCAAGGACCCGATCACCATCGAGGCTGACGCCACGGTTCGTGATCTGTTCGAACTGACCCGCCTGCACAACATTTCCGGCGTCCCGGTCCTGCACGACGGCGACCTGGTCGGCATCGTCACTTCCCGTGACGTGCGTTTCGAAAGCCGCCTGGACGCCAGCGTCCGCGACGTGATGACGCCCAAAGAGCGTCTGGTCACCGTCAAGGAAGGCGCCGACAAGAACGACGTTCGCGAGCTGCTGCACAAGCACCGCATCGAGCGCGTGCTGATCGTCGACGACAAGTTTGCCCTCAAGGGCATGATGACCGTCAACGACATCGAAAAAGCCAAGGCTTACCCGCTGGCCAGCAAGGACGATCAAGGTCGTCTGCGCGTTGGCGCTGCCGTCGGTACCGGCAAAGACACCGGTGAGCGCGTGGCCGCTCTGGTCAATGCCGGGGTTGACGTGGTGGTGGTCGACACCGCCCACGGTCACTCCAAGGGCGTGATCGACCGCGTTCGCTGGGTCAAGCAGAACTTCCCTGAAGTGCAGGTCATCGGCGGCAACATCGCCACCGGCGCTGCCGCCAAGGCCCTGGCCGAAGCGGGCGCCGACGCCGTCAAGGTCGGTATCGGCCCAGGCTCGATCTGCACCACCCGTATCGTCGCCGGTGTCGGCGTCCCGCAAATCAGTGCCATCGCCAACGTTGCCGCTGCCCTCGAAGGCACCGGCGTTCCGTTGATCGCCGACGGCGGCATCCGTTTCTCCGGTGACCTGTCCAAGGCCATCGTGGCCGGTGCTTCCTGCGTGATGATGGGCTCGATGTTCGCCGGTACCGAAGAGGCGCCGGGCGAGATCGAACTGTTCCAGGGCCGTTCGTACAAGGCTTACCGTGGCATGGGTTCGCTGGGCGCCATGTCCCAGGCCCAGGGTTCCTCCGACCGCTACTTCCAGGACTCCTCGGCCGGCGCCGAGAAACTGGTTCCGGAAGGCATCGAAGGGCGTGTCCCGTACAAGGGCAGCCTGAGCGCGATCATCCACCAGTTGATGGGCGGCCTGCGTTCCTCGATGGGCTACACCGGTAGCGCCGACATCGAGCAAATGCGCACCATCCCCGAGTTCGTGCGGATCACCGGCGCTGGCATGGCCGAGTCCCACGTACACGACGTACAGATCACCAAGGAAGCGCCAAACTACCGCGTAGGTTGAGCCTTCAAGCAAAAAGTTTACGACCGGGGCTGTTTTATTCAGCCCCGAGTTGTTTCTGAATCACGACTGTTTCTGAATGACTTAGACGAGACTGAATCATGGCCCTCGATATTCACGCTCACCGCATCCTGATCCTCGATTTCGGTTCCCAGTACACCCAGCTGATCGCCCGCCGCGTGCGTGAAATCGGTGTGTACTGCGAACTGCATCCGTTCGACATGGACGACGAAGCGATTCGCGAATTCGCGCCAAAGGGGATCATCCTCGCGGGTGGCCCGGAGTCGGTACACGTGGCGGACAGCCCGCGCGCGCCACAGGCAGTCTGGGACCTGGGCGTACCGGTGTTCGGCATCTGCTACGGCATGCAGACCATGGCCGAGCAGTTGGGCGGCAAGGTGGAAGGCTCCGAGCTGCGTGAGTTCGGTTACGCCCGTGTCGATGTGGTCGGCAAGAGCCGCCTGCTGGACGGTATCGAAGACCACGTCGACGCCGACGGCCTGTTCGGCCTCGACGTGTGGATGAGCCACGGTGACAAGGTCACCCGGATGCCGGGCGACTTCCACGTCCTGGCCAGCACCCCGAGCTGCCCGATCGCCGGCATGTTCAGCGACGAGCGCGCCTACTACGGCGTGCAGTTCCACCCGGAAGTGACCCACACCAAGCAGGGCGGTCGCATCCTGTCGCGCTTCGTCCTCGACATCTGTGGCTGCGAAGCGCTGTGGACCCCGTCGAAGATCGCCGAAGACGCCATCGCCCAGGTGCGCGCCCAGGTCGGCACCGACAACGTGCTGCTGGGCCTGTCCGGCGGTGTCGACTCCTCGGTGGTTGCCGCGCTGCTGCACAAGGCGATCGGCGACCAACTGACCTGCGTCTTCGTCGACAACGGCCTGCTGCGCCTGCACGAAGGCGAGCAAGTGATGGCCATGTTCGCCGAGAACATGGGCGTCAAGGTGATCCGCGCCAACGCCGAAGAGCAGTTCCTCAACAACCTGGCCGGCGAAGCCGACCCGGAGAAGAAGCGCAAGATCATCGGCCGTACCTTCATCGACGTGTTCGATGCCGAATCCTGCAAACTGGACAACATCAAGTACCTGGCCCAGGGCACCATCTACCCGGACGTGATCGAGTCGGCTGGCGCGAAAAGCGGCAAGGCCCACGTGATCAAGTCGCACCACAACGTGGGCGGCCTGCCGGAAGAGATGAACCTGAAGCTGGTCGAGCCACTGCGCGAACTGTTCAAGGACGAAGTCCGCCGTCTGGGCCTGGAACTGGGCCTGCCGTACGACATGGTCTACCGCCACCCGTTCCCGGGCCCGGGCCTGGGCGTGCGGATCCTCGGTGAAGTGAAGAAGGAATACGCCGACCTGCTGCGTCGCGCCGACCACATCTTCATCGAAGAACTGCGCAAGGCCGACTGGTATCACAAGGTCAGCCAGGCCTTCGTGGTGTTCCAGCCGGTGAAATCGGTGGGCGTGGTGGGCGATGGCCGTCGTTACGCCTGGGTCGTGGCCCTGCGTGCCGTGGAAACCATCGACTTCATGACCGCCCGTTGGGCGCACCTGCCGTACGAACTGCTGGAAACCGTCAGCGGCCGTATCATCAATGAAATCGAAGGCATCTCCCGCGTCACTTACGACGTGTCGAGCAAGCCGCCTGCGACGATTGAGTGGGAGTGATCCCATAGCGCAGCATGAAAAAAAAACCGGCTTTGGCCGGTTTTTTCATGCCCGAGCCGACACCCGAGTCATGAGCGTGTACGAAGGGGCGCCGAAAGGCGCCCTTGTCGTATCTGGATGACCCGCAGGCCTCAGCGCATCGCGGCGGCCGCAACGGGCGCCTGGTGGCTCTGTCCTTTCACCGCGAGTATCACGACCAACATGCCCAGACCGCAGACCGCCGCCGAGATGATGAAGGCCACGTTGTAGCCGCCGCCGTATTGAACGACCAGCCCGGTCAGCGTGGGCGCGATGATCCCGGCGATGTTGGCCAGCAGGTGAACGAAGCCACCGGTGCCGCCGACGCGGTTTTTCGGCACGATGTCCTGGATCAGCGCCCAGCAGATCTGTGGGGTCACGAACAGGAACACGCTGGAGACGGTGATGCAGGCCACCGCCATGCCCAGCGAGGTCACCTGGGTGGTGATCAGCACGCACGTGGCGGCAACGCCCAGGCCCAGGGTGAGCATGATTTTGCGGGCAAGGATGACGTTGCCCAGCCGTTTGGTCAGGGCATCGGTCAGGAAGCCGCCACCGAGGAAGCCCACCGCCGCGCCAAGCCAAGGGATGACGCCGATGATGCTCATACTCTTGATATCGAGATGCTGGTAGTCCATCAGGTAGCTGGGTAACCAGGTGAGGAAGAAGTACAGCACGTAGTTGAAGCAGAAGAACGCGGTCGCGACCGCCAGCACCGGGATGGAGAAGATGTAGCTGAACAGGCTGCGGCCTTCTTCCACGTTCTCCACCAGCACTTCCTCGCGGCCCGCGCGAATGAAGTCGCGCTCGGCCTGGGAAACGCTCGCATGCTGATCCGGGGTGTCCTTGAAGATCATCAGCCAGGCCAGCAACCACAGGGCGCCCAGCACGGCGATGACGACGAAGGAAATGCGCCAGCCGAAGTTGAACGCCACCAGTCCGACCACCGGGCCAGCCAGGGCCGCGCCCAGGGGTTGCCCGCAGTTGGTGAAGCCCAGCGCCCGTCCCGCTTCCTGGCGCGGAAACCAGTTGGTGATCGACTTGTTGGTGGTGGTGCCCATCGGCCCCTCGCCCATGCCGAACAACACCCGGAAGATCAGCAGTTGCAGGTAACCGGTGATGACCGCAGTCAGGCCGCAGAACACCGACCAGCTGCCGGCGGCCCAGGCGAACACCTTTTTCGGCCCATATTTGTCCGCCGCCCAGCCGCCGATGAAGCACAGGGCGCAGTAGCCGAAGAAAAACGAGCTGAAGATGAAACCCATTTGCGCATCGTCGATGTGCAATTCGGTCTTGAGCAGTGGCGCGACCACCGAGAGCGCCGCGCGGTCGAGGTAATTGAGCATGCCGGCGAAGAACAGCAGCCCGGCAATGTTCCAACGGTAATAGCCTTTCATTCTTTTATGGCCTTTATTATTGACAGAAAACAGCGGGGGCTCAGTCGATCAAAGTCCGTTCCAGGCAGTAGTCTTCGATCACTTGCAGATCCGGTTTGAAACCCAGGCCGGCGTCAGTCGGCAGTTCCATGCGGGGCTTGAAGGCCAGGGCGGGGTAGAGCAGGCGTTCGAATTCAATGAACGGCACCTCCACCGCCACTTCTGGGGGCAGCAACGTGCACAGGTGCGCCACGGCCAACAGGCCCGGGCCAAAGTAGAAGCAGTGCGGCACGATTTTCACGCCATGCTGCCTGGCCAGGGCAAATACCTGGAGCATGGCGCCGATGCCGCCGATTTTCGCCACGCTGGGTTGCACGACGTCAATCGCCTGCTGTTCCAGCAGGGTCTTGATGCCTTGCACGCCGGCAGCGTTCTCCCCGGCGGACAGCGGCACGCCGTTGCGACGTACCAGCGCCAGCCCGGCGGCATCGTCAGGTGGCCAGACCGGCTCCTCCAGCCAGGTCAGTTCCAGCGCGCGCAAGCGCTCGGCGACTTCGCTGGCTTCAGCCACCGACCATGGGCAATTCACATCCACCATCAACTCGCCGGCCGCTACAGGCAGTGCCCGGCGGGCAGCGGCTATCGCGTCGACGTGGGTTTCGTGCAGTTTGATCTTGCGAAAGCCCAGGTCGCGGGCACGGCTGACTTGTCGATAGACTTCGTCAGGATCGTTGCCATAGCTGACCAGGCTCGCATACAGCTCGAGCGTACGCGCGGTGCCACCCAGCAGTTGGTACAGGGGAACGCCAGCGACCTGGGCCGCGAGGTCCCACAGGGCGATGTCGATGCCCGAAAGGGCGTAGACCATCGCGCCGGTCGAGCCAAAGCCATGCAAGGCGCGACGCGCCTTTTCCAGGGTCTGCTCGCGATCTGCCAGCGACGTGCCGATGAACATCGGGCCGACGACCGCCGACAACGCCTGGTACGTCACCGGATTGGAGCCGTGCCCGAAGGCTTCACCCCAGCCCACCAATCCGGTGTCCGTGGTGATTTTCAGCATCAGGCTCTGCATGCGCTGATGGCTCGGCGAGGCGGCATTGAAAGCGTCGTCGTCCTTGGCCTGGCCGTGATTCTGCCGTTGGCTGGCGCCGGTGCTGAACGGGATGCTGATGCGAATAACTTCGATGTTGCTGATGATCACAGGTCGATCTTCCCCATTTTTTATGAATTGTGGGTCTGCCCTGGACAGGTACGTCATCGTACAACATCAAAAGTGGCTGCGAAACATTTTGTCACACGGAGGGGCGCAGGCGGCGGTTTGCACCCTGTCTCGCCCCGGATCGGGGCATTCGGAACGAGACAGGGGGGATCATTCGATCAACTGGCCAGGGTCATGCCTCGCTCATCCAGTGCCTTGAGCAGGGCCTGCATGCTGTCGAAGCGTTTCTGGTGCAACGTCGGCCAGGCCGGACGCTCGATGAAGTAGCGACCGGATTCAAAGCGAACGGGTGTCCTGGCAATGGCACCGTCTCGCCCCCGATGAATCAGCGAAGTGCTTTCGAGTTCCCTTTGCAGGCTGTACATCCCCGGACGCGGCAATAGCTGTTCGATCTCCTGCGCCGACTGTGCGTGGAACGGGGTGGGAAATTGCAGACGCAGATCGCTCTTGACATGACCGGCGGGCCTGCCTTCATTGTCGACGAAGGTTCGTCCGGGATCCGGCTCGTAGCCGCTCGACGGCCCTATGGTCACGTCCTCGACACGCAGCCCGATAGCCTTGTCCAGTTCACTGACTCCGGCGACACCTTCATAGGTGTTCGCATGTGAATTACCCATCAACGCCACCCATTTGTGTGACCCGCGCAGGGCCTGATCGGCGTCGATCACGGTATGGGCGTAGTAATTCATCATCTGTTGCCGGGTCGTCTTGCCCAGGCCCGACAGCCCTTCAAGGCGATAACTGGTCATGCAGTCGATGGCCTGGATCCGTATGCCGTGGCGGTTGGCTTCTTTCACCAGCTCGAGGAAGTTGAAACGTTGCAGGGGGTCCGTCCCATGGCCCTGATCAAGGCTTTGCAGGTACAACTCCAGATCCCTGGGCATGACCGAGGTCTTGGCGAAGTTGTCCAACGCGGCCTGATGGAAGTCGGTGAGCAGATGCTCCATGTACAGGGTTTTCACGCCCTTGCGAGAGAGCATCGGCATCTGTTCGATCAACCATTGCTTGCTGCCGATTTCGGCATGACTTTCACCGATGACCAGCCCGTCGAAATGTTCGATCCACCAGTCGATGAATGACTCGGCGCTGGAAGCCGGGTCGAGGGGCGGCATCGCCGGACGCGGTGCAAGGTTCAATTCGGCATAGAAGCGCGTGGCCGCGTCGCGCAGGTTTTTGCGTAGGGCCTTGAACACTTCCAGGGGGGAGTCGCCACTGATGCTCACGATGTGATCCCCCAGTGATCGGCCGCCCGGTGCAGAGGCGGCCTGTTTCAGTCTTGCGCGATACGGGTGGGGAATTTCATAGGGCGAACGGAACAGCGCGGTGTCGGGCAGCGTCGATTGCGCTGTGGTCTGGTCGCGAGTGACGGACGTGGAGGGCGACGGCTCGCGCACCGGCGATTCGCCCGCCAGAGGGTCAATGCGCACACGCGTCAGCGACAGGCCTTCATCCTCAATCCCCAGGGCCAGTTCATGGACACTGTCGAAGTGCCGTCCACTGACCATGCCCCATCGCGGGCGCACGATAAAAAAGCCGCCGGCATCGTGCTGGATCGGTGTCTGCACCAGTGAACCGTCGCCGCTGCGATGGATGAGCGTGTCGTTGTCCTGGATCATGAACATGCCGCCCCTGGGCAGGGCATTTTCGACGCTGTTGGCGGTGATCGTCGGCGGCGGGCCGTCCAGTTGCAGGCGCAGATCGCTCTTGAGCAGATCAATGGGGTTGCCCAGCAGGTCTCGCACCTTTTTCCCCGGATCGGACCACAGGCCATTCGCCCTGCCGACGGGCAATTCTTCCACGCGAAGGGAGACGGCACCTTGCAGTTCGCTGACGCCGGCGACGCGGTCGAAGGTGCTGGCACGCACTTCGTCCACCAATGCCACCCAGCGGTTGGCCCCGTGAGCGGCCTGGTCTGCGCGGATCGCGGTGTCGGAAAAGTAATTCATCATCTTGCGGCTGCTGGCCTCCGTGGTCCGCTCCATGTGCGGGAAGCGGCGGCTGGCCATGCAGTCGATGGCTTGTACGCGAAGATGGTTTTTCTGCGCCGCCTTGACCAGCGCCGTGTAGCTGTGGGGGCCGGTCGGGTCGCTGCCGAAGCGGACATCCAGCGCCTGCAGCGATTCCTCGAGCGCGGACGGCATCTTCCCGGTGCGATTGAACAGGTCGAGATCCGCCTGATGAAAATCGGTCAGCAGATGATCCAGGTACAGGGTTCTGACCTTCTGCTTGTTCAGCACTTTGAAGTTGTCGATCAGCACTTGCCGGGCGCCCGTGGCGGCGGTGTCCTGACCGATCACCAGGCCGGGCGCCTCCTTGAACAGGCGCTTGCTCATGTCGGCGAACGGGGTCGAGGGTTTGAAGGCCGGCACCGTCGGGCGCGGCGGCACGCTCGGGGCGCTGTAGAAGTCGATGGCGTCGTCATACAGGCTGCGGCGCAGGCTCTTGAAGTCCTGATAGAGGCTGTCGCTGCCGTGCACCGGGTCCAGCGGGAAATCCTCGACTCGGCTTTGCGCCAATGCTCGCAGCGCCGATGTCGACTTGGGCGGAACGTCATACGGCATCGGGGGCGTCGCCGTCTCTGGCAGCGCGCTGGCGGTGTGGCCCCAGGGCCATTCGCCGAAAATCTTCATGCCGCCCCGCAGGCCGGGACGCGCGACCGGTTGCCATTTCAGCGCCTCGTTCAGGCGCACTGGCACATTGCGATAAAACGAATGCGGATGAAGCGGATCGACGATGACCCAGCCGCGGATCTGCTCGACGTAACGCACC
Organism: Pseudomonas sp. IT-P12; assembly: GCF_949767465.1. Lineage (NCBI taxonomy): Bacteria > Pseudomonadati > Pseudomonadota > Gammaproteobacteria > Pseudomonadales > Pseudomonadaceae > Pseudomonas > Pseudomonas sp. IT-P12. Next base: position 169,877 of record NZ_CATKPY010000026.1, on the reverse strand, counting down.
GCATAGAACCCATCGCTGCCAGCGCGACGCATATAGATGTAATGCTTGCCGGACGCAGTGGTGATGATCTCCTGGAATTTCGGGCTATCGGTCTGGACCATCGTGGCTTCGCCGACCGTGGTCTTGAAGGCCGCGAGAAAGTCCTCCGGGGCAGCCGGGAGCACCTGTTTCGGGGCGATCTCCTGCAGTGTCGGCAGTGGCGTCCGGGCCTGCTCGGCAAACAGCAGATGCTCTTCTTCCTCGATGAGCATCGAGGTCTCGGCGATTTCCGGAAGCTCCGGGCCCTTGAGGAACGTGGCGTTGAACAGCGTGTCGATGGCGGTGAAAATCGCTGCGGTCACCGCCGATTTGCGCGCGCCCGGGGTTTTGCCGTTGACCGCCTGGTCGATCTGCAGGCCAACGTTGGCGATACCCGCACCGACGACCGCCAGAGCGACCGGCCAGCCCACGGCGGCCATGGGACCGAACATTTTGTTGAAGGCGTTGAGGTAGCCGATCCACAGTTTTTTACGCAACTCGCCATTGGAGTGCAGCATGAACTCGGCGTCGCTGATCATGCGCGCATGGGTGGCGCTCGCCAGAAAGGTGAAGGCATCGCCGTCCAGGGCTTCGGCGCTGTGTTCCACCAGTTGGTGATCGTTGCTGTCCCAGGTGCTGACCAGCAGGTCCAGCACGTGATTGAGCCCGACGTTCTCGATGTGCGGCTCACGGAACAACAGGGCGACGAGGTTCACGCCCGGATTCTCCAGGGAGAGCCAGCTGTGCTTGGCACTCTGGCGCGAGGCCGTGTCTTGCATGATGTCGTGGTCGGCGACCTGGAAGTGCGCCATGAAACGTTTGCGGTCCGATGGCTTGCCGATTTTCGACAGGACCCACCAATGCACATGGCGATCGGACTGCAAGGCGTGCACGCCCCAGATTTCGCCAGGGGTGTAGATCATTTTCCGGCCCTGGGCATCGACGATGCACAGGATGTCGGTGGCCACGAACCCGCCGATCTTCAGCAGGCTGACACGCACGCCCTTGGCTGGCGGTGCTTCGTCTTCGAGCATCTGTCGCGTCACCGGCCAACGGATGTTTCCCGCGACGGCGCTGACCACCGTCTTGAAGTTTTGATCGGATAGCCGGCCGCTTTCACGGTCTTCCATGGCCTTGGCGAGGAAGGTGCACTTGGCCAGCGCGCGGAAGGTCTTGCTGTGCTTGTTCCAGAACGACTTGATCTTTTGCCGGTAGTGATCGGCGAAGTCGATCTCCCAGAAAGCCTTCAACACGTCCTTGGCGTGCAGCCGGACTTCATTGCTTTCGTCATAGTTTTGCGCGTCCGGCCCGGCGCTGTAGAAACCGGCGTCGGCGTCGAGCAGGTCGGCGTTGTCCTGGTCATGCACGTTGAAGCGCTGGATCACCAGTTGCGGCAGGGTCATCGATTCGCGCGGGGTTTCGAGCCGGTGTTCCCAGCCGGTAAAGGTGCGCGGGCTGCTTTGGGCGGCGCGAAAGCGGTGGAAATAAACCTGCTCGGGCTCCAGGTGGGCAAGGTCATGTTTGACAAGAATGTCCCGGGCGATGGCGCAGGCCATTTCATACAGGTCGGGGCAGGCTTCGACCATGGTCGGAACCAGCGCCTTGAGTGCCTCTCTGTCAGCGGCGTTGGGCAGTGCGGGGTCTTTTTGAGTGTCCACAGGCTTTCCTTGATCGTGGGTGGGTGAAAACAGCCGCGATCATTTCAGGCCGGAGGGCGATGGGTCTGTCAGACGTCAGGGCACCGTGATGTCGGATCAAGGATGGGGTGCATAGGAAAACGTCGCGCCAGACGAGCGAATCCTGAACCCGCACAGGCCGAACACGGCCCGGCGGGTCATTGAACATCGAGCAGGCTGATCAACTCGGGATACGGTTCTGCAGCACCAGCCCCATGCCATTGAGTGCGTTCGACAGCTGATCGATGCTGGCGAACGGCTTGCCGCTGACCTGGGTCCACGCCGGGCGATTGATGCAGACGTTGCCATCGGCCATGGGCTCCACGGCGGTTCGCACAAGGGAGCCACTGGTACCGCGATGGACGAGGGTGTACGCATCCCCGGCCTTCTCGAACAGGTACATCCCCTTGCGATACAGCAAGCGCTGGAGATACTCGTCGGTGCGTGTCAGCTGAGGCGCTTCCACTTGCAGGCGCAAGTCCGCCTGCAGCGTATCGGCGGTTCCGCGCGTGTTGTCGTCGGTGAAAAAGGGCCCGCGATCGACGTCGATACCAGGATCGATCTCCAGGCGCTGCCCTTGCCCCGGGTTGACGTCTTCGATCCGCACACCGATGCCACCTTCCAGCTCGGCGAGCCCTGCCAGGCCTCTGAAGGTGTTGGTGCTCTCGGCACCGGTCAGTATCAGCCACTTGCCATGGCCGTTCAGTAACTTGTCGGTGAACATGATTTCGTTGGTCAGGTGATTGGCCATCATCTGTTCGTCCACGGCGGTTTGCGGGACCGGTCTGCGATAGTTCGCCGCGCAATCCAGGGCCTGAACGCGAACCCCATTGGCCTGTGCGCTCTTGACCAGTTCCAGCTGGTTGAATCGGCCGGTGGGGTCGGTGCCCAGACGTCGCAGATAGCTCAGCAGGTCCTCGGACATGACACCGCTGGTGAAGTAGTCGTTGAGATCTGCCTGGGCAAAATCGGCCAGCAATCGACGCATGTAAATGGTTTTCAGCCCTTGGGCCGCCATCGAGGGCATGTTCTCGATCACCAGACGCATGCTGGTGAGCCGGTCAAGGGTTTCACCGATGACCAGGCCGGGCGCTTCGATGAACACACGTTCCACCAACGCACTGAACGATGTCGAGGGCTCCAGGGTGGGGATTGTCGGGCGCACAGGCAGGTTTTGCCACTGCAGGTTTGCATAGAAGCGCCTGCTCGACAGCAGCAGTGCCCGCGCTTTCTCGGCAAAGTTCGGGGCATAGCGGTCGGGCACGACCAGTGCGCCGCCGGGGCCGATCTGCACTCGAACGTGGGTTTCGGGAATGCCCAGTGCCCAGCGTTTCAGACGGGGCAAGGCGTGCCTGTCGACATCGTAGGCGGTCGTCACCAGCCGCGGGGCCGAAGCGTCGGATAACTCTGTTTCTTCAGTGCGGGACGGCAGGGTGTCCAGCGAGTTTTCCGTCTGCGAACCTTCCAGCGATGAGTCCAGTTCGAGCACACAGCCTTTGCCAAAGCATTGCCCGCCCGCCGGCAAACGCAGCCTGGGCATCCGTTCCCATTGGCCTTCGGCGTTCAGGTGCACGGGCAGTGAGTGGATGAACTGGTTGGGCCTGGCGGGATCGACGATGGCCCAGTACCCGCCGCCCTGGGCGTCAGGAAAGTAGCGCACGTAGTAGGCGCTGTCGTCGATCAGGATGGCGTGGGGCGGATCGCCGTCGAGCGTGTAGATGCCCTGGAATTTTCCGGGCTCGCTGATCGGGGTTTTGCCGTCCAGCAGTTCGTTGGTTTGAAATTTTTGCGGTATGTCGCGGGGGCGAACCGGTTCTGCGGGCGCGCGGGGGATTTCCCCCGGAATCGGCAAAGCCGCCTCGGTCTGTACCTCAGGCTTGCTGGGAGGCGCGGGTTCTTCCGGTGGTCGCAGCGCTTCGGAATACTCATCCCATTCCGCCGCTTCGGCCGCCTCGACCTCGGCACCGACCTCGGCCATCGGGCCGACCCCTTTGAGAAACGGCAGGTTGAACAGCACGTCGATGGCATTGAAGATCGCCCCGATCACGCCGTCCTTGCGCTCGGCGGCCGTCTTGCCGTTGACCGCCTGGTCGATGTTCAGGCCCATGCTGGCCACCCCGGCGCCGATCACCGGCAGCGCCACCGGCCAGCCGACGGCGGCCATCGGGCCGAACACCTTCAGGCCGGCACTCAGGTAACCGATCCAGAGCTTTTTGCGCAGATCACCATTGGAGGTCAGCGCCAGATCGGCTTCATGGGTCATGGCGCGGCGGGTCGAATCACGCAGCCAGCCGAAGGCGTCCCCGGCGATGGCCTGGTCTTTCTGATTGATCAACTGATGATCGGCATGACCCCAGGTGTTCACCAGGCGATTCATCAGGTCGGCGAGGTGATCGTCGATGGCCTGGCGTTCGGACAGCGGGAAGTGATTCATGAAGGCGCGGCGAAGCGCTTCATCGTTCATTTGAGTCAGGATCCACCCGTGCAGGTCCGAGGGCGTTTCGAACACATGGAACGCCTGGCTTTCGCCCGGCACATAGAGGATCTGCCGGCCCTTGGCGTCGATGATGCGCAGGATGTTGCTGGCGGCATGCCCGGCGATATCCAGTGCCGCGACACGCAGGTGCGGGCCGGGCTCGGCATCGGTTTGCAACAGCTTCAACGTGATGGGCCAGGTGAGGGGGCCGATGACGGCATCGAGTGCGGTTTGCCAATCATCGTCGCTCAACTGCCCGTTGTCCCGGGCCTCGATGGCTTTGCCGAGGAAGGTGCATTTGGCCAGCGTGCGGAAATCGCCGGCCCAGGCGTCCCAGAACGCATGCAGTTGATGGCGGTACAACTGGCTGAAGTCGATGTCCCAGAAGGCCTTCAGCACCTCGTTGCCCCGCAACTGCACCTCGTTGCTGGCATCGAAGTTTTCCGCCTCGGGGCCTGCGGTATAGAACCCGCCGTACAGGTCCAGCAGGTCGGCGTTGTCCTGGTCGGTGGCGCGGAATCGGTGGATCACCAGTTGCGTCAGGGTCAGGGAGTCGTAAGGCTTTTCGCCGTAATGCTGCCAACCGGTGAACGAAGATTCCAGGCTTTGCGCGGACTTGAAACGGTGGAAATACACCTGGTCGGGGTCCAGATGGCTGAGGCCATGCTGGACCAGCAGGTGGGCGGCGACTTCGTGGGCCGCATCGTGCAGGCTCGGACAGGCCTTGACGACATGGGCGGCGAGCACCTTGAGGGCCGCCTTGTCGGCGGCGTTGGGCAAGGGACGGGGTTGTTTCGGGTTCATTGGCTCGATTCCTTGAGAACAGGGACGGCGAGGGTGAACCATTCGATCCGGGGCGGTGCGCTACATATGTACCGCACCCGCGCCTGCGTCCATCCGCCGCGCCGCCCTTACTGTTTCGCAACCGCAGGTGTATCGTATTCGCCTTTTGCAGGCCTGCGGGTTTGCGCTGGAAACGTAAGGTGGTTGAGTTCATGTCCTTTACCCGTCGCCAAATCCTCGGTGGCCTGGCCGGTCTTGTTGTCGTTGGCGTCGGTGCGGGCGGCGCGTCGCGCTACTGGCTGGGCAAGAGGGCCGATGCCGAGGCGGGCCACGACTATGAGCTGATTGCCGCGCCATTGGACGTCGAACTGGTCGCCGGCCACAAAACCCCGGCCTGGGCGTTCGGGCCGTCGGCGCCGGGCACCGAATTGCGGGTGCGTCAGGGCGAATGGCTGCGGGTGCGTTTCATCAATCATCTGCCGGTGGCCACCACCATTCACTGGCACGGCATTCGCCTGCCGCTGGAGATGGACGGCGTGCCCTACGTCTCGCAGCTTCCGGTGTTGCCGGGGGAATATTTCGATTACAAATTCCGCGTACCGGACGCCGGCAGCTACTGGTATCACCCCCACGTGAACAGCAGCGAGGAACTGGGGCGCGGGCTGGTCGGGCCGTTGATAGTCGAGGAACGCGAACCCACCGGTTTCAAATACGAACAGACCCTCAGCCTGAAAAACTGGCACGTCGATGAGCAAGGCAACTTCGTCGAGTTCAGCATTCCCCGGGAAGCCGCCAGGGGCGGTACCGCCGGGCGCCTGTCGACGATCAACGGGGTCCCCACGCCGGTCATCGACCTGCCTGCCGGGCAGATTACCCGGGTGCGCCTGCTCAACCTCGACAACACCCTGACGTACCGCATCAACATCCCCGGTGTCGAAGCGCAGATCTATGCACTGGACGGCAACCCCGTCGAACCTCGGTCGTTGGGCAAGGAGTACTGGCTCGGCCCGGGCATGCGCATCTGCCTGGCGATCAAGGCACCACCGGCCGGCGAGGAATTGTCCCTGCGCAACGGTCCCGTGCGCCTGGGCACCTTGCGCTCGGTGCCCAACAACGACGCCCCGACCGCCTGGCCAGCGGCGCTGCCGGCCAACCCGGTGGCCGAGCCGGACCTGGCCAATGCCGAGAAACTCAACTTCAATTTCGAATGGGTCGGCTCGGTGTCGGTCAACGTCGATAATGGCAAGCCGCCGAGCCTGTGGCAGATCAACGGCAAGGCCTGGGACATCACCGACAAGACCTGCGCCGACCGCCCGATCGCCAAGCTCGAAAAGGGCAAGAGCTACATTTTCGAATTGAAGAACATGACCCAGTACCAGCACCCGATCCACCTGCACGGCATGAGCTTCAAGGTGATCGCCTCGAACCGGCACAAGGTGATTCCGTATTTCACCGACACCTACCTGCTGGGCAAGAACGAGCGGGCGCAAGTCGCGCTGGTGGCGGATAACCCGGGGGTATGGATGTTCCATTGCCATGTGATCGACCACATGGAAACCGGCCTGATGGCCGCCATCGAGGTGGCGTGATGCGGCAGATTCGTCCCGCCGCGATCATCGATCGCAGCCGTGATCGCGAGTTCATGCACGAGGCCCTGGCCCTGGCCGCACAAGGCGCGGCGCTGGGTGAAGTGCCGGTGGGCGCGGTGCTGGTGCAGGACGGCGAAATCATCGGTCGCGGCTTCAACTGCCCGATCAGCGGCAACGACCCGAGCGCCCATGCGGAGATGGTCGCGATCCGCGCCGCCGCGTTGGCGGTGAGCAATTATCGTCTGCCCGGCAGCACGCTCTACGTGACACTGGAACCGTGCAGCATGTGCGCCGGGCTGATCGTGCATTCGCGCATCGCGCGCGTGGTGTACGGTGCGCTGGAGCCCAAGGCCGGGATTGTGCAGAGTCAGGGGCAGTTCTTTACCCAGGGCTTTTTGAATCACCGGGTGCTGTTTGAAGGCGGCGTGCTGGCGCAAGAGTGCGGGACGGTGTTGAGCGAGTTCTTCAAGGCGCGCAGGGCGAAGCCCACAGACTGAACATCGATCAAAGTGTGGGAGCGGGCTTGCTCGCGAATGCGGTGTATCAGCAACCTTTTTGTGGGCTGACACACCGCATTCGCGAGCAAGCCCGCTCCCACAGTTGATCTCCATGGGCGGGAAGATTGATTTACTTCTTCGCCACAATCACCGCCCGCATCGGTGCCGGCAACCCTTCAATCGTCTTGCTGTGATCCTCGGGGTCGAGGAAATCGCTGAGCGACTGGTACTTCATCCACTCCGTCCCGCGTTGTTCCTCGACCGTGGTCACGCTGACGTCCACGCACTTCACCTCACTGAACCCGGCACGGCGCAGCCACAATTCCAGCGCCGGCACGGACGGCAGGAACCACACGTTGCGCATCTGTGCATAGCGGTCTTCCGGCACCAGCACCTGCTGCTGGTCGCCTTCGATCACCAGGGTTTCCAGCACCAGTTCACCGCCCTTGACCAGGCAATCCTTCAGCGCCAGCAAATGTTCGATGGGCGAACGGCGATGGTAGAACACGCCCATGGAAAACACCGTGTCGAAGCCTTCCAGGTTGGGCGGCAGGTCTTCGAAGGGAAACGGCAGGTGCCAGGCGTTCGGTTCCGACAGGTAGCGCTGCACCGCCTGGAACTGGCAGAAGAACAGCCAGTTCGGATCGACGCCGATCACGCTGTCGGCGCCGGCACCGAGCATGCGCCACATGTAGTAGCCGTTGCCGCAACCGACGTCGAGGATGCGTTTGCCTTTCAGGTCCAGGTGCTTCGACACCCGCGACCATTTCCAGTCCGAACGCCACTCGGTGTCGACATGCACGCCAAACAGGTCGAACGGCCCCTTGCGCCACGGCGACAGGCCCATCAGCGCGGTGCGCATCTGCGCGCGGGTGGCCTCGTCGCAGTCGGTGTCCAGCGTCAGGCCGTCGAGCAGATCGACTTGGCTGGGCTGCAGCTTCGGCAGGGCGTCCAGCGCACTCTGCCAGCGCTCCAGGTCGCCGTGACCCTTTTCCATTTTCTTGTCGAGCTGGGCTTGCAGGGTGTTGGCCCAATCGGCCAGCGGCGTGCCGGCCAGACGGCGGGCGAGGGGAGACAGATCGATCATGGCAAGGCAATCAACGAGGCAAAGTTAAGGCACTGGAACCACGGCACGACCTTGGAGAACCCGGCCGCCAGCAGGCGTTCGCGGTGTTCTTCGAGGCTGTCGGGCTTCATGACGTTTTCGATGGCGCTGCGCTTCTGGGCGATTTCCAGTTCGCTGTAGCCGTTGGCGCGTTTGAACGCCACGTGCAGGTCAGTGAGCAGCGCGTGTTCCTGTTCGTCTTCGAAGCGCAGTTTCTCCGACAGGATCAACGCGCCACCGGGCAGCAGCGAGCGACGAATGCGCGAGAGCAGCTCGGTACGCTGCGCCGGGGCAATGAATTGCAGGGTGAAGTTCAGGGCCACCACCGAGGCCGGCTGGAACTCGAGGGCGAGGATGTCGCCCTCGATCACCTCCACCGGCAGCAGTTCCTGGAACATCGAGTCCTGGCCGTTGAGGTATTCGCGGCAGCGCTCGACCATGGCCGCCGAGTTATCCACAGCGATGACGCGGCAGCCGTCGGTGCGCACATGACGGCGCAATGCCTGGGTCACGGCGCCGAGGGACGAGCCCAGGTCGTAGAGCACGCTGTTGGGCTGGGCGAACTGTGCGGCGAGCACGCCGAGGTTTTCCACGATGGTCGGATAACCGGGCACCGAGCGCTTGATCATGTCCGGGAACACCCGCACCACGTCCTCGTTAAAGGCGAAGTCAGGCACCTGGGCCAACGGCTGGGCGAAAAGGCGATCGGGTTCTTTGCTCACGGCGGTTCCGGCAGTGTCGGTGGAAAAGGCCGGCATTTTAGCCAAGTTGGCGCGGGGATGCGCGGGTTGTCTGATAAACCGCCGGGCTGACCTCAGCGGTCTATTTTCTCAGTGAGACCGCTTTCGCGAGCAAGCCCGCTCCCACGGTGGTTCTGAGCTGGCTACAAGAACTGTGTTCTGCCGGGATCAACTGTGGGAGCGGGCTTGCTCGCGATGGATTCAGCGCGATTTCCGACCGAACGCCGACGCCGCAATCCCCCATTGCCCCAGCCAGTAGCTGAGGATGATCACATAAGGCGCGGCATGAAACGGCGCGACGAAACGGTTGATGCCGATCACGCTGTCGGAAAACACGAACGCCACGGCACCGGCAGCGGCGAGCAGCGCCGAGCGTTTGGGCACGTCGGTGCCCAGGCGCGCCAGCGCCCGCCACAGCATCGCGCTGATGGCCGCGCCGTACACGATCACCGGCACCAGCAGCGGGCCCAGGCCATTGGCTATCAAGATCCCCAGCAGCACCGCGCCGACCACCAGCGCGATCAGCAATGGCAGCAGCGCCAGCCGCCGGCAATCGCTCAGATAGGCTTTCAGGTACGCCAGGTGAGCGAGCAGGAACGCCCCGAGGCCGAACACGAACAAATCCCCGGGCCAGGCCAGCAGCACGTCGCCGAGCAGGGAGAACATCAGACCCAGGCTGATCCAGCGCCGGTATTCGCTGGGCGGCGCGTCGTGCAGCCAGCCGAGCAAGGCGAGCACCGGCAACGGTTTGACCAACAGGCACAGCAGCGCCGCATGCACGCTGAGCCCGTAGAGAAACGTCGCCGCGCCCATCAGCGCCAGAATCAGCCAGCCCATGGTCAGTTGACCGAGATCGCGCAGTCGAAGCTGTCCACCGGCAACACTTCCGGCGCCCAGGGTTGTTGCGAAGTCAGGCGCAGACGCCCGCTGCCCGGCGCGAAGGCCTGAAAGCGCCAGGTCGAAACCCCGGCCGCGCCGACCACGCCGGCGTCTTCAGGGTTGCGATAGACCTCCGGTCCCAGCGAGCGCAGCACGCCACCGGCCGAATCCTGGATCGCCCAGCGGTAGCCCGTGGTCGGGTTGCTCGGCAGGGTCAGGATCAGGTTTTGCCCGCTGCTCAGCTTCACCGGGCATTCGCTTTGTTTTTCCACCGTCACGTTGTGTTTCGGTTGCGAGGCGCAGGCGGCCAGCAAGGAGAGGGCGAGGGGGATCAACAGGCGGGTGGGGGACATGGGGGCAGGGGCTCCGGGCATTCACGACGAACGGCGAGCATAACCGAGATGAGACAAATTGTGACAGCGGCGGAAACTGGCGGTGTCAGGGCTGACGCCTTCGCGAGCAGGCTCGCTCCCACAAGGGACTGGGTTGGCACAAAATGTCTGTGTCTCCTCAGATCCCTGTGGGAGCGAGCCTGCTCGCGATGCCGGTGGTGCGGACCTACAGAATCACTTGAACAACACCTTCGCCACATCCGCAAACCGCTTGGCGAAGTGCACGGTGATTCCTTCCTTCAGATAATCCGGCAATTCCTCGAAGCTCCCGCGATTGGCCTCCGGCAGGATCAGTTCGAAGATTTTCTGCCGTCGCGCCGCAATCACCTTCTCGCGCACCCCGCCAATCGGCAGCACATGCCCGGTCAGGGTCAGTTCGCCGGTCATGGCCACGCCCTTTTTCGGCGGCTGGTTGCGGGCGAGCGAGAGCAGGGCGCTGGCCATGGTCACGCCCGCGCTCGGGCCGTCCTTCGGCGTGGCACCTTCCGGCACGTGCAGGTGGACGAAGGCCTCGTCGAAGAACTTCGGATCACCCCCAAACGACTTCAGGTTCGAGCTGACGTAGCTGTAGGCAATTTCTGCAGACTCCTTCATCACGTCACCCAGTTGCCCGGTGAGCTTGAAGCCACGGTTCAGCGTATGGATGCGCGTGGCCTCGATGGGCAGGGTGGCGCCGCCCATGCTGGTCCAGGCCAGGCCGGTGATCACCCCGGTGCCGGACAGTACCTGTTCATTACGGAACACCGGATGGCCAAGTGAGGCTTCGAGGTCTTTCGGACCGAGCTTGATCAGCGCCTTCGGCTCGTCGATCAGCTTCATCACGGCCTTGCGCACCAGTTTGCCCAGGTACTTTTCCAGCTGTCGCACACCGGCTTCACGGGCGTAGCCGTCGATCAGGGCCTTCAAGGCGCTGTCGCTGATGGACAGGCTACCCTTGGACACGCCGGCCTTCTCCAGCAACTTGGGCCACAGGTGGCGCTTGGCGATGGCGACTTTTTCCTCGGTGATGTAACCCGACAGGCGGATCACTTCCATGCGGTCCAGCAACGGGCCGGGAATTGAGTCCAGGGTGTTGGCGGTGCAGACGAACAGCACCTTCGACAGGTCCATTCGCAGGTCGAGGTAGTGGTCGAGGAATTCGACGTTCTGTTCCGGGTCCAGCGTTTCCAGCAACGCCGAGGCCGGGTCGCCCTGGTAGCTTTGGCCCATCTTGTCGATTTCGTCGAGCATGATCACCGGGTTCATCACTTCGACGTCTTTCAGGGCCTGGACCAGCTTGCCCGGTTGCGCGCCGATGTAGGTGCGGCGATGCCCCTTGATCTCGGCTTCGTCGCGCATGCCGCCGAGGCTGAAGCGGTAGAACGGCCGGCCCAGGGTTTCGGCGATGGATTTGCCGACGCTGGTCTTGCCCACGCCTGGCGGGCCGACCAACAGGACGATGGAGCCGCTGATCTCGCCCTTGTAGGCGCCGACTGCGAGGAATTCGAGGATTCGGTCCTTGATGTCATCGAGCCCGGCGTGGTGTTGGTCCAGCACCTTGCGCGCGTGCTTGAGGTCGAGTTTGTCTTCGCCATACACGCCCCACGGCACCGATGTGGCCCAGTCGAGGTAGTTGCGGGTGACCGCATACTCCGGAGAGCCGGTCTCGAGGATCGACAGCTTGTTCATTTCCTCTTCGATGCGCTTTTGCACCGGGGCCGGCAGGACCTTGCCGGTCAGGCGCTGCTCGAACTGCTCGATATCGGCGCTGCGGTCGTCCTTGGTCAGGCCCAGTTCCTGCTGGATGACCTTGAGTTGTTCCTTGAGGAAAAACTCGCGCTGATGCTCGCCGATCTTGCGGTTCACTTCAGCGGAAATTTCCTTTTGCAGGCGCGCGACCTCGACTTCCTTGCGCAGCATCGGCAGGACTTTTTCCATGCGCTTGAGCATCGGTACGCAGTCGAGCACTTCCTGCAGCTCGCTGCCGGTGGCCGAGGTGAGGGCGGCGGCGAAGTCGGTCAGCGGCGAGGGATCGTTGGGGCTGAAGCGGTTGAGGTAGTTCTTCAGCTCCTCGCTGTACAGCGGGTTGAGCGGCAGCAGTTCCTTGATCGCGTTGATCAGCGCCATGCCGTAGGCCTTGACCTCGTCGGTCGGCTCGCTCGGCTGGTGCGGGTATTCGACCTCCACCAGGTACGGCGGGCGGTGGTGCTTGAGCCAGGTCTTGAGGCGTACACGGGTCAGGCCCTGGGCGACGAACTGCAGCTTGCCGTTTTCCCGGCTGGCGTGATGCACCTTGACCAGCGTGCCGTACAGCGGCAGCGCGGAGGTGTCGAAATGACGCGGGTCTTCCTGGGGCGTGTCCATGTAGAACAGGGCCAGGGAGTGATGTTCGGATTTGCTCACCAGGTCCAGGGTTTCAGCCCAGGGTTCTTCGTTGACGATGACCGGCAGCACCTGGGCCGGGAAGAACGGACGGTTGTGGATCGGGATGATGTAGACCTTGTCCGGCAGGTTCTGCCCGGGCAGTGCCAGGCCTTTGCCGGGGGTGTGGTGTTCAACGTTCTCGGGGTCGGCGTATTCGCTCGGGTCTTCGGGGAATGCTTGCTGGTCGCTCATTGGGGTACCTGCGCAATGGGGTATGGGTCTTAGATGGGGCAGGTCGGCGGTGGTTTCAATGATACCTGGGGGTTAATGGATCATTCGAAGGTGTATTCAGCAGGGATTCAGGTTAGCTCCATATCGATGCACTGCAGTGAACCCGTGGGCTCCCATAGACAAAAAAGGCGACACCCGTGAGGGCGTCGCCTTTGTTTTACCGGCGTTGAAACCTAGTCGGCCAGTTTGTAGGCAATCACGTAGTCACCCTGTTTGGTGCCCAGCGAGCCGTGACCGCCCGCAACGACCAGCACGTATTGCTTGCCGTCCTTGCCGGTGTAGGTCATCGGCGTGGTTTGCGCGCCTGCTGGCAGGCGACCTTCCCACAGTTGCTTGCCGTTTTTCACGTCATAGGCACGCAGGTACTGGTCGAGGGTGCCGCTCAGGAAGCCCACGCCACCGGCGGTGGTGAAGGTGCCGCCCAGGCTCGGAACGCCCATGCTCAGCGGGATCGGTACCGGCGAGCTGTCGCGCACGGTGCCGTTCTTGTGTTTCCACAGGACCTTGGCCGTGGTCAGATCGATGGCCGCCACATACCCCCAGGCCGGTGCCTGGCACGGCAGGCCCATCGGCGACAGCAACGCTTCGAGCACCACGCCGTAGGGCGCGCCCTTGTTCGGCTGCACGCCTTCGGTTTCGCTTTTGCGCGGGCCTTGGGCGGCGATTTCGGCGGCCGGGATCATCTTCGATTTGAACGCCATGTAGCTCGGGTTCACGAAGGCGATCTGGCGTACCGGGTCGACCGAGATACCGCCCCAGTCGAACACCCCGAAGTTGCCGGGATAAACGATCGAACCCTGCAGCGACGGCGGCGTGAACGGACCGTCGTAGCGCATGGATTTGAACTCGATCCGGCAGATCAGTTGGTCGAACGGCGTGACACCCCACATGTCACGCTCCTGCAGCGGCGGTGGCATGAGGTTGAGGTCGGATTTCGGCTGGGTTGGCGAGGTATGGTCGCCTTCGACAGCGCCTTGTGGCACCGGCACTTCGTTGATCGGCACGATGGCCTGGCCGGTGCTGCGGTCCAGTACGTAGATGCTGCCTTGCTTGGTGGAGGCCAGGACGGCCGGCTTCACGCCGTCGGCGGTCTTGAGGTCCATCAGGGTCGGCTGGCCACCCACGTCCATGTCCCACAGGTCATGGTGAGTGAACTGGAAGTGCCAGCGCACTTTACCGGTGGCGATGTCGAGGGCCGTCAGGCCGGCGGCATGCAGCTCCGATTCCGGGGTGCGGGCGCCACCGAACTGGTCCGGGGTCTGGTTGCCCATCGGCAGGTAGAGCATGCCGAGTTTTTCATCGACGGCGAACATCGACCACATGTTGGGCGAGTTGCGGGTGTAGGTCTTGCCTTCGGCAATCGGCGTCGTATCGTCCGGGTTGCCGCTGTCCCAGTTCCACACCAGTTTGCCGGTGTGCACGTCGAACGCGCGGATCACGCCGCTCGGCTCGTCAGTGGAAACGTTGTCGGTGACGTGGCCGCCAATCACCACCAGGTCTTTGGTGACCGCCGGTGGAGACGTGGAGTAGTAACCACCGGCGGCGAAACCGCCGATATTGGCGCGCAGGTCGACCTGGCCCTTGTCGCCGAAGTCTTCGCACATCTTGCCGGTGTCGGCGTCGAGGGCGATCAGGCGGGTGTCGGCGGTGGGCAAGAAGATCCGGCGTGGGCAGACCGTGCTGGCCGGCGCAGGGCTGGCGGCGCCGGTCGGGCTTTGCTCGGAGGCATAGGCGGCATCATCGTGATACGACACGCCACGGCAGGTCATGTGCGCCCAACCCTTGAAGTTCGCCGCGTTCTGCGTCGAGAGCTTCGGATCGAACCGCCAGATTTCCTTGCCGGTGTCCGGATCGAGAGCGATCACCTGGCTGTGCGGCGTGCACACGTAAAGCATGCCGTTGACTTTCAGCGGGGTGTTTTCGGCAGTAGTTTCACCCGGATCGTTCGGGCCCGGCAGGTCGCCGGTGCGATAGGTCCAGGCGGGAACCAGCTTGTTCACGTTCTGCGGGGTGATCTGCGCCAGGGGCGAATAGCGGTCGCCGTGGGCGCTGCGGCCGTAGGAGTTCCAGTCACCGTCGGGCATGGCCGGCGCGGTGTTGGTCATGCCCGGGACGCTGTCGCGGTCCAGCTGGCCCTTGATTTCACCGGGGTGAGTGAACTGGCTGGCCAGCGCGGCAACGCCCGCCAATACCACGGCCACGCTCAGCGCGCCGGTGCCCATCGGTGCGGCGCCGTCGCGCAGCAATGGACGACGAAACCACGGCAACAACAGGACGATACCCAAGGCAAACAGCAGCGCCAGGCGCGGTACCAGTTGCCACCAGTCGAGGCCGACTTCCCACAAGGCCCACAGGGTGCTGGCGAACAGCACCACGGCGTACAGGCCCAGCGCCGCGCGACGAGCCGCCATCAGCAGCCCCCCGGTCAGCGCCAGGCCGATACCGGCCAGCAGGTAATACAGCGAGCCGCCGAGCATGCTCAGCTTGATCCCCCCGGCCAGCATGGCCAGGCCCATTAGCAGAAGCAGAAGGCCGAGCAGTGTCGGCAACACTCGGCTTCGACTCAAAGCACCTTCAGTGCTCATAGTGTGGTTCTCCGTGACGTTTCAAATTGTGTCCATCGCAAGTTCACTGTAGATGACGATGCGGCATGGGCATGGTTCAGATAAAAATGTGAAACCGTTTCAGCCATCCTGTGGGGGCGAGCTGTTCGCGACAGCGCTGGCGAGGCTCAACACCGTTCGCAGGCAGGCTCGCTCCCATGGGTCAGAAAGAAGACTGGATCTTGATCCCGCCGATCAGCGCGTCATCGACCTGGTCCACGCCACCGGGGTGGCGGATGTATTGCAGGTTCGGACGCACGGTCAGCCAGTTCGTGACGTGCACGCCGTAGTAGAGCTCGGCGCTGTATTCGGTGTCCTGGGGCGGCAGGTAGGACGGATCGTCGAAGTCGACCGCCGCGCGGGCCTGGTTATGCGCCTCGGCGTTCTTGCGATAGGCCGGGTTGACGTGGACCCGGGCCATGGCGAACCCGATGTCGTCCCGGGCGCGTGCATCGAACAGGCCTTTGTAGACGACGCCCGCCTGGACATAGTTGTCGATGGCGTTGGTCTTCTTGTCGTGCAGCGTGCCGTTGGCAAACACGCTCAGGCCGCGCGAGTGATCGCTGGCGCGGCTGGTGAGTTGCTGCTGCACGCCCAGCCACAGGCCGTGCTTGCTCGACGCGCTGCGGTAGGCCTCGCCGCTCAGGGCGGCCGGCTGGCCGTTGCTGTCCTTGTAGGCATCGGTGGCGTTGGCGTTGCTGTAGTAGTAACCGGCCCGGTATTCGCCCGGCAGGCCGTTGAGTTTGGGCGTCCACACCAGTTCCACGGGCAGGACCGCACCCTGGGTGCCGCTGCCGCTGAGCTTGAAGCCATTGCCGCGATCGAGGTTCGACGGGTTCTGCTCGTACGCGCCGACTTGTGCGTACAGCTCTGGCGTCAGGTGATACTTGACCCGCATCGCCCACTGGCTGACCGGCCAGTTGTACCAGATGCCACCCACCCAGTTGCCGACCTGTGAACCACAGAACGCCAGGTTCTGGAAGTCGCAGGGGAAGCTGTTGAAGTCTTCGCCCTCGCCGAAGCGACCGACCTTGATGTCGAGCTTCTGGTCGAGGAATTTCTGCTGGTACCACATTTGCGTCAGGCGCCAGGTTTGCCCGCGGCCCCACACCTCCTGGGCCGAGGTGAAACCGCCGACCCGTGGATCGTTGATCCGGTCATTGCTGATGTTGTTGCCGCTGCGTTCGGTGATGGTCAGCTGAAATTCAGCGTCGTCCCAGCCGAGGATCTTCTGCAAGTCCAGGTGCGTGCCCAGGCCGAACTGATCGCTATAGCGCGCCGTGCGATCGTGATCGTAGCCGCCATGCAGATTGCTGCCCATTTCACCGGTGTAATCGACTTTGAAGTCGTAGCCTTTTTCCGATAACTCGCTGCGTGTGCCATTCCAGTCGCCGAGCATCCAGGGCGATTCGCTGTCGAACGCCGGTGCGGCTTGGGCGCAGGTGGCCAGGCCAAGGACGGGGATTACGCCGATGAGGCGCCAAGCGTTTCGCGGGTTGACGGATGTAGAGACAGCGCTGTCTCGCAAGGTTCGAAAATAAGGCATGAGGAAAAATTCGGTTTCTTTTTTTGGGGAATGAGCTGCACAACAGCAGGAGTAACGCAGGCGGGTGAAGCGTTTCAGCGTGTTCGGGCGCAAGGATAATGTTCTGTTACAAATAGAGAAAGGCCTTTTCCCGACATGAATTCTTTCGAAATCGGTAACAGTGTCGCGCGGCGATATGTCGCGGCTCACCTACATTTAACCAATGGCGCAGCTGCGCCCCTTCCACGCGACCAGCCCCTCGGCTAAGGTGCGCGCCTTCTCTTTCACTCATCGCTTGAAGGCCCGGCATGACCGAACAGAACAACAACCCGCTGCATGGCGTGACGCTGGAGCAGATCCTCAACGTGCTGGTTGAACATTACGAGTGGTCGGGGTTGGCTGAGCGCATCGACATCCGCTGCTTCAAGAGTGATCCGAGCATCAAGTCGAGCCTGACGTTCCTGCGCAAGACCCCGTGGGCCCGGGAGAAGGTCGAACGCCTGTACGTGAAGTTGATGCGTACCAAGCGACCGCTCTGAACATGTTCAGCCGGCCGGGTTTCGTGAGGATCGCCGCCGTTCTCGGGTGGGCTGGTTTGAGCATCCAGATGTATCTGATTTTTCACTCGCGCTGGACCCTGGGGGCCAGTCTGCTCGGTGGGCTGCTGAGCTTTTTCAGCTACTTCACCGTGATCACCAACACGCTGGTGGCGACGGTGTTGACCTGCCAGCTGACGTCTCGCGAATCAGCCGCCCGGCGCTGGTTCCTGCAACCCTGGGTGAGCAGCGGGATTGCCGTGAGCATCGCCCTGGTCAGCCTGGCGTACAACCTGTTGTTGCGTCACCTGTGGGACCCCGAAGGCTGGCAATGGCTGGCCGATGAGCTGATGCACGACGTCATGCCGCTGCTGTTCCTGGTCTGGTGGTGGATGTACGTGCCCAAGGGCACTTTGCGCCCGCGCCATATGGCGCTGTGGTTGCTGTATCCGCTGCTGTATTTCGCCTACGCACTGTTGCGTGGGCATGTGCTGGCGGCTTATCCGTATCCCTTCATCGATGTGGATAAGTTGGGTTATCCACAGGTGTTGCTGAATGCCGGGGGATTGCTGGTGGGGTTCGTGACGATTGCACTGGTGGTGATGGGGTTGGATCGGTGGCGGGGGAGAACATAAGCGTTGGGGTGAGGCTCAAACAGCAATCGCGAGCAGGCTCGCTCCCACAGAAAAGGGTGACCCCATGTGGGAGCGGGCCTGCTCGCGATGAGGTCCTGAAGGCCTCACTCGTCGTCGCTGTCGTCCTGTTTCCAGTAGCCCACCGCTTTCACGAACTGCTCGTCCAACCGGTGCTCGTCCAGCAGCACCCGGCGAATCTGCCGTGACACTTTGCTTTCGGTGGCGACCCACGCATACAGGCTCCCGGTGGGCACCTGCAGTTGTTTCACGGTGGTCAGCAGGTTGTTTTTGCCACCCTCGCGCAACACCCAGATCACGTTCACCTGCGCCGGGCTTTCCAGCTTCTGCTGTTCGGCGCCGTTCTCCACTTCGACCACCACCAGCGCCCGGCGATTGGCGGCCAGGCCTTCGAGACGGCGGGCGATGGCGGGCAGGGCGGTTTCGTCGCCGATCAGCAGATAGCTGTCGAACATGTCCGGCACGATCATCGAACCCCGTGGCCCGCCGATGTGCAGAAACTGACCCGGTTGAGCCTGTTCCGCCCAGGTCGAGGCGGGGCCATCACCGTGCAGCACGAAGTCGATGTCCAGTTCCAGGGTGTCCAGGTCATAACGCCGTGGCGTGTAGTCGCGCATGGCGGGCAGCGGGCCATTGTCCTTGCCGGCCCCCAGTACCAGAGTCTCCAGCGCGGCCTGTTGCTCGGCGTTCTGCGGGAACATCAGTTTGACGTGGTCATCGCTGCCCAGACTGACAAAGCCTGCCAGCTCGGGCCCGCCGAGGGTAATGCGGCGCATGCGCGGCGTCAGGTCGACCACGCGCAGGACTTGCAGGCGCCGACGTTTGATTTCATGCATGACGCGGTGAATGGACGGCTCGATCACTTCAGTCATTCGGTTTTCTCCCGTGCGGTCGAAACGGCGGGGCCGTCGACGATGGCTTTGGCGGTGTCGTTGAGCAAGGCGGCGACCCGCAGGATTTCTTCGGGACTCCAGCGCCCGTGGTGTAGTTGCAAGGCATGACGCAGGTTATGCACAGCCTCGTGGATCTCGGCGGGCCGATCATGGCCGCGCAGCGAACGCTTGCTGACGTCGATGCGCATGCGCACACCGTCCAATGCAACGGCCTGCTCGCTTAAAGACAGACGTCCGGCGTCGGTCACGCTGTAACGTTTTTTTCCACCTTCGGCATCGCCCTGGATCATTTCGCTTTCTTCCAGGAAGGTCAGCGTCGGGTAGATCACCCCTGGGCTGGGGCTGTAGGCCCCGTCGAACATGCCTTCGATCTGGCGGATCAGGTCATAGCCGTGGCAAGGCTGCTCGGCGATCAGGGCCAGCAGCAGCAACTTCAAGTCACCGGGGGCGAACACCCGTGGGCCGCGACCGCCGCGTTCGCGACCAGGGCGTTTTTCGAAGCCGTCGCGACCGTCGCCGTGCTCGCGATGGGGGGAATGAGGGTCTCTCATTTTTTCCTTTCTCTCTGTCGTTTTTAGATACAACTTAAGATATATCTTAAGCTGGAGCAAGGGCTTTTCCCTGAAGCACAGCGACTCACGACGAGCGGTCCGGCGCAGGCGAAGTGCCTCCACAGGTATCGATCACCTCGCTTGCACATGTGGAAAGTTAAGGCACGCGGTCGCTGTTCACGGCGACCGGTTAAATGAAACTTTCTGAATCAAGTGTGGGCGAGCACAACTCACTGCACGATCTGTTAATAAGAGTTGCATGTAGTACAAGTTCTACGGCGATAAGTGGATATGTCTTTCTTCATATTTTCATCGGGTTAAATGCTGTGTCTTACTACGGTATTCGGTGAAATTTCCTACATACATTTCAGCTTGGATAGTTGAGCATGCGCCGCGTTGAAAGTTGGTCATTGTTGCTCCAGGCCAACAGCCGTACTTGATCTGACTTTTAATGAACCTCTTTTTTCTATCAAACAGGTATTGAGTGTGTTGAAAAAAATTGCAATCGCTACGCCCATGGCCATTCTGGCGCTGACTTCTTCCATGGCGTTTGCCGTCGGTGAAGCGCGTCACTCCATCAACATTGTCGCGTCTGTTCCAACCAATGTGTTCTACGTATTGCCGGTCGACCCGGACTTGATCATCAAGGACCAACGCCTCAGTTACGATCCGTTCAGTGATCAACTGAGCACCTTGCGGGCGCAGTTCGACACCAAGAACTCCAATGGCTCGATCGCAGCGATGCTGGAAAATGACGCGTATCTGTCCAACGGTGTGCCCGCCCAGAATATTCCCCTGGTCGTGAAGTTCAACGGCGTGACGCTGACTAGCACCGCCCCGGTCGAAGTGCTCACTGATGCCGAGTCGACGCCAGGCAAGCGAGTGGAACTTTCGGCCGCACCGACCAAACCGGCCAGTGGCTATGTAGCGGGCGATTACACGGGCACCGTTGCCTTGCGTTTCGACGCCGTACTGCCACCACCACCTCGTTGATATTTGATTGATGCCTGATCAGAGCAAGTTTGATCAGGCACTTTTACTGGTCGGCAGGTCATCGGACCTGTCGATCCGTATGTTGACCGTATCGATCGTTAAAACTTCGAGTAACCCGTTCATGTTCCCGATGACTCCCATCGCGACTGCGCTCGCATTTTTTTTCTGCGCAAGTGCATTGGCTGCGCCAACTAACACTGGCACCACACCCCGCAGTCTTCTGGCCCAGGCCAAAGGTTTGCCGGCGGACTTTGAAGAGCATTTCTTCGACGTACCGCTGGCCGTTCGCGTGGAACTTGATCAACAACTTCTGGGTGAGGCCATGATCGTGTTGTCCCGCGATGATCGTGTCACCCTGCTGGAATTTTCCGATGTCGTCGACAGTCGTGTTTCTGCCAGTGAGCGGGAAACCTGGGCCACTTATCTCAAGCAAGGCGTTGCCCTGGGCGCTTGCGCCGGCAGTTGCCCGGAGCAGATGCTGGCGGTGCATTACAACCTGAACAATTCATTGCTTTCGATTGCCACGGCCAACGCCGAGCGTGATACCCAGGCCAAGCGCTACTACGAACTGCCGGAAGGCGGCAGCAGTGGCTTGATCGTGCGCAACCAATTGAACCTCAACGGAGGCCAGGCGCAAGACCTTGGCGGGCGTTTCGGCCTGGAGGCCAGCAGCAGCCTGGGCCTTTGGACGCAAAGCGTGAATCTGCAGTTGGCCCGGCTGGGCGGCCCGGACGACAAGCTCTACCACGCGGTGCACGAGCTCTACAGCCAGCGAGAACTGGAAGGCAGTTTTCTGCGGTTGGGCTATTTCACCCCCAATTCCCAGGGCCTGACCCGTCAGATCCGCACCTTCGGTGCCAGCCCCGACACGGCGGCCGGCCTGATGTTTGGCAGCTCCGACAGCCTGGTCATCAACAGCCCGAAACCCAGCCTCTATCCCATCTATGTCACCGCCAACCGTCAGGCCTCGGTGGAAATTGTCCGCAATGGGCTGTTGATCAACACCCAATCGGTGGATGCCGGCCTGCAAACCCTCGATACCCGTTCCTTGCCGGGCGGCATCTATGAAGTGGAGGTGCGGCTGGTCGAAGACGGCCATATCACGTCCACCACCCGGGAGCTGGTGTACAAACCCGTCAACTGGCGCAATTCGGACAGTCGCTGGCGCTACAACCTGTTCGCCGGCCGTGAAAGCAAACTGCTCAGCAACTGGGACGAGCAGGACACCGGCGACCTGACTTCTGGGGCCGCTGTCAACTTCCTGCTGCACCCGCGGGTCATTCTGGGGGTGTCGGGGCGGCAGGTGCGAGACAAGATGCAATATGGCTCGTCGGTCGACTGGACGCTAACCAACGACATCAACCTGTTCGCCAACGTCTATCAAACCGAGGATCACGGTACCGGCCTGGACCTGCAAACGATGTACAACTACGGGGAAGGCAGTGTCTTTGTCACCCATACCCGCAGTTGGCTCGACACCACCAAAACCTATGAAACCCTGCCCGATGGCACCCGGGTACGTCAGCGCAACGTTTTCATCGGCCAGACGAGCAACTCGTCGCTGTCGCTCAACCATCGGGTCAGCAGCAAAAGCTCGGTCAATGCGCGGGTGTCGCACAGCACCGGCAACGTCGAAGGCACCGGCGTGGACATGGGGTGGACCCAACGTGGTTCCCTGTCTGGCAGCGACGCCAGCTGGCGCTTCTCGGTTTTCGACCGACCCGGCAGTTTCAGCAGCGGCGACAAACGCAACCGGGGCGTCGACCTGAGCGTGAGTCTGGCGCTGGGTGGCCCGGGGGAGCAGTGGTCCGCGAGTCTTGGCACACGCACCTCCCGCGACGGTGGCCGTGACAACAACGGCACCCTCTCGTACCGCAAGGAGTTGCAGGACCACGTGCTGCAAAGCGTGTCGGCCACGGCGCTCGCCGACACCTATGGCGTTGGTTTTTCCGGTACCGCGAACTTCGCCAATGATGCCGTCAATGGCGATGTCTTCGTTCAGCGTTCTTCCTTCAATGACAAGTTCACCGGTGGCTTGAACCTGGACAGCACCGTGGCCGTGGGCGGCGAGAAAGTCGTCATGACCAGCCAGCACCACGGGACGGGCGCCGGGATGATCGTCGACGTCGAGTCAGACGTCGATGACATTGCCCTGCGCGCCGACGATTCCAGCGGCGGCAGCGCGAGCCTGCGACCGGGGCGCAATTTCATCCCGATCACCGCCTACAAGAACAGCGTCGTGAGCTTCGACTTCGAAGGCAACCACCCTCCGGCCGCGAGCATCCAGCCGGCGCGCAGCCGCTATCACCTGAATAAGGGCGGTGTGGGCTATCGCAAGATCACCGTCAGCAAGACCCTTACCGTCCTCGGGCGTCTGATCGACCCCCAAGGCAGGCCGCTCAAGGGACATCACGTGATCAACCACGCCAGCCGCGGTGTCAGCGAGGTCGATGGCTTTTTCTCGATGGAAATGCAGGCGGGCTCACCGACGCTGGAAGTGCGTCAGGGCAATCAGTTGTTGTGCCAGTTCCGCCTGGATACGGCCAATGCACGCCATGAAGACAACGTGTTGATGATCGGTGATTTGCGCTGCTCGCCGGACACGTTGGCGGAGGCCACTTACAACACTGAAAGTGCGGGTTGAGCGACTCGCGAAACACTCTTCGATGAATCTCATTTTTCAGGTTGAACATGATGAAACGCTTATTGGCAG
Source organism: Pseudomonas sp. IT-P12 (assembly GCF_949767465.1). Classification (NCBI taxonomy): domain Bacteria; kingdom Pseudomonadati; phylum Pseudomonadota; class Gammaproteobacteria; order Pseudomonadales; family Pseudomonadaceae; genus Pseudomonas; species Pseudomonas sp. IT-P12. Next base: position 146,621 of record NZ_CATKPY010000026.1, on the reverse strand, counting down.
TCCTTGGCTTTTCCCTGTTGCCGCAGATCGTGCTGGCGGGCCCGCAAATCAATGTCGGCGTGGTCTTCGACTATCTGGACGGTGATAAAACCACCTTTCTGAAACGGGTTTTCAACGGCGGTGACAGCACGGCATTCGTCAAGATCGACATTCTTGAAATTCTCTACAACGCCGACGGCACCTCGCAGGAAGTGCCGCTTGCCAACCAGGCCGACGCCAGCGCCCGGAATGGCCTGATGGCCAGCCCGGCGCGACTGATCGTACCGGCCAATGGCATGCAGGGAACGCGTCTGTTGTATGTCGGCGAGCGGGACAAAGAGCGCTACTTCCGCGTCCGTTTCGTGCCCGTGGTACCCGAAAAGGAAGATGAATTCGCGGTGTCCGCCGAAGAGCGCGAAGACTACAAGAAAGGTCTGTCCGCCGGGGTCAACATACTGGCGGGCTACGGCACGATTTTTTTCGTCCGGCCCAGCCAGACGCGTTATGACAGTGAGATCAAGGACGGTCCGCAGACGTACGAAATCCGCAACAACGGCAACAGTGTCGTGGTCATCGACGAGTTCAAGGATTGTTCGGTGAACAGCGAAAACGATTGCCAGCCCACTACCAAACATCACGTTCTGGCGGGTCGAACGTTCCAATTCGACAAGCAGGCCGGGCGTGAATACCGATTCACCCTGATTGAAGGTTCAGCGACGAAAAAGCTCGAGACGAAGGGCTGAAACCACGCGCGAGTGAACAACATGATCAAAGCCATGAAAAAAGTCACTGCAACCCTGTTGCTGACCCTGGTCAGCAGCGGCGCGTTTGCCCTCCGGACCAGCGAAACCTTCGATGTCTCGGTCACCATTCCTACCGCCGCCTTTCACGTGATACCGGCGGACCCGGGGTGGATTCACCTGGAACAACGGCTCAACTGGAATCCGAACACCAGCGAACTCAGTCGCCTGCGCAAACAGTTTGATGTGAAGAACGAAAACGGTGCGATATCGGCACGGCTGTCGTTCGAGCCATATCTGAATAACGGCAGGGACATCGACGATATACCGCTGATTGTCACATTCAACGACAAGCGGCTGACCCTTGATGCCCAGGAAGTGATTTCCGAGGTGGACGGAAGAACGGGCAAGCGTGTCGCCCTGGAAATTGCGGCGGTAAAGCCGGGTGACGGTTACCGGCCCGGTGACTACTACGGCAGCGTGCACATGCTGTTCGAAGCCATCGTCCCCTGACGCCGGCCTGCTTTATTTGCGGTAACCCAAGTTCGATCAGATAGAGGTAGAAGTGAGCGTAATCAATTGGATACAACGCGGCACCACGTGGTTGCTGACAGGGGCATTGATGGGCGGTGGGTCAGTATCGCTGGCCCATGCCGCCGTGCAGGAAATCACCGCGGTCTTCCGGCCGGATCCGTCCAATCCGTTGAGCAACAAGTTCATCAACACCACGCCGGAAAGCGGCATCTGCCCGTGGCATATTCCTGACAGGTGCAAAGAGTTGGGGATCTTTAGTATCCGCACCAATGACATCAACTTCACGGCCAGCAAGGCCATTCCCGCCGGGCATGCCAGTGAACGGGAAGGCGCCATGTTCAAGGTGCCGTCAGCGTGGCGTAGCGTGGAAGTGACGCATACGGAAACCGGGGAGCGGCAGACGGTGGAAATGCGCATCGCCGGCATCGGCAATCGCTGGGATATCCGTTCGACGGCAACACCGGCCACCCACGCCTGGGGCAATGTCTACAGTATGTGGCAAACGGCGCCCAGCCCTTGCCTGCCGACAGGGTACATTGCCAATGCTCCCAACAGCTACACGCTCTGGTTCTGGCGGGTGCCTGAAAACGCCGGGACCTGCAGCCGCCAGGCAGTGAGCGATATCAGCTCGCTCAAGTACGTGAACTTCGAATACGCCTATGAACTGAAAACGCCCAACCCCCTGACCATGTTCAGCGGCCAATACTCGGGGTCGCTGAGTTACTCGCTCGGGCCCCACCAGGACTTCGATTTTGGCGACGTCATGATCCCGAATGACAGCCTCCTCACCTTCAACATGACGTTGAACGTCGAGCATACGTTGAAGGTGGAGATCCCGCCGGGCGGCCATCGGGTGGAATTGCTGCCGCAAGGTGGCTGGCAAGCCTGGCTGAACCAGGGGCGCAAACCGACGCGGCTGTTTCGTGACCAGACCTTCAATGTCTCGGCGTCGTCGCGCTTCAAGATGAACCTTGAATGCCAGTACCCGGACGGGGGCAACACCTGTGCGTTGCGCGAAGCCACGTCCGGGCATTCGGTGCCGCTGAACGTGAGTGTCAGTTTGCCCAACGGTTTGAGCGATGCGGGCGGGCAACCGGTCAATCGCCGTCCCCTGTTGCTGGATGGCAGCGGCACCGAGTTGTTCCAGCCCGGTTTTTACGTCGATCGCAAGCCCGCCAAGCTGCATTTCGACATTGCCCGGGAGCATGTCGAACAGATGCTCAGCGGTGCTGGAGCACAGTATTCGGGCCAGGTCACGGTGGTTTGGGATTCGGAAGTCTGACGTTGTCCGGCCTGATCAATGCACTGCATGTGGCCTGCCATTGCTCATTCGCGTCGCGCCACTTCAACGGGAAGGCACTGGGTGCTGCTTCCGGGTTGCAGGTAAGGGGTGAGAATCGGTGCCATGCCCTTGAGCACCTGCACGGGCAGTGCCGAGGTGAACTTGAAGTTTTCGGCCGATCGTCCCGGTACGAAAGCGGTCAGGGTGCCGAAATGGTGATCACCGATATAGAACACGAAGGTCGCCGTACGGTTGACGGATTTCGAACTGATGATGCGTCCTCCCGACCCGAACGATTCGATGCGGTTATCCCCGGTTCCGGTTTTGCCGCCCATCGCCAGTGATTTGCCGTCAGGGGTGACGAAACTGCCGGACACCCGCTTGGCCGTACCGGCGTCCACCACTTGTGACAAGGCTTCGCGCATGGCGGTGGCGACTTCCGATGGCATCACCCGTTTGCCCACGTCCGGGTCGTTGATCAGCTTGGTTTCATAGGGGGTATTCGCCGCAAAGTGCAGGCTGTCGATGCGCAGCGTCGGCATGCGCACACCGTCGTTGAGGATGGTGCCGATCAGCTCGGCCAGCGCGGCCGGTCGGTCACCGGAACTGCCAATGGCGGTGGCCAGTGACGGCACCAGGTGATCGAACGGATAGCCGACTTTCTGCCAGCGCTGATGGATGTCGAGGAACGCCTCGATCTCCAGCATGGTGCGGATGCGGCTGTCCCGCGCGCCCTTGTGCCGGCTCTTGAACAGCCAGCTGTAGACTTCCTGGCGCTCGAACTGACTGGCCTTGACCACCTCGCTCCACTTGGCATCCGGGTGGTTCAGCAGATAGCCCATCAGCCACAGGTCCAACGGGTGGACCTTGGCGATGAAGCCCTGATCCGGCAGGTCGTAGAGGCCGGGGCTGTAGTTTTCGTAAAGCCGTTGCAGGCGTTCGTCGGTCAGTTTTTCGGTGAGCTTGGCGCCGCTGAGGTGCGAACGCACGAAGCTGTTGAAACTTTCCTGGCTGGCCTGGGGCAACAGGTAGCGATGCACCGCCGCCATGCGAATCGGCGTTGGCCGCATGCCATCGAGGAAGGTTTCGAGGCGTTCCTGAGTGTCCTTGTTCTTGTACTTTTTCCAGAACCGCAGCAGGAACGACGTGCCCTCGCGGTCGGCGAACGAGGCCAGGTATTCCTGGCGCCGGGGGTCGCGGTCGTCACCGAGCAACTCGGCGCTGCTGCTGGGGCCGGAGTAGGTGGTGTAGCGCACCACATCGCGCATCAGGCGAATGAAGGGCAGGTTGATCGACTCGCGCAGGGCATCTCGCAGGGTCGGGTTGCGGCCGTTGTCTTCCTTGCGAAAGTTGACGAAGGAGTGCAACCCGCCACCGGTGAAAAAAGCTTCGCCGGGGCTGGCGGAATACTTGCGGTCCAGCGCTGCGCCGAGCATGGCGGGCAGGTTGCGGTCCTTGTTCTGGATCAGGTAGTCGACGGCCCAGCGGCTCAGGCGGTCCTGATCCGGAACGTCGACTTTCTTCAGGTCCGCGATGCTCATGCCGGCGTATTTGTCGTGCAGCTCGGCGATGATTTGCAGGTAGGTGGTGAGCACGCGCATCTTGGCGGTGGAGCCCAGTTCCAGCTTGCTGCCTTCGTTGATGTCGAAGGGCTGGTCGGTGCTGTCGGTCTGGATTCGCACACGTGAGCCGTCCGGGGTCAGCTCGAACAGGGTGAAGCTGTAGCGCACCTGAGTGGTGCTGGTGGGGGTGAGCAGGCGTTCGCCGATCAGGCCGATCTGCGCGGCGAAGGCGGGGTCGGAAAGGTGCTTGAGGTACTCGGTGGTCTGAGCCTGGAGATCGCCCTGCAGGGTGCTGGTGGCCGAGAGATCGAGGCGATCGAGGTCGTACAGCGGTCGATTGAGCAACCCGCCCAGGCGACTGCGCGCCACGCTGATGCCCTTGTTGGTTTCGATCGGCTGAATCGTCGGCTGGGTCAGCCAGTCGCGGTAGGTCACCTTGGCGGCCAGCGCGGCGGCGGCAAACGGTGCATCGATGACGTTGTTCAGCGCCAGCAGGCGGATATGGCTGTCGGTGAGGTTGGCCAGTTCGTCACGTCCCTTGGTCAGGTAGTGGGAGGGGCGGCGCTGGGCGATCATCAACGACAGCATTTCGCGCAAGGCCAGGCCCTTTTCCGCCAGGGTCTTGGGATCCGTATCGGCGCTGAACAGCCGTTCGTTCGCCTGGTTGAAGTCGGTGCCGTACCAGACCCGCAACCCTTCGGCCATGCCATGCACCTCGCCGTGGCCAGGGACGGCCGACAGTGGCACGCTGTTGAGGTAGTCACGCACCACGTTTTTACGCGCCTCGAGCGTTTCCGGGCCGGCCTGATAGGCGCGAATGCTGGCGGAAATCATTTGCCGGATTTTCTCCCCGCCCGATACCGTCAGCCCATCGGGCGAATGCCGATACTTCTCGAGCTGGGTCGCCAGGGTACTGCCGCCCGCCGACTGGCCAGGCATGTGCAGCCATTTGGCCACTTGCGACCACGCGGCCATGCCGAATCGCGGCCAGTCCACGGCAGGGTTGGCCCTGGGCAGGTCAGGGTCGAGCAGGAAACGGTTTTCGATGAACAGCAGGCTGTTGACCACCACGGGTGGGATGGCGTCAAAGCTCGCATAGAGCTGCTGTGGGTACTTGTACTGATACAACGGAGCCGCCCGGCAGTCGGTGATCAACAACCCGGCCTGGATTTTTTCCTGATAGGGCACGAAAAGGCCCTTGTCGCTGTAGTCCATCAACGCCTGGGAAAAGCGGGTCTGGGCCGCGATGACGTAGTCACGCTTGATCAACCGGGGCAGGAATTCCCCTAGCGAGCTGTAGCCCAACCGCATGTCGAAAGGCCCGGCGCCGGGGTAGCGAATGGCGTCGCTGGGGCCCGGTTGCAGTTCATAGGTCAGGGTCGCGGCGATTTTGCTGGCTTCCCGGGATTGAAACTTCGACGTGCGCATTTCCCTGACGGCTGCCAACCCCAACGCGACCAGGATAATCAGCAGCAGCAGGAAAAACGCCTTCCAGCCATGTCTGACACGGCTGCGACGGGTTTTTTCAGGTAAAGGCGCTTCATCCACACGTTCAGTCGGAACCACATTTTTACTCGAGTCGGTTTGCCACAACGCGCCCATAGTCGACTGATCCATTCACGCAGATTGATCGGACTTGTCTGAAGCTTAGTCGGTGGTTGGCGAAGACGAAGAAATTGTGGGTGTAGCGCAGAAAGCGGCCCTGCCCCTGGTGGGAGCGAGCCTGCTTGCGATGAAAGGGAGGGCACCGCTTGGCATCAGGCTTGTCGCGTTATCGTTGACGACCATCGCGAGCAGGCTCGCTCCCACACGGCCAGCGTTGCCCGTGTGGGAGTGAGTCTGCCCCTGTCAGGTGTATTTACGCTTGTCCGGCGCCGGTGGGAAGTATTGATACAGCCAGGTTTCGCTCAGCGTCCGATCGTTGGTACGGATAAACAGGCGCAACTCCACCGGGTCGACACGGTCGTTGGTCGGGTACCAATCGAACAGGATCCGGTAGCCCTTGATGTCATCGAGCACCAGCACGCTGAAGTCCTTGACCTCGCCATTGGAGCAGGTCACCACCGGCTCGATGCCGGTGCCGTCGGGCAAGCGCTCTAGTCCGCCGCCGGTGAAGTCCACGGCAAAGCGGCGAGCCCAGACTTCCGGGTAGTGCTCGCCCGGCGCCCAGCCCTCGGTGAAGCCACCCATGCCCGAACGGGTCGCGTGCACCCGTGCCAGCGGCGTGCCGACGGGCGGCAGTGCGCTCCAGTACAGCTTGTAGCCGTAATTCAGCGAATCGCCGGCCGCGACGGGTTTTTTCGGGGTCCAGAATGCGACGATGTTATCCATGGTCTCGCCGGTCGTGGGGATCTCCAGCAAATCGATAGAGCCTTCGCCCCACGCGGTGGTCGGTTCGACCCACAGGCTCGGACGCCGGCTGTACCAGTCGACGGTGTCCTGATAGCTGGCGAACTCATGATCGGTCTGCACCAGGCCGAAACCCTTCGGATCGGTGTCCGCGAAGGCATTGAACTGCAAGGTCGCGGGGTTGTTCAGCGGGCGGCAGATCCATTCGCCGTTGCCGCGCCACATCGCCAGGCGATCGGAGTCATGGATCTGCGGGTGAATGGTGTCGCACATGCGTCGTTCGTGGGTGCCGCAACTGAACATGCTGGTCATCGGGGCGATGCCCAGTTGGTCGATGGCGGTGCGGGCGTTGACGTGCGCATCGACTTCCATCACCACACGCTCGGCCTGGCAGTCGATGTCAAACCGGTAGGCGCCGGTTGCGCTCGGCGAGTCGAGCAACGCGTAGACCACAAAACGGGTGCTGTTCCTGTCCGGGGTCTCGAACCAGAACTTGGTGAAGTCGGGGAATTCCTCGCGTTTTTTGGCGTAGGTATCGACCGCCAGGCCGCGAGCCGACAGCCCGTACTGGCCGGTGGCATCGACCGCACGGAAATAGCTGGCACCGAGGAAGGACACCACGTCGTGGCGGTCCAGTTCCGGCGCCTTGAACAACTTGAAGCCGGAAAAACCCAGGTCTCCCTTGAGCTGCTGGGTGTCGACCGAGGTGTTTTCATAGTTGAATAGCGAGGGACGGAAGTGCACCTCGCGTGCCTGACGCGTCTTCGGGTCGACGCTGTACATGCGCACCGGCTGCTTGAAACCCATGCCCACATGGAAAAACTGCACATCCAGCTGACCTTTCAGATCCTTCCACAGGGAATGATTGGCGTCGTAGCGGATGGCGTTGAAGTTTTGCGGCGTCATGGTCGCCAGTGTCGGCGGCAGCACCTGCTTGGTGTCCTGATAGGCCTTGCCGGCGAGCTGTTTGGCCTGGCTTTTCAGCGTTTCGAAGTCGAAGGCCTGGGCCTCCCCATCTGCCGTCCCGTTACTCGCCCAGGCCTGGGCGGCCAGCAGGCCGGAGGCAGACAAACCGGTGTAGGCAGCGATGGCCATGGACGCTTTGAGCAAATTCCTGCGGTGCATAAATACAACCTGTCGTGAGCAATCCCATGCCGTTCCTGGCAGGTACTGGATCAAAAATGGGGTTCGGACATGCCTTCGGCCAAACGCAACGGACTTAAAACAGATGCCAAATAGCTTAAACGGTTCGCCTTCAGAGCAAAAATGGTTGATGTCAGGGCGATGGCGCAGCAATGAAACAAGACATTTCCGGTTAACGTTTCCCACAGAGACTTCTGAATTAGAGGGCATTTCTGCTTTTTTCGACTAATTACTCTAAAAACCACTTTTCAGCGCCGGGATAGTTTCTATTCTATGGGCATGACCGGTTTCTGCCCTCAGGCCGGTGGGATTCAGTTGGCACGAGGAGGCGGCTGAAAAAGGGAAGGGCGATGCAGTAGTTGCAGGTTTCTTTGACGTTAGAGAAGGACATCGTCCATGTCGAAAGTACAAGGCATCACCGAAATGTTGGGAATCTTCCCCTGCCTGGGTATCGGGCGGCGAAGGCGTCGTCTGAATTCCGAGGAATTGAAGCTGGTGGAGCGCTATCGCGAGTTGTCGGAGAACGACCGGATTGCCATGCGCTATCTGGTGGATGCGATGCGCAGTGTTTCGCGGTTTTGATTGAGCAACGGCGTTCAGTCGCGGCGACGGTGCCGCGGCTGAATATCGATGTCCCGTCGTGCGATCGTTCCGCCCGCGGCTGCAGAACACGCAGGACTTGAATACGGCCAGGCACCCATCGACAGGAGGCGATGAATGGCCATGAACGCCCCGGAGCCCTCCAGGCAACGGGGCGAATAACGTTACCGCCCGACCTTCCAGGCATCCCCGGCCGGCGCCGTACCATGGTCATACGGCTTGCCAATCCACATGTACAGCAACCCCAGACCGATCACGATCGCCGTGCTCAGCACCATGGCGTAGTTGACGTACCACTCGGCATCCGGCGTGCGCGGCCAGGCCATGTTGATGATGGCGCCAATGCCGTAGGCCAGTGCGCCGAGGTTGACCAGCCAGCCCCAGGCACCGAGGGTGAACTTACCGCTGGGTTTCCAGCCTTTGAGGCGCGCGTAGAGGGCGGCGAGCACGATCATCTGGAAGGCCAGGTAGATGCCGATGGCGGCGAAGCTGACGATGGTGGCAACCGCATCCTGGAGAAAGAAGCCGAGAATGATGATCAGCGCCGGCAGCACGCCGGAGACGAACAGTGCGGCAACCGGCACCTGGGTGTTGGGCGAGATTTTCTTCAGTACGCGGCTGCCGATGACCATTTCGTCACGGGCGTAGGAATACAGCAGGCGACTCGCCGCAGCCTGCAGGCTGATGACACAGGAGATGAAGGAAATCATCACCACGCCCATGACCATTTTCGAGCCGACCGGTCCGAACGCGTTGTTGAGAATGGTGCCGACAGGGTCCTTGTCGGTGCCGTTGATCACCGCTTGCATGTCCGGCACGGCCAGAATCAGTGCCAGGCAGGCGAACATCGCGGCGATGCCGCCGATGTAGATGGTCATGCGCATGGCCACCGGAATCTTCTTGCTCGGGTTCGGGGTTTCTTCGGCGACGTCACCGCAGGCTTCGAAGCCGTAGTACAGGAACATCCCCGCCAGGGACGCCGTGAGGAAGGCCGGCAGGTACGAGCCATTGATGCTGATGTCGAAGGTGTTGAACAGCACGCTGATGGGCTGATGACGCTCGAAGATCAGCAGGTACACCCCCACGATCACTGCACCGATCAGTTCGCAGAGAAAGCCGAACATGGCGATGCGCGCCAGCGTCTTGGTGCCGCTGAGGTTGACCAGGGTGGCGAACAGCGTCAGCACCAGGGCGATGACGATGTTGGTGTTGTTGCTCGGTTCAAAGCCCAGCATCGCGGCGAGGTAAGGTCCGGCACCCACGGCGACGGCGGCGATGGTCACGCACAGGGCGATGGAGTAGATCCAGCCGACCATCCACGCCCAGCGCTTGCCGACCAGACGGCGGGCCCAAGGGTACACACCGCCGGAAATCGGGAACTGCGAAACCACTTCACCGAAGATCAGGCACACCAGCAACTGGCCGCAACCGACCAGCAGGTAGGCCCAGAACATCGGTGGCCCGCCGGCGGCCAGGCACAGGCCGAAGAGGGTATAGACCCCGACGACCGGGGAGAGATAGGTGAAGCCCAGGGCGAAGTTTTCCCACAGGCTCATGCTGCGATTGAAGTTGGAGGTGTAACCCAGCTGGCGCAGTTGCTCGGCATCGCTGTCGACCGCTGCTGTGGGGAGTTCGGGGAGTACGCTCATGGTGTGTCAGCTCCGGAAAATCGGCAGATTTCGGATGGCCGAACCCGTGGCGGGGCCGAGAGGGCGCCGCCGGGATCGGTGGTTATTGTTGTGGGTGTGGCCTTGAAACCCGGTGATGCCTAATGCCGGTTTCTACCTTGAAACCGAGGTGACTTCGACGCGAGCAAGTCCGCTCCCCCCTTTGAAAGGTATCGCCCTGTGGGAGCGGGCTTGCTCGCGAAGCTTCGATGCATCAGTGCTTGAACATCACATGGCGAACGACGGTGTAATCCTCCAACCCGTACATCGACATGTCCTTGCCGTACCCGGACAGTTTCTGACCGCCATGGGGCATTTCGCTGACCAGCATGAAGTGGGTGTTGACCCAGGTGCAGCCGTACTGCAAACGGGCAGACAGGCGATGGGCGCGGCCGACATCGGCGGTCCACACCGACGAGGCCAGGCCGTAGTCCGAATCGTTGGCCCAGGCCAGCACCTGCGCTTCATCGTTGAATTTCGTCACCGACACCACCGGCCCGAACACCTCGCGACGCACGATTTCGTCGTCCTGCTGCGCATCCGCCAGCACGGTGGGTTCGAAGAAGAAACCATTGCCTTCCACGGCTTTGCCGCCGGTGACCAGGCGAATGTGCGACTGTGCCACGGCGCGTTCGACAAACCCGGCCACGCGGTCGCGGTGTTGCGCGGTGATCAGCGGGCCCAGTTCGGTGGAGGGGTCATCCTGCACGCCGTACTTGATGCTGCTGACGGCCGCGCCGAGCTTCTCGACGAACTTTTCGTAGATGCCGGCCTGCGCATAGATGCGGCACGCGGCGGTGCAGTCCTGGCCGGCGTTGTAGAAGCCGAAGGTGCGAATGCCTTCCACGGCGGCGTCGATGTCGGCGTCGTCGAAGATGATCACCGGCGCCTTGCCGCCCAGTTCCATGTGCATCCGTTTGACGCTGTCGGCGGTGCTGGAAATGATGTTCGAACCGGTGGCAATGGAGCCGGTCAGCGACACCATGCGCACTTTCGGGTGGGTCACCAGTGGGTGGCCCACGGTGGGGCCGCGACCGAACACCAGGTTGAGCACGCCGGCCGGGAAAATTTCCGACGCCAATTGCGCCAGGCGCAGCGCGGTCAGCGGGGTTTGTTCCGACGGCTTGAGCACCACGGTATTACCGGCGGCCAGGGCCGGGGCGATTTTCCAGGCGACCATCATCAGCGGGTAGTTCCACGGTGCGATAGAAGCGATCACACCCACCGGGTCGCGACGGATCATCGAGGTGTGGCCGGGCAGGTATTCGCCACCGGCCGAACCGCTCATGCAACGGCAGGCGCCGGCAAAGAAGCGAAACACATCGGCAATGGCCGGGATCTCGTCGTTCAGTGCTGCGCTATAGGGCTTGCCGCAGTTGTCCGATTCCAGCTTGGCCAGTTCCTCGCCGTGGGCTTCGATGGCATCGGCGAGTTTGAGCAGCAGCAGCGAACGGTCTTTCGGCGGGGTTTGTGACCAGCTGTCGAACGCCGCATCGGCGGCGCGCACGGCGGCGTCCACCTGGGCTTCGCTGGCTTCGTTGATTTCCACCAGCACGCGGCCCAGCGCCGGGTTGAACACCGGTTGGGCGGGGCCTTCGCCGTTGACGAGCTGGCCGTTGATCAGGAGTTGGGTTTGCATGGCATTGTCCTCTTCACAATTTTTGTTTTCCTGAAGTAACACCTACCCCCCTGTGGGAGCGGGCTTGCTCGCGAATGCGGTTAAACATTCAGCATCACTGTTGGCTGACACACTGCATTCGCGAGCAAGCCCGCTCCCACATCTGGATCCGGTTCCTCCAGTTGAAATCGAGTTACTTCCCGCCACTGCCCGCGACACTCTCGCCGCCACGGGTCAGGTAATAGGCGCCGAGAATCGGCAGCATGGTCACGATCATCACCAGCATCGCCACGACGTTGGTCACCGGTACGTCCCGGGGGCGGCTGAGCTGGTTGAGCAGCCACAGCGGCAGGGTGCGTTCATGGCCGGCGGTGAAGGTGGTGACGATGATTTCGTCGAACGACAGCGCGAACGCCAACATGCCGCCCGCCAGCAGGGCCGAGCCGAGATTGGGCAGCATGATGTAGCGGAAGGTCTGCCAGCCGTCGGCGCCCAGGTCCATCGAAGCCTCGATCAGGCTGTGCGAGGTACGGCGCAGCCGGGCGATGACGTTGTTGTAGACGATCACCACGCAGAAGGTCGCGTGGCCGACGATGATGGTGAACATCCCCGGCTCGATCCCCAACGATTTGAAGGTCGCCAGCAGCGCGATCCCGGTGATGATCCCCGGCAGCGCAATCGGCAGGATCAGCATCAGCGAGATGCCTTGCTTGCCGAAGAAGTCCCGGCGGTACAACGCGGCGGACGCGAGGGTGCCGAGGACCATGGCAATCAGGGTGGCGATGGCGGCGATCTGCAGCGACAGCTTGATCGCCTCCAGCACGTCCGGACGGGAGAACGCAATGCTGATCCACTTCAGGGTGAAGCCCTTGGGTGGAAAGCTGAACGCCGCGTCTTCGGTGTTGAAGGCGTAGAGGAAGATGATCAGGATCGGGAAGTGCAGGAACACCAACCCGCCCCAGGCGGCGATGCGCAGACCCAGGGAAGCTCGTTCAGAGTGCATCGAAGGCCCCCAGTCGTTTGACGATGGTCAGGTAGATGGCGATCAGCACGATCGGCACCAGGGTGAATGCGGCGGCCATGGGCATGTTGCCGATCGCGCCTTGTTGGGCGTACACCATGCTGCCGACGAAATAGCCGGGCGGTCCCACCAGTTGCGGCACGATGAAGTCGCCCAGGGTCAGGGAAAAGGTAAAGATCGAACCGGCGGCGATGCCCGGGATCGACAGCGGCAGAATCACCTGCATGAAGGTCTGGCGCGGCTTGGCCCCGAGGTCGGCGGAGGCTTGCAGCAGCGACGGCGGCAAGCGTTCCAGCGACGCCTGGATCGGCAGGATCATGAACGGCAGCCAGATGTAGACGAACACCATGAAACGTCCCAGGTGGGAGGTCGACAGGGTGCTGCCGCCCACGCCCGGAATGCCCAGCACGAACTGCAGCAGCGGCTCCAGCCCCAGGTGCTGGACGAACCACTGCGCCACGCCGCCCTTGGCCAGCAGCAGCGTCCAGGCGTAGGCCTTGACGATGTAGCTGGCCCACATCGGCATCATCACTGCGATGTAGAAAAACGCCTTGGTCTTGCCGGTTGTGTAGCGCGCCATGTAGTAGGCGATCGGGAACGCGACGATGGCGCTGGCGATCGACACCACGATGGCCATGCTCAGGGTGCGCAGGATGATGTCGAAGTTCGACGGCTGGAACAGTGCGGCAAGGTTGGCCAGGGTCAGGTCAGGGGTGACCGCCATGGTGAAGTCGTCGAAGGTATAGAAGCCTTGCCACAACAGCACCAGCAGCGAACCCAGGTAGATCGCGCCAAACCACAGCAGCGGGGGCACCAGCAACAGCGACAGGTAAAAGTTCGGGCGCCGGTACAGCAGGTTGGAGAACCTGCGCAACGGCGAGCCGCTGACCGGGGTCGGGGTGATTGCCACGCTGTTCATGTCACACCCCGCCTGCGGTGTCGTGCAGCGCGATCATCGCTTCCCGTGCCCAGCGGGCGCTGAGGCGTTGCCCGGTCTGGTGCTGGGCGCTGACGTCCAGCCACTGATTGTTGGCCTGACTGATGTTCAGGGTCTGGCCGTTTTCCAGCTTCAGTTCATAGCGGGTGGCGCTGCCCTGGTACTGGATGTCGTGGAGCAGGCCGCTGACTTCGATTTCATGGCTGGCCAGCGGGCCTTCGGCAAAGCGCACGTGTTCCGGGCGAATCGAAAACGGTTGCGGGTTGCCGCTGAGCTGCTTCGCCAGATCGCCGCGGATCACGTTGGAGGTGCCGACGAATTCCGCGACAAAGGTGGTCGCCGGTTTCATGTAGAGGTTGCGCGGGGTGTCCACTTGCTCGATGCGACCTTTGTTGAACACGGCGACCCGGTCGGACATCGACAGCGCCTCGGTCTGGTCGTGGGTGACGAAAATGAAGGTGATGCCGAGCTGGCGTTGCAGTTTCTTCAGCTCGCTTTGCATTTGCTCGCGCAGCTTCAGGTCGAGTGCGCCGAGCGGCTCGTCGAGCAGCAGCACCCGAGGGCGATTGACCAGCGCGCGGGCCAGGGCCACGCGTTGGCGTTGACCGCCAGACAGCTGCACCGGTTTGCGCCCGCCGTAGCCGCCGAGGGCGACCATGTCGAGGGCTTCTTCAGCGCGGGCGAGGCGTTCGCTTTTGCCGACGCCTTTGACTTTCAGGCCGTAGGCCACGTTGTCGAGCACGTTCATGTGCGGGAACAGGGCGTAGTCCTGAAACACGGTGTTGACGTCACGCTCGTACGGCGGGAGCCCGGCGGCTTCTTCGCCGTGAATCCGGATGGAGCCGGCGCTCGGTTGTTCGAAACCGGCGATCAGGCGCAAACAGGTGGTTTTGCCCGAGCCCGAAGGGCCCAGCATGGAAAAGAACTCGCCGTCCTGGATGTCGATGGAAACCCGGTCTACGGCTTTCACTTCGCCGAACAGACGGGAAACGTTGGTGAATTGGACTGCAAGCGTCATGGTGCGGTGCTCCAAAAAGGCGGAGGCCGTCGCAGCGGCCCTGCCTGGACTTCTGAAAAACAAAACGGTTATCTGCCCGCCGAACACATTTGTGGGAGCGAGCCTGCTCGCGATGGCGGTGTGTCAGTCAGCAATGATGTTGACTGTGATGCCCACATCGCGAGCAGGCTCGCTCCCACACGGGAGGACGGATTAACGGCCGCCCATGATCGCGATGTAGTCCTGGGTCCAGCGGCTGTACGGCACGAACTTGCCGCCTTCAGCCTGCGGGGTTTTCCAGAAGGCAATCTTGTCGAATTGATCGAAACCGTTGGTTTTGCAGCCCTCGGCGCCGAGCAGTTCGCTCTCCTTGCACGCCGCCGGGACCGCCGGCAACGAACCGAACCAGGCTGCCACGTCACCCTGGACCTTCGGTTGCAGCGACCAGTCCATCCACTTGTAGGCACAGTTCGGGTGCTTGGCCTCGGTATGCAGCATGGTGGTGTCGGCCCAACCGGTGGCGCCTTCTTTCGGAATGGTCGACGCGATCGGCTGCTTCTCGTTCACCAGGCCGTTGACCTGATACGGCCAGGCGCCGGAAGCGACCACGCCTTCGTTCTTGAAGTCGCTCATTTGCACGGTGGTGTCGTGCCAGTAGCGGTGGATCAGCGGCTGCTGGGCGCGCAACAAGTCGAGCACGGCCTTGTACTGCGCTTCGGTCAGTTCGTAAGGGCTCTGGATGCCCAGTTCCGGTTTGGCGGTTTTCAGGTACAGCGCTGCATCGGCGATATAGATCGGGCCGTCATAGGCTTGTACGCGACCCTTGTTCGGCTTGCCGTCCGGCAGGTTTTGCGCATTGAACAGCACGCCCCAGCTATCCGGCGCGGTCTTGAACACGTTGGTGTTGTACATCAGCACGTTCGGGCCCCACTGGTACGGGGTGCCGTAGGTCTGCTTGTTGACCACGTACCATGGCGCATCGTTGAGGCGTGGGTCGAGGTTCTTCCAGTTCGGGATCAACGCGGTGTTGATCGGTTGCACACGCTTGCCGACGATCAGGCGCAGGGAAGCGTCCCCGGATGCCGTGACCAGGTCGTAGCCGCCCTTGGCCATCAGGCTGACCATTTCATCGGAGGTGGCGGCAGTCTTCACGTTGACCTTGCAGCCGGTTTCTTTCTCGAAACCGCTCACCCAGTCATAGGCCTTGTCGCTTTCGCCCCGTTCGATGTAACCGGGCCACGCCACGATATCCAGCTGGCCTTCGCCAGCGCCGACGGACTTCAGCGGCTCGGCAGCCTGGACGCTGGCGCTGGCCAGCAGCGCGGTAGTGATTGCACTGAGCAGTGCGGTCTTGTGCACGAACATTGGGTTTCCCTCTTCTTTAATTATGGTCGGGGCAGTGTTGAACGTGGTGAAGCCAATGCCTTTACGGCTAATTGTCAGCGTAGTGCGCTTTTTATAAATGCTGTCCGTGGCGGGCCATGATGTGCCGCACCACGCTGTAGTCCTGAAGCGAATCGCTGGACAGGTCCTTGCCGTAGCCCGAGCGTTTCAGGCCGCCGTGGGGCATTTCGCTGACCAGCATGAAATGGCTGTTGATCCAGGTGCAGCCGTACTGCAGGCGCGCCGCGACCTGCATTGCCTTGTCCAGGTTCTGGGTCCAGACCGAGGACGCCAGGCCGTATTCCGAATCGTTGGCCCAGTCCACCGCTTGCTCGAGCCCTTCGAAACGGGTCACGGTCACCACCGGGCCGAACACCTCCCGCTGGACGATTTCATCGCTCTGCTTGCAGCCGGCCAACAGGGTCGGCTGGTAATAGAAGCCGGCACCGGAATGCACCGCGGCCCCGGTGACCCGTTCGATGTGGGGTTGGCCGAGGGCGCGTTCGACGAAACTGGCCACCCGGTCGCGCTGGCGAGTACTGATCAGCGGGCCGATTTCGTTGTCGGCGTCACGTTTGCCGGCAAAGCGCAGGCTGCCGACCGCCGCGCCGAGTTCGGCCACCAGCCGGTCGTGGATCCCGGCCTGTGCATAGAGGCGGCACGCCGCCGTGCAGTCCTGGCCGGCGTTGTAGTACCCGTAGGTGCGTATGCCTTCGACCACTGCCTGAATATCGGCATCGTTACAGACGATCACCGGCGCCTTGCCGCCGAGTTCGAGGTGCGTGCGCTTCAGGGTTTTCGCCGCGGCCTGCAAGATTTTCTGCCCGGTGACGATGTCGCCGGTCAGCGACACCATGCGGATTTTCGGGTGACTGACCAGGTGGCTGCCCACCCCTTCGCCACCGCCACAAATGATGTTGATCACCCCGCGCGGCAGGATCTCGGCCAGGGCGGGCGCCAAGGCCAGAATCGACAACGGCGTGTGCTCGGAGGGCTTGAACACCAGCGTGTTGCCAGCGGCCAGGGCCGGGGCGATTTTCCACGCGGCCATCATGATCGGGTAGTTCCAGGGCGCAATGGAGGCGACCACGCCGATGGGATCGCGGCGCACCATGCTGGTGTAGCCCGGCACGTACTCGCCGCTGAGCTGCCCGGTCTGGCAACGCACGGCGCCAGCGAAGAAGCGGAACACATCGACCGTTGCGTTCAGGTCGTCCTGTCGAGCCAGGTGCAATGGCTTGCCGCAGTTCAGGGACTCCAGGCGAGCCAGCAGGTCGGCTTGTTTCTCGATGGCGTTGGCGATTTCCAGCAGCAGGTTGGAGCGTTGCTGGGGCGTGGTTCGGGACCAACTGGCGAAGGCGTGGTGAGCGGCCAGGATCGCGGCTTCGACTTGTTCGGTGCTGGCCTCGGCGATGTGCGTCAACACTTCACCGGTGGCCGGATTGAGGATCGGCTCGACAAAACCCTGACCCGCGACCAGTTCGCCATCGATCAACAACGCGGTGAACAACGGAGTCTGCGCGCCAGCCATTTTTCGGGTTCTCTTTTCTTGTGTGGCCATGGTGCTCCCTGTGACTGGGACCGGCCGTCTTATAGATGAATCAAGACTAGTGCCCGGACCCGAGGTCGACAAATACTAAATACTGAAGGTGGCATTCGATTAAATAGATGGCTTGCGTCCGCCGTGCGGTTGTTCCCGGGCGACGGTCAGGAAGGGGTCTACCAGCGCCGGGCGGGCCGTGCCCCGGCGCCAGGCCAGGCCGACGTCGAGGGTCTGGCTCAGGTCGGCGATGGGGCGGGCTTCGATGATGTCGCCCTCCAGCGACCAGGGGCGGTAGGTCATGTCCGGCTGGATCGAAACCCCCAGGCCGGCGGCCACCAGGCTACGCACCGCTTCGGTCGAAGCGGTCTTCAGGGTGATGCGCGGTTGCAGCGACGCCGCCGACCACATGCGCTGGGCGTTGCGGTCCATTTCGTCGACGTTCAGTTGAATCAGGGGTTCGCGGGCCACGTCGGCGAGGTTGATGCTGTCGTGCTCCAGCAGCGGATGCTGCGCCGGCAGCCACAGGCGATGGGGCGAGTGGGTCAGGACTTCGGTCTGCAGGGCATGGCGGTCCTCGAGGTTGGACAGGATCAACACGCCGACGTCGATTTCGCCGCTGACCAGCAAATGCTCGATGTAGGGGCGCTCATCCTCCATCACGCGGATTTCCACATTCGGGTAGGCGCGCTGGAAGCGGGTGAGCAGGTCGGCGAGGTAGTAACCGGCAACCAGACTGGTCACGCCGATGATCAACTGCCCGGCCACCTGATCGGTGCTTTGCTGCAGGCTGCGCTTGGCGTTATCCACCGTCGCCAGGATCAGGTGTGCCTGGCGCAGGAACTGATGCCCCTGGTGCGTGAGGGTCATGCCCTTGGCGTGACGATTGAACAGACTGACGCCGATCTCCTGCTCCAGTTGCTGGATGGCCAGGGTCAATGTCGACTGGGAAATGAAAGCGGTCTGTGCGGCGGCGGAGATCGAGCCGGTCTCGGCCACGGCGATAAAATGACGAATCTGACGCAGGGTCATCATGAGCAGGCACCCGGTGGGCGGTTTTTATCGATTCACTGGAGTGTATATCTTTTTAATCGAATGGCTTGGGTGACGTCGACAGATCTGGGCAACATCCGGAAGCACTCTCGTCGGCCGTCGCCGCCGCGTTTCGATCTAGGCTGGTGGCCTTGAAAAGTCCTTGATGGAGACGACAGACATGAATACCCGTGGATTGCTCGATCAGTTGCTCAAGTCCGGCCAGGACCTGCTGCAGAACAAGGCCGGTGGCACACAGAACAAGGGCCCCGGTGGTGCATTGGGCGGGCTGCTCGGCGGCAGCGGCGGTTCAAGCGGCCTGGGCGGTCTGTTGTCGGGCGCCGGTGGTGGCGCGCTGGCGGCGGGTGCCATGGGCCTGTTGATGGGCAACAAGAAGGTGCGCAAGGTCGGCGGCAAAGTGGCCCTTTATGGTGGCCTCGCGGCGTTGGGCGTGATTGCCTACAAGGCCTACGGCAACTGGCAGGCGCAGCAGGGGGCAGCGCCGGGTCGTGAGCCGCAAACCGTGGACCGTCTGCCGGCGGCCCAGGCCGAGCAGCACAGCCAGGCGATTCTCACCGCGCTGGTGGCGGCCGCAAAGGCCGACGGGCATGTCGATGAGCGCGAACGCACGCTGATCGAGGGCGAGTTCACCCGGCTCGACAACGACCGGGAGCTGCAACACTGGCTGCACGCCGAACTGAACAAGCCACTGGACCCTGCCGACGTGGCGCGCACCGCCAGCACCCCGGAAATGGCCGCCGAGATGTACATCGCCAGCGTGATGATGGTGGACGAGGAGAGCTTCATGGAGAAATCCTACCTGGAGGAACTCGCCCGCCAGTTGAACCTGGCGCCGGGCCTGAAGGCCGAGCTGGAGAAACAGGTGCGCCAGGCCTCCGTGTAACGCTATCCACTGTGGGAGCGGGCTCGCTCCCACCTCGGTTTTCGGGAATGGCCACTACCTATGCCCACTCCACATCCCCCTTGTGCGAGCGGGCTTGCCCGCGAAGGCGTCATCACCCACTGCGCATCATCCAAGGCAGATCCATGTTCCTTTGCGCCAGGATGAGAAGTGCTGCGCAACTGTCTTATAAATGACACACCGCCCTCGGCTATACTCCCCGCATTTGAAACGGCCCCGAGGACTGACTGTGAAGAACTGGACGTTGCGCCAACGCATCTTGGCGAGCTTTGCGGTAATCATCGCCATCATGCTGCTGATGGTGGTCGTCTCGTATTCGCGGCTGCTGAAGATCGAAGACAGCGAAGCCAGCGTCCGTGAAGACGCGCTTCCCGGGGTCTATTACAGTTCGACGATCCGTGGCGCCTGGGTCGACAGTTATCTGCGGATTCAGGAAATGCTGGGCCTGAAAGAGGGGCAGGGCATCAGTGGCGAAGATGTCGCCGACTTCAAGGGCTATGAAGCGCGTGTTCAGGCAGCCATGGCCGACTATCGCGCCACTGTCACGACGGAAGAAGACAAGGTCGAATACGCGGCTTTCGAAAAACTCCATGCCGAATACGTCGAGATACTCGGCGCCGTGCTCGATTTGCACAAGCGCAGTCAGGAGGCGCAAGCCATCGCGTTGTTCAACGAGCAACTGACGCCGGCGTGGACCGCCGGTCGCATGAAACTCAATGACATCCTGCGCCAGAACAAGGCGGTGGCCGACAAGGATATCGAGATCATCGACAACGCCGTGGTCTCGGCGAAAATCGTCATGGGCATCTCACTGTTGGTGGCCGTGCTGGCTGCCGCTCTGTGTGGCCTGTTGCTGATGCGCGCGATCATGGCGCCGATGAACCGCATCGTGCAGATTCTTGAAGTCATGCGCACTGGCGATCTCAGCGGCCGCTTGAACCTGGAGCGCAAGGACGAGTTCGGTGCGGTGGAAACCGGCTTCAACGACATGATGGTCGAACTCACGTCACTGGTGTCCCAGGCCCAGCGCTCTTCGGTGCAGGTCACCACCTCGGTGACCGAGATTGCCGCCACCTCCAAGCAACAGCAGGCCACTGCCACGGAAACGGCGGCCACGACCACGGAAATCGGGGCGACGTCCCGGGAAATCGCCGCCACCTCCCGCGACCTGGTGCGCACCATGACCGAGGTTTCTACCGCTGCCGACCAGGCCTCGGTGGCCGCCGGCTCCGGGCAGCAGGGCCTGGCGCGCATGGAAGAAACCATGCATTCGGTGATGGGGGCTGCGGATCTGGTCAACGCCAAGCTGGCGATCCTCAACGAGAAGGCCGGCAACATCAATCAGGTGGTCGTGACCATCGTCAAGGTGGCCGACCAGACCAACCTGCTGTCGTTGAACGCGGCCATCGAGGCGGAAAAGGCCGGGGAATACGGCCGGGGGTTTGCCGTGGTCGCCACCGAGGTCCGTCGCCTGGCGGACCAGACGGCCGTGGCCACCTACGATATCGAGCAGATGGTGCGCGAGATCCAGTCGGCGGTCTCGGCCGGGGTCATGGGCATGGACAAGTTCTCCGAGGAAGTGCGCCGTGGCATGTTCGAGGTGCAGCAGGTCGGCGAGCAACTGTCGCAGATCATTCATCAGGTGCAGGCGCTGGCGCCGCGGGTGCTGATGGTCAATGAGGGCATGCAGGCCCAGGCCACCGGCGCCGAGCAGATCAACCATGCATTGGTGCAGTTGGGGGATGCCAGCAGCCAGACCGTCGAATCCTTGCGCCAGGCCAGCTTTGCCATCGACGAACTGAGCCAGGTGGCCGTCGGGCTGCGCAGCGGCGTTTCGCGATTCAAAGTCTGATGAGCGAACTCACGGCCAGACGCAGCGCTGTGAAACCGGCGGCGCAGGCGTTGTTCCTGGTGTTTCGCATCGGCAGCGAACGTTACGCCCTGCGTGCGACCGACGTCGCCGAAGTGCTGCCACGCCTGCCCTTGAAGCCGATTCCACAGGTGCCGGCCTGGGTGGCCGGGGTGTTCGCCTACCGTGGCGCGGTGGTGCCGGTCATCGACCTCAGTGCATTGGCCTTCGGTGTCGCGGCGCAGGCGCGCACCAGCACCCGGCTGGTGCTGGTCAATTACCGACCGGACGAGCGCAGCGAAGCGCAACGGCTCGGTCTGATCCTGGAGCAGGCCACCGACACCTTGCGTTGCGACCCCACGGATTTCCAGCCCTATGGCCTCGATAACCGCCAGTCGCCGTACCTCGGGCCCGTGCGTGAAGATGCGCAAGGTTTGTTGCAGTGGGTGCGTGTCGCCGATCTGCTGGATGCGCGGGTTCGCGCACTGTTGTTCCCGTCGCCGCCACTGGATCCGGCGCTGCTGGAGGAGCCGGCATGAACAACGACCAACGGTTTTTCGATTTTCTCAAGGAGCGCATCGGCCTCGACGTGACGTCGGTGGGCCCGGCGATCATCGAGCGCGCGGTGCGCCAGCGCAGCAGCGCGTCGCGTTCGCAGACCGCCGATGAGTATTGGCAGACCCTGCAGGGGTCGCGGGAGGAGCAGCAAGCGCTGATCGAAGCGGTGATCGTGCCCGAGACCTGGTTCTTCCGTTACCCGGAATCCTTTGCCACCCTGGCCAGGCTGGCGATCAGGCGGCTGGACGAACTCAACAACCTGCGTGCACTGCGCATTCTCAGCCTGCCGTGCTCGACCGGCGAAGAGCCGTACTCCATTGCCATGGCCTTGTTGGACGCCGGACTCAAACCCCATCAATTCAAGGTCCAAGGCATGGACGTCAGCCCGCTGTCAGTGGAAAAAGCCAGGTGCGCGCGGTACGGCAGGAACTCGTTTCGCGGCCAGGACCTGACGTTTCGCGAACGGCATTTTGTCGCTGACGGCGACAGCTATCGCCTCGAGACGCGGGTGCTGGAGCAAGTGCATTTGCAGGTCGGCAATCTGCTGGATCCGGCGTTGCTGGCCAACGAAGCGCCCTATGACTTCGTTTTCTGTCGCAACCTGCTGATCTATTTCGATCAACCCACCCAGCAGCAAGTGTTCGAAGTGCTCAAGCGCCTGACCCACGTCGACGGCGTGCTGTTCATCGGTCCGGCAGAGGGCAGCCTGCTCGGACGATTCGGCATGCGCTCGATCGGCATCCCGCAGTCGTTTGCATTCAGTCGCCAGGCGGCCCCCGCGCCTGAACCGGCGCCGGCTTTCGCGCCGACCCCGCTGCCGGTGCGTCAACCGCTGCGCAATGTGGCGCCACCGCCCGTGCGCAACCGGCCCTTCGCTATCCCGACGCCGCTGCCGGTGACGGGTAAAGCCGTCAATACGGAGGCGGCGGCGCTGTTGGCCAGCATCGCCAACCTGGCCAACGAAGGCAAAGGTGCCGAGGCCCGAGCGGTGTGCGAACAATATTTGCGCAACCATGAACCGGTGGCGCAGGTGTTCTACTGGCTGGGGCTGCTCAGCGATGTCGCTGGCAGTGCCCTCGAAGCCCAGGGGTTTTATCGCAAGGCCTTGTACCTCGACCCGCAGCATCCCGACGCCTTGATGCACCTGGCCGCCTTGTTGCAATCCCAGGGCGACACTGCCGGTGCCCGACGATTGCAGGCCCGTGCCGCCCGCAGCGAGCGCGTAGACAGTGAGCGCAAACGATGAATGCCACCGACGGCTTTAGCCTGACCCATGACGACGCCCAGGCCATTGACGACTGCTGGAACCGTATCGGTATCCATGGCGACAAGTCCTGCCCGCTGCTGATCGAACACATTCACTGCCGCAACTGTGCGGTGTATTCGGCGGCGGCCACGCGCCTGCTGGACCGCTACGCGTTACAGCAGGAAGATCGCGGACACGTCAGTACCCTGGTCGAAAGCGAAGTCAGGACCCGCTCGCTGCTGATGTTCCGGCTCGGCGAAGAGTGGCTGGGGCTGGCCACGCGCAGCCTGGTGGAAGTGGCACCGTTGCAGGCCATTCATTCACTGCCGCACCAGCGCTCACGGGCCTTGCTCGGCGTGGCGAACGTGCGCGGTGCATTGGTGGCGTGCCTGTCGCTGGTCGAGTTGCTGGGGCTGGATGGCACGAGCAGCGTGGCAAGCGGCGCGCGCGTGATGCCGCGCATGCTGATCATCGCCGCCCACGGCGGGCCGGTGGTGGTGCCGGTGGACGAAGTCGACGGCATCCATGCCATCGACGAACGCACCCTCGAAGCCGCGTCCCGTTCAGAGGCTCACGCCAATGCCAGGTACACCCGTGGCGTGTTGCAGTACAAAGGTCGCAGCCTGCGATGGCTGGATGAAGAACAGCTGCTGTCCGCCGTGACCCGGAGCCTGACATGACCCCCGAGCAGATGCGCGACGCCTCGTTGCTGGAACTGTTCGGCCTGGAAGCCGAAGCCCAGACCCAGGTGCTGAGCGCCGGCCTGCTGGCGCTCGAGCGCGATCCGACCCAGGCCGATCAGCTTGAGTCGTGCATGCGCGCTGCCCACTCGCTCAAGGGGGCGGCCCGCATCGTCGGCGTCGATGCGGGGGTCAGCGTTGCCCACGTGATGGAAGATTGCCTGGTCAGCGCACAGGAAGGTCGCCTGTACCTGCGCCCCGAACACATTGACGCACTGTTGCAAGGCACCGATTTGCTGATGCGCATCGCCACGCCTAACCATGCCCCGACGCCCGCCGATATCGACGGGTATGTGGCGCTGATGGCGCGGTTGCTCGACCCGCTGGCCGCCTTCGCGCCCCTCGGCACGCCGGCTGTGCCGCCCATGGCCGAACCGCAGACGCCCGTCGTCGAACCGGTCGAGCCGGTCGAGCCGGTCGTGCCGGTCGTGCCGGAGGTCGAGCCGGTCAGCGCCACGCCGACCGAGCCCGTTCCCGCACCGCGTAAAAGCAAGCGCACCACTGAAAACGGTGAGCGGGTCCTGCGGGTCACGGCCGAGCGCCTGAACAGCCTGCTCGACCTGTCGAGTAAATCCCTGGTGGAAACCCTGCGTCTCAAACCGCATCTGGCGACCATGCAGCGCGTCAAGCGCATACAGAACAACGGCCTGCGGGCGCTGGATAACCTCAATATCCACCTCAAGGACCAGGACCTGAGCCTGGAGGCCCGAGAAGCGCTTGAGGATGCCCGCCGCCTGTTGGCTGAGTCCCAGCAGTTGCTGGTGGAGAAAAATGCCGAGCTGGACGAGTTCGCCTGGCAAGCCAGTCAACGGGCACAAGTGTTGTACGACACGGCGCTGGCCTGCCGCATGCGTCCGTTCGCCGATGTGTTGAGCGGTCAGGCGCGCATGGTCCGCGACCTCGGTCGCAGTCTTGGCAAGCAAGTGCGGCTGGAGATCGAAGGCGAGAAAACCCAGGTCGACCGCGACGTGCTGGAAAAGCTCGAGGCGCCGCTGACGCACCTGCTGCGCAACGCCGTCGATCACGGCATCGAAACCCCGGAACAACGGCGGTTGGCAGGCAAGCCGGAAGAAGGCCTGATCCGTCTGCGCGCGACCCATCAGGCCGGGTTGCTGGTGCTGGAACTGAGCGATGACGGTCACGGCGTCGACCTGGAAAAGGTTCGTCGCAACGTCATCGAACGTCAATTGTCGCCGGCCGACACTGCGGCGCAACTGAGCGAAGAAGAGTTGCTGACGTTCCTGTTCCTGCCGGGCTTCAGCCTGCGGGACAAGGTGACCGAAGTGTCCGGGCGCGGCGTCGGCCTGGACGCGGTCCAGCACATGGTCCGCCAGTTGCGAGGCGCGGTGGTGCTGGAGCAGACGGCGGGCGAGGGCAGCCGCTTCCACCTTGAAGTGCCGCTGACGCTGTCGGTGGTGCGCAGCCTGGTGGTGGAAGTCGGCGACGAGGCCTACGCGTTTCCGCTGGCCCACATCGAGCGCATGTGCGACCTGGAGCCTTCGGACATCGTGCAGGTCGAGGGGCGCCAGCATTTCTGGCATGAAGGCCGGCATGTCGGTCTGGTGGCGGCCAGCCAGTTGCTCCAGCGTCCGGCGAGCCAGCACAGCCAGCAGACGCTCAAGGTCGTGGTGATCCGCGAGCGCGATGCGGTCTATGGCGTGGCGGTCGAGCGTTTCATCGGCGAGCGCACCCTGGTGGTCCTGCCCCTGGATGAGCGGCTGGGCAAGGTGCAGGACATTTCCGCCGGCGCCCTGCTCGACGACGGTTCGGTGGTGCTGATCGTCGATGTCGAAGACATGCTGCGTTCGGTGGACAAGCTGCTCAATACCGGGCGCCTGGAGCGTATTGCCCGTCAAGGCAGCCAGGCGGTCGAGGCGGCGCGCAAGCGAATCCTGGTGGTCGACGACTCGCTGACGGTGCGCGAGCTGCAGCGCAAGTTGCTGATCAATCGCGGCTACGACGTGGCCGTGGCGGTAGATGGGATGGATGGCTGGAACGCCCTGCGCTCGGAAGCCTTCGACCTGTTGATCACCGACATCGACATGCCGCGCATGGACGGCATCGAGCTGGTGTCTTTGCTGCGCCGGGACAATCGATTGCAATCGCTGCCGGTCATGGTGGTGTCCTACAAGGATCGAGAGGAAGATCGACGTCGTGGACTGGATGCTGGAGCCGACTATTATCTAGCCAAAGCCAGTTTTCATGACGATGCCCTGCTCGACGCAGTGGTTGAGCTCATCGGAGGAGCAAGGGCATGAGGATCGCAATCGTCAACGATATGCCCATGGCGGTTGAGGCGCTGCGCCGTGCCCTGGCGTTCGAGCCCGGGCATGAAGTGGTCTGGGTGGCGGCCAACGGTGCCGAAGCGGTGCAGCGTTGCGCGGAAAATACCCCGGACCTGATTCTGATGGACCTGATCATGCCGGTGATGGACGGTGTCGAGGCGACCCGGCGCATCATGGCCGAGACGCCGTGCGCCATCGTGATTGTCACCGTCGATCGCCAGCAGAACGTGCACCGGGTGTTCGAAGCCATGGGCCATGGCGCCCTGGATGTGGTGGACACCCCCGCGCTCGGCGCCGGCAATCCCCAGGACGCGGCCGCACCGTTGCTGCGCAAGATCATGAACATCGGCTGGCTGATTGGCGATCGCGGCAACCGCGAGCGGCAGGCACCGAGCCCGTTGCGCAGCAGTGCCCCGCGCCAGCGCCTGATTGCCATCGGCTCCTCGGCGGGCGGGCCGGCGGCCCTGGAAGTGCTGCTCAAGGGCTTGCCGCGGAATTTTCCGGTGGCCATCGTGCTCGTCCAGCACGTGGATCAGGTGTTCGCCGCCGGCATGGCCGAATGGCTGGCCAGCGCCAGCGGCCTGAACGTGCGCCTGGCCTGCGAAGGCGAGCCGCCCCAGCCCGGCACGGTGCTGCTGGCAGGCACCAACCATCACATCCGCTTGTTGAAAAACGGCACGCTGGCGTACACCGCCGAGCCGGTCAACGAGATCTATCGACCGTCGATCGATGTTTTTTTCGAGAGCGTGGCCAGTTACTGGAATGGCGACGCCGTCGGGGTTTTATTGACCGGTATGGGGCGCGATGGCGCCCAGGGGCTTAAACTCATGCGTCAACAGGGTTACCTGACCATCGCTCAGGACCAACAAAGCAGCGCGGTGTATGGCATGCCCAAAGCGGCTGCGGCTATCGATGCCGCCACAGAGATTCGCGCTTTGGACAAGATAGCGCCACGATTGCTGGAGATTTTTGCCAAATGACTAGGTTTCGCTGCAATTCCGGTCCAGGTGATCAGGTGACCGCACATGAATGACCTACAGCTCGACGACTTCAAGACCGACGAGGAAAAGGGCGCGATGGTCCTGCTGGTGGACGATCAGGCCATGATCGGCGAAGCCGTGCGCCGCGGGTTGGCGAACGAAGAGAACATCGATTTCCACTTTTGCGCCGACCCGCACCAGGCCATTGCCCAGGCGGTGCGCATCAAGCCGACCGTGATACTCCAGGACCTGGTCATGCCCGGTCTCGATGGCCTGAGCCTGGTGCGCGAATACCGTAACCACCCGGCCACCAGGGACATCCCGATCATTGTCCTGTCGACCAAGGAAGATCCGCTGATCAAGAGCGCGGCGTTCGCGGCCGGGGCCAACGATTACCTGGTCAAGTTGCCGGACAACATCGAGCTGGTGGCGCGTATCCGCTATCACTCGCGTTCCTACCTGACCCTGTTGCAACGGGACGCCGCCTACCGGGCGCTGCGGGTCAGTCAACAGCAATTGCTCGACACCAACCTGGTGCTGCAACGCCTGATGAACTCGGACGGCCTGACCGGCCTGTCGAATCGCCGTCACTTCGATGAATACCTGGAGCTGGAGTGGCGCCGCTCACTGCGTGACCAGAGCCAGTTGTCGCTGCTGATGATCGATGTGGATTACTTCAAGTCCTACAACGACAGCTTCGGCCATCTGGAGGGCGACGAAGCCCTGCGCAAGGTCGCCACGGCCATCCGTGACGCCAGCGCCCGACCTTCGGACCTGCCGGCCCGTTACGGCGGCGAAGAGTTTGCGCTGGTGCTGCCCAACACCTCGCAGGGCGGTGCCCGCCTGGTGGCGGAAAAACTGCGCCAGACCGTCGCCGCGCTGAAGATCCCGCACATTGCACCGGCCGAAGGCTCGAGCCTGACCATCAGCATCGGCCTGTCGACCATCACCCCGCAACCCGGCAGCGATTGCCGGCAGTTGATCCTGGCGGCGGACAAGGGGCTGTACCTGGCGAAGAACAACGGGCGTAACCAGGTGGGGATTGCCTGACCCCGGCGGCTCCGGCCGCCTGCCCGCAGGAGCGAAGGTCGTCGGCGATGACGTCGGCAACTGGACGCCCCGTGGTGCGCTGTCGACTCTCGGGAGCAAGCTCGCTCCTGCCGGCGGCGATCAGTATCGGCATGGCTTTTCAGCCAGGCGGGCTGCCGTGACAGTCTGATTACGTTATACTCGCCGGCTTTCAAAAGTTCGCCTACGAGTGCTGCCCGCCATGGAAATCAATCCGATCCTGAACACTATCAAGGACTTGTCCGAGCGCTCCGAAACCATTCGGGGGTATCTTTGACTACGATCAAAAGCATGAGCGTCTGACCGAGGTCAATCGCGAGCTTGAAGATCCGAGTGTCTGGAACAAACCTGAGTACGCCCAGGAGCTGGGCCGCGAGCGCTCTGCGCTGGCGCAGATCGTCGAGACCCTGGACGAATTGTCCGGTGGCCTGGCCGATTGCCGCGACCTGCTCGACATGGCCGTCGAAGAGAACGACGAAGGCGCCGTGAGCGACGTGGTCGCCGAGTTGGCCCGCCTGGAGGAAAACCTCGCCAAGCTGGAATTCCGTCGCATGTTCAGCGGCGAGATGGATGCGAACAACGCCTACCTGGACATCCAGGCCGGCTCCGGTGGTACCGAAGCCCAGGACTGGGCCAACATCCTGCTGCGCATGTACCTGCGCTGGGCGGACAAGCGCGGCTTCGATGCGACCATCATGGAGCTGTCGGCCGGTGAAGTCGCCGGTATCAAGGGTGCCACCGTGCACATCAAGGGCGAATACGCCTTCGGCTGGCTGCGCACCGAGATCGGCGTGCACCGTCTGGTGCGCAAGAGCCCGTTCGACTCCGGCAACCGTCGCCATACGTCGTTCTCCGCGGTGTTCGTCTCCCCGGAAATCGACGACAAGGTGGAAATCGAGATCAACCCGGCGGACCTGCGCATCGATACCTATCGCTCGTCCGGTGCCGGTGGTCAGCACGTCAACACCACCGACTCGGCCGTACGGATCACCCACGTACCGACCAACACCGTGGTCAGCTGCCAGAACGAACGTTCCCAGCACGCCAACAAGGACACCGCCATGAAAATGCTGCGGGCCCGGTTGTACGAGCAGGAAATCCAGAAGCGCAACGCCGCTTCCCAGGCCCTGGAAGACAGCAAGTCCGACATCGGCTGGGGTCATCAGATTCGCTCTTACGTACTCGATGCCTCGCGGATCAAGGATCTGCGCACTAACATCGAACGCAGCGACTGTGACAAGGTGCTCGACGGCGACATCGACGAATACCTGGAAGCCAGCCTGAAGTCCGGACTGTAAAAAACATGCAACGCCGGATCGCCTGAAACATCGCGATCCTCTGTGGGAGCGGCCTTGCCCGCGATCCCCAGGCCGCAGGCCTGGGGACAACGAACCTGTGATGGAATTTTTAAAGACATGAGCGACCTAGAACTCGACCCGCAAGCCCTGCAACAGGAAGAAAACTCCCTGATCGCCCTGCGCAAGGAAAAGCTGGCTGCCGAGCGCGCCAAGGGCAACGCCTTCCCGAACGACTTCCGCCGTGACAACTACTGCGAAGACTTGCAGAAACAGTACGCGGACAAGACCAAGGAAGAGCTCGCAGAGGCTGCAATCCCGGTCAAGGTTGCCGGTCGCATCATGCTCAACCGTGGCTCGTTCATGGTGATCCAGGACATGTCCGGTCGCATCCAGGTCTACGTCAACCGCAAGACCCTGTCCGAAGAAACCCTGGCTGCGGTGAAAACCTGGGACCTGGGCGACATCATCGCCGCCGAAGGCACCCTGGCCCGTTCCGGCAAGGGTGACCTGTACGTTGAAATGACCAACGTGCGCCTGCTGACCAAATCCCTGCGCCCGCTGCCGGACAAGCACCACGGCCTGTCCGACACCGAACAGCGTTATCGCCAGCGTTACGTTGACCTGATCGTCAACGAAGACGTGCGTCAGACCTTCCGCGTGCGCTCGCAAGTGATCGCGCACATCCGCAGCTTCCTGATGAAGCGCGACTTCCTCGAAGTCGAGACGCCGATGCTGCAGACCATTCCCGGCGGTGCCGCGGCCAAGCCGTTCGAAACCCACCACAACGCGCTGGACATGGAAATGTTCCTGCGTATCGCCCCGGAGCTGTACCTCAAGCGCCTGGTGGTCGGTGGTTTTGAAAAGGTCTTCGAGATCAACCGCAACTTCCGCAACGAAGGCGTTTCGACGCGTCACAACCCTGAATTCACCATGTTGGAGTTCTACCAGGCGTACGCCGACTACGAAGACAACATGGACCTGACCGAAGAACTGTTCCGCGAGCTGGCGCAGCTGGTGCTCGGGACGACCGACGTGCCGTACGGCGACAAGGTGTTCCACTTCGGCGAGCCGTTTGCGCGTCTGTCGGTGTTCGACTCGATCCTCAAGTACAACCCCGAGCTGACCGCTGACGACCTCAACGACATCGACAAGGCCCGTGCCATCGCCAAGAAGGCCGGTGCCAAGGTGCTGGGTTTCGAAGGCCTGGGCAAGCTGCAGGTGATGATTTTCGAAGAGCTGGTCGAGCACAAGCTGGAGCAGCCGCACTTCATCACCCAGTACCCGTTCGAAGTGTCGCCGCTGGCCCGCCGCAACGACGACAACCCGAACGTCACCGACCGTTTCGAGCTGTTCATCGGTGGTCGTGAAATCGCCAACGCCTACTCCGAGTTGAATGACGCGGAAGACCAGGCCGAGCGTTTCATGGCACAGGTGGCCGACAAGGACGCCGGCGACGACGAAGCCATGCACTACGACGCCGACTTCGTTCGCGCGCTGGAGTACGGCATGCCGCCAACGGCCGGCGAAGGCATCGGCATCGACCGTCTGGTGATGCTGCTGACCAACTCCCCGTCGATCCGCGACGTGATCCTGTTCCCGCACATGCGGCCGCAAGCGTAAATGTTTCAACTAAAAAGCCGCCTGAAATGGGCGGCTTTTTATTGCCTGTCTGGTACAAACGTATCAATTGGTTACTTTTGAAGTAGAGAGGAATTCCGGTTGTGAATGGCGCAAGGGCTCAAGAAGGTGCAGCGGATATCGCCACTGCGGTCGCTGAAAGTGTTCAGTACCAAGGGCGCAAGGCCAGCCGCCAGGGCAGCGAGCAGCGTCGGCAGGAGATTCTCGATGCGGCCATGCGCATTGTCGTGCGCGAGGGCGTACGGGCGGTGCGCCATCGTGCGGTCGCTGCCGAGGCCGGTGTGCCGCTGTCGGCCACCACCTACTATTTCAAGGACATCGACGACCTGCTCACCGACACGTTCGCCCAGTACGTGGAGCGCAGCGCGGCGTTCATGGCCAAGTTGTGGGTGAACAACGAAGGTCTGTTGCGCGAGATGGTGGTCAGTGGCGACGGCAGCCCTGCATCACGCTCGCAACTGGCGGACGATATAGCGCGGTTGATGGCCGATTATGTTCACCGTCAGTTGATCAACCGTCGCGAGCATCTGATGGCCGAGCAGGCGTTCCGTCAGGAGGCGCTGCTGAACCCGCGCCTCGCCGAGCTGGTGCGCTCGCACCAGCAGATTCTCCTGCAGGGTTCGTGTCAGTTGTTCCAGGTGCTGGGCTCGCGTGAGCCCCTGCAGGATGCCAAAGTGTTGACGGCGATTATCGGACGGATGGAATATCAGGGCCTGCTCAACGACGCCGGGCCTGAGGCCGAAACCGAGATGCTCGGCATACTTACACGTTATATGCATTTGGTGCTGGCTTCGGTTTAATCCCGGATCCATGTGGGAGCGAGCCTGCTCGCGATAGCGTTCTCATGTTCGACTATCGTTGCCTGACACTCATCGCGAGCAGGCTCGCTCCCACAGGTGCTCGATGTTCGCTTGGGCGAAAAGGGTTTTATAGGGAGTATTGGATGAAAGCCTGGCGTGTGGTCGTGATTGCCTTGTCGTTCCTGCTGCTCAGTGGCTGCCTGGTGACTTTCAAGCAGCCGCTGCCCACGAACGACCCCGCGCCCAAGGGTTTGCTCGGCCAGTGGACCAGCACCAATGCCTGGGGCGAGCCGATGAGCCTGGAGCTGACGCGCACGGGCGACAATCGCTACCAGGCCGTCAGCTACTTCAAGTCCCGGCCCAGGGAGCGCGAAGCCTATCCCTTCACCGTTTCGCGCCACGGCAGCCGCTGGTACCTGTCGGCGAAGGTGCCGGCGCAGTTCGGCGGGCATTTCACCATTGCCGGGTTCGAGATTACCGACAAGCATGAGCTGGTGGTGTACAACCTCGACCTCGAACAGATCAAGCAGGCCATGGCGCAGAAGGTCCTCAGCGGCGAAGGGTTCCAGACCGACGATGGCGACGGGGTGCTGATCGACACCGGCATGGACCAGGTCTTCGCCTACCTCGACGATCCGGCCAACAGCGATGTGTTCGTCGAGGCGGTGCGCTACCAGCGTCAGGCCAAGACCCATTAAACCCAGCACGCAACGGTTTTTCTACAGGAGTTTCGGGTGGACGATTACCAGCAGACGATCCGTGTTTTGTCCGATCGCATAGTCCTGGCACAGACGCCGATCCGCGTCCTCGATGCGGTGAAGTGGGACGAGAACATTCGCAAGGGTTTCCTCAAGGCCAAGGGCAAGGAAATGCCGGCGGTGGACCGCGATTACTACCTCAATCGGCCGCTGTCCTTCGATTCCAGCAAGGTGAAACTGGAATTCCAGAACATCGAGCGCGACATCACCCGTCAGCTCGGCCAGTTCAACCCGGTCGGCCAGATCATGCGGCGCATGTGCAAGGAGTACCGCATGGTCGTGCGCATGCTCGAGGCCCGGGGCACCGAGGATTTCGGACTGATTTCCCAGGAGCTGTACGGTGCGGCGTCCGATGCGTTTCACGCCGGCGACCCGACCCTGTCCGACCTGGGCCTGATGCTTTCCGATTACCTCAACAACATCGATGGCCGGGGCGACCTCAAGGACGAACCGAAAATCCTCACCGCCAAGGACGCCGTGCATCTGTTGCAAACCCGCTTGAGCAAGGTGTTTGGCGAGGCCGAGGAAACCATCCGGGTATTCGAATCCGACGGGATTGTCGCGGATGCGGCGGCGGGTGCGGACTACATCAAGATCCGCACCGACGCGATGTTCAACGAACGTGACGTGCGCGCCCTGGAAGTCCACGAAGGGTTGGTGCACGTAGGGACGACGCTCAATGGGTTGAACCAGCCGATCTGCACCTTCCTGTCCAAGGGCCCGCCCTCGTCGACGGTGACCCAGGAAGGCCTGGCGATCCTCATGGAAATCATCACCTTCGCCTCCTACCCCAGCCGCCTGCGCAAGCTGACCAATCGCACCCGGGCGATTCACATGGTGGAGGAGGGCGCGGACTTCCTGCAGATCTTCGAGTTCTTCCGTGAGCAGGGCTTCGAAATGGCGGAAAGCTATGGCAACGCCAGTCGGGTGTTCCGTGGCTCGGTGCCCAACGGCCTGCCATTTACCAAAGACTTGTCCTACCTCAAGGGCTTTATCATGGTTTACAACTACATTCAGTTGGCCGTGCGCAAAGGCAAGCTCGAGCAGGTGCCGCTGCTGTTCTGCGGCAAGACCACGCTGGAGGACATGCGAACCTTGCGCCAGTTGGTCGATGAAGGCCTGGTGGTGCCGCCCAAGTATTTGCCGGAACAGTTCCGCGACATGAACGCGTTGTCGGCGTGGATGTGCTTCTCCAACTTCCTCAACCACCTGAGTCTGGACCGGATCGAAGCGGATTACTCCAACATCCTATGAGCCGGGTCATATGCCCTCTGTGGGAGCGAGCCTGCTCGCGATAGCGGTTCAACGCTCGACAAGAGTGTTGCCTGACACACGGCTATCGCGAGCAGGCTCGCTCCCACAGTTGATCCTGTTTCAACTCACATTTCTGCGAGGTTCCAAACGGATGAGAATCCTCGGCATCATCTGCCTCCTCCTGACCCTGAACGGTTGCAGCTCGCTGCTGTTCTACCCCGAGCCCGGCCAGTTGTTCACCCCGGAAAAGGCCCATCTCGAATACCGCGATGTCACGCTTGCCACCGCCGACGGCGTGAAGCTGCACGGCTGGTGGCTGCCGGCGAAAAAAGGCGTGGAGGTCAAGGGCACGGTGCTGCACCTGCACGGCAACGGCGGCAATCTGCCGATGCACCTGGGTGGCAGCTGGTGGTTGCCGGAGGAGGGCTATCAGGTATTGCTGATCGACTATCGCGGTTATGGCTTGTCGGAAGGCGAGCCGAGCCTGCCGGCGATTTACCAGGACATCGATGCCGCATTCAAGTGGCTCGACCAGGCGCCCGAGGTTCAGGGCAAACCCCTGATCCTGCTCGGCCAGAGCCTGGGTGGATCGATGGCGGTGCACTATCTGGTCCAGCACCCCGAACGGCAGAAACAGCTCAAGGCGTTCGTCCTCGACGGCGTGCCCGCCAGTTACCGCAGTGTCGGCCAGTTTGCGCTGAGTCATTCGTGGTTGACCTGGGCCTTTCAGGTGCCCCTGTCGTGGCTGGTGCCGGACGGCGACAGCGCGATCCACTCCATGGCACGACTCGACGGCGTGCCCAAACTGATCTACCACAGCATCGACGATCCGATCGTGCCTCTTTCCAACGGCATCCGACTGTATCAAGCTGCGCCGCCGCCACGGGTGCTGCAACTGACCCGGGGCGGGCATGTGCAGACCTTCGCCGATCCGGTGTGGCGCACGGTCATGCTGCGTTACCTGGATGATCCGCAGCACTTCAACGGCCTGCGCCGCCTGGGTGAAATCCCCAATTACCCGGCCCCTTCAAAAGATGAACCACCAGAGAGCCCGCAATGAGTGAAGAACGTAACGCCATCCCGCTGATCATCACCGGTATCTGCACCATCCTCGGCACTGTCGGGGCGCTGTGGTGGTACGGCTACCTGCATTTCGCCAAGCCTGAGGATGCGTTGCTGCTTAGCGACTTCACCATGCTCAAGACCGTTCCGGGCGAAGATTACAAAATCTCGCTGCAACCGGCCGCGCAAGTGGCCCAGTGCATCGATGGCGTGCTGGTGATGTTCGACACCGAACAGAAAGGCTTGACCGGGGTGCTGGTCAACAACAAGAAACAGGCCGTGCGCTGCATGGGCCAGGAAACGCCGCAGAAGCTGGAGCCTTGAAAGTCTTCTTCCAACACCGATAAAAAATGTGGGAGCGGGCTTGCTCGCGAAGGCGATGTGTCAGAAACATGAATGCTGACTGACACTACGAATTCGCGAGCAAGCCCGCTCCCACAGGGTGTTGTGTTACCGATTAGAGCTTAGTTAGCACTCACCGCCGAACGCGGCACCACCGGCTGGTTGTCGTTGGAAATGGTCACTTCCACCCGACGATTCATCGCCCGGCCCGACACCGTGGAGTTCTCCGCTACCGGGTATTCCTTGCCGTAGCCCTGGGCGACGATGCGCGCAGGATCGACGCCCATCTTCACCAGTGCGGTGCGTACGGAACCGGCGCGGCGCTCGGACAGCGACTGGTTGTGCGCTGCGGTGCCGGTGCTGTCGGTGTAGCCTTCGACGATCACTTTGCGATCGGGATTTTCCTGAAGGTACTGGGCCAGCTTGTTGATGTTCACCAGGCCGCTGGATTTCAGGTCAGCCCGGTCGGTGGCGAACAGCACATCGCCGAAAGTCACCAGCGTGCCGCGATCGGTCTGCTTGGCGTTCAGGCTGTCCTGCAGTTGCTTGATCTGCGCATCGCGAGCATCCAGGCGGGCCTGGGCGCGTTGGGCGGCGGCGTTTTTCAGATTGGCTTCGGCGGTGCGCAGGGCGATGGTCTGTTTCGCCACTTCGACACGCTGGTTGGTCAGGTAGGCCAACTGGTCGACCTTGCTTTCGTCTTCGCGGTCCAGATAGGCCTTGTCGGCCTTGTCGAGATAATCGCTGGCGTCCTTGGTTTCCAGTGCCGCGACTTTGCTCGCCTGCGGGTTGGCCTGCAGGCCGCTGTAGTTGGTACGGGCCTGTTCAAGGTTGGCGTTAGGCGGCGTGGAGCAGGCCGCCAGTGCAACGCTCGCAGCCAGCAGGGCAGGGATCATCAATTGATTGCGCTTCATGGTTTCGTCCTTTTAAGTCGAGTAAGAAATACGTCGCAGCGGCGCTTATTGCACGGTGCGCTGGCTTTCCTGACGCAGTTCCTGAACCCCTTTCTGAGAGTCCTTCACCGCCTGTTCGGCCTTGACGGCCTGGGCCTTGCGTTCGGCTACACGAGCATCCCATTCGGCTTGCTCGGCGAGCATGCGTGCCTGGTCATACTTTTTGTCGTGCATGGCGATTTCGGCTTGTTTGAGCTTGTCCTGGGCCGCCTTCATTTCAACCGCAGCGAACTCGGTGCCGCCGGCGCTGACGGCGTTGTTCACTGCCGACTCGGTCACGGCGTATTGCTCGGTGGGCGGGTTACCGGCGCAACCGGCCAGGATGACGCTACTGCCGATGGCCAGCGCGGCCAGCTTGAGGCTGCGCAGGTGATTGAACGAGGACTTCGCGGTGCTGGTTTTCATGGTCTTCAACTCCATTGGAATTACTCCTGAACAACTGAAATCCATCCTGGGCAAGGAGCCGCCACTCACGAGTTTCGAGACATTTCAAAACGGCCGTCCCAGGCGTGGTTACTGGTTACGACCGAAGGCTTTTTTTAAAAGTTCAGAGAAGATGGCCTTTCGCCCGAAAAAACTTTGACCGAATGGACAAGGCTCTAACGCGGGAACTTTGGCGGTGTGGCGGGGTATTGCACGCCAGCTGTCGGCACGAGGAAAATGCATTGCGATGGCTTTCAGGTACCCCTGTGGGAGCGGGCTTGCTCGCGAAAGCGGTGTTCCATTCAGCGAATGCGCTGACTGTGAAATCGCTTTCGCGAGCAAGCCCGCTCCCACAGGTCATGCAGAAAAATCAATGCTTCTGCTTGTCCTCACCCGATGACAGATCGTGCAGGTGCCGACGGGACAAGGCGAGAAAGCGCGGGGTCGGGCCGACGTCTTCGTACAAGGGATCGCCCTCTTCGTCGGTGGCGACGACGGTCGAGCCCTTGACGTACGGGAAGCTTTTTTCCAGCTCCTCGAGGGCGGCACCGATCAGTTCGCCGAGCAGTTCCTCGGGGTGGCGTTTGGGGTACATGTCGATGATCGCTGCCAGGCGTGCGGCGGATTCCACGTCCAGATGAATCGAGTAACCGGTATCGGTCAGGTGGCCCTTGGCGGTTTCTTCCCAATGCTGGGCAAGCTCGCGGATTTTCATAAAAACCTCATTGCGCGCCTGCTCGTGGCAGGCCGGTAAGTGTCCGGTCGTGACCGGCGTAAGCCGCTGTACGGCTTACTCTTCAGACTAGCTTCTGCGCTCAGGGTTTAAAGTCCCTTCGTCGTCTGCTTGTAAGAAGTGCCTGACGGCGGCACTCTTTGTTCACAAGGCAGCTCATTCCAAGACCCCTGGATTTTTCGCTGGAGAACGGCTGATGACCGATATCGATGCACGCTTGCGCGAAGACGTTCACCTGTTGGGTGAACTGTTGGGCAACACCATTCGTGAGCAGTACGGGGATGGTTTTCTCGACAAGATCGAGCAGATCCGCAAGGGCGCCAAGGCCGACCGTCGCGGTTCCATGGACGAGGAGTTGAGCGCCAGCCTCAACCAGTTGAGCGAAGACGAGTTGCTGCCAGTGGCGCGGGCGTTCAACCAGTTTCTCAACCTGGCCAATATCGCCGAGCAATATCAGCTGATTCATCGTCGCGAGGCCTCGCAACCGGCACCGTTCGAAGCGCGGGTGCTGCCCGAGCTGCTCGCCCGCCTGCTCGCCGAAGGGCACGGCAAAGAGTCCCTGGCGCGGCAATTGGGCCGGGTGGAAATCGAGCTGGTGCTCACGGCGCACCCCACCGAAGTCGCGCGTCGCACACTGATCCAGAAGTACGACGCCATCGCCGCGCAACTCGCCGCCCAGGATCATCGTGACCTGACCGGCGCCGAGCGTGAACAGATTCAAGCGAAATTGCAGCGGCTGATCGCCGAAGCGTGGCACACCGAAGAGATCCGCCGCACCCGCCCGACGCCGGTGGACGAAGCCAAATGGGGTTTCGCGGTGATCGAGCATTCGCTGTGGCACGCCATCCCGAACTACCTGCGCAAAGCCGACAAAGCCCTGCAGGACGCCACCGGCCTGCGCCTGCCACTGGAGGCCGCGCCGATTCGCTTTGCCTCGTGGATGGGCGGCGACCGTGACGGCAACCCCAACGTGACCGCCGCCGTAACCCGTGAAGTGCTGCTGCTGGCACGCTGGATGGCCGCTGACCTGTACGTGCGCGATATCGACCAGCTCGCCGCCGAACTGTCGATGCAGCAGGCCAGCGACGCGCTGCGGGCCAAGGCCGGGGACAGCGCCGAACCTTATCGGGCGGTGCTCAAGCAACTGCGCGAGCGCCTGCGCGCCACGCGCAACTGGGCGCATGCCGCCCTGACGGCCGCCACCCCGGCACCCGCCGATGTGTTGCAGAACAACCGTGATCTGCTCGAACCGCTGGAACTCTGCTACCAGTCGCTGCATGAATGCGGCATGGGCGTGATTGCCGATGGCCCGCTGCTCGATTGCCTGCGACGGGCGGTGACGTTCGGTTTGTTCCTGGTGCGCCTGGATGTGCGCCAGGATTCGTCCCGACACTCGGCGGCGATGACTGAAATCACCGATTACCTTGGCCTCGGTCGCTATGAAGACTGGAGCGAAGAGGAGCGCATCGCCTTCCTGATGCGCGAGCTGAACAACCGCCGACCGTTGCTGCCGGCGCATTTCAAACCCTCGGCCGACACCGCCGAAGTGCTCGCCACGTGCCGCGAAGTCGCCGCTGCGCCGGGGGCTTCGCTGGGTTCCTACGTGATCTCCATGGCCGGCGCCGCCTCCGACGTGCTCGCCGTGCAGCTGCTGCTCAAGGAAGCCGGCGTGCTGCGGCCGATGCGCGTGGTGCCACTGTTCGAGACCCTCGCCGATCTCGACAACGCCGGCCCGGTGATTGAAAAGCTGTTGCTGCTGCCGGGTTACCGGGCGCGCCTGCAGGGGCCGCAGGAAGTGATGATCGGCTATTCCGACTCGGCCAAGGACGCCGGCACTACTGCGGCGGCGTGGGCGCAATACCGGGCGCAGGAGCGTCTGGTCGACATCTGCCGCGAGCAACAAGTGGAGCTGCTGTTGTTCCACGGTCGCGGCGGCACCGTGGGCCGTGGTGGCGGCCCGGCGCACGCGGCGATTCTGTCGCAGCCTCCCGGATCGGTCGCCGGACGTTTCCGTACCACCGAGCAGGGCGAAATGATTCGTTTCAAATTCGGCCTGCCGGACATCGCCGAACAGAACCTCAACCTGTACCTCGCGGCGGTGCTCGAAGCGACCTTGCTGCCACCACCGCCGCCGCAGCCTGCCTGGCGACATCTGATGGACGAATTGGCAGCAGACGGAGTCAGCGCCTACCGCGCCGTGGTGCGGGAAAACCCGCAGTTCGTCGAGTATTTCCGCCAGTCCACCCCCGAGCAGGAGTTGGGACGCCTGCCGCTGGGCAGTCGCCCGGCCAAGCGTCGCGCCGGCGGAATCGAAAGCCTGCGGGCGATTCCGTGGATTTTCGGTTGGACCCAGACCCGCTTGATGCTGCCGGCCTGGCTCGGCTGGGAAGCGGCGCTGAGCAAGGCGCTGGAGCGCGGTGAAGGCGAACTGCTGGGGCAGATGCGTGAGCAGTGGCCGTTCTTCCGCACGCGCATCGACATGCTGGAGATGGTGCTGGCCAAGGCCGACGCGGATATCGCCCGCTCTTATGACGAGCGCCTGGTCGAGCCGGACCTGCTGCCTTTGGGTGCGCACTTACGCGACCTATTGTCGCAGGCATGCTCGGTGGTTCTCGGATTGACCGGTCAGTCGCAGCTACTGGCACATAGCCCGGATACCTTGGAATTCATCCGTCTGCGCAACACCTACCTCGACCCGCTTCATCTATTGCAGGCCGAGTTGCTGGCCCGTTCGCGAGGCCAGGAAGTGGCGCAGGACAGCCCGGTGGAGCAGGCGCTGCTGGTGTCTGTGGCGGGGATTGCCGCCGGTTTGCGTAATACCGGCTAGAGTTTTTGCCGTGGGGACAGGCATCCGGTGCAGGCACCGGGTGCCGTTGTCGGGCGCGTCAGAAAGTTCGGCCAGGCGACAGTTACTGATGGGGTTGCGACTTGGGGAACCGCGCCAAAAGGACGCAGGAGGCGGCGGTTTCTCCGACTTTCGGCGGCTTGTGTGGGCGCAGCCTGCTGTGTATCTTGATCAGCCTTTGGCCGTTTGGGCGGTCACGACCCTATTTTTGAGATTGGCCCCACGAGGCGAATCTGACGTTATCCATATAAAAAATTGAGGAGCACATCGATGCGCGTCATTCTGCTGGGAGCTCCCGGGGCCGGTAAAGGTACTCAGGCTAAGTTCATTACCGAGAAATTCGGCATTCCGCAAATCTCCACCGGCGACATGCTGCGTGCGGCGGTCAAGGCCGGCACCGAGCTGGGGATCAAGGCCAAGAGCATCATGGATGCCGGCGGCCTGGTGTCCGATGACCTGATCATTGCACTGGTCAAGGACCGCATCGCTCAGGCCGACTGCGCCAAGGGTTTCCTGTTCGACGGTTTCCCGCGCACCATTCCCCAGGCCGAAGCCCTGGTGACGGCGGGTGTGGAGCTGGATGCGGTGGTGGAAATCGCCGTTGAAGACGAAGAGATCGTCCAGCGTATTGCCGGTCGCCGCGTACACGAGGCCAGCGGCCGCGTTTACCACGTCGTCTACAACCCGCCGAAAGTGGCTGGCAAGGACGACATCACCGGTGAAGAGCTGGTGCAGCGCAAGGACGACACCGAAGAAACCGTGCGTCACCGCCTGTCGGTCTACCATTCGCAGACCAAACCGCTGGTGGATTTCTACCAGAAACTGTCCGCTGCCAATGGCAAGCCGAAGTACAGCCATATCGAAGGCGTCGGTTCGGTTGAAGCGATCACGGCCAAGGTGCTGGCAGCCCTTAGCTGAAAAGTCTGATCCGCTGCATCATCCACGGCCCGCTTGCGGGCCGTAGTTGTTTATACTGGCGCACTTTTTTCTGACTCTCTTTTACGGATACATCGATGAGCACCTTGCTGGCCCTGGACACCGCGACCGAAGCTTGCTCCGTTGCCTTGCTGCATGACGGCAAAGTGACGAGCCATTACGAGGTGATCCCGCGCCTGCATGCGCAGAAGCTGTTGCCGATGATCCAGCAATTGCTTGCCGACGCCGGAACCACGCTGCAAGCGGTGGATGCCATTGCGTTCGGGCGTGGGCCGGGCGCCTTTACCGGTGTGCGCATCGCCATCGGCGTGGTGCAGGGCCTGGCGTTTGCGCTGGATCGCCCGGTGTTGCCGGTGTCGAACCTGGCAGTGCTGGCGCAGCGGGCCTGCCGCGAGCACGGCGTGAGCCAGGTCGCCTCCGCCATCGATGCACGGATGGATGAAGTGTATTGGGGTTGCTACCGCGAAACGGCGGGGGAGATGCGACTGGTCGGGCACGAAGCCGTATTGCCGCCGGAGATGGCGGCGTTGCCGACCGATGCCAGCGGTGACTGGTTCGGTGCCGGTACCGGTTGGGGTTACGGCGAGCGCATTGCCGTGAACCTCAGCGGCCAGGATGCGGGCCTGCTGCCCCACGCCGAAGACCTGCTGACCCTCGCCCGATTTGCCTGGGAACGCGGCGAGGCGATCGTGGCGGACGAGGCGCAGCCGGTTTATCTGCGCGACAAGGTGGCGACGCCCAAGGCGCGCTGACCCCGGTAATCGAGGCGGTACCCTCGCGAGCAGGCTCGCTCCCACATGGATTTCGTATTCACCTGTGGGAGCGAGCCTGCTCGCGATGACTTTCTTTGGATGTAACCAATCGTCGTTTTATAGCCTGGACTTTTAAACCTTTTCGCTTTTCTGTGTTCTAGTTATCACTCGGCGGTTTGCGAAGTGTGCGAGGTGCCACTAGACTGCCATCATTGATCCCGAGCATGACATTATGCGCATAGACGGCCTTTCCTCTCAGTCCTACCCCCTCAAGCGCAAGCCTCGCAAAGGGCGTGTGGTCGAGGATGAGTCCGTCGATATCGAGGGTGAGCTGGAAATCCCGTCCGAGGAGCAAATGGCTGCCCGTGCCGCCAAAGCCTCCGCGCAACGCCTGAGCAATCTGCCTGCCCGTCAGCAAGACATGATCTACCATCGCGCCATGAGCAAAAGCGTCGCGATGGCCCTGGCCAGCTACCTCAGCACGGCGGGTTTCGTCGATTGGGATGCGGATGTGTTGGGCCTCGACCTGTACATCTGATGCAGCTGCCTTACTTCGTTGGCTGCCCGTCCTGGAGTGAAAACGCCTGGCGCGATTACCTCTATCCGCAGGACGCGAAATCTTCCGATTTTCTCGATCTCTATTCCCGTGTCTTCAATGCCGTGGAAGGCAATACCACCTTCTATGCGAGCCCGTCCGCCAGCACCGTGCAGCGCTGGGCCGAGATCATGCCCGAGCACTTCCGTTTCACCGCCAAGTTCCCGGGTGACATCAGCCATGGCGGTGACCTGCGCGATCAGTTGACCGCCACCGAGACCTTCCTGCAATTGCTCAGCCCCTTGGGTGAGCGGGTGTCGCCGTTGTGGTTGCAGTTGTCGAAAAGCTTTACACCGCAGCGCCTGCCTGAACTGGCGGGTTTTATCGACGCGGTGGACCGGCCGCTGGCCATCGAAGTGCGGCACGATGATTTCTTCGCCAAGGGCGATGCCGAGCGCCGCCTCAACCGGTTGCTGCTGGACCGTGGCGTGGAACGCATCTGTCTCGACCCGCGGGCGTTGTTCAGTTGCACCTCGACCGAGCCTTCGGTCCTGCACGCCCAATCGAAGAAACCCCGGGTCCCGCCCCGTCCCGCTGCCTTCACCCAGTGGCCGCAGGTGCGCTTCATCGGCCATCCGCAACTGGAAGCCAACGATCCGTTCCTGGTGCCCTGGGTGGAAAAAATCGCCCTGTGGATCGAAGAGGGCCGCACGCCCTACATCTTTCTGCACACCGCCGACAACCTGCTGGCGGCGAAGCTGGCACAGCGTTTTCATGCACAGCTGATGCTGCGTTTGCCTGGCCTGCCGCCGCTGCCTGAGCTATACAGAGAGCCCGCCGTCGAGCAACTCGGCCTGCTCTGAGGCGGATTTTTTCCCCCTTTTCAGGAGCCTGCCAATGGATGCGCAAACCCTTCGAGCCCAGGCGTTCAAAGCGCTGCACGAACGCCCCGGGGCTTTTGTCATTCCCAACCCTTGGGACGCCGGCTCGGCGAAAATCCTCGCCA
This sequence comes from Pseudomonas sp. IT-P12, assembly GCF_949767465.1. Classification (NCBI taxonomy): domain Bacteria; kingdom Pseudomonadati; phylum Pseudomonadota; class Gammaproteobacteria; order Pseudomonadales; family Pseudomonadaceae; genus Pseudomonas; species Pseudomonas sp. IT-P12. Next base: position 103,254 of record NZ_CATKPY010000026.1, on the reverse strand, counting down.
GCCTGGGTTTCGAAGCGCTGGCCACCACCAGTGCCGGGTACGCTTTTTCCCGGGCGCGCCCCGATGGCGGACTGAGTCTGGAGGACACCCTGGAAAACGTACGGGCCATCGTTGCCGCGACCGACCTGCCGGTGGCGGTCGATCTGGAAAACGGTTTTGCCGACGACCCGGCCGAATGCGCGCAAAGCATTCTGCGGGCCGCCGCCGCAGGGGCTGTCGGTGGCTCGATCGAAGATGCGACAGGCCGTGAAGGCTCGCCGATCTACTGCTTCGACCATGCGGTGGCCAGGATCGAGGCCGCTGTGGCCGCCGCCCGCAGCTTGCCATTCCCGTTCATGCTGACGGCGCGAGCCGAGAACTTCCTGCACGGCAATCCCGATCTGAATGACACCCTTCGCCGCTTGCAGGCCTTTGCCGAAGCGGGCGCCGACGTGCTCTACGCGCCGGGGCTGCGCAATGCCGAAGACGTGTTGGCGGTGGTGCGCGCCGTAGCGCCCAAACCGGTCAACGTGCTGATGTCCGGAGGGTTGAAACTGACGGTCGAGCAACTGAGCGAGATGGGCGTCAAACGCATCAGTGTCGGTTCGGCGCTGGCGTTGGCGGCGCTGGGCGAGTTCTATCGTGCAGCCGAAGAGATCAAGTCCTCGGGCACGTTCACTTTCACGTCGCGGTCCATGCCGTATGCGCAGGCCAATCAACTGTTCAAAGGCTGACGATGGGGTTCTTGCGCGGGTTGCTGGTGCTGGTGCTGATGGTCGGTGCGGCGGGTGTGAGTATCTGGCGTGGCTGGGTCTCGTTGCCGCCGCAGTGGAATCCGTGGGCGCCGCTGGACGTCAGGGCCGAGCCGAACCTGTTGACCCGCTACAAACTGATGCGCCTGCGTGATGATCCGCAACTGTGTGCACAAGCCCTGGGCAGTTCCGGCTTGCGTGTCACGCCCCAGGCCGACAGCCCTGATGCCAAGTGCCCGTTGATCGACGCCTGGCGCGTGCAGGGTGGCGAGGTGGCCCTGAGCAGCAGCTTTCTGGCCAGTTGCCGGCTGGCAGTATCCTTTGCCCTGTTCGAACGGCATGCGTTGCAGCCCGCGGCCCAGGCGGTCTACGGGCAAGCGGTCAGCCGGGTCGATCACCTGGGCAGTTTTGCCTGTCGCAACGTCTACGGTCGCGAGAGTGGCCGGCTCAGCCAGCATGCCTCGGCGAACGCTTTGGACATCGCCGGTTTTCGTCTGGTCGACGGTCGCTCGATCAGCGTGCTCAAGGACTGGCCGAAGGACAATCAGGATGCACGTTTTCTACGCCAGGTTCGCGACGCGGCCTGCGACATGTTCAGTGTGGTGTTGAGCCCCGACTACAACGCCGCCCATCGCAATCACTTCCACCTGGATGTGGGTGGCTGGTCGCTGTGTCGCTGAGGTTCAGGCCGCGATGCGCAGGTTCTGCAGGACGATCGGGCGAGCCCAGCCGATATCGAAGTCGAAGTTTTTCTGCTGTTCGGCCAGCTCTTCAGGCGGGTAGGGCGGGAAGGGCTTGTCCAGCAGGTCCAGTTCGAACTCGGCAATCGGCAAGTGCAATGGGCGCGGTTGCGGCGCCGCGCCGGGTACCGGCAGCGCCTGACCGTTGGCCAGCACGATAGGGCGAACCCAGCCGCTTTCGAAATTCTGCTGTTTCTGTTGCGCGACGATTTCGTCGGCCGGGAACGGCGGGAACGGTTTGTCGGCCAGGTCCATTTCGAACTCGGCGATCGGCAGGAACAAAGGCTCCGGTGGTTTCACCTCGGTGTCTTTCACGTCGCATTCGCGCTGAGAAATGATGTGCGCCAGCAGTTCGCTGCCAACCGTGGGCTCAACCGGGCTTTCGAGATCGACCGGTGGAAAATCGAGAGAAGCCGGCACGACATCGCCCGACTGATCGGCCAGTGCCTGGGCAAAAAAATCTTGCCACAGATGACTGACGCCGCTCAGTGCCTGGGAGTTTTTCAGGCCAAAATCGCCGTAGGGCGAAATGTAGCCTATCGATGTGCGTTGAATCTCTGACATTTCTCTCGGTCCAGGCTCAGCTCTGGCAAAATGCTCGTTAGTTTTGTTATCGGCCGTTTTTGCCGATCATTAATTTTTTGAGCGTGTTTTCCTATGTTTGAGCAACCGGCGGCTTGCCGCATCCATGTCGAGGCCCTGGACACGGCGTTTCAGCCCCAGGCCGAGCAATGGGCCGAGCGCCTGGGCCTGCCATTGCAGGTGATTGATGCAGAGTTTGCCTTGCAGGTCGGCGCGCAGGGGTTGCAGTTGCAACAGCTGGGCCCGGAGGCACCGGGACCGGTGCGGGTGGACTTCGTCGAGGGTGGCGCGGCCCATCGCCGTTTGTTCGGCGGCGGCACCGGGCAGATGATCGCCAAGGCGGTGGGCATTGCCCAGGGCGTGCGCCCGCGTGTGCTGGACGCAACGGCCGGGTTGGGCAAGGATGCGTTCGTGCTGGCGAGCCTGGGCTGCGAGATGAGCCTGATCGAGCGCCAGCCATTGATCGGTGCCCTGCTGGAGGATGGCCTGGCACGGGGCGCCGAAGATTTCGACGTGGCACCGATCGTGGCGCGGATGCACCTGCTCAAGGGCAACTCGATCGACCTCATGCGCAACTGGGAAGGCGAGCCGCCGCAGGTGATCTACCTCGACCCGATGTTCCCCCACCGTGAGAAAACCGCGCTGGTGAAGAAGGAAATGCGTTTGTTCCGGCCGCTGGTGGGGGACGATCCGGATGCACCGGCCTTGCTCGAAGCCGCGTTGGCCCTGGCCAGTCACCGTGTGGTGGTCAAGCGCCCGCGCAAGGCACCGTGCATTGCCGGGCCCAAACCCAGCCATGCGCTGGACGGCAAATCCAGCCGATATGACATTTATCCGAAGAAGGCGCTCAAGCCTTAAGACCGTGTCGCCACCCTTCGCGAGCAAGCTCGCTTCCACAGGGGATCGGTGTGGGAGCGAGCCTGCTCGGGATTGATCTTCAGGTCGCCACCGGCCGATAAGCCCGCATAAACAACCCCACCACCTCGCGCACATGCGCCTCTGCCGCCTCTCCGGTCAGCGGCTCGCCGCAGCCGTACAGCAAGCGAAAATTCGCCGCCCCCTTGAGCAGGCAAAAAAAGTGCTCCGCTGCATTGCGCGGTTTGTCGATGCTCAGGGCGCCGCTCTGATCGACCTTGCTCAACAGGCGCTCCATGCCATTGAGCATGCGTTGCGGCCCGGCCTCGAAAAATATCTGTGAGAGTTTCGGATCCTGGCTGCCCAGCGCCATGATCAGGCGATGCAGGTTCACCGATTCGTCGCTATTGATCAGCACATGAAAGCCACGGGCGATGTTCAGCAGCACCGTTTCCACCGCCACGCCCTCGGGCAACTCAAAAAAAAGTGTTGGCAGTTGCTCTTCACATTTGGACTCCACCGCCGCAGAGAACAGCGTCTCCTTGTCGTTGAAATGGCTATAGACGGTCAACTTCGACACGCCCGCTTCGGCCGCCACCGCATCCATGCTGGTATTCGCATATCCATTGCTCAGAAACAGGGTTTTCGCCGCATCGAGGATGGCTTGGCGCTTGGCCAGATCCTTGGGGCGGCCCGGACCATTGGAGACTGAGAGATTGTTCGACATTCTTCGCTTTTATTACTGGACTGGTGAGTTTGCTATTAATAACATACTGGCCAGTATAATTATTCCAAGCACCATTGGCGAAAGGTCAATCACCATGTTCCGCTATGCCTCGTCCCTCGCATTGCCAGTCAGTCTGGCGCTTTTCCTGTCTGCGTGTGGTCACGAAGAGGCACCGCAGGTCACGGTCCGGCCGGCCATGGTGGTTCAGCCAGAGCCTTCGGCGCAGGCGGTGGAGAGTTATCCCGGCGAGGTCCGTGCCCGTTACGAGCCCGATCTGGCGTTCCGCATCGGTGGCAAAGTCAGCCGACGACTGGTCGAGGAAGGGCAGCGGGTCAAGGCCGATCAGCCGCTGGCGGAGCTCGATCCCCAGGACGTCCGCTTGCAACTGGAAGCCACTCGTGCCCAGGTGGCGGCGGCCGAAGCCAACCTGAACATGGTGCGGGCCGAGCGCGATCGTTACAAAACGCTCATGGACCGTCAGTTGGTCAGCCGTTCGCAGTACGACAATGCCGAAAACCTCTACCGATCCGGTGAGGCGCGCCTGAAGCAGATCAAGGCCGAATTCAACGTCTCCAACAACCAGGCCAGCTACGCGGTGCTGCGCGCGCCCCAGGATGGCGTCGTGGCCAAGCGTTCGGTCGAAGTCGGGCAGGTGGTTGCCGCGGGTCAGACCGTATTCACCCTGGCCACCGATGGCGAGCGCGAAGTGTCGATCAGCCTGCCGGAGCAGAATGTCGGCCGCTACAAAGTCGGCCAGGCGGTGTCGGTGGAACTCTGGACCCAGCCGGATCAACGCTTCAGCGGGCGCATTCGCGAGTTGTCACCGGCGGCCGATCCGAAATCCCGCACCTTCGCCGCGCGCATCGCATTCACCGCCGGCAAGGTCCCGGCCGAGCTTGGCCAGAGCGCCCGGGTCTTCATCCAGACCGCCGACGTGGTGGCGCTGTCCGTGCCGCTCTCGGCCCTCACCGCCGAAAACGGTGCCACCTACGTCTGGGTGCTCGGGGCGAACAATACCCTGAAGAAGACCCCGGTCCGGGTTGGCGCATTCGGCGAAAAAAGCGTGCCGGTGCTCGAAGGCTTGAGCGCCAGTGACTGGGTGGTGGCGGCCGGTGTCCATGTGCTTCACGACGGGCAGCAGGTGCGCCCGGTGGATCGCTCCAACCGCGTGGTCGATCTGGCGGACAAGGAGTAATTCCCGATGGGTTTCAATCTCTCCGAATGGGCGCTGCGTAATCGCCAGATCGTACTGTTCCTGATGCTGTTGCTCGCGGTTGTCGGCGCACTCTCCTACACCAAGCTTGGCCAGAGCGAAGACCCGCCGTTCACCTTCAAGGCGATGGTCATCCGCACCAACTGGCCGGGCGCCACCGCCGAGGAAGTGTCGCGCCAGGTCAGCGAACGCATTGAAAAGAAGCTGATGGAAACGGGCGAATATGATCGCATCGTGTCGTTCTCCCGGCCGGGCGAATCGATGGTGACCTTCATCGCCCGAGACTCCATGCACTCGGTGGACATTCCGGACCTCTGGTACCAGGTACGCAAGAAGATCAGCGACATACGCCACACCCTGCCACCGGGCATCCAGGGGCCGTTTTTCAACGATGAGTTCGGCACCACGTTCGGCAATATCTATGCGCTGACCGGCGAGGGCTTCGACTACGCGGTCCTGAAAGACTACGCCGACCGCATCCAGATCCAGTTGCAGCGGGTCAAGGACGTGGGCAAGGTCGAGCTGCTCGGGCTGCAGGACGAGAAGATCTGGATCGAGCTCTCCAACGTCAAGCTCGCCACCCTTGGCTTGCCGCTGGCTGCGGTGCAGCAGGCGCTCGAAGAACAGAACGCGGTGTCCACCGCCGGCTTCTTCGAAACCAGCAGTGAGCGATTGCAGCTACGGGTTTCGGGGAATTTTCAGACGGTTGAGGAGATCAAGAACTTCCCGATCCGGGTCGCTGATCGTACGTTCCGTATCTCCGATGTGGCCAACGTTCGGCGTGGCTTCAACGATCCTCCGGCGCCGCGCATGCGCTTCATGTCGCAGGACGCCATCGGTCTGGCCGTTGCGATGAAAGACGGTGGCGACATTCTGGTGCTGGGCAGGGCATTGGAAGTCGAGTTCGCGCGCATCCAGAAAAACCTCCCCGCCGGCATGCAATTGCAAAAGGTTTCCGACCAGCCTGCTGCGGTGAAAACCGGTGTCGGCGAGTTTGTCCGTGTCCTGGTCGAAGCCCTGGTCATCGTTTTGTTGGTGAGTTTTTTCTCACTTGGGGTGCGCACCGGCATGGTCGTCGCGCTGGCGATCCCGCTGGTGCTGGCCATGACCTTCGCCTGCATGTATTACCTGGGCATCGGCCTGCACAAGATTTCCCTCGGCGCGCTGGTGTTGGCGCTGGGGTTGCTGGTGGACGACGCGATCATCGCCGTGGAGATGATGGCGATCAAAATGGAACAGGGCTTCGACCGGATCAAGGCCGCCAGTTACGCTTGGACCAGCACCGCGTTCCCGATGCTCACCGGTACGCTGATTACGGCTGCCGGGTTCCTGCCGATTGCCACCGCGCAATCGGGAACAGGCGAGTACACGCGTTCGATTTTCCAGGTGGTGACCATCGCGTTGCTGGCGTCGTGGATCGCTGCCGTGGTGTTCGTGCCCTACCTGGGTGAAAAACTGCTGCCGGACCTGGCGAAGATTCACGCGGCGAAACACGGCGCCGGTCAACCCGATCCTTACGCCACGCCGTTTTACCAGCGTGTGCGGCGTCTGGTGGAGTGGTGCGTGCGCTGGCGCAAAACAGTGATCGCGCTGACCGTGGTGCTGTTCATCGCCTCCATCGTGTTGTTCCGCTTTGTGCCGCAACAGTTCTTTCCGGCCTCCGGACGCCTGGAACTGATGGTCGACCTGAAACTGGCCGAAGGTGCGTCGCTGAGCAACACCGCCGACGAGGTCAAGCGGCTTGAAGGCCTGCTCAAGGATCACGCCGGTATCGATAACTATGTGGCTTACGTCGGCACCGGCTCGCCACGCTTCTACCTGCCGCTGGACCAGCAACTGCCGGCGGCGAGCTTCGCCCAGTTTGTCGTGCTGGCCAAGTCCATCGAAGACCGTGAGGCCCTGCGCACCTGGCTGATCGAAACCCTCAACGAACAATTCCCGACCCTGCGTTCGCGCGTGACACGCCTGGAAAACGGCCCGCCGGTTGGCTATCCGGTGCAATTCCGGGTCACGGGCGAGCACATCGAGCAAGTCCGTGCGCTGGCGCGCAAAGTCGCGGCCAAGGTGCGCGAGAACCCTCACGTCGCCAACGTCCACCTGGACTGGGAAGAGCCGAGCAAAGTCGTTTACCTGAACATCGACCAGGACCGTGCCCGGGCGCTGGGCGTCAGCACCGCGAACCTGTCGAAGTTCCTGCAAAGCTCGCTGACCGGCTCCAGCGTCAGCCAGTACCGCGAAGACAACGAGTTGATCGAAATCCTCCTGCGCGGCACCTTGCACGAGCGCACCGAGCTGTCGTTGCTGCCGAGCCTGGCGGTGCCTACCGACAACGGTCGCAGCGTGGCTCTGTCGCAAATCGCCACGCTGGAATACGGCTTTGAAGAGGGCATCATCTGGCACCGCAACCGCTTGCCGAATGTCACCGTACGTGCCGACATCTATGGCAAGGAACAGCCGGTGACCCTGGTGCAACAGATCATGCCGACGCTCGACCCGATTCGCGCCGAATTGCCCGACGGCTACCTGCTGGATGTCGGCGGCACCGTGGAAGACTCCGCCCGGGGACAGAACTCGGTGAAGGCCGGCGTGCCGCTGTTCATCGTCGTCGTGCTGACATTACTGATGCTGCAACTGCGCAGCTTCTCGCGCACGGTGATGGTGTTTCTGACAGCGCCCCTGGGCTTGATCGGCGTGACCCTGTTCCTGATGGTGTTCCGCCAGCCGTTCGGGTTCGTCGCCATGCTCGGGACCATTGCCCTGTCGGGCATGATCATGCGCAACTCGGTGATCCTGGTCGACCAGATCGAGCAGGACATCGCCGCCGGACTCAAACCCTGGCAGGCAATCATCGAAGCCACCGTGCGCCGCTTCCGCCCGATCGTGCTGACCGCGCTCGCTGCGGTACTGGCGATGATTCCGTTGTCACGCAGCGTGTTCTTCGGGCCAATGGCCGTGGCCATCATGGGCGGACTGATCGTGGCCACGGCGCTGACCCTGCTGTTCTTGCCGGCGCTGTATGCCGCGTGGTTCCGCATCAAAAAAGAACTGGCCTGACACCTGTAGGAGCGAGCATGCTCGCTCCTACAGCATCCATGAAAAACCACCGCTGTTGAAAGGCCGAACCGATCCGGTGTTCGACCTGCTGGGACAGTCGCCCCACCTTCATCCGCTGATCAAGGGCATCACTCTGCATTTTACGTCGGGCTACGAACACCCTTACGCGATGGCAATGGCCGGGTCGCGAGGGCGCTGTTCTATCGGTTCATGTTCAAGAACGATTTTCAGCCCCCTTCAGAGCGTACCGAACACCTTCTTCGCCAGGCTGGTTGCCGCTGCCGCCGGGTTCTTGCGAATGGTTTCTTCCTGCTTGCCGATCATCTCGAACAAACCGTTGAGCGCCTGCTCGGTGACGTAGCTTTCGATGTTGGCGTTCTTGGCGTCCACTACGCCCAGCGTCGCGGCCTGGCCGGCGAACGAGTTGTATTGCTTGGCCAGGCCGACCTGGTCGGTGGCTTGCTTGACGATGGGCAGGAACTTGGCGCGGATCTGTTCGCGGCTGGTCTTGTTCAGGTACTGAGTGGCCGAATCATTGCCGCCGCTGAGAATGCCCTTGGCGTCTTCGACGGTCATTTTCTTCACCGCGTCGACGAGGATCGGCTGGGCCTGCACCACGGCGGTTTCGGCGGCCTTGTTCATGCTGGTTTCCAGCTGATCGACCTGATCGCCCATGCCGAACTGTTTCATCTTGCTGGCGACCTTGCCCAGCTTGCCCGGCAGTTCGATCTTCACGTCCGGGTTGTTGCTGAACCCACCCGGCGTGCCGAGTTGTTTCACGGCCACTTGTGCACCTTGAGTCAAGGCGTCCTTGAGGCCGCCGCTGGCGTCCTTTTGCGACAGATCGCTGAGCGACAGCGCCATGGCGCTGGCACTGATCATCAAGCCTGCGCATAGGCCGGCAAAGCGAAGGGTAGGGCGGGGCATGGCAACTTCCTTTTTCAAAAAGAGACTTAGCGGGCCGCGTCAACGCGGACCCTGACGGGCTGGGGATCGGAGCCGTCCAGTCGCACGGCGTGATTTTCGGTGGTGATGAACAACAGTTTGCCATCAACTTCGATGCGCGCGTTGATCGAGTAACGATGATTGGGCTCGATCTTCAGCGGGTCGTAGCTCAGGTGAAAGGGCAGCGGCACCTGGCCCTTGACCGGCCCGCGCTGTTCGTCGATGACCTTGGCCGGCGCGTCGGCGAGCGAGATGTCCTGCAGGCTGACACTGAGGATTGCCGTCGGTGGCAGGGCGATGCGTTGCAGGTAGAAGACTTCGCCATCGAGGGTGGACTTGGGCGCGGGATGCATGGATTGACAGGCCCCCAGGAATACGGTCAGGGCCAATAGCGAGAGTTTTTTCACAGGAAATCTCCTTTTGAACAATGTGGGAGCGAGACCGATTGCCAGCGAAAGCGGTGTGTCAGACAACAGGGATGTTGAATGTTAGACCGCCTTCGCCCGCGAGCGGGGCTCACTCCCACAGGTTTTGCGTCAGGCCTCGGGTGGTGTGGCCGGTTGATCCGCTGCATCTTCGCTGCGATGCAGCGCCACCTGGCGGATCGACAGGCGAATCTCCGCCGGCAGCACGCGCTTGGCCGCGCCCTCGGCCAGTTCGCCGAGCAGTTCGTGGTAACTCAGTTTGCCCGCCTCGTCGCGCCTGAGCACGTCCAGGTCGAGCATCGTCTGGATAAAGTGGCGGAACAGGCTCTTGTCGAAAAACTCCGGCGCGTTCAGGCCATGCAGGATCGACAGGCGCTGGGCCATCACGGTGCACAGGTCTTCCAGCTCTTCGGCGCTGATGCTGTTCTGGCCGCTGTTGAGCAGCAGGGAAACCGTCATGTAGAAGCGCTGCAAGGTCTGGGCGATGCTTTTCGACAGCAGGGTCAACAGCACGAAGTGCCGCGAGCTCGGGGCGGGGCGCAGATAGACGCCGTTCTCGAAGCGCAGCAGGCCCTGCTCGACGAATGCTTCGAGCCATTGATCGATCACCGCATCCAGTTCCTCCAGCGACCAGCGAATGAACAATTCCGATTGCAGGTAGGGATACAGGGCGCGGGTGTAGCGCAGGATCTGCTCGCGGCTCATGCGCGAGGCGCTCTGGAAGAAACTCGCCAGCAACGACGGCAACGCGAAAATGTGCAGCACGTTGTTGCGGTAGTAGGTCATCAGGACCGCGTTCTGCTCGTCCAGGTACAGGATCTTGCCCAGTGCATCGCTCTGCTCGGACAGCAGGTCCATGTCCTTGACGTGCTCGATCAGCGCCCGGCCATCGCCTTCCGGCAGCGTGGTGTGCGGCGAATACGGGACTTTGCGCAGCAGCGCCAGGTACAGGTCCAGCACCCGCGCCATGGCACGGTCGTCCAGTGCCAGGCGGCTGGTGGACAGCAACGCCAGCGCCACCAGGTTGACCGGGTTGATCGCCGCTGCCTCGTTCAGATGCTGCGCGACTTTCTCGCCCAGGCGGTTGGTGGTTTCGTTGAGCCAGGCCGGTTTGAACTGCGGGCCGAGCTCCTGCTGGCGCCAGTCCGGCTGTTCGCTGTCGAGGAATTCCGCGAGTTTGATCGGCTCGCCGAAGTTCACGGCCACTTGGCCGAAGCGCTGCTTGAGGGCACCGATGACTTTGAAGATGTCGAAAATCGACTCCTTCTTCTTGCTCGCTCCGCGCAATTCTCCGAGGTAGGTCCGGCCCTCCAGTACGCGCTCATAGCCGATGTACACCGGAACGAACACGATCGGCATGCGCGAGGAGCGCAGGAAGCTGCGCAGGGTGATCGCCAGCATCCCGGTTTTCGGTTGCAGCATGCGCCCGGTGCGCGAGCGGCCGCCCTCGACGAAGTACTCGACCGGGAAGCCCTTGGTGAACAGGGTGTGCAGGTATTCGTTGAACACCGAGGTGTACAGCGGGTTGCCCTTGAAGGTGCGGCGCATGAAGAACGCACCGCCCCGACGCAGCAGGCTGCCGATGACCGGCATGTTGAGGTTGATGCCGGCGGCGATGTGCGGCGGGGTCAGGCCGTTGCGGAACAGCAGGTAGGACAGCAGCAGGTAGTCGATGTGGCTGCGATGGCACGGCACGTAGATCACTTCGTGACCCGGTGCGATCTCTTGCACGCCTTCGATGTGATTGACCTTGATCCCGTCGTAGATCTTGTTCCAGAACCAGCTCAGCACCACTTCCAGAAAGCGGATCGCGGTGTAGGTGTAGTCCGAGGCAATCTCGTTGCCATAGCGCAGGGCCTGGGCCTTGGCTTTTTCCGCAGAGATGTTCTCGCGCTCGGCCTCGTCGAGGATCGCTTGCTTGACCAGGGGCTGGTTGAGCAGGCCCTTGACCAGGTTGCGGCGGTGGGAAATGTCGGGGCCGATCACCGCCGCTTTCAGGTTGCGGAAGTGCACGCGCAGGACCCGCTGGGCCATGCGCACGGTGCGCTCATGGCCCTTGTTGTGCTCGATCAGCTCACGCAGGTGGATCGGCGCGGAGAACTGCACCCGGGTCTTGCGCCCCAGCACGATGATGCTGAGCAGGCGGCGCAGGCGTCCGGTGACTGCCCAACTGTCGGCGAACAGCAGTTTCCAGGGGCTCGATTCGCTGTCCGGGGACTGACCCCAGAACACGCTGACCGGAATGATCTGTGCGTCTTCGGCGGCGTTCTGGCTGAGGGCGCTGACCAGCCGGGTCAGGGTCGGCGGAGCGCCGCGTTTGTCCTGGCGACCGAGCCAGTCGGGGTCCGGGGTCAGATAGAAGAAAGCGGCGGGTTCCATCAGGTTGCCCACCGATACCGGCAATACCGGACGGGGCAAGCCAGCCTTGCTGCACTCGGTGTCGACCACGGCGAGGTCGGTCAGCGAGGGGTTTTGCAGGACGTAGAACACGGGGCGACTGCGGTCGAGGTTGAGGGTGAACGACGACTGGTTGATGGTCTCGGAGCGAACCCAGAGGTAGAGCAGTCGGCGCAGGGTGCCAAACACAAGACGGCGGAACGGGGAGCGGGTCATACGGCATCTGCATGAGTGAATAAAACCGAGCGTTTGCTCGGGAGAGAGGCGGGCCTAGTTTGCCGTATTCGCCTAAAATCGGCAAAAAAGCGGCGAAGTAAACTCCTGTTGAGAGTTTCCACCTGTGTCATATACTCGGCGATCTGTCGCGCTGCCTTCATTAGGCCAGCATGTGCGGCTGATGTTCCCGAGGCTTTCCTGCGAAAAGCCAGACCGATAATAAAAAAGGAGTATGAACAGATGGCAACACGTGAAACCGGCAGCGTGAAGTGGTTCAACGATGCCAAGGGCTACGGCTTTATTCAGCGTGAAAACGGGGTGGATGTGTTCGTGCACTACCGCGCGATTCGTGGCGAAGGCCACCGTTCGCTGACTGAAGGCCAGCAGGTCGAGTACGCGGTGGTCGAAGGTCAGAAGGGGTTGCAGGCTGAGGATGTTGTAGGCCTGTAATCGCACAAAACCACTGTGGGAGCGGGCAAGCCCGTTCCCACAGGTTATGTTGTGTTCGGCTCTTTAAGCCGTTTTCCAGGTGATCTCTTCTTCACCGTCGGCGCTGATGCGAATCCAGCGGTCGGCCGTTTCTTCACCTTCCTCCTCGACCCAACTGCCCGGCGCGCAGCGGACTTCGACGTTCAGCGCGGCGAACGCGGCGCGGGCGCAAGCGATGTCGTCTTCCCACGGGGTCTGGTCGCTTTCCAGATACAGGCTGTTCCATTTGCCCACGGCCTTGGGCAGCCAGGTGACGGGCACGCTGCCGGCCTTGCACTTGTAGGTCTGGCCTTTCTGGACCCAGTCGCTGCAGGTGCCCAGTGCCTGGCTGAGCCAGGCGGCGATGGCCTTGTGGTCAACGTCGGCGTCTTTCAGGTAAATCTCGATATCGGGTTGGCGCATGGATGTCCTCACTGCGGGTCTGAAAATCCATTCGCGGATTCAGTTGGCCTCGAGCCGTTGCTCAAGACCCCTATTATTGAAGTACAAAGTAATCGTAACGCATCGACACGGTGACCTCGAACGGTTCGGCCTGTTCGATCACCGCTGCCCGGCGCTCGGCACTGGCGCGCCAGCCGTGAGGGGTCATGGCCAGCAGGTTCGCCCGGTCCTGGCCGCTGGCCAGCGTGAGCGTGAACTCGAGGGTTTCACTGTGGGCGAGCGCCATGCCTTCGGGCACCAGGGCCAGGTGCTTGTCGTCGGTGTACTCGCGCACTTCGTCGTACAGGCGCTCGCGCAATTCCATCAGGTGGCCGCTCGTGGGGCCGACCTTCATCAAGCCACCGCCGCGACTGAGCAGGCGTTTGGCTTCTTCCCAGTCCAGCGGGCTGAAGACGCTGGCAAGAAACTGGCAGCTGCCCGACGCCAGTGGCACCCGCGCCATACTGGCGATCAACCAGGTCAGCGTCGGGTTGCGCTTGCAAGCGCGTTTGACCGCTTCCCGGGAGATGTCCAGGGCGTAGCCATCGGCATCGGGCAACGCCTGGGCGATCTGCGCGGTGTAGTAACCCTCGCCACAACCGATGTCCAGCCAGCGTGCCGGCGCGTAGTGCGCAGCCAGTTCAGCCAGGCGCCTGGCCACCGGCGCGTAATGGCCGGCATTGAGGAAGTCGCGACGGGCTTCGACCATGGCCAGGTTATCCCCAGGGTCGCGGCTGTTCTTGTGCTGCACCGGCAACAGGTTCAGGTAACCCTGGCGCGCGCGGTCGAAACGATGCCCGGCGGGGCAAGCCACGCCGTTGTCCACCGCATTCAGCGGTTCGCTGCAAATCGGGCAGGCGAGCATCAGGCGAGCAACTTGACGAGGGTCTGGTAGTAGATTTCGGTCAGCACATCGAGGTCGGCAGCCAGCACGCGCTCGTTGACCTGGTGGATCGTCGCGTTGACCGGCCCCAGCTCGACCACCTGGGTGCCCATGGTGGCGATGAAACGACCATCGGAAGTGCCGCCGCTGGTGGACGCCTGGGTGTCGCGCCCGGTGATGTCCTTGATGCTCGACGAGACCGCATCCAGCAGGGCGCCTGGTTCGGTCAGAAACGGCAGGCCGGACAGCGCCCAGTCGATGTGCCAGTCCAGGCCATGCTTGTCGAGGATGTCGGCGACGCGCTTTTGCAGGCCGTCGACAGTGGATTCGGTGGAGAAGCGGAAGTTGAACACCGCCACCAGATCACCCGGGATCACGTTGGTCGCGCCAGTGCCGGAATTCACGTTGGAAATCTGGAAGCTGGTCGGCGGGAAGAAGTCGTTGCCATGGTCCCAGTGCTCGGCGGCCAGTTCGGCCAGGGCCGGTGCGGCCAGGTGGATCGGGTTTTTCGCCAGGTGCGGATACGCCACGTGGCCTTGCACGCCGTGCACGGTCAGTTTGGCGCCGAGGGAGCCGCGACGGCCGTTCTTGACGACGTCGCCCACCAGTGTGGTGCTCGACGGTTCACCGACGATGCACCAGTCCAGGCGCTCCTGGCGGGCGACCAGGCGTTCAACCACAGCCTTGGTGCCATGGTGTGCCGGGCCTTCTTCGTCGCTGGTGATCAGGAAGGCGACCTTGCCCTTGTGGTCCGGGTAGTCGGCGACGAAACGCTCGGCGGCCACGGTCATGGAGGCCAGGCTGCCTTTCATGTCGGCCGCGCCACGGCCGCAGAGCATGCCGTGCTCGTCGATGACGGCGTTGAACGGCTCGATCTGCCAGGCGGCCACCGGACCGGTCGGCACCACGTCGGTGTGACCGGCGAAGCACAGGACCGGACCGTCGTGCTGGCCGTGGGTGGCCCAGAAGTTATCCACATCTTCGATGCGCATCGGTTCCAGTTGGAAACCGGCATCGCCCAAGCGCTGCATCATCTGCTTCTGGCAGTCGGCGTCGACCGGCGTCACGGATGGGCGGCGGATCAGGTCGATGGCGAGTTGAAGGGTCGGCGAAAGGTCGGCGTGGGCCGTCATGGAAAACTCCGGAAGCTTGAATTTGGGCAAGATTACTGTGGGAGCGGGCTTGCCCGCGAAGGCGGTGTAACTATCAACAAATCTGTTGGCTGACACACCGCTTTCGCGGGCAAGCCCGCTCCCACAGGTTTTGAGTCGGTCAGTCCGCCCCGCAAAATGGCGGTTATCTTAAAGCAAAACGGCGGCCCTTGGCCGCCGTTTAGTCCTTCGGCAAAGATTTAGACTGCCGGTGCGACCTCGACCTCTGCCGCCGGTTTCGGCAGCGACGACAGGAACGCCATGATCAGCGCCGCCACATAGGGCAGCGACTGCACCAGCAGCATGGTGACCCAGAAGCGCATGTCGTTGCTCGGCAGCCCGTTCACCAGGAAGATTCCCAGCGCCGCGCCCCACAACAGCAGCATGATGAATACCTCTTCACGGGCCTCCGAAATCGCCACCCATAAGCCGTGGTTGTCGGCATTCTTGGGCGTACGGAAAAACGGAATGCTGCTGGTGAAGAACCCGTACAACACCGCCTTGGCGATGGTGTGCGACAACGCCAGCCCGGCCAGCGCGGCGCAGAACGCGTCCTTGAGGTTCACGCCCACGGCACGACGGTAAAGGAAGATGATCTTGCCGACCTTGAACACGAACAACGCCAGGGGCGGGATTGCGAAAATCAGCAACGGCGGGTCGACCCGCTGCGGCACGATGATCATCGCCGCCGACCACAGCAACGCGCCCACGGTGAAGAAGATGTTCATGCCGTCCGCGACCCAGGGCAGCCAGCCGGCGAGGAAGTGATAACGCTGGCCACGGGTCAGCTCGGTGTCCTTGCCGCGCAGCAGGCTGGCGGTGTGGCGCTTGATGATCTGGATCGCGCCATAGGCCCAGCGGAAACGCTGTTTCTTGAAGTCGATGAAGGTGTCGGGCATCAGGCCCTTGCCGTAGCTGGTGTGGTAGTACGCCGCCGACAGGCCTTTCTCGAACACCCGCAGGCCCAGCTCGGCATCTTCGCAAATGCACCAATCGGCCCAGCCCAGCTCTTCGAGCACCGAGCGCCGGGTCATGGTCATGGTGCCGTGCTGGATGATCGCGTCACGGTCGTTGCGGGTGACCATGCCGATGTGGAAGAACCCTTTGTATTCGGCGTAGCACAGCTTCTTGAAGGTGCTTTCGTTCTGGTCGCGATAATCCTGTGGCGACTGCACCACGGCGATTTTCGGGTCGGCGAAGTGCGGCACCATGTGCTTGAGCCAGTTCGGGTCGACGCAGTAGTCCGAGTCGATCACCGCAATCACTTCCGCATCCTTGGCCGTGTGCGGTATCAGGTAGTTCAACGCGCCGCCCTTGAAACCGGCCAGGGGGGCCACGTGGAAGAACTTGAACCGTGGGCCAAGGGTCTCGCAATAGTCGCGCACCGGTTCCCAGACCGCCGGGTCCTTGGTGTTGTTGTCGATGATCAGGACTTCGAAGTCCGGATAGTCGAGGTTGGCCAGGGCGTTGAGCGTCTGTTTCACCATCTCCGGCGGTTCGTTGTAGCAAGGGACGTGGATCGACACTTTCGGCCGGTAACTCGAATCACCTTCCACCGGCAGGAATTCCCGGCGCCGTTTGTGAATCCACACCGCCTCGGCCAGTTCGTGGGCCTCGGTCAGCAACACGATGAACACCCCGAGTGCGCCGAGGGCCAGCAGGAACCCCACCGTCAGGCTGAACCACGTGCTGTATTGCAGGCTGTAGTCGTAACCGATCCAGACCAGCACCGAGCCGCACAGAAACGCGATGAAGGTCAGGAAGATGCGGCCACGTTGGCGCAGGGCCGAGCCGTCGATCATCAGCAGGGTCAGCGACAACAGCGCCAGCACGACGGAACCGACCGCCAGCGCGCGCCATTGCGGGATCGCGACGACCGGGCCTTCGAAGTTGAATTTCTGCTGACGGGCGGCGTTGTACACGCCCCAATAAGCGCCCACAGAACCTTCGTCACTGGCTTTCCACGGCTGGTCGAAGGCTTCGATCACGAAGTAGTTGAAGCCCTGGCGGTTGAGTTTGTTGACCAGGGTGCGCAGGTAGATCGCCTGATCCGCCGGCGATGCATCGGCGCCACCGCGCATGCGGCCGTTGCTCGGCCAGCCGACTTCGGACAGCAGCAGCGGTTTTTTCGGGAACAGCTTCTTCAGGTCGCGGGCGCGGTCGAGCACGAACTGACCGGCCTTGTCCACCGGAATGAATTCCCAGTAGGGCAGGACGTGGGCGGCAATCAGGTCGACGTGTCTGGCCAGTTCCGGGTGCTCTTCCCAGACGTGCCATTGCTCGGATGTGGTGACCGGCACTTTCACGGCTGCGCGTACGCGATCGAGGAGCACGCTGAGTTGCTCCGCGGTAATTTCCTTGCGGAATATCGCCTCGTTACCCACCACGACGCGCACCACACTGCGCGAGGAGTTGGCGATTTCGATGGCGCGGGTGATCTCGCGCTCGTTGCGTTCCTGGTCCGGACTGATCCAGATGCCGAGGGTCACCCGCAGACCGAATTCCTCTGCCAACTTGGGGATGTCTTGCAGGGTGCCATCGACCGAGTAAGTCCGGATGTTGTCCGTCAGCTTGCTCATGATCTCCAGGTCGCGCCGCATCTGGTCGTCGGTTGGGTACTGCTCTTTCTGCGGGTACTGGCCTTGCTGGAACGGCGAGTAGGAAAACCCGGAGATCTGCTCAGGCCAGTTGGGGGCGCTGACCGGGCGATTGATCAGCGCCCAGAAGCCGGTAAACAGAGCCGCGATGGCGAGCACCACGACCAGGTTGAGTCCAAATTTACGCGATGACATAGCTATTTCAGGTTCCGGAGGCTGTGGAACGAAGGACGATTGGCGTTCGGCTGTCCAAGCGCAGGGGCGCGCATCCTACACCGGCAATTCACTGAGCGTACATCAGACAGGAAATTGCCTGACATTGGGCAGTTAACTTTCGCTTAAGTTCTTACACTTACAGCGGGATGCTTAAAACTTGCGCCCGGCTCGTCCATAATGCGCGCCGGTTTTTGGGGTAAAGGTCATGAGCACAGAAGATCCACGGTTTGCAGGCATCGCCCGTTTGTATGGCGTCGACGGTCTTGAGCGGTTGCGCGCGGCCCATGTGGCGATCGTTGGCGTCGGTGGCGTCGGTTCCTGGGCGGCGGAAGCCATCGCCCGGTGTGGTGTCGGCGAAATCTCGCTGTTCGACCTCGACGACGTCTGCGTCAGCAACGCCAACCGGCAGTTGCATGCGCTGGACAGCACCGTCGGCAAGCCCAAGGTCGAGGTCATGGCCGAGCGCCTGCGCGGGATCAACCCGGATTGCACGGTCCATGCGGTGGCGGATTTCGTTACCCGCGAGACCATGGCCGACTACATCACGCCGAACATCGATTGTGTGATCGACTGCATCGACAGCGTCAACGCCAAGGCGGCGCTGATCGCCTGGTGCAAGCGCCGCAAGATTCAGATCATCACCACGGGCGGGGCCGGCGGGCAGATTGACCCGACGCTGATTCAAGTCTGCGACCTGAACCGCACGTTCAACGACCCACTGGCTTCGAAAGTGCGTTCGACCCTGCGCCGCGACTATGGCTTCTCGCGCACCGTGACCCGTCATTACAGCGTGCCGTGCGTGTTCTCGACCGAGCAACTGCGTTATCCCAAGCCCGATGGCAGCATTTGCCTGCAGAAGAGCTTTGTCGGCGATGGCGTGAAGCTGGATTGCGCGGGTGGATTTGGCGCAGTGATGATGGTGACGGCGACGTTCGGCATGGTCGCGGCGACCAAGGCGGTGGACAAGATCGTGGCAGGGGTGCGGCGGCCGGCGGATCGGGTGAAGCCTCAGGTTTAGCGCTTGCCGCTGAAACCCTCATCGCGAGCAGGCTCGCTCCCACCGTTGGAATGCGGGCTCCTGTGGGAGCGAGCCTGCTCGCGATGGCGGTTAGCCGGCCAATTCGTTCATCCGCTGGAGCACCGCATTCAGGCCGTTACTGCGCGAAGGCGACAGCTGCCGGCTCAGCCCCAGTTGGTTGAACCAGTCAGGCAAATCCACCTGGCGCAACTCCTCCGCCGACAAGCCGTTGACCCGCGCCAGCAGCAACGCCACCAGGCCGCGGATCAGCCGCGCATCGCTGCTGGCAGCAAACTGCCAGTGACCGTCGTGCAGCGACCCCACCAGCCACACTCGGCTTTCACAACCGTGCACGCGATTGGCGTCGACCTTTTGCTCGTCGCTCAGGGCCGGCAGGCGTTCGCCCCATTGCATCAGCAAGCGTGCCCGCTGTTCCCAGCTCGCCGCATTGCGGAAGGTGTCCAGCGCTGTCCCGGCATCCGCAGGCAGGCTCATCGCAGCAGCTCCAGTGACTGATCCAGTGCCTGGAAAAAGCGCTCGAGGTCTTCGGAATCGTTGTACAGCGCCAGGGACACACGGATGGCCCCTGCCAGTTCGAAGCATTTGAGCAACGGCATGGCGCAATGGTGACCGGCGCGCACCGCGATCCCCTGTTCCGTCAGTAAATGGGCGAGGTCCGCGTTATGCACACCCTCGACGACAAAACTCGCCAGTGCCAGTTGCGGCTTGCCCAGCAGACGAACCCCGTCACGCGCTTCAAGGCCTTTCACCAGGCGGTCATGCAGCGCCGCTTCATGGGCCGAGACGGCGTGTGGGTCGAGGCCGGCAAGGTAATCCAGCGTCGCGCCCAGACCGATCACACTCGAAACCGCCGGCGTGCCCGCTTCGAACCCCAGCGGGGCAGGGCGAAAGCGTGCGTGCTGGTAGTCCGCATCCAGCACCATTTCACCGCCGAACTGCCAGTGGCGCAGGTGTCTGAGCGCGTCATGGCGAGCGAACAGCACGCCCAGGCCATCGGGGCCATAGAGCTTGTGGCTGGAAAACACATAGAAGTCGCAACCCATGGCCTGCACGTCGTGGCGGCCATGAACTACGCCCTGAGCGCCATCGACCACCGTCAGCGCGCCCTGTGCCCTGGCCATCGCCAGCAGGGCCGGCAACGGCTGCCAGGCGCCGAGCACGTTGGACAGCTGACTGACCGCCAGCAAACGGGTCTGCGGGCCGATCAACGAGGCGGCGGCTTCCAGGTCGATCAAGCCGTCGTCATCCAGCGGCAGGATGACCAGTTTCACCTCGCGCCGCCGGGCCAGTTGCTGCCAGGGCAGCAAGTTGGCGTGGTGCTCCAGCGCGCTGACGACAATTTCATCGCCCGGGTTGAACAGGTGCTCCAGGCCATAGGCCAGGAGATTCAGCGCGGAGGTCGCGCCGTGGGTAAAGATGATCTGCCCGACATCGCCGGCATTGAGCCACTGGGCGACCTTGCTGCGGCTGTCTTCGAAGGCCTGGGTGGCATGTGCGCCGGGCAAGTGCTGCGCGCGATGCACGTTGGCCGCGCCATTGGCGTAGTAATGCACCAGGGCATCCAGCAGGGCTTGAGGTTTTTGCGTGGTGGCGGCGTTGTCCAGGTAGGTCTGGTCTTGCCGTTGCAGGGCGGCGATGGCCGGAAAGTCGGCGCGCCAGGGGGAGAGAATCATCATGCTATCGGGCCCTGTCGAACATGGGCGGGGTGAACGCCAAACCCTGTGGCAGCGAGCCCGCTCGCGATGACGTTCTCGAGGAGATCATCGCGAGCAGGCTGGCTCCCACATTATCGGGGCATACGGCGCTTAGTTGTGAGCGTGCAGCGCTTCGTTCAGTTCGATCGCCGATTTGTGGGTCTTGCATTCCACGGCGCCGGTTTCCGAATTGCGGCGGAACAGCAGGTCGGTCTGACCGGCCAGCTCACGGGCCTTCACCACTTTGACCAGTTGGTTCTTCTCGTCCAGCAGCGCCACTTTGGTACCGGCGGTGACGTACAGGCCCGATTCCACGGTGTTGCGGTCGCCCAACGGGATACCGATGCCGGCGTTGGCGCCGATCAGGCAGCCTTCACCGACCTTGATCACGATGTTGCCGCCACCGGACAGGGTGCCCATGGTCGAGCAGCCGCCGCCCAGGTCCGAACCCTTGCCGACGAACACGCCTGCGGAGACGCGGCCTTCGATCATGCCCGGGCCTTCGGTGCCGGCGTTGAAGTTGATGAAGCCTTCGTGCATCACGGTGGTGCCTTCGCCCACGTAGGCGCCCAGACGCAGACGCGCCGCGTCAGCGATGCGCACGCCGGCCGGGACCACGTAGTCGGTCATTTTCGGGAACTTGTCCACCGAGAACACTTCCAGCAGCTCACCGCGCAGGCGGGCTTCGAGCTGGTGCTCGGCCAGTTCGGCGAGGTCGATCGCGCCCTGGCTGGTCCACGCCACGTTCGGCAGCAGCGGGAACACGCCGGCCAGGTTCAGGCCGTGCGGCTTGACCAGGCGGTGGGAGAGCAGGTGCAGCTTGAGGTAAGCCTCGGGCGTGGAGGTCAGCGGCGCGTCCTCTGCGAGGATGGTCGCGACCAGCGGCTTGTGGCTCTCGGCCAGGCGGGTCAGCAGGGCTGCTTGCGCCGCGTCGACGCCCTTGACGGCGTCAGCCAGCTGCGAGGCCTGGGCGGTGGTGAAGGTGATGGCCTGGTTGCCGTCGGTGTAGCCCAGGACCGGCGCGATGGCCGCAATCAGGTCCGCCGAAGGGTTGAGCAGTGGCTGGGCGTAAAACACTTCCAGCCAGGCGCCTTGACGGTTTTGGGTGCCGACACCAAAGGCCAGGCTGAATGGGGTAGTGGACATGTAAATACCTCTAACGAAATTGAACGGGCAGGCTTACTTGAGCGCTGCCGCGTAGATATCTGGCTTGAAGCCAATCAGGGTTCGGTCACCGAGATCGAGCACCGGGCGCTTGATCATCGAGGGTTGAGCGAGCATCAGTTCGATGGCTTTCGACTGGTCGAGATCGGCTTTGCGTTCGTCGTCGAGCTTGCGAAAGGTCGTGCCTGCACGGTTCAACACCACTTGCCAGCCGTGCTCATCACACCATTGGCTCAGGTGTTCACGGTCGATTCCGGCCGTCTTGTAATCATGAAAGTCATAGCTGACAGCGTGTTCATCGAGCCAGGTGCGCGCCTTTTTCATGGTGTCGCAGGCCTTGATGCCGAAAAGGTGCAACGTTTTACTTGAAACGGTCAAGGAATTGCCCCCTTTACAGGTGCTGGAGAAAAAAGGTGAAGGATTATGCCATGACCGGACGGTTTCGCGGCGGTTCAGGTGGATTTGCCTGCGCTCCCACCGTTCAGGGTGTGTTCACGCGATAACCTGCGACATTGGTGTAACGGTCAGACCTTAGTCTAAGCCGCTAATATGGCACTTCAATGCTGTCGATTGTCCAGGAATCCCGCTTTATGCAAACCGCTTACACCGTCCTGATCCTGTTAATGCTGGTCAGCGTCTCCCGCCTGGTCGGACGGGTGATTCCGTTGCCCCTGCCGCTGGTGCAGATTGCCGCTGGCGCCCTGTTGGCATGGCCGACCCTGGGGTTGCATGTGGCGCTGGACCCGGAATTGTTTCTTTTCCTGTTCCTGCCACCGTTGCTGTTCTCCGACGGCTGGCGCATGCCCAAGCGTGAATTCTGGCGTCTGCGCGGGCCGATCCTGACCCTGGCCGTTGGCCTGGTGCTGTTTACCGTGGTGGGCGCCGGTTACTTCATTCATTGGCTGTTGCCGACGATTCCGCTGCCGGTTGCCTTTGCCCTGGCGGCGGTGTTGTCGCCGACGGATGCCGTGGCCGTGTCGGCGATTGCCCAGAGCCGCTTGCCGACGCCGTTGATGCATATGCTGCAGGGCGAGGCGTTGATGAACGATGCCTCGGGCCTGGTGACGTTCAAGTTCGCCCTGGCGGCGGCGCTGACGGGGGTGTTTTCGCTGACCGACGCCAGTGTCACGTTCGTGCTGGTGGCCGTCGGCGGTCTCGCCGTCGGGGTGGCGCTGAGCTGGTTGGTCGGCCGCCTGCGCTCGTGGATGATCGCACGTGGCTGGGATGATCCGGCGACTCACGTGGTGTTCATGCTGCTCCTGCCGTTTGCCGCTTATGTAGTGGCCGAACGACTGGGCGCATCGGGCATTCTGTCGGCCGTGGCGGCGGGGATGATGCAGAGCTGGCTTGACCTGCTGCCGCGCCAGACCAGCACCCGATTGCTCAACCGCAGCGTCTGGTCGTTGCTTGAATTCGCCTTCAACGGCCTGATTTTCCTGCTGCTCGGCCTGCAACTGCCGGACATCATCAAAGCCGTGGTCAGCAACGAAGCCTCGGTGTGGCCGACCCTTCTCTATCGGTGCTTCGACGTTATCGCCATTTTCCTGGTGCTGCTGGTATTGCGGTTTGTCTGGGTGCAGAGCATCTGGCGCTTGTCGGGCTGGCTGCGGCGCTGGCGGGGCAAGGGCGAAATGGTCAGCGTACCGACCGCGCGTTCGTGCTGGTTGCTGACGGTCGGTGGTGTGCGCGGGGCGGTGACGCTGGCGGGTGTGTTGTCGGTGCCGATGTTGATGGCGGGCGCGGCATTTCCCGAACGCGACCTGCTGATCTTCATCGCGGCGGGGGTCATCCTGCTGTCATTGATCGCAGCCTGCATTGCCTTGCCCTTGTTGCTGCGCGGCATCGAGAAGAGCCCGGATGACCAGCGTCGCAACGAAGTGCGTGACGCCTGGCGCAAAACCGCCGAAGCGGCGATTCATGCGCTCGAGGCTGAGGAAGCCAAGCCCCAGGACGCGGCGGAGGCGGCGTTGGCCGCTGAATTGAAGGCGCGGATCATGTCCGAGTATCGGCATCAACTGGAGGTGTTCAACGATTCGGCGGAAGCCCAGGCGCTGGCGTTTCAGATGGACTTGCTGGAGCGGCGCCTGCGCTTGAATGCGTTGCGGGCGCAACGCCTGGAGTTGTATCGGCTGAGCCGTCACCACCAGATCGGCGATGACGTGTTGCGCGAGGTACTGGCGGAGCTGGACCTGAGTGAGGCCAAGCTGGGTCAGGTGAGATGACCGCCACCCCTGCAGGAGCAAGCTCGCTCCTGCAGGGCCGGGCGCGCGTTACTGGCGACGCTGAATGAAGTCGCGAATGCGTTCAGCGGCCTCGACGCACTCGGCCAGCGGCGCAACCAGGGCCATGCGCACGCGACCGGCCCCCGGATTGACGCCATCGACGTCCCGCGACAGATAGGAACCCGGCACGACGGTGACGTGCTCCTGTTCGAACAAATCGCGGCAGAAGGCTGCGTCGTCACCGGCGACGTTCGGCCACAGGTAGAAGCTGCCGTCCGGACGCTGCACGTCCAGCACCGGGCTGAGGATTGCCAGCACGGCGTCGAACTTCTCGCGGTACAGCGCACGGTTGGCGCGCACATGCACTTCGTCATTCCAGGCAGCAACGCTGGCCAGTTGCGTTTGAACCGGCATCGCGCAGCCGTGGTAGGTGCGATACAGCAGGAAGCCCTTGAGCACTTCGGCGTCGCCCGCGACAAAGCCGGAGCGCAGGCCTGGCAGGTTGGAGCGCTTGGACAGGCTGTGGAACACCACGCAACGCTTGAAGTCCTGGCGACCCAGTTCCGCGCAGGCGCTGAGCAGGCCCGGCGGCGGGGTTTGTTCGTCGAAATACAGCTCGCTGTAGCACTCGTCCGCGGCAATCACAAAATCATGTTCGTCGGCCAAGGCGATCAGTTTCTTCAGGGTGTCGATCGGGATCAGTGCGCCGGTCGGGTTGCCCGGCGAGCACAGGAACAGGATCTGGCAGCGCTTCCAGATGTCCGGGGATACCGCGTCGAAATCCGGGTTGAAGCCGTTCTCGTCCAGGCACGGCAGGTAATGCGGCTTGGCCCCGGCGAGAAACGCAGCCCCTTCGTAGATCTGATAGAACGGGTTCGGACTGACCACCAGCGCGTCGTCGCCACGATTGACCACGGTCTGGGTGAAGGCGAACAACGCCTCACGGGTGCCGTTGACCGGCAGCACGTTGCGTGCGGGGTCGAGCCAGCCGCCGGGAACGTTGAAGCGGCGCTCGCACCAGGCAGCGATGGCTTCGCGCAACTCCGGGATGCCGAGGGTGGTCGGGTACACCGCCATTTTTTCCAGGTTGCTGGCCAGGGCTTCGGCGACGAAGCTCGGCGAACGGTGCTTCGGCTCGCCGATGGACAGGGCGATCGGGCGCTTGTCCGGGTTGGGCGTGACGCTGCCGAGCAGGGCGCGGAGTTTCTCGAACGGGTAGGGTTGCAACTGGGACAAGGCGTTGTTCATGGTATTTCTCGTTCGGTCCCTCCTCCGTAGGAGCGAGCTTGCTCGCGATGGTCGTCAACGATGACGCGGGGTATCAGATCACCCGTGTCGTCTGGGCCACCTTCGCGAGCAAGCTCGCTCCTACAGAGAGGGGAGGGCTTTTATTGATTCAGATGCTGATGCGCGACAGTTTGATATCGGGTTCCTGATTGACGCTCAGTTGCTCGACGATCGCGTCCTGCAGGCGGCTGCACAGCAACGGATCGGACAGCGGCTGATTGTGGGCGTCGGTGATGAAGAAGACGTCTTCGACCCGTTCGCCCAGGGTCGCAATCTTGGCGTTCTGCAGCGACAGATCGAATTCGAGGAAAATCGTGCCGATCCGGGCCAGCAGGCCTGGGCGATCCGGCGCGCTGAGTTCCAGCACCGTGACCGGTCGTTGGGCATCGTTGTGGATCGTCACCTGGGGCGCGAAGGCGAAATGCTTGAGCTGGCGCGGCACCCGCCGCTGGATGATCGTCGGGTAGTCGTCCGGGTTGCGCAGGGCTTCGGTCAAACCGTCGCGGATCTGTTTGACCCGCGCCGGATTGTCGCCGATCGAGTCGCCGTCGGTGTCGAGCACGATGTAGGTGTCGAGGGTGAACTGGCTGGTCGAGGTGATGACCCGGGCATCGTGGATGTTCAGGTTCAACTGGTCCATCGCGGCCACGGTCACGGCGAAGAAGTCGTGCTGGTCCGGCGCATAGATGAAGATCTGCGTACCGCCCTCGAACTCGCGCTGGGTGGTTTCCTTGATCAGCACCAGCGGACCGCCGTCGGCCGGCTGTTGCAGGATCGCATCGGTGTGCCAGGCAACGTCGCCCGCCGTGTGGCGCAGGAAATAGTCGTCACCCAACTGCGCCCACAACTGCTCGACATCGTCCGGATCGGTGCCGCCGCGTACCAGGATGTCCAGGGCGGCGCTCTGGGTCTGGCGAATCTGCTCCTCGCGGTCCACCGGGTTTTCCAGGCCGCGACGCAAGGCGCGTTTGGTCTCGGTGTAGAGCTGGCGCAACAGACTGGCGCGCCAGGAGTTCCACAGCGTCGGGTTGGTGGCGTTGATGTCGGCGACGGTCAGCACGTACAGGTAGTCCAGATGGGTTTCATCACCGACGATCTGGGCAAAGTCGTGGATCACCTGCGGATCGGACAAGTCCTTGCGCTGGGCGGTGGTCGACATCACCAGGTGATTTTGCACCAGCCAGACGATCAGGCGGCTGTCCCAGACCGGCAGTTGGTGGCGCTGGCAAAAGACCTCGGCATCCACCGCGCCGATCTCCGAGTGATCGCCGTGCCGGCCCTTGCCGATGTCGTGGTACAGGCCGGCGAGGTAGATCAGCTCGGGCTTGGGCAGCTTGCCCATGAGCTTGCTGGCCAGCGGGAATTTCTCCGACACCTGGGTGTACTGCAACTTGCGCAGGTGTTTGATCAGGTTCAGGGTGTGCGCGTCGACCGTATAGATGTGGAACAGGTCGTGCTGCATCTGCCCGACGATAAAGCCGAACTCCGGCAGGTAGCGCCCGAGAATGCCGTAACGGTTCATCCGCCGCAGGTTGCGGTGGATCCCGATCTTGCACTTGAACAGCTCGATGAACAGGCTGGTGTTGCGAATATCGTGGCGAAAATCATCGTCGATCAGGTGACGGTTTTCCCGCAGCAGGCGAATGGTGTCGGCGCGCACGCCCTTGATTTCGGGCTGCTGGGCCATCAACACGAAGATTTCCAGCATGGCGAACGGCGTGCGCCGGAACACGTTGTCGTTGCGTGCCTCGATGTAGCCGTCATGCAGCTGGAAACGCGAATTGATCGGTTGTGGCGGTGCCTCGTCTTCCGGGGCGAGAATCACTTCCTCGAAGTGCTGGATGATCAGGTCGCTGAGCTGGGCGATGCTCATCACCACCCGGTAATACTGCTGCATGAAGTTTTCGACGGCCTGTTTGGCGTCGTCGCCTTCGAACCCCAACAGCTTGGCAATGGCGCGCTGGTGATCGAACAGCAGGCGATCTTCGGCGCGGCCGGCGAGCATGTGCAACGCGTAACGCACTTTCCAGAGGAACTCCTGGGAAGAGGCCAGCAAGGCGTTTTCGCTTTCCACCAGGAAACCTTCGCCGGCCAGTGCCCGCAGGTTCAGGGTGCCGTATTGGCGACGGGCCACCCACAGGATGGTCTGGATGTCCCGCAGCCCGCCCGGTGAACCTTTGACGTTGGGCTCCAGGTTGTACTCGGTGTCGTTGTACTTGTGGTGGCGGGCCTTCTGCTCGGCCCGCTTGGCCAGGAAAAACTCCTTGCTTGGCCACATGTGCGCGGTGCTGGTGACATCCAGCATGCGCTGGCGCAAGCGTTCAGGGCCGGCAATCGTGCGGCTTTCCATCAGGTTGGTGATGACCGTCAGGTCGGCGCGGGCCTCCACGGCGCATTCGTCGACGGAGCGCACGCTCTGGCCGACTTCCAGGCCGATGTCCCACAACAGGGTCAGGAAGCGCT
Source organism: Pseudomonas sp. IT-P12 (assembly GCF_949767465.1). NCBI lineage: Bacteria > Pseudomonadati > Pseudomonadota > Gammaproteobacteria > Pseudomonadales > Pseudomonadaceae > Pseudomonas > Pseudomonas sp. IT-P12. Next base: position 75,744 of record NZ_CATKPY010000026.1, on the reverse strand, counting down.
CGATGGAATCGCGGAAAACTTCGTGGTCGGCGCTGTCCAGCAGGATCAGCAGGTCGATGTCCGAGTAAGGGTGCAACTCGCCGCGCCCGTAGCCGCCCACTGCGACCAGCGCGATATCAGCGTCTTCGCTCCAGTCGAACTGCTCCCAGGCCTTTTGCAGGATGTTGTCGACGAACCAGGCACGATCCTCGATCAGCCGGCGAATCTCCCGGCCTGCGCGAAAGCGCCCGTCGAGCACCTCGCGGGCCTGGCGGATGGCCTTCTTGAATGCCGCGATGGGGCTGGCCTTCAAGGCCAGTTCAGCCTGGAACTGGCCACGGTCGAAGAGTTCGGGGTCCACCTGCGGCATCGATTGGCTTTCCTTTCTATAAAGGCTGTCTATTGAGCATGGGAGCAATGCAGTTCGGATCAGGCCGAGACGCGCGGGATGGTGTCATCGCTGCGCAAGGTGAAGATCTCGTAGCCTGTTTCGGTCACCACCAGGGTGTGCTCCCACTGCGCCGACAGCTTGCGGTCCTTGGTGATCGCGGTCCAGCCATCGCCCAGCACCTTGGTGTCGGCCTTGCCCTGGTTGATCATCGGCTCGATGGTGAAGGTCATGCCGGCTTGCAGTTCCATGCCGGTGCCGGCACGGCCGTAGTGCAGGATCTGCGGCTCTTCGTGGAACACCTTGCCAATGCCGTGGCCGCAGAACTCGCGGACCACCGAGAAGCCGTTCTTTTCCGCGTGCTTCTGGATGATTTCACCGATGTCGCCCAGGCGGCAGCCGGGCTTGACGATCTCGATGGCCTTGTACATGCATTCCTGGGTGACTTGCGACAGGCGCTCGGCCCACACCGGCACGGTGCCGACGTGGAACATGCGGCTGGTATCGCCGTGGTAGCCGTCCTTGATGACGGTCACGTCGATGTTCAGCGTGTCGCCATCCTTCAGCGGCTTCTCGTTGGGAATGCCGTGGCAGACCACATGGTTGATCGACGTGCAGATCGACTTCGGGTAGCCCTTGTAGTTGAGCGGGGCAGGAATGGCTTGCTGCACATTGACGATGTAGTCGTGGCAGATGCGGTCCAGCTCTTCGGTGGTCACGCCCGGCTTGACATGTTCAGCAATCATTTCCAGCACATCGGCGGCCAGTTTGCCGGCGACACGCATTTTGGCGATGTCCTCCGGGGTTTTGAGGGTGACGGTCATACAGGCTCTCTCTGCGCTCGATGGCGCTTGCTAACACGGAATGGGCAGTGTGCGATGGAACTTCGCCGCCCTGAAAAACGCGATTCTAACAGACCATCAGCGCAAACCTGAGCGTCTGTGCATCGCTTCTCTCTATAGATAGGCGCATTCCCGTGCGTTTCCAAGGGCCTGCGAGAGGGTGTGCACCAGGAATCAACAATCCGGGTTCCGTTTTTGCAAGCCTTGTGATATAAAATGCGCCGCTTTCCGGGGATACCCCGAAAGGCTTAAATCCACACACGTGTCGACACGATGACCTGGGTGCCTTCAGCTGATGCTGCTGGTTGGTCATTGGGATACGTGGAGGCCAAACCCGACTTATTAAGGAACTATCATGTCCCAAGTCAACATGCGCGATATGCTGAAGGCCGGTGTGCACTTCGGTCACCAGACCCGTTACTGGAACCCGAAAATGGGTAAATACATTTTCGGCGCGCGTAACAAGATCCACATCATCAACCTTGAAAAAACCCTGCCAATGTTCAACGACGCTCTGACGTTCGTAGAGCGCCTGGCCCAGGGCAAAAACAAGATTCTGTTCGTCGGCACCAAGCGTTCCGCTGGCAAGATCGTTGCTGAAGAAGCAGCACGTTGCGGTTCGCCGTACGTCGATCACCGCTGGTTGGGCGGCATGCTGACCAACTTCAAAACCATCCGTGCTTCCATCAAGCGTCTGCGTGACCTTGAAGTGCAAGCCGAAGACGGTACCTTCGCCAAGCTGACCAAGAAAGAAGCGCTGATGCGCACTCGCGATCTTGAGAAGCTGGATCGTTCGCTGGGCGGTATCAAGGACATGGGCGGTCTGCCAGACGCTCTGTTCGTTATCGACGTTGATCACGAGCGCATCGCGATCACCGAAGCCAACAAGCTGGGCATCCCGGTTATCGGCGTAGTCGATACCAACAGCAGCCCGGAAGGCGTTGACTACATCATCCCAGGCAACGATGACGCCATTCGCGCCATCCAGCTGTACATGGGTTCGATGGCTGACGCTGTTATCCGTGGTCGCAACAACGTTTCCGGCGGCACCGAAGTTTTCGTTGAAGAAGCTCCGGCAGCTGCAGCTGAGTAATTGACGCCCCTGGCGTTGACTCAGTAAGCAAAAAGGGGGCTTGGCCCCCTTTTTGCCACCTCGAAAACCGTTTGTCGGCGCCCGCTGCCTTATTGGTAACGTGTGGCAGCTGACAGCGGTGGTTCGGGACGAATTGAACGCCCGTTCGATCGGGTGGAATGGTTGAAAACCTATCCAAGAGGAATTTGAAATGGCAGCAATTACTGCGGCGCTGGTTAAAGAACTGCGCGAACGTACCGGCGAAGGCATGATGGATTGCAAGAAGGCCTTGGAAAAGGCTGGCGGCGACATCGAAAAAGCCATTGATGACATGCGCGCTTCGGGCGCCATCAAGGCTGCTAAAAAGGCCGGCAACGTTGCCGCTGAAGGCGCTATCGCCATCAAGGCTGACGACAAGGCAGCCGTGCTGCTGGAAGTCAACTCGCAGACCGACTTCCTGGCCCTGCAAGACGACTTCAAGAACTTCGTTGCTGCCAGCGTGGAAAAAGCCTTCGCTGACAAACTGACCGACGCAGCTCCGCTGATCGCCGCTCAGGAATCGGCCCGTGAAGCCCTGGTGGCCAAAGTTGGCGAAAACGTCAACATCCGTCGCCTGGTTCGCGTTGAAGGCGACGTGGTTGGTACCTACCTGCACGGTAACAAGATCGGTGTTGCTGTTGTCCTGAAGGGCGGCGACGTCCAGCTGGCCAAGGAAATCGCCATGCACGTGGCGGCAAGCAACCCTGAGTTCCTGCTGCCTTCGCAGGTTTCGCCAGAAGCCATCGAGCGCGAGAAGGGTGTCTTCCTGCAACTGAACGAAGACAAGATGAAAGGCAAGCCAGCTGAAATCGTCGAGAAGATGATCGCTGGTCGTATCACCAAGTTCCTGGCCGAAGCCAGCCTGGTTGAGCAAGCCTTCGTGATGAACCCTGAAATCACCGTCGGCGCTCTGGCCAAGAAAGCCGGCGCTGAAATCGTTTCCTTCACCTACTTCAAGGTTGGCGAAGGCATCGAGAAGCCAGTCGACAACTTCGCTGAAGAAGTTGCCGCACAACTGGCTGCTGCCAAGCAGTAAGACGGTTTTTCAACTGTCGCCCAGAAGAGGCTGCCCGCTCACGCGCGCAGCCTCTTTTCAGATGGGGAGCCAAATTTTAATTGGTTTCCCTTTGGAACTGGCTTACAAAGCCATGTTCCGATGGCGCTGAAGCAGCGCCAACAAGAGTAAACAGCCAGCTGTAAACAGCTCGCAAAGAATTTTCAATACGCCGCAGGAGAGATTCGCAATGGCTCAGCAGGGCAGTGGTTATCAGGCTCGCTATAAACGCATTCTACTCAAGCTTAGCGGCGAGGCCCTGATGGGCTCGGAAGAGTTCGGGATCGATCCGAAAGTTCTGGATCGCATGGCGCTGGAAGTCGGCCAACTGGTCGGCATCGGCGTTCAGGTCGGTCTGGTGATCGGTGGTGGCAACCTGTTCCGTGGCGCTGCACTGAGCGCAGCGGGCATGGACCGGGTCACGGGTGACCACATGGGCATGCTGGCCACTGTGATGAACGCCCTGGCCATGCGCGACGCGCTGGAACGTGCCAATATCTCGGCCATCGTGATGTCGGCCATTTCAATGGTGGGTGTGACCGATCATTACGACCGTCGCAAAGCCATGCGTCACCTCAATTCCAAGGAAGTCGTGATTTTCGCGGCCGGTACCGGCAATCCGTTCTTCACCACGGATTCTGCGGCTTGCCTGCGCGCGATTGAAATCGATGCTGATGTGGTGTTGAAGGCGACCAAGGTCGATGGCGTCTACACTGCCGATCCATTCAAGGACCCGCATGCCGAGAAGTTCGATCATCTGACCTACGATGAAGTACTGGATCGCAAGCTGGGCGTGATGGATCTGACGGCTATTTGCCTGTGCCGCGACCACAACATGCCGTTGCGCGTATTTAACATGAACAAACCCGGCGCCCTGCTGAATATCGTGCATGGCGGCGCCGAAGGCACCCTGATCGAGGAAGTTCAACAATGATCAACGAAATCAAGAAAGACGCTCAAGAGCGCATGCAGAAATCGGTCGAGTCCCTGGCCCACAACTTCGGTCGCATCCGTACCGGCCAGGCGCACCCGAGCATTCTGGAAGGTGTGATGGTGCCTTACTACGGCGCCGACACCCCGATCAAACAAGTGGCGAACATCACCGTCAAGGACGCCCGGACCCTGCAGGTCGTCGCCTTTGAGCGCAACATGCTCGGTGCTGTGGACAAGGCCATCGGTAGCGCAGGCCTGAACCTCAACCCGACCAACCTGGGCGAGTTGCTGCTGATTTCCATGCCGGCCCTGACCGAGGAAACCCGCAAAGGCTTCACCAAGCAGGCTCGCGATGTGGCCGAAGACGCCCGTGTGGCGGTGCGCAACATCCGTCGCGACGCGAACAGCCAGCTCAAGGATCTGGTCAAGGAAAAGGAAATCAGTGAAGACGAAGAGCGTCGCGCCATTGGCGAGATCGACGAACTGACCAAAAAGCACGTGGCTATCATCGACGCCAATCTGGCGCAGAAAGAAAAAGACCTGATGGCCGTCTAAGGGTCGCTTTTTCATGGAAAAGAACAAGCAGGTTGCGCCGCCCACGGTGCCGCGCCATGTCGCGATCATCATGGATGGTAATAATCGCTGGGCGAAAAAACGCTTTATGCCGGGTGTCGCCGGGCATAAGGCGGGGGTGGATGCCGTTCGCGCGGTGATTGAGGTGTGTGCCGAGGCCAAGGTCGAGGTATTGACCCTGTTCGCGTTCTCCAGTGAGAACTGGCAGCGCCCGGCCGATGAAGTCAGCGCGTTGATGGACCTGTTTTTCAAGGCCTTGCGTCGCGAGGCCAAGCGCCTGAACGACAACAACATCAGCCTGCGCATCATTGGCGACCGCTCGCGCTTTCATCCGGAGCTTCAGGCAGCCATGCGCGAGGCTGAGGCCATGACGGCGGGCGCCAATCGCTTTGTCCTGCAGATCGCCGCCAACTACGGCGGCCAGTGGGATATCGCCCAGGCGGCGCAGCGTCTGGCACGGGAAGTCCAGGCCGGTCACCTGCGTCCGGAGGACATCACGCCGCAGTTGCTGCAAACCTGCCTGGCGACCGGTGACCTGCCGTTGCCGGACCTGTGCATCCGCACCGGCGGCGAGCATCGCATCAGCAACTTCCTGCTGTGGCAGCTGGCTTATGCCGAGTTGTACTTCTCCGACCTGTTCTGGCCGGACTTCAAACACGACGCCATGCGCAACGCGCTGGCCGATTTCGCTTCTCGCCAGCGTCGCTTCGGTAAAACGAGCGAGCAGGTCGAGGCTGGGGCCCGGGTTTAATGCTTAAACAACGAATCATCACCGCGCTGATCCTGCTGCCGATCGCCCTGTGCGGGTTTTTCCTGCTCCAGGGCTCCGGCTTTGCGCTGTTCATCGGGCTGGTCGTGACGCTGGGTGCCTGGGAATGGGCGCGTCTGGCGGGTTTCACCGCTCAATCGATGCGCGTCGGCTACGCGGCGGTGGTCGCGTTGATGCTGTTTGTGATGTACATCCTGCCGGGGTTGGCGCCCTGGGTGCTGGGCGCTTCGGTGCTGTGGTGGGGCGTGGCAACCTACCTGGTGCTGACTTACCCGCGCTCCAGCGAGCATTGGTCCAGTGCCGCCTGCAAGCTGGTGATCGGCCTGCTGATCCTGTTGCCGGCCTGGCAAGGTCTGGTCCAGATCAAACAGGAGCCCCTGGGCAACTGGTTGATCATGGCGGTGATGGTGCTGGTCTGGGGAGCCGACATCGGCGCCTATTTTTCCGGCCGCGCCTTCGGCAAGCGCAAGCTCGCCCCTCAGGTCAGCCCTGGCAAGAGCTGGGAGGGCGTGTACGGTGGTCTGGCGTTGAGCCTGGTGATCACCGCCGTCGTCGGTTTCGCGCGTGACTGGAGCTTCGCCCAGGTGCTGATCGGTCTGGTCGGTGCCGCTGTCATTGTCTTTATCTCGGTGGTGGGTGATCTCACTGAAAGCATGTTCAAGCGCCAGTCCGGGATCAAGGACAGCAGCAATCTGCTGCCGGGTCACGGCGGCGTGCTCGATCGCATCGACAGCCTGACGGCTGCGATCCCTGTCTTCGCCGTACTGTTGTGGATGACCGCGCCATGAGCAGCCCTCAGCAAATCACTGTCCTGGGTGCGACCGGCTCGATCGGCCTGAGCACGCTGGACGTTATTGCCCGTCATCCCGAGCGTTATCAGGTGTTTGCCTTGAGCGGCTTCGCCCGGCTGAGCGAGCTGCAGGCGCTGTGCGTCCGTCATGCCCCGCGGTTTGCCGTGGTGCCGGAGCAGAATGCCGCCCAGGTCCTGCAGGAGAGCCTGCGTGCGGCGGGGCTGGCCACGCGGGTGCTGGTGGGGGAGGAGGGCCTGTGCCAGGTCGCTTCCGATCCTGAAGTCGATACGGTGATGGCGGCCATCGTCGGTGCGGCGGGCCTGCGACCGACCCTGGCGGCGGTGGAGGCGGGCAAGAAGATCCTCCTGGCCAACAAGGAAGCGCTGGTCATGTCCGGCGCGCTGTTCATGCATGCCGTGCGTAAAAGCGGGTCGGTGCTGCTGCCGATCGATAGCGAGCACAACGCGATTTTTCAATGCATGCCACAGGATTTTTCCCGTGGCCTGGGGCAAGTTGGGGTGCGGCGGATTTTGCTGACCGCTTCCGGTGGGCCGTTCCGGCAGACACCCTTGGCGCAATTGTCCGATGTGTCTCCCGATCAGGCCTGTGCCCACCCGACCTGGTCGATGGGGCGCAAGATCTCGGTGGACTCGGCGAGCATGATGAACAAGGGGCTCGAACTGATTGAGGCCTGCTGGCTGTTCGATGCCAGACCATCCCAGGTCGAAGTGGTGATTCACCCGCAGAGCGTGATTCATTCGCTGGTCGACTATGTCGATGGTTCGGTGCTGGCCCAGTTGGGCAACCCTGACATGCGCACGCCGATCGCCAACGCCCTGGCGTGGCCGGAACGCATCGATTCAGGTGTTGCGCCGCTGGACCTGTTCGCCGTAGCGCGTCTGGACTTCGAAGCGCCCGACGAGGATCGTTTCCCTTGCCTGCGCCTGGCGCGTCAGGCGGCCGAGGCTGGCAACAGTGCGCCGGCCATGCTGAATGCCGCCAATGAAGTGGCGGTGGCGGCGTTTCTCGACGGGCGGGTTCGCTATCTGGAAATCGCGAGTATCATCGAGGAAGTGTTGAATCTCGAACCGGTGGTTGCGGTGGATGATCTCGAGGCGGTGTTCACGGCCGACGCGAAAGCGCGGGTTCTGGCCAGCCAGTGGTTGAGTCGTCACGGGCGGTGAGTGTCGCCTGGCGGCACTGGATAGGATTGCGGAGAAAATAGATGAGCGCGCTCTATATGATTGTCGGCACCCTGGTAGCCCTGGGCGTGCTGGTCACCTTCCACGAGTTCGGCCATTTCTGGGTCGCGCGTCGCTGTGGGGTCAAGGTGCTGCGTTTCTCCGTTGGCTTCGGCATGCCGTTGCTGCGCTGGCACGACAAACAGGGTACCGAGTTCGTCGTGGCCGCGATCCCGCTGGGTGGGTACGTCAAGATGCTCGACGAGCGCGAAGGCGAGGTGCCCGTCGATCAGCTCGATCAATCCTTCAATCGCAAATCCGTCCGTCAGCGTATTGCCATCGTTTCCGCCGGGCCCATTGCCAACTTTCTGCTGGCCCTGGTTTTTTTCTGGGTGCTCGCGATGCTGGGCAGCGAGCAGGTGCGTCCGGTCATTGGCGCCGTCGAGTCCGGCAGCATTGCCGCCAAGGCTGGCTTGAGCGCGGGTCAGGAGATCGTTGCCATCGATGGCGAGCCGACCTCGGGCTGGGGGGCGGTGAACCTGCAGCTGGTACGTCGTCTCGGTGAGAGCGGTTCGCTGCAGATGCTGGTCCGTGAGCCGGGTTCAACGGCGGATTCGCCACGTGAACTGGCCCTGGACAGTTGGCTCAAGGGGGCCGACGAGCCGGACCCTATTCGCTCGCTGGGCATCCGCCCCTGGCGTCCAGCGCTTCCTCCAGTATTGGCCGAAATCGACCCGAAAGGCCCGGCGCAGGCGTCCGGCCTGAAAACCGGCGATCGTCTGCTGGCGCTGGATGGCAAGGCGGTCGATGACTGGCAGCAGGTGGTCGATACCGTTCGTATGCATCCGGATACCAAAATCCTGCTGCGCGTCGAGCGCGATGGTGCTCAAATCGACGTCCCTGTGACCTTGGCGGCTCGCGGCGAGAGCAAGGCACCGAGTGGCTACCTGGGCGCCGGGGTGAAAGCCGTGGACTGGCCGCCGGAAATGGTCCGCGAAGTCAGCTTCGGGCCTTTGGCTGCGATCGGCGAGGGTGCTCGACGCACCTGGACCATGAGCATCCTGACTCTCGATTCGCTCAAGAAAATGTTGTTCGGCGAGCTCTCGGTAAAAAACTTGAGTGGACCGATAACCATTGCTAAAGTGGCGGGCGCTTCTGCCCAGTCGGGCGTCGCTGATTTCCTGAATTTCCTTGCTTATCTGAGTATTAGCCTGGGGGTTCTGAATTTGTTGCCCATTCCTGTACTGGATGGGGGGCATTTGCTGTTCTATCTGATCGAGTGGGCGCGTGGTCGTCCCTTGTCGGATCGGGTGCAGGGTTGGGGGATACAGATCGGCATCAGTTTGGTGGTCGGGGTGATGTTGCTCGCTCTGGTCAATGATTTGGGTCGTCTGTAACACTTCGCTGAATTGCGAATCTGCCGCATTTTGCGGCAGTTTGTTTATTGCCAGTTGGAATAAGAAAGGACTTCATGAAACGTCTGCTGCTAACTGCGGTTCTCTCCGTATTGATGATCGCCGAAGTTCACGCCGAGTCCTTCACCATCTCTGATATTCGCGTCAATGGCCTCCAGCGGGTCTCCGCGGGTAGCGTCTTTGGTGCGTTGCCGCTGAACGTCGGTGAACAGGCGGATGATCGTCGCCTGGTGGAATCCACTCGTGCGCTGTTCAAAACCGGGTTCTTTCAAGATATCCAGCTGGGTCGCGATGGCAACGTCCTGGTCATCACGGTCGTCGAGCGCCCGTCGGTCGCCAGTATCGAAATCGAAGGCAACAAGGCGATTTCCACTGAAGACCTGATGAAAGGCCTGAAGCAATCCGGCCTGGCCGAAGGCGAGATCTTCCAGCGTGCCACCCTTGAAGGCGTGCGCAACGAGCTGCAGCGTCAATATGTCGCCCAGGGCCGCTATTCGGCGACCGTCGACACCGAAGTGGTGCCGCAGCCGCGTAACCGCGTCGGCCTCAAGGTCAACATCAACGAAGGCACCGTGGCCGCTATCCAGCACATCAACGTGGTGGGTAATACAGTCTTCCCCGATGAAGACCTGATCGACCTGTTCGAGCTCAAGACCACCAACTGGCTGTCGTTCTTCAAGAACGATGACAAGTACGCCCGTGAAAAACTCTCCGGTGACCTGGAGCGCCTGCGTTCCTATTACCTGGACCGCGGCTATATCAACATGGATATCGCCTCGACCCAGGTGTCCATCACCCCGGACAAGAAGCACGTCTACATCACTGTCAACGTCACCGAAGGCGAGAAATACACCGTTCGCGACGTCAAGCTGAGCGGTGACCTGAAGGTGCCTGAGGACCAGGTCAAGTCGTTGTTGCTGGTGCAGAAAGGCCAGGTGTTCTCGCGCAAGCTGATGACCACCACGTCCGAGCTGATCACCCGCCGCCTGGGTAACGAGGGCTACACCTTCGCCAACGTCAACGGCGTGCCTCAGCCTCACGATGACGATCACACCGTCGACATCACCTTCGCCGTCGATCCGGGCAAGCGCGCCTACGTCAACCGCATCAACTTCCGTGGCAACACCAAGTCCGAAGACGAAGTGCTGCGTCGTGAAATGCGCCAGATGGAAGGTGGCTGGGCTTCGACCTACCTGATCGACCAGTCCAAGACCCGTCTTGAACGCCTGGGCTTCTTCAAGGAAGTCAACGTCGAGACGCCGGCTGTTCCAGGTGTCGATGACCAGGTCGATGTGAACTACAGCGTTGAAGAGCAGGCTTCCGGTTCGATCACCGCCAGTGTGGGTTTTGCCCAGAGCGCGGGTCTGATCCTCGGTGGTTCGATCACCCAGAACAACTTCCTGGGTACGGGTAACAAGGTCAGCATCGGCTTGACCCGCAGTGAATACCAGAGCCGCTATAACTTCGGTTATGTCGACCCCTACTGGACTGCAGACGGCGTCAGCCTGGGCTACAACGCGTTCTATCGCACCACTGACTACAAAGACCTCGACGTCGACGTGGCCAGCTATGCGGTTGACAGCCTGGGTGCAGGCGCAAGCGTGGGTTACCCGATCAGCGAAACGTCGCGCCTGACCTTCGGCCTGACCGTGCAACAGGACAAGATCAAGACCGGCCTGTACACCGTTGACGAGATCTTCGATTTCGTTAACAAGGAAGGCGACAACTACCTGAACTTCAAGGCGTCGGCCGGCTGGTCCGAATCGACCCTGAACAAGGGTGTGCTGGCGACCCGTGGTCACTCCCAAAGCCTGGTGCTGGAAAGCACGACGCCTGGCAGCGACCTGTCGTTCTTCAAACTCGACTACCGCGGCCAGCTGTTCCAGCCGCTGACCGAAAACTACACCATGCGCCTGCACACCGAACTGGGTTATGGCGACGGTTACGGTTCGACCGATGGCTTGCCGTTCTATGAAAACTACTATGCTGGTGGTTTCAACTCGGTTCGTGGCTTCAAGGACAGCACCCTGGGTCCTCGCAGTACGCCGAGCCGGGGCAATAACCCGGGCACGGCGCTTGACCCGGACCAGGATCCGCTGCCGTTCGGTGGTAACGTCCTGATCCAGGGCGGTGTGGAGGTGCTGTTCCCTCTGCCGTTCGTCAAGGATCAACGTTCCCTGCGTACCTCGGTATTCTGGGACGTGGGTAACGTTTTCGACTCGCAGTGCAAGGACACCACCAACGCCAACGGTACGTCGTCCAATACCAAGTGCAACGACATCAGCTTGAGCAACATGGCCAGCTCTGTCGGTGTGGGGGTGACCTGGGTCACTGCACTGGGTCCATTGAGTTTTGCGTTGGCCATGCCGATCAAGAAACCGGATGAAGCTGAAACTCAAGTGTTCCAATTCTCCCTCGGCCAGACGTTCTAAGCGTCTGACCCTAGATAACGACAACGGATTTGTAGGAGTGCATCGTGCGTAAGTTGACTCAACTGGTTCTACTGGCTTCCGTACTGGTAGCAGGTCCGGCTTTTGCCGACATGAAAATCGCTGTTCTGAACTATCAGATGGCGCTGCTGGAATCCGATGCGGCCAAGAAATATGCCGTGGATGCCGAGAAGAAGTTTGGTCCGCAACTGACCAAGCTCAAGACGCTGGAAAGCAGCGCCAAGGGCATCCAGGACCGCCTGATGGCGGGCGGTGACAAGATGCAGCAGGGCGAGCGTGAGCGCCTGGAGCTCGAGTTCAAGCAGAAAGCCCGCGACTTCCAGTTCCAGTCCAAGGAACTGAACGAAGCCAAAGCCGTTGCTGACCGTGAAATGCTGAAGCAGCTCAAGCCGAAACTGGACAGCGCTGTGGAAGAGGTTATCAAGAAAGGTGCTTATGACCTGGTCTTCGAGCGTGGCGCAGTGATCGATGTCAAACCTCAATATGACATCACTCGCCAGGTTATCGAGCGCATGAATCAGCTGAAGTAATCATGACAGCGACCATAAAACTCGGCCAGTTGGCCGAGTTCCTCGGCGCCACCCTGCGTGGCGACGCAGAGAAGGAAATTACTGGGCTAGCCACTTTGCAAGAGGCTGGCCCAGCTCAGTTGAGCTTTCTGGCAAATCCCCAATACCGTAAATACCTGGCTGGCAGCCGGGCCGCAGCGCTGTTGCTGAAGGCCGCTGATGCAGAAGGTTTTGCCGGCGATGCGCTGGTCGTGCCCGACCCTTACCTGGCTTATGCCCGTATTTCCCATCTGTTCGATCCCAAGCCCAAGGCAGTTGCCGGTATTCACCCGACAGCGGTCGTGGCAGCGGATGCGGTGGTCGATCCGACGGCAAGCATAGGTGCCTTCGCCGTGATCGAAAGCGCAGCGCGCATTGGTGCCGGCGTGAGCATTGGCGCGCATTGCTTCATCGGTGCGCGCAGCGAAGTGGGCGAGGGCGGCTGGCTGGCTCCGAAAGTCACCCTTTATCATGACGTGCGCATCGGCAAGCGCGTGGTGATCCAGTCGGGCGCGGTGCTGGGGGGCGAAGGTTTCGGTTTCGCCAACGAAAAGGGCATCTGGCAGAAAATCGCCCAGATTGGTGGCGTTCTGGTGGGCGACGATGTGGAGATTGGCGTGAATACCGCCATCGACCGCGGCGCGCTGGCCGATACGCTCATCGGTAATGGCGTCAAGCTCGACAATCAGATTCAGATTGCCCACAACGTGCAGATCGGCGATCACACCGCCATGGCGGCGTGCGTGGGTATTTCGGGCAGCACCAAGATCGGCAAGCATTGCATGCTCGCCGGCGGTGTAGGCCTGGTTGGGCATATCGAAATTTGCGACAAGGTTTTCATCACCGGGATGACCATGGTGACCCACTCGATTACCGAGCCGGGCTCCTATTCTTCCGGTACGGCCATGCAACCGGCTGCCGAATGGCGCAAAAGCGCGGCACGTATCCGTCAGCTCGATGACATCGCGCGCCGGCTGCGACAACTGGAAAAGCGTACAGGGGACGTGACCCCTGACGGTAATGCTTCATCAGATGGCTGATACCCTTTCCACATCAAGTGTGTCCGGCCGCTAGACTGCCTCCTTGATTTGCTAGAGGAATGCGCGTCGATCGCGCGTTCCCAATCTTTACATAGGCTTCCCCCCGATATGATGGACATCAACGAGATTCGCGAATACCTGCCTCACCGTTACCCGTTCCTGCTGGTGGACCGGGTCGTGGATCTGGATGTGGAAGAGAAGCGCATTCGCGCCTACAAGAATGTCAGCATCAACGAACCATTCTTCAATGGCCACTTCCCGGCGCATCCAATCATGCCGGGCGTGCTGATCATCGAGGCGATGGCGCAGGCGGCCGGGATCCTGGGTTTCAAGATGCTCGACGTGAAACCGGCCGATGGCACCCTCTACTACTTCGTTGGCTCCGACAAACTGCGTTTCCGCCAGCCTGTGTTGCCGGGTGATCAGTTGATCCTCGAAGCCAAGTTCATCAGCTGCAAGCGCCAGATCTGGAAGTTCGAATGCCAGGCTTCGGTCGATGGCAAGCCGGTCTGCTCCGCTGAAATCATCTGCGCGGAACGCAAGCTATGAGTTTGATTGACCCTCGTGCAATCATCGATCCGACGGCCGTCCTGGCCGACGGCGTCGAGGTTGGCCCTTGGTCGATCATCGGCGCAGGTGTGGAAATCGGCGAGGGGACAGTGATCGGGCCGCATGTGATTCTCAAGGGCCCAACCCGAATCGGTAAGCACAATCGCATCTACCAGTTTTCGTCGGTGGGTGAAGACACACCCGATCTGAAATACAAGGGCGAGGAAACCCGCCTGGTGATCGGTGACCACAATGTCATTCGCGAAGGCGTGACCATTCACCGCGGGACCATCCAGGACCGTTCGGAAACCACCCTGGGCGATCACAACCTGATCATGGCCTATGCCCACATCGGCCACGACAGCGTCATCGGCAATCACTGCATCCTGGTCAACAACACCGCACTGGCCGGCCATGTGCACGTCGAAGACTGGGCGATCCTGTCCGGCTTCACCCTGGTTCACCAGTACTGCCATATCGGTGCCCACAGCTTTTCCGGCATGGGCACCGCCATCGGCAAGGACGTTCCAGCTTACGTCACGGTGTTCGGCAACCCGGCTGAAGCGCGCAGCATGAACTTTGAAGGCATGCGCCGTCGTGGTTTCAGCGAAGACGCCATTCATGCCCTGCGTCGCGCCTACAAGGTGGTGTACCGCCAGGGCCTGACGGTCGAGCAGGCGCTTGCCGAACTGGCCGAGCCTTCGACGCAGTTTCCGGAAGTCGCCGTGTTCCGCGATTCGATCCAGTCTTCGACCCGCGGCATCACCCGTTAACCATGGCTAATCTGCGTATTGCGCTGGTGGCCGGTGAGGCTTCCGGCGACATTCTGGGCGCCGGTCTCATGCGTGCGCTCAAGGCCCAACACCCGGCGGTCGAGTTCATCGGTGTCGGCGGTCCGCTGATGCAGGCCGAAGGCCTGGCTTCGTACTTTCCGATGGAGCGCCTGTCGGTCATGGGCCTGGTCGAAGTGCTCGGCCGGCTGCGCGAGCTGCTCAAGCGCCGCAAGCAACTGATTGCCGACCTGATCGCCGCCAAGCCCGATGTGTTCATCGGGATCGATGCGCCGGACTTCAACCTCAATATCGAACTCAAGCTGCGCCAGGCCGGGATCAAGACCGTGCATTACGTCAGCCCGTCGGTCTGGGCGTGGCGACAGAAGCGGGTGCTGAAGATTCGCGAAGGCTGCGACCTGATGCTGACGCTGTTCCCCTTCGAAGCGAAGTTCTATGAAGAGAAGGGCGTGCCGGTGCGGTTTGTCGGGCATTCACTGGCCGATGCGATCCCGCTGGAAGCCGATCGCGCCGCAGCACGGGCCGAACTGGGTTTGCCTGATGGCCCCTTGGTTGCGCTGATGCCGGGCAGTCGCGGCGGTGAAGTGGGGCGCCTGGGCGCCTTGTTCCTCGACACCGCCCAGCGCCTGCGCGCCATGCGTCCGGGGGTTCGGTTCGTAATGCCGTGTGCCAGTCCGGAGCGTCGCCGACAGCTTGAAGAGTTGCTGGTCGGCCGCGATTTGCCCCTGACCCTGCTCGACGGCAAGTCCCATCTGGCACTGGCGGCCTGTGACGCGGTGCTGATAGCCTCCGGAACAGCTACCCTGGAAGCGTTGTTGTACAAACGGCCGATGGTCGTCGCCTATCGTCTGGCGCCCCTTACGTTCTGGATTCTCAAACGCATGGTCAAGAGCCCCTACGTCTCGTTGCCGAACCTGCTGGCCCAGCGCCTGCTGGTGCCGGAGTTGCTGCAGGACGATGCGACGGTCGAAGCGCTGGCCCAGACACTGTCGCCGCTGATCGAAGGTGGCGAAGAACAGACGCGCGGTTTTGACCAGATTCACCGGACGTTGCGTCTGGATGCCTCCAACCAGGCTGCGGATGCAGTGCTGAAGCTGATCGGTCAGGGACAATGAGCAAGACAAGCATGCAAATGGGCCTGGATTTCACCCTGGTCGCTGAAGTCGAAGACCTGGTGGCCGGTGTCGACGAAGTCGGTCGCGGCCCGCTCTGCGGTGCCGTGGTCACGGCAGCGGTGATTCTTGATCCGAATCGCCCGATCCTGGGCCTGAACGATTCGAAGAAACTCACCGAAGCGCGCCGCGAAAAACTCTTCGACGAGATCTGCGAGAAGGCCTTGAGCTGGTGCATTGCCCGCGCCGAGGTCGAAGAGATCGACGAGTTGAACATTCTCCACGCCACCATGCTGGCCATGCAGCGCGCGGTCGAAGGCCTGCACATTCAGCCAAAACTGGCGATGATCGACGGCAACCGCTGCCCCAGACTGCCCATGCGCGCCGAAGCGGTGGTGCAGGGGGATGCCAAGGTGCCCGCTATTGCGGCAGCGTCGATCCTGGCCAAGGTCAGCCGCGACCGTGAAATGGCGGCGTTCGAGCTGATATACCCCGGGTACGGCATCGGTGGCCACAAGGGCTACCCCACCCCCGTTCATCTGGAAGCGCTGGCCCGCCTGGGGCCTACGCCGATTCACCGTCGCTCGTTTGCGCCGGTGCGGTTGGCGTATGAGGCGCGCGTGGGCTTGGTTGAGGTTTAGTTGCGTTTGCGTTTGGCGTGATTAGCCGTTGCTGCGGTAACGGATATTCACCCCATCCCATTGCCAAACCAGCCAAACCAACCCACCACCTCTGGCCAACCTCATTACGGTACAATCCGCGCCTTGTTGTTTTACGTTTACAGACAGGATCACTATGCCGGCTTCATTCGTTCATCTACGCCTGCACACTGAATTTTCCCTGGTCGATGGTCTGGTGCGGATCAAGCCGCTGGTCAAGACCCTGGTCGGCATGGGCATGCCTGCCGTCGCGGTGACCGACCAGAACAACATGTGTTCCCTGGTCAAATTCTATAAAAACGCCATGGGTGCCGGGATCAAGCCGATCTGCGGCGCCGACCTGTGGCTGTCGAACAAGGATTCGGATGGACCGCTGAGCCGGATCAGCCTGCTGGTGATGAATCCCAAAGGCTATCGCAATCTGACCGAGCTGATCTCCCGTGGCTTTCTCCATGGCCAGCGCAACGGTTCGGTCATCATCGAACGCGAGTGGGTGGCCGAAGCCAATGAAGGCCTGATCATGCTGTCGGCGGCGAAAGAGGGTGAGATTGGCCTGGCCATGCTCGGCGGTAACCCGGACGAAGCCGAAACGCTGGCGCGCGAGTGGATGGCGGTGTTCGAGGACCGGTTCTATCTGGAAATCCAGCGCACCAATCGTCCTAACGATGAAGAGCATGTGCACGGTGCCGTGGCCCTGGCCGACAAGCTCGGCGCGCCTCTGGTGGCGACCAACGACGTGCGCTTCATCAAGCAGGGCGACTTCGAAGCGCACGAAACCCGTGTCTGCATCGGCGAGGGGCGTGCGCTCGACGACCCCCGGCGCTCGAAGAACTACAGCGACCAGCAATACCTCAAAAGCGCCGAGGAAATGGCCGAGCTGTTCAGCGACATTCCCGAGGCGCTGGAAAATACCGTCGAGATTGCCAAGCGCTGCAATATCGACGTGAAGCTGGGCAAACACTTCCTGCCGGACTTTCCGACCCCCAATGGCATGGGGATCGACGACTACCTGCGTCACGTTTCCCACGAAGGCCTTGAAGAGCGGCTGGCGGTGTTGTGGCCCAAAGACACCACCCCCAATTACGAAGAGAAGCGCCAGGTCTACCTCGATCGCCTGAAGTTCGAGCTGGATATCATCATCCAGATGGGGTTCCCCGGTTACTTCCTGATCGTGATGGACTTCATCAAGTGGGCCAAGAACAACGGCGT
This sequence comes from Pseudomonas sp. IT-P12, assembly GCF_949767465.1. NCBI lineage: Bacteria > Pseudomonadati > Pseudomonadota > Gammaproteobacteria > Pseudomonadales > Pseudomonadaceae > Pseudomonas > Pseudomonas sp. IT-P12. The sequence continues at coordinate 58,350 of NZ_CATKPY010000026.1, read as the reverse complement.
GCCGGTTGGCCCGGGCCGGGGGTCGGGTGCCGGCTCGCTGGTGGCCTATGTACTGAAGATCACCGACCTCGATCCGCTGGCCTATGACCTGCTGTTCGAACGTTTCCTCAACCCGGAACGGGTTTCCATGCCCGACTTCGACGTCGACTTCTGCATGGACGGTCGCGACCGGGTGATCGAGTACGTGGCCGATGCCTACGGCCGAGACGCCGTAAGCCAGATCATCACCTTCGGCACCATGGCCGCCAAGGCGGTGGTGCGCGACGTGGCGCGGGTGCAGGGCAAGTCCTACGGCCTGGCCGATCGCCTGTCGAAGATGATTCCCTTTGAAGTCGGCATGACCCTGGAGAAGGCCTACGAGCAGGAAGAAATCCTGCGCGATTTCCTCAAGGTCGATGAGGACGCCAAGGAAATCTGGGACATGGCGCTCAAGCTCGAGGGCGTGTGCCGTGGTACCGGCAAGCACGCCGGTGGTGTGGTCATCGCACCGACCAAGCTCACCGACTTCTCGCCGATCGCCTGTGATGAAGAGGGCGGCGGCCTGGTGACCCAGTTCGACAAGGATGACGTCGAGGCTGCCGGCCTGGTGAAGTTCGACTTCCTCGGCCTGCGAACCCTGACCATCATCAAGTGGGCGATGGAAACCATCAACCGCGAGCAGGCCAAGAAAGGCCTGGATGACCTGAACATCGATTTCATCCCGCTGGATGACAAGAAAACCTACGAGCTGCTGCAGAAAGCCGAAACCACCGCGGTGTTCCAGCTTGAATCCCGGGGCATGAAGGAGCTGATCAAGAAGCTCAAGCCCGACTGCCTGGAAGACCTCATCGCTCTGGTGGCGCTGTTCCGTCCCGGCCCGCTGCAATCGGGCATGGTGGACGACTTCATCAACCGCAAGCACGGGCGCGCCGAGTTGGCCTACCCGCACTCGGACTACCAGTACGAAGGCCTCAAGCCGGTATTGGCGCCGACCTACGGCATCATCCTGTATCAGGAACAGGTGATGCAGATCGCCCAGGTCATGGCTGGCTACACCCTGGGCGGTGCGGACATGCTGCGCCGCGCCATGGGTAAGAAAAAACCCGAGGAAATGGCCAAGCAACGCGGTGGTTTCATTGAAGGTTGCGCCACCAACAACATCGATCCCGACCTGGCCGGTAACATCTTCGACCTGGTGGAAAAATTCGCCGGTTACGGCTTCAACAAATCCCACTCCGCCGCTTATGGCCTGGTGTCGTACCAGACCGCGTGGCTGAAGACGCACCACCCGGCGCCATTCATGGCGGCGGTCCTCTCGGCGGATATGCACAACACCGACAAGGTCGTGACCTTGATCGAAGAAGTGCGCAGCATGAAGTTGCGCCTCGATGCGCCGGACGTGAATGCGTCGGAGTTTAAGTTCACGGTGAATGACGAGGGCCGGATCATCTATGGCCTGGGCGCGATCAAGGGGGTGGGCGAGGGCCCTGTCGAGGCGATCACCGAGGCGCGGGTGGACGGCCCGTTCAAGGACCTCTTCGATTTCTGCGCCCGTGTCGACCTCAAGCGCATCAATAAACGTACCCTTGACGGCTTGATCCGCAGCGGCGCGCTGGATCGCTTGGGGCCGTATTTCCACGACGAACCCAAAGCCTACCAAGCCAACATCGATCGTAACCGGGCCGTCCTGCTGGCGGCCATGGAAGAGGCGATCAAGGCCGCGGAACAAACCGCCCGGACCCACGACAGCGGCCATGCGGACCTGTTTGGCGGTGTGTTCGTCGAAGAAGATGCCGACGTCTACGCCAATCATCGCAAGGCCAAGGAACTGACCCTCAAGGAGCGGCTCAAAGGCGAGAAGGACACGCTGGGCCTGTACCTGACCGGGCACCCGATCGATGAGTACGAAGGCGAGATCCGCCGTTTCGCCCGCCAGCGCATCATCGACCTGAAGCCGGCACGCGATACCCAGACCGTTGCCGGCATGATCATCGCCCTGCGGGTGATGAAGAACAAAAAGGGCGACAAGATGGGGTTCATCACCCTGGATGACCGCTCGGGGCGCATTGAGGCGTCGCTGTTTGCCGATGCGTTTCACTCCGCCCAGGCGCTGTTGCAGACCGACGCGATGGTGGTGGTCGAGGGCGAAGTCAGCAACGACGACTTCTCCGGAGGCTTGCGGCTGCGGGTCAAGCGGGTGATGAGCATGGAAGATGCCCGCACCAACCTGGCCGAGAGCCTGCGTCTGAAAGTCCAGACCCAGGACCTCAAGGGCGATCAGCTACGCTGGTTGGGTGACCTGTTCAAGCGTCACCGCGGTGCTTGCCCGATCACCATGGAGTACACCAGCCCGGATGCGAAGGCGCTGTTGCAGTTCGGCGAAGGCTGGCGAATCGATCCGGCGGACGCGTTGATTCAAGCCCTGCGTGACCAGTTCGGGCGAGACAACGTCTTCCTCCAATACCGTTGACGGCCAGTGCCATCAGTTTGCCCTGACCTTGACCTGAATTTTTAATCTCGACCTGAACGCGCCTCTCCCTTAAGGTAGGGCGCGAATAGACAACCGGCCGGCCCAAGCTCTCTTGGTGGTCGACCCAAGACGGACGCCTATGAACCCGAATTTTCTAGATTTCGAACAGCCGATCGCCGACCTGCAAGCCAAGATCGAAGAGTTGCGCTTGGTCGGTAACGACAATTCGCTGAATATCGGCGATGAGATCTCCCGCCTGCAGGACAAGAGCAAAACCTTGACCGAAGACATCTTCGGCAAGCTGACCAGCTGGCAGATCGCGCGTCTGGCGCGTCACCCGAAGCGTCCATACACCCTGGACTACATCGAACACATCTTCACCGAGTTCGATGAGCTGCACGGCGACCGTCACTTCTCCGACGACGCCGCCATCGTCGGCGGCGTAGCCCGTCTGGATAACCAGCCGGTGATGATCATCGGCCACCAGAAAGGCCGTGAAGTGCGCGAGAAGGTGCGCCGCAACTTCGGCATGCCGCGTCCGGAAGGCTACCGCAAGGCGTGCCGCCTGATGGAAATGGCCGAACGTTTCAAAATGCCGATCCTGACCTTCATCGACACCCCGGGCGCTTACCCCGGGATCGACGCTGAAGAGCGCAACCAGAGCGAAGCGATTGCCTGGAACCTGCGCGTCATGTCCCGTCTGAAAACCCCAATCATTGCCACCGTGATCGGTGAGGGTGGTTCCGGTGGTGCGCTGGCCATCGGCGTCTGCGACCAGTTGAACATGTTGCAGTACTCGACCTATGCGGTGATTTCGCCGGAAGGTTGTGCTTCGATTCTGTGGAAGACCGCGGAAAAAGCACCGGATGCCGCTGAAGCCATGGGCATCACCGCCGAGCGCCTCAAAGGCCTGGGTATCGTTGACAAGGTCATTGGCGAGCCACTGGGCGGCGCTCACCGCGATCCTGCTGCCGCTGCTGCCCTGATCCGTGCCGAACTGACCTCGCAACTGGCGATGCTCAAGAAGTTCGATAACGAAGCGCTGCTGACGCGTCGTTACGAGCGTCTGATGAGTTACGGTCTGTAACCAGGCTTCGCTTCATCCCTGTGGGAGCGGGCTTGCTCGCGAAGGCGGTGTGTCATACAACATCTGTGTTGATTGATACACCGCCTTCGCGAGCAAGCCCGCTCCCACATTTGTTTGGTATGCCCAGATTGATATGAGCCAGCCCATGTCTGATCTAGCCGCCAGGCTGGTGCGCGATCTCGCCCCCTGGGGCAACGCCACAACCTGGTACATCGCTTTCTCCGGTGGTCTCGACTCCACGGTCCTGCTGCACCTTCTCGCCACATTGACCAAACACACCACCGTGCCGGCGCTCAACGCCATTCATGTCCATCACGGGCTGCAATCGGCAGCCGATGCATGGCCGCAATACTGCCAGTCGGTCTGCGATGCGCTGGGTGTACCGCTGCAGGTGTTCCAGGTTCAGGTTCAACCGGGCGCCAGCCTCGAGCGCGCCGCACGGGAGGCACGCTATGCAGCGTTCAGCCAGGTCATCCGGCCCAACGACGTACTGCTGACGGCCCAGCACCGTGACGATCAGGCCGAAACCCTGTTGTTCCGTCTGTTGCGTGGGGCGGGGGTGAAGGGATTGTCCGGGATGCCGCGACAGCGCGCATTGGGCCAGGGTCAACTGCTACGGCCACTGCTCGATGTCACGCGCGCCGAGCTGGAGGCGTATGCGCTCGATCAGCGGCTGAGCTGGATCGAGGACCCTTCCAACGACGACCGGCGTTTCTCCCGCAACTACCTGCGTCATCAAGTGTTGCCCGTCATGGCCCAGCGTTGGCCGCAGGCGCTGGCCAGTATGGCCCGCAGCGCCGCGCACCTGAACGAAGCCCAGGGGCTGCTCGATGATCTGGCACAGCTCGATCTGACACAGGCCCGTGTAGCGGGTCAGTTCGATTGGATGGGGGTGCCATCGCTTGAGCTGGCCTGTTTGACCTCGCTGTCCGACGCTCGCCAGCGCAATGCCGTCAGTCATTGGCTCGCACCGTTGACGCGGCTGCCGGACAGCGACCATTGGTCGGGTTGGATCGATCTGCGCGATGCCACTGGCGATGCACGGCCAGTCTGGCGCCTGGCCGACGGTGAGCTGCATCGGTCCGCCGGGCGAGTCTGGTGGTTGTCCGGTGTCTGGTTGCGCTCGCCGTCCGCTGTCGGGCCCTGGACCGATCCCTCGAAGCCTCTGGCGCTGGCGGATAACGGGGTGCTGACGTTCATGGGCCAAGCCCCGGATGGACCGCTGCAGATCCGCTATCGTGAGGGAGGCGAGGTCATGCATCTGCCGGATCGCGGTCATCGCGATCTCAAGCGTTTGCTCAACGAGCGGGCTGTTCCGGCTTTCGTGCGTGGCAGATTGCCGCTGCTCTATCAGGGCGAGCAGTTGCTGGCGGTGGCCAACCTGCAAGGCTTGAATGGCAATGCCCGGGAAGGCTGGCGTTTGCAATGGCAGCCACCTGGCGAAGATCAAGGTTTGAGCTGAAAGGGGCTTTCCGGTAGACTACGCTCCCTTCTTGATACAACTTCTGTGGATTCGCCTGAATTGCAGGAGTTGCCGATTACCAAGCAGTCTTTGCTGGGCGATTCCAAAAAATGTGTAGCGAGCAACGAACCGGAGTTTCATCTCACGGTCTGTCCCAACGCGGCGGTTTTTTTGAAAGGTGCACTGTGATTAATGCAGGTGATCGGGGGCTTCGGCCTTCCTTCGCTTTCCCCGGCGGCTCGGACCGCTTTAACGCAGACTTCTAGGGTTTTTCATGACGCGCTACATATTCGTCACGGGCGGTGTTGTTTCTTCATTGGGGAAAGGCATTGCATCGGCATCATTGGCGGCCATCCTGGAGGCGCGGGGGCTTAAGGTCACCATGCTCAAGCTGGACCCGTACATCAACGTCGACCCGGGCACCATGAGCCCGTTCCAGCACGGCGAAGTGTTCGTCACCCACGACGGCGCCGAGACCGACCTGGACCTGGGCCACTACGAGCGGTTCATCCGCACGACCATGACCCAGAACAACAACTTCACCACCGGCCGTGTCTACGAGCACGTGCTGCGCAAAGAGCGCCGTGGTGACTACCTGGGCGCGACCATCCAGGTCATTCCGCACATCACCGACGAAATCAAGCGCCGCATCATCAAGGGTGCCGGCGATGCCGACGTGGCGATGGTCGAGATCGGTGGCACCGTGGGTGATATCGAATCCCAACCGTTCCTCGAGGCCATCCGCCAGTTGCGTTTCGAAGTCGGCGCCAAGCGCGCGATGCTGATGCACCTGACCCTGGTGCCTTACATCGCCACCGCCGGCGAAACCAAAACCAAGCCTACCCAGCACTCGGTCAAGGAACTGCGTTCCATCGGCCTGCAACCTGACGTGCTGGTCTGCCGCTCCGATCATCCGATCGACGTTTCCTCGCGTCGCAAGATCGCGCAGTTCACCAACGTTGAAGAACGTGCGGTGATCGCCCTGGAAGACGCCGACACCATCTACAAGATCCCGGGCATCCTGCACTCCCAGGGCCTGGATGATTTCGTCGTCGAGCGTTTCGGCCTGCAATGTGGCGGTGCCGACCTGTCCGAGTGGGACGCCGTAGTCGACGCCAAGCTCAACCCGGAGCACGAAGTCACCATCGCGATGGTCGGCAAGTACATGGAGCTGCTGGACGCCTACAAGTCGCTGATCGAGGCAATGAGTCACGCCGGTATCAGCAACCGTACCAAGGTCAACCTGCGCTACATCGATTCCGAAGACATCGAAAACCAGGGCACCGCGCTGCTCGAAGGTGTCGACGCGATCCTGGTTCCGGGCGGGTTCGGCCTGCGCGGCGTGGAAGGCAAGATCACTGCCGTTCAGTACGCTCGTGAAAACAAGGTGCCGTACCTGGGCATCTGCCTGGGCATGCAAGTGGCGGTCATCGAGTTCGCCCGTAACGTCATGGGCTGGAAAGACGCCAACTCCACCGAGTTCGATCGTGCCAGCGGCCATCCGGTCGTGGGCCTGATCACCGAGTGGGAAGACGCCACCGGCGCCGTCGAAACCCGTACCGAATCGTCCGACCTGGGCGGCACCATGCGCCTCGGCGCACAGGACTGCCTGCTCGAAGCCGGTTCCAAGGTTCACGACTGCTACGGCAAGGACGTGATCGTCGAGCGTCACCGTCACCGCTACGAAGTGAACAACAACCTGCTGCCGCAAATCATGGAAGCCGGGCTGAAAATCTCCGGCCGTTCCGGCGACGGCGCACTGGTTGAAGTGGTCGAAGCTCCGGATCATCCATGGTTCGTCGCTTGCCAGTTCCACCCCGAGTTCACCTCGACGCCACGTGACGGTCATCCGTTGTTCAGCGGTTTCGTCAAGGCAGCTTTGGCTCAACACCAGAAGAAGGCTTGAACCTTATGGCGCAGAAGATCATCCGTGTAGGCGATATCGAGATTGCCAACGACAAGCCAATGGTGCTGTTCGGTGGCATGAACGTGCTGGAAAGCCGCGACATGGCGATGCAGGTCTGCGAAGAGTACGTGAAGGTGACCGCCAAGCTCGGTATCCCTTACGTATTCAAGGCCAGCTTCGACAAGGCCAACCGCTCCTCCGTGACCTCTTACCGTGGCCCCGGCCTGGAAGAGGGCATGCGGATTTTCCAGGACATCAAGCAAGCCTTCGGCGTGCCGATCATCACCGACGTCCACGAGCCAGAACAGGCGGCGGCCGTCGCTGAAGTCTGCGACATCATCCAGTTGCCGGCCTTCCTGTCGCGCCAGACCGACCTGGTGGTCGCGATGGCCAGGACCGGCGCGGTGATCAACATCAAGAAAGCCCAGTTCCTTGCCCCTCAGGAAATGAAACACATCCTGAACAAATGCGTGGAAGCGGGTAACGATCAGTTGATCCTCTGCGAGCGCGGTTCGAGCTTTGGCTACAACAACCTGGTCGTCGATATGCTTGGCTTCGGCATCATGAAGCAGTTCGAATACCCGGTGTTCTTCGACGTGACCCACTCGCTGCAAATGCCCGGTGGTCGCTCCGATTCCGCTGGCGGTCGTCGTGCCCAGGTCACCGACCTGGCCAAGGCCGGCATGAGTCAGTCGCTGGCAGGCCTGTTCCTCGAAGCGCATCCTGACCCGGACAACGCCAAATGCGACGGTCCTTGCGCCTTGCGTCTGGACAAACTGGAGCCATTCCTGGCCCAGCTCAAGGCTTTGGACGAACTGGTGAAGAGTTTTCCGACGGTAGAAACCGCGTAATCCTCATTTCTCCGGTAAAGTACCGCACGATTTGTCGCTCAGGCCCTCGGGCCTGGGCTTTATCGTCCGCAAGTCTGCCCCGCTGCACCTCACTTGCCGACGATAAGAGTTTTCCTCTAGCTGCGTCGTTTTCGTCAACTTTGGAGTGGTTACAACAATGGCTAAAATCGTCGACATCAAAGGTCGTGAAGTTCTCGACTCCCGTGGCAACCCCACCGTCGAAGCGGACGTGCTTCTCGACAACGGCATCATCGGCAGCGCCTGTGCGCCGTCCGGTGCTTCCACTGGCTCGCGCGAAGCGCTCGAGCTGCGTGATGGCGACAAGAGCCGTTACCTGGGCAAAGGCGTCCTGAAAGCCGTTGCCAACATCAACGGCCCGATCCGCGACCTGTTGAAAGGCACCGATCCAAGCGACCAGAAAGCGCTGGACCTGGCGATGATCAAGCTCGACGGTACCGACAACAAAGCCACCCTGGGCGCCAACGCGATCCTCGCCGTCTCCCTGGCTGCGGCCAAGGCAGCAGCACAGGACCAGGATCTGCCCCTGTACGCGCACATCGCCAACCTGAACGGCACCCCGGGTGTTTACTCGATGCCGGTTCCGATGATGAACATCATCAACGGTGGCGAGCACGCCGATAACAACGTCGACATCCAGGAGTTCATGGTTCAGCCGGTGGGCGCCAAGTCCTTCTCGGAAGGCCTGCGCATGGGCACCGAGATTTTCCACCACCTCAAAGCCGTGCTGAAGGCCCGTGGCCTGAGCACAGCGGTGGGTGACGAAGGTGGTTTTGCGCCTAACCTGGCGTCCAACGAAGACGCGTTGAAAGTGATCTCCGAAGCCGTGGCCAACGCCGGTTACACGCTGGGCACCGACGTGACCCTGGCCCTGGACTGCGCTGCCAGCGAATTCTACGAAGACGGCAAGTACAACCTGTCCGGCGAAGGCCAGGTGTTCACCGCTGAAGGTTTCGCCGACTACCTCAAGGGCCTGACCGAGCGTTACCCGATCATCTCCATCGAAGACGGCCTGGACGAGTCCGATTGGGCTGGCTGGAAGATCCTCACCGACAAGATCGGCGAGAAGACCCAGCTGGTTGGCGACGACCTGTTCGTGACCAATACCAAGATTTTGAAAGAAGGCATCGACAAGAAGATCGCCAACTCGATCCTGATCAAGTTCAACCAGATCGGCACCCTGACCGAAACCCTGGAAGCCATTCAGATGGCCAAGGCTGCGGGCTACACTGCCGTGATCTCGCACCGCTCCGGCGAAACCGAAGATTCGACCATTGCCGACCTGGCCGTGGGCACTTCGGCTGGCCAGATCAAGACCGGCTCCCTGTGCCGTTCCGATCGCGTTTCCAAGTACAACCAACTGCTGCGTATCGAAGAGCAGTTGAACGGCAAAGCCAAATACAATGGCCGCAGCGAGTTCCGCGGCTGATCGTTGGCTGATAAAAAAAGCAGCGGATTGTGTCGGAAAAATCGCGACAGCGATGGATTTACCACTAATCTGATGCCTTGAGAGCACAAGCCTGGTTCTTCCAGGCTTCGTGCTATCAGCCGTTCACAGTTTTGGCATGGCTGTCTTTTTTCACTGGATACCCGATATTCGATGCGCAGTCCCAATTGGTTGTTCCTCGTCCTGCTTTTGCTGCTGGCTGGCCTGCAATACCGCCTGTGGGTGGGTAATGGCAGCCTGGCGCAAGTGGCCGAGCTGACTCAGCAGATCGCGGATCAGCACGCTGAGAACGAAGGATTGCTGGAGCGCAATCGGGTGATGGACGCCGAAGTCAGTGAGTTGAAAAAGGGCATGGAGACCGTTGAAGAGCGGGCTCGCCATGAGCTGGGCATGGTCAAGGACGGTGAAACCCTTTACCAGTTGGCCCAATGAACACCGCGTTGCCGGCCTTCTGGGCCGTGATTCCCGCCGCGGGCGTCGGTGCCCGTATGGCCGCAGACCGTCCCAAGCAATATCTGCAATTGGGCGGGCGCACCATTCTCGAACACAGCCTCGGCTGTTTTCTCGATCATCCTGCCCTCAAGGGGCTGGTGGTCAGTCTTGCTGTTGACGATCCTTACTGGCCCAACCTGGCGTGTGCCGGCGATTCGCGCATTCAACGCGTCGAGGGCGGCGCCGAGCGTTCCGGGTCCGTGCTCAATGCCTTGCTGCATCTGCATGCCCTGGGGGCCGACGATGAGGACTGGGTGCTGGTGCACGATGCGGCGCGGCCCAATCTGAGCCGGGATGACCTGGACAAGTTGTTGTTCGAACTGTCTGAAGATCCGGTCGGTGGTCTGCTGGCGGTTCCCGCTCGCGATACGCTCAAGCGCGTCGACAAGCAGGGTCGCGTGGTTGAAACCGTGGATCGCAGTGTGATCTGGCAAGCGTATACGCCGCAGATGTTTCGTCTGGGTGCGTTGCATCGGGCTTTGGCCGACAGTCTGGTGGCAGACGCCGTGATCACCGATGAGGCGTCGGCCATGGAATGGGCAGGGCAGGCACCGCGCCTGATCGAAGGCCGTTCCGATAACCTCAAGGTCACTCGTCCCGAGGACCTGGAGTGGTTGCGCCAGCGTTGGGCCAATCGCCGCTGATTACTCCGGCGTCTGTCAGATTGCTTTCGCGAGCAAGCCCGCTCCCACATTGGATCTTTGTATACATAATCTGTATTGCTGAAGATTCCCTGTGGGAGCGGGCTTGCTCGCGAAAGCGGCAGACCAGACAGCCGGATACTTTGCTGACACACCGCTAATTCCTGTACTCCGGCCGCTCAGCCAATCCCTCCTTCAAATAATCCACCAGCTTGCGCACCTTCGGCGACAAATGCCGTTGCTGCGGGTACAGCGCCCACACCGCCGTATTGGGCGGCTGATGCGCTTCAAGCAGCGGAATCAGGGCGCCACTCTTGAGGTGTTCGAGCACGTAATAGTCCGGCAACTGACACAACCCCACACCCTGCAAAGCCGCATCCAGCACCGCTTGCCCACTGTTGCAGCGCCAGTTTCCCTGTACACGCTGGGAAAACTCCCGACCGTTCTGTTCCAGTTGCCAGAGGTCCGAACTGCCGATCAAACAGTTGTGGCGGCTTAATTCCGACAGGCTGTGCGGACGGCCATAGCGTTCCACGTAGGACGGCGAGGCGCACAGATACATGCGCCGCGGCGCCAGTCGCATCGCCACCAGTCGCGAATCCTGTAATCGACCGAGGCGGATCGCCAGGTCCAGCCCTTCATGCACAAGATCGAGCTGGCGATTGCTCAGCTCGATGTCGATGCGCAGTTGCGGATAGAGCCCCATGAACCGCGTCACCAGAGGAACGATGAAGCGTTCGCCGTAGGCCACGGCGCAAGTCATGCGCAGCATGCCCTTGGGCTCGCTGGTCAGGTCGCCGACCGCGCGCAGCGCTTCTTCGCGCCCATCCTGCAAGCGCTGGCAGTGCTGCAGGAAGGTTTGCCCGGCCTCGGTCAGCGTGACCCGGCGGGTGCTGCGATACAGCAGTCGTGTTTGCAGCCGCTCTTCGAGGCGAACGATCTGGCGACTGATATGGGAGGAAGACACGCCCAGTCTTTGCGCCGCCGCCGTGAACTGGCTGCATTCGGCAACGGCAACGAACTCGTCTATGCCCTCCCAGCGATTCTCAGACATCGGGATTGTCCCTGTGTGGCAATAATGTTTTGCTTTTGCCCTGATTATTCACTGTGATGCGCTGTATTACACTCCCTGTCTCGTTTTTATTCGTTGGAGAATTCCCATGATCAAGTCGCGCGCCGCTGTTGCCTTCGAGGCCAAGAAGCCCCTTGAAATCGTTGAAGTCGATGTCGCCCTGCCCAAGGCCGGTGAGGTGTTGCTGCGTGTCGTGGCCTCCGGTGTCTGCCATACCGATGCCTACACCCTGTCCGGTGCTGATCCTGAAGGCATCTTCCCGTCGATTCTCGGCCATGAAGGTGGTGCGGTGGTCGAGGCCATTGGCGAGGGCGTGACCTCCGTCGCCGTTGGCGACCATGTGATTCCGCTGTACACCCCGGAATGCCGCCAATGCAAATTCTGCCTGTCGGGCAAAACCAACCTGTGCCAGGCGATTCGTTCCACCCAGGGCAAAGGCTTGATGCCGGATGGCACTTCGCGTTTTTCCTACAAGGGCGAGACGATTTTCCATTACATGGGCACGTCGACCTTCTCCGAATACACCGTGCTGCCGGAAATTTCCGTGGCCAAGATTGCCAAGGAAGCGCCCCTGGAAAAGGTCTGCCTGCTGGGCTGCGGCGTCACTACCGGCATCGGTGCGGTATTGAACACCGCCAAGGTGAAACCCGGTGACACCGTGGCCATTTTCGGCCTCGGCGGCATCGGTCTGTCGGCCGTGATCGGCGCGGTCAAGGCCAAGGCGGCGCGTATCATCGCCATCGACATCAACCCGGCCAAGTTCGAAATCGCCAAACAACTGGGTGCAACCGATTGTGTAAACCCCAAGGACTTCGACCGTCCGATCCAGGAAGTCATCGTCGACATGACTGACGGCGGCGTCGACTTTTCCTTCGAGTGCATCGGCAATGTCCAATTGATGCGCGCCGCGCTCGAGTGCTGCCACAAGGGGTGGGGCGAGTCGGTGATCATCGGCGTGGCCGGTGCTGGCCAGGAGATTTCCACCCGTCCGTTCCAGCTGGTGACCGGTCGCGTATGGCGCGGTTCGGCGTTCGGCGGCGTGCGTGGCCGTACCGAATTGCCTAGCTACGTGGAGATGGCCGAAACCGGCGAGATCCCGCTGGATACCTTCATTACCCACACCATGGGCCTGGAAGATATCAACAAGGCGTTCGACCTGATGCACGAAGGAAAAAGCATCCGTACCGTCATCCATTTCTGAGGTTTGCCATGAGCCTGGAAAATATCTCCTGCCAGAAAAGCTTCGGCGGCTGGCACAAGCGTTATCGCCATCGCTCGGAAACCCTCGGCTGCGACATGGTGTTTGCCGTGTACCTGCCTCCGCAAGCGGAGCAGGGCGGCAAGCTGCCCGTGTTGTACTGGTTGTCGGGCCTGACCTGCACTGACGAAAACTTCATGCAGAAGGCCGGCGCCATGCGCATGGCGGCCGAACTGGGTCTGATCATCGTCGCGCCGGACACCAGTCCGCGTGGCGCCGATGTGCCGGGTGATCCGGACGGCGCCTGGGACTTTGGCCTGGGCGCCGGGTTCTATCTCAATGCCACGCAGGAACCCTGGTCGCGCCACTATCGGATGCACGACTATGTCGTGCAGGAATTGCCGGCACTGGTCGAGGCCCATTTCCCGGCCTCCGACAAGCGCGGGATCAGCGGCCACTCCATGGGCGGCCACGGCGCGTTGGTGTGTGCGTTGCGCAATCCGGGGCGTTATCGGTCGGTATCGGCGTTCTCGCCGATCAATAATCCGATGGATTGTCCCTGGGGCCAGAAGGCCTTTTCCCGCTACCTGGGTGAAGACCGCTCGAAGTGGCGTGAATGGGATGCCTGTGCGTTGATTGCCGAAGCCGACGAGAAGCTGCCACTGCTGGTCGACCAGGGTGATCGCGACGATTTCCTGGCCACCCAGCTCAAGCCCGAAGCCCTCCAGCAGGCGGCGAAGCTGGCTGGACATCCGCTGACGCTGCGTCTGCAACCGGGCTACGACCACAGCTATTTCTTCATCGCCAGTTTCATCGACGACCACTTGCAACATCATGGGCGCGCTCTAGGCGCCTAATGTCTGACAAAGCAGGTAGAATCACGCCCTGACAAAAATCGGGGCGTTTTTTTTATGCGTATTGGCCACGGCTATGATGTGCACCGTTTCGCTGAAGGCGATTTCATTACACTGGGCGGCGTGCGTATCGCACACGGCTTCGGTCTGCTCGCTCACTCCGACGGTGACGTCCTGCTGCACGCCTTGAGCGATGCCTTGCTCGGCGCCGCGGCGCTGGGCGATATCGGCAAGCATTTCCCCGACACCGATCCGACCTTCAAGGGGGCCGACAGCCGCGTGCTGTTGCGGCACGTTGTCGCATTGGTCCAGGCCAAGGGCTGGAAAGTGGGCAACGTCGACAACACCATCGTCGCCCAGGCGCCGAAAATGGCCCCGCATATCGAATCGATGCGCGCCCTGATTGCGGCAGACCTTCAGGTCGAGCTGGATCAAGTGAACGTGAAGGCGACCACCACTGAAAAACTCGGCTTCGTCGGTCGTGAGGAGGGCATTGCCGTGCACTCCGTTGCTTTGTTGCTGCGCGCATGAACGAACTGCAATTGCTCGGCCCCCGGGCCTATGGCGACGCCCTGGGCACCGCGGTGTTGAAAGCCATCGCCGAGGATTTCCAGGTCGATGAAGTCCTCGACATTCCCCTCAGTGGTGACGGTGAACACCTGTGGATCTGGGTGGAAAAGCGCGGTCTGAACACCGAAGAGGCGGCACGGCGCATTGCCAAGGCGGCCGGTGTGCCCTTGCGTACGGTCAGCTACGCCGGGCTGAAGGACCGTCAGGCGCTGACGCGCCAATGGTTCAGCGTGCAACTGCCGGGCAAGGCCGACCCTGATTTGTCGGCGGCCGAAAACGATACCCTGAAAGTTCTCTCGACCCGCCGGCACAAACGCAAGCTGCAGCGCGGCGCGCATTCGGCCAACGGCTTCACCTTGCGCCTGACGCAATTCGTTGGCGACAAGGCCGCCCTTGAAGAGCGCCTGCAACGGATCGCCAAACAGGGCATTCCCAATTACTTCGGTGCCCAGCGGTTTGGCTTCGACGGCGGCAACGTGGTCGACGCCCGTGCCTGGGCGGCGCGCAAGGCGTTGCCGGAGCAACGCAACGTCCGTTCGCGCCTGCTCTCGGCAGCCCGCAGTTTTCTGTTCAACCAGGTGCTGGCGGCGCGGGTGGTCGATGGCACCTGGCAGCAGGCGCAGGTTGGCGACCTGCTGGCGTTCACCGACAGCCGCAGTTTCTTTCCGGCCGGTGAAGCCGAGTGCAGCGACCCGCGCCTGGCCATTCTCGACCTGCACCCGACCGGCCCACAGTGGGGCGAAGGTGACTCGCCGGCGACGGGCGCTGTCCATGAACTGGAACAAGCCGTCGCGGCGCGCGAAGCGGATCTGCGCGATTGGTTGATTAACGCTGGTATGAGCCACGAACGTCGCATCCTGCGGCTGCCCATTGGCGGGTTGACGTGGCATTATCCCGAGCCTGACATTCTGCAACTGGAATTCGTCCTGCCGGCCGGATGCTTCGCCACCGTATTGGTGCGTGAACTCGTCGATCTGGTGCCGGGAGGGCAGACGGACAGCCCATGCGTATTCTGATTTCTAACGACGATGGGGTAACCGCACCCGGTCTCGCCGCGCTTTATGCTGCGCTGGCGGATTACACCGAATGCGTGGTTATCGCCCCTGACCAGGACAAAAGCGGCGCCAGCAGTTCGCTGACGCTGGATCGTCCGTTGCACCCGCAAACATTGGCCAACGGCTTTATCAGCCTCAATGGCACGCCGACCGACTGCGTGCACCTGGGCCTCAACGGCCTGCTGGAGCGCGAGCCGGACATGGTGGTTTCCGGCATCAATCTGGGCGCCAACCTGGGTGATGACGTGTTGTATTCCGGCACGGTAGCTGCGGCCCTCGAGGGGCGATTCCTGGAGCGCCCCTCGTTTGCCTTTTCGCTGGTTTCGCGACAGGTCGAAAATCTTCCAACGGCCGCTTACTTCGCGCGCAAGCTGGTGCAGGCCCACGCCGCTCTTGACCTGCCTGCGCGCACGGTACTGAACGTGAACATTCCCAATTTGCCACTGGACCATATCCGTGGGATCCAGTTGACCCGTCTCGGTCATCGCGCTCGTGCAGCGGCGCCGATGAAAGTCGTCGACCCGCGCGGCAAGTCCGGTTACTGGATCGCCGCAGCCGGAGACGCCGAGGATGGCGGTGCCGGCACGGATTTCCATGCAGTGATGCAGGGCTATGTGTCCATCACGCCCTTGCAACTGGATCGCACCTTCAACGATGCCTTCCGAAGCCTCGATGGCTGGCTGGAGGGACTGCACTGATGGCTCGTGAACAAGACCCGATGCACCGGGGTATCGGCATGACTTCGCAACGCACACGCGAGCGCCTGATCCAGCGGTTGTACGAAGAAGGCATCTGCAACGCCAAGGTGCTGGAAGTGATCCGCCGCACGCCGCGTCACCTGTTCGTCGACGAGGCGCTGGCGCACCGCGCCTATGAAGACACGGCGTTGCCGATCGGCAACAACCAGACGATCTCCCAGCCTTACATGGTGGCCCGCATGAGCGAGCTGTTGCTGGAGGCCGGGCCGCTGGACAAGGTCATGGAGATCGGCACAGGTTCGGGTTATCAGACGGCGATCCTGTCACAGCTGGTCGAGCGGGTGTTTTCCGTCGAGCGCATCAAGGTTTTGCAGGACCGTGCCAAGGAGCGCCTGGTCGATCTCAACTTGCGCAACGTGGTCTTCCGTTGGGGCGATGGCTGGGAAGGCTGGCCGGCGCTGGCGCCGTACAACGGCATCATCGTGACGGCGGTGGCCACCGATGTACCGCAGGCGTTGCTCGATCAACTGGCCCCGGGCGGGCGGTTGGTGATTCCTGTCGGGTCGGGCGAAGTTCAGCAACTGATGCTGATCATCCGCGAGGAGCACGGGTTTTCCCGGCGGGTGCTGGGGGCGGTACGGTTTGTGCCATTGCTCAACGGGCCCCTGGCCTGAGCATTTATGCAGGCGTGCTGAATTCTCTCCGATTGCTTCTGTCTTACAGCGGCATCGATCGGTTAAACGGGATTCAACGTCAGGCAGCAAACGTGTGCGCCGGGTCATCTCGCTTCATTGAAGGTAAAGCCTGCACGGCCCGTTATACTTGCGACACTTCATGCCGGAGCACGGCAATCCAACATTTCAGCCACCACAAAGGGAGCGGCGGGTGAGTCTCACAGTCATTGCGCAGCGTATGGGTACAACGAGCTTTCAGCGCCTGGTGACTGGCCTTGTCTTGAGTACCTTGCTGGTCGGTTGTTCCAGCAACAAATCGAGCGATGTCCGCGTCGTCGATCGCAACAATGCCGTGGCCCAACGGCCGGCTGTGACCACCGGGCAGTACGTGGTTCGACCGAAAGACACCCTGTTCTCGATCGCTTTTCGCTACGGCTGGGACTACAAGGCCCTGGCCGCGCGCAACAACATCCCTGCGCCCTACACGATTCACCCGGGTCAGACGATTCGCTTTGACGGCCGCACCGGTTCAACGCCGGCGCCGGTTGCTGCGACGGCCGATTCGGCACCGTCGTCTTCCAGTAAAACCACGGTCATTCGACGCCAGCCAAATGGCGCGACCACCACCACAACGGTGGTTGCACCGTCCGTCGCCAACAAGCCTGCGCCGGCTCCAACCCCGGCTCCGGGTCCGGCCCCGACGGGCTGGGGGTGGCCTTCTAATGGCATTTTGATTGGAAAATTCTCTTCAAACGGTAGTTTGAATAAAGGAATTGATATCGCCGGAGATTTGGGACAGCCTGTTTTAGCTGCGTCTGATGGGACGGTGGTATACGCCGGGAGTGGCTTAAGGGGCTACGGCGAATTGGTCATCATCAAACACAGCGATACCTACGTCAGTGCCTACGGTCACAACCGCAGGCTGTTGGTTCGGGAGGGGCAGCAGGTCAAGGTCGGACAGACAATTGCCGAAATGGGGTCAACGGGTACGGACCGGGTGAAACTGCATTTTGAGATTCGCCGACAAGGTAAGCCAGTAGATCCGCTGCAGTTCCTGCCACGTCGTTGATTTGTTGTCAGCCTGTTCCGTCACGTAGAGGGAACAGGCTCCAGCGTTGCCAAGGATAAAGGCGCCGCTCGAGCTTGAGGTCGAACTCACCAAAGGACTATAACAATGGCTCTCAGTAAAGAAGTGCCGGAGTTTGACATCGACGATGAGGTTCTCCTGATGGAGACCGGCATCGGTACGGATTCGATGTCGAATGATGAAGGGGCGGCTCCACCTTCCGTTCGTGCCAAATCCAAACACTCCGCATCGTTAAAACAACACAAGTACATTGATTACACGCGTGCACTCGATGCCACGCAGCTGTATCTCAATGAAATCGGTTTTTCTCCTCTCCTGTCCCCCGAAGAAGAAGTTCACTTTGCTCGCTTGTCGCAGAGTGGTGATCCGGCGGGGCGCAAACGCATGATTGAAAGCAACCTGCGGCTGGTGGTGAAAATCGCCCGTCGTTACGTCAATCGTGGCTTGTCGCTGCTGGACCTGATCGAAGAGGGCAACCTCGGACTGATCCGGGCGGTGGAGAAGTTCGACCCTGAACGTGGCTTCCGCTTTTCGACCTACGCAACCTGGTGGATTCGTCAGACCATCGAGCGCGCGATCATGAATCAGACCCGGACCATCCGGTTGCCGATCCATGTGGTCAAGGAACTCAACGTGTACCTGCGGGCCGCACGGGAGCTGACGCAAAAACTCGATCATGAACCCTCACCCGAAGAAATCGCCAACCTGCTGGAAAAACCGGTGGGAGAGGTCAAGCGCATGCTCGGCTTGAATGAGCGGGTTTCTTCGGTAGACGTCTCGCTGGGTCCTGATTCGGATAAAACCCTGCTGGACACCCTGACCGATGACCGCCCGACCGATCCGTGCGAACTGTTGCAGGATGACGACCTGTCCCAGAGCATCGATCAATGGCTCTCGGAGTTGACCGACAAGCAACGCGAAGTGGTGATACGCCGTTTCGGGTTGCGTGGCCATGAGAGCAGCACCCTTGAAGACGTGGGCCTGGAAATTGGCCTGACCCGTGAACGGGTCCGGCAGATACAGGTTGAAGGCTTGAAGCGTCTTCGGGAGATCCTGGAGAAGAATGGCCTGTCGAGCGAGTCGCTGTTTCAATAAGCGAGTCGCTTGAGCTGTCAGACAGAAAAGCCCCGACTGGTTCGGGGCTTTTTCATGGGCCCCTGAGCGAGCCTGCTTGCGTTAGCGGCGGGTCAGTTTTCACCGAGGCTGGCTGCTCAGTCGTCATCGCAAGCTGGCTCGCGCCCACCGGTTGTTCATAACGGGCAGTCACTCGGTCATCACCTCAGGTTTGTGGTGTCGCCGTGTAAGTGTTCGCTTACTCTCTCGTAAGTGTTCGTTATTTTTACACCCTGGCGGGAGGCTAACGGGGCCTCGTCCAAGATCTATCTAATTGAATGTTGGGGGAATTTCAAATATCGCTCAGCATCGAGCGGCCCGGTTAAGTCTTTGAGGCCCCGTTGCGCTCGTCGGGGAACGCTCTAGTATCAGCCCTGTGTCGACGGACTGACGCGCCCTTCAAGGATGAGGGGAAAGGACATTGCAGGATGCGATTCATCAGGATGATGAAAAGGAACACAGGGAATAGGGAAAAAATGTGGGCGGGTCAAACCGCCCCTTTTTTTTGCCTGCAGAAAAGCAAAAAGGCCCGCAAGGGGCCTTTTCGGGAACGCGGGGGTGATCAGCGTTCGAGGTCTTTGATCTTGCCTTTGACGCCATCCCACTCTTCGGCATCGGGCAACGAATCCTTTTTCTCGGTGATGTTCGGCCAGATTTCGGCCAGTTCAACGTTCAGCGCAATGAATTCCTGCATGTCTTCCGGGACTTCATCTTCGGAGAAGATGGCCACGGCAGGGCATTCTGGCTCGCACAGTGCGCAGTCGATGCACTCATCCGGGTGAATCACCAGGAAGTTCGGGCCTTCGTAAAAGCAGTCCACCGGACAGACTTCTACGCAGTCGGTGTACTTGCACTTGATGCAGTTGTCGGTGACGACGAAGGTCATTTCTAATTCTCTCCTCAGGCGGCGGCAGCGGAGCCCCTTCACGGTGGGGTCGCCAGGTTCGGGAGCGATAGTCTGCAGGCCAGGCTATTAGCCTGCAGCATCCCGAACCGCGCGAGATTCTAACAGCTTGGAGGCAAATTGCGTTAGATCCGTGTTTTCAGTGTATAGAGCATTTCAAGTGCGCGACGCGGTGTCAGGTCATCCAGGTCGAGCTTGGCCAGCTCATCCAGGACCGGGTGCGGCAGGCTGGCGAACAGGTCGCTCTGCTGCGGAGCGGCCTGCTTGCCCTTGGCCGGCTTGGGCACTTCATGGGGCAGTGCGGTCGCTTCCAGTCGACCCAGGTGCTCGCGGGCACGCACGATCACTTCGCTCGGCACCCCGGCCAGCTGGGCCACAGCCAGCCCATAGCTCTGGCTGGCAGGTCCTGGCAGCACGTGGTGCAGGAACACGATGCGCTCGTTGTGCTCGGTGGCGTTGAGGTGCACGTTGGCCACCAGCGGCTGGGCTTCCGGCAGTACCGTCAGTTCAAAATAGTGGGTGGCGAACAGGGTGTAGGCGCGCAGATGGGCGAGACGTTCTGCCGCAGCCCAGGCCAGGGACAGGCCGTCGAAGGTGCTGGTGCCGCGACCGACTTCGTCCATCAGCACCAGGCTGCGTTCGGTGGCGTTGTGCAGGATGTTCGCGGTTTCGCTCATTTCGACCATGAAGGTCGAGCGTCCGCCGGCCAGGTCGTCGCTGGAGCCGATCCGGGTAAAGATCCGGTCCACCAGCGACAATTCGCAACTGGCCGCCGGCACGAAACTGCCGATATGGGCCAGCAGCACGATCAATGCAGTCTGGCGCATGTAGGTGGATTTACCGCCCATGTTCGGACCGGTGATCACCAGCATGCGCGTGTTGTCGTCCAGGCTCAGGTCGTTGGCCACGAACGGCGTGGTCAGCACCTGCTCGACCACCGGGTGGCGGCCCTGGCTGATGCGCATGCAGGGTTCGTCGACAAAGCGCGGGCAGTTGAGGTCAAGGTTGAGTGCACGTTCGGCGAGGTTGCTCAGCACGTCCAGCTCGGCCAGAGCGGCGGCGGTGTCCTGCAGCGGCGGCAACTGGGCGATCAGGTCTTCGAGCAGTGCTTCGTAGAGCATTTTCTCCCGGGCCAGGGCGCGGCTCTTGGCCGACAGCGCCTTGTCTTCGAAGGCCTTGAGCTCCGGCGTGATAAAACGCTCGGCACCTTTGAGTGTCTGGCGCCGGATGTAGTCAGCCGGTGCCGACTCGGCTTGCTTGCTCGGCAGTTCGATGAAGTAGCCGTGAATGCGGTTATAGCCGACTTTCAGGTGCGACAGGCCGGTGCGCGCCTTTTCCCGCGCTTCCAGGTCGATCAGGAATTGCCCGGCGTTCTCGCTGAGCGATTGCAACTCGTCGAGTTCGCTGTCGTAGCCGGTTTTCAACACGCCGCCGTCACGGATGACCGCAGGCGGGTTGTCGATGATGGCTTTTTCCAGCAAAGCCGCCAGTTCCGGGTAGGTGCTGGTGGTTTTCGCCAGTTGAATGATGTGCGGCGTTTCCAGCTCGGCCATCGCCCGTTGCAGTTCGGGCAGGGCGCCGAGGGCGTCGCGCAGGCGGGCCAGGTCGCGGGGGCGGGCATTGCGCAAGCCGATGCGGGCGAGGATCCGCTCGATGTCACCGATTTCCTTGAGCTGTGGCTGCAGTTTTTCGAAACGGTAGCCGTCGAGCAGGCAGGTAATCGAGGTCTGGCGCGCCAGCAGCGCGCTCAGGTCGCGCAACGGGCGATTCAACCAGCGGGTCAGCAAGCGGCTGCCCATGGCGGTCTGGCAGCGATCGACCACCGATTGCAGCGTATTGTCGCGACCGCCGGCCAGGTTGGTGTCCAGTTCCAGGTTGCGACGGCTCGCGCCATCCAGCACCACGGTGTCGTCCAGGCGTTCATGGCGCAGGCTGCGCAAGTGGGGCAGGGCGGTGCGCTGGGTTTCCTTGGCATAGCTGAGCAGGCAACCGGCGGCGCCGATGGCCAGGGTCAGGTTCTCGCAACCGAAGCCCTTGAGGTCCTGGGTGGAAAACTGCTGGCAGAGGCTTTTCAGCGCCGAGTCGCGCTCGAAATCCCACGGTGCACGGCGACGGACCCCACGACGTTTTTCCGCTGGCAGATCCTTGGGCCAATCATCCGGGATCATCAGCTCCACCGGGTTGATCCGCTCCAGCTCCGCCAGCAGGTTTTCCCAGCCCTTGATCTCCAGCACGGTGAAGTTGCCGCTGGTGATGTCCAGCACCGCCAGACCAAACAGGCGCTCGTCGCCCAATACGGCGGCGATCAGGTTATCCCGGCGCTCGTCGAGCAGCGCTTCGTCACTGACCGTACCCGGCGTGATGATGCGCACCACCTGGCGTTCGACCGGCCCTTTGCTGGTCGCCGGATCGCCGACCTGCTCACAGATCACCACCGATTCGCCGAGCTTGACCAGTTTCGCCAGGTAACCTTCTGCGGCGTGGTAAGGAATCCCGCACATCGGAATCGCCTGGCCCGCCGACTGCCCGCGGGCGGTCAGGGTGATGTCCAGCAACTTGGCGGCCTTCTTTGCGTCTTCATAGAAGATTTCGTAGAAGTCACCCATGCGATAGAACATCAGCTGGTCAGGGTGCTGGTTCTTCAGGCGCCAGTATTGCTGCATCATCGGCGTGTGCGAGGACAGATCGGACAGTGCTTTATTCATCGGATATCAGGCAGATTCGTTGAAAGGTGTAGGGCAAAGGAGGGGCATTGACCCGGCTTTTCCGCGATGGGCGCAAGGTTACCATGGGCGGTCCGCCTGACGCAGGCATGAAAGCCCCGGGAAACATTTCCACTGTCCATGCACGGTTTATGCAAAACAGCATTTGTCTTCGCAAAAAAGATCAAGCACTATGCGCGATATGCAAAAACGCAATGTTTCTACCGTCCTCAGAGCGCTGCTCGATCAGCACGGGATCTCCCCCACGGAGCTTCACCGTCGCACCGGCGTGCCTCAATCCACCCTCTCGCGAATCCTCAGCGGCAAGATTGTCGACCCTTCGGACAAACACATCTCGAAGATCGCCGAGTACTTCGCCGTGAGCACCGACCAGTTGCGCGGCCGCGCCGGTGTGGCATCCGCCGCCGGTGCCGGGCGCGATCAAGTGCACGCCGAACTCAAGGACATCAGTCTGTGGGACGACGATACGCCCGTCGATGACGACGAGGTGTCGGTCCCCTTTCTTCGCGAGGTTGAATTGGCGGCGGGATCAGGAAGATTCGTCATTGAAGAGAGCGAGCGCGCCAGTCTGCGCTTTGGCAAGCGCAGCCTGCGTCACAACGGCGTGCAGTTCGATCAGGCCAAATGCGTCACGGTACGCGGCAACAGCATGTTGCCGGTGCTGCGTGACGGCGCCACCGTCGGGGTCAACGCCGGCAAGAGTGGCATCGGCGATATCGTCGACGGCGACCTCTATGCCATCAACCACAATGGGCAATTGCGGGTGAAACAGCTGTATCGCCTGCCAACCGGCATTCGCCTGCGCAGTTTCAATCGCGATGAGCACCCGGATGAGGACTACAGCTTCCAGGAAATGCAGGAAGAGCAAATTGTCATCCTCGGTCACGTCTTCTGGTGGGGCATGTACGCCCGTTAGGCCAGCCTCTGTCAGATGAAACCCGCCATCGTGCGGGTTTTTTTGCGCCTGCAGAAAATCGCCAGCGCCTTTGCCTGCGGGGCTCCCATGCGTTCATGCAATTAAAATGCATAAATAAATGCATTTGTGCATTGACTGTATATGCATCCATGCATATTCTTCGTCTCAAGCCGCTCGACAAAGCAGCTCGCAACGAAGCTCTTCAGTTCCACCACAACAGGCAGCGATGAACCGGCCTCAACGGTTCAGAGGGTTGGCAACTGACCCGGGTGTGCAGCGTAAAGCACCAGAAGCAGTTATCCGGCGGGCAGGGACCGCGGTCGGAAAAACAATCTGAATGGACCCGTACCGCGCCAGTCGCGCCGAAAGGTCAACGCGAAGGACCGCATTACTGAAAAGCCCGGTTCAAGCCGGGCTTTTTGGAATGCCTACCACACGACATTTCTTCTTAACCCACCACCTGCCTTTCATTCATCAATCACCCAAGGAGGCGTGACATGACAAACGAGCAACTGGCGTTGCTGGACATGCCGATCTGGCTGGTCATCGTGCTCGCCTTGATCGGTGGGGTGTCCGGCGAAATGTGGCGCGCCGACAAGGAGGGCGCTCGCGGCTGGTCGCTGCTGCGGCGTCTGGCCTTGCGCTCCGGGGCCTGCATGATCTGCGGGGTGTCGGCGATCATGCTGTTGTATGCCGCCGGCCTGTCGATCTGGGTCGCCGGCGCTTTTGGTTGCCTCACGGCGATGGCGGGCGCGGATGTCGCCATCGGCCTGTATGAGCGCTGGGCGGCCAGGCGCATCGGCGTATGCGAGGTACCGCCGCCGGACTCCCGTCCGGATCAGTAAACCCCATTCATCGGCCGTTACGGCCACCGCGCTTCGCTGCATGAACCCGCAGCCGGAGCCTGGACCTATGCACAGGAAGTCACCTTATGTCCCTCGACATCGACAGGCCGTCGCGGCTGCTGCTTGCCATCGCTCAAACCCTGCGCTCGGCGGGCCTGGGTTTGAACGTCGCAAGTCCCCAGGACTTCGACGCCACCTTCGACCAGGCCTGGGCCCTGATCGCCTGCGAGCGCAATGCCAGCGCCAGCCGTGCCCCTGATGGACGTATCGCCCATGCCCTGACGATCTCGCTGCAAATCATCACGTCGCCGACGCTGGCCGATCCAGGCCTGGCCGCGTGCGATCTGGCCTGCGTACTCAAAGGGTTGATCACCGATAACCGCTGGGGCTTGCCGTCCGGTCAGTGCGATCTGCCGCAAAACATCGACGCCTTGCCGTCGACTTTCCTCAGTGACGCGCAGGCCTATTCGGCCTGGACCCTGTCCTTCGACCAGACGCTCTACCTCGGTGCGCTGCTGCTCGACGACCCGCTGGGCATCCCGAAATTCGCCAAGACCTGGGAGGTCTCGAACATCGACGACCCCGATCAATACACCGAACTGGAGGACTGAGGCATGTTCGACGGGTATTTACGCCAGCAACTGGGGCCGGTCATCGAGCGCCTGGCCGAGATGGAAGCGCAGCTGGAAGACCTTTACCGGCGCACCGACAGTGTGTGCCGGATCGGCGTGTGCCAGGAGGTCGATGCGGCCAGCAACACCTGCAGAGTCAGCCACGGCGAGTTGCTGACCCCGGCGATCCGCTTTTTCAACCCCAGCGCCGGTGCCCAAAGCGAATCGCGCATTCCCTCGGTCGGCGAGCAATGCCTGTTGCTCAACCATGGCGGCGGCGACGGCGGCGCGCAGTCGGTGGCGTTGTTCGGGCTCAACGGCAGCCAGTTTCCACCCGTCTCGACCCAGGCTTCGCTGACGCGTCGCCGCTACCTGGACGGCACGGAAAGCGGCTACGACGATGCCCTTCACGCCTTGCACTGGAAGAACGGCCCGGCGGCGTTCAACGGCTCTCGCGAAGCGCTCGAGTTGAATCTCGGGCCGGCGAGTCTGGTGATCACGCCCGAGGCCATCGAACTGCAACTGGGCGCGGTCGGTTTGCGACTCGACGCTTCCGGTGTGCACCTGAGCGGCCCGGTGGTGGATCACCAGGGTCGCGTCATCAGTACCGCATGAAGAGTCTCCCATGATCGGAATCGATAGAAACACCGGGGCGGCGGTCGACGACTGGCCGCAGTTCGTGCAGCGCGCCACCCGGGCGCTGACCACCCCCCTGGGCACGCGGCAGAAGCGTCCGCTGTATGGCTCGCTGATCCCGGACCTGCTGGGCCGCAACCTCGGCGATGACCTGTTGCTCCTCGCCCAGAGCCATGCCGCCCAGGCCTTTTACAACGAACAGAACGGCATCGGCGATTTTCAGCCGCAGGCCATCGTCGCCAGTCGCCGGGGCGCCGGGCTGGTGTTGCGCTTTGCCGGTAGCTGGAACAACCGCACGCAAACCTTCGAGGTGGTGACATGAGCATGTTGATCCCTGGCCAGAACCAACTGGCCGAACCCTCGATTGTCACCGTCGAGGCTTTCGAGGACCTGCTCGCCGAGTTCAAGCGCTTCGTCGTCGAATACGTCGGCGCCCGGTCTGCGCAGACGGCGGTGAAGCTCAAGGCGAGCCTGGAAAACGAAAGCGAATTGCTGACCCTGGCGCTCGAAGCCTTTTGCGTGCGCCTGCAACTGCATGAGCGCCAATACAACGCCCGGATCAAGCAGATGCTGGCCTGGTGGGCGACCGGCAGCAATCTGGATGCGCGCCTTGCCGACATGGGGCTTGAGCGTCAACTGCTGGACCCCGGTGATCCCCGGGCGTTTCCGCCGATTGCGCCGCTGTATGAAAGCGACGATGACGCGCGTTTGCGTTATTACCTGGCGCCCCATGCGCCGGCTGCCGGGTCGCGCATGCAGTATCGTCGCGAGGTGTTGACCCTTGGCGAGCGCCCCGTGGTGAAGGTCGAGACCCATGCGCCGGGCGAGGTCACGGTGACCTACACCTTCGCGCCGGACGGCTTCGCGGCGCAGGTCAAGGACGGCAATGGACGCCGCACGGCCCCAGGCGAGGTCATGGTTACGGTGCTGGCGCGGGAGGGTGATGGTTCGGCCTCCGAGGCGTTGCTCGACGGAGTGCGCGAGCATTTCGCCCGGCCGGACGTGCGACCGGAAACCGACCGGGTCACGGTGCAGGGGGCGCACATCAAAAACTACAGGATCCGCGTCGTCGCGAGGATCAACTCCGGCCCGGATTCGGGGCTGACCAGGCTCGCCGCACAACAGCAATTGCAGGCGTATGCCCAAAGCTGTCATCGCCTGGAAGGGCGAGTCGACCCCAGCTGGATCGACTACACGCTGCACAGCGCAGGCGCGGTTCAACTGGAAATCCTCGAGCCGCTGGAGCCGATCGTCACCACGGCTTTCGAGGCGCCGTATTGCACTGCTGTCGAGGTTGAGGTGCTGGCGCTATGAGTGACGAATCTCGCTCAAGTCTGTTGCCACCCAACAGCTCCGCACTGGAAAAGGCCCTGGATATCGGCTTTGGCGTATTGCTTGACCGCATCGCACCTCCGTTTCCCGAGTTGATGAACCCGACCGGGACACCGTTGGCCTTTCTGCCGTACCTCGCGGCAGACCGTGGTGTCAGTGAATGGAATTCAGGGGCAGACGAAGTGGAAAAGCGCCTGACCGTGCAACTGGCCTGGCCCACGGCGCGCCAGGCCGGGACGCGGCAGGCCCTGGAAAACGCTGCCAGGGGCCTGCGCCTGAATCCCGAAGTGCGGGCCTGGTACGAGCAGACACCGCCGGGCCAGCCTTACAGCTTCAACGTCCGGGCGTTCACCGAACAACCCTACAGCGAAGCCATCGATGCCCGTCTCGATCGCCGACTGGCGGACGCCAAGAGCGAGCGCGACCTGTTGTCGGTGTCGGTCGGCCTGAGTGCCTTCGGCAACCACGTCATCGGCGCAGCGACGGTGTGCGGTGAGCTGACCACGGTTTATCCCATCGTTCTCGAAGGGCTCGAGGTGTCGGGCCTGGCCTTCAAGGCCGGCGCGCTCTACACCGTCGAAATCTCCACTATTTATCCACAGGGGTCCTGAATGGCCGACTATTACACCCTGCTCACGAATGCAGGAATTGCCTACGAAACCGCCTGCAAGGCGGCGGGCGTGCCGATCAAGTTGTCGCAGATTTCGGTCGGCGACGGCGGCGGCGCGGTTTACAACCCGGCGGCAACCGCCACTGCGCTCAAGCGAGAAGTCTGGCGCGGGCCGCTCAACGCCCTGTTCCAGGACGAAAAGAACCCCAGCTGGCTGCTCGCCGAAGTGACCATCCCACCGCAAGAGGGTGGCTGGTACGTGAGGGAAGCCGGGCTCTGGACCGACACCGGCATTCTCTACGCCATCGTCAAATACCCGGAGTCGTTCAAGCCGGTGCTGGCGACGTCGGGTTCGGGCAAGGAGTTCTACATCCGCTCGATTTTCGAGACCAGCAACGCCTCGCTCGTGACCTTGTTGATCGACGACACCGTGGTGAAAGCGACCCGGGCGTGGGTGATGGGTTACCTCGCTGACGAACTGGCAAGTACCAGGGCTGAAATCGAGGCCATGATCGCGCAGGCTTCGGCGTTGCCGGTGGGCTCGATGGTGGCGTTTCCCAAGGCGACGGTGCCGCCGGGTTTTCTGGAAGTTGATGGCAGCGTGCAGAGCATTGCGACCTATCCGGATCTGTATGCGTTCCTGGGCACGACCTTCAATACCGGGGGAGAAGGGGCGGGTAATTTTCGGCTGCCGGAGTCCCGTGGGGAGTTTTTGCGGGGGTGGGATCATGGACGGGGGGTGGATGCCGGGCGGGCGATTGGCAGTAACCAGATAGACGCATTTCAAGGTCATTGGCACGACTATTGGTATGTTGATGGCGGGCGATCGGGCACGACATTTCAAGACGGATTTGACGTACCTGCGACAAAAAAGGATGTACGTGGCCCTTCCTACGCTCGTATTCGTGATGCGGTCACGGATGGCGTCAACGGAGCGTCCCGTACTGCCAGTGAAACCCGCCCACGCAACCTGGCAGTCATGTGGTGCATCAAAGCCTGGAACGCACCGATCAACCAGGGAAATATTGATATTGCGGAGCTGGCTACTCTTGCTGCTCAGGCAACCGAGAGCCGGCGGGGTACGGCACAAGTGGCGGCGTTCGATCAAATTACTGCTGGCCTGGATGACGCCACAATTGTTACCCCAAAAAAAATGCGCTGGGGTTTTTACATCCTTAAAGCCACAAATGGTGGGGTTATCTTCCCGACATGGCTCGGCGGTTTGGTGATTCAGTGGGGGCAAAGTTCCTTTGTGAATACGGCACCGTCAGGCGCAAAAGCGAACGTTGTATTACCGTTCGAATTTCCTAATGCTCCCCTCCGCATCTGGGCGTCCGCTGTACAAAACGATTGGTACAGCGGATGGATTGGTCCTTTTGCCAATTTGATCGCGGGCTCGAAGTCTGCCGTGTTGGTAGGCGGGGATGATGTCAGTAACGCCGGCAATGTTCCTTTCACGGTCAATTGGCTGGTGATAGGTCATTAAGGAGTCATAAATGCCAAGAAAATACGCAATGTTTGATGTGAATGGAGTCAGGACTGCTCATTTGGTTGAAGGTATAAACGATATCCCCGAATCGGCGATACCTCTTAGCGAGTCTCTCTACATGCAAATGACTCAAGAGACCGATGGGCAGTGGGTAATAAATCAAGGACTCATTTCCAAGGTGCCGCTTCCTGCAGATCCGCCCTTGATTTTGACTCGTGAACGAGTTGAAAGCCTGCGTTTACGTGCTTATGCCGAGCCACTGACCGGTTCCGACCGCTATTTTGCAGAGGCTCAACGCATGCAAATCATGGGAGAAGATCAATGGGAGGTGGTAAGCGCATCGGGCGTGGCACGTTACAAGGAGATCCAGGCAAGGTATCCATGGCCGCCCGTTACAGTCTTTGAACATGATTGAGCGCCCCGCACCGTCGGGGCGTTTTCTTTCCCGCCGGCACACCACTCACACCCCCTCAGCCCCTTCTTCAAGGGGCTTTTTCATGCATGGAGAAACACCCATGGCAGAACGCCAAACGTACACCGTAGTGCGCCCATTCCCCGTCGGGGGTGGTCACTGGTCGAGCATCGGCCAGGCGCTGAATCTGCTCGAGGTCGAGGCCAGCGCGTTGCGCACGGCCGGTCGACTGGAGCTGAAAAAAACCGAAGCTGCCGAGTCGGCTTCTCCATCCACCGCGGCGAAAAAAGCCGCTGCCAAGAAGGCTGAATAACCATGGCTGAGGTTTTGAACTTCGAGCACAACGGCATTACCGTCAATGCCACCGAATCCCCCGAGGCCATGGGTGGCCTGGGTGACAACGTCATTGGCCTGGTCGGCACCGCGCCGCAGGCCGACCCGCTGATTCCGCGCAATGCGCCGTTTCGCATCAACAGCTTCACCACCCAGGCGCTGCTCGACCCGACGGGGGCCGAGGAGGGCACGCTGTATCACGCGGTGTTCCAGATCCTGAAAGTGGTCAAGGTGCCGGTCTACGTGGTCATCGTCGAAGAGGGCGCGACCCCGGCGGACACCCTGAACAACGTCATCGGCGGCATCGATCCGCTGACCGGGCGCAAGCTCGGCCTGGCTGCATTGGGCGGCGTGCCCGAGGACCTGACCATCATCGGCGCGCCGGGCTTCACCGGCACCAAGGCCGTGGCCGGTGAGTTCGCCTCGTTCGGCAAGCGCATCAAGGCCCGCGTGGTGCTCGACGGCAAGGATGTCGCGGTCGCCGATCAAATCACCTACAGCCAGGAACTGGGCGGCGCGGAGCTGGGTTTCGACCGTTGCCTGGTGGTGCACAACATGCCATCGGTGTACTCCAGGGCGGCGAAGAAAAACGTATTCCTGGCGCCCTCGAGCCTGGCCATCGCCGCGCTGGCCAAGGTCAAGCAATGGGAGAGCCCGGGCAACCAGGTGACCTTCGCCGAAGACGTGTCGCGCGTCGTGGAATACAACATCCTCGACACCTCCACCGAGGGCGACCTGCTCAACCGCTACGGCATCAGCTACTACGCCCGCACCATCCTCGGCGGCTTCTCGCTGCTGGGGAACCGCTCGATCACCGGCAAGTTCATCAGCTACGTCGGCCTGGAAGACGCGATCAGCCGCAAGCTGGTCAAGGCCGGCCAGAAGGCCATGGCCAAAAACCTGACCAAGTCGTTCATGGACCAGGAGGTCAAGCGCATCAACGACTGGCTGCAAACCCTGGTCGCCGACGAAACCATTCCGGGAGGCAGCGTCTACCTGCACCCGGAACTCAACAGCGTCGAGAAGTACAAGAACGGCACCTGGTACGTGGTCATCGACTACGGCCGCTACGCGCCGAACGAACACATGATCTATCAACTCAACGCCCGTGACGAAATCATCGAGCAGTTCCTGGAGGACGTTCTCTAATGTTTACCAACCGTGTAAGACAGGCCATCGCGGCCACGCTGCAAGGCCTGCCGTTGTCGGCGACGGTGGAAGAGTTCACGCCGCCGAAAATCGAGTTCGACATGGAGGCTCAGGCCGGTGGGCGCTTCATCGCCGAGGAAATGGCCAAGAGCGGCAAAGTGCTGGGCGCCACGCTCATCCTGCAGGGTGCCGGCGCCGAAGTCATGCTGGCCCTGGGGGTAAAACTGGGCGACGACATCCTGCTCAACGTGCGTGAAGCCGGCCAGGATCAGGATGGCAATACCTGGTTCACCTATCACACCGTCGGCGGCAAGCTCAAATCCCTGACCGAAGCGAAACTGAAGATGGGCGAAAAACCCACCACCACGCTGGAGCTGTCCTGCCGCACCTACAACCGTCTGGAAAACGGCATCCCGGTGATCGACATCGACGTGCGCACCCAGAAGTTCGTGCTCAACGGCGTCGACATCCTCGGCGATGCCCGTCGCGCGGTGTTGCTGCCTTAACCCTCCATCCCCTGTGGGAGCGAGCCTGCCTCGCGATAGCGGTGCATCAGACACCGCGTTGTTGCATGGCAAATCGCATCGCGAGCGGGCTCGCTCCCACAAGGGTTGTCTTGCCGGGATCCAACCCCGGTCACCAAGGAGTTCTCCCCATGCCCTGGACGCCACCCGTTCATGTCCTGTTGTCGCCAATCACCGCCGACGACGGCACGCAGATCGAACAGATCACCCTCAAACCGCTGTTCTATGCCGCACAAAAAGAAGCCCTGGCCCGCGCCGGCGAGGACGAAGACGATCAGTTCTTCGAGCTGGCGCAACTGGCCACCGGGCTGTCGGTCAAGGAACTCGACCAGCTCAAACGTCCGGACTACGTGAGCATCGCCCACTACGTACACGAAATGTCGACCTTGCCGGCTTCGCACTTTCTTCAATCCGTGGGCGAAGGCGAACCGGATGAAGTGACGCTGCTGCAACCGCTCGCCGCAGCCGGTCGCAGCCTGACGTCGCTGACACTGGAAATGCCGGTGCTGCGCGCCACCAAGGCGATGAAGAAACTCAAGACCGCCAAGGAGCGCGCGGAATTCATCACCGCCCATTGCACCGGTCTGATGCTCCCCGACCTGGCCTATCTGACCGTTCCGGACTGGACGCAATTGCAGGTGCGAATCGACGATTTTTTAAACCAACCGGCGGCCTTCTTTCGGAACGCGACATCGAAGTGATCCTCGATGTCGTGCCGCTCATTTACCCGGTAAGTGAGGCGGAGATTCTGCAGTGGGACGCCGACAAGGCCTTGCGCCGCTACGAGATTGCGCTGAGCCGTCTGGGTGTGAAAGAGGAGTAGGGGAGGATGGCAGACACTAAGTATTCGATGAGCGAGGCAACGCTCGACAGTTTTGGATTACCGGCGCTGAGTGTGACCTCAGAGCCCTTCGGCTTGAGCGGTTTTACCGGCGCCATGGCCCAGCTCGGCATGGCGTTGAACGCGGCCAGCCTGAACATTCGCCTGTTGACGGCACAACAGGGCGAACTCGGCAAGGTCCTGGAGTCGCTGACGGCAGCGTTGTTCACGCCTCGCCCACAGCTCAAGGCGTTTTCGCCGGCGCCTCGCGTCAGTGGAGAATCGCCGTTCCGGCTGAATATCGAGGTTGAACCGCGCCCATCCATTGAACCGCCGCGCGTGCCGATGGCTTTGCCCGCCAGCGATAAAAGTGCAGGCAATG
Source organism: Pseudomonas sp. IT-P12 (assembly GCF_949767465.1). NCBI lineage: Bacteria > Pseudomonadati > Pseudomonadota > Gammaproteobacteria > Pseudomonadales > Pseudomonadaceae > Pseudomonas > Pseudomonas sp. IT-P12. The sequence goes on along the minus strand of NZ_CATKPY010000026.1, from coordinate 25,990 downwards.
CGTTGCAGCCCTTGCCAGGAACAGCGCTTGAAAAGTACCTGCAGTGGCCGTCGACACCAGAACACGTGGTTTCGACCGCGACGCCCGCTGAACCTCAAAGAAGCGCCACGCCGGTTTCGGTCAACCCGATGGCGGCGAGTCTGGAGCGGCTGCACAATGTGGCGACTCCGGACCTTTCCGCCCCGCTCGACAGGTTCAACTCGTTCGCCGAACAAACCCCCGTGCTGGGGCCTGGGCTGGCAGCCGTCGCTGTCGGGGTGTATGCCCTCGCATCGAAAGTGGCCGACGAAGCGCTCGCCAACGCGGCGAAAAAGATCCTGAAGTGGGGTACGCCGCGACTCCCTTTTGGTTTGGGAACGCTGATTGACGAACCGGATGGCGCTGGTCATCAAGGTGAAAAACACCGTCCACCGACAGCGGGCAAGGGATCAGGGCCGAACCGCAACGACGCCCAGGCCGATCATGAAGGCAGAGCAAGGGGGCGCAACAAACCCAGGAAAAAAACGCCCCGCAATAACCTGCCGCCACCCAAAATCGAAGTGCAACGCCGCACGCCTGTGCCTTCAAACGCGCAGACGCGAGGTTTGACCGGTGGTGCCCGCCCTGCGCGTGCCACTTCGCTGTTCGGCAGGGTGGCCAGCGTCGGGGCTGCAGCAGGCAGGTTGTCGCCGCCGTTGAGATTGCTCAATGCGGGTGTCCGCGCGGCCCGAGGCATTGCCAGCGGTGACCGCAGAGCCGTGGTTTCTTCTGCCGGAGTGTTGGCAGGTTCTTATGCGGGTGCCGCGGCAGGCGCCGCGCTCGGCACCCTTGTTTTCCCCGTTATCGGCACCGCCATTGGCGGTTTGGTGGGCAGCTTCGCGGGTTCCGGGCTGGGCACGATGCTCGGTGAAAAGCTGGGCGGGCTGGTGGATCGGCTCAGCGCGCCGGAACAGGTCAGCAAGGACCTGACCAGTGCCCAGGCGCAAAACACGCCAATCAATTTTGCCCCGTCGATCCAGGTCACTTGCCCCAATGCCGACAGTGCCGAGCAGATTCGCAGCGTGGTCGCGCAGCAGTTGCAGGCGCAATTTCACGGTGAGTTCGTCCCGTTGATGACCCATAACGCCCTCGCGACTCGACGCGACGCGGCCCTGACAGATGGAGGTGTGTAATGCGTCAGCAAATGGCACTGGGCAGTTTTATCTTCGGCTTGTCGCGCAACTTTGCCTACAGCGGCATCGTTCGCCTGTCGGACGGCGGCTGGACCGATCTGGAGGTGGTGATGGGCAAGCCGAAATCCAGGCAGGCCGGGCAGAAGGCGCAGACGCTGAAGATCAGCGGCAAGTCGATGTACGCGGTGGCCATGCAACGGCTCGATGAACTGCGGGCACTCCAGGCGTTGCGCGTGCCGTTGCCGATGGTCGACGGCATCGGCACCCACTGGGGCTTCTGGCGAATCAACAGCGTGACGGAAACCCAAAGTGAAGTCATCGATGACGGGACGGCAATGGTCATCAATTGGTCCGTGGATTTGTCGGAGTTCATCCATGCGTAGAGTACGAAGTGTGGCCGGTGATTCGGTGAATCTGTTGCTCTACCGGGAAACCGGTCGTTGCGATGATGCGGTCGAAGAGGCGCTGTGGCGCCTCAATCCGAATCTGCAGGAACAGCACGCGGTCCTGCCGGCGGGTGTCTGGGTGATCCTGCCGGAACCTGAATCCCGTCCCGCAGTGGACGCCCCGGTTTCGGCCTGGGATTAAGGAGGCGTCATGGCACAGGGTTTCACGCCAATCATAGAGATTTACGGGGCCAATGCGGACCTGATCAACCCAAGGCTCATCAGTTGGGAGCACATCGACGCCGCCGGCATCGAATCCGATCAACTGACCCTGGTCCTCGACCTGCAAGGGCTTGAAGGCTTACCGAGTCTCGAAGGAAAAATCGGCCTCAGGGTCGGCTATCTTGAATCGGGCCTGATCGACAAGGGCCAGTTCGTGGTCACACGGCGTACACCGACGCTGTTTCCCCTGCGTCTGACGTTGGTGGCCACGGCGGCGCCCTTCAGTGCAACGGATCAGACCGGGTTCAAGCTGCGTCGCTCGGTCAGCCACGGTCCGACGACCCTGGGGGCGCTGTTTCGCCAGCTGACCTCGCGCCACGGTTTCTCGCCACGGGTGGCGCCGGAGCTGGCGCTGATCAGGATTGAACACATCGACCAATCCAACGAAACCGACATGGGCTTCCTGACCCGACTGGCCCGTCTGCACGACGCCGTGGCCAAGCCGATCAACGAGCTCTACGTGCTGGCGCGGCGGGGGCAGGCGAAATCGCTGTCGGGCAAGGTGCTGCCGAACATCCAGCTGTCGGTGACCCGCGACAATCACCCAGGCGATCACGCCTTCATTTCCGCGACGCTGGATGAAACCAGCCGGGCCAGGTTCCAGGGGTGCAAGACCCGTTGGTGGGACGCGGCGGCCGGCAAGGTGCGGGTCGAGGAGAGCGGCATGGCGCCGTTCAAGACCGTCCGCCAGAGCTACCACAGCGCCGACGAGGCACGGACGGCCGCTGAGGGCGAGGTGCGCCGGATGATGCGCGAGGCGCTGAAGGTGAAGATCGAGTGCCCCGGTCATCCGGGGCTGTCCGCCGAAGGCCTGGTCCTGCTCGACACCACCTGGCCGGATTTCATGCGCGGTCGCTGGTCGATCGACAAGGTCACCGCCAGCGGCAGTCGTGAAAAGAGCTATCGCTGCGCGATCGAGGCGACCTGCCTGGATGCCCGGTCCGCACCGGGATCGAGTTGAATCTGAAGCGCCGGGTACCGAGGGTGCCCGGCCGGGGAGCACGATGAACATTACGTCAACCCAGCTGCAAACGATCATGCCCGACGCCCGCACTCAAGCGGGCGTTTTTGTTGGCGTGCTCAACGCCGCCATGGCGCGCCACGGCATTGATACGCCCAAACGCATGGCGGCCTTCCTGGCGCAGGTCGGCCATGAGTCCGGGCAGTTGCATGACCTGCGGGAACGGGGCAGCGAGCAGTACCTGAGCAAATACGACACCGGCCCTCTGGCCGCCAGACTGGGCAATACCCCGGCGCCCGACTGCGACGGTCAACGCTTTCGTGGCCGTGGCCTGATCCAGGTCACCGGCCGGCGCAACTACCAGCAGTGCAGTGTGGGCCTGTTCGGCGATGAGCGTCTGCTGGCGCAACCGCAACTGCTCGAACTGCCACAATGGGCCGCCGAATCCGCCGCCTGGTTCTGGGCGCACAACGGCCTCAATGAGCTGGCTGATCGGGACCAGTTCAACCGCATCACCCGCCGTATCAATGGCGGTTTGAATGGCCTGCAAGACCGTCTGCAACTGTGGGGGCGGGCGAGGGCGGTGTTATGCCAGCCATCGGTCTGATGCCGCTGTCATGGCGGGCCGCTGGGCTGGTGGTTTTGCTGGTGGTGTTGGCCGCTGGCCCGGCGACGCTGGCCTGGCGTTATCAGGAGGCGCGTTACGCGCGGCAACTGGCGGACCAGGCCCGGCTGCACGCCGAATCGCTGAACCAGCTGACCCTGGCGGCAGCCGCCCGACAGCAGGCTGAGCAGGATCGGCGCCAGGCGCTGGAGCAGCAGCTGGCGACCAGTGAACACACCCATTACCGAGCGCTGAGCGATGCCCAACGTGATCAGGATCGCCTGCGCGATCGTCTTGCCACTGCTGATGTGCGCCTGTCAGTCCTCCTCGAGGCCGGCGACATTGCCCCAGGCTGCGCAATGCCAGCCACCTCCGGCGCCGGCGGCGTGGATCATGGCGCCCCACGCGCCCGACTTGACCCGGCGCATGCTCAACGAATTATCGCCATCACCGATGCCGGCGATCGCGCACTGATCGCCTTGCAGGCTTGCCAGGCGTATGTGAGGGCGCTTATCCGCTAACATCTTGAGCAACCCTGTCACTTGCATGCGCGATGCGCTCGTGTACGGTAGGTCCATAGCGCCCGATCAGGAGATGCCCGTGAAAGTGATCACCCAGCTGGCCGCCGACCTCGGCAGGCAATTGCAGATGCTCAACGCCCATGTCTCCACCGCCGAGTCCTGTACCGGTGGCGGCATCGCCGAGGCCATTACCCGCATTCCCGGCAGTTCGGCGTGGTTCGAGGCCGGTTACGTCACGTACTCCAACCTGCAGAAAAACCTGCAATTGGGGGTGCCGGTGGAACTGTTCACCACGGTGGGGGCGGTCAGTCGCGAGGTGGTCGAGGCCATGGCCAGGGGCGCGCAGGAGCGCAGCCGGGCATTTTTCTCCGTGGCGGTCAGCGGCGTGGCCGGGCCGGATGGTGGTTCGCCGAACAAACCGGTAGGCACGGTGTGGCTGGCCTGGGGCGTCGGCGAGCGGGTGTTCAGCGAACTGCAGCACTTCCCCGGTGACCGCGATGAAGTCCGCCGACAAACGGTGAAGGCCGCGCTAGAGGGGCTGCTGCGCCATGCCTCGGCAGAAATCTCAAATCAGGGGTAGGCGATCCTGAATCCCTGTGGAATAATACTGGCTACTTATACAGGTGTTGGCCGTCAGGCCTTATTGATTACGTGAGGACTTTAATGGACGACAACAAGAAGAAAGCCTTGGCTGCGGCCCTGGGTCAGATCGAACGTCAATTCGGCAAGGGTGCCGTAATGCGTATGGGCGATCAGGACCGTCAGGCGATCCCGGCCATCTCCACGGGCTCTCTGGGGCTGGACATCGCGCTCGGCATCGGCGGCCTGCCAAAAGGCCGTATTGTTGAAATCTACGGTCCTGAATCTTCCGGTAAAACCACGCTGACATTGTCGGTGATCGCCCAGGCTCAAAAAGCCGGTGCGACCTGCGCATTCGTCGACGCCGAACACGCCCTCGACCCTGAATACGCCGGCAAACTGGGCGTCAACGTCGACGACCTGCTGGTTTCCCAGCCGGACACCGGCGAGCAAGCCCTGGAAATCACCGACATGCTGGTGCGTTCCAACGCGGTTGACGTGATCATCGTCGACTCCGTGGCGGCCCTGGTGCCAAAGGCTGAAATCGAAGGCGAAATGGGTGACATGCACGTGGGCCTGCAAGCCCGCCTGATGTCTCAGGCGCTGCGTAAAATCACCGGTAACATCAAGAACGCCAACTGCCTGGTGATCTTCATCAACCAGATCCGCATGAAAATCGGCGTGATGTTCGGCAGCCCGGAAACCACCACCGGTGGTAACGCGCTGAAGTTCTACGCCTCGGTTCGTCTGGACATCCGCCGTACCGGCGCGGTGAAAGAAGGTGATGAAGTCGTCGGCAGCGAAACCCGAGTCAAGGTTGTGAAGAACAAGGTGGCTTCGCCGTTCCGTCAGGCCGAGTTCCAGATTCTTTACGGCAAGGGCATCTACCTCAATGGTGAGATGATCGACCTGGGCGTACTGCACGGTTTCGTCGAGAAGTCCGGTGCCTGGTATGCCTACAACGGCACCAAGATCGGTCAGGGCAAGGCCAACTCGGCCAAGTTCCTCGCGGATAACCCTGAGGTTGCCGCAGCCCTTGAGAAGCAACTGCGTGACAAGTTGCTGTCTCCAGCCGTCATCGCGGACTCCAAGGCCTCTGCAGTCAAAGAGACTGAAGATGACATGGCTGACGCTGATATCTGATCGATCCGATGACCGCCGTACTCGATACACTCGTCGCGGTGCGGCGAACCGCTATGGACCTGCTCGCACGGCGCGAGCACGGTCGGGTCGAGCTGACGCGTAAACTGCGTCAGCGCGGCGCCCTCCCTGAAATGATCGACACGGCTCTCGACCGTTTGACGGAAGAGGGATTGCTGTCCGAATCCCGTTACCTCGAAAGCTTCGTTTCCTACCGGGCCCGATCAGGCTATGGGCCTTTGCGTATTCGCGAAGAATTAAGCCAGCGTGGCCTGCAACGCAGTGATATCGAACTCGCGTTGCGCGAGAGCGGTATCAACTGGCAGGAACAGTTGGAGGACACCTGGCGGCGCAAGTTCTCCGGGCATATACCGATAGACGCCCGGGAGCGCGCCAAACAAGGCCGGTTCCTGAGTTATCGTGGTTACTCCATGGAAATGATCAGCCGCTTGTTAAGCGGCCGAGGGATGGATGATTGACTGAAACGGCTCGCTATTCGATAGCGGGCCGTTTTTTTTGCCTCACGTGACCTTCAAGGGTTGCCGCGTGCGTTGTGCTGCCACTGGCTTGGAGTGCGCCCAGTTCTCCGGCAGGTTGATGTAGTCGACCAGTTCCCGCAGGCGTCCATGATCACGGGCGTTGAAGGTGAAGGCCAGTCGAACCAGATGGCTGAACCGCGCTTCGTCCTGCTCTTCTCCGCTGTAGGCATGTTGATGGAAGTGATCGCTCAGGCACAGGTCGGCGAAGGCGTGTTGCATGTGTTCGAGCGCATCGTCGCTGAGCTTGTGGTTCATGCGGATCACGAACTGATGCTTGAGCCAGCGGCTGGAGTGGAAGTTGCTATAGAACTGGTTGATCTGCTCCACGGCCTCTTCGGCGCTGTGGACCAGGCTCACCAGCTTCAGGTCGGTCGGCAGAATGTAGCGATTTTCCTCCAGTTGATTGCGGATGAAGTCCAGCGCGCCGTGCCAGAACTGGCCGCCCGGGGCATCGAGCAGCACCACTGGCACCAGCGGGCTTTTGCCGGTCTGGATCAGCGTCAGTACTTCCAGCGCCTCGTCCAGTGTGCCGAAACCGCCAGGGCACAGCACCAGCGCATCGGCTTCCTTGACGAAGAACAGCTTGCGGGTAAAGAAGAAATGGAACGGCAGCAGGTTGGTGGTGCCGTTCACCGTGGGGTTGGCATGCTGCTCGAAGGGCAGGGTGATGTTGAATCCCAGGCTGTGCTCCAGGCCGGCACCTTCGTGGGCTGCCGCCATGATGCCGCCGCCGGCACCGGTAATCACCATCAGGTCCGAGCGCGCCAGCGCGGCGCCGAGTTCGCGGGCCATGCCATACAACGGATGTTCGATGGGGGTACGGGCAGAGCCGAAAACCGTAACTTTACGCCGGCCCCGGAATTGTTCGAGCACTCGGAAGGCCTGTTCCAGTTCGCGGAGGGCTTGCAGGGTGATTTTCGCGTTCCAACGGTTGTGATCTTCCTGGGCCATGCGCAGCACGGTCAGAATCATGTCGCGGTAGATCGGGATGTTCGGGCTATTGGGTGAAACAAGGTTGAGTTGTTCTTCGACCTTGCTGATGAGGTCGTGGCCGCTTTCTGCGAAATGACGGTTAAGGAGGTCATTGGGTTGGTAAGGCATTGAATTCTCCTTCCATTCAGGCAGTGTTCCTTTGGGTGAGGCGCATCGCAAGACGTCGATCAGGCAGCCCCTTCCTGCCGAGAAAAATGAATGTGAATACTCTGAATCTAGACCCTCGCGGTGATTTGCGCTGACTTGATCATTGCGCCGCAAAGTCTTTCCTGGCAACCGCTTATTGACGATTTGCAAGGTGGTTTCACCGCTCGTCTGAACGCACGCCGAGTGTCCGACTCTCTGATTTACTAAATTACAGGCATGACACGACAACTTTGCGTCAAAGGCAGGGCGCGCAGTACGAGCGGTTCAAGGATTTTATTTGCTCAAACACGGGCGAAGTGCAAGGAGGCGGGAAGCAATGGCCAGAATCATTCTGGAGATCGATACGCAACTGTATCGATTACTGATGTCATCGGCCGAGACCCATCACTTGAGTCTCGAGGAGGAGTGCCGCCGACGTCTGGAGGGGGGCGAGCGACGCTCGCGCTACTTGCAGGCACTGGTTGCGGAACTGCGCGCCGAGGATGAACAGCGGCGCGCCAATTCCCGATGAATCACTTTTTCTTCGCTGGCGCGGCTTTCGGGCAATCCGATTCCTGGAAGCTGGCCGAGCCGACCGCTCGATTGGTCTTCACCTCGGTGAAGTCGTAACGCATGATCGCGCCCTTTGCCATCAGCTTGCGGAAGCCCGGGTTGTTGCAGACGGAGGAGCCGAGCTGGAAATAAACCGCCTTGGGTTCGGCGCGCATCTTCTGGGCGTGGCTGCTTTGCACGCTCAAGTGATTGATCAGCACGTTGCCTTCGACGGTATAGCCCTGATCGAGAATGTCTTCGTTGATCGCCCGTGGCGTGCCGACGCTGCTTTGGGCGGCGACGTTGCGCAGCTCTCGGTTGAGATTCTGCTCACTCAAGGACGCAGCCTGAGCGTTGAAGGACGACGCCAGCAGAATGGCAGCGGTGGGAACGATAAGGCGCAACATGAAACTCTCCTGTTCAGTGACTGGTGCTTCGACCTGTCACATGACTGTGCGTTCAGTGGGCGCGAATTATAGGGGAGGTGGTCCGGACGGTACAGGCTTGCGCGGACGGCTCTGATAAACTGCGGCCTTTATTGCCCCGAGTGTCGTTCGTGTCGATTTCCCCTGTTTGCCGGTACAGCCCACGATGAACCATGCCCCCAACGCCGTAGCCCGCTTGCGCGACCAGCGCGAGGAGGAGGGCATCAAGCCGCTTCAGGCCCGTGGCTGGCGAGCGCCCCGTTGCCATGACTGCCGGGTGATCGTCAGTCATTGCCTGTGCGCCTGGCGCCCGCAGGTCGAGACCCGCTCCGGCGTATGCCTGATCATGACCAACAAGGAAGTGTTCAAACCGAGCAACACCGGATGGCTGATTGCGGATGTGGTGCGTGACAATCATGCATTCATCTGGTCGCGCACCGAGCCCGATCCGCAACTGCTGGCATTGCTCGCCGACCCGCAATGGCAGCCGTACCTGGTCTTTCCCGGCGAGTACGTTGAACCCGAGCGGGTGACCAACACGGTCGAGGTCGACAGCACCCGGCGGCCTTTATTCATTCTCCTGGATGCGACCTGGACCGAGGCGCGGAAGATCTTCCGCAAAAGCCCGTATTTCGATGCACTGCCGATCCTCAGCCTGCTGCCCGAGAAACTGTCGCGCTATCGCCTGCGTCGCTCGACCCGCAGCGAGCACTTGTGCACGGCCGAAGTGGCTGCGCTGTGCCTCGATCTGGCGGGCGATGTCGAGGCTGCATCGGCGCTGGACGCTTATTTCGATGTGTTCAGCCAGCATTACCTGGATGCCAAGCACCAGCTGGACATGAACGTCAGTACACCGGCACATGCCGAGCTGATGCCCTTTGTGCCAAACGGCAGTGCTGTCACCGGTTGATTGTCGCCCATACTGCAAAGAACTGTAGCGGCCAGGCACCTTGACCACCCCGGTTTCGCTGGGCATGCTTGGCGCCGATCAGGGCGCGGCCGAGATTTGATACGCCGCATTTCTAACGTGAAAAGCGACATGAACCGTCACGTAACTGGCGTTGAACGCGCCCTGTGGGTGCCGCTCCGTGGCTGCACCTTGCGCTGTTTGAAGAACAGGATCATTTGAAAAATGGCCACATACGAAATCCTGATTGCCGATGACCACCCACTTTTTCGCAGCGCCTTGCACCAGGCCTTGACCCTGGGCCTTGGCCCGGATGTCCGCCTGGTGGAAGTGGCGAGCATTGCCGAACTGGAAACCCGACTCGACGAAAAGTCCGACTGGGACCTGGTGCTGCTGGACCTGAACATGCCGGGTGCCTACGGATTTTCCGGGCTGGTGCTACTGCGCGGGCAGTATCCGCAGATTCCGGTGGTGATGGTCTCGGCCCAGGAAGAGGCCTCGATCATGGTGAAGTCCCGTGAGTTCGGCGCCAGTGGCTTCATTCCCAAGTCCAGTGACCTGAGCGTGATCCAGAAAGCCGTGCGCGCGGTGCTTGATGGCGATGTATTCTGGCCGCCCCAGGCGTTTGAAGCCGTCAGCGTTTCCGACGAAGCCAAGGCCGCCAGCGAAGGACTGGCCAGCCTCACACCCCAGCAGTTCCGGGTGCTGACCATGGTCTGCGAAGGGTTGCTGAACAAGCAGATTGCCTATGAGCTGAGCGTGTCGGAAGCGACGATCAAGGCTCACGTCACGGCGATTTTCCGTAAGCTGAATGTGCGGACCCGGACCCAGGCGGCGTTGCTTCTGCAACAACTTGAGTCAATTTCAAGCCAGTAAGGGCGGGCGTCTTCACGCTTTTTTGACCTGGGTTGAACTAGCTTTCCCACTCCTTTTTTGGTCAGTTGCCACGCTTATGTCCCCTTTCAAAGGCCAGACCGGCCTGAAACGCATCCTCAACGCCTCCGGTTATTCGCTGGACGGCCTGCGCGCCGCCTTCACCGGGGAAGCGGCTTTTCGCCAACTGGTGTTGCTCAACGTCATCCTGATCCCGATCTCGTTCTTTTTGAATGTCAGTCGTGTCGAGCAGGCGTTGTTGATTGCAGTCTGTCTGCTGGCATTGATCGTCGAGTTGCTCAATTCGGCGGTGGAGGCGGCCATCGACCGCATTTCCCTCGAGCTGCATCCGCTGTCCAAGAACGCCAAGGACATGGGCAGCGCCGCCCAATTGGTGGCGTTGACCATGATCGCGCTGGTCTGGGCGGTGATCCTGCTTTAAGCGATGGGCGGCAGCACGATCTCGTCGCTGCGCTGGACCCCGGCGGTGAAGGCGCGACACAGCTCGAGGAATTCGCGCATCGCCGATGTCTGGTATTTCTGTTTGTGCCAGATGAAATAAAACTGTCGCGCCAGGTCCAGGTCGGGTGTTTCCACCGGCACCAGGCTGCCGCGCCGGAACGCATCGCGCAGGGCCAGGCGTGAGATACAACCAATCCCCAACCCCGATTCCACCGCGCGCTTGATGGCTTCGGTGTGTTCCAGTTCCAGGCGGATGTTCAGCGCGCTGCGATGATGACGCATGGCCTGGTCAAACGTCAGCCGCGTACCGGAGCCCTGTTCACGCAGAATCCAGGCCTCCTGGCTCAGCGCTTCCATGGTCGCGGTGCCGCGGATCGCCAACGGATGCTGCGGTGCGCAGAACACCACCAGTTCATCCTCGACCCAGCTTTGTACCTCGATATCCGGATGGCTGCAGTCACCTTCGATTAGACCCAGATCAATTTCATAGTGCGCGACCTGTTGCACAATGTTGGCAGTGTTCTGCACATGCAGCTTCACCTGGCTTTCCGGATGGCGCTGCATGAAACCACCGATCAACAGCGTGGCCAGGTAGTTGCCGATGGTCAGGGTCGCGCCGACCGCAAGGGAGCCGAAACCGGACTTGCCATTGAGCAGGTCTTCGATCTCCTTGGCCTGGTCCAGCAGTGCCACCGCCTGTGGCAGCAGCTGTTTACCCAGCGCGTTGAGGCTCAGTCGTTTGCCGGCGCGGTCGAACAGCTGGCAGCTGGACTGGCGCTCCAGTTCGGTGATCGAGGTGCTTGCCGCCGATTGCGAAAGATTGAGCAGCCCGGCAGCGCGGGAAACGCTCTCCTGCTGGGCGACGGCGACGAAGACTTGAAGTTGACGGAGAGTAAATCGCATATCTATATAACCGATAACCCTTATCTTAATAATCCAGTTAACAGATATTGTCGTCGCGATTAGAATACGTTGCAATTGCGCAGAGCACTTTGGTCAACGCACAGGCGCAGACAAATCTCCAGGAGTCCCACGTACATGAGCAACATGAACCACGAGCGTGTCCTCAGTGTTCACCACTGGAACGACACCCTGTTCAGCTTCAAGTGCACCCGCGATCCGGGCCTGCGCTTCGAGAACGGTCAGTTCGTGATGATCGGCCTGCAACAGCCCAATGGCCGCCCGCTTATGCGCGCTTACTCGATTGCCAGCCCGAACTGGGAAGAGCATCTCGAGTTCTTCAGCATCAAGGTGCCTGATGGTCCGCTGACTTCCCAGTTGCAGCATTTGAAGGAAGGCGACGAGATCATCATCAGCAAGAAGCCTACCGGCACGCTGGTGCTGGACGACTTGAAGCCTGGCAAACATTTGTACCTGCTCAGCACCGGCACCGGCCTGGCGCCTTTCATGAGCGTCATCCAGGACCCGGAAACCTACGAGCGTTTCGAAAAAGTGATCCTGTGCCACGGCGTACGTTACGTCAACGAAGTCGCCTATCGCGAATTCATCACCGAGCACCTGCCGCAGAACGAGTTCTTCGGCGAGGCCCTGCGTGACAAGTTGATCTACTACCCGACCGTTACCCGCGAGCCATTCGAAAACGAAGGCCGCCTGACCGACTTGATGCGCAGCGGCAAGCTGTTCAGCGACATCGGTCTGCCACCGATCAACCCGCAGGACGACCGCGCCATGCTGTGCGGCAGCCCGAGCATGCTCGACGAGACCAGCGAAGTGCTGAACAGCTTCGGTCTCAAGGTTTCGCCGCGGATGCGCGAGCCGGGTGACTACCTGATCGAGCGTGCGTTCGTCGAGAAGTAACAACCGCTGTATCGCTGTCCCTGTGGGAGCGGGCTTGCCCGCGAAAGCAATGTATCAGTCGACATCAACGTTGATTGACACGGCGCCTTCGCGAGCAAGCCGCTCCCACGGTCGTTTCTGGCGTTCAGGTTTTGCCGGGAATGACTTCCAGCACGCGGATCAATTGCGGCGTGGGGTAATGCCAGCGCACATCCACATCCCAGAACTGGGCGCCGTATTCCCGCTCGGGCGCGGGCGTCTGATACGCCGGCCGCGGATCCTGGGCCAGGCATTGCTCGATCAACTCCACCAAGGGCTCCGACAGGCGCTGTGCATGCCCCTGGGCCTGTTGCAGCGCGCTGTCCGTCCACTGCACCGCAATCGCTGGCGGCGCTGCACTGGCGATGCGGTTGACGGCACTGTCGATGATGTCGGCGTAAGGCACGTAGGGCTTGATGTCGAGAATCGGCGTGCCGTCCAGCAGGTCGATGCCGGATATCCACAGGCGACCGGCTTCGACCTTGTCCAGCTTCACCACGGATTGGCCAATGCCATTGGGCCGATGCGTCGCGCGGGTGGCGAACACGCCCATGGATTTGTTACCGCCGAGGCGAGGAGGCCGGACCTTGAGCCGTGGCTTTTCTTCCAATGCCTGATGAAACAGGAACAGCAGCCACACATGGCTGACCTGTTCCAGACCCTGCACCGCATCGCCCTGATCGAACGGCGCCACCAGTTCCAGCACGCCACGGGCGGCGGGGGCCAGTTGCGGCTGGCGCGGGATGGCGAACTTTTCCTTGAAGCAGGAGCGCACGAAGCCGATGGGGGAAACGCTGTAGGTCATGGGGTGGGATCGAGGCGGGGTGTGGGCGAGCATGATAACTCACACCGCTTCTTCGCGAGCAGGCTCGCTCCCACAGGTTCAGCGCTGTCCCTTGTGTGAGCGAGCCTGCTCGCGATGATCGCGCCACCGGTCTAGAGGCTGAATCCACCATCCAGAGCAATGATGTTCCCGGTCATGTACGCCCCGGCCGTACTCGCCAGGCTGATCGCCAGGGCGGCCATCTCTTCTTCGCGGCCCCAACGCTTCATCGGGATCAGCGCCGTATCCTGCGCCAGCGCCTGTTCATCATTGCCGATGTGCTGCGTCATCTTGCTCGGGAAGCGCCCGGGGGCGATCACGTTGACGTTGATGTGCTGGCTCACCAGTTCTCGCGCCAGGATCCGCGACAACTGGTGCAGCGCCGCTTTACTCGGCCCGTAGGCATAAGCCTGTTCGCCAAAGGACGAAATCCCCGCCACCGAGCCGATGTTGATGATCCGCGCCGGATTCGCCGCAGAACCGCCTTTGCGCAACAGCGGCAACAGTTGCTGGATGCAGGTGAACACCGAGGTCACGTTGAGCTGCATGACCTTTTCCCAGCCCTTGACCGGATAGGTCTCCAACGGTGCGCCCCAGGTGGTGCCGGCGTTGTTCACCAGGATGTCCAGGTGGGTCAGGCGTTCGCCCAGGTGCGTTGCCAGTTGCTGCACACCTTCCTCGGTGGCCAGGTTGGCGGCCACCCCGTGGCAAATGCCGAAAGCGTTCAATTCTTCAGCGGTTTGCAGGCAGGCCTCGGCGTCCCGCGCACAGACGTACACCGTGGCGCCCGCCTCGACGTAGGCCTTGGCGATCATTTTGCCGATGCCACGAGTGCCGCCGGTCACCAGCGCGGTGCGGCCTTGCAGGGAAAAGTAAGGGTGCATGGCGAATCCTGAGAGCTGAGGGTCACTACACCCTAGTCGTCAGCCGCTTGCAGCGGAGCCACTATTTTCACGAAGAATGAAAGGTCATTCGTTTATCTGTAGGCGCTGGCTTGCCAGCGAAGGTCGTCAACGATAACGCGTGAAACCTGAAAATACGCGGCGCTCTCAGGTTCTTCGTCGGAACGCCGCCCGGAGCAAGCTCGCTCCTACAGTTGGAAGCGGTTACTGCGGACGTACGCGCAGCGTCAGCCCCTTGAGGAAGTTGCGCAGCAACTGGTCGCCGCACGGGCGGTAGTTGGTGTGGCCGAACTTGCGAAACAATGCGCTCAGTTCCGGCTTGGACACCGGGAATTCGGCGGCCTTGAGGATCGCGTGCATGTCGTCTTCCTTCAGCTCGAACGCCACGCGCAGCTTTTTCAGGATGATGTTGTTGGTGACCGGCACTTCGATCGGCTGCGGCGGACGGCTTTCGTCCTTGCCGCGCTTGAAGATCACCAGGCCATCGAGAAAATGCGCCATGACTTCGTCCGGGCAGCGTACGAAGCCTTCCTCGTCCTCTTCCTTTTTGTCCAGGTAGGCCTTCAAGTCGTCGAGCGCCACGTCCATGCCGCCGAGCTTGATGATCTCGATGACTTTCTTGTCGCTGATGTCGAGCATGTAGCGCACGCTGCGCAGTACGTCGTTATGAATCATGGTGTGCAATCCTGATATCGGCAGTGGGCGCCGCGCATGAGCGGCGCCGGAATGTGGGGTGGCATGAAAAGCCCTAGAACTTCTCTTTGCCCGACAGGTAGCGCCATTGGCCCAACGGGACTTTGCCGATGGACACGCCGCCGATGCGGATGCGGCGGATGGCGACCGCTTTCAGGCCGACGGCCTGGCAGAACAGGGCGATCACGCCCGGTTGCGGGTTCTTCAACGCGAAGCGCAGGCGGTTTTCGTTCTGCCAGCTGGCTTTGACCGCTGGCAGCTCCTTGCCCTTATAGGTCAGGCCGTGCTGCAAGCGGTTAAGACCGTGTTCGACCATGTCGCCCTCGACGTCGACCACGTACTCCTGTTCGATTTTCGCCGCGTCGGCAGTGAGCTTGCGCAGGATTTTCCAGTCCTGGGTGAACACCAGCAGGCCGCTGGCGTTCGGTTGCAGGTCGGTGCTGGCGGTCAGGCGCAGGAAGTGCCCGCGCAACGGCCGTTTGCCGGAGCGGTGTTCTTCGCTCAGGGTCTCGGCGCTGATGCTGGCCAGGGCCGTCTCGGCGTCGATGCCCGGCGCCACGTTGAGCAGCAGGGTCACCGGTTCGGGCGCCGTGGCCTTGGCCTCGGGGTCGAGCGCGACGGTCTGGTTACCCACCTTGAACTGCGGTTCGTCGATGACTTCGCCGTCCACGGTGACCCAGCCGCCCTCGATGAACAGCTCAGCCTCCCGACGGGAGCAGCCGACCAGTTCGATGAGGCGTTTGGAGAGACGAATCGGGTCAGTCATGACAGGGCCGTAACAAAAAAGGGGTGTGCATTGTACCTGCTTGGCAGGTTTTATGTGGGAGCGAGCCTGCTCGCGATGGCGATGCTGCAGCTGACTGCAATGGCACCTGCCTCATCGCTATCGCGAGCAGGCTCGCTCCCACAGGGGTCAGGCCTTGCGCGACAGTTGTTGGGGCTGGCGCCAGCGCATGTGCAGCAGCGGGTAAGGCTGGCCCATGCCGTCATGTGCGGTGCGCCCGATCACCTCGAAGCCCTGCTTGAAGTAGAACCCCAGCGCCTGCGGGTTCTGTTCGTTGACGTCCAGCTCATCGGCGTTCATGTGCTCCATGGCGTAGCGCAGCAGTTGCTTGCCCAGGCCCTGGCCGCGGTGCGCCGGGTCGATGAAGAGCATTTCGATCTTGCCCGCCGCGACACCGGCGAACCCGGTGATGCGCTGACGCGAGTCCTTGGTGCAGATCAGCATCACCGCGTCGAGGTAGCGGGTCAGCACCAGGTTTTTCAACAGCTCGATGTAGCTGTCGGGCAGGAAGTCGTGGGTGGCGCGGACCGAGTCTTCCCAGACCCGGGTCAGTTCCGGATAGTCACTCTGTTTCGGTGTGTGGATGACCGCATGTTGGCGCATGGCCAGAGGCCCCTTTGGCAGTGAATGGTGCGTGTCCTTTCTTCCCATACGATAGCCGTAAAAAAGCCCCGCATCTCGTGTAGAGAGCGGGGCTTTGAGGGTTTTTCGCGTTTAGATCTGTTCGGCCCAGAGGTCGTATTCGTCGGCGTCGGTCACTTTGCACCAGACCTTGTCGCCTGGCTTGAGGTTGCTGCCGTTATCGATGAACACGTTGCCGTCGATTTCCGGAGCATCGAAGAAGCAGCGGCCGACCGCGCCTTGCTCGTCGACTTCATCGACCAGCACTTCGATTTCACGGCCGATGCGCATCTGCAGGCGCGCCGAGCTGATTTCCTGCTGGTGCGCCATGAAGCGCTCCCAACGGTCCTGCTTGACCTCGTCCGGGACGATTTCCAGGTCCAGGTCGTTGGCCGGGGCGCCGTCCACCGGCGAGTACTGGAAGCAGCCAACGCGGTCGAGCTGGGCGTCGGTCAGCCAGTCCAGCAGGTACTGGAAGTCTTCTTCGGTTTCGCCCGGGAAGCCGACGATGAAGGTCGAACGGATGATCAGGTCCGGGCAGATTTCGCGCCAGTTCTTGATCCGTGCCAGGGTCTTGTCCTCGAACGCCGGGCGTTTCATCGACTTCAACACTTTTGGGCTGGCGTGCTGGAACGGGATGTCCAGGTACGGCAGGATCTTGCCGGCGGCCATCAGCGGGATCAGCTCGTCGACGTGCGGGTACGGGTAGACATAGTGCAGGCGTACCCAGACGCCGAGGGTGCTCAGGGCCTCGCAGAGTTCGGTCATACGGGTTTTCACCGGCGCGCCGTTCCAGAAACCGGTGCGGTATTTCACGTCCACGCCGTAGGCGCTGGTGTCCTGGGAGATCACCAGCAGTTCCTTGACACCGGACTTGACCAGGCGCTGGGCCTCGTCGAGCACGTCACCCACCGGGCGGCTGACCAGTTTGCCGCGCATCGACGGGATGATGCAGAAGCTGCAGCTGTGGTTGCAGCCTTCGGAAATCTTCAGGTAGGCGTAGTGGCGCGGGGTCAGCTTGATACCCTGTGGTGGCACCAGGTCGATCAGCGGGTTGTGATCCTGTTTCGGCGGCACCACTTCGTGCACCGCGTTGACCACTTGCTCGTACTGCTGCGGGCCGGTTACGGCCAGAACGCTCGGGTGTACGTCGCGGATGTTGCCTTCTTCGACGCCCATGCAGCCGGTGACGATGACCTTGCCGTTTTCCTTGATGGCTTCGCCGATCACTTCCAGGGATTCAGCCTTGGCCGAGTCGATGAAACCGCAGGTGTTGACCACCACCACGTCGGCGTCCTGATAGGTGGACACCACGTCGTAACCTTCCATGCGCAACTGGGTGAGGATGCGCTCGGAGTCGACCAGTGCTTTCGGGCAACCCAGGGATACGAAACCAACCTTTGGATTGGCTGGCGCAGGAGTGGTGGACATGTCTAACCTCGGTATAGGTGCTGCCCGACCTTCTAGGTGGGGCGACAGACGGACGCTTAGGCGCCTCTGATCAAAAAGTGCGCAATTCTAGCGACGGGAAGCGCACTTGACCAGCTTTAAGAAGGGAAAAACGACGAGTGCTGCGCTATGCTTCGCGCCTTTGAGCTTTACCGGTTTTTCAGTCAAGAAAATGTCTGTAACAACAAGTTAAGCAGCGCACGCTGCGTGCAAAGCATGCGGCTTCTTCATAAAGCGGTCCAGTCTGGGTAGTAGGAGTGGTGGATGGGTCAGGCAAGTAGTCAGGCTGCGAACGCGGGGCATTCGGCGACGAAGCCGATCGGCATGTTGGTCGCGGCGGTCGGGGTGGTTTATGGCGATATCGGCACGAGCCCGTTGTACACCCTCAAGGAAGTGTTTTCCGGGGGATATGGCGTACCGGTCAACCACGACGGCGTGCTGGGCATCCTGGCCCTGATCTTCTGGTCGTTGATCTGGGTGGTTTCGATCAAGTACATGATGTTTGTTCTGCGTGCCGACAACCAGGGCGAAGGCGGGATCATGGCATTGACCGCCCTTGCGCGCCGGGCGGCCGCGGGGCATTCGAAACTGCGCACCCTGCTGGTGGTCTGCGGCTTGATCGGCGCGGCGCTGTTTTATGGCGACAGCATGATCACTCCGGCGATTTCCGTGCTCTCGGCCATCGAAGGGCTGGGGCTGGCCTTCGAGGGCATCGACCATTGGGTGGTGCCGCTGTCGCTGATCGTGCTGGTGGCGTTGTTCCTGATCCAGCGGCACGGCACGGCGCGCATCGGCATCCTGTTCGGGCCGATCATGGTCACCTGGTTCGTCGTCCTGGGCGCGTTGGGCGTCTACGGCATCCTGCAACACCCGGAGGTGCTGCAAGCGCTGAACCCGGCGTGGGGCGTGCGCTTCTTCATTGTCCATCCGGGCATGGGCGTGGCGATCCTCGGCGCGGTGGTGTTGGCGTTGACCGGTGCCGAAGCGCTGTACGCCGACATGGGCCACTTCGGTCGCAAGCCCATTGCCCGTGCCTGGTTCATCCTGGTGCTGCCGGCGCTGGTGCTGAACTACTTCGGCCAGGGAGCCCTGCTGCTCGGTGATCCGGAAGCGGCGCGCAACCCGTTCTATCTGCTGGCGCCAAGCTGGGCGCTGATTCCACTGGTCGGCCTGTCGACCCTGGCCACGGTGATCGCCTCGCAAGCGGTGATTTCCGGCGCCTTCTCCCTGACCCGCCAGGCGATCCAGCTCGGCTACATTCCGCGCATGCACATCCAGCACACTTCCAGTGCGGAGCAGGGCCAGATCTACATCGGCGCGGTGAACTGGTCGCTGATGGTCGGTGTGATCCTGCTGGTGCTGGGCTTCGAGTCCTCCGGCGCCCTGGCCTCGGCCTACGGTGTGGCGGTGACGGGCACCATGCT
Source organism: Pseudomonas sp. IT-P12 (assembly GCF_949767465.1). Classification (NCBI taxonomy): domain Bacteria; kingdom Pseudomonadati; phylum Pseudomonadota; class Gammaproteobacteria; order Pseudomonadales; family Pseudomonadaceae; genus Pseudomonas; species Pseudomonas sp. IT-P12. The sequence goes on along the minus strand of NZ_CATKPY010000026.1, from coordinate 6,957 downwards.
GATGACCACCATCCTGGTATCGGCGGTAATCCTGCTGCTGTGGAAATGGCCGCCGCTCCTCGCGGTACCGCTGCTGCTGGGTTTCCTGCTGGTGGACGGGCTGTACTTCGCCGCCAACGTGCCGAAAATCATTCAGGGCGGGGCGTTCCCGGTGATTGCCGGTATCGCGTTGTTCGTGTTGATGACCACCTGGAAGCGCGGCAAGCAATTGCTGGTGGAGCGCATGGACGAGGGCGGATTGCCGCTGCCGATTTTCATCAGCAGCATCCGCGTCCAGCCACCGCACCGAGTCCAGGGCACTGCGGTATTCCTTACCGCCCGTCCGGACGCCGTGCCCCACGCGCTGTTGCATAACCTGTTGCACAACCAGGTGCTGCATGAGCAGGTCGTGTTGCTCACTGTCGTGTACGAGGACATCCCGCGCGTCCCGCCGACCCGCCGCTTCGAGGTCGAATCCCATGGCGAAGGCTTCTTCCGGGTGATCCTGCACTTTGGCTTCGTCGACGAGCCGGACGTGCCGGAAGCGCTGAAACTGTGCCACCTCGACGACCTCGACTTCAGCCCGATGCGCACCACCTATTTCCTCAGCCGCGAGACGGTCATCGCCTCCAAGCTCGAAGGCATGGCCCGCTGGCGCGAGGCGCTGTTCGCCTTCATGCTGAAGAACGCCAATGGCAATCTGCGGTTCTTCAACCTGCCGCTGAACCGGGTGATCGAGTTGGGGACGCAGGTGGAGATGTAAGCCCGCCACTTCAAAAAGCCCCCGCCAGCCTTGCGCCAGCGGGGTTTTTTTGTGTCTGACGAAGGTCCCTGCGGGAGTGGGCTCGCTCGCGAAGGCATCCTGTCAGCCACTCTTGATAAGTCTGATACACCGCTTCCGCGAACAGGCACGCTCCCACAAGGGGGGCGGTATGGCACTGGGATAAAAAAGCCCCCGCTACCATGAGGTAGCGGGGGCTTTTTGTCAGGCGGGGCTCAGGTCACTCCTGCACCGTCTCGTCTTTTGCCTGGCGCTTCTCGATCACTTCCACCAGCCGCTGGGCCAGTTTCGGGTAGTTTTCGTCGAAGTGGTGGCCGCCGGGCAGTTTGATCGCTTCGCCCACGGCGGTCTTGTCGGTGCAGCCGCTTTCGTCGGTTTCTTCTTCACCGTAGATGCACACCACTTTGTCCGCTGGGAGCTTGGCCATTTCCGGGCCGGTGGCGGCTTCCTTGCCGGCGTTGCCGAGCCAGCCTTCGACTTCGATTTCGAAGCTGCCGGTGCGGGCGAAGGCGAGCAGGATGATGGCGTCGACCCGTTGCTGTTCCGCTGGCTCCAGGCGGTTGTAGATGGCAGGCAACACGTCGGCGCCGAACGAGTAGCCGGTCAGGATGAAGCGCTTGGTGCCCCATTTCTGCCGGTAGTGCTGCATCAGTTCGGCCAGGTCCAGGGCGCTCTGTTCAGGGCTCTTGTGTTGCCAGTAGTAGCGCAGGGTGTCGATGCCGACGACCGGGTAGCCGATCTTGGCCATTTCGCCCGCGACATCGCGGTCGAGATCGCGCCAGCCGCCGTCGCCGGAGAGGAACAGGGTGACGGTGTCCCTGGCCTGGCCAGCCGGCACTTCAACCACGGGGATCTGCAGGCCACCTGCCGCTTTATCACCGCCGACGAGCAGCTTGCGCAGCTCGTTGTTCAGCACTTGCGGCAGGTTGATGTCGTAGTCGCTGATGCTGGTTTCGGCGTTCGGCTGGTCTCGTACGAAGCCAGCGCTGGTGTCGTCCGGGTTGTCGTTCCATGCCACCAGCCAGTGGCCGTGGGCGGCGCTTTTCGGCAGCAGGTGCGTGCAACCGGGTTTCTCCAGGGCCAGGTCCACCGAAACGGCCTGGGCCTTGTCGTCCTTCTGTTCCGACAACCAGCGCCAGGCCAGCACGGCGCCGGGGCCGATGCCGCTGACCAGGGTCGCCGGACCTTTGAGTTCCCTCAGGCCTGTTTGCAGGGCACGGCTTTGCAGCAGGCATTCCTTGGGCAGGATCACCTGGACAATCTGCGCCGAGCCGCTGCGGCTCAGGGTCGTCAGTTGCTTGTCACTGAGCTTTTGTTCGTCGGTGACCGCCACCAGCACCTGGGCCCGTGGTGTGTTGCCGGGAATGACCCGGGTCATGACAGTACCGTCGGCCGGGGTCAGCCGTTCGAGGGTCGGTTCTGGCGCCGGGCGTTTGAGGTACCAGTAACCGCCACCGAGGATCAGGGCCAGCACGATCAGCGTGCCCAAAACGTAGCGCAAGGAGCGTTGAATCATCAGCGTTTCACCAATCCAGTCAAGCCGCCTGCAATCAGGGCGGCAGTGTCGGCCAAGGCAACCAGCGGATCGAGTCCGGCGGGCACGGCCATGTAACGGGGTTCCCAGTCAGGCTGGAACTTGTCTTTGAAGCGGCGCAAGCCTTGGAAATTGTAGAGCTGCTCACCACGGCGGAAGACCATCGAGCCCAGGCGCTGGGTCAGGGGTGCACCGCGACGGGGTTGCAACCCCGACAGTGGCACCATGCCCAGGCTGAAGCGCGCGTATCCGTGACTCTTATAGTGTTGAATCAGGCCGACCATCATGAACTCCATGGTCAGCTTGGGTGCTTCGGGGTGCGCGCGCATCAGGTCGAGGCTGGCCAGGTCGTGGCCGTAGGTCTCGAGCAAGTTGGCGAACGCCACCGGGCGTCCTTCGAAACGAATCACCGCAATGCGGAAATGCTTGAGGTAATCGTCGCTGAAGCGGCCGAGCGAGAAGCCTTTCTCGCGCACGTTCTTGCCGGTGAGCCAGGCATCGGAAATCACCTTCAGCTCATCCATCGGCGCCTGGCCCGGCTCATGGATCTCCAGCGACAGGCCGTCGCGGGTGCCACGGTTCCAGGTGTAGCGCAGGTCTTTCATCTCCTTGCCCTTGGCTTCCAGATCAAAGCGCTGCAAATCGACCCGCGCCTCTTCGCCCAGCTTGATCGCGGTCAGGCCGATGTCCATGTAGTACGGCAGGTTCTCGGCACGGACCTGATAGAACACCGGGCGCGCATGGTGGATGTCGCACAGGTCGCGGAACTGCCAGATCATTTCCGCCCGTGGCTGGGCCGGGCCGATCGGATCGTACAGGGCCACCAGGCTGCGCCCACGGCGGGCATACATCAGGAACGCTTCATCGTTGGGGTGGAACAGCAGCGCCTTGTCACCGGTCAGGGCCAGGCCGCCGTCCGGCTGGGCCGAGGCCATGAGGATTTTGTGCGCGCGCTCCAGTTCGTCGGGGGTTGGCAGGTGGATCACCGGACGCGCCGTGCGCAGCAGCCAGGTCAGGGACACGATCACCAGCAGCACGGCGGCGCCGAGCAATGAGCGCAGACCACGCGGGGCGTCGGCGTCGAGGGTGAACTGCCACCAGAGTTGATGGCTGTACGGAACGTCCTGATAGGCGAACAGCAGCAGCCAGATCGACGCGCCCAGCACACACAGGCTCGCCACCAGGAACAGCGGCGAGAAGGGCAATTCGGTCAGTCGGCTCGGGCGATAGAAGGAGCGCCGGAAAACGCCGAGCAGGGCGGCTGTCAGGGTCATCAGACTGGCTTCTTCCCAGTCGAAGCCCTTGAGCAGCGACAGCACCGCGCCGACCAGCAACAGAATGGTGGTCAGCATCCAGGCGGCAGACAACCGCCGACGCAGGCCCTGGGCGAGCAACAGGCAGAGCACGCCGACCAGGCTGGCGCCAAAGTGCGAGGCATCGACCAGGCGATGGGGAATCAGGAAACCGATGTGTTCCAGGCGTGTGTCGATTTCCGGGGTCACGCCGGAGAACAGCAGCACCACGCCTGACAGGAACACCAGCACCGCCAGGATCGGCGCGGCCAGGCCCGAGGCGGCGCGCAACGACTGGCGGGTCTGGAACAGGCGCTGGCCTTCGTTGATCAGCAGCAGCAGGCTCGCCACCAGCAGTGGCAGCACCACGTAGATCAGGCGATAGAGCAGCAGGGCGGCTGCCAGTGGTGCGGCCCCCAGTTTGTCGGCGAAAGCGGCCAGCAGGATCGCCTCGAACACCCCGACCCCACCGGGAACGTGGCTGAGCACGCCGGCGGCGAGGGCCAGCAGGTACACCAGCAGGAATGCACCGAAGGGTGGCGCTTCGGGCAGCAACAGATAAAGCACGGTCGCCGCGGCGGCCACGTCCAGGGCGGTGATGATCAGTTGCAGGAAGGTCAGGCGGCGGCCCGGAAGGCGCAGGGTGCGACGGCCGATCCTGACCAGCAGGTTGTCCGCGTAAGGTTGTTCCGGCAGGCGACGGCGATAGATGCCGATGGCCAGCACACAGAACAGCAGCAGCACTGCGGCGGCCACCGTGCCAAGCAAGCCCTGGGACAGGCCAAGGGCGAGGGAGGCGGCGGGCAGGTTGCTGAGGGTTGCCAGCGCCGCCAGTGGCGGAAGGGCGCAGCCGAGCGAGAGGCTGGCGAACAGCGTCATGCGGGCGACTTCCCCCGCCCCCAGGCCATGCCGTGCATATAAACGGTAGCGAACCGATCCCCCCGATAGCATCGACAGGCCGATGGCGTTGCCGATGGCGAATGCCGTGAAACCGCCCAGGGCCAGGATGCGCGGTGGCAGGGTGGCGCCGGCATAGCGGCTGGCCGACCACTCATAGCCCAGCAGGATGACGAAGCCGACCACGGTCGCCGCGAACGCGCCCAGCAAGGCCGGTTTCGGTATTTCGAGAATCGAGTCATGCAGAGCGTACAGATCGAGCTCGCTCAGCAGGTGGCGACAGGCAATCAGCGCAATCGCGAACAGCAGCAGTGTGACCGCCAGGCCGATGGGCTGACGGTATTTGCTGACCAGATCAAGCAAGCGCAGACGCTCGGCCTTGATCGGTTGTGTCGCGGTGATGGGGTCTTGTGGATCAGACGAGTTGGCGCGCATCAATCACCTCTTGGATTGTGCGCGACAGGATGGAGGTATCCAGCCAAGTAACCAATCCCTGTAGAAAAAAATAATCACGAATTTTAACGCTTCTCACCGATGGTCGGCGATGGCCTGTCGCGTTCGATCTGCGAATCAGCATAGCTTGATCCCGGTGCGTTGTGGCGGGCGAACGCTTCATAGCAGGATGACAGGTCATTGTTGCGAAAGGACTTTTTCAACAGACACAAAAAAGGCCACTCTTTCGAGTGGCCTTTCTTGATGTTGGTTGCGGGAGCCGGATTTGAACCGACGACCTTCGGGTTATGAGCCCGACGAGCTACCAGGCTGCTCCATCCCGCGTCTGTGTGGCGGCATTCTACAGGCGAACGGCGGGGTGTCAACCGTTAATGCGGGATAGGGTCAAATAAGTGTTGAAATGCGGCAATCGGTCGCAGTGCAGGCCTAAGTTTCGGAATCAGAACGATTTCTTGTTTGGCACACAAAACAGGCGTGCACAAAAAAGGCCACTCTTTCGAGTGGCCTTTCTTGATGTTGGTTGCGGGAGCCGGATTTGAACCGACGACCTTCGGGTTATGAGCCCGACGAGCTACCAGGCTGCTCCATCCCGCGTCTATGGGTCGGCATTCTACAGCGGATCGCCGGGCTGTCAACCTTCAATTTTGATAAAACCTGTTCCTGTTCAATTGGTTAGCTTGAGCGCGGGGCGGTGTAATCGGCTGTAAGGCAGGCGTGGCAAGGGTTTCAGCTCTATTGTGAGTCAGCTTTCGATTGAAAAAATAAATTCATCGGCGATTATTCCTACCAATGGATAAGAACATTCAGAGTACTGGTGCTATATACAGTTGTCAGTGAGATACTGCCGATCCGCTATGTACTGCCAACTTATTTACGCCATGAACTCTGCTTTGCCATGACCCAGCGAAAAATCATCCATGTTGATTGTGACTGCTTCTACGCCGCCATCGAGATGCGTGACGACCCGCGCCTGGCTGGCAAACCCCTGGCAGTGGGTGGGTCGGCGGATCGGCGCGGAGTGATCGCCACGTGCAACTATGAGGCGCGGGCCTATGGCGTGCGCTCGGCGATGTCGTCCGGGCATGCATTGAAGCTGTGTCCGGACCTGACCATCGTCAAGCCGCGAATGGATGCGTATAGAGAGGCGTCCAGGGAAATCCACACGATCTTTCGCGATTACACCGATCTGATCGAACCGCTGTCCCTGGACGAGGCGTACCTCGATGTGTCGGACAGCGCGCACTTCGGCGGCAGCGCGACACGCATTGCCCAGGACATCCGTCGTCGGGTGTCCAACCAGTTGCACATCACAGTCTCGGCGGGCGTGGCGCCGAACAAGTTTCTGGCCAAGATCGCCAGTGACTGGAAGAAGCCCAACGGTCTGTTCGTCATCACGCCCGATCAGGTCGAGGATTTTGTCAGCGGGCTGCCCGTCAACAAATTGCACGGTGTGGGCAAGGTGACCGCAGACAAGCTGGGCCGGCTTGGAATCGCCGACTGCCTGCAGTTGCGCGAGTGGGACAAGTTGGCGCTCGTGCGCGAATTCGGCAGCTTTGGCGAACGACTGTGGAGCCTGGCCCGTGGGATCGATGAGCGGTTAGTGCACAACGACAGTCGGCGGCAGTCGATCAGCGTCGAAAACACCTACGACACCGACCTGCCGGATCTGCGCAGCTGCCTGGATAAATTGCCCGAACTGATGGAGACCCTGGCCGGGCGCATGGCGCGAATCGACAGCAGTTATCGACCGGGCAAGCCGTTCGTCAAAGTGAAGTTTCATGACTTCACCCAAACCACCCTGGAGCAGGCGGGGGCAGGTCGGGACCTTGGCAGTTATCAGCTGTTGCTGACCCAGGCGTTCAATCGCGGTGGCAAACCGGTTCGGTTGTTGGGGATTGGCGTACGGCTGGAGGATTTGCGGGGCGGGTTCGAGCAGATGGAGTTGTTTGAGCGGTAGGTTTGCGGCGACCTCAAGGGCCTCATCGCGAGCAGGCTCGCTCCCACAGGGGGTTGTGGTGACT
>NZ_CATKPY010000025.1:0-383948 GCF_949767465.1 Pseudomonas sp. IT-P12 | reverse complement strand
CCACGGTGTTTAAAACTCCATTGTGGGAGCGAGCCCGCTCGCGATGAGACCGGCCGCTATCCCTGTGAATCCGGCCAGAACGCCCGAATCCCCGCCACGCCCTGAGCCCCGGTTTCCCAAGCCTTCTGCTGCTGCGCCGGACCAACGCCACCCAGCAGGAACACCGGCTTGCTGAAGCCCTGGATCAAGCTCGACGCCTGCTCCCAACCCAGCGGCTCGGCCCCGGGATGGGTCAGAGTCGGCTGAACCGGCGACAGCGTCACGAAGTCCACCCCCATCTGCTCGGCCAATGCCAGCTCTTCAGCGTTGTGGCAGGACGCCGCCAGCCAGCGCGACGCCGGCAGCGGTCGGCCAGCCGCTGCGTATTTGCGCAACTGGGCCGAGGTGATGTGCCAACCGGCCGACGGGAAATCCCCCAGCCACTCGAACGGCCCCTTGATCATCAACTGCGCCTTCCCGGCACACAGCCCCGCCGCGTCCACCGCCAGGTCGCGGTATTTCGGATCGTAGCCGTTGGGCGCCCGCAACTGGATCAGCTTGATGCCGCCGGCAATGGCTTTCTGCATACCGCGCAGCAACGCCGGTGGTTCCAGGTCTTCCGGGGTAATCAGGTACTGCGCCGGTAACCGCGCAGCGGCTACGATCGGTTGATTGGCCGCCGGAAATTCATAGTTCGGCAGGTCCCGCGGCGCCACCCACTCCAGCGGCTGACCTTCGGCGCCATGGGGCTCGCCGGTGAAGTCCGAGACTTCCCAGACATCCAGTAACACGTGCTTGTCAGGGTAATCGTGTTGGATCTTGATCAGCGGTCGCGCGGTGACCACCAGTATCCCCAACTCCTCATGCAGCTCACGGGCCAGGGCGCGCTCGACGGACTCGTCGGCCTCGACCTTGCCACCGGGAAATTCCCACAGACCGCCCTGGTGCTGCGTATCGGCACGGCGGGCAATCAGGATCTTGCCGTTCGGGTCACGAATGACCGCTGCGGCGACATGAACACGTTTCACTGCCCAACCTCCTCCAGACCCGCCTTCTGCCAGGCCTTGAAGGCTGGCCACTGGTAGATCGTTTCAACGTACGCTTCATCGGCCACCGGCAACTTCACCTGATAGGTGCGCAGGCGCACGGCAATCGGGGCGAAGTAGGCATCGGCCAGGGTCGCGCGGCCAAACAGGAAAGGGCCGGCGTCCGTCGCGACGGCGCGACATTCGGCCCACAACGCCAGCATGCGTTCGACGTCTGCCTGCACGTCAGCCGGGACCGGCGACAAGGGGGCGTCGCGGCTCAGGTCGAACGGCATGTTGCCGCGCATGGCGAAAAACCCGGCATGCATCTGCGCACACGCCGAACGTGCCTGGGCGCGGGCCGCCGTGTCCTTGGGCCAGAGCCCGGCGTCGGGAAATTGCTCAGCCAGGTATTCGCCGATCGCCAGCGAATCGGCGACGGTGCCGTGTGCGGTTTTCAGCAGCGGGACCTTGCCGGTCGGCGAATGCTCGAGAATGCGTTCACGGGTGTCCGGCTGGTTCAGCTTGATCAGTGCTTCGGTATAGGGGGCACCGGTCAGCTCAAGCGCCAGAGCGGCGCGCAGGGACCAGGAGGAATACAGTTTGTCGCCGATGATCAGGTGCAGGCTCATGTTCGGGACCTTTGAAGAGAGAGACGAGCAAGTCGGGTGGAAGGCCGATCAACGGCCATCGCGAGCAGGCTCACTCCCACAGGGGTCACCCTCCGTTGTGGGAGCGAGCCTGCTCGCGATCGGGATCACCCGGTCTTACGTACGGTACTCAGCGTTGATCTTCACGTACTCGTGGGACAGGTCGGTGGTCCAGATGGTTTCGCTGCAGTCGCCCCGGCCCAGTTCGATACGGATGGTGATCTCTTCCTGCTGCATCACCGCCGCCCCCTGGGCTTCGGTGTAGGTGGCTGCGCGGGCGCCACGGCTGGCGATGCACACCTCGCCGAGGAACACGTCGATCTTGCTCACATCCAGGTCCGGCACGCCGGCACGGCCGACAGCGGCAAGGATGCGGCCCCAGTTCGGGTCGGAGGCGAACAGCGCAGTCTTGATCAACGGCGAGTGCGCCACGGTGTAGCCCACGTCCAGGCATTCCTGGTGGTTGGCGCCGCCATTGACTTCGACGGTCACGAACTTGGTCGCGCCTTCGCCATCGCGAACGATGGCCTGGGCCACGTCCATGCACACCTCGAACACCGCCTGCTTGAGCTTGGCGAACAACTCGCCCTCGGCGCGGGTGATTTCCGGCAAGGCTGCCTGGCCGGTCGCGATCAGCATGCAGCAGTCGTTGGTCGAGGTATCGCCGTCGATGGTGATGCGGTTGAACGACTTGTTGGCGCCATCGAGCAGCAGGTTTTGCAGCACGTCGCGGGCGACTTTCGCGTCGGTGGCGATGTAGCCGAGCATGGTCGCCATGTTCGGACGGATCATGCCTGCACCCTTGCTGATCCCGGTGACGGTGATGGTCACGCCGTCATGCTGGAACTGCCGGCTTGCGCCCTTGGGCAAGGTGTCGGTGGTCATGATGCCGGTGGCGGCGGCTTCCCAGTTGTTGACCGACAGGTCGTCGAGCGCTGCCTGCAACGCGCCTTCGATTTTCTCCACCGGCAGCGGCTCACCGATCACGCCGGTGGAGTACGGCAGCACCAGGTTGGCATCGACACCGGTCAGTTCGGCGAGTTTCGCGCAGGTGCGCTCGGCAGCGGCCAGACCAGGTTCACCGGTGCCGGCGTTGGCATTACCGGTATTGGTCAGCAGGTAACGCACCGGGCCTTGCACACGCTGCTTGGCCAGGATCACCGGGGCTGCACAGAAAGCGTTCAGGGTGAACACACCGGCCACCGTGGAACCTTCGGCACAGCGCATGACCACGACATCCTTGCGCCCGGGGCGCTTGATGCCGGCCGAAGCGATACCGAGTTCAAAACCGGCAACCGGGTGCAACGTTGGCAAAGGACCAAGACCAACAGCCATGAATGCGCTCCTCAACTAGATGATGTCTGCACCGCCCGGCAGGAGCGGTGGTGTAAATGGCAAAACGCCGCGACGGCATGGGCCGGTCGCGGCGCGGGTATTTCAGCGTAGGTAACGGGTTTTACTGGATCTGCCCGTGGCAATGCTTGAATTTCTTGCCCGAACCGCAGTAGCACAGCTCGTTGCGGCCCAGCTTCTGCTCGTTGCGAACCGGGGCGGTGGCGAGGGCGACATCGACCTCCTCACCCAGTTGCTCCACTTGCTCGAGGCCCGGGGCTTCGTCGTGCTGGAACTGCATGCGGGCGGCCAGGGCCTCGGCTTCCTGGCGCAGGCGCGCCTCTTCCTCGGCCGGATCTTCGCGGCGCACCTGAACGTGCGACAACACACGGATCGAGTCGCGCTTGATCGAATCCAGCAGCTCGGAAAACAGCGTGAACGACTCGCGCTTGTATTCCTGCTTCGGGTTTTTCTGAGCGTAACCACGCAGGTGGATACCGTGACGCAGGTGGTCCATGGTCGACAGGTGGTCTTTCCACAGGTCGTCCAGCACGCGCAGAACGATTTGCTTCTCGAAGGTGCGCAGCGCTTCGGCGCCCGCCTGGTCTTCCTTCTCGTTGTACGCGGCCATCAGTTCCTGCATCAGTTTCTCGCGCAGGGTTTCCTCGTACAGGTGATCGTCTTCGTCGAGCCATTGCTGGATCGGCAAGGCCACGCCGAAATCGCTCTGCAGGGCTGCTTCCAGACCGGCCACATCCCACTGCTCAGGCAGCGATTGCGGTGGGATGTGGGCGCTGACAGTCGCGTTGAGCACGTCCTGGCGGAAATCGGCGATGGTTTCACCGATGTTGTCGGCGGCCAGCAACGTGTTGCGCATGTGATAAATCACTTTACGCTGTTCGTTGTTGACGTCGTCGAACTCCAGCAGTTGCTTGCGGATGTCGAAGTTGCGGCCTTCGACCTTGCGCTGGGCCTTTTCGATGGCGTTGGTCACCATGCGATGCTCGATCGCTTCGCCGGGCTGCATGCCCAGAGCCTTCATGAAGTTCTTCACCCGGTCAGAGGCGAAGATACGCATCAGGCTGTCTTCCAGCGACAGGTAGAAGCGGCTGGAGCCGGCGTCACCCTGACGACCGGCACGACCGCGCAACTGGTTGTCGATACGGCGCGATTCGTGACGCTCGGACGCAATCACCTGCAAGCCGCCCGACTCGAGCACTTGCTGGTGACGCTTCTGCCAGTCAGCCTTGATCTGGGCAATCTGCTCAGGGGTCGGATTTTCCAGGGAGGCCACTTCCACTTCCCAGTTACCGCCCAGCAGGATGTCGGTACCACGACCGGCCATGTTGGTGGCGATGGTCAGCGCCCCCGGACGACCGGCCTGGGCGATGATTTCGGCTTCCTTCTCGTGGAACTTGGCGTTCAGGACCTTGTGTTCGATGCCTTCCTTCACGAGCAGCGCGGACATGTGCTCGGAGGTTTCGATGGTCGCGGTGCCCACCAGCACCGGGCGACCCGCGGCCATGCTTTCCTTGATGTCATTGACGATGGCCGCGTACTTCTCTTCGGCGGTCAGGAACACCAGGTCGTTGTAGTCCTTACGGGCCAGCGGCTTGTTCGTCGGGATGACGATGACCGGCAGGCCATAGATCTGATGGAATTCGAAGGCTTCGGTGTCGGCCGTACCGGTCATCCCGGACAGTTTTTCGTACAGACGGAAGTAGTTCTGGAACGTGGTCGAGGCCAGGGTCTGGCTTTCGGCCTGGATGTTCAGGTTTTCCTTGGCTTCGATGGCCTGGTGCAGACCTTCGGACAAACGACGGCCCGGCATGGTACGGCCGGTGTGCTCGTCGACCAGGACGACCTGGCCTTCCTGGACGATGTACTCGACGTTGCGATGGAACAGCTTGTGCGCACGCAGGCCGGCGTAGACGTGAGTCAGCAGGCTCAGGTTGTGGGCCGAGTACAGGCTCTCGCCTTCAGCCAGCAGGCCGGTACGGGTCAGCGCCTCTTCGACGAACTGGTGACCGGCTTCGTTGAGTTCGACCTGGCGGGTCTTCTCGTCGACGGTGTAGTGGCCGGCCTTGGTGACTTCGCCTTCGACCTCTTCGACGTGCAGTTCCAGCTGCGGGATCAGTTTGTTGATCTCCATGTACAGCTTGGAGCTGTCCTCGGCCTGACCGGAAATGATCAGCGGGGTACGGGCTTCGTCGATGAGGATGGAGTCGACTTCGTCGATCACGGCAAAATTGAGTTCACGCTGGAATTTTTCTTCCATGCTGAACGCCATGTTGTCGCGCAGGTAGTCGAAACCGAATTCGTTGTTGGTGCCGTAGGTGATGTCGGCGGCGTAGGCGGCGCGCTTTTCTTCCGGCGGCTGGAACGGCGTGACCACGCCGACCGTCAGGCCGAGGAATTCATAGAGCGGGCGCATCCAGTTGGCGTCACGACGGGCCAGGTAGTCGTTCACCGTGACCACGTGCACGCCCTTGCCGGACAGCGCGTTGAGGTAAACGCCCAGTGTACCCACCAGGGTCTTGCCTTCACCGGTACGCATTTCGGCAATCCGACCTTCATGCAAGGTCATGCCGCCGATCAGCTGGACGTCGAAGTGGCGCATGCCCATGACGCGCTTACCGGCTTCGCGGGCGACCGCAAAGGCTTCTGGCAGCAGTTGGTCGAGGGTTTCCCCTTTGGCGATGCGGGCCTTGAACTCTTCCGTCTTGGCACGCAATTGATCGTCCGAAAGGGCCACCATTTGCTCTTCGAAGGCATTGACGACTTGTACCGTCTTGAGCATGCGTTTGACTTCACGCTCGTTCTTGCTTCCAAAAAGTTTCTTTAACAAAGGCGCAAACATATCGGCAGGATCTTCCACACTAAAGGGATGGAGGGCGGCCCCGTGAGTCGCCCGTGCAGCCCTCATGGCCGCATGCGAACGAGCATTCTACCCGGAAACGATGGTGAGGATAGTGGCGTTATTCCACGATGCATGCACTGCGCTATGACGGGGCTCACTTAAAATAAGGGCATTTTACTGAACTTCAAGCCACTGACGGCAGAAGTCATTCGTTGATTTAATGGGTAAAGCGCGCGCAAATCAATGGGTCGGGTGCATCCGGCGCTTTCTGCTACCATGGCGGCTCTGTTACTTCAGGTGTCTGATCATGGCATTTCGCCCTCTCACGGCCAGAGCACCCGCCGTTCTGCTTCGCGAAGCCAAACCGCTCAAAGCCATTCTGGGCCATGCGCAACGCCTGGGTCATTTACAGCGCCTGCTCGACAGCCAGTTGCAGCCGGCCGCTCGCGAGCATTGTCATGTGGCTTCATGGCGCGAAGGCAGTTTGTTGCTGATTGTCACCGATGGTCATTGGGCAACCCGCCTGCGCTATCAACAAAAGCGCCTGCAACGCCAGTTGCAGATGTTCGATGAGTTCGCCGGCCTGACCCGCATTCAGTTCAAGGTCCAGCCGCCGACCGTGCAACGAGGCGCGGCCGGGCACGTGATGGACCTGTCGAACAACGCCGCCGCGACCATTCAGGCCACCGCCGACGGGATCTCCGACCCCAACCTGCGGGCCGCCCTGGAGCGATTGGCGGCGCACGCCAAGCCCAAATCCTGAGGCAGACCCCGGTGGGAGTGTCTGCCGGTCAGCGGCGTTTACTGCCCCCCAGCAACGACCCCATCAAACCGCGCACCAACTGCCGCCCCAACTGATTGGCCGCCTGGCGCATCGCCGATTTCAGTGCCTGGCCCGCCGCCGTTCCGAGAAACTCCCCGGCCTGCTCGGTGAAGCTGGGTTCCTGTGGCGCTGCCTTGCCGGGCACCGCCTCCGGTTTCGGGGCCAGGTCCTTGCGCCCCATCAGCACCTCATAGGCCGATTCACGATCGATCGGTTTGTCATAGCGTCCCTTGAATGGCGAACCGGCGATCAGCACGGTTCGCTCCGTGTCGCTCAACGGCCCGATCCGCGATTGTGGCGGTGCAACCAGCACCCGCTGCACCATTTCCGGCGTGCCCTTGTCCTGCAGCGTCCCCACCAGCGCCTCGCCAATCCCCAGCTCGGTCAGCACCGACAGGGCATCGAACGCCGGGTTCGGGCGAAAACCGTCGGCTACCGCGCGCAGGGACTTCTGCTCCTTGGCGGTAAAGGCGCGCAGGCCATGCTGGATGCGCAGGCCGAGCTGCGCGAGGACGTCATCCGGCAGGTCGCCCGGCGACTGAGTGACGAAATACACGCCCACGCCTTTCGAGCGAATCAGCCGCACCACTTGCTCCAGACGCTCCTGCAGCGCCCTGGGGGTATCGGCAAACAATAAGTGGGCCTCGTCGAAAAACAGCGCCAGCAGCGGTTTGTCGGCATCGCCGCGTTCCGGCAGTTGCTCGAACAGCTCGGCCAGCAGCCACAGCAGGAACGTCGCGTAGACCTTCGGCGCCTCGTGGACCAGACGACTGGCATCGAGCAGATGAATACGCCCGCGACCGTCGGCGGCAGGCTGCAGAATGTCTTCGAGTTGCAGCGCCGGCTCGCCGAACAAGGCATCGGCGCCCTGTTGTTCCAGGGTCGCCAGCCGCCGCAGCAGCGCCTGACTGGAGCCCGTGGTCATCAACGCCGCGTCGTCCCCCAGCAGTTCGGGATGGTCGCGCAGGTGATTAAGCAGCGCCTTCAGGTCTTTCAGGTCCAGCAGTAGCAAGCCTTCACGGTCAGCCACCTTGAACGCCGCGTAGAGCGCCGACTGCTGGCTGTCGCTCAATTCCAGCAGGGCGCCGATCAGCAACGGGCCCATTTCGCTCAGGGTGGTGCGCAACGGATGGCCGGATTGACCATGAATGTCCCACAGCGCGACCGGGTAGGCCTGGGGCGTGTGATTCAGCCAGGGCATGCCGGCGATCCGCTCGGCCACCTTGCCCTGTGGATTGCCCGCCGCGCCAAGACCGCACAGGTCTCCTTTGATGTCGGCGGCGAACACCGCCACGCCGGCGTCGCTGAACGCTTCGGCCAGGCGTTGCAGGGTCACGGTCTTGCCGGTCCCGGTCGCACCCGCGATCAGACCGTGTCGGTTCGCCAGACGCATGGACTGATCGATAGGTTGCCCTGTGAGATCGGAACCAATCAATAGTTTCGATGAATCGTGCATTTTGCCCGCCTCTGGTTAATCTCTGCTCGATCACGGCCGATATCGATGATTGAACAGGGTTGGTGATCCGCTAGGGCGAGGACGGATGCATCGACCTGACCTCAACGTCGCCCGTGTTGCGTCTCTTTATAAAAGCACGCTGCGGGCATTAAGACCTTATTGGAACCTCCAAGCCATGAAAAAAAGTATGCGCTTCAGCCATAAGATCCTGCTGGTCGCGGCCCTCGTCGTCACCCTCGCCTTCGCAGCCTTCACGCTTTACAACGACGCCATGCAACGCCAGGCGATCCACAACGACCTCACTGACTACCTGCAGAAAATGGGCAGCGCGACGGCCAACAACATTCAGACCTGGCTGACCGGTCGCAGCCTGTTGATCGAAAACCTGGCACAAAACATCGCGCTGAGCCCGGACCCGAGCCACACCACTCTGCTGCTTGAACAACAGGCGATAGGCAACGCATTCGTGGCCAGTTTTCTCGGCAGCAGTGATGGCGCCTTTACCATTCGCCCGGACAACAGGATGCCGGAAGGCTTCGACCCCCGCGCGCGGGATTGGTACAAGAACGGGCTGTGCAGCGACGGGCCGGTACTGACCGAACCCTACACGGATGTATCCACCGGCAAACAGGTCATTTCCATCGTTCAGGGCGTGGTCAGCAACGGGCAACCGCTCGCCGTGGTCGGCGGTGACCTGAGCCTGCAGATGATCATCGACAGCCTCAACGCACTGAACTTCAACGGCATGGGTCGTGCGTACCTGATCAACGCCGACGGCAAGATCCTGGTGCACCCCAACCCGGCACGGGTGGGCAAGTCCCTGGCCCAGGTGTTCCCGGTCAACACCCCGCGCATCAGCCGCGACCTCTCGGAAGTCGAGGTCGAAGGCAGGACCCGCATCGTCACCTTCACGCCGATCGAGGGCCTGTCGTCGGTGAACTGGTACATCGGTCTGTCGGTGGACAAGGACATGGCCTACTCGATGCTCAGCGAATTCCGTGCTTCGGCGGTGGTGGCCACCGTGATCGCCGTCGTGGCCATCATCGCCCTGCTGGGCCTGTTGATCCGCCTGCTGATCCAGCCGCTGCACGTCATGACCCGCGCCATGGAAGACATTGCCGACGGTGAAGGCGACCTGACCAGACGCCTGGCCATTCAGGGCAACGATGAATTCGGCCTGCTGGGCACGGCGTTCAACCGTTTCGTGGAACGCATTCACGGTTCGATCCGTGAAGTGTGCTCCGCCACCGGGCAGGTCAACGAAGTGGCGCTGCGGGTGGTCGCGGCCTCCAACTCGTCGATGTCCAATTGTGACCAGCAGGCTTCGCGCACCAGCAGTGTTGTCGCCGCCATCAACCAGCTCGGTGCCACGGCCCAGGAAATCGCGCGCAACGCCGCCCAGGCGTCGAGCCAGGCCAGCGAAGCCCGCCACCTGGCCGAGGACGGCCAGCACGTGGTGGAGCGCAACATTGTCGCGATCAATCAGCTGTCGAGCGTGCTCAGCGCGTCGAGTCGCCACATCGAATCGCTGAGCGACAAAACCGTGAACATCGAGCAAATTCTCGACGTGATCAGCAGCATCTCCCAGCAAACCAATCTGCTGGCGCTCAACGCGGCCATCGAGGCGGCCCGTGCCGGTGAGGCCGGGCGCGGGTTTGCCGTGGTGGCCGATGAAGTGCGCAACCTGGCACACCGCACCCAGCAATCGGCGGAGCAGGTGCAGAGGATGATCGAAGAGCTGCAGGTCGGCGCCCGCGAATCCGTCAGCACCATGAACGACAGCCAGCGGCACAGCCAGGACAGCGTGGGTATCGCCAACCTGGCGGGCGAGCGCCTGAACAGCGTGACCCTGCGCATCGGCGAGATCGACGGGATGAACCAGTCGGTGGCCACGGCGACCGAGGAACAGACCGCGGTGGTGGAGGCGATCAACGAGGACATGACTGAAATCAACACGCTGAACCAGGCGGGTGTCGAGAACCTGCAGGCAACGTTGCGCGCCTGTGGCGACCTTGAACAGCAGGCGGCGCGGCTCCAGCAACTGGTGGGCAGTTTCCGTATCTAGCGTCTGCGCCGGCTTCTTCGCGGGCGCCCGCTCTCACCAGACCTGTGGGAGTGGGCGTACCCGCGATGGGGCCCGCCCTGACAACACAGGCCTGACGGTCTCAACCCAAACCCCGACCGAACATCTATCCTTCATAAAGGTCAACCAAGGGAGCACCACGGACCGGAGGGATGTACTCGTGCATATCGCGGACATAACCATGTTCTACGCCCCTGCCAGCGGTGGCGTGCGCACTTATCTGGATGCCAAACATCGTCGCCTGGGGGTCAAGTCGGGCATTCGCCACAGCTTGCTGATTCCCGGTTCGCACTTGAGTGAAGCGGATGGTGTCTACACCGTCCCGGCCCCTGCCCTGCCGTTCGGCAAGGGTTATCGTTTCCCCCTCCGTCTCGCCCCCTGGCGCAATGTGCTGCAGGATCTGCAACCGGACCTGATCGAAGTCGGCGATCCGTACCTCACGGCCTGGGCGGCACTGGATGCCCGGCGCCAACTCGACGTGCCGGTGATCGGCTTCTATCACTCGGACTTGCCGCTGCTGGTCAGCAACCGCATGGGGAACTGGGTGACCCCCAATGTCGAGGCCTATGTCAGCAAGCTCTACGGCAACTTCGACCGGGTGCTCGCGCCGAGCCGGATCATGGCCGACAAACTGATCGGCCTGGGGGTGCGCAATGTCTACGTACAGCCCCTGGGGGTTGACCTGCACACCTTCCACCCCGACGCCCGCGATCCGGGCCTGCGCGCAGAGCTGGGCATCGATGAACAGACGCACCTGCTGATTTTCGCCGGGCGCGGCTCCAAGGAAAAAAACCTGCCGGTGCTGCTCGATTGCATGAAACACCTGGGTCGGCGTTATCACCTGCTGCTGGTGGGATCGTCCATGCCGGCGGCGGTGCCGAACAACGTGACGGTGGTCGATGGCTTCCGCCCGGCGGCGCAAGTGGCGAGGCTGATGGCCAGTGCCGATGCGCTGGTGCATGCCGGCGATCAGGAAACCTTCGGCCTGGTCACACTCGAAGCCATGGCCTGCGGCATTCCGGTGGTCGCCGTGGCCGCCGGGGCGTTTCCAGAGATCGTCACCCGCGACTGCGGCCTGCTGTGCACCCCGAACGCCCCCCTGGCGATGGCCCATGCGGTACGCGAGCTGTTCGGCTCGGGCAATGCCGAGCTGGGCCGGCAGGCCCGCCGGCATGTCGAGCGGCATTACGCCTGGGATACCGTGGTCAACAGCCTGCTGGGTCATTATCACGCCGTCCTCGGCAGCCAATGGCCGCTGATCGTCAATGGCTGACGCGATGAACACCTCCAGCCTGTTACTGGTGTTGCACGACGTCGCACCGCAGACCTGGGTCGACTACCAACCTTTCGTCGAAGCGGTCGATGCCCTGGGCGACATCCCGATGACCTGGCTGGTGGTGCCGGACTTCCACCGGCACAACGACCTGGATGCCCATCCGTCATTCCGCGACCTGCTCAGCCAGCGCGTGGCCCGGGGTGACGAATTGGCGTTGCACGGCTACTTTCATTGTGATGAAAGCCCCTCGCCCACCACACCGCGAGACTGGTTCATGCGCCGCATCTACACCCACGAAGGCGAGTTCTACAGCCTGTCCCGGGAAGCCGCCCTCGCCCGGCTGCGGGCCGGCATCGCGCTGTTCCATCGCTATCACTGGCCGTTGCAGGGCTTTGTCGCCCCGGCCTGGCTGATGAGCGAAGGGACACGCCAGGCCCTGGGCCAACTCCCCCTGAGCTATACCAGCGACCCGCAGCACCTGTATCGGCTGCCGGATTTCACCCGGGTCGAGGCGCCCGGGCTGGTGTGGAGCGCCCGCAGCGCCTGGCGGCGCGGCGTCTCGAAATGGCTCAGCGACCAGCGCGAACAGCGCTGGCGCCAGGCGCCGGTGATTCGCCTGGGCGTGCACCCGGTGGACATGCGTCATGGCTTTTCCCGCGATTACTGGCTGCACACCCTCGAGCGCCTGCTGGACGAGGGCCGCGTGCCGATGACCAAGGCCGGCTGGCTGGCCTCGCACCCTCAGCGTTGCGGTCGTGCCGCGTGAGCCGGGGTATCCTGCTGCTGGTTGCGCTGATTGCGGCTTTGCTCATTCCCCTGTTGCTCGGCGGTAACCAGACCTGGGCGCGATTGCAGGGTTTTCCCTTGAACTGGCTGCTGATCATGTTCGGCATGATCCTGGCGTGCTGGCTGGTGAACACCCAGCGCCTGCGCCTGTTGCTGGGGGATCAGCGGGACAGGGTCAGCCCGGTCAAAAGCCTCGGCGTGGTGATGGCGGCCGAATTCGCCTATTGCGCCACCCCCGGCGGCAGCGGTGGGCCGCTGACCATCATGGCGCTGCTGGCACGCAACGGCGTCCGGCCGGCACGGGGCAGCGCGGTGTTTGCCATGGATCAACTGAGCGACCTGCTGTTCTTCCTCTGCGCGCTGGTGGGGATCCTGATCTATGCGCTGTTCCAGCACCTCAGCGAACGCATGGAGTGGTTGCTGATGGTCAGCGCCATGTCCCTGTTCGGCGGGTTGCTCAGTTGCGCGGTGATCGCACGCTACCATCGTTGGCTGATCCGCCTCAGCGGACGGCTGCTGGTGCGCCTCAATGTCAAAGGCACCACCCGCCTGCGCTGGGCGCGCAAACTCCTGCACTTCCTGGCGGCGTTCACCGACACCCTGAAGTTGCCCTTCAATACGCTGATCACGGTGTTCGCCTTGACCTGTGTGCATTGGCTGCTGCGCTACAGCGTGCTGTACCTGGCACTGCGCGGACTGGGTGCGGACTTGCAATGGGCCTGGAGCTTTCTGATCCAGATGCTCTCGCTGACGGCGGGACAATTCAGCCTGCTGCCCGGAGGCGCCGGCGCCGCGGAATTGACCTCGGCGGCGTTGTTGGCGCCCATGGTCGGGAAATCCACCGCAGCGGCGGCGATCCTGATCTGGCGGACGGTGACCTATTACTTTTATCTGGTGGTGGGCGGGCCGGTATTTTTGTTGATGCTGGGGCGGCCGTTGCTGAAGAAGTTGATGAGGGTGAAGCAGGTTTAGGCGGGTTTGGGTTTGGGTTGCGTGTTTATCCGTTATTGCAGTAACGGCCGCCTGCGCCAGACAGCCATCGCTGGCAAGCCAGCGCCTGCAGCGGGCGAACGCCCATCAATCGGATTTCACCGGATCCTCCCCGGCATCCGGATGCAGTTCCCCCCACAACGCCTCTGCCCCCGGAAACTCCGTGCCATCTTCCGGGCTCAGGTCATCCGGGTCATAGCGGCTCAGACACCCCTCCCCCAACGTCGCGGGGGCTTTGGAAACAGCTTTATCCAGCGGATCAGCCATGGTCATGTCCTCAGTGCAGAAACGGCGAAGGGCCTGGAGCGATTGAACGCCCAGGCCCTTCGAATTTCAACCCTGCCGTCGTGCGGTCAGAACACCACGGTCTTGTTGCCGTGCACCAGTACCCGATCTTCCAGGTGATAGCGCAGACCACGGGCCAGCACCATTTTCTCGACGTCACGGCCGAAACGCACCATGTCTTCGATACTGTCGCTGTGGCTGACACGGACCACGTCCTGCTCGATGATCGGGCCGGCGTCCAGCTCCTCGGTCACGTAGTGACAGGTCGCACCGATCAGTTTCACCCCGCGCAGGGAAGCCTGATGATATGGCTTGGCACCGACGAACGACGGCAGGAAGCTGTGGTGAATGTTGATCACCTTGTGCGCGTATTCGCTGCACAGCGCCGGGGGCAGGATCTGCATGTAACGAGCCAGCACCACCACTTCGGCATCGTGTTGCTTGACCAGGCGCGAGACCTCGGCGAAGGCCGGCTCTTTATCCTGGGGATTGACCGGCACATGGTAGTAAGGAATCCCGTGCCACTCGACCATGCTGCGCAAGTCATCGTGGTTGGAAATCACGCAGGAGATTTCACAGTCCAGCTCATCGCTGTGCCAACGGTGCAGCAGGTCGGCGAGGCAGTGGGATTCGCGGCTGGCCATCAGCACCACGCGTTTTTTCTGCGCGGTATCGGTGATGCGCCAGTCCATCGAGAACTCTTCGGCAATCGGCGCAAAGGCCTCGCGAAAGGCCTCGATGCCGAAGGGCAGCGAGTCGGCCCGAATTTCGTGACGCATGAAGAACCAGCCACTGAGATTGTCCGAGTGGTGGCTCGCTTCAGTGATCCAGCCGTTGTGTGACGCCAGAAAGTTACTGACTTTAGCAACGATACCGACGCGGTCCGGGCAAGAAATCACCAGCCGAAAAGTGCGCATGGGGGGGAAACTCCAGAACTTCGCAAAGGTCGCCATTCTAGCGGCTGCGCGGCAAAACTGCAGTATTGATGACATCTCGTGTCGCAGGGCGGCGCCCGTGCAAGCCTTGAATCCAACGCTTGAGTGCCGCCGCGCCGGCGTCAGGCCGCTTCAATAGCCCCTAAGGTGAATATCGGCGTCACTATTTAAATGCACCGTCAATGTATGGGCTATTCATCACAACTAAATAAATAAAGCCCGGCACAATGTTTACTTGATGAAACAGCCTGACTATTATTGCGCCACTGTCCCCTGACAATCTGCGTCACAACATAAGGTAGTCCCCATGTCCTTGATCAACGAATATCGCGCCACCGAAGAAGCTATCAAAGAGCTGCAAGCCCGTTTGAAGAATCTGTCCCAAGACGACAAACTGCAAACCGAGCTGGAATTCGAAGGCAAATTGCGCGCCCTGATGGCTGAATATTCCAAGTCGCTGCGTGACATCATCGCGCTGCTGGATCCAGAATCCAAAACCAAGGCACCGCGCAGCGGCGCAGTCAAAACTACCGGCACCAAGCGTGCTCGCAAAGTTAAACAATACAAAAACCCGCACAACGGCGAAGTCATCGAAACCAAAGGTGGCAACCACAAAACGCTGAAAGAGTGGAAAGCCAAGTGGGGCGGCGACGTGGTTGAAGGCTGGGCAACCCTGCTGGGCTAAGCCTCTGCGCTACAAACCGTTACGCAAGAACGCCAGCCACGGGCTGGCGTTTTTTATGCCCGGTATTTCAGCACCGGGCATTTTCATTTTCAAAGCTTCAAACGTCTGCGCAATACCTGGACATAATTACCCCACTCACCGAGCACCTGTTGCTGAAATGGCGTGGCAGTAATATTCAACTGGGCCGCGGTCTCCAGGAAAGTTGCCAGGGTATTCGGCGCTCCCCATTGAGGGTCTGACAAACGTTGCTGACAGAATATTCGCCAACGTTCCTGCTCTTCGAAACTCAAGGTATCGAAAAAGTTACGGGCTCGATATCGAAACAATAGTTCCGGTAAACGTTCATCATCGAAAGGCCAGTGTCCCTGCGCTAATTGTGCCGGGTCGGCCGCCCGGACTTGCTCACAAAGACGCCGGTCCCTGTCACCGATAAACCCGTCATATAACTGTTGCTCCGGGTCCTGGCTCTGAGTGAAATCTTCGCGGGCATAAATAGCCTGGATCTTGTCTTGCCAGACTTGCCGTGCGTCGTTAAGTCGCAAGGCCCGTGCCTGATACAACGCCATGTCGAGCCCCAGGCGCTGCTGATCGTCGGGACGCAGCACCGACATCGGCGCTACCACCGGGCATTTGTTGATGTGGATGAGCTTGAGCGGCACCGGCAACTCGCCCTCGGCCAGGTCCTCGCGACGGGTATACAGGCGCTGACGCAGGGTTTCGGCGTCCAGGTCGAGCAAACCCTGGGGATCCAGGTGCAGGTCGCAGACAATCAACGCGTTCTTGTTGCGAGGATGCCAGGCCAGCGGCAACACCACGCCAACATAACTGCGGGCGGCGGAGAATCGTCCGGAAATGTGCACCATCGGCTGCAGCAGTCGAATCTGATCCATGACCTTCTGTTTGCTGCGCAACTGGAACAGCCAGTCGTACAGCCTGGGCTGTTTCTCGCGGATCAAGCGCGCCAGGGCGATGGTGGCGCGAACGTCGGACAGCGCTTCGTGGGCGTTGCCGTGATCGATGCCGTTGGCCTCGGTCAGGCGCTCGAGCTTGAGCGTCACCCGCCCCTCCTCATCCGTGGGCCAGGCCAGGCCATCCGGGCGCAAGGCGTACGCCGCGCGGACCACATCGATCAGGTCCCAGCGACTGTTTCCACCCTGCCATTCGCGGGCGTAGGGGTCGAAAAAGTTGCGGTACAGGCTGTAGCGGGTCATTTCGTCGTCGAAACGCAAGGTGTTGTAGCCGGCGCCGCAGGTGCCGGGCGCGGCCAGTTCGGCGTGCACCCGGGTCATGAAGTCGGCTTCGCTCAAACCGTGTTCGGTCAATTGCCCCGGCGTGATGCCCGTGATCGCACAGGCCGCCGGATGCGGCAGGATGTCATCGGCAGGCCGGCAATACAGGTTGACCGGTTCGTCTATGACATTCAGATCGAAATCGGTACGCAGCCCCGCCACTTGCAGCGGCCGGTCGCATCGCGGGTTGATGCCAGTGGTTTCATAGTCGTACCAGAAGATCGAGGTCACGGGCTGTTCCTGAACTGAAGATCAGCGAAGTCTAGGCGTTTGCGTCCCGCCCCGGCCAGCGATCTTGCATCCAGTCACGTCCGCCTTCACCGCGTGCAATACATAGGGATGTCGTTTCCCCCCAAGAGGCTGCTAGCATCGGCTGGCCACAGAATCCCGATCAGGCCACGACATCAGGTTGCCCATGCTCGAGAGCACAGCACTGCCAAGGAAAGCGACGCTGTCCCCACCACTGGATACGCGGTTCCAGGTTGAAACGCCGGAAGGCATCGACTTGCCTCTGCGCCCGGCCGGGTTGATGGTTCGTGCGCTGGCGTTCGCCATCGACCTGGGCCTGCGCGGGCTGATCCTGGGCCTGCTGTTTATCGTCCTGGCCTTCCTCGGCAAGCTCGGCGCCGGGCTGGGTTCGATCCTGCTGTTCGGGGTGAGCTGGTGGTACATGGTGCTGTTCGAAGTGCTCAACCAGGGCCGTTCGCCGGGCAAACAATGGATGGGCCTGCGGGTCGTGCAGGACGACGGGACGCCAATCAGCTGGTCCGCCTCGCTGTTGCGCAACCTGCTGCGCGTGGTCGACCTGCTGCCGTTCGGTTATTGCCTCGGCGCCCTCAGTTGCCTGCTGCACCCCAACTTCAAGCGCCTGGGCGACCTGGCGGCCGGCACGTTGGTGATCTACCGCGAACGACCGCTCGCCCGGCCGCAGTTGCCGGAGGCCGAACCGCAGCGCGCGACGTTCCCCCTGACCCTGCCTGAGCAACGCGCCATCCTCGGCTTTGCCGAGCGTCAGCACGAACTCTCCGAAGCGCGGGCCCTGGAGGTTGCGTCGATCCTTGCGCAGCCCTTGCAAGTCCCGGCGCCCCAGGCCGTGACGCACCTCAACGGCATCGCCCGCGGCCTGTTGGGCCCCTCATGAAACAGAGCCATTTCGAGAATCGACACAAAGCGCAATGGACGCAGTTCGCCCTGATGCTCGACCGGCTCGAACGGGGCAAGGGCACTTCACGGCTCGACGGTTTCCCCCGGGAGTATCGCCGGCTCTGCCAACACCTGGCGCTGGCCCGGGAGCGCGGCTACAGCAGTTTCCTGGTCGACTCGTTGCAGCAACAAGTCCTGCGCGGGCACCAGCAGTTGTATCGGCATCGCAGCCGACTGGGGCCGAGGATCGCGGCGTTCATCCTGGCGGACTTCCCGCGCCTGGTGCGCGAACAGTGGCGCTTCGTGCTCGCCGCCAGTCTGATGTTCTTTGGCAGCCTGATCGGTTTTGCATGTCTGGTGTACCTGTTCCCGGACCTGATCTACAACCTGATCCCGGCCGAACAGGTGAGCCAGATGCAAGGCATGTACGACCCGGTGGCCGGTCATCTCGGGCGCTCGGCGGAACGGGCGGCCAGTGAAGACTGGGTGATGTTCGGTTTCTACATCATGCACAACATCGGCATCGCTTTTCAGACCTTCGCCAGCGGCTTGCTGTTTGGCCTGGGCAGCGCGTTTTTCCTGTTCTTCAATGGCTTGATGATCGGCGCGGTGGCCGGGCACCTGACGCAGATTGGCTACGGACAGACCTTCTGGTCGTTCGTCATCGGTCACGGTGCCTTCGAACTCAGCGCCATCGCCCTGGCCGGGGCCGCCGGCCTGCAACTGGGCTGGGCGCTGGTCGCGCCGGGGCGCCTGCGCCGCGCCGAGGCCTTGCGCGTGGCGGCGCGCAAAAGCGTGCTGCTGATCTGCGGGGTCATGCTGTTTCTGCTGATCGCTGCGTTCATCGAAGCCTACTGGTCATCGATGACCGGACCTGCGCCGATCACCAAATACCTGGTTGGTGCAGCGCTCTGGGTGTTGGTGGCCCTGTACCTGCTGCTGGCCGGACGGACTCGCCATGCGCCTGAGTGACGCCACCGTGGTGATCCGTCCGCGTTCCACCTGGGAAGCCATGGACCTGGGCGTGCTGCTGAGCCAGCGGCACCAGCGCCTGCTGCTCACCAGTTGGGCCATCGTCACCCTGCCGGTGTTTGCACTGCTCACGGTGCTGCTGTGGGATTCCCCGTCGCTGGCGGTGATCCTCTTCTGGTGGCTGAAACCGGCGTTCGAACGCCTGCCGCTGTATATCCTGTCCAAAGCCCTGTTCGGTGAAACGCCGACGCTGAAACAGGCGTTGCGCCAATGGCCACGGCTGCTCAAGCCACAACTGCTGGCGAGCCTGACCTGGCGCCGCCTGAGCCTGAGCCGCAGTTTCCTGCTGCCGGTGGTGCAACTCGAAGGCCTCGGCGGCCTGGAACGGCAGCAGCGCCTGCAGGTGTTGTTGCAGCGCGACGGCGGCGCGGCGCGGTGGCTGACGATCATCGGCGTGCACCTGGAGTGCGGGTTGTGGGTCGGCCTGATGGTGCTGTTCTATCTGCTGTTGCCGCAACAGGTCGAACTCGACTGGGGCTGGCAGACGCTGCTGTCCGTCGCGACACAGGACTGGCGCTGGCTGGAACACCTGACCAATGGCTTCTATGTCTTGGTGCTGGTGGTGTGGGAACCGATTTACGTGGCCTGTGGCTTCAGCCTGTATTTGAACCGGCGCACGGTGCTGGAGGCCTGGGACATCGAACTGGTGTTCCGCCGCCTGCGCCAGCGCCTGGGCAGCACCGCCGCGGGCCTGCTGCTGGCGGCCTTCCTGCTGGTGCCAACGACCGCCGACGTGCGGGCCGATGAACCGTCGATTGCCCCCGACGCGCCGCGCCTGCTGAACCAGCCCCTGACCAGCCAGGCCTCCCGCGACAGCGTCCGGGCGATCCTCGATCAACCGCCGTTCAAGAACAAGGAAACGGTCACCCGCTATCGTTTTGGCGAAGAACAGCCGGCGAAACCGACGAGCGACGACGAAGGCCCCTCGTGGTTGAAAGCGCTGCTCAGGCTGCTGGACCAACAACGCTTCGGCGCCCTGGCGAGCGTGATCGAGGTGCTGTTGTGGAGCACCGTCATCGGCGCGCTCGGCTGGCTGGTCTGGCGTTATCGCGACTGGCTGCAGGCGTTCGTCAGCCGCCGCCCCCGGTTGTCGCGCCAGCTGACGCGACCTTTGCCGCCACAGGCTTTCGGTCTGGACCTGAACCGCGAAACCCTGCCCGCCGACATCGCCGCCAGCGTCGAAAGCCTCTGGCAAACCAACCCACGCGAAGCGCTCGGCTTGCTCTACCGTGCCCTGCTCAGTCATTTGCTGCACGATTACCGCGTGCCACTCAAACCCGCCGACACCGAAGGCCAGGTGCTGGCGTATGTCGAACACCTGCAACAACCCGAGCTGCTGGCCTTCAGCCGCAACCTCACCCGCCACTGGCAGAACATGGCCTATGGGCATCGTCTGCCGAGCGCAGCGGTGCAGCAGCAATTGTGTGAAGGCTGGCGCAGTGTATTCGACGCAGGGGCGGCGCGTTGAACCGGCGCCTCGCGCTCCTGGCCGGCGCTTGCGCTGCGCTGCTGCTGATCGCGCTGGGGGCGTACCTGTACGCCCGGGCCGTCCCGTATCAGGAAATCATCGACCACGGCCCCTACCCCGAAGCCCGAGCCAATCCCTACCTCGCCGCCGAACACTTTCTGCGCAAACAGGGTCTGAGCGTCAGCCATGCCAACGGCCTCGACGCCCTGCCCACCCTGGAACCCCGGCAACACAGCCTCTTGCTGTTCGGCGACCGCTCGGGCATGACCCCGCGCCAGATCGACCAGGTGCTGAACTGGACCCGCGCCGGTGGGCGCCTGCTGTTCGTCGCCGAATCCATCTGGGACGAAAAACTCGGGCAGAGCCGTGACCTGCTGCTTGACCGGGTACAGGTGCACCAGTTGCTGACCCGGGACCTCAAGGACCCGCCCCCCGATGTCGAAAAGGACCCTCAGCCCAAGCTGACCAAACTCTATCTCGAGGACGAGGACGCGCCGGCCTACGCCACGTTCGACACCGCATTCCATCTCGAAGACCCGCACAACCTGGCGCAAGCCTGGGCCAACAGCGCCCGGGCCACGCACATGATGCAACTGAACCACGGGCTCGGCTCGATCATCGTCGTCACCGACGCCGACCTGTGGAAAACCCCGAACATCGACCAGTACGACAACGCCTGGCTGCTCTGGTACCTGACCGCCGACACCCGCGTGACCCTGCTGTTCAACACCGATCACGACAACCTGCCGACCTTGTTGCTGCGCTATTTCCCACAGGCACTGGTGGCCTTGATCGCCCTTGTCCTGCTGGGTTTCTGGCACGTTGGCGTGCGCCAGGGACCGTTGATCGAGCCGGTGCCGAACGCCCGTCGGCAACTGCACGAACACCTGCGCGCCAGCGCCGACTTCATCTGGCGTCGCGCCGACCAGGCCAGCCTGCTGCAAGCCTTGCAGTACGACATCCTGCGCCGGGTGCGACGGCGTCACCCCGGTTTCGACCAACTCGGCGTCGCCGAACAATGGCTGGTGCTCGCACGTCTGAGCGGCCAACCCACACGCGCCATCAGCCAGGCCATGGGCCCGCGACCGAAACAACGGCTGTCTGCCGTTGAATTCAGCCGCCAGGTCGCCCACCTGCAAACCTTGAGGAACACCTTATGAGCGAACAGCACGAGCCCGGCGCTCCGAGCCACGCCGAACAACAGCGCCAGCGCGCCATCCAGCTGGCCCAGGCGATCCGGGCGGAACTGCAGAAAGCCGTGATCGGCCAGGACAGCGTGATC
The DNA here is from genome assembly GCF_949767465.1 of Pseudomonas sp. IT-P12. Classification (NCBI taxonomy): domain Bacteria; kingdom Pseudomonadati; phylum Pseudomonadota; class Gammaproteobacteria; order Pseudomonadales; family Pseudomonadaceae; genus Pseudomonas; species Pseudomonas sp. IT-P12. The sequence continues at coordinate 362,569 of NZ_CATKPY010000025.1, read as the reverse complement.
GACGACGTGCTCACCGCCTTGATCGCCGGCGGCCATGTGCTGCTCGAAGGCGTGCCGGGGCTGGGCAAGACCTTGCTGGTGCGCGCCCTCGCCCGCTGCTTCGGCGGTGAGTTTGCACGCATCCAGTTCACCCCGGACCTGATGCCCAGCGATGTCACCGGGCACGCGGTGTACGACTTGCAGACCGAGCAGTTCAAACTGCGCAAAGGGCCGTTGTTCACCCACCTGCTGCTGGCCGACGAAATCAACCGTGCCCCGGCGAAAACCCAGGCCGCGCTGCTCGAAGCCATGCAGGAACGCCAGGTCACCCTCGAAGGTCGGGCCCTGCCCATCGCGCAACCGTTCATGGTGCTCGCCACACAGAACCCGATCGAACAGGAAGGCACCTATCCGCTGCCGGAAGCCGAGCTGGATCGCTTCATGCTCAAAGTGCGCATGGATTACCCCGACGCCGAGCAGGAACTGGCCATGGTGCGCCAGGTCAGCCGTTCGACCCGGGCCGACATGCTCGACGTGCAGCCGCTGCGCACCGTGTTGCAAGCCAAGGACGTGCTGGCGCTGCAACGCATCGCCAGTGATTTGCCGCTGGACGAGCAGGTTCTCGACTACGCCGTACGGCTGGCCCGCGCCACCCGCACCTGGCCAGGGCTGACCCTCGGTGCGGGGCCCCGGGCCTCCATCGCTCTGGTGCGTTGCGCACGGGCACGGGCCTTGTTGCGCGGCGGTGAGTTCGTGATCCCCGACGACATCAAGGGTTGCGCGCTGGCGGTGTTGCGCCACCGGGTGCGCATTGCCCCGGAGCTGGACATCGAAGGGCTGCAAGTCGATCAAGTGTTGCGCCAACTGCTCGACCAAGTGCCGGCACCGCGCCTGTGAAACCGTCGCGCCTGCTGCTGGCCTGGGTGGCGCTGCTGTTGGCCATCGCCATCGTGCTCGGCACCTTGCGGGCGCTGGACATCGCCGTTCCTGCCACGCTGCTGTCGATTCATTGGGGTTTGCTGCTGGCGCTGCTGGTGTTGGCGATGCTCGACGCGGTACGGGTCAAGCGCCTGCCCTCGCCACGCATCAAACGACAACTGCCCGGCAGCCTGGCGCTCGGACGCTGGAGCGACGTGCGGATCGACGTCGAGCATGACTTCGCGCAGGCGTTGAGCATTCAACTGTTCGACCACGTTCCCGACGGCTTGAGCTTTGAACACCTGCCACTCACCGTCGAGCTGCTACCCGGCCAGCACAGCCAGGCGAGCTACCGCGTGCGGCCGCTCAATCGCGGCCACTTCATCTTCGAGCGCTGTGAAATCAGCCTGCCCAGCCCGATGGGTCTGTGGCACGACCGGCGCTTGCCCGGCATGCCGGACGCCACCCGCGTCTACCCCGATTTTGCCCGCCTGTACGGTGGCCAGTTGCTGGCCGTGGACAACTGGCTGAGCCAGCTCGGCGTGCGTCAGCGTCCGCGGCGCGGGCTGGGGCTGGAGTTTCATCAGTTGCGCGAATTCCGCGAAGGCGACAGCCTGCGCCAGATCGACTGGAAAGCCACGGCCCGCCAGCGCACGCCGATTGCCCGCGAATACCAGGACGAACGCGACCAGCAGATCGTGTTCCTGCTCGACTGCGGCCGGCGCATGCGCAGCCAGGACGGTGAGCTGGCGCACTTCGATCACGCGCTCAATGCCTGCCTGTTGCTCAGTTATGTCGCCCTGCGCCAGGGTGATGCGGTGGGGCTCGGCACCTTTGCCACCGAGCAACCGCGCTACCTGGCGCCGGTGAAAGGCGCCGGGCAACTCAACGTCTTGCTCAACAGCGTGTATGACCTGAGCAGCAGTCAGCGCAGCGCCGACTATCAAGCCGCCGTGACGCAACTGCTGGCCCGGCAAAAACGCCGCTCGCTGGTGGTGCTGGTGACCAACTTGCGCGATGAAGACGACGACGAACTGCTCAGCGCGGTCCAACGGCTCGGCCAGCAGCACCGGGTGCTGGTGGCGAGCCTGCGCGAAGACATGCTCGATCCTTTGCGTCAGACGCCGGTGCAAACCTTGTCGGAAGCCTTGACCTACTGCGGGACGGTGGACTACCTGAACGCACGGGCCGAGCTGTACGACCGGCTCAACGCCTATGGCGTGCCGGTGCTGGATGCCAGCCCCCGGGAATTGGATGCGGCGCTGGTGACGCGGTACCTGGAGTGGAAAAAGGCCGGCGTCCTCTAACACCACAATCCTGTAGAGCGAGCTGGCTCGCGATGGTGGTTAACGCGGGGTGTCTGAATTCCCGCCGTGTAAGGACCTTCATCGCGAGCATGCTCGCTCCTACAGGGGTTGCGGTTTTGCCTACAGATCTACCAGAATCCGCCGGCTTGTGCGCTGAGGGGTCGCCACGTAACTTGATCCGCGTCGCTGATTTCCAGCGGCCGGGTTTAGTCGCCCGAGGGTTAAGGATGTGCACAAATGTCATGAAGTCAGGTACTCCCCATCCCTGACCATTATGGCGGCTGTGCGCAGGGCGCCTTCGGGCGCGCCGGTTTTCCATATCCCCCGGTCGACTAACCTGCGTTCAGCCGCCACCCTCGATTAGTCGCGAGTCGGTGACAGCTTCATTAGAGGTAATGGATATGCCCAAGCACACAGTCAATTCTTCAGAACACGGCCTGTCGATGCTCACCGTCGACCCCAACGCCGATCCCCGCTCCATCACCATCCAGGCGTTCGAAACCTTTTGCTCGGTCAACGACCTGCTGCTCGACCTGGCCGACAGCCTCGACGACAAGGCGCGGCGCATGGCCGTGATGATTCACCAGATGAGTGAGTTTGGCTTGATGCTGGTGGAGAAATCGCTGGAGAACCAGCAGGCGAACGGCGCGGTTTAGTGGTTGGAGCGCCGTCCGGAGCCGGCTCGCTCCCACATGGGATCGGTGATGAACAAAAATGCATATCCACCACCAACCCTGTGTGGGAGCAAATCTGCCCGCAAAGGCTTCAGATCAAACGCCACAACTTTCAAAACCTAGCCGCTCTCTCACCACCGAAACTCATAAAACCCCGTTCCCTTGGGATCACCACCGAACTGGTCAAATTCAAAGACAAAGACTACCGTGGCACTACGCAGGCCCGGTCCAATATTGATTCTTCCGCGGAACAGCAGCGAATGCTCCTTTCCGTCCTGTATAGCCCTCGTGGTCAACTCTCTTTCAAAAGAGTTGGGTCCCGAACTGGCGCCAAGGTGAATATTCCCTTCACTTCTACCGTTGTCAAACCCTGTCCAGTACTTCTCAACATCGACGACAAAGGTGGAGCCTTCGACAAAACCATACACTGACAAATACGCGGTATAGTCATCTGCCTTAGCGAACAAGTGGACATGCTCCTTGTCGACGTCATTCAGATTGATGACTTCAGGCTCAGCACCACCGGCTCTTAGTTCGTCTATTTGCTTGGATATCTGCGCGTCCTCATTTTCTTTTTCAGCACTCATGATTCAAGCTCCTGTTGGCCGACTGACGGCAGTCGCGTCCCCCAAAGTTAATGCCAGCCTCCAATCAGTGCCACCTGTGAAAAATGACAGTTCAGACAAATGGTGCACGCACACGCAAACCGCAGGTGCGTTCAACACCTGCGGGGCTTCGTATTCGATGATATGAGCGGTGAACTCAGGCCGAAGCAGGCATCGGCTGAAAACTGAAATAGCGTTTCAACGCTTGCACCAGGTCGCCGAACTCCGGCGGTGCGCGTTGCAGGCTGAACCCCGCGTCGTAGTGCCGGGGAGTCGCGTCCTCGTGGCACCACAGGCAACAGGCCCTGAAGTCGATGACCTGCTGGCAGCCATCAGCCATGGGGATTTTCAGGCGCAGCTCGAAATCGGCACCAATCATCATCGGCAACTGACTGATGAGCATCAGCCCGTCTTCGGAGACGTTGCCCAGGAACCCGATCGGCTTGTCGGTAACGCTGTTGAACACTTTCAGAAAATACGGCAGTTGATGCCGCTCGATCCGGCGGTCAGTGAACATGCTGAATTCGCTATGCAGGGCCCTTCGACAGGGCCGCACCCATGCTTCGGAACGGGCCGGCCTGCAAAGGCCTCGGCGCGCTCTCCCCGATCCCGGTGCGGCAGTCCATACGTCGCTGCCGCTTACTTCTGCCGATCACAGGTGTTGCCTCGGTAGGGAAACCCGTTCCACAACCGGTTTATTCGACTATAGCTCACCGTCGCCGCTGGGCCACCCTTGAATGACCAACGTGATCAGAACCGGGTCGGACGCACCACAGCGGCGCTGCGCAACGGGTAATGACCCAGCGATTGCAGGGTTTCCAGGCGAGCCCGGGCACGGTAGGCGTACTCGCTTTGCGGGTAGGAGGCGATGATGAACTGGTAGGTTTGCCCCGCATCGACAAACAGTTTTTGCCGTTCCAGGCACAAACCACGCAACATCGAGACTTCCGGCCACACGTAAGACCGGGCACGGCTGGCGCGTTCGACCTTGGACAATTCGAGCGTCACCTGTTCGCAGTTGCCACGGTCATAGGCGCTGTAGGCATTATTCAAATGGTGGTTCATCGACCAACGGGTGCAGCCCGTGACGCTGACAACGGCGAGGGCAAGGGCGGCAATGGGCACGAATCGCATGAGGGTTCTCCTGTCTTGTGCTCTTTATCGGCCCGATGACGGAAATCTTCAGGCTGCCGGTCAGCAAAAATGTTCGGTCCAATAAACAAACCAATAAGTAGTGCACATGAACAATGACTACACCCCAAGAGCATAGTAGCCTCACTCAGCGCTAGAACTCAGGAGTCTTTGCATGTCCGTTCGTCGTACCAAAATCGTCGCCACCCTTGGCCCGGCCAGTAACTCGCCGGAAGTTCTCGAACAGCTGATCCTCGCTGGCCTGGACGTCGCCCGCCTGAACTTTTCCCACGGCACGCCCGACGAGCACAAGGCTCGCGCGAAGCTGGTGCGTGACCTCGCCGCCAAGCACGGCCGCTTCGTCGCCCTGCTGGGTGACCTGCAAGGCCCGAAGATCCGTATCGCCAAATTCGCCAACAAGAAGATCGAGCTGAAGATCGGTGACCGGTTCACCTTCTCCACCAGCCATCCGTTGACCGAAGGCAACCAGCAAGTGGTCGGCATCGACTACCCGGACCTGGTCAAGGATTGCGGCGTGGGTGACGAGTTGCTGCTCGACGACGGCCGTGTGGTGATGCGCGTCGAAACCGCCAGCGCCACCGAACTCAATTGCGTCGTGACCATTGGTGGCCCGCTGTCGGACCACAAGGGCATCAACCGTCGCGGCGGTGGCCTGACCGCCCCGGCCCTGACCGAAAAGGACAAGGCCGACATCAAGCTCGCCGCGGAAATGGAAGTCGACTACCTCGCCGTGTCTTTCCCGCGTGACGCTGCCGACATGGAATATGCCCGTCAACTGCGCGACGAGGCCGGCGGCACCGCCTGGCTGGTGGCGAAGATCGAACGCGCCGAAGCCGTGGCCGACGACGAAACCCTCGACGGCCTGATCAAGGCATCCGACGCGGTGATGGTGGCCCGTGGTGACCTGGGTGTGGAAATCGGTGACGCCGAGCTGGTGGGCATCCAGAAGAAAATCATTCTGCACGCACGTCGCCACAACAAGGCGGTGATCGTGGCGACCCAGATGATGGAGTCGATGATCCAGAACCCGATGCCGACCCGTGCCGAAGTGTCCGACGTGGCCAACGCCGTGCTCGACTACACCGACGCCGTGATGCTTTCGGCCGAAAGTGCTGCCGGTCTGTACCCGCTGGAAGCCGTGCAGGCCATGGCGCGCATCTGCGTCGGCGCGGAAAAGCACCCGACCAGCAAGACCTCCAGCCACCGTATCGGCAAAGAGTTCACGCGTTGTGACGAAAGCATCGCACTGGCCACCATGTACACCGCCAACCACTTCCCGGGCGTGAAGGCGATCATCGCTCTGACCGAAAGCGGCTATACCCCACTGATCATGTCGCGTATCCGTTCGTCGGTGCCAATCTACGCGTTCACCCCGCACCGCGAAGCCCAGGCACGCGCTGCGATGTTCCGTGGCGTGTACACCATTCCGTTCGACCCGGCTTCGCTCGCGCCGAACGAAGTGAGCCAGAAGGCAATCGACGAGCTGGTCAAGCGTGGCGTGGTGGAAAAAGGCGACTGGGTCATCCTGACCAAGGGCGACAGCTACCACACCACCGGCGGCACCAACGGCATGAAGATCCTGCACGTGGGCGACCCGATGGTCTGAGTGACCGGTTGCTGAAAGACAAGAAACCCGCCATAGCACTGGCGGGTTTTTTTTCGTATGCAAATCAATTTCTTAAGTAGTCACCTGTCAAATCTGACAGTAGACAGGTCTGTGCGTCCTTCGCTTAATACCGTTGGCCTCCGAGTGTCAGTCATCAAGGCGTGCCGTCGTTGGCTGGAGCGGTCATTCATCCACTACGCCTGGGAGCTCAACCGTTGTCTAACTGAAGGAACTTGAAAATGACCCTATACCCACGGCTCGCCGCAGGCGATCTTGATTCAAGTTTTGCGAATGCCGGAATACTGGTTCTTACCTATCCCGGTTTTTCCGTCGTTAACGGGCAAAGTATTGCAGAAGGTCCTCAAGGGAAAATCTACGTACTCGGTGGCAGTTGGCATCAAAACAGCCAGGCCGCCGAACATATAAGCATTACTCGCCTGTTGCCTGATGGAACGTTCGATTTCGGTTTCGGGACCCACGGCACCGCGCACATCAAGTTACCCAATGAAGATCTGTCCACATCGCCCATCCAACTCTTTTTTGTGAGAGACCAGGAAGAAGACCTAATGCTGGTTTCCGTGGGTTACAACCCCGTGGGACAAGGGACGATAACGCAAGCTGAAGTGCTGATTCGACTGACCGGTAACGGTGTGCTGGACAAGCGGTTCGGGGTTGAGGGATTTATGGTGTTGGAATCACCCTTCGACGCAGACGTCCGTCAGCCGGTACCGGCCGACACCGAAAAGTTCGCTACACCTTCCAGTAACAAAGTCTGCTTGATCGACGGCATGATCTATCTCATCACCAGCGGTCTTGATCCGGCCCTTGGCTACATTGTGGGTGTGGTGTCGCGCTTCAATTTCGACGGAAACGTAGACCCGACATTTGGTAAAAACGGGCATGCAACCCTTTCTGGAGTGCTCGGCACCCGCAACTCGTTCAACGGTATTGCCGTGAACAATGGAACCATTACCGTATGTGGATGGGCCGGCGGTGGCGCGTTGATCGCGCGCTTCAATCTGGACGGGGGTGTCGACCCCAGTTTTGCGGGTATCGGTTACATACTCCTCGCGGGACCGAGCTTCCAATTCCAGGCTGTTGCCATCCTTCCCGATGGCCGGACCGTGGCGACCGGCTTTGGATATCCCCAGCGTAGAGGTTTGCTGGCGGTGTATGCAGCCAACGGTTTGATTGACCGAACATTCAATAACGGCGCCCATATCGAGGAAGGATTTGATCCCCCTCAGCAAGTCATGTTTTTGAACGTGGAGGCCACCGACGACAAGATCCTCGTCTCAGGCAGATATTTCGCCGGTTTGACGCCGAAATTCGTGACCGCGAAGTACCTGAACGATGGGGAGCGCGACACGAGTTATGGGAGCGGCCAGGGCTATGCCATTACCGAAATACCGGGATACACCGCACTCGCAAACGGGATGAGCTTGCAGGCCGACAAAAAAATCCTGCTGGTCGCTAACGATTTGGGCTCAGTGTTCAGCAAAGCGGCGATCGTCGCCCGCCTTCTGAACAGTGACTAGGTGTTGATAAAAATAGCCCCGTCCTTGAATGGCGGGGCTTTGCGTGTCTGATCCAGAACAGGTGACGCCCGACTACTGCAGCATCAGCGTCGGTTGATAAACCCCGACAACGCCGCCAACGCTTCCGGCGAGCGCAGCCGCTGGATGAACAACGCCCCCTCCTCTTCTATCGCCCGGCGCAACGACTCGCGATCAGGCCCCTTCATCAGTTGTTTACTGATGCGCACGGCTTCCGGCGGCAACGCCTCGAAGCGCAGTGCCACCTCCCGGGCCTTGGCCAGCGCCTCTTCGCCGCTGCCCAAGGCTTCGGACGCAAGGCCCCAGGCCGCCGCCTGCTCACCATTGAAACCTTCGCCCAGCAGCAATAACTCGGCTGCCCTGGCATGCCCAAGCAGGCGCGGCAGGATCAGGCTGGAGCCGAACTCCGGGCACAGACCGAGGTTGACGAACGGCATGCGCAATCGCGCATCTCGGCTGACGTACACCAGGTCGCAATGCAGCAATAGCGTCGTGCCGATGCCCACGGCGGCCCCGGCCACGGCAGCCACCACCGGCTTGCGACAATCGAGCAGGGCCAGCATGAAGCGGAACACCGGGCTGTCGAGGGCACTCGGGGGTTGCTCGAGGAAGTCGGCAATGTCGTTGCCGGCGGTGAAGCACTCACTGGAGCCGGTGATCAGTACGGCATTGACCTGCGGGTCGGCGTCCGCCTGTTTCAGCGCCTCGCCCAACTGGCTGTACATGGCGCGGGTCAGGGCGTTTTTCTTGTCGGGGCGGTTCAGGCGCAGGGTCAGCAGGCCGCGTTCGTGTTCGATCTGGATGGCATCGGTCATGGAAGGTCTCGCGTCTGAGAAGTCAGCGCTCAACCGCGGGGCAGGAAGACGTCGGCCAGCAGTTGGTTGCGCGGCAGTCCCGCCAGGTAAAGGCGCCGGGCGAAGGCGTCGACGCTGTCGGGAGAACCGCAGAGTAAGGCCTGGGTTTGCCGGGAAACAAGCCGCAGTTGCGCCAAAGCCGCCGGCAACTCGGTCGCTGTCCACAACTCGACGTGCAGGTTCGAGCGGCTGGCGGCCATGGCCTGCAGGGGTTTGGCCAGGTAGTGCGCCTCGGCGTCATGGGCCAGGTGAATCACCCGGATGTCGCCCTGGTGATCCTGGCGCAGGGCCTCGCGCAAGACCCCGAACAACGGGCCGAGCCCGGTCCCGGCCGCCAACAGCCAAAGCGGCCGGGTGTGCCAGTCGGGGTCGTAATGCAAGGCCCCGCCACGCAACTCGCCCAGGCGCATCCCATCGCCGATGTGCAGCCGCCGCGCAGCATCGCTGAATTCGCCGGGTTGGCGACAATCGAGGTGGAACTCCAGAAAGCGGTCTTCCTCGGGCAGGCTGGCCAGCGAATACGGACGCGCCACCTGACCGGCCCACAACACCAGGTGCTGGCCGGCGCTGTAGCGCAACGGGCGTTGCGGCGTCAGGCGCAGGCGCAACACGTCGCGGCTCAACCAATCGACGGCGGCCACTTCGGCCGGGCGGCCGTCCTCGAGCGGATCGAAGGCGTGCACCTGCAAGTCCTCGACCACTTGGCACTGGCAGGCCAGGCGCCAGCCCTGCTGACGCTGTTCAACGCTCAGCGCATCGGGCCGACTGTCGTCCGGCAATCCCTGGGTGCATTGCACCAGACACGCATGGCAACTGCCGGCGCGGCAACTGTAGGGAACCGGCACGCCGTTTCGATTCAAGGCGTCGAGCAGGTTACTGCCCGGTGCCACCGTCCATTGACGATCGCCGACCCGCAACTCAGGCATCGACGTTCTCCCACGCCGCCGCGCAACGGTTGCGGCCGTCGCGCTTGGCGCGATACAGCGCCTGATCGGCCCGTTGCAGGGCGTCGTCCAGATCGTCGCCCGGCATCAACAGGGTCATGCCGCCCGACAGGCTGAGGTTACCCACCGTCAGGCCAATCAACTGGACGTCGGTAAAGGCGATTCGCAGTCGCTCGCAACAGGCGGTCAGGCGTTCCGGGCTGCAATCGGGCAGCAGCACCACGAACTCTTCGCCGCCGTAGCGCGCCAGCACATCGCCTTCGCGCAGGCAGGCGCTGGCCACGCCGGCAAAGGCTTGCAGCACCTGGTCGCCGGCCGCGTGGCCATGCACGTCGTTGATGCGCTTGAAATGGTCGAGGTCGATCAGCGCCAGGCCGTGGACGACGTCCGGCTCCATGGTGTCGAGCTCACGGGACGCCAGGCGCAGGAAATGCCGGCGATTGAACAGGCCGGTCAATTCGTCGGTGGCCACCAGGTCTTCGAGTTGGCGCATCATGCCGCGCAGGGTGTCCTGATGCGCCTGCAGGGCGAAACGGCGCTGGCGCATCCGCTGGCGAGAGGCCTGGACATGGCGCGCATACAGCTCGAGCCAGACCAGCACGATGAACAGCACGCACACCTGCAACACCGCCAGCGCCGGATCGGCCAACTGGAAGTGGTAGGCCTCCCAGAGCGTGATCGCGCTGAAACTGAAAAACACCAGCAGCGCACACCGTGCAAAGGCCCGGCGCGACAGGTGAAACAAACCGAACAGCAGGATCAGCACATAGAACACCAGGAACGCGCCACGGGCCTCATCCAGGTGAGCGATCAGCCAGGATTGCCAGCCCAGCCCCAGCAGTACCTGCGCCTCGGTCAGGCTGGGGTCGGCAAAGCGCAGGTTCCAGCCACTGTAGAACACGGCGAACAAGGTCGCCTGACAGATGACCACCAGGGCACTGCCGACCGCGACGTTCGTCAGGGAATGAGGGTAGTGCCCGGTAAAAAAAGCCAGCCACAGCAACATCAGGGCCAGGGCATAGGTGCCGGCTGCGAGGGCAAAACGTTTGAGCAACAGGCGCTGGATGGCGTTATGGGTCAATCGTTGACTCACCGTGGGAAAGGAGGCTGAGCGAGTGTCCTGCTCCAAAGACCAGCTGCCACTTTAGTGGCGAGCCGGATAAATGACCATTCAATTTTTGACACCGCAGCGGTGAACAGATACCCGGTGGGAGCGGGCCTGGTCTGGGTGGCATACCGACGAAAGCGCGGTGTCAGTCAATACCCTGCTGAATGTTCCAGCGCATTCGCGAGCCAGCCCGCTCCCCCCGAGCATTCCTGCCAGACCGCCCGCTCATGCGACCAATGAATAGCCGCCCAGACGTGTACCGCCCCTCGAGGCGCGGTATACTGCCGCGCCTTTTTAGCGTCGCGCCAGCAGCCCCGGCGTGCCTTGAAAGGTGCTGACAGTCGACCGATGCACCCAAACTGCCAGCACCTTATTGAATGTTCCCGTCTTTTAGAGGAGCGCGACTCATGACCGTGATCAAGCAAGACGACCTGATTCAGAGCGTTGCCGACGCCCTGCAATTCATTTCCTACTACCACCCCGTGGATTTCATCCAGGCGATGCACGAGGCCTACCTGCGCGAAGAATCGCCGGCTGCCCGTGATTCGATGGCGCAAATCCTGATCAACTCGCGCATGTGCGCCACCGGCCACCGCCCGATCTGCCAGGACACCGGCATCGTGACGGTGTTTGTCCGCGTCGGCATGGACGTGCGCTGGGATGGCGCCACCATGGGCCTGGACGACATGATCAACGAAGGCGTGCGTCGCGCCTACAACCTGCCGGAAAACGTCCTGCGTGCCTCGATCCTCGCCGACCCGGCAGGCGCTCGTAAAAACACCAAGGACAACACCCCTGCCGTGATCCACTACTCCATCGTTCCGGGTAACACCGTGGAAGTGGACGTGGCGGCCAAGGGCGGCGGTTCCGAGAACAAGTCGAAAATGGCCATGCTCAACCCGTCCGACTCGATCGTCGACTGGGTCCTGAAGACCGTTCCGACCATGGGTGCCGGCTGGTGCCCACCGGGCATGCTCGGCATCGGCATTGGCGGTACCGCCGAGAAAGCCGCGGTGATGGCCAAGGAAGTGTTGATGGAATCCATCGACATTCACGAGCTGAAGGCCCGTGGCCCACAGAACCGCATCGAAGAAATGCGCCTGGAACTGTTCGAGAAGGTCAACCAGCTGGGCATCGGCGCCCAGGGCCTGGGCGGCCTGACCACCGTGCTCGACGTGAAGATCATGGACTACCCGACCCACGCCGCTTCGTTGCCGGTGTGCATGATCCCCAACTGCGCCGCCACCCGTCACGCCCACTTCGTGCTTGACGGCTCCGGCCCGGCCTCGCTGGAAGCGCCACCGCTGGATGCCTACCCGGAAATCGTCTGGGAAGCCGGCCCGTCGGCCCGACGCGTCAACCTCGACACGCTGACCCCGGAAGACGTGCAGAGCTGGAAGCCGGGTGAAACCATCCTGCTCAACGGCAAGATGCTCACCGGTCGCGACGCAGCGCACAAGCGCATGGTCGAGATGCTGAACAAGGGCGAAAGCCTGCCGGTGGACCTCAAGGGTCGCTTCATCTATTACGTCGGCCCGGTCGATCCGGTGCGCGAAGAAGTGGTTGGCCCGGCAGGCCCGACCACTGCGACGCGAATGGACAAGTTCACCCGTCAGATCCTCGAGCAGACTGGCCTGCTGGGCATGATCGGCAAGTCCGAGCGCGGCCCGACCGCCATCGATGCGATCAAGGACCACAAGGCCGTCTACCTGATGGCGGTGGGCGGTGCGGCTTACCTGGTGGCGCAAGCGATCAAGAAATCCCACGTGGTGGCCTTCGCCGAACTGGGCATGGAAGCGATCTACGAGTTCGAGGTCAAGGACATGCCGGTCACCGTTGCGGTCGACAGCAAGGGCGAATCGGTGCACATCACCGGCCCTGCCATCTGGCAGAAAAAGATCAGTGAAAACCTGGCGGTGGAAGTGCAGTAAGTTGCACTGAAACACCCCTGAAAACCGCCCCGCCGGCAACGACGGGGCGGTTTTTTTTGCTCTGGGATCCACAGCGCGGCGCCCCCCCTGTACGCGACATTAAACCAGGTCAATACGACCCGAGTGAGCGAACCGGACAATGACCACTGGCGCCAGATAGCCCACATGCTATCTTGCGCCTCCCATTACCCGGCTCGACTCGCGTCCCATGATTCCGATCTACCGTGCCCTGCGCTTGACGGTCTACACCCTGCTGATCCTCGCCGGCACCGTGATCGCCGCCACCCAGGCCATGCGTCACGCCGAGCGTCAGGCGCTGGTGGAAGATGCTGCCCGGGCCAGCCAGCAATTGGGCTTGTACGCCACCTCCCTGCACACCCTGATCGAACGTTACCGCGCCCTGCCCGCCGTGCTGGCGCTGGACCCGGAGTTGCGTTCGGCGCTCAAGGGGCCGGTCACGGGCGAACAGCAGGACGCGCTGAACCGCAAGCTGGAACAAATCAACGGCGCGGCGCAATCTTCGACTCTCGAATTGCTCGACCACACCGGGCTCGCCGTGGCGGCCAGCAACTGGCGTCTGCCCAGCAGCTACGTCGGCCACAACTACGGTTTCCGTCCGTACTTCAACCAGACCCGCACCCAGGGCACCGGGCGCTTTTATGCTGTGGGGGTGACCAGCGGGATTCCGGGTTACTTCCTGTCCAGTGCGGTCACCGGTGACGATGGCCAGTTTCTCGGGGCGATGGTGGTCAAGCTCGAATTTCCCGAACTTGAGCGCGAGTGGCGCCAGGGCAGCGATACCTTGCTGGTCAGCGATGCCCGCGGGATCGTGTTCATCGCCAACCAGCCGGGCTGGCGTTATCGCCTGCTGAACCCGTTGAGCGACAGCGATCACGCCGAACTCAAGACTACGCGCCAGTACGACAAGCAGCCGCTGACCGGGCTCGAGTATCAGTCGTTGCGCCGTTTCGACGACAACAGTCAACTGGCACGGGTCGACGGCCCGGATGGCAAGACCGACTACCTGTGGGAATCCCTGCCGTTGAGTGCCGAGGGCTGGACCCTGCACCTGCTGCGCCGTCCGCAGGTCGCCTTCGAAGACACGCGCAACGCCGCACTCGCCGCCGCCGGTGTGTGGCTGACCCTGGTGTTCCTGCTGCTGTTTCTCTCCCAGCGCTGGCGCCTGGCGAAAATGCGCCAGCGCAGCCGCGAGGAACTCGAACGCCTGGTGGAAGAACGTACCCGCGACCTGCGCACTGCCCAGGACGGCCTGGTGCAATCGGCCAAGCTCGCGGCGCTGGGGCAGATGTCGGCGGCGCTGGCCCATGAAATCAACCAGCCGCTGACCGCACAACGCATGCAGTTGGCAACCTTGCGCCTGCTGCTCGATCACGGCCGCGTGGACGACGCCTACAAGGCGTTGAAACCGGTGGACGAGATGCTGACGCGCATGGCCGCCCTGACCGGCCACCTGAAAACCTTCGCCCGCAAGAGCCCCAGCGGCCTGCGCGAACGCCTGGACCTGGCCGCAGTGGTCGACCAATCCCTGCAATTGCTCGACACCCGCCTGCGCGACGAGCAGGTCAGCACCGTGCTGCACCTGACCCGGCCGGCGTGGGTGCGCGGCGATGCAATCCGTCTGGAACAGGTGCTGATCAACCTGCTGCGCAACGCCCTGGACGCGATGCAGGACGTCCCCTGCAAGCGTCTGGAAATCCGCCTCGAAGCCGACGATCATCTGTGGCGCCTGAGTGTGATCGACAACGGCAGCGGCATCGCCGAGGAAAATCTGGCGAAAGTCTTCGACCCGTTTTTTACCACCAAACCGGTGGGCGATGGCCTGGGCATCGGCCTGGCCGTATCCTTCGCCATCGTGCACGAATCGGGCGGCCGCCTGAGCGCCGATAATCATGCCAACGGCGCGGTCTTTGCCCTCACCCTGCCCATCGATCCGGAGGCGCCTGGCCCATGCTCAATTCAGTGATGGTGGTAGACGACGAGAGCAGCATCCGCAGCGCCGTCGAACAATGGCTGAGCCTGTCCGGGTTCGAGGTTCAGCTGTTCAGCCGCGCCGAAGAATGCCTGGCACAATTGCCCCGGCATTACCCCGGCGTGATCCTCAGCGATGTGCGCATGCCCGGCATGAGCGGCCTGGAGTTGCTGGCCGAAGTCCAGCGCCGCGATGCCGATTTGCCGGTGATCCTGCTGACGGGCCACGGCGATGTGCCGATGGCGGTCGATGCGATGCGCGATGGCGCCTACGATTTCCTGGAAAAGCCCTTCAGCCCCGAAACCCTGCTCGGCAGCCTGCGTCGCACCCTGGACAAGCGGCGCCTGGTCCTGGAAAACCGCGCACTGCACGAGCAGGCGGACAACCGCGCCAGGCTCGACGTGACATTGCTGGGCGTGTCCCGTGGCTTGCAGACCTTGCGCCAGCAGGTGCTGGACCTGGCGACGCTGCCGGTGAACGTGTTGATCCGCGGCGAAACCGGCAGCGGCAAGGAGCTGGTCGCCCGTTGCCTGCATGATTTCGGCCCCCGCGCCGAGCGGCCGTTTGTTGCGCTCAATTGCGCAGCGATCCCCGAGCAGTTGTTCGAGGCCGAACTGTTCGGCCACGAAAGCGGCGCGTTCACCGGCGCCCAGGGCAAGCGCATCGGCAAGCTCGAATATGCCGATGGCGGCACCTTGTTCCTCGACGAAATCGAAAGCATGCCCCTGGCCCAGCAGGTGAAACTGCTGCGGGTGTTGCAGGAGCAGAAGCTGGAGCGCCTGGGTTCGAACCAGAGCATCCGTGTGGACCTGCGCATCATCGCCGCGACCAAACCCGACCTGCTCGACGAAGCACGGGCCGGGCGTTTTCGCGAAGACCTGGCCTATCGGCTGAACGTGGCCGAGCTGAGGCTGCCACCGTTGCGCGAGCGCCGCGAGGACATTCCCCTGTTGTACGAATCGTTCGCCCGCCACGCCGCCGAGCGCCTGGGCCGCAGCGTTGCCCCGCTGAGCGGCGCGCAGTTGAGCCGACTGCTCAGCCACGACTGGCCGGGCAATGTTCGCGAACTGGCGAACGTCGCCGAGCGGCAGGTGCTGGGGTTGGGCGAGCCGGAACCGGTGGGCGTCGAGCCGGGGCAATCGCTGGCGGCGCAGCAGGAAGCGTTCGAAGCGCAATGCCTGCGCGCGGCGCTGACCCGGCACAAGGGCGACGTGAAGGCGGTGCTCGAGGAACTGCAACTGCCGCGCCGGACCTTCAATGAAAAGATGCAGCGGCATGGGCTTGCCAGAGAGATGTTTCTCTAGCGCCTGCACTGGCCCCATCGCGAGCAAGCCCGCTCCCACAGGTGGCCCGCGTGTAGCCACAGGTAATGTGAACACCATCGATCCCTGTGGGAGCGGGCTTGCCCGCGATGGGGTCAGCAAGGACAACTTATACTCCGGGCCAGATAAGCAATTTTCCGCTCACCACCAACCTTCAATAAGCGGATTTCCGCTCATAAATTGCTCGCACCCCCTCTAAACCGGCCCTCCGCCCCTTGGCACAGCTCCTGCTATAGCTCCCGCAGGCTGCGTTTAAACACGCCCCACTAAAAACAATTAAACGAAGGATCCTTCAATGGATAACTCCAACACCCTGCCCCTTGGGTCGGCTGCCGTGGCCGCTCAACCACGAACCACCTCCAGCCGGATCAAATCGATCTTCAGCGGCTCGGTCGGCAACATGGTCGAGTGGTACGACTGGTACGTCTATGCCGCCTTCTCCCTGTACTTCGCCAAGACCTTTTTCCCCAAAGGCGACACCACTGCACAATTGCTGAACACCGCCGCGATTTTCGCCGTGGGCTTCCTGATGCGCCCGATCGGTGGCTGGCTGATGGGCCTCTACGCCGACAAGGTCGGACGCAAGAAGGCGCTGATGGCCTCGGTGTACCTGATGTGCTTCGGTTCGTTGCTGATCGCCCTCAGCCCCGGTTATGAAGTCATCGGCATCGGCGCGCCGATCCTGCTGGTGTTCGCCCGTCTGCTGCAGGGCCTGTCGGTGGGTGGCGAATACGGCACCTCGGCCACTTACCTGAGCGAGATGGCGACCAAGGAGCGTCGCGGCTTCTTCTCCAGCTTCCAGTACGTGACCCTGATCTCCGGGCAGCTCATCGCACTGGGCGTGCTGATCGTGTTGCAGAACTTCCTGACCACCGAGCAGCTGTATGCCTGGGGCTGGCGCATTCCGTTCGCCATCGGTGCCCTGTGTGCCGTCGTCGCGCTGTACCTGCGTCGCGGCATGGAAGAGACCGAATCGTTCACCAAGAAAGAGAAGAGCAAGGAAAGCGCGATGCGCACCTTGCTGCGCCATCCGAAGGAACTGCTGACCGTGGTCGGCCTGACCATGGGCGGCACCCTGGCGTTCTACACTTACACCACCTACATGCAGAAATACCTGGTGAACACCGTCGGCATGAGCATCTCCGACTCCACCACCATTTCCGCCGCCACACTGTTCCTGTTCATGTGCCTGCAACCGGTCATCGGCGGCCTGTCGGACAAGATCGGCCGACGTCCGATCCTGATCGCCTTCGGCGTGCTCGGGACGATTTTCACCGTGCCGATCCTGATGACCCTGCACACCATCCAGACCTGGTGGGGCGCATTCTTCCTGATCATGGCGGCGCTGATCATCGTCAGCGGCTATACCTCAATCAACGCCGTAGTGAAGGCTGAGCTGTTTCCAACCGAAATCCGCGCCCTGGGCGTCGGCCTGCCGTACGCACTGACCGTATCGATCTTCGGCGGCACCGCCGAATACGTCGCGCTGTGGTTCAAGAGCATCGGCATGGAAACCGGCTACTACTGGTACGTCACCGCGTGCATTGCCGTATCGCTGCTGGTGTACATCACCATGAAAGACACCCGCAAACATTCGCGGATCGTCACCGACTAAGCGGCAACACGCGACAAAAAAGGGGCAGACCTTGACGGGGCTGCCCCTTTTTCATTGGCACGCTCCCGCCGTTGAACGCGGGCTGGAAATCAGGGGATCGTCCTTGCACTATGGACGTCCCGAACCCAGCCTGGAAATCCCTCCATGTCCGATGACATCCACTATTACGAACCCGCCAACGGCCACGGCCTGCCGCACGATCCGTTCAACGCCATCGTCGGCCCGCGCCCCATCGGCTGGATTTCTTCCCGGGATGGCAGTGGTCGCCTGAACCTGGCGCCCTACAGTTTCTTCAACGCCTTCAACTACATTCCGCCGATCATCGGCTTCTCCAGCGTCGGGCGCAAAGACAGCCTGAACAACATCGAACAGACCGGCGAGTTCGCCTGGAACCTGGCGACCCGGCCGCTGGCCGAGCAGATGAACCAGAGCTGTGCAATGGTTGGCCCCGAGGTCGATGAGTTCGCATTGTCCGGGCTGACGCCCGTGGCCTCGAAAATCATCCAGGTGCCGCGTGTGGCCGAAAGCCCGGTGTCCTTCGAGTGCAAGGTCACACAGATCATCCAGCTGCAGCGGGCCGACGGCAACGTGGTGCCGAGCTGGCTGATCCTCGGTGAGGTGGTGGCCGTGCACATCGCCAGGTGGCTGCTCAAGGACGGGGTGTACGACACCGCCGCGGCAGAACCGATCCTGCGCGGGGGCGGTCCGGCCGATTACTTCCAGCTGGGGCCTGAGGCCTTGTTCAAGATGGTCCGCCCGGGGGCGGTCAGGTAGCGACCCTTCGAGCTACCAGATCAGCTCGCCTTCTTCACCGACGCCCTTGAGGCGGGTCAGCTCCACGGCAGCGGCGGCGTCCGCTTCCATGGCGGTCTTGAAGGTCTGGTCTTCCAGCAATTTGTTGAAGCGCGGCGCGCCCGCGCCACCGATCTGTTTGGTGGCGATCGCCGCGTAGTAGCCGCCCTCACGGGGAACGACGGCGGAGACGGCTTCGAAGTGGTCAAAGGCTTTGCGTGCCATGTCGCGGATCCTGGCTGAGGAAAAGTCGAGTCATTAAACCCTCAACCCGCCATTTTGTGTACCCAGGACTGGGTCTGGCCCAATGCCTGGGCGGCGGACACTTCTTTAAAGGTATGAAAATCCAGGCTATCGACCACCAGCTCCTGCACCAGCTCGGCAAAAATCTGCATGGCCGGCGTGCTGAAGTACGCGGTCATGGCCTGCTGATGCGTCCAGAAACCGGACACCAGCCACAGCTGCGGATCGCATTGCGAATGTTGCAGGGAAAAACTCAGGCAGCCAGGGGCGATGCGCGTCGGTTCGATCAGGGCACTGAGGCGCGCCCCCAGTTCCGTGGAGCGTCCGGCGCGAGCGCGGACAAAAGCCATGTGACTGACGGGGATCTGCGTAGACATGTTCAACCCTCCCAGGTACTCGGGTGGCAGCCATGGGACGGGCTGCGACAGGATCAAAGGTTAAGCGCCCGGGCGCCGTTCCGTTAGTCGATTCCTGCCGGCTTGTTGCACATTCCTGCGAAGCTGTCTTGGCCACCTGTAACAATGTGTAAAACGTGTCACAGGGCTGAAACACGACTTTCAAGCAAGTATTCCAGGTGCAGGGTGGTCAAAAGCGCTGTTCCCTTGCACGCCGTGCAGAATCAGGCAAGCTTTTCGCAGGATGTGTCTACCGCTGCGTCTTGCACAAACTTAAGCTCAGCTCATTCCCACCGCTGCTCCGAGGATGCCTCGCATGTCGTCGCTCGATCACTTTCAAGCCCCGCTGGATACCGAGATGGAGAAACAGCGCACGGAACTGGCGGCCATCATCAGTCGCTATACGATGGACGATGGCAATTATGCGACTGCCGTCGATTCGCTGTTCATGTCCAGGTACAGCAAGTCCCATGACTTTGCCCCGGTGCTGGCGCAACCGGCCCTGTGCATCATGGCGCAGGGGCGCAAAGAGGTCAGGCTGTCCGATGAGTACTTCAATTACGACCCGTTGAATTACCTGGTGGTGTCGGTCTCGATGCCACTGAGCGGTCGGGTGGTGAACGTCACGTCGCAGGAACCGATCCTTGCCATACGCCTGGACATCGACCCCAGCGAAATCAATGCGCTGATCGCCGACGCCGGCCCCCTGGGCGTACCGACCCGCCCGACCGGACGCGGCCTGTATGTCGAGCGGATCGACGCGGCCATGCTCGACGCCGTGCTGCGCCTGGCCCGGTTGCTCGATACGCCGAAAGACATCGCCATGCTCGCGCCGCTGATCCGCCGGGAAATTTTCTATCGGCTGCTGCGCAGCCCGCAGGGCCATCGGCTGTACGAAATCGCCATCGCCAACAGCCAGAGCCACCGCATCAGCCAGGCCATCAAGTGGCTCAACGGCAATTTCGAGCAGCCCTTGCGCATTGATGACCTGGCCCGGGAAGTGAACCTGAGCGTGTCGACCCTGCATCACCGGTTCAAGGCCATGACGGCGATGAGTCCGCTGCAGTATCAGAAACAACTGCGCTTGCAGGAGGCCCGGCGGCTGATGCTGGCCGAAGGACTGGAGGCGTCGGCGGCGGGCTATCGCGTCGGGTATGAAAGCCCTTCGCAGTTCAGCCGCGAGTACAGCCGATTGTTCGGCGCGCCACCGCTCCGGGATCTGGCGCGGTTGCGGCTGTCGGTTTGATCCAGCCTCGGCGGTTTGCCTGAGGGCCCTTCGCGGGCGAGCCCGCGAAGAGACCGGCACAGTCAGCCCGGCTTCAGCCGAGTACGCGACAGGCCTCGGCCGGCAGCGTCACTGAAACGGGGTGGCCGATGCTCAGCCCCATCCCCTGGCACGGCGTGCTCAACGCGGTAAACGACACCCCGGAACACTCCACGGTGGTCTCGATGGTCGCGCCGATGTCGCGCACGAACGTCACCTTGCCCAGCAAGCGGTTACCCGCCGTCGCCTGCGGGGCGGACAGCTGCAGGTCCTCGGGACGGATCAACATCTTGACCTTCTCACCGGCCCCGATGCTGCTGCAGATCGGCACCTGCAGCGCGTCGCCACCCGGCAAGCTGACTTGGCCATTGCCCAGCGCCGTGGCCGGGAAGATGTTGCCCGAACCGATGAAGTCGGCGACAAACTCGTTGGCCGGATGCCGATAGATCTCGATCGGGGTGCCGACCTGCTGCACCCGATGTTCGCCCAATACCACGACGATATCGGCCATGGTCATGGCCTCACGCTGATCGTGGGTGACCAGGATGGTGGTGATGTTCAGGCGTTGTTGCAGCTGACGGATCTCCACCTGCATCGACTCACGCAACTTGGCGTCCAGCGCCGACAGCGGTTCATCGAGCAACAGGATTTTCGGGTGCGAAGCGATTGCCCGCGCAATCGCCACGCGCTGTCGCTGCCCGCCGGAGAGCTTGGCCACCGGGCGATCGATCATCGGTTGCAGCTGGATCAGCTCCAGCAACTCCACCACTCGCGCCTGTTGCTCGGCCTTGCCAACCCCGCGCAGTTTCAGCGGGTAGGCGATGTTCTCCCCGACCGTCATGTGCGGAAACAGCGCCAGGGATTGAAAGACCATGCCGAAATTGCGCAGGTGCGCCGGGGTGTGGCCGATGTCTTCACCGTCCAGGCGGATCTCGCCGCCGGTCAGGGTTTCGAGGCCGGCGATCATGCGCAACAACGTGGTTTTGCCACACCCTGAAGGCCCGAGGAAGCACACCAGTTTGCCTTCGGGCAAATGCAGGTTGACATCGGTGACCGCGCAGGCCGAGCCGTAGTGTTTCTCGACGTTTTCCAGAATCAGACCAGACATAACAAGCACCTCAGGCAATCAGAACGAAACGCCACCTTCACCGACGAGTTTTTCGAGCGCCCAGATCAGGACGAAGTCGATCAACACAATCAGCACGGCAAACGAGAAAACGGTGGGATCGAGCGAGGACACGGTGCGGCTGTACATCCAGATCGGCACGGTCATGACATCGATGGTGTAGAGGAAATAGGTCACGGTGAACTCGTTGAACGAGACGATGAACGCCAGCAGCATGCCCGCCAGAATTCCCGACTTCATCAACGGCACCACCACGTCGACAATCGCCCGCAACGGCGAAGCCCCCAGCATTTGCGCGGCTTCCTCCACTTCGCTGCCAATGGAAAGCATGGCGGCGGTGCAGTTCTTCACCACGAACGGCAAGGCGAGGATCACATGGGCGATCACCAGTCGCGAGGTGGTCATGTGGAACGGCAGGCTGTCGAACACCAGCAGCAACGCCAGCCCGAGCACCACCATCGGAAACACCAGCGGCAACGACATCAATTGCAGCGCCACGGCCTTGCCACGGAACTCGCACCGGGTCAGTGCGTAGGCCGCCGGCACCGCAATCAGCGTCGCGAAGACCATGGTCAGGCACGCCACCAACAGGCTGGTGGCCATGGCCTGGCCGAGGCTCAGCACATCGCTGGCGTCCGGCGAGACAAAGGTGTGCCAGGCCGCCTTGTACCACTGCAAGCTGTAGCTCTCGGGCGGGAAGTCGAGGTTCGACGCGCCACTGAAGGACATGACGATCATGGTCAGGATCGGCAACACCGCCAGCAGCAGGATAAAGCCCGAGAGGATCCCGGCGAACTTGCCGGTATCACCCGGCAGCAGTGAATGACGCTTCTTGGTCAGGGCACTCATTGCGAAGCCTCCAGCAGGCGCCGACGACGGCCAGTGATGTATTCGGACAGGGTCATGATCGCCAGAGTGGTGACGATCAACACCACGCCGGCGGCGGATGCGGCGGGCCAGTTCATCAGCGGGGCGATCTGGTCATGCACCATCACCGCCAGCATCGGCACGCGCCGGCCACCCAGCAGCAGCGGGACCACGAAGCTGCTGGCGTTGTAGGCGAACACCAGGGTCGCGCCGGTGATGATCCCCGGCAGGCTCATCGGCAGTACCACCTGGCGGAACACCTGCAGGCGACTGGCGCCGAGGGTGGCCGCGGCTTCCTCATAACTGCGGGCGACGCCGCGCATGGCGCTGGCAATCGGCAACACCGCCAGCGGGAAGGCGGTCTGCACCAGGCCCATCAATACGCCGTTCTGGTTGTACAGCAGCATGATCGGACGCTTGATCAGGCCCAGGCCCATCAGGGTCTGGTTGAGCATGCCACCCGGCCCCAGGATCACCAGCCAGCCATAGCTTTGCAGCAGCAGGTTGACCAGCAACGGCAACAGCACCGCCGCAAGGAAAATCCGCCGTACGAACGGCGACGTCAGCCGCGACATGGTGTAGGCCACCGGGATCGCCAGCACCACGGCGATCACGGCGCTGATCAATGCCAGGCGCAGGGTCAGCAGCAAGGATTTGAGATAGTAGGGTTCGAGCAACTGGGCATAGCTGGCCAGGCTGAAGCCGGACCACTCCGCCCCCTTGGTGCCCACGCTCATGCGCAGCACCAGCAGGCTCGCGGCGATCAGCACGCCGAGAAACAGCATCGACGGCGAGAGGAAAAACCAGGCGCGGGCCGTCGGCGAAACACCGCGACGGGCGCGCACGGGGGCGACACTCACCGGGTGGGTCAGAGGTTGATGTTCCATAGCAAGGGTCTCGTCAATGGAAAGCAGCTGACGAACACAATCCTCAAGTCACCGTATCCCCTGTGGGAGCGGGCTTGCTCGCGAAAGCGGTGTGTCAGTCACATCGATGCTGGATGTGTCGGCGCATTCGCGAGCAAGCCCGCTCCCACATGGGTTTTGCGGTGTTCAGAAGAGCCTGTATTCGCCACTCGATCAGGAAGAAAAGATTTCCGTGTAACGACGAATCCATTGGTCATGTACGGTGGCCAGGAAGGCGTTGTCGTGCATGATCGCCTTCTCGGAGATCTGCTCCGGCGTGAGGATGTACGGGCTCTTGCGGGCTTCGGCAGAGATGATCGCCTTGGCGTTGACCGGGCCGTTGTAGATGTCTTCGGCCATCTTGCCCTGCACCAGCGGGTCCAGGGAGTGGTTGATGAAGGCGTAGGCCAGGTCGGTATCGCCCGGACGGTTCTTCGGCATCACCGAGAGCATGAGGTCCGTGTAGAAACCTTCCTTCATGCCGAAGGTGGCGCCCAACCCGTAGTTCGGATCACGGATCTGCTTGGGGAAAAAGGCCGGCGCGTACAGGCCGCCCATGTCCAGGGAGCCGGTGCGGAACAGCTCGGCGATCTGGTTGGGGTTTTCGCCCAGGGTCACCACGCGGTCCTTGAGCTCGGCGAGCTTCTTGAAGCCCGGCTCGATGTTGTGCTCGTCACCACCGGCCAGCTTGGCGGCGATGATGATCAGGTCCATGGCCTCGGTCCAGTTCGGCGGCGGCAGGAAGATGTTCGGCGACAGCTCGGCGTCCCACAGGGCGGCATAACTGTCCGGTGCCTGCTTGATGGTCCGCGTGCTGTAGACCAGGCTGTTGCACCACAGCAGATAACCGATGCCGTGGCCATTGGCGCCGGTGCGGTATTTCTCCGGGACGTCGACCAGGTTGGGAATGCGGTTGAGGTCGGGTTTTTCCAGCAGGTCGGCGGCGGCCAGGCCTTCGGCGCCGACCCCGGCCAGGGTGATGATGTCGTACTGCGCACGGTCACCGCCGGCCTTGAGTTTGGCGACCATTTCCGAGGTGCTGCCGGTGCGGTCGGCGATGACCTTGACACCGTACTTGTCCTCGAACGTCGCGGCGATGTTGCGCAGTGCGGCCAGGCCCGTGTCATCGGACCAGGTCAGCAGGCGCAGGGTCTTGCCCTGAAAGCGCGTGTCGCTGGCGCTGGCCTTGATGAACGGCATGCTCATGGCCGCCGCAGCCACCGAGGCAACACCCACGGTCTTGATGAATTGACGCCTGTTCAGATCATGTTCGCCCATGACGGACTCCCTTTGTTTTTGTAGGTATAAGGCAGGTCGAAACTGTTGCATCCGCGCGGCGGATTCAGCCTTTCGCCCCCGTATCTTCGGGGGTTTGGCTGAGCCAGCGAGTTCATCCTGAGGTGGTGCAAAACCCCTGACTATCGATAAAAACTCATCGAAGCCATGACGCCCACGCATGCCTCTTCAGGAGGCATGCGCTCACCATTTTCGAGCCGTCAGACGGCCCGAATCACGTGTTTGATTTCCTGGAAAGCCTGCAAGCCCCACGGCCCCAATTCGCGGCCGATACTGCTCTGCTTGTAACCACCCCAGGCGGTCTGTGGGAAGATCACCTGCGGCGCGTTGATCCACACCAGCCCCGCCTGCAAGGCGTTGGCGACGCGGTCGGCGGCGTCGGCATTGCGCGTCACCACGCTGGCCACCAGGCCAAACTGACTGTCGTTGGCCAAGGCAATCGCCTCGGCTTCGGTGGTGAAACGGCGCACGCAAATCACCGGGCCGAAAATCTCTTCACACCACAGTGCACTGTCCAGGGGCACGTCGGTGAATACCGTCGGCTGCAAAAAATAGCCGCGCGGCAGATCAGCAGGACGGTTGCCGCCGCAAATCAGCTTGGCCCCGGCGCTCAGGCCACGATCGAGGTGACCGAGCACGCGCTGGTATTGCGCCTGATTGACCAGCGCGCCCATTTCCACGTTCGGATCGAACGGGTCGGCCACGCGAATGGCTTCGGCGCGGGCCTTCAGACGAGCGAGGAAGTCATCGAACAGCACATCGGCGACCAGCACGCGGCTGGTGGCGGAGCACATCTGCCCGGCGTTGAAGAAACCGCCGCCACACGCCACGTCCACCGCCAGGTCAAGGTCGGCATCGGCCAGTACCAACAGCGAGGATTTACCCCCCAGCTCCAGGCTGACGCCCTTCACGGTTTCGGCAGCGCGTTGCATCACCTGCACGCCGACCGCATTGCTGCCGGTGAAGGAAATTTTCGCCACGCGCGGGTCCGCCGACAACGGCGCTCCCACGGCCAGGCCCGTGCCACAGACCAGGTTGAACACCCCCGCCGGCAACCCGGCTTCAGCGATGATCGCCGCCAGTTCCAGCTCCGGCAGTGGCGTGACTTCGGAAGGCTTGAGCACCACGCAGCAACCGGCGGCCAGGGCCGGGGCGAGTTTCCAGGCGGTGGTGACCATCGGGAAATTCCACGGCACGATCAGGCCGACCACGCCGCAGGGTTCTCGGCGCAGGCGTGCGTTGAAATCGTCGGTGGGCAACTCGACGTTGCTGTCCTGCTTCGTATCCAGGCCTTCGGCCAGACCGGCGTAGTACTCGAAGGTGGCGATCACGTCATCGACGTCGATGGCCGCTTCGAACAAGGGCTTGCCGTTGTTGCTCGACTGTAACTGCATCAACTGCTCGCGACCGGCCTGCACGCCGGCGGCGATCTTGCGCAGGATCGCGCCGCGCTCGACGCCGGTGGTCTTCGACCAGTCGGCGAAGGCGCGCGTGGCAGCGCTGACCGCTTGATCCACCGCCTGCTCATCACCACCGACGACGGTGGTCAGCAAGGCTTCGGTGGCCGGATTGATCACCCGCAGATGCTCGCTGCCGGCGGACCATTTACCGTCGATGTACAGCCCATCCAGTGTCGTCGGGAAGCTCATTTCGACACCGCCCGGGTCCACAGGGTCTGGTCGATCTCAATCAGGGTCGGGCCCTGGCGATCGGTGGCTGCACGCAGGGCGCTGCGCAGTTTCTCGACGTCGCTGACCGCTTCGGCGGCGCAGCCCAGGGCCTTGGCCACACCGATGAAATCCGGGGTATAGATGTCGACGCCCACCGGTTCGATGGCACGGTTGACCATGTATTTCTTGATCTCTTCGTAGCCCTGGTTATTCCACAGCAGCACGATCACCGGGGTGCGCGCTTCCACGGCACTGGCCAGTTCCGGCAGGGTGAATTGCAGGCCGCCGTCGCCGATCAGGCACACCACCGGGGGGCGGGTGCCGTTGGTTGAACTGCCGCCGAGCCAGGCACCGATGGCCGCCGGCAACGCATAACCGAGGGTGCCGTAGCCGGTAGAAGAGTTGAACCAGCGACGTGGGCGTTCCGGGTTGAACGTCAGGTTGCCGGTGTACACCGGTTGCGTCGAATCGCCGACGAACACCGCGTCCGGCAATTCGTGCAGCACGGTTTCCAGGAAACGGGTCTGAGCCAGGGTCGGCGCATCCCAGTTGGCGGCCAGTTCTTCGCGCAGACGGGCGGCGCGTACCTGACCCCAGTCGTTGCGGCGCTCGGGCAGGGACTTGTGCGACAGGGCACTGAGCAAGGCCTGCGCGGCGTTGCGCGAATCGGCAACCAGGGCGAGGTGTGGCGGATAATTGCGCACGGTCTGGTCCGGGTCGATGTCGACACGCAGCAGCTTGCCGGGAATCTCGAAACCACCCGCGAAGGTGATGTCGTAGTCGGTTTCCGCCAGTTCGGTGCCGATGGCCAGCACGACATCGGCCTCGGCCACCAGTGCCCGGGTCGCCACCAGGCTCTGGGTCGAGCCGATCAGCAATGGGTGAGCCGATTCGAGCATGCCCTTGGCGTTGATGGTCAGCGCGACCGGCGCGTCCAGCAGTTCGGCCAGCGCGGTCAACTCGCCCGCGGCGTCGATGGCACCGCCCCCGGCAAGAATCAACGGACGCCTGGCGCTGGCGAGCAACTCGGTCATGCGGCTGATCGCACTCGGCGAAGCGCCGGCACGGTCGATATTGACCGGCACGCAGGCGAGCAGCTCGTCGGCCTCCTCGACCAGCACGTCCAATGGAATTTCGATGTGCACCGGGCGCGGACGACCGGCCTGGAACAGGGCGAAGGCCCGGGCCAGAACGCCCGGCAGCTCGGACGCGGACATCAGGGTATGGGAGAAGGCGGCGACACCGGCGCACAGCGCGCTCTGGTTCGGCAACTCGTGCAGTTTGCCGCGACCGCCGCCCAACTGGTTGCGCGTCTGCACGCTGGAGATCACCAGCATCGGGATCGAATCGGCGTAGGCCTGGCCCATGGCGGTGGTGATGTTGGTCATGCCCGGGCCGGTGATGATAAAACACACGCCCGGTTTGCCGCGGGTGCGGGCATAACCGTCGGCCATGAAACCGGCCCCTTGTTCGTGACGTGGGGTGACGTGGTCGATGCTCGAACGGGCCAGCCCGCGATACAGCTCCACGGTATGCACTCCGGGGATGCCGAACACCTGCTCGACCCCGTAGCCTTCGAGTAACTTGACCAATACTTCGCCACACGTCGCCATGTCTTTGCCCTTCTTGTTCGTTTGAGACGCCGGGCCTGCGCTGTGTTTATGATAAATGGGCAGGTCCAGGGATGGCCTCATTGGAACGGTCGACACGTTGCCGCAACAATGGATAAAAAATCATGCCAGCCATGTCCTTACGTCATACCTTGGATCCCAATGAAACGATTGCCTCCCCTGCCGGCGCTGCACACTTTTCTGATTACCGCGCAGTGCTGCAACTTCACCCGTGCCGCCGAACAACTGTTCATCACCCAGGGCGCGGTGAGCCGGCAGATCGCCGGGCTGGAGGATTTTCTCGGTTATGAATTGTTCATCCGTCAGGCACGGGGACTGGAACTGACGGCTGAAGGTCGCGCATGGCTGCCACGGGTCCAGCAGGTTTTCGGCCTGATCGACGAGGCGGTGGAGCAGATCGGCGAGAAGCGCGAAACCCTGCAACTGAAGGCGCCGACCTGTGTCATGCGCTGGCTGTTGCCGCGCCTGCTGCAGTGGCAAAAACAGCGTCCGGACGTGCCGGTGGCCTTGACCACCACGGTCAAGCACGGCGTGGATTTCCAACGCGAGCAGTTCGACGCGGCGGTGATCTATGGCGCCGCACCGGACAGCGCGCTCGCCTCCTGCCTGCTGTTCGATGAACAACTGACGCCGGTGTGTTCCCCCTCGATGCTCGATGAGCCCCTGGCGTTGCAAGTGCCAGCTGACCTGCAACAGCATTTGCTGTTGCACCCGACGCAGGATGAGCGTGACTGGAATGCCTGGTTGAAAGCGGCGAACCTGCACTTGAGCAACGCCAGGGGCCAGCATTTCGAAACACTCGACCTGGCGATGTCGATGGCGTCCCAAGGCACGGGTGTGGCGATCGGAGACTGGTCGCTGATCGGCGACGACCTGAGCGCCGGACGCCTGGTCATGCCGTTTGAATTGAAGGTGAAGACCGGGTTGGCGTATTACCTGGTGTTCCCGGAAAAGACCGCGCCGTCGTCACGATTGCGTGAGCTGATGGCATGGTTGGTGGAACAGGCTCAAGCGCGCTGAGCCCATTCCATCCCCCCTCCGGCAGGGGCGAGCTCGCGCCTGCCGACATTCAGGGAAACAATCGTCAGTAGCCGACGGTAAACCGCTGCCGCACGTGTTTTGGCGTTTCCACTTCATCGATCAGCGCAATCGCATAATCGGCAAACGTGATCCAGCTGCGCCCTGCACTGCTCACCAGCAAATCGTCCTTGCCGAGGCGAAACGTACCGCTGCGCTCACCCTCGACAAACTCCGCCGACGGCGACACGAACGTCCAGTCCAGTTGCTGTTCCCGACGCAGGTCTTCGAGGAATACCGCACCGGCACTGGCCTCGGCCTTGTAGGCCTCGGGGAAACCCTCGCTGTCGATTACGCGGGTGCCATCCGGCAGCAACAACGAACCGGCACCGCCCACCACCAACAGGCGCTTCACCCCGGCCCTCTTCACCGGTTCGATCACCGCGGCGCTCGGAATCGTGGCGAAATGCGCAGCGCTGATCACCACGTCATGGCCCGTCACCGCCGCTTGCAACGCCTGGGCATCCAGTACGTCGACATTCTTGCTGACCACCCCGGCACGCTCGCCGATTTTCGACGTATCGCGGGCGATGGCCGTGACGCTGTGGCCACGACGCAGGGCTTCTTCCAACAGTTGGCTGCCGGCACGGCCGGTGGCACCGATGATTGCGATCTTGCTCATGACGTACTCCAGTTGGCTTGAATTCAAAGGGGCGTTACCACTTCATCTCGCCCTTGGCGACTTTGGCGCTCAGCTCCAGCGAGCTGACTTCGCCCAGGGCCGGGAAACGTTTTTTCATGGCGGCGACCAGCGCGCCCGCATCCCTGGCCCTGACGGTTTCTTCGTCGAAGGCCTTGATGTAATCGGCGGTGAATTGCACCGATGCCAGGGCGCCCGCCCGTTCACCGAGGTAGTGACCGGGCACCACGGTGTCCGGCTTCAGGGTTTCGATAGCCTGCAGCGTAGCCAACCAGTCGGCATGGGATTGCGCGGTCTGGGTATCGGCCATCCACACGTGGATGTTCTGCGCAACCACCACTCCACCGACCACCGCCTTGATCGACGGGATCCAGACGAAGGTGCGATCCGGTTGCTTGCCCTCAAGGCCCACCACCTGCAATTTCTGCCCTTCGAGCATCAGGCTGTCGCCCTCGAGCACGCCGGGCACGATGGTTTCAGCCGGCGCGTCGGCCGCCATTTTCGGTCCCCAATACGCCAGTTTGCCCTCGACGGTTTTATTGATGTGATCCACGGTCGGCTGCGAGGCCAGCACCCTGGCCTCAGGAAATGCCGCTGTCAGGGTGTCCAGGCCGAAGTAGTAGTCCGGGTCGCCATGACTGATGTAGATGGTGGTCAGGCGCTTGCCGCTGGCGCGGATTTTGTCCACCACTTGCGCGGCCTGGGCCCGGCCGAATTGCGCGTCCACCAGGATCGCGTCCCGCTCGCCGCTGACCAGCACCGAGGTCACCGGGAAGATCGCCTGCTCGCCGGGGTTGTAGACATCCAGGGTCAGGGGCGCTGCGCTGGCCTGCACGGCGAAACCAAGGCTGGCGGCCAGAAAGAGACGTTGGAAAAAGGCGAAACCGATCATGTGCAGCTCCATAAAGTGTGAACCCGCCCCCTGCACGCGCCGCCAGGGGATGGACAAAACCAACCATGGAGCAGAGCTTAGTTGCCTGGTTCAGTACAAAAAATGCGATGCTGCGACATAGTTTGTTTCTGAAATCGGGCAAATCATGGATCGTCTACAAGCAATGCGGGTGTTCGTCACGGTGGTCGACCTCGGCAGCCAGTCAGCCGCCGCCGATCATCTGGAGCTGTCACGGCCGGTGGTTTCACGCTATCTGGCCGAGTTGGAAGACTGGGTGGGCGCCCGCCTGATGCACCGCACCACGCGCAAATTGAGCCTGACCACCGCCGGCAGCGAAACCCTGCCCCGTTGCCGGCAGATGCTCGAACTGTCGGCCGACATGCAGGCCGCCGTCAGCGAACCCGACGACGCGCCACGAGGCCTGCTGCGCATCAGCGTCAGTACGTCATTCGCCCAGGCGCAACTGGCCGACGCGGTGACGGCCTACGTCCAACGGTATCCCGGCGTCAGCATCGACTTGCAGATGCTCGACCGCACGGTGAACCTGGTGGACGAACGCATCGACCTGGCGATTCGCACCAGCAATGACCTGGACCCGAATCTCATTGCCCGGCGATTGACGGTCTGTCGCTCGGTGATCTGCGCCGCGCCGGCGTACCTGCAGGCGCATCCGGCGCCACGGCGGGTCGAGGACCTCAGCCAGCACAACTGCCTGACCCATTCCTATGTCGGCAAGAGCCTGTGGCATTTCGAGCAGGACGGCGAACCGCTGTCGATCCCGGTGCAGGGCAACATCAGCGCCAATGAGGCCAGCACGCTGCTGCGCGCGACGATCGCCGGCGCGGGCGTGGCGATGCTTCCCACCTATCAGGCCGGCGCGCATATCCACAGCGGCGAACTGGTGCGCCTGTTGCCCCAGGCCGAGCCGCAGCTGATGAACATCTACGCGGTATACGCCTCGCGCAAACACATGCCGACGGCGTTGCGCAGCCTGCTGGATTTTCTGGTGGAACGGTTTCCCCGAGAGCCGGCCTGGGACATCGGGCTGTGAGCAAGCCCCCTCACATTGGGGTATCAGCGTTTTGAATACCGGGTCAAAAGCAAGTGCCCCGTGACTGGCAACTCACCACCCCTGACCTATGCTCAATGTATGGGTATGAGTTCAGAGGTCAACGCCATGAACATCAAAACAAGAAGATACCTCGCGATATTCCTCACCTGCGCGGCGACGCTGGCGCTGTACGGCACAGCGGCCTGGCGCGTGGAGCAGTTGCGACAACTGCCCCGGGAATACGCCAGCTGCAATTTCGAGCGTTGCATCCCCCACAACGCCACCCTCAACGCGCTGCGCTAACGACGGCGCTCAGCCCTCGTGATCCTGATCGGCCTTCAAGCGGTCGCGGAACGCCTTGGGTGAAATGCCCACCCGGCGGCGGAACAGACGCGTGAAGTTGGTCGGATCGGAAAACCCCAGGACCTCGGACATCTCATAAATGGTCATGCTGGTGTAGGTCAGCAGCCGCTTGGCCTCGAGCAATTGGCGCTCGTGCACGATCTGCAGGGCCGGCTGTCCCGCCAGTTCCCGGCACGTGCCGTTGAGGTGGGAGACGGAAATCCCCAGGCGATGCGCCAGGTCCTCGACCTTGACATGCTGTCGATAGGTCTCCTCCACCAGTTGGATAAACCCATTGAGGTATTCCCGCGCGCGCTGCGGACGTTGGGTGGCGCTGCGACGCGACAGCGCCTGGCGGCTGACCCATACCAGAATCACACTGACCAGCGAATGCATGAGCATTTCCCGGGCCGGTTGATGCCCGGTGTATTCGGTCTGCAACGCCTGGAACAGGCTATTGAGGTAATCGCTGTCCGCGCCGGACGGATAACTGTCAGCCTGGGCCAGGGCATTCACCGAATGCCCCAGTTGCGCCTGAAGGTGGGCCACCAACGGCGCCGCCAGGGTCACGACAAAGCCTTCGACATCCTCGGAAAAACGGTAGCCATGCACCGACAGCGGCGGCAGGACCAGGATCGCCGGCTCGTCCAATTGCGTACGGTGACCTTCGATTTCAAGCGCTGCCTGACCTTTGAACACGAAGAGCAACTGGCATAGATCGGCGTGGCGATGGGGTTTGATTTCCCACTGGTGTTCGCGACTGCGCTTGGAGATGGTTTCGCAGTGCAGCAAGTCCGGTGTCGGCCAGTCGAGGCTTTCACCGTAAAGCTTGAACACCGGTATCGAAGGCAGGTCAGGCTTGTTCATCACTTCAATCCAGGCCTCGGAGGTGGCGGGCGATAATTGCACGATTGACAGTACAGGGGGCTCCTCAGTTTTCACCCTCAGTCGAACGACCCGCAAGTGAAAAATGCGTGCGCATGCCCCATGAAAATACCTCACCCGAGGTGTGCGTGGGGGACACATTGAGAAAAATCCAAGGAGAAAATGACCTGCGGTTTCCGTACGAGGCTATCGAATAGCCTGCTACCGACTTACACTGGCGAGCATTTCCAACCGCCTCGAACTGGGCGGTCAGCTCACTGCCTGCAGGTTTTTCCGTGCCCCATCCGAACCCGCCCGATGCGCCCAGCCCCGCCATTCGCAATGTGCTGATTGCACTGATGCTGGCGATCTTTCTCGGCGCGCTGGACCAGACCATCGTCGCCGTTTCAATGCCGGCCATTTCTGCACAGTTCAAGGATGTCAGCCTGCTGGCCTGGGTGATTTCCGGCTACATGGTGGCGATGACCGTGGCGGTGCCGATCTACGGCAAACTCGGCGACCTGTATGGACGGCGCCGGCTGATGCTGTTCGGCATGGGGCTGTTCACCCTGGCTTCGCTGTTCTGCGGCATGGCCCAGAGCATGGAGCAACTGGTGCTGGCGCGAATTGTCCAGGGCATTGGCGCCGGCGGGATGATTTCGGTCAGCCAGGCGATCATCGGCGACATCGTGCCGCCCCGGGAGCGCGGGCGTTATCAGGGTTATTTCAGCAGCATGTACGCGGTGGCCAGCGTCGCCGGTCCGGTGCTGGGCGGCTACATGACCGAATACCTGTCCTGGCGCTGGGTGTTCCTGATCAACCTGCCCCTGGGGCTCGGTGCGTACTGGGTGGCCCGACGCAACCTGGTGGGCCTGCCGATCCCCCAACGCAAACCCGTCATCGACTACCTCGGTACGCTGTTGATGATCATCGGCCTGACCGCGCTGCTGCTCGGCATCACCCAGGTCGGACAGGGACATTCATGGCGCAGCAGCGAAGTGCTCGGGCTGTTTGCAGCGGCCCTGACGGTGCTGACCGTCTTCGTCTGGCATGAAGGCCGCGCCCGGGAGCCTTTGCTGCCGATGCACCTGTTCGCCAACCGCAACGCCCTGCTGTGCTGGTGCACGATTTTCTTCACCAGCTTCCAGGCGATTTCGCTGATCGTGCTGATGCCGCTGCGTTTTCAGAGCGTGACCGGCGCCGGAGCCGACAGCGCTGCCTTGCACCTGCTGCCATTGGCGATGGGATTGCCGATTGGCGCTTATTTCGCCGGTCGTCGAACCTCGGTCACCGGTCGTTACAAGCCACAGATTCTGGCGGGCGCGATCCTGATGCCGATTTCGATCCTGGGCATGGCGTTCAGTGCACCGCAGGCGTTCTGGTTGAGCAGCCTGTTCATGTTGCTCAACGGAATAGCGGGTGGCATGCAGTTCCCCACGTCGCTGGTCGGTACGCAGAACGCAGTGGACCAGCGCGACATCGGCGTTGCCACCAGCACCACCAACCTGTTCCGCTCCCTGGGCGGCGCGGTGGGGGTGGCGTTGATGTCGGCACTGCTGCTGGCACTGTTGCAGGATTCGAGCTTTTCCCACCTGGCCGGTTCGACCCTGCTGACCGAGGGGCACTCCGGAAACGTCCTGCTCGACGGCCTGAACGCCGCGCCGGGGAACGAGCAGAATGCCTTGCGCGCGGAGCTGCTGACGACCTTCCGGCATTTGCTGCTGGTCAGCGCGGCGGTCTCGCTGCTGGGGCTGGCAGCGGCGATTGTGATGCCGAACCGAGTGTTGCGCGGGCGCGAGGACAAGGTTCGCTAGACCGTATAGCCCGCCTCGCGAACAAGCTCGCTCCCACAGGGAACCTCCTTGCAGAGGTGAGAGCGAGTCTGCTTGCGATGGCAGACATCGCTCACCCCGACTCAAGGGCTGTAGTAACCCACCGCCACCAGAAAATGCCCGACCTTCTTCAGGTACGCGTGCTTGTCCTCAACCTTGCCGGTCACCGGGTTTTTCCACTTGTAGGCGTACTCGCCGTAGTCCTGTTTGGCGATCAACGCCAGGATCGGCTCACCCACAGGCTTGCCTTCAGGGTCCTTGATCTTGCCGAAATCGGTGTTGACCAGGCGCAGGTTGGTCCCGTGGGCGACATAACGCTGGGTGTCCAGGTCGACGACAAACACGTACAGGTCATCCTGCAGGTAACCGCCCTTGAGGGAATTGATCGCGGTCAGCGTGCCCTTCTCGTCCCGGGTCAGGTCGGCAGCCGCCTTGTTCAGCAGCGCCATCGCCTGCTCTGCCGAGGCCCGTGGCAGGTAATAACCCACCGCCAGGATGCGTTGGCCAATGCGCTGGTAGTACACGTGCTTGCGCTCGACCTTGCCATCGGACCAGTTCTGCCAGCGATATTCCGCCTCCTGAATGCCATTGCCCTCCGGCACTTTCAGCGCGTTCTGGAAGGCCTTGCGCACGTCCGGTCCGAGGACTTCGGAGACATCGCGCCCGATCAATGCCGAGGAAGGTCCGCCGCTGGCCAGCATCACGCCCTGGGTATCGACCACGAACACGTAGCGATCCTTGTCGACGAACTCGCCCTGGCGACTGAACGCCGCAAACGCCTTGTCGCCGTTGTCGTGGTAATAGGCCAGGGCCTTTTCCAGCAAGGCAATGGCCGCCTTGCTGTCGTCCTTTTCAGTCGCAGCAGCCTGTGCCTGCCCCGCAAACAGCAAAAACATGCCCCCCAGCAGGGCCAACCGATGCAGAAACCCCATTGCCCATCCCTCGTTCTTGTCAGTGTTTCAAGAGCGTAGACGGCAATGGGGCATGCAGGGACATTCAGCAAACAGCAGTCACAATCCGCTGCCTATGGCTTGGCGCGCAACTGCTGCTGCAAATTCTGGATCTGCGCCTGAAGGGTGTTGATGTTGCGGGTGACCTGGCTACGGAAGGCGTCGAATTCGGCGGTGTTGGACGCCGCCGGCGCAGCGGCCGGGCGGTTGTCCTGCTCGCTCTTGAGCACGATCATGTCCTGTTCCAGGCGTTCGATGGCGGCACTCGGGTTGCCCTGTTTTTTCAGGGCGGCAATGTCGGCGCCAAGGCTTTTGAGCTGGGCGTCGATCTTGTCGGTGTCTGCCGGCGCGCTTTTCAGCGCCGCCAGTTCGCCGCTCAAGGCTTTGACCTGGGCCTGCAATTGCGTGTTGGCCGCCTGTTGCTCGGTGTTCTGGGCGCTGGCCTGCGCCAGACGCTTGTCCAGTTCGCTGGTTTGCGCGGTCATTTGCGCCAGGCGCTTGTCCAGGTCCGTGGTCTGGCCGACAACGCCCTGCTGCTGCTTGCTCTGGTCCTGGAGCTTGCTTTCCAACTGCTTGATTTGCAGTTTCAGCGCTTCGCTGTCGCTGGTGACGTTGGTCTGGCTGGCGACCACCTTGCCGGAAATGTCCTGCAGGCGCCCCGCCGCTTCCTCACTGATCCGCGCGAAACTTTCCTGGGTCGCCACCAGTTGCTGTTCCATCAGCGAAATCTGCTGAAAACTCCACCAGGCCAGGCCGGCGAAGGCGAAGAACAACGCGCCGACCAGCGCCCACAACGGGCCGGTGCTCGCGGCCTTGACCTTGACCACCGGTGGCGTGCGCGAATGGACCGTGGTGCGCGCCGTGGTTGGAAAATCATCGTCGTCGAGGACATCGGCCCGCAGGCTCGGTACATCATCGAAGTCGTCGTTGGCATCGTTACGCATGGACATTGAGTCGACCTTTGTGAAACCCGGTGATGGCATTATGGGCCAGAGTATAAACCCGTCAGCCGCATCGATTGACCCTGGATACCGGGGCGGGGTTCAGTATCCGGGCCGTCTGTGTTTCAGCGGATGTCCTGGGCCTTCCACCAGGCGCAGAACTCATCGAGGGCGGTCCACAGACTGACTTTCGGATCGTAATCCAGATAATGCCGGGCGCGACTGATGTCCAGGGTGAAACTTTTGTTCATCACCTGCATGCCCAGGCGTGACAGGGTCGGCTCGGGACGCCCGGGCCACAGCTTGCACACACCCTCGTTGAGCGCCGCCACGGCGTAGGCCAGGCCGTAGGAACGGTAGCGGGTCACCTGTGGGACATCCATCTTGCGCATGACGTAATTGACCACATCCCACAACGGAATCGGCGTTCCGTTGCTGATGTTATAGGCCTTGCCCAACGCCGAGCCGCTGGCCAGCAAGCTGCTGAGCATGGCCTCGTTGAGGTTTTGCACGCTGGTGAAATCCACCTTGTTCAACCCGTTGCCAACGATGGCCAGGCGCCCTTTGCGCTGCATCTTCAACAACCGCGGGAAAATGCTCATGTCGCCGGCGCCGGTCACGAAACGCGGGCGCAGGGCCAGGGTTTCCAGGCCGAACTCCTGGGCACCGAAGACCTTCTGCTCGGCCAGGTACTTGGTCGCGGCGTACGGATGCTTGAAGCGTTTGGGCACCTGTTCCTCGGTCAATCCGAGGTGATCGCGCCCGTCGAAGTAGATCGATGGCGAGGACAGATGCACCAACCGCCGCACGCGCTGCTTGAGACAGGCCTCGACCACGTTCTCGGTGACCTGCACGTTGCCCTGATGAAAGTCCTGATAACGCCCCCACACCCCCACCGCCCCGGCGCAATGCACCACCGCCTCGACGTCGGCACACAGGTCGCGCGCCAGTTGCGGGTCGCTCAAGTCGCCCTGGACGAATTCGGCGCCACGACGCACCAGGTGGTCGACGCTTTCGGCCCGGCGACCGTTGACCCGTACTTCCAGGCCCTGCTCCAGGGCAAAACGCGCAAAGCGTCCGCCGATGAAGCCGCTTGCGCCGGTGACCAGAATCTTCATGTAGTGCTCCGAATATTTCGTTTTGCGTAGTGCGTGAGGTCTTGACGCTGCGGCTCAGTCCAACGGCACGAGCCATTGCTTCGATGAGCGCACCAATTGATCCGTCAGCAGCCCCAGCAACTGCCCGCCATTGCGCCAATGATGCCAGTACAGCGGGACATCGATGGGCTTATCTGGCAACAGCTCGCGTAAAACCCCGCGTTTCAACTGCTCGCGAACCTGCAGTTCAGGCGCCAGCCCCCAGCCCAGACCGGCTTCGGCCAGGCGAATGAAGCCTTCGGATGACGGGCATAGATGGTGCTCAAAGCCACCGTCGACCCCGAGAGAGGCAAGGTAGCGATGCTGCAGGAAATCGTCCGGGCCAAACACCAGGGCTGGCGTTTTCGACAACTGTTCGGCCCGCACGCCCTGAGGGAAGTGCCGGTCGATGAACGCCGGGCTGGCCAGCGCACGATAACGCATGGCGCCCAGCAACACGCTACGCCCGCCGGCCACCGGACGTTCACTGGCACACAGGCACGCGGCCACTTCACCGGCCCGCATGCGCTTGAGGCCGACGGTCTGATCTTCGACCACCAGGTCCAGAAGCACCTGTTGCTCGGCGCAAAAGTCACCGACCGCCTCGGCCCACCACGTGGCGAGGCTGTCGGCGTTGAGGGCGATGCGCAGGCGTTCCGGCAGGCCTTCCTCGTCCAGTGCCGGGACCAGGGTTTGCAGGTCGCGTTCGAGCAGGCGCACTTGCTGCACGTGGTTGAGCAGACGTCGGCCGATATCGGTCGGTGCCGGTGGCGTGGCGCGCACCAACACCGGCTGGCCAACCCGTGCTTCCAGCAACTTGATGCGCTGGGAGATGGCCGACTGCGACAAACCGAGCACCTGGGCGGCCCGTTCGAAACCGGCCTGTTCGATCACCGCCGCCAGGGCCGAGAGCAATTTATAGTCGAACATCAGTTTTCCTAATGAGTAATCAGCAGGATTGGTTTTTCTTATACAACCTGTAGACGGAGAATGGCCAGCAAGAACTTTTGAAAGGAACACCCGTATGGCTGGCGAAACATCACTGGCAACTCTTTTGCGAAGCATGAGCCCGCAACTCAACGCCGGCGAGTACGTGTTCTGCACATTGCGCGACGGTCGGTTGCCCGACGGCCTGCAGATCATCGGCAGTTTTCGCGAGCAGGAAGGTCTGACGGTGATCCTGGAGCGCTCCCATGCTGAACAGGCCGGGTTCGACTTCGACTACGTCGCCGCCTGGATCACCCTGAACGTGCACTCGGCGCTGCAAGCCGTCGGCCTGACGGCCGCCTTCGCCACGGCGCTGGGCCAGGCAGGCATCAGTTGCAACGTGATCGCCGGGTACTACCACGACCATTTGTTCGTCGGCCAGGCCGATGCCGAACGCGCCATGCAGGTGTTGCGCGACCTGGCAGCCAACGCGGAGTAATCGTCTATGTGGCAAAGCTATGTGAACGGCCTGTTGGTGGCCGCCGGACTGATCATGGCGATCGGCACGCAGAACGCCTTCGTATTGGCCCAGAGCCTGCGTCGCGAACATCACCTGCCGGTGGCGGCACTCTGCGTCGTCTGCGATGCGCTGTTGGTGGCCGCCGGTGTGTTCGGCCTGGCGACCGTGCTGGCGCACAACCCGACCCTGCTCGCGGTCGCCCGCTGGGGCGGTGCAGCGTTTCTGATCTGGTACGGCAGCCTCGCGCTGCGTCGGGCCTGCTCGAAACAGAGCCTGCAACAGGGGGAAAACCAGACCGTTCGCTCCCTGCGCGCGGTCATGCTCAGCGCCCTGGCGGTGACCCTGCTCAACCCGCACGTCTATCTGGATACGGTGTTGCTGATCGGTTCCCTCGGCGCCCAGCAGACCGAGCCCGGCGCATATGTCGTCGGCGCGGCCAGTGCGTCGTTGCTGTGGTTCTTCACCCTGGCGCTGGGGGCCGCCTGGCTGGCCCCATGGCTGGCCCGGCCGAGCACCTGGCGTATCCTCGACCTGTTGGTGGCGGTGATGATGTTTACCGTGGCGGCTCAACTGATCGTGAGTGCGTGATTTATTCCAAAAGGCTCTGGAACCTCTATCCCACACAGTTGTTGCGTGGTTATGCCGCACCCCCGGTGCTATGATCCGGTCGATGCGCCGCAAAGAGTACAAACTCCTGGCGCTTTGTCGGGCCGCCCGTGATCGGCCTTGCGACCACCGCAAACTGACCTGATTAGGAGAATGATCATGGCTTTCGAATTGCCGCCGCTGCCTTACGCCCACGATGCCCTGCAGCCGCACATTTCCAAGGAAACCCTGGAATACCACCACGACAAGCACCACAACACCTACGTCGTGAACCTGAACAACCTGGTGCCTGGCACCGAGTTCGAAGGCAAGACCCTGGAAGAAATCGTCAAGTCTTCCTCGGGCGGTATCTTCAACAACGCCGCTCAAGTGTGGAACCACACCTTCTACTGGAACTGTCTGGCGCCAAACGCCGGCGGTCAACCAACCGGCGCACTGGCTGAAGCGATCAATGCAGCCTTCGGTTCGTTCGACAAGTTCAAGGAAGAGTTCAGCAAAACTTCCATCGGCACTTTCGGTTCCGGTTGGGGCTGGCTGGTGAAAAAGGCTGACGGTTCCCTGGCCCTGGCCAGCACCATCGGCGCCGGCAACCCGCTGACCAACGGCGACACCCCGCTGCTGACCTGCGACGTCTGGGAACACGCTTACTACATCGACTACCGCAACGTTCGTCCGAAGTACGTCGAAGCGTTCTGGAACCTGGTCAACTGGAAATTCGTGGCTGAGCAATTCGAAGGCAAGACCTTCACTGCTTAAGCTCGACGCCAGTCGAAAAACCCGGCCTTGGCCGGGTTTTTTTATGGGCGCCAGTAAGCAAGGCGTGTTGGAGCACGATCTTCGGTGGGAGCGAGCCTGCTCGCGATGGCGGTGGATCAGCCAATGAAGGTATTGAATGTGCTGACCTCATCGCTGGCAAGCCAGCCCCCACAGGGATCGTGTACACCTGTTGAAATCAGCTCGGCTGTCAGGCCGCCATCGCGGCAAGTCCTTATGAATGATCATCTGACAAACCCCATCGCGTGCAGGCTCGCTCCCACACTCATTACAACTCCCTACACACGCCGAAAATGAAACCCGCCCAGAGCCCCTTGCTCCAACGCCATAGCCGTCTAACATCAACCTGAAGGAAAATAAGCTGACCCGCCCCTCAAGTTGAAGGACTCGACTACCGAAACAGTACTAATCAGCGCAAATACGCCAGGCAACAGCATTTCGGCCAACCCCACAGGTAAATGCTCCTGTGTTCGATTGTCCCTTTGACTGCCATCACGGGATTGCCAATACTCATGGCAACTTGATGCTACCTGCACGGAACAAGGAATGACTCTTTGAAGCTGGAACTCAAGAACAGCTTGTCGGTGAAGTTGCTCCGGGTCGTGCTCCTGTCGGCATTGATCGTCGGCGTGGTCTTGAGCTGCGCACAGATCGTTTTCGATGCCTATAAAACACACCAGGCCGTGGCCAGTGATGCCCAGCGCATCCTCGACATGTTTCGCGATCCCTCGACCCAGGCCGTCTACAGCCTGGACCGGGAAATGGGCATGCAGGTTATCGAAGGCCTGTTTCAGGATGATGCCGTGCGCCAGGCGTCCATCGGCCACCCCAATGAAGCCATGCTCGCGCAAAAGTCCCGTGATCTGCAGGTCTCCAGCAGCCGCTGGCTGACGGACCTTATCCTGGGCAAGGAGCGCACGTTTACCACCCAACTGGTCGGTCGTGGCCCCTACAGCGAGTACTACGGCGACCTGAGCATCACCCTCGACACCGCCACCTACGGGCAGGGGTTCATCGTCAGCTCGGTGATCATCTTCATTTCCGGCGTACTGCGTGCCTTGGCCATGGGCCTGGTGCTGTACCTGGTCTATCACTGGCTGCTGACCAAGCCGCTGTCGCGCATCATCGAGCACCTGACCGAAATCAACCCGGACCGTCCCAGCGAGCACAAGATCCCGCAGCTCAAGGGCCACGAAAAAAACGAACTGGGGATCTGGATCAACACCGCCAACCAGTTGCTCGAATCCATCGAGCGCAACACGCATCTGCGCCACGAGGCGGAAAACAGCCTGCTGCGCATGGCCCAGTACGATTTCCTCACCGGGTTGCCGAACCGCCAGCAATTGCAGACGCAGCTGGACAAGATCCTGGTCGACGCCGGCAAACTGCAACGCCGGGTGGCGGTGTTGTGTGTGGGCCTGGATGACTTCAAGGGCATCAACGAACAGTTCAGCTATCAGACCGGCGACCAACTGCTGCTGGCCCTCGCCGACCGTCTGCGTGCCCACAGCGGTCGTCTCGGCGCCCTGGCCCGCCTCGGCGGCGACCAGTTCGCACTGGTCCAGGCCGATATCGAACAACCCTACGAAGCGGCGGAGCTGGCACAGAGCATTCTCGATGACCTGGAAGCGGCATTTGCCCTCGATCATCAAGAGATCCGCCTGCGCGCCACCATCGGTATCACCCTGTTCCCGGAGGACGGTGACAGCACCGAAAAACTGCTGCAAAAGGCCGAGCAGACCATGACCCTGGCCAAGACCCGCTCGCGCAACCGTTATCAGTTCTATATCGCCAGCGTCGACACCGAGATGCGTCGTCGTCGCGAGCTGGAAAAAGACCTGCGCGATGCCCTGGCCCGGGATCAGTTCTACCTGGTCTATCAACCCCAGATCAGCTACCGCGATCATCGCGTGGTGGGCGTCGAGGCATTGATACGCTGGCAACATCCCGAGCACGGACTGGTGCCGCCCGACCTGTTCATCCCGCTGGCCGAGCAGAACGGCACCATCATCGCCATCGGCGAGTGGGTGCTGGACCAGGCGTGCAAACAACTGCGCGACTGGCACGACCAGGGCTTCACCGAGCTGCGCATGGCGGTGAACCTGTCGACCGTGCAACTGCACCACGCCGAGCTGCCGCGGGTGGTCAACAACCTGCTGCAAATGTACCGCCTGCCGCCGCGCAGCCTGGAACTGGAAGTCACCGAAACCGGCCTGATGGAAGACATCAGCACCGCCGCCCAGCACCTGCTGAGCCTGCGC
The DNA here is from genome assembly GCF_949767465.1 of Pseudomonas sp. IT-P12. Taxonomy (NCBI): domain Bacteria; kingdom Pseudomonadati; phylum Pseudomonadota; class Gammaproteobacteria; order Pseudomonadales; family Pseudomonadaceae; genus Pseudomonas; species Pseudomonas sp. IT-P12. The sequence goes on along the minus strand of NZ_CATKPY010000025.1, from coordinate 320,006 downwards.
CGCTCCGGCGCGTTGATCGCCATCGACGACTTCGGCACCGGCTACTCCTCGCTGAGTTACCTCAAAAGCCTGCCGCTGGACAAGATCAAGATCGACAAGAGCTTCGTTCAGGACCTGCTCGATGACGACGACGACGCGACCATCGTTCGCGCCATCATCCAGCTGGGCAAGAGCCTGGGCATGCAGGTGATTGCCGAAGGCGTGGAAACCGCCGAGCAGGAGGCTTACATCATTTCCGAAGGCTGTCACGAAGGTCAGGGCTACTTCTACAGCAAACCCCTGCCGGCACGGGAACTGGGCGCCTACATGAAGCAGGCCCAGCGCAGTAACGCAGCGATTTTGTAATCGCTGTGCGAGCGTGCCTGCTCGGGAGGGGCGTCAACGATACCCGTCCTCCCTGACGCACCACGGCGCCGTGCGGTTCATCGCAAGCAGGCTCGCTCCCACACACGGCACCCGTGAATGGGAAATATTTCCAGCTACAACCCTTTACACATAATGCGAAAGATTTGCATTATGTGGCAGTTTTGCGCGCCGGGCGCGCCATTCCACCCCCTCTCGAAGCAGGATGTTCGCCATGATTCGTATGCCTCTGGCTACCGCCAGTCTGTTGGCCATCGCTATTTCCCTCGCCGGTTGTGGCGAAGGTAAAGACAAAGAAAAAGCTGCCGCACCTGCGCCGGCTGCCAGCACTGCCGCTGCCCCGGCTGCTCCAGCCGCCGCACCTGCCGCCGCCGGCAAAGTCGATGAAGCGGCCGCCAAAGCCGTTGTCGCGCATTACGCCGACATCGTCTACGCCGTTTACAGCGATGCCGAATCCACCGCGAAAACCCTGCAAACCGCCGTCGACGCGTTCCTCGCCAAGCCGAACGCCGACACCCTCAAAGCCGCCAAGGCAGCCTGGGTCGCTGCACGCGTCCCTTACCTGCAGAGCGAAGCATTCCGTTTCGGCAACACCATCATCGACGATTGGGAAGGTCAGGTGAACGCCTGGCCCCTGGACGAAGGCCTGATCGACTACGTCGACAAATCCTACGAGCACGCCCTGGGTAACCCGGGTGCCACGGCCAACATCATCGCCAACACCGAAATCCAGGTGGGCGAAGACAAGATCGACGTGAAGGACATCACGCCGGAAAAACTCGCCAGCCTCAACGAGCTGGGCGGTTCCGAAGCCAACGTCGCCACCGGCTACCACGCCATCGAATTCCTGCTCTGGGGCCAGGACCTGAACGGCACCGGCCCTGGCGCCGGCAACCGTCCGGCTTCGGACTACCTGGAAGGTGCCGGCGCCACCGGCGGCCACAACGATCGTCGTCGCGCGTACCTCAAGGCGGTGACCCAGCTGCTGGTCAGCGACCTGGAAGAAATGGTCGGTAACTGGAAGCCGAACGTGGCCGACAACTATCGCGCCGTCCTGGAAGCCGAACCGGCCGAAGCCGGCCTGCGCAAAATGCTGTTCGGCATGGGCAGCCTGTCCCTGGGCGAACTGGCGGGCGAGCGCATGAAGGTGTCCCTGGAAGCCAACTCGCCGGAAGACGAACACGATTGCTTCAGCGACAACACCCACTACTCGCAGTTCTACGATGCCAAGGGCATCCGCAACGTGTACCTGGGCGAATACACCCGCGTCGACGGCACCAAGATGACAGGCGCCAGCCTGTCGTCCCTGGTGGCCAAGGCCGATCCCGCCGCCGACAGCGCGCTGAAAGCCGACCTTGAAGCCACTGAAGCGAAGATGCAGGTCATCGTCGATCACGCCCTCAAGGGTGAGCACTACGACCAGTTGATCGCCGCCGGTAACGCCGCTGGCAACCAGATCGTGCGCGACGCCATCGCCTCCCTGGTCAAGCAGACCGGTTCGATCGAAGCGGCCGCTGGCAAACTGGGTATCACCGACCTGAACCCGGACAACGCCGACCACGAGTTCTGATCGATTCCGCTCAGCAACGCGTCCTGAAAAAGCCCCGAATGTTCGGGGCTTTTTTTATCCTGCCTGCCCCGCCTCAAGTGCGGATGATGAAGATCTTCACCGCCGCGCCGGCGACGGGCAGACGAACACCCCCTACCAGCGCCACAAGATCCCCACGAGCCTGGGCCTGAGTCACCAGGTTGCGGCTCACCGTGTCCATCAGGTTGAGCTGCGGCACCACGTGCGCGCTGCCATCGACCACGTCGCCGAGCACCCGGCGCAACGACAGCCAATACACCCGCGAATGTCCTGGCCAGCGGAACAACAGTTCAGAGCCCAGACGATAACCGGCAATCATCTGGTATCCGCTGCCGACCAGCCGTTGGCTCAACAACAGTCGCAAGGACTCTTCGGTGGCGGAGCGCATCACCGCGTGCAGCAGGCTTTCCGCCCCGACGGACTTGAGTTCCAGGCGGTTGAAGGCAGCGCTTGGGTCCCGCAGCAGCCACTGCCCGGCGGCGTTTCTCGGCGTGACCGACAGCATCACCAACGGATCACCCGGCATTGCAGGCGCCGACGATCGCCTGCTCCAGGCCTTCAACGTGCGCCAAACGCTGGCGATACCCGACGCGGTCAGGCCGTTGGGGTTCGCCTGGTCGAACAGCGCCTGGGCAATGTGTTGCTGACTGGCCGGGCCGAACGTGGCAAACGAGTCCCCCACGTAGCGGCTGATGGTCTTCTCGAACAGCAGGCTGGACGAATTGATCCAGCGTTGATCGGCTGCGGCAAAAAAAACCGATCGCGGCTGGTTGTGCATATCCGTCCAGATCATGTGCTCGAACTGCGCGAAGCTGTTGATGTCGAGCCGGTCGTCGAACATGAACGCCAGATGCGGTGTCGCGTTCTCTCCCGATGGCAGGATCGGGTAATAGCGCTCGTCGATCTTGATGTAGTCGCGTCCCACCCGCCCCGGATCGCCACCGGTGCGCCGGTAGATGCCGAACTCGGTGTTGTGCAGATTCAGATCCGACGCCTCGATCCGTTGCCCCCAGTCGAGAAACCGTTCACCGGGCGCACGGCCAGGCACCGATGGCAATGGCGAGGCCGCACGCGGCTGGCTCGGACCTGCCCTCGGCACAGCCGGTGCGGACGGCTCGACAGCCACCCCGCCCCCGGAAAAACCGCTGGGCGTGCCATGTCCCGACAACCGCATGCGCAGGAGCGAGTCGCTGACCCGCAGGTAACGATTGAACGAATCCAACGCCATCCCTGAACCCAGGTGCTGGACAAAACTGAGCCCCAACTCGATCTCCCGGCCTCGCGGAAAGGTGAATGACTCGAACACATGGCGGGCTTGCGCTTCACTGAGGAAGGGATACAGGTCCCGCAGCGCCTCCTGGGGCGAAACCCCGCCCAGCCCCGGCGCGTCGGGGTGGGTGCCGATCTCCCATTGTCCCTTGGACGTGCGGCGGATCGGCGCGTAATGCATCTGCAACGGTTTGCGCGCATCCCGGATTCGCCACGCCTCTTCGAAACCTTCGTCAATGATCGAATACCAGTGTTTGCGGTCATTGAGGAAGTACTGCCGGGCGTTACCCTCTTTCGAACGCTTGCTGTAGATGCCCTTGCCTTCCCAACCGCTGAGCTCGACCACGCCCTGCGGTTTTTCCTTCAGGGCCATTTGCGGATTCAGGCTTCGACCACTCGCATCGGCCGTGGCGACACCCGCGCCCGTGCCGCGCAGAATCGATGCCGCCATCACCCCATCGATCAACACCCCGGTAAATTCCGCCAGGGCCCTGACAATGTGGTGCGCCGCGCCGGCACGGTCGCCGATCTGCGCGGCGTCCACCGCGTTGAACACCGAGATCAGACTCCTGGCGATGCCGACGGGCAACGTGACGTGCACCGGCAGCACCATGCTCAACACATCGGCCACGGTAGTGGCGATGAGCAGCCCGGTCTCGACATTGGTCTGGTGCGTGGTCGTGACCTGGGCCGCTGCATCGTTGATCGCGAAATTCGCTTCGACCTCGTACGCGTCTTCGAAGAGGTTGCCGGCGATACCGGTCATGTTGACCGTCGAGACATCGCCGCGGCCCTTGAGGGTCCCCAGTACCTGAGCCTGGTAGGCCCGATCCACGCGCCCTGCCAGATAGTCGCGCCAGGAACTGTTGTGCACGAAGTCGACCATCAGGCGCTCTTTGCGATACTCATGAAATACCCGGCCGCCCGGGGCTCCCGGGGTGTAAACCACGACCGAGCCAACCCCGGCCGAAGCGGTGGCGAACAACAGCACACCGCGCACGCGTTGTCCGCGCAGCTGCAGGTACTGAACGACGACCCGATGACCTTCCACGGTTTGGCGCTGGTCGTTGTCCACCGGCGCATCGAGAACCACCTGCACCCAATGGAAGCCGCGCGCCAGGCGGTCGGGGAGAAAATCGCCGTTGATTCTGGCCTCGATGGCATCCAGTCGCAGTTGCCGCTCGATCAGGCCGGCGAACGACTGCTTGCGGGCAAGCGCTGCCGGCGAGCTGACCAGGCTCGACTTGAGAAAATCCTGATAGGCCTGACCGACGTTGGTGCTGCGGATCAGGTCCTTGACTTGCTGGAGGGTCAAATCGTCGTAGGCCTTCGCCGCTTCGGTTGTCGGCGTCCTGGAAGCGCCGGCCTTTTCCGGTGGATCGGCCTCGACGTTTTTCATACTCAGCCGGGTGTAACGCGTGAAGTTGTGGTCAATGCCGGAGAGGTTATCCAGCGCCAGCTCCGTCAATGTCCGCTGTCGATGCTTGAAGCGAAAATCACCCGGGTTGCGGATGGAGGTGCCGGGGGCTCCGGCGGGGATTGAGTTGATCGGCAGTTCGGGCTCGCGGGTGTGCACGACGATATCGTCCGGGTTCACGGTCAAGCCATACTGTGTTTCAAGCGCCGCGCGCAACTGCCGGTTGCTGTAGACCAACAGCTCGCGCCGGTCACTGAACTGGGCCAAGGACGGCAGACCTTCATATTCCGGCAGGCTGGCCAGCGCCTCGGTGTAGTGCCTGAAAGCGAGGGCCCAGGCTTCCTGATCGGAGCGGCTCGCGCCTTGCAGAAACGCGCTCAGGCGGGCCTTGCATTGCTTCCTGAGCCTGGCTTCCAGAATCGGCTGGACCTCGAAGGCGCGGCGCGGGTCGGCCACCCGGTCGATGGCGCCCGGCATGTTCGCCATGTCCGCGTGCACGCCTTGCTTCACATAGCGAGCGAAGGTCGATGCGAGGTTCTCGGCGATGCCTTGGCATTGCGACTCGATGCTGTAATCGAAGGGAGAATCCAGGCGTTCGAGGTATTTCACCCGATCCCGCTCGGGTGCCTGCCGCTGCAGGGCCAGCACCCGTGCCCGGTCCTTGTCGGCCACCAGGGCCAGCAGCGTGGCGAACTCGATGGCGTGGCTCACGCGTCGATGCAACTCGCGGTCAAGACTGGCCAACGAGTCGAAGGCTTCCAGACCGTTGTTCGGGGTAAACAGCAACACGGCGCCGACGTTAGCGTTGCGCTCGACGGGCCGGACCTGCGGGGCGGTCACCTCGCTTTCCCATTGCACCCGGGCATGCTGCGGGTCCCGCGATGTCAGGATAAATGCACCGTGCAGGGTTATTGCGTCGGCCTCTGCGTCCTGCAGGGCAACGGCGTACACGCAGGGGCGAGCATCCTCCAGGGTCTGCCGGGACTGTGCATCCGGATGGCGCAGGACCGTTTCGAACAGGGTCACGGCGCTGGCGCTGAGCAAACCGTCGACCTTGAGCAGGGCCACTTCGGTTTTCAGTTGCTCGATACGCGTCGCCACCAGCCACTGCCGGTGAGTGCGCGCATCGGTCGGGCTGCAGGGCTGCGCCCAGTAACGCTGCATATAGCGGTTGAATTGCGCGGGCAACCCGCCTGCCAACTGATCGAGAAAGGCATCGAACGCTGGCGGCTGGAGCGCGGTGTACGGCAGCGCCTCACCCCCCACCTCGGAGGCGCGTTCGAAGCGCACCTTGCGTGAGGCGTAGTTTGAAGCCTGCCCGCTGACGATCCGCCGCACCACCGCGTCCATCAGGCTCGGTGGCAGGGGCTGCGGGCCGGCGTCCCTGTTGGTGCAAGCGTTGGCCGGCTTATCGGCGCAGGACTCGGCCTGCGGCGGCTCATCACTGTTGATAAAGCTGCGCAGCAGGTCGGGAGCGGGTGTCAGGCCGGCGAAGTGTTTGGCGAAAGCCTCGCCGACGAACGCGTGGAAATGGGGCCTGGCGGCCAACCGCTCGGCGATCTGCACGTCCAGCGCGGACAGGCGTTCCTGCAAGGTCGTCTGGGCAGGGCTGACGCGGGCGGACGCCAGGGCGGTCCGCGCTGAGGTTTGAACTTCATGCTGCATGGCGCAAAACTCCGGGAAAAAGATCACCGGCATCCTGCCCACGCGCCATTGCCCGGGTGCGGTACATATCTATCCCTTGTCCATCCCTTGCGCAGGGTCAAGCAAACGATAATTCCTCTTATTCAATCCGCCCTGCCCTGTTAGACTTTGCGCCCTTGTTTTGCTCGTCTTGCAGGATGTCTGATGCCTTCGCTGCTTCTTCGCTTGTCCGCGCTGTTTCTGGCCCTGGGCCTGAGTGCCTGCGATGACGCCCCGCGTTTTACCCAAGCCGAACCGGGTGAAGCCCGGTCCGGTGGCAGCACGACCGTGCGCAAGACTGACCAGAACGCGTTTTCCCTGCCCTCCGCCAACCTGCCGCCGTCCAGGCGCGTGGACTTCAGCGTCGGCAACAGTTTCTTCCGCAACCCCTGGGTGATCGCCCCGTCGACCACCACCGCGCGGGACGGCCTTGGCCCCTTGTTCAACACCAACGCCTGCCAGAACTGCCACATCAAGGACGGTCGCGGCCATCCACCCGCGCCCGATGCCAGCAACGCAGTGTCGATGCTGGTACGCCTGTCGATACCCGATGCGCCGGGCTACGCGAAGGTCATCGAACGCCTCGGCGTGGTCCCGGAACCGGTCTACGGCGGGCAATTCCAGGACATGGCCATCCCCGGCGTCGTCCCGGAAGGCAAGGTGCGGGTCGACTACACACCCGTGACGGTGCGCTTCAAGGACGGCACCGAGGTCGAGTTGCGCCAACCCAGCCTGAACATCACCCAGCTGGGCTATGGCCCGATGCATCCGGACACGCGTTTTTCCGCGCGGGTCGCGCCGCCGATGATCGGCCTGGGCCTGCTCGAAGCCATCCCCGAGGAAGCGATCCTGGCCAATGCCAGGGCACAGGCAAAAGACAACAACGGCATCGCCGGCCGGCCGAACCAGGTCTGGGATGATGCCGAGCAGAAAACCGTCCTCGGTCGATTTGGCTGGAAGGCCGGGCAACCGAATCTCAATCAACAGAACGTTCACGCGTTTTCCGGTGATATGGGCCTCACGACCCGTCTCAGGCCCTTCGATGACTGCACCGACGCGCAGACCGCCTGCAAGCAGGCGCCCAATGGCAATGGCCAGGATGGCGAACCGGAAGTCAGCGACAACATCCTGCGCCTGGTGCTGTTCTACAGCCGCAACCTCGCCGTACCGGCCCGCCGCGACGTCGGCGCGCCTGACGTGCTGGCCGGCAAAAACCTGTTTTTCCAGGCCGGTTGCCAGTCCTGCCACACCCCCCAGTACACCACCGCCGCCAACGCCGCCGAGCCTGAACTGGCCAATCAGGTGATTCGCCCCTACAGCGATCTGCTGCTGCACGACATGGGCGACGGCCTGGCTGACAACCGCAGCGAATTCAAGGCCGGTGGCCGCGACTGGCGCACCCCGCCGTTATGGGGCATCGGTCTGACGCAAGCGGTCAGTGGCCACACCCAGTTCCTGCATGACGGCCGCGCCCGCAACCTGCTCGAAGCCGTGCTCTGGCATGGCGGCGAAGCGAAGGCGGCGCAGCAACAGGTTTTGTCTTTCAATGCCGAGCAGCGCGCCGCGTTGCTGGCCTTTTTGAATTCCCTTTAATACGCATTGAATCAGCGGGAGCCTCACATGTTCCGTCCCAAGTTACTGTTCACCAGCCTTGCCGCCCTCGCCCTCGGCGCGTGCTCACCCCAGGATCCGCAGGCCGTCACCTCGGCGGCCATCGCCAAATCGGTGATCCTGCCGACCTACACCCGTTGGGTCGAGGCTGACCGGCAGTTGGCCGTCAGTGCACTGGCCTATTGCGAAGGCAAGGAAAGCCTCGACACCGCCCGCGCCGATTTCCTCCACGCGCAAAAAGCCTGGGCCGAGCTGCAACCGCTGCTGATCGGTCCACTGGCCGAGGGCAATCGCGCCTGGCAGGTGCAATTCTGGCCGGACAAGAAAAACCTCGTCGGTCGTCAGGTCGAACAACTGGTCAGCGCCCAGCCGCAGATCGATGCCGCGGCCCTCGCCAAGTCCAGCGTGGTGGTTCAAGGGCTGTCCGCCTACGAATACATCCTGTTCGACAGCAAGCCCGATGTGGCCAACGCCGAACAGAAAGCCCGCTACTGCCCACTGCTGATCGCCATCGGCGAGCGTCAGAAACAACTGGCTGAAGAGATCCTCAAAAGCTGGAACAACACCGATGGCATGCTCGCGCAGATGAGCAAGTTTCCGAACCAGCGCTACGCCGATTCCCACGAAGCCATCGCCGACCTGCTGCGGGTGCAGGTCACCGCGCTCGACAGCCTGAAGAAGAAACTCGGCACGCCGATGGGCCGCCAGACCAAAGGCGTGCCGCAACCGTTCCAGGCCGATGCCTGGCGCAGCCAGTCGTCCCTGACCGGCCTTGAAGCCAGCCTCGCCGCAGCCAAAACCGTGTGGGAAGGCGTGGACAACAAAGGCCTGCGCGGCCTGTTGCCGAGCGAGCAGAAACCCCTGGCCGACAAGATCGATGCCGCTTACGCCGCGTCCCTGAAACTGTTCGCCAGCAACCAGCGCTCGCTGACCGAAATGCTCGGCGACGATGCCGGTCGCCAGCAACTCAACGACATCTACGATAGCCTCAACGTCGTCCATCGCCTGCACGAAGGCGAACTGGCCAAGGCGCTGGGCATCCAACTGGGCTTCAACGCCAACGACGGTGACTGATGAGGGCGAGTGCCATGCTGCGACGACAGGCTCTGACGTTAGGTAGTTTGCTGCTGGGCGCAGTGACCCTGGGCGGCTGGAAGCTGTTCAAGCAAAAGGATCACGGCCCGCTGCTGCTCTCGGCGCGGGACGATGGCGATGGCAGGCATTACGCCGTCGGCTATCGGCTGGACGGCACCCGGGTGTTCGCCACCCAGGTCGGCCAGCGCTGCCATGACATCATCGATCACCCGACACGGCCGATTGCCCTGTTCGTCGCCCGGCGCCCCGGCACCGAAAGCTACCTGATCGACCTGCGCGACGGCACGCTGTTGCAGACGGTGACCTCGCAGCCGAACCGGCATTTCTACGGCCACGCGGTGATTCACAACAGCGGCGACTGGCTCTACGCCACCGAGAACGACACGTCCGATCCGGGGCGCGGTCTGCTCGGTGTGTACCGGTTCGAAGGTGAACGTCTGGTGCACAGCGGCGAGATATCGACCCATGGCATCGGACCGCACCAGGTGTCGTGGCTGCCCGATGGCGAAACCCTGGTGGTGGCCAACGGTGGCATTCGCACCGAGGCCGAAAGCCGGGTCGAGATGAACCTCGATGCCATGGAGCCGAGCCTGGTGCTGATGCAACGCGATGGCACTCTGCTGAGCAAGGAAACCCTCGCGCAGCAGATGAACAGCGTGCGCCACCTGGGCATTGCCAGCGACGGCACCATCGTCGCCGGCCAGCAGTTCATGGGCCCGTCTCACGAATCGTCGGAGTTGCTGGCCATCAAGCGTCCCGGCCAGCCGTTCGTGGCGTTCCCGGTGCCCGAGCATCAATTGCAGGCCATGGGGCATTACACCGCCAGCGTCGCGGTGCACAGCGACCTGCGCCTGGTGGCATTGACGGCGCCCCGGGGCAACCGCTTTTTCATCTGGGACCTGGACAGCGGTGACGTGCGCCTGGATGCGCCACTGCCTGACTGTGCCGGGGTCGGTGCAGTGGCCGATGGCTTTGTCGTGACCTCCGGACAAGGTCGCTGCCGCTACTACGATTGCCGCCAGACAAACCTTGTTGCAAAACCGCTGGAGCTGCCGGCGGGGCTTTGGGATAACCATTTGCATCTGGTCTGAAGACGCCGTTTTGCGGTCACTGGAATAGCCTTCGCACAGGGAGTAATGTGCCGGACTGTCTCACCTGATTTTCTCCAAGGAAATGGAAATATGCTGCGTCGCCGCATGCTGATCATGTTGGGTATTGTTCTGTTGATCGTGCTGGTCTTGGCCGGTTACAAAGCCTTCTCCATCTATACGATGATCCAGGCTTTCTCCGCGCCGAAGCCGCCGATCAGTGTCGCGGTGGCCGCTGCTGTCGAGCAGCCGTGGCAGGCACGATTGCCGACGGTCGGCACGCTCAAGGCGTTGCAGGGTGTGGACCTGAGCCTGGAAACCGACGGCACGGTCATCGATTTGCAGTTCGAGTCGGGGCAGAAGGTCAAGGCTGGCCAACTGCTTCTGCGACTCGACAGCAAGGTGGAATCGGCTCTGCTCGAAACGGCCGAGGCCGATCTCGGGCTGGCCCAGCTCGACTACGGTCGTGGCAGTCAACTGGTCGGCAGCCAGGCCATTTCCAAAGGCGAATTCGACCGACTGTCGGCGGTGCTGAAAAAAAGCAAGGCCACGGTCAACCAGCTCAAGGCGGCCCTCGGCAAAAAGAGTATCGCCGCACCCTTCACCGGAACCATCGGCATTCGCCAGGTCGACATCGGCGACTACCTGGCCAGCGGCACCGTGATCGCCACCCTGCAAGACCTCAGCAGCCTCTATGTCGATTTCTTCGTGCCCGAGCAGTCGGTGCCGAAAATCGGCGTTGGTCAACCGGTGGAGATCATCGTCGCGGCCTACCCGGCCCAGACCTTCCCCGGCACCATCAGCGCGATCAACCCCAAGGTCGAAAACAGCACACGCAACGTTCAGGTCCGCGCCACCCTGGCCAACCCCGACGGCAAGTTGTTGCCGGGGATGTTCGCCAACCTGCAGGTGATGCTGCCCGACCCGCAGCCGCGCGTTGTGGTGCCGGAAAGCGCGATCACCTACACGCTGTACGGCAACTCGCTGTACATCGTCGCGCAGAAAAAGTCCGAAGACGGCCAGCTGGAAAAAAACGACAAGGGTGAACCGATCCTGATCGCCGAACGTCGCTTCATCGAAACCGGCGAACGCCGCGACGGCGTGGTGATGATTACCAAGGGCGTGCACAGCGGCGAGCAAGTGGTCACGGCCGGCCAGATCAAATTGGACAACGGCGCGCACATTGCCATCAGCGACGACAAGACCCTAGGCGAGAAGAACAGCCCGCCGCGTGCGGACTGATCAAGGAATTCCCATGGCTTTTACCGACCCGTTCATCCGCCGCCCGGTGCTCGCCTCCGTGGTCAGCCTGCTGATTGTGCTGCTGGGTTTCCAGGCCTGGAGCAAGCTGCCGCTGCGCCAGTACCCGCAAATGGAAAACGCCCTGATCACGGTGACCACCGCGTACCCCGGCGCCAACGCCGAAACCATCCAGGGCTACATCACCCAACCGATGCAACAGAGCCTGGCGAGCGCCGAAGGCATCGACTACATGACCTCGGTCAGTCGCCAGAACTTCTCGGTGATTTCGATCTACGCGCGCATCGGTTCCAACAGCGACCGTTTGTTCACCGAACTTCTGGCCAAGGCCAACGAGGTGAAGAACCAGTTGCCCCAGGACGCCGAAGACCCGGTGCTGAGCAAGGAAGCGGCCGACGCCTCGGCACTGATGTACATCAGTTTCTTCAGCAAGGAACTGAGCAACCCGCAGATCACCGACTACCTGTCACGGGTCATCCAGCCCAAACTGGCCACGCTGCCAGGCATGGCCGAAGCCGAAATCCTTGGCAACCAGGTATTCGCCATGCGCCTGTGGCTGGACCCGGTGAAGCTCGCCGGTTTCGGCCTGAGCGCCAGCGACGTCACCAACGCGGTGCGCCAGTACAACTTCCTCTCCGCCGCCGGCGAAGTGAAAGGCGAGTACGTGGTCACCAGCATCAACGCCAACACCGAACTCAAGTCCGCCGAGGCCTTTGCGGCGATCCCGCTCAAGGTCGAGGGTGACAGCCGCGTGCTGCTCAGCGATGTCGCACGCGTGGAAATGGGCGCGGAGAACTACGACAGCATCAGCTCCTTCGGTGGCACGCCCTCGGTGTACATCGGCATCAAGGCCACGCCCGGCGCCAACCCGCTGGACGTGATCAAGGAAGTGCGCAAGATCATGCCCGACCTTGAGGCCCAGTTGCCGCCGAACCTCAAGGGCGAGATCGCCTACGACGCGACCTTGTTCATCCAGGCCTCGATCGACGAGGTGGTCAAGACCCTGTTCGAAGCAGTGCTGATCGTGATAGTCGTCGTGTTCCTGTTCCTCGGTGCGCTGCGCTCGGTGGTGATCCCGGTGGTGACGATCCCGCTGTCGATGATTGGCGTGATGTTCTTCATGCAGATGATGGGTTACTCGATCAACCTGCTGACCCTGCTGGCCATGGTGCTGGCCATCGGCCTGGTGGTGGACGACGCCATCGTCGTGGTGGAAAACATCCACCGGCATATCGAGGAAGGCAAGACGCCGCTGGATGCCGCCATCGAGGGGGCCCGGGAAATCGCCATGCCGGTGGTCTCGATGACCATCACCCTGGCGGCGGTCTATGCGCCCATTGGCTTCCTGACAGGCCTTACCGGCGCGCTGTTCAAGGAGTTCGCCCTGACCCTGGCCGGCGCGGTGGTGATCTCCGGCATCGTCGCCCTGACCCTGTCACCGATGATGTGCGCCGTGCTGCTGCGCCACGACGAAAACCCCACGGGCCTGGCACACCGCCTCGACCTGATTTTCGACAGCCTCAAACGCCGCTACCAGCGCCTGCTCCACGGCACGCTGAACACCCGCCCGGTGGTGCTGGTGTTTGCCGCCATCGTGCTGTGCCTGATTCCGGCGCTGCTCACCTTCACCAAGTCGGAGCTGGCACCGGACGAGGACCAGGGCATCATCTTCATGCTGGCCAATGCCCCGCAGCCGACCAACCTCGACTACCTGAACGCCTACACCAACGAATTCATCGACATCTTCAAGGCGTTTCCCGAGTACTACTCCTCGTTCCAGATCAACGGCTTCAACGGCGTGCAATCGGGGGTCGGCGGCTTCCTGCTCAAGCCCTGGAACGAACGCGACCGCACCCAGATGGAAATCCTGCCCGAGGTCCAGGGCAAGCTCGAGGGCATTGCCGGCTTGCAGGTGTTCGGCTTCAACCTGCCGTCCCTGCCGGGCACCGGCGAAGGGCTGCCGTTTCAATTCGTCATCAATACCGCCAACGATTACGAGTCGTTGCTGCAAGTGATGGACCGGGTGAAGAAGCGGGCGATGGAGTCCGGCAAGTTTGCCTTCGTCGACGTTGACCTGGCATTCGACAAACCTGAAGTCGTGGTGGACATCGACCGCGCCAAGGCCGCACAGATGGGCGTCTCCATGCAGGACCTTGGCGGGACGCTGGCGACACTGCTGGGCGAGGCGGAAATCAACCGCTTCACCATTGAAGGCCGCAGCTACAAGGTCATCGCGCAGGTCGAACGGCCCTTCCGCGACAACCCGGACTGGCTGAACAACTACTACGTGAAGAACACAAAGGGTGAACTGCTGGCCCTGTCGACCCTGATCACTGTCACCGACCGTGCACGGCCGCGGCAATTGAACCAGTTCCAGCAGCTCAACTCGGCGATTCTCTCCGGCGTGCCGCTGGTGAGCATGGGGGAAGCCCTCGAAGCGGTGCGCCAGATCGCCCGGGAAGAAGCGCCGGCCGGTTTCGCCGTCGACTACGCCGGGGCCTCGCGACAGTACATCCAGGAAGGCAGTGCGCTGTGGGTGACGTTTGCCCTGGCACTGGCGATCATTTTCCTGGTCCTGGCGGCCCAGTTCGAGAGTTTCCGCGATCCGCTGGTGATCCTGGTGACGGTGCCGCTGTCGATCTGCGGTGCGTTGATCCCGTTGTTCCTGGGCTGGTCGAGCATGAACATCTACACCCAGGTCGGCCTGGTGACGCTGATCGGTTTGATCAGCAAGCACGGGATCCTGATCGTCGAATTCGCCAACCAGCTGCGCAAGGAAAAGGGCCTGACGCCTCGCGAGGCCGTCGAGGAAGCCGCGTCGATCCGCCTGCGCCCGGTGTTGATGACCACCGCGGCGATGGTGTTCGGCATGGTGCCGCTGATCATTGCCACCGGCGCCGGTGCCGTCAGCCGATTCGACATCGGCACGGTGATCGCCACGGGGATGTCGATCGGCACCCTGTTCACCCTGTTCGTATTGCCGTGCGTCTATACCCTGCTGGCCAAGCCGGACAAACCGACTGATCCGCAAATCCATCCATAGGAACGAACCCGCTCGCGAGAAACGTCCAGACAAGGCGGGCCATCAACCAGCCCGCTTTATCGTTGGCGACCCTCGCGAGCGGGCTCGCTCCCAAGTGTTTTTGCGCACCATAAAAAAGGCCTCGCAATAGCGAGGCCTTTTCGGGGGCTTCGATCGGGTCAACTTTGCGGCCTCAGTCCTTGAGAGAGTCCGAACATGAACAGCAGAAGATCATGATCGGGTTGGGTTGCAGCCGATGCCTTGGCAATCCGCGGCAGCGGGCATCGAGCGTCCCCGTTCACTGAACCGAGGACCTGCGTGCGCGGCTGTTCCCAAGCCGCCACCGCCAATGAAGCAACTGCCAAGGCTCCCAGCAGGAACAAACCTCGCGCAATTTCTAGTTTCATCGCTATAAACCTTTGATAGCGCTGCCAAACGCTGTCTCGTAAAAGTAGACGAGTTTCTTCCACTCCGTCGCACTGAACGACGAATGGCGGCGCAGTTGCTTCAGGTCATGGGAGGCCGCGCGATAGGCGGTCAAACGCTGACGGCACTTCTCCAGATCGATCAGAGCCGTTTCAACCTTGGTCGCCTCGCCTTCCCCGGTCACCCGGACAAAAATATGCTTCATGTAGAGGCAGCTGTGCTGCCAGCGGCCCAGGTGCATGAGCGCCAGGTTTTCGGCCACGTCCTTCAGCACGCGGTCATGCACGGCGTCACCGTGACGCTCACGTCCGCCGCCGGCGTACCAATGGGCAATTTCCTCGAAACCATCCAGCGACTTGGTCACCAGCAGCGCGCGCCATTGGTGGGCGGGATCGCGCTGCGCGCCGCAGAAAACGATTTCGGGAACACGGACGCCAATCTTGCTCACGCCAATCAGCGCGTCACGTTCACGCAGAACCGTCGGGCGACCGAAGGGGTGCAGCCAGCTGCGGTAGATATGCCCGGTCTGACGCTTGGCATACAACAACTGGCCATCCGCTGCCTTGACGCGCTGTACGCCGCTTTCACCACCACGACGAACATTGGGTTCTTCAACCCATTCACCGCGCTGATTCCAGTAATGATCAAATCGATCTTCGGAGGCGACGTCTGCTTCTACTGCACACTGCACTGCCATTGTGTTACCTCTTGCGTAATACATAAACCCGCCACATGGCATAGAGCGGTAGAAAATCCAGTTGTTCCTGGATACGGAAACCCGCCTGCTCAAATTCTTTTTCAACCGTAGCAGCCGGTAACACAAATCGATTTTGGTAACCTTCCTGCTCACGCTTAAGCTCGGAACGCTTGCGCTTCCACGCCTTGAAATTACCGTCGACCCATAGAGACAGAATCACACTGTCACGGCTGACCCGCTCGAATTCACGCAAAATAGCCAGTCGATGCTCGGCGTCACCGATGTGGTGCAACAAGCGCATGCAAAAAATGCTGTCGACGGCGTTATCAGGCAAATCGATGTCGAACGCAGAAGTGTGCAAAGGCCGTACCCGTTTCACCACTTCGGCGGGTTGCGCCTCGAGCGCGATCTTGATCATCGACTCGGAGTTGTCCGCCCCGATGATCACACGGTTGGGTTTTTCCGCCAGCAAAGGCCAGAAACGCCCGGCACCGCAGGGTAAATCAAGGACCAGGCCGGGTTCACCGACCAGGGTCAATGCTTTGCGCGCCAGTTGTTCGTCCCGCCAATGAGACAACCGACGGCCCAAACCGTCCTGATGTTTGCGCAAATATTTCTGCGCGTGCGAATCGTCGTACTTTTCGGAAAAATCGAGCTTTATCGGGCCGGCCATCACCAGGCACTCCTGAACGTCTGATGACACCTACGTTAGGGAGCGGCGTGTCAGCGACAGGTCATGCCTTTGTGAAAAAAATGTCATGTAAAACCCTTTACTATTACAAGGTTTTACAGGGTGTCCGTGATGGCTGGGGGCCATAACTTTCAGGTCGCCGGGGCCAGCTCGACCTGAAAGCGACAGCCATTGGGCTCCATCTGAGTCAGGCTGACGCTCCACCCCTGGTTTTCGCAAATCCGCTGTACCAGCGACAGGCCCAGGCCCAGACCGTCTCCGCGTTTTTCATTGCCTCGCACGAACGGCTCGAACATCGCTTCGCGTTTCTCTTCCGGGATCCCCACACCACTGTCCTCGACCCGGAAACCCGTGGCTGTGAGGGTCAAACGGATAAACCCGCGCTCGGTGTAGTGCAGCGCGTTGCGCAGCAGGTTGCCCATGACGGCCTGCAGCAGGGTGGCGTTGTAACGGGTGTCGTGCGGATGGCCAGGCTCGAAGATCAGCGACAACCCCTTGGCTTCGATCGGCCCACGCCAGAGAGTGAGCAACCCGTCGGCGACCTGGGTCAGTGACTGTTGTGGCGCGATGCCGGCATCTTCGCGCTGAGCCCGGGCCAGCATCAGAAACGTTTGCACCAGTTCACGCATTTCTTCACAGGCACGGGCGATTCGTTCGACCTGTGCCCGTCCGCGCTGATCAATACCGGGATTTTCCAGCAACAGCTCACAGGAACTGGCCAGCACCATCAGGGGGGTGCGCAATTCATGGCTGACGTCGCTGGTGAACAGGCGCTCCCGAGTCAATGCCTGGCGCAAACGACCAAGCGTGGCGTCGAAAGCCACCGCCAGCTCGCCCACTTCATCGGCGGCATAATCCGGCGCCAGTGGTGGCGCCAGGCCCAGCAACTGGTCACGGTGACGGACCTGGCGCGCCAGCCGCACCACCGGTGCCATCACCTTGCGTGCCAGTATCCAGCCGAGAAACACCGCCAACGCCAGGCTGAGCACGAAGCCGACCAGCACAACGGCGAACAACACGCGCTCGCGCTCCTCGAAGTCGCTCTGGTCTTGCAGCAGCACATAGCGCCGGCCGTCGACGACTTCGACCATCGCGTGGTACGACAGCTGCTCGCGGAACACTTCGTGAAAACCCGGATCGAGGTGACGCAGGTCCTTGGGCAACTCGAAGTCGCCCGGCCCGCCGCTGAAATAGAACAGCTGGTCCGGCTCGGGGCGATGGCTCCAGTCCGAGACGCTGTCCATCAGCAACAGCCGTTGCAAATCACCGCCCAGGCCTGCGGAAATCAGTTTTTCTTCCACCAGGTGAACCGTTGCGACAATGCCCATGGCGAAGGCCCCGGCGACCAGCGCGCTCATCAGCGCAAAGGCGATGATGATCCGTTGAGCAAGGCTTTGCTTAAACTCCATCACGGCCCTCGGCCAAGCGATAACCCACACCATGCACGGTGTGCAGCAACGGTTTGGCGAACGGCTTGTCGATCACCTGACGCAATTGGTGGACATGGCTGCGCAGGCTGTCGCTGTCCGGGCAATCATCGCCCCACAAGGCTTCTTCGAGAATCTCCCGACGCAGGACGTGGGGGCTTTTTTGCATCAGCACGGCCAGCAACTTGAGGCCCACCGGATTGAGCTTCAACAGGCGACCTTCGCGGCTGACCTCCAGGGTATCGAGGTCATAGCTGAGCCCGCCGACCTCCAGTGTGCGCCGACCGCCGCCCTGGGCCCGACGCATCACCGCTTCGATCCGCGCGGCCAGCTCCGAGAGGGCAAATGGCTTGATCAGGTAGTCATCGGCACCGGACTTGAAGCCTTGCAAGCGATCGTCCAATTGGTCACGGGCGGTCAGCATGATGACCGGCGTGTCGCGACGGGCGTCCTCACGCAGGCGTTTGCACAGGGTGTAGCCGTCAATGCCAGGCAACATGATGTCGAGCACGATCAAGTCGTAATGCTCGGTCGCCGCCAGGTGAAGGCCCGACAAACCGTCCTGCGCGCAATCCACGGTATAGCCTTTGAGCCCCAGGTAATCAGCCAGATTGGCCAGGATATCGCGGTTGTCTTCAACCAATAGAATTCGCATGGGCACCTTCTCCGTACACAGTAACGGCCGTCTCGGCCCGCGCAGCTTACGGCCAAGTGTGGCTCAGGGCTAGGACCACGTGCAGTGCAAAAGCCCCCTTTTCAGGCCTTTTGACGCTTAACGACTTTTTCACCATCGGTTCACAAACAGGCGACACCCGTCAGCTCACACTCCGCGCGGCTGCGCTTTCCAGAACATTGACCGACCAAGGAACTGCCATGGTTTCGACTTCCGCCCGCCCCGCCTCTCGCCCGCTGGATTTCCGGGTGTGCCTGGGCGTTCCCCTCATTGCGGCGATCATTCTGCTGCTGCTCGAACTGACGTCCCTGGACATGGACCTGGCCACGCTGTTCTACGACCCGACCGTCGGCGACTTTATCGGGCGCCACAGTTATTTCCTCGAAGACATCCTGCATGACCGCGCCAAGCAACTGGTCATTGCCTTTTCGGTGTTCGCCATTCTCGGCTTCGTCGGCGCCTTTTTCATCGCCCGGCTGAAACCGTTCAAACGCGAACTGGGCTGCCTGGTGTTGTCCCTGGGCCTGGCGACTTCGTTCGTCACGCCGGTCAAGGCGGTGACGGCAGTGCAATGTCCGTGGAGCCTGGAGCAATTCGGTGGTCACGAAAAATACAGCGAATTGCTCAGCCCTCGCCCTCCTACCGACAAACCCGGCCGTTGCTGGCCCGGTGGTCACGCCGCCACCGGCTTCACCCTGTTTGCACTGTTCTTCGTGCTGCGCGACCGTCGTCCTCGCCTGGCCCGCCAGGCCTTCGTCTTTGCCTTTGCACTGGGTACGGTGTTTTCGGTGAGCCGGATGATGCAAGGCGCGCACTTTTTCTCGCACAACGTGTGGACGGCGATTTTCTGCTGGTTGATCTGCCTGGGGTCGTATTACTGGATTTTGTACCGACCGGCGTCCCGTGTTGAAACCGTGACCAAGGCCGCACCCGCCAACGCCTGAAACGCTGATCGGAAAGGGAGCAATAAAAAACCCCGCCTGCTTTCGCAGGCGGGGTTTTTCTGTACGGGGTAAGGCTGGCTTACATCATGCCGCCCATGCCGCCCATACCGCCCATGTCTGGCATGCCGCCGCCAGCTGGAGCGTCTTTACGCGGTGCATCAGCGACCGCTGCTTCGGTGGTCAGAATCAGACCGCCGATCGAGCTTGCAGCTTGCAGTGCGGAACGGGTGACCTTGGTTGGGTCCAGGATACCCATTTCGATCATGTCGCCGTACTCGCCGGTTGCAGCGTTGTAGCCGAAGCTGCCCTGACCGTTCTTGACCTTGTCGACCACGACGCTTGGCTCGTCGCCGGAGTTGGCAACGATCTGACGCAGCGGCGCTTCGATAGCGCGACGCAGCACAGCGATACCCACGTCCTGGTCAGCGTTGTCGCCTTTCAGGTCGGCCAGGGTCTGCAGGGCACGGATCAGCGCTACGCCACCGCCAGGCACCACGCCTTCTTCAACGGCTGCACGGGTAGCGTGCAGGGCGTCTTCAACGCGGGCTTTCTTCTCTTTCATTTCGACTTCGGAGCCAGCGCCAACCTTGATCACTGCAACGCCGCCGGACAGCTTGGCCAGACGCTCTTGCAGTTTTTCACGGTCGTAGTCCGAGGAAGTCTCGGCCACCTGGGCACGGATCTGGGCGATACGCGCTTCGATGTCGCCCTGTACGCCAGCACCGTCAACGATGATGGTGTTTTCCTTGGACAGGGTGACGCGCTTGGCGTTACCCAGGTGCTCCAGGGTGGTGCTTTCCAGGCTCAGGCCGATCTCTTCGGAGATCACGGTACCGCCGGTCAGAACGGCGATGTCCTGCAGCATGGCCTTGCGACGGTCGCCGAAGCCTGGCGCCTTGACGGCTGCGACTTTGACGATGCCACGCATGTTGTTCACAACCAGCGTTGCCAGGGCTTCGCCTTCAACGTCTTCGGCCACGATCAGCAGTGGACGGCCGGCTTTGGCGACGGCTTCCAGTACTGGCAGCATTTCGCGGATGTTCGAGATCTTCTTGTCGACCAGCAGGATCAGCGGGCCGTCGAGCTCGGCCACCATGGTGTCCGGCTTGTTGACGAAGTATGGGGACAGGTAGCCACGGTCGAACTGCATGCCTTCTACAACCGACAGTTCGTTTTCCAGGCCCGAGCCTTCTTCAACGGTGATCACGCCTTCTTTACCGACTTTTTCCATGGCTTCGGCAATGATGTCGCCGATGGAGTTGTCGGAGTTGGCGGAGATGGTACCCACCTGAGCGATGGCCTTGGTGTCGGCGCATGGCTTGGACAGGTTCTTCAGCTCTTTGACGATCGCGATGGTCGCTTTGTCGATACCGCGCTTGAGGTCCATCGGGTTCATGCCGGCAGCGACGGCTTTCAGGCCTTCGTTGACGATCGCTTGAGCCAGAACGGTAGCGGTGGTGGTGCCGTCGCCGGCGTCATCGTTGGCACGGGAGGCAACGTCTTTGACCAGCTGCGCGCCCATGTTTTCGAAACGGTCTTCCAGCTCGATTTCCTTGGCTACGGAAACGCCGTCCTTGGTGATGGTCGGAGCGCCGAAGCTCTTCTCGATGATCACGTTACGGCCTTTCGGGCCCAGGGTCGCTTTTACCGCGTCAGCCAGGACGTTGACACCGGTAAGCATTTTCTTGCGGGCGGAATCGCCGAATTTAACTTCTTTAGCAGCCATGATCGATATTCCTTAAATACTTTGGAGTAGCGGGAAAATGAGCGGGGAATCAGCCTTCGATAACAGCGAGGATTTCGTTCTCGCTCATTACCAACAGGTCTTCGCCGTCGACTTTCACAGTGTTGCTGCCGGAGTAAGGACCAAACACAACCTTGTCGCCCACTTTGACGGACAGTGCACGCACTTCACCGTTGTCCAGAACGCGGCCGCTGCCGACGGCGAGGATTTCGCCGCTGTTGGCTTTTTCGGCAGCCGAACCTGGCAGGACGATACCGCCAGCGGTTTTCTTTTCTTCTTCGCTGCGACGGATGACGACGCGGTCATGCAGAGGACGAAGCTTCATTGTCGATCTCTCCTAATTGTGGTTTTCATCGGCCGGTGTAGTCCCGGCGGGTTTAACAAAGTCCGGCGGTGCCGGGTGCGGTTCGACAAGCGAACCGCTGAAGTCTGTCTGGCGCAATTGCCAGAAACCTTGCGGTGACCGTTACATAAGGGCGCATAAGGTTATTACAAGGGCGGGACACGAAATTTTTTAATCGATGGCCCGAAAACGAACACGGCACCCGAAGGTGCCGTGCCGATGAAACGATTTACTTGGAGTCACGGTGTTCGAATTCGCCTTCGATCACTTCCGGCTCACGCCCCAGAGGCTCGCGCGGAGCAGGACCGCCCCGTGGCTGGAGGTCATCGGCGAAGGCCCGCTGACGGACCGCCGCTTCTTCGGCGCGCTGACGCATCTTGTTGGCCAGCAACCGGCGAGAGAACGGCAGCAGCAGGATCAAGCCCAGCACGTCAGTGACGAAGCCCGGCAGGATCAGCAGGCCGCCTGCCAGCGCCAGCATCAGGCCCTCGAGCATGGTCTGGGCCGGCAGTTCGCCACGGTTCAGGCTTTCACGTGCACGCAACGCCGTGGCCAGGCCGGCGATACGCAGCACGAACACGCCGAGCATCGAGCCGAGAATGACCAGCAGCAGCGCCGGAAAAAAACCGATCGCTCCGCTCACCTTGACGAATACGAACAGCTCCAACACCGGAAACAGTACAAAGAGCAATAAAAAAGGGCGCATCAAATGGTTCCTCAACGCAAGAATGCCTTGCCAGTCTTCCCTAGATGACGTCACCGATTCGTGAATTCAAGCGCCGACCGCTGCATTTTTCGGCCACTGCTCGGCGTGAGCCAGGAAAACCAAGGCTTCGCGCACTTGTGTCGGCGTATTACATGGGGCTTGGAACGGTAGCCAGTAGAGCCCTTGGCCGATGCGCAGGTGCATGCCTTCGGTGTCGATGCCGGCCAGTTGCGCCGGCTCGCTTTTCGGCAGGCCGGCCAGATCGACATAGTGGGCAATGGCCTTGGCGTGATCGGCGTTCATGTGCTCGACCATGCTGACTTCTGCCTTGCCCGCGAACGGATTCGCCAGGGTCAGTTGATCGATCCAGTGAATCGCGCCGAAACCGCCGATGTAACGGTGGCGCACCGGGTTGAGCACCCAGAAGTCGAAATCGTGGGCCTTGTGGTAGTTCTGCGAGTCCGGGAAGTAGCGATAGTAGCGCTCGGCCGCGCTGTCGATCCGGGCGGCATCCTGCAGTTGCTGCGCCTCGGCAAGGTAAGTCAGGCGACCGACGGCCTGCACATCCTCGGCACCGCGTTCGCCGACGAACAACGAACATTTCGGATCTTTCTGCAGATTGTGCGTGTGCTGGGCGATGCGGCTGATCAGGATCAGCGGGCGACCCTGCTCGTCCAGGCAGTAGGGCACCACGGAGCCGAACGGGAAGCCGGGCATGGCTTTGGAGTGCGTTGAGAGCACCCCGCGGTATTCCTTGAGAAGTAATTCTCGGGCATTCTTGGCCGCTTCAACGCTCAATTTATGACTCCTTATAAAGAATCCGTCGAAAAAACGGACAGGCGCCGGGTGAAAGTTCCAGGGCGCCATCGAGGCAAATTCTCATGTGCAGCCAGGCCACGGCAGGGTGCAGATCGAGATTGGCTCGAAAGGAAAACCACTCCATCTGCTACCGGGGCATGCCAATGCAACTCACTGACAAAGTAATCATTATCACCGGCGGTTGCCAGGGTCTGGGCCGCTCCATGGCCGAGTATTTCGCCGACAAGGGCGCCCGGCTGGCCCTGGTCGACCTGAACCAGGAAAAGCTCGACCAGGCCGTTGCCGCGTGCAAGGCCAAGGGCGTCGAAGCCCGCGCCTACCTGTGCAACGTCGCCAATGAAGAGCAGGTGACCCACATGGTTGCCCAGGTGGCCGAAGACTTCGGCGCGATCCACGGCTTGATCAACAACGCCGGCATCCTGCGCGACGGCCTGCTGCTCAAGGTCAAGGACGGCGAGATGAGCAAAATGAGCCTGGCGCAATGGCAGGCGGTGATCGATGTCAACCTCACTGGCGTGTTCCTGTGCACCCGTGAAGTCGCTGCGAAAATGGTCGAGCTGAAAAACGGCGGCGCCATCATCAACATCTCTTCGATCTCCCGCGCCGGCAACATCGGCCAGACCAACTACTCCGCCGCCAAGGCCGGTGTCGCTGCGGCGACCGTGACCTGGGCCAAGGAACTGGCGCGTTACGGCATTCGTGTCGCGGGGATTGCGCCGGGCTTCATCGAAACCGAAATGACCCTGGGGATGAAGCCCGAAGCACTGGAGAAGATGACCGCCGGGATTCCGCTCAAGCGCATGGGCAAGCCGCAGGAGATCGCCCATTCGGCGGCGTACATCTTCGAAAACGACTACTACACCGGGCGGATCCTGGAGATGGATGGCGGGTTGCGCATCTAAATCCTGCATCAGCCTCCTGTGGGAGCGAGCCTGCTCGCGATGGCTATAGTCCATTCAACACGGTTGTTGAATGTTGATTCACATCGCGAGCAGGCTCGCTCCCAGCGTTTTTTCAACATTTACCGGTCAAGATCAATCGTCGCTGACGCTGATGTTCGGCATGGCTGGCGACAGGGCTTCCTGCAACACGATCCGCGCACCGACATGGCGGGCCAATTCCTGATAGACCATGGCAATCTGGCTATCCGGCTCGGCGATGACCGTCGGCTTGCCACCATCGGCCTGCTCGCGAATCACCATCGACAGCGGCAACGACGCCAACAGCTCGACGCCGTACTGCTCGGCCAGCTTCACTCCGCCACCCTCGCCGAACAAATGCTCGGCATGTCCGCAGTTGGAGCAGATGTGCACGGCCATGTTCTCGACCACGCCCAGCACCGGGATATTGACTTTGCGGAACATCTCCACGCCTTTGCGCGCATCCAGCAACGCCAGGTCTTGCGGGGTGGTAACGATCACCGCGCCGGCCACCGGGACTTTCTGTGCCAGGGTCAACTGGATGTCGCCGGTGCCTGGCGGCATGTCGATGACCAGGTAATCCAGATCGCCCCAGGCAGTTTGTGTCACCAGTTGCAGCAGTGCACCAGAGACCATCGGGCCGCGCCAGACCATCGGCGTATTGTCGTCGGTCAGGAAGGCCATGGACATCACTTCGACACCATGGGACTCGATCGGCACGAACCATTTCTGATCCTTGATCTTCGGCCGGGTGCCTTCGGCAATGCCGAACATGATGCCCTGGCTCGGACCATAGATATCCGCATCCAGAATTCCCACCCGGGCGCCTTCCCGAGCCAGGGCCAGCGCAAGGTTGGCTGCGGTGGTGGACTTGCCCACGCCGCCCTTGCCGGAGGCCACGGCGACCACGTTCTTGACGTTGGCCAGGCCCGGAATCTGTGCCTGAGCCTTGTGTGCGGCGATCACGCTGGTGATCTCGACACGGGCACTGGCCACGCCGTCGAGGCCTTCGATGGCCATTTGCAACATCTGCGACCAGCCGCTCTTGAACAGGCCGGCGGCATAGCCCAACTCCAGCTGGACACTGACGCGGTCACCCTGGATGTCGATGCTGCGCACACACCCGGCGCTGACCGGGTCCTGGTTCAAATAAGGGTCGGTGTATTGACGAAGGACGGCTTCCACCGCTGCGCGATTGACGGCGCTCATGGGCAACTCCAATAGCAAGACTGGAAAATCAGGCGGGTATCGTACCTGTTCTGACGTCCGCGCGGCATGCTTTCAGGAAGTGACGAACGCGCGCTGTCCGTCCCCGGAGTCCGGTTCCGGGGGTGAAAAATAGTCGCCGGCGCTTTATAGTGGCCGACCTCCGT
This sequence comes from Pseudomonas sp. IT-P12, assembly GCF_949767465.1. NCBI lineage: Bacteria > Pseudomonadati > Pseudomonadota > Gammaproteobacteria > Pseudomonadales > Pseudomonadaceae > Pseudomonas > Pseudomonas sp. IT-P12. The sequence goes on along the minus strand of NZ_CATKPY010000025.1, from coordinate 294,847 downwards.
TTCATCAAGTAGCCGAGCCCCATGTCCGAGCCACGCCAGATCCTCGTCACCAGCGCCCTGCCCTATGCCAATGGTTCGATCCATCTTGGCCACATGCTGGAATACATCCAGACCGATATGTGGGTGCGCTTCCAGAAGCACCGCGGCAACCAATGCATTTATGTCTGCGCCGACGACGCCCACGGTTCGGCGATCATGTTGCGCGCGGAAAAGGAAGGCATCACGCCGGAACAGCTGATCGCCAATGTCCAGGCCGAACACAGCGCCGACTTTGCCGATTTCCTGGTCGACTTCGACAACTTCCACTCCACTCACGCCGAAGAAAACCGTGAGCTGTCGAGCCAGATCTACCTGAAGCTGCGCGACGCCGGGCACATTGCCACGCGCTCGATCACGCAGTATTTCGACCCGGAAAAGAAAATGTTCCTGGCCGACCGCTTCATCAAGGGCACCTGCCCGAAATGCGGCACCGAGGACCAGTACGGCGACAACTGCGAAAAGTGCGGCGCGACCTATGCGCCAACCGACCTGAAGGACCCGAAGTCGGCGATCTCCGGCGCCACTCCGGTGCTCAAGGACTCCCAGCACTTCTTCTTCAAGTTGCCGGACTTCCAGGACATGCTGCAAACCTGGACCCGCAGCGGCACCCTGCAGGACGCCGTGGCCAACAAGATCGCCGAGTGGCTGGACGCCGGCCTGCAGCAGTGGGACATTTCCCGCGATGCGCCGTACTTCGGCTTCGAGATCCCGGACGAACCCGGCAAGTATTTCTACGTCTGGCTGGATGCCCCGATCGGCTACATGGCCAGCTTCAAGAACCTCTGCAACCGTACGTCGGAGCTGGACTTCGATGCGTTCTGGGGCAAGGACTCCACCGCCGAGCTGTACCATTTCATCGGCAAGGACATCGTCAACTTCCACGCCCTGTTCTGGCCAGCGATGCTCGAAGGCGCGGGTTACCGCAAGCCGACCGGGATCAACGTGCACGGTTACCTGACCGTCAACGGCCAGAAAATGTCCAAGTCCCGCGGCACCTTCATCAAGGCCCGGACTTACCTGGAGCACCTGTCGCCGGAATACCTGCGCTACTACTACGCCGCCAAGCTGAGCCGCGGCGTCGACGACCTGGACCTGAACCTCGATGACTTCGTGCAAAAGGTCAACTCCGACCTGGTCGGCAAAGTCGTCAACATCGCCAGCCGTTGCGCCGGTTTCATCCACAAGGGCAATGCCGGCTTGATGGTCGACCGCAATGCGGCCCCGGAACTGACCGAAGCCTTCCTGGCTGCCGCACCCGGTATCGCCGACGCCTATGAGGCCCGGGATTTCGCCCGCGCCATGCGCGAGATCATGGCCCTGGCCGACCGCGCCAACGCCTGGATCGCCGACAAGGCCCCGTGGTCGCTGAACAAACAGGAAGGCAAGCAGGATGAAGTCCAGGCCATCTGCGCCACCGGCATCAATCTGTTCCGCCAGTTGGTGATCTTCCTCAAGCCGGTACTGCCACTGCTGGCCGCCGATGCCGAAGCGTTCCTCAACGTCGCGCCGCTGACCTGGAATGATCACGCGACCCTGCTCGGCAACCATCAGTTGAACGAGTTCAAGCCACTGATGACTCGAATCGATCCGGTGAAAGTACAAGCCATGACCGACGCCTCGAAAGAAGACCTGACCGCCAGCCAGACCGACACCGGCGAAGCCGCACCGGCCGGTAATGGCGAGCTGGCCAAGGACCCGCTGTCGCCGGAAATCGACTTCGACACCTTTGCCGCGGTTGACCTGCGCGTGGCGCTGATCGTCAAGGCCGAAGCCGTGGAAGGCGCCGACAAACTGCTGCGCCTGACCCTCGACATCGGTGACGAACAACGCAACGTGTTCTCCGGCATCAAGAGCGCCTACCCGGACCCGTCCAAGCTTGACGGTCGCCTGACCATGATGATCGCCAACCTCAAGCCACGGAAAATGAAGTTCGGCATCTCCGAAGGCATGGTGATGGCGGCCGGCCCCGGCGGTGAAGAAATCTACCTGCTCAGCCCCGACAGCGGCGCCAAGCCGGGCCAGCGCATCAAGTAAGTTCTTGCGCTGACCGATCCCACAGTCGTGCCTGGCGCGCCTGTGGGATTTTCATATCTGGCCCACCCTCCGTCCTTGCCGGATAATGCCTAAGCTTTTTAGACCACCCCGTTGAAAAGCCCTCCTTTTTCCGGCACGACCATGACCGAGATTGTTCTGACACTCATCAGCACCGCCCTGATCAACAACTTCGTGTTGCACTGGTCGTTGGGCGTCGATTCGCTGCTGGCGAGCGAACGACGCCGGGTCCATGCATTGGGGATTGCCACGACCTGCCTGATGTTGATCGTCGGTGGGCTTGGCCATGCGCTCTACTTTGGCCTGTTGGTGCCGCTGGGGCTGAACTCGCTGCGGTTGTTCGTGTTTTTGCCCCTGAGTGTGCTGCTGATCGCGCCGCTGCTGAAGGTATTGGCGAAAGTGTTTTCGACGTTGTCGTTCGACGGTCTCTGGCCGTTGCTGCTCGGTAATGCCGGCGTGTTGGGGCTGGCACTGATCGACAGCCGTGACGACCACGGCATTTTTTACGCCACGGCCCTGAGTATTGGCGCCGGGCTGGGTTTCTGGCTGGTGCTGAGTCTGTTCTGCGACTTGCGCCAGCGCACCCTCGATAACGATGTTCCGCTGCCCTTTCGCGGCTTGCCAATCGACCTGATCGGCGCCGGATTGATCGCGGTGGCTTTTCTCGGATTCAACGGACTGATCAAAACATGAGTCTGATTCAACGCATCGACGCCCTGCTGCCGCAGACCCAATGCGGCAAATGTGGGCACGCCGGATGCAAGCCCTACGCCGAGGGCATTGCCTCGGGCGAGCCGATCAACAAGTGCCCGCCCGGCGGCAGCGAAACCATTTCGGCCCTGGCTGAACTGCTGAAAGTCCCGGTGCTGGAACTGGACGTCAGCCGCGGCCCGGCCCCGGCGCAAATAGCCTATATCCGCGAGGCCGAGTGCATTGGCTGCACCAAGTGCATCCAGGCCTGCCCGGTCGACGCCATCGTCGGCGCGGCCAAATGGATGCACACGGTGATCGTCGACGAATGCACCGGTTGCGACCTGTGCGTAGCCCCCTGCCCTGTGGACTGCATCGAAATGCGTCCGTTGCCGGCGACCACCGTGATTCCGATCGTGGGAGGCCTGGCCTTCAGCCCTGAAGCGCAACAGGCGCGGGCCGCCAAACGCGACCACGCTCGCCAGCGCTTCGAACGGCGCAACGCCCGCCTGCAGCGTGAGGAAGAGCAGAAACTCGCCGAGCGTCACGCCCGGGCAAATCGTGTGACTCAGCCGGTCGATGTACCGGCACTCAATCCGGTTCAGGCGGCGCTGGAAAGGGTCCGCGCACAAAAAGCGGCGAATGCCGACGCGGCCTTGAAAAAAGCCAGGATCGATCTGGCGATGAGCCGCACGCAACTGAACAAATCGCTCAAGGCGTTCGGGCATCCGCCGACGTTCGAACAACAGTCGCAACTGATCATCCTGCAACAGCAGTTCGAGGCCGCAGAACACGCCCTGTTGCAACTGGAGAACAGCCTGCCGTCAATGCCAAAACCCGAAGCGCCAGCGCCAGCGCCAGCCAAGGATGCCGAGTTGAAGCGGGCGAAAATCCAGTTGGCCACCCGCCGCGCCGAACTCAAGAAAGCGCAAGCCAGCGATGCGCCCGCCGTAAAGATCGAAGCCCTGGAAGGCGCCCTCGCCGAGGCCGAAAAAAACCTGCATGCGACGGAAGACGCCAGCGACCAGCCAATACCGGATCTGGTGCGCATCGAAAAGCGCCCCATTGACAGCCGGCTTCGACAATTGAAAACCGAATTGGCCTACGCGCGCGCCGACGTTAGCAAACTGCAGCGACGCACCGACACCCCTGCCGAGTTGCTGGACAAGGCCCGTGCTCGCCTGAAGGAAGCCGAGCGCCAGGTGGATAGCTATGTTGCCCCTTGAGCCGGTCGACGAACGCCTCCAGCAGGCCATGAGACTGGTATTGCTGGCGACTGTGCCAGGCATTCTGGTGTCGTTCTGGTGGTTCGGCTGGGGCGTGCTGATCAACCTGGTACTGGCAGGCACGGCCGCACTGGCCGTTGAAGCGGCAGTGCTGAAGCTGCGCGGGCGCGAACTGCTTCCTGTGTTGAGCGACGGCAGTGCGCTGGTCACTGCAACGCTGCTGGCCCTGGCCTTGCCGCCGTATTGCCCCTGGTGGCTGACCGTCTGCGCTGCGGCATTCGGTCTGTTCGGCAAGCAATTGTATGGCGGCGTCGGAAAAAACCCGTTCAACCCGGCCATGCTCGGCCTGGCCCTGGTGCTGGTGACATTCCCCCAGCCGATGAGCCATTGGCCGTCGCCCCACGTCATGGACCTGTTCGGCAGCGTGCAGCGAGTGTTCGGTCTGATCCCCGGCCCGACACCGGATGCGTGGGCGCAGGCCACAGCCCTGGACAGCCTGCGCATCAACAAAAGCCTGACCATCGACGAACTCTTCGCCCGCAGCCCGGCGTTCGGCCATTTGGGCGCACGCGGTGTGGAGTGGATCAACCTGGCGTTTCTCGCCGGCGGCCTGTTTCTTCTGCAACGGCGGGTGTTCAGCTGGCATGCACCGGTCGGCATGCTCGCCAGCCTGTTCATCATCAGCCTGGTGTGCTGGAACGGTTCCGGTTCCGACTCCCACGGTTCACCGCTGTTTCACTTGCTCAGCGGCGCCAGCCTGCTCGGGGCCTTCTTTATCGTCACCGAGCCGGTGTCCGGCGCCAAAAGCCCCGGCGCCCGCCTGCTGTTCGGTGCCGGGGTCGGATTGCTCACGTACCTGATCCGTACATGGGGCGGTTACCCGGACGGCGTGGCATTTGCGGTGCTGCTGATGAACCTCTGCGTACCGGCGCTGGAGCGGTTTGTCGCCTCGAGACAGGAGCGTGTGGCGCCATGAATCGAGTGTCGAGCGTGGTGATCGTCGGGCTGCTGGCAAGCCTGGGAATGGGCGCGACCTATCTTGCGCAACAGGTCAGCGCATCACGCATCGCCGCTGAACGACGCGAGATCGACAGCCGAAACCTGCTGGACCTGCTGCCGGTCGACAGTTACGACAATCAACCGCTTGAACAGCCATTGCCACTGGGCAATACCGCGTTGACCAACAGCCGACTGCTGGGTGGCTACCTGGCGACCCGGGCCGGCCAGCCGAAAAGCGTTTTGCTGCGCAGCCAGGCAACCGGCTATGTGGGCAGTATCGACCTGCTGATCGCCATCGATACAAACGGCAGGTTGCTCGGGGTCAAAACCCTCAGCCAAACAGAAACCCCGGGGCTGGGAGGGCGGATCGCCGAGTGGCCCAATGCATGGCTCGAGGCATTTACTGGCAAATCACGAAGCGAGCCGGCCGACAGTGGCTGGGCACTGAAAAAGGATCAGGGCCAGTTCGATCAGATCGCCGGAGCGACCATCACTTCACGCGCCGTGATCAACGCCATCCACGACGCCTTGCGCTATTTCGACGAACATCGGCAACAGTGGGTCGGGGATCCCCTCCATGAATAAATCATCGACACTGCAGAATTCGCTGATGCTCACCCCACTCATAGGGGCTACCGACGCCTGGATGACCGCGCTGGGTCTCTACTTGATGTTCGTCGTGGTCATCAGCGCCTTCGGCCTGGGCATGCAGCTCCTGCGCAACAGGCTGCTCCCGCCTGCACGCCTGATCGCCAGCGTCCTGCTCGCAGCCACATTGACCGGGTGCGCAGAAATTGCTGCACAGGCCTGGTCATTGCAGTGGCATCGGCACGCGGGGATCTATGCCGGGTTGATCGCCCTGCAATGCGTCGTTCTGGACCACACGGGCTTTTTCCAGTCCCCATGGCGCGATCGCCTGCGCCTGTGTGGCCTGTTCGGTGCCTTGATGCTGGGGTTGGGCGTATTGCGCGAGCTGCTCGACAACAGCGGCCTGCACCTGGCCGCCCTGGTACCCGGTGGATTCATTTTGTTGGGACTGCTGATCGCCGCCTGGCAGGCCTGGTCTCGCCCGACCCCCTCACACTGATCGCTTTCGAGGAAAGTCACTGCCCATGAATGCTGCAAAACGTCTGGAAATTTTCCGCAGGTTGCATGAAGACAACCCGGAACCAAAGACCGAACTGGCCTACTCCACCCCGTTCGAATTGCTGATCTCGGTGATTCTCTCAGCGCAATCGACCGATGTCGGCGTGAACAAGGCGACAGCCAGGCTGTACCCGGTCGCCAATACGCCTGCGGCCATCCATGCGCTGGGGGTGGAGGGGTTGTCTGAGTACATCAAGACCATCGGTCTGTTCAACAGCAAGGCAAAGAACGTGATCGAGACCTGCCGCCTGCTCGTGGAGCGTCATGGTGGCGAAGTACCGCAGACTCGCGAAGAACTGGAAGCACTGCCGGGCGTGGGCCGTAAGACCGCCAATGTCGTGCTCAATACGGCGTTCCGCCAACTCACCATGGCCGTGGACACGCACATTTTCCGCGTCAGCAACCGTACCGGCATTGCACCTGGCAAGAATGTGGTCGAGGTGGAAAACAAACTGATGAAGTTCGTGCCGAAGGAGTACCTGCTCGACTCCCATCACTGGCTGATTCTGCACGGGCGTTACGTCTGCCTGGCCCGCAAGCCTCGCTGTGGCAGTTGCCGGATCGAAGACCTGTGCGAGTACAAGCACAAGACGTCGGACGATTGAAGCGCTATTAGGTTTATTGATTTATCGATTGAAAAAATCTTTTTTACCCGGAATGAGATTGTCGATATAAGGAGCGCCAAAGGCAGTCTAAGCCTGGAGTTAACCTTATGAGCACTGGTAAAGAGCAATTGGACGTAGAAGACGACTTCACACCGGGTGAAGCCGAAGACGCTGATCCTGTGGTTGAAGTGGCAAAGACCAACCTGAGCAAACGCCGCACAATCGATAACCTGCTGGAGGAGCGCCGACTGCAAAAGCAATTGGCCGATTACGATTTTGACCTATGACACCTGAAAGCCTCCCTGAACGGAGGCTTTTCTTTATGTGGGAAATCTTGAACCTCTCGCCCGGCAAGCCCCTTGATGCGTGAGTGTCGTCACACCAGCCCATTGCGTTGTGCCAACTCGATCAGGTCCACCAGGGATCGCGCATTGAGTTTCAATAAAAGGCGAGTCTTGTAAGTGCTGACGGTTTTATTGCTGAGAAACATTCCATCAGCAATTTCCTTATTGGTCTTGCCTCGGGCCAACTGTTGCAAGACCATCATCTCTCTCCCGGACAAGCGATCCACCATATCGGCTTCACTGGCATTACCCAAACTGGAACGAACGGTATGCAACGCTTGATTGGGGAAATAACTGTAGCCTGACAATACGGCTTTTATTGCGCTGAGCAGTTCAGTGAGGTCCTGTTGCTTGCATACATATCCGGCCGCCCCCGACTGCATGCAACGCATCGAAAAATGCCCAGGCGCCTGGGAAGTCAATATCAGCACTTTCATGGGCAACGCTGCCGATACCAGGCGCGCAATGACTTCCAGTCCATCCAGCTTCGGTATTCCTATATCCAGAATGACAATATCCGGCATATGTTCACGAGCCAGTTGCAATGCATCCACGCCATTGTCTGTTTCGGCAATGACTTCGTAGCCATGACGCTCCATCAGCATACGTACCGCAAGCCGAATGACGGGGTGATCATCCACGATCAGCACTTTATTCATGGGCAGGTCCAATTTTCGCTGTTCGAATTTTTAGAGCCCGCACAATAGCCTAGTCGTTTCACCCATGGCATGCCGCCCCCCCCGGCCACCCGCAGCGAGAGACATTCCCTACAAACAACGCGGAATATTCTTACAGGAAATCTGCGAAACCTGCGCGTTGGAAACTTTATTTGCCTTACGCCGTTTCACCCTTCAACAATTTCTTGTATCAATTTACCAACCCACAAACCCGTTCATAAGTCGCCCTGCCGGCGCAACGCCCATCAATAGTTACGCTACTCTTGATGATACCCATCTGTGCACGATTAACACAGTCCATTACCCGTCACCCACATGAACGCTTACCAAATGACTTTCAATAACCCGGACAAAATCAAAGCAACCCTATGACAATTATAAATCCACCGCTAACATGAAGACCGCAAAACAATAAACCCACCCACTATCAATAAAATGAGAAAAGATAAACTTGTATGAGTGCAAAACATGATGAACTTAAAACAAAGAATCACCAACCCCATGACAGTAATCGCCATATTCGCAACACTGTCTGAAACATCGGCGGCAGTGTCCCTGCCATTTCTCGAAAATGAAGAGCGAGAGGTCTATATCTGGTTTTTGATCAGCTTTCCTTTTTACTTGCTGCTTCTGTTCTTCGCCACACTCAACTTCAACTATCGATCGCTGTACGCGCCATCCGATTATGAAAAGGGAGAACATTTCATCAACGCACTGGATACGGCCGAGCGCCCGGAAACGGCACAAGGCCCACAGGGCAGGACGCGCCCACGCAAACACCTTTCAGTCCAGCACCACATTGAGTTGCCGGAACGCCTGAAAGACCTGCACATCGTCGATGCGCGGTGCATAAACAGGAAGATGGAATTTCGTGAGCTTCTGAAAAACATGCATCCGGGCAAAGCGGAGTCAGCACGGGTCGTCGTGTTTCTCATCAGTGGCGAATCGGAGAATGGCCTGAAAGAAGGGGCGTTCAGTTTTTTCAGACAGATCAAGAAACGCAGCGGATTGCCGTTTTGCGTCGCGTACAACCTGAACTCTCAGGACGTCACGCTCATCGAGCAATCTCGCCCCTCTGACGTGCAACGGTCGGTCGCTTTCTAGAATCAACGGGAATGCAGCAGGCGGGAGTTGTTCTTACACAAGAAGAAAGATGAATCGCAATGTCCGAAGGAAAATCCCTGTTTTCTAATGTGTGGCCTTGTCGAACACAAGGCCACACATTCGACTACCGAGTCAGAAAAGCTTGCGACCCTTGTTCGCGGCGATACGCATGCGCAACGCGTTGAGCTTGATGAAGCCCGCCGCATCGGCCTGGTTGTAGGCGCCGCCATCTTCTTCAAACGTCGCAATGTTGGCGTCGAACAACGAGTCGTCGGACTTGCGGCCAGTGACGATCACATTGCCCTTGTACAGTTTCAGGCGCACAACGCCGTTAACGTTGACCTGGGACGCGTCGATCATCTGTTGCAGCATCAGCCGCTCAGGGCTCCACCAGTAACCGGTGTAGATCAGGCTGGCGTACTTGGGCATCAGCTCATCCTTGAGGTGAGCCACTTCGCGGTCCAGGGTGATCGATTCGATCGCACGGTGGGCACGCAGCATGATGGTGCCGCCTGGGGTTTCGTAGCAGCCACGGGACTTCATGCCCACGTAGCGGTTCTCGACGATGTCGAGGCGGCCGATGCCGTGTTCGCCACCGATTCGGTTCAAGGTCGCCAGCACGGTGGCCGGGGTCATCTCGACACCGTCCAGTGCAACGATGTCGCCGTTGCGATAGGTCAACTCCAGGTACTGCGGCTTGTCCGGTGCGTTCTCAGGGGAGACGGTCCAGCGCCACATGTCTTCTTCGTGCTCGGTCCAGGTGTCTTCCAGCACGCCACCTTCATAGGAGATGTGCAGCAGGTTGGCATCCATCGAGTACGGGGATTTTTTCTTGCCGTGACGCTCGATCGGGATCGCGTGCTTTTCGGCGTAATCCATCAGCTTTTCACGGGACAGCAGGTCCCATTCGCGCCACGGTGCGATCACTTTCACACCCGGCTTGAGGGCGTAGGCGCCGAGTTCGAAACGAACCTGGTCGTTACCCTTGCCGGTGGCGCCGTGGGAAATGGCGTCAGCGCCGGTTTCGTTGGCGATTTCGATCAGGCGCTTGGCGATCAACGGACGAGCGATGGAAGTACCCAGCAGGTACTCGCCTTCGTAAACAGTGTTGGCGCGGAACATCGGGAACACGAAATCTCGCACGAACTCTTCGCGCAGATCGTCGATGTAGATTTCTTTTACGCCCATGGCCTGTGCCTTGGCGCGAGCAGGTTCGACCTCTTCACCCTGACCCAGGTCAGCGGTAAAGGTCACCACTTCACAGTTATAAGTATCCTGCAGCCACTTGAGGATCACCGAAGTGTCCAGGCCGCCGGAATACGCCAGAACGACCTTGTTTACGTCCGCCATGCCATCACTCCACGGGGTTCTACGGAAAGCCGTCAAGTCTACCGGTCATGCAGAATAATTTACAGTGGCGCGACAGCTTATGACGACGAAGCGACAGATTATGTCGAGTGAGCGACGATCAGGCGCCGCTCAGGAGGTCTTCGCTGCGCTCGCCGGGCTCGCTGGCACGGTGACCTGGGGCGCTGGCGTCTCGACGGGGGCCACGCGCGCAAGATGGACGTTGACCCGGCGATTTTTCGCCCGATTGGCTGCCGAGGTGTTGGGCGCCAAGGGGTAACGTTCGCCGTGGAAGCGCAGGGTGATCTGCGATTCCTGAACACCGTTGGCCTTGAAGTAATCCATGACCGCGAGCGCCCGGCGTCGCGACAGCTCACGATTGGTCAGGCGATTACCGCTGTTGTCCGAGTGACCATCGAGCTCGATGTGATTGACCGTCGGGTCCGCCTTCATGAAATCAAGCATCACCTGCAACTGGGCCTTGGCGTGTGCATCGAGTTCGATACCTTCGCCCGGGAAGCCGATCTGCGATTGCCTGACCTGCTCGAAATTCTTCGGCAGCAGCTTGGCCACGCAACCTTGATAGTCGTTGAACGCCTTGCTGAACTTGACCGGCAACAACCGCACTTCCGACACCCGGCCATCGCCCGAATAATGCCGAACGACCGGGCTGCGCCCGTCCATGAGACCACTGATCAGGCGCCCCGCCTGGACTTGCGAGCTGTTGAACAGCACATTGCCGCTGCCGATCTTTACCGAACCGAGATTGATGTCCCCACGCCCCGGCTGCCAGGGCGCAGCCGCGGCCAGCAAGGTCGCCGAACCGCCGCCGACCATCGAGTTGTAGGCTTTGAGGCGAAACGTGGCCTGCTCGCCCGCACGACGCACGAACTCACCCGAACCGAAATCGGTGATCGGTTGGGTCAGGCGGCACTCGAACTTATCCCCTTCGACCGTCCACTCGATGCTCTCCAGACGGGTCTGGAAAGTGAGCGCCATCGCGGGAAGGCTGGCAAACACACTGAGCAAGGCTAGATAACGCTGGCGCACGGGAGGCTCCACTGGCTTTTACAAAAAAGACTTCTACAACAAAAAGACCGATACATAATTACGGCATACCTGTTGGATATCGGAAGCTTGCGGCAAAACTTGATAGCGAGTGCCTGAGAGAGTCTTTTCCGGTAGCATTCCCCTCAGTTTGACCCGCCTGGAATCCCCTCATGTCCGACCGCCTGACCCTGCTGCGTCCCGACGACTGGCACATTCATCTTCGCGATGGTGCCGTGTTGACCAATACCGTTGCGGATGTCGCGCGCACCTTTGGTCGCGCCATCATCATGCCCAACCTGGTACCGCCGGTGCGCAACGCCGCTGAAGCCGACGGCTATCGCCAGCGGATTCTCGCTGCACGTCCGGCCGGCAGCCGTTTCGAACCGTTGATGGTCCTGTACCTCACCGACCGCACCCAGCCCGAAGAGATTCGCGAGGCCAAGGCCAGCGGTTTCGTGCATGCCGCCAAGCTGTACCCGGCCGGTGCGACCACCAACTCGGACTCTGGCGTCACCAGCATCGACAAGATCTTTCCCGCGCTCGAAGCGATGGCCGAGGTCGGCATGCCGTTGCTGATCCACGGTGAAGTCACCCGTGGCGATGTCGACGTATTCGACCGCGAAAAAATCTTCATCGATGAGCACATGCGCCGTGTGGTCGAGCGTTTCCCGACGCTCAAAGTGGTGTTCGAACACATCACCACCGCCGACGCCGTGCAGTTCGTCAACGAGGCTTCGGCCAATGTCGGGGCGACCATTACCGCGCATCACCTGCTGTACAACCGCAACCACATGCTGGTCGGCGGGATTCGGCCGCATTTCTATTGCCTGCCGATTCTCAAGCGCAATACCCACCAGGAAGCCCTGCTCGACGCCGCCACCCGCGGCAGCGACAAATTCTTCCTCGGCACCGACTCGGCACCCCATGCCCAGCATGCCAAGGAAGCGGCCTGCGGCTGCGCCGGTTGCTACACCGCCTACGCCGCGATCGAGCTGTATGCCGAGGCGTTCGAGCAACGCAACGCGCTGGACAAGCTCGAAGCGTTTGCCAGCCTCAACGGCCCTCGCTTCTATGGCCTGCCGGCGAACACCGATCGCATCACCCTGGTCCGCGACGAGTGGACCGCCCCAACCAGCCTGCCCTTTGGCGAGCTGACCGTCATCCCGCTGCGCGCCGGTGAAAAACTGCGCTGGCGCCTGCTGGAGGAAAACGCGTGAGTGAAGACCATTTCGACGACGAACAGGACGGTCCGGGCGCTAGCGGTCCACGCCACCCGATGGCCGCGCGCTTCCGTGGTTACCTGCCAGTCGTTGTCGATGTTGAAACCGGCGGTTTCAACTCTGCCACTGACGCCTTGCTGGAAATTGCCGCGACCACCATCGGCATGGACGAAAAAGGGTTCGTGTATCCCGATCACACCTATTTCTTCCGTGTAGAGCCGTTTGAAGGGGCCAACATCGAAGCCGCCGCGCTGGAATTCACCGGCATCAAGCTCGATCACCCGCTGCGCATGGCCGTGAGTGAAGAAACGGCACTGACGGACATCTTCCGCGGCATTCGCAAATCGTTGAAAGCCAACGGCTGCAAGCGGGCAATCCTGGTGGGGCATAACAGCAGCTTCGACCTGGGCTTCCTGAATGCCGCAGTCGCGCGCCTTGACATGAAGCGCAACCCGTTTCATCCGTTTTCCAGCTTCGACACCGCCACCCTGGCAGGTCTCGCCTACGGCCAGACGGTATTGGCAAAGGCGTGCCAGGCAGCCGACATCGACTTCGACGGTCGGGAAGCTCACTCGGCTCGCTACGATACCGAGAAGACCGCCGAGCTGTTCTGCGGCATCGTCAATCGCTGGAAGCAAATGGGCGGCTGGGAAGACTTCGACGATTGATGTGGGAGCGAGCCTGCTCGCGATGCAGGCGACGCGGTTTAACATGCAGATCGCGTCATCGTTCATCGCCAGCAAGCCGGCTCCTTCAGGGACCTGCGTTTCTCCCGCCCATAAAAAAACCGGCCATGATGGCCGGTTTTTTTTACGCCTTGACGCGCCTTACAGGGCAGCCGCGTGCTCGGTCAGGTAGGCCGCAACACCTTCCGGCGAAGCATTCATGCCCTTGTCGCCTTTCTTCCAGTTGGCAGGGCAGACTTCGCCGTGCTCTTCGTGGAATTGCAGAGCGTCGACCAGACGGATCAGCTCTTCCATGTTACGTCCCAGCGGCAGGTCGTTGATGATCTGCGAGCGAACGACGCCTTTGTCGTCGATCAGGAACGCGCCACGGAACGCGACGCCACCTTCGGACTCAACGTCGTAGGCCTTGGCGATTTCGTGCTTCATGTCGGCCGCCATGGTGTAACGTACTTCGCCGATACCACCATTGTTGACCGGCGTGTTGCGCCAGGCGTTGTGGGTGAAGTGCGAGTCGATCGAAACGGCGATCACTTCCACGTTGCGTGCCTTGAAGTCCGACATGCGGTTGTCCAGAGCGATAAGCTCGGATGGGCATACAAAGGTGAAGTCCAGCGGGTAGAAGAACACCAGGCCGTATTTGCCCTTGATGGCCGACGACAGGGTGAAGCTGTCGACGATTTCGCCATTGCCGAGGACGGCCGGTACGGTGAAATCTGGGGCTTGCTTGCCTACGAGTACGCTCATTGAATATCTCCTGGTGTAAAAACGTGAAGTTCCGGGTTTGTGCCAGCCTGTCACCCTCAGGCGACAGCCCTGTGACACTCACCCCCTTCATAAGGACCGGCCATCATACACTGCGTTTTTAAGCTGTCCTTAACGGATTTTCACCGGAGCGCTGAATGGGCGCCGCAAAGATGACTGGCATATGGCCTGAACAAAGCCGTTCGTCGGTCCTGGCCCCCGATCCTGCAAAGCTGTCAGAAACCACTTTGACAATCATTCTCGTTAACATTAAGATCCATCGCAATTGAGTCACAACCAGCGACGGTTTTCACTTATGTATGTCTGCCTCTGCACTGGCGTCACCGACGGTCAAATCCGCGATGCAATCTATGAAGGATGCTGCAGCTACAAGGAAGTCCGTCAGGCTACCGGCGTAGCCAGCCAATGCGGTAAATGTGCCTGCCTGGCCAAGGAAGTGGTACGCGAAACCCTGACCAAATTGCAGACAGCCCAGGCCGCCATTCCCTACCCGGTAGAATTTACCGCTGCATAAACACCCCACTTCCAAAGAACCGGACTTGATGTCCGGTTTTTTTATGTCTGCAAATCAATTGGTTACGGGCTAGACGCGGAACACAAACATTCTTATTCCGATTAATTTTCATATATTATTCAATAACTTAGGTTTGACACTCCTGATTATGCGGCTCAAACTCTGCCTTATAGACAGCTAATACAGGGCAGGACCCCATCATGAAAGGCGACATTACAGTCATCCAGCATCTCAACAAGATCCTTGCCAATGAACTGGTCGCGATCAATCAGTACTTCCTGCATGCCCGCATGTATGAAGACTGGGGCCTGAACAAACTCGGCAAGCACGAGTACCACGAGTCCATCGATGAGATGAAACACGCGGACAAGCTGATCAAGCGCATCCTGTTCCTGGAAGGCCTGCCTAACGTGCAGGACCTGGGCAAGCTGCAGATTGGCGAGCACACCAAGGAAATGCTCGAGTGCGACCTGCGTATCGAACGCACCGGCCACGCCGACCTCAAAGTCGCGATCGCGCACTGCGAAACCGTGGGTGACTTCGGCAGCCGTGAACTGCTCGAAGACATTCTCGAGTCCGAAGAAGAACACATCGACTGGCTGGAAACCCAACTGGGCTTGATCGACAAGATCGGCCTGGAAAACTACCTGCAATCGCAGATGGGCGACGAGTAAGTTTGCGCCGCTGATCTCGACGCAATAAAAAGCCCCGCGCTCTTTGAAGAGGCGGGGCTTTTTCATGCTTGTTGCTCCCTCTTGGACTGCAGGAGCGAGCACGCTCGCGCCTACACAAAGAGAGAAGGCAAGCGTCGGTCAGGCTTTGGCAGCCGCCGCTTCAACAGCCGACTTGATAGTGGTTTGCAGCGAACCGTCTGCAGCCATCTCGGTCATGATGTCGCTACCACCGACCAGCTCGCCGGCCACCCACAGTTGTGGGAAGGTTGGCCAGTTGGCGTATTTTGGCAGGTTGGCGCGGATTTCCGGGTTCTGCAGGATGTCCACGTACGCAAACTTCTCACCGCATGCCATCACGGCCTGCGCAGCTTTCGCGGAGAAGCCGCACTGCGGGGCATTCGGCGAGCCTTTCATGTAAAGCAGAACGGTGTTGTTAGCAATCTGCTCTTTAATCGTTTCGATGATATCCATGGAGCACCTCGACTGAACTTTCCGACTCAGGGGTCGGCACGGTGGCGCATTGTAACGGAAACCCGAGCGCCATGCTCGGCCTCTCCGACGGACCCGTTCAAGCCGCGGCAACAGTGACCGGTACACCGTTCAACGCCGCGTTGCCCGACAACTCGTCGAGCTGGCACTCGTCGGTCAGGTCATTGGCGCTGGCCCCCGGCTGGCCGCTGGCAATGGCCATCTGCACGCCGGGCCGCGCATGGCCCCAACCGTGCGGCAGGCTGACCACGCCTTTCATCATGTCCGAACTACCGAGCACTTCCACTTCGATCACGCCGACCCGGGAGCTGACCCGCACCCGCTGTCCGTCACTGAGCCCGCGACTGGCGAGGTCGTCAGGGTGCATCAGCAACTGATGGCGCGGCTTGCCTTTCACCAGCCGGTGGTAATTGTGCATCCAGGAATTATTGCTGCGCACATGACGGCGGCCGATCATCAGGAGTTCATCGGCGACCGGCGCCTGCGACGCGGCAAAACGAGCCAGGTCCGCGAGCATGACCTCTGGCGCCGCCTGGACGCGCTGGTCAGCGGTTTTCAAGCGCGCCGCCAGGTTGGCCTTGAGGGGCCCCAGGTCGACCCCATGCGGGTGATCGAACAGCGTCGCCAGCGACAACTTGTGTGCCGAGGCATCGCCGTAGGATCCCATCCGCAACCCCAGGTCAATCATGCTGGCCGGCGGCATCGTCGGCTTCAACTCCTTGCCGGTTTTCGCGGCAAAGGCTTTCGCCAGCCCGACGAAAATCTCCCAGTCGTGCAACGCCCCCTCCGGTTTGGCCAGGATTGCGCGGTTGAACCGGGTGACGTTTCGCACGGCAAACAGGTTGAATGTGGTGTCGTAGTGATCGTTTTCCAGGGCGGATGTCGATGGCAGAATCAGGTCGGCATAACGGGTGGTTTCGTTGATGTAGAGGTCGACGCTGACCATGAACTCCAACCCATCCAGCGCCTGCTCCAGTTGCCGGCCATTGGGTGTCGACAGCACCGGGTTGCCGGCCACCGTGATCAATGCCCGCACCTGACCTTCCCCACCGGTGAGCATCTCTTCGGCCATGGCCGACACCGGCAGCTCACCGGCATATTCCGGGCGTCCGGACACCCGGCTCTGCCACAGATTGAAATGCCCGCCCGAGGTGGTTGCCACCAGGTCCACGGCCGGTTCGGTGCACAACGCGCCGCCGACGCGATCGAGGTTGCCGGTCACCAGATTGATCAGTTGCACCAGCCAATGACAGAGCGTGCCGAAAGCCTGGGTCGACACGCCCATGCGTCCATAGCAGACCGCCGTCGGCGCCGCGGCGAAGTCCCGGGCCAACTGGCGTATCTGCTCGGCCGGCACTGCGCACAGCGGACTCATGGCCTCGGCGGTGAACCGCGCAATCGCCTGGCGAACAAGATCCAGGCCCTCCACCGGCAGATGGCTGTCGCGGGTCAGGCCTTCACTGAACAAGGTATTGAGCACGCCGAACAGCAAGGCCGCATCGCCCCCCGGGCGCACGAACAGGTGCTGATCGGCCATCGCCGCCGTCTCGCTGCGGCGCGGGTCGACCACCACCACTTTGCCGCCCCGGGCCTGAATCGCTTTCAGGCGCTTCTCCACGTCCGGCACGGTCATGATGCTGCCGTTGGACGCCAGCGGGTTACCGCCGAGAATCAACATGAAATCGGTGTGATCGATGTCCGGGATCGGCAACAGCAAGCCGTGGCCATACATCAAATGGCTGGTCAGGTGATGCGGCAACTGGTCGACCGAAGTCGCGGAAAACCGATTGCGGGTCTTCAGCAAGCCCAGGAAGTAGTTGCTGTGAGTCATCAACCCGTAGTTGTGCACGCTGGGGTTGCCTTGATAGACCGCCACCGCATTCTGCCCGTGACGCGCCTGGATCTCCGACAACCGCTCGGCGACCAGGTGGAAGGCGTCTTCCCATTCGACAGGCTGCCACTCGTTGCCGACCCGCAGCATCGGCTGGCGCAGCCGGTCCGGGTCGTTCTGAATGTCCTGCAGGGCGACAGCCTTGGGGCAGATGTGACCGCGACTGAACGTATCCTGGGCGTCGCCCTTGATCGAGGTGATTTGCACGTTGCCATCGGTCTCGGTGGTCTCGATGGTCAGGCCGCAGATGGCTTCACACAGGTGGCAGGCACGGTGATGGAGAGTCTTGGTCATGGCCAGTCTCTTTCTTGTACTGGGCGGGCATTGTCGGCCGCGGGATCAAGACTATGGCCCGCGCCCCGGCGCCGCGCCAGCGACGTTCGCGTTGTGAATCGGCCCCCATCAGCCCAGCCGATGGCCGCCCCGACCTCAGTTCGATGGCAACCTGGGCGGGGCTTGCAACTGGATTTCCTGGATGGTTTCGATCTGCTCGTGAGCGACGTGTACGCCGGTCAGCTCGCCAATGATCCGCCAGTGCTCGTCGAGACCGGCGCTGATGGTGGCCATGCGATCAATCATGCGTCGGCCGGCAGCCTTGGTGACCTCGTCGTTGCTTCGCAAGAGTTCGAAGGACATCGACGTCATGGAAGCCGTGAGGTGCGTCAGTGCCCGGGCCGTGAGGCCGAGCAATTCCATGAGTTGCTGTTCTTTCGATTCCATTCCGGGGCTTCCTGCATCGATCGTGACTTATTTATAACCCAGCACATTGCATTAGCAAGTGTTTCAGACGAAGCACATTGCCATTAACGCTGAAAGGCACCGGATCGAAACCGACAGCGACAGTAGCATCCCCGCCCCGCTTGATTGCCAAGCCCCGCGAGCCCGGTGTACAAATGACGGGCTGCTGTCAGGAACCCACTTCAAACGCGCTGTCGCGGCTTTCGCGTAGCCCCTCTGAAATCCGTAAACACCGTAGCCTATTGGAAAAACGCGACATTTAGTGTCAAGATCGCGCCTTCCCTATTTCGTCGCCCCGTGCGGCTTACGCCGCAGGTCTCGCCCGTTGTTCCGTAAAACAAGGCTTTGAGTATCTGCGGTCTGTTGCAAAAAGGTAGTCAATGATGAGCGCTAGGCACTTTCTCTCCCTGATGGACTGCACGCCCGACGAGCTGGTCAGCGTGCTCCGTCGAGGCGTGGAGCTCAAAGACCTGCGTAACCGCGGCGTACTGTTCGAGCCATTGAAAAACCGCGTGCTCGGGATGATTTTCGAGAAGTCCTCGACCCGCACCCGTATTTCATTCGAAGCCGGCATGATCCAACTGGGTGGCCAGGCGATCTTCCTGTCGCCACGGGATACGCAACTGGGCCGTGGCGAGCCGATCGGCGACGCCGCCATCGTCATGTCGAGCATGCTCGATGCGGTGATGATCCGTACCTTCGCCCACAGCACCCTGACCGAATTCGCCGCCAACTCCCGCGTGCCGGTGATCAACGGCCTGTCCGATGACCTGCACCCGTGTCAGTTGCTGGCCGACATGCAAACCTTCCTGGAGCATCGCGGCTCGATCCAGGGCAAGACTGTGGCCTGGATCGGCGACGGCAACAACATGTGCAACAGCTATATAGAAGCGGCGATCCAGTTCGACTTCCAGTTGCGCATCGCCTGCCCCGAAGGTTACGAGCCCAACCCCGAATTCGTGGCCAGAGCCGGTGACCGGGTGACCATCGTCCGCGATCCGCAGGAGGCCGTGCGCGGCGCTCATCTGGTGAGCACCGACGTCTGGACCTCCATGGGCCAGGAAGAAGAAACCGCCAAGCGCCTGAAGCTGTTCGCGCCGTACCAGGTCAATCGCGCCCTGCTGGACCTGGCTGCCGATGACGTGCTGTTCATGCACTGCCTGCCCGCCCACCGTGGCGAGGAAATCAGCCTCGACCTGCTCGATGACCCGCGCTCCGTCGCCTGGGACCAGGCAGAAAACCGCCTCCACGCACAAAAGGCCCTGCTCGAGTTTCTCGTCGAGCCGGCGTACCACCACGCATGAGCCAGCCATTACTGCTTAATCTGCGCAACCTCGCCTGCGGCTATCAGGACCAGCGGGTCGTGCAAAACCTCAACCTGCATTTGAACGCCGGCGACATCGGTTGCCTGCTCGGCTCTTCGGGTTGCGGCAAAACCACCACGCTGCGGGCGATTGCCGGTTTCGAACCGGTGCACGAAGGTGAGATCACCCTGGCGGGCGAGACGATCTCCAGCGCCGGGTTCACCCTGGCCCCGGAAAAACGCCGGATCGGCATGGTGTTCCAGGACTATGCCCTGTTCCCGCATTTGAGCGTGGCCGAGAACATCGCCTTCGGCATTCGCAAGCACCCGCAGAAAGAACGGGTCACCGAAGAACTGCTGGAACTGGTCAACCTGAAGAACCTGGGCAAGCGCTTTCCACACGAACTGTCGGGGGGCCAGCAACAGCGTGTTGCCCTGGCTCGCGCCCTGGCACCGGAACCGCAGTTGCTGTTGCTCGACGAACCCTTTTCCAACCTCGATGGCGAACTGCGGCGCAAGCTCAGCCACGAAGTGCGCGACATCCTCAAGGCCCGGGGCACCAGCGCGATCCTGGTGACCCACGATCAGGAAGAAGCATTCGCGGTCAGCGACCACGTCGGGGTATTCAAGGAAGGCCGCCTGGAACAGTGGGACACGCCCTACAACCTGTACCACGAACCGCAGACCCCCTATGTCGCCAGCTTTATTGGCCAGGGTTACTTCATTCGCGGCCAACTGAGCAGCCCGGAATCGGTCCAGACCGAGCTCGGCGAATTGCGCGGTAACCGGGCCTACACCTGGCCGACCGGTGGCGCGGTGGACGTGCTGCTGCGCCCGGACGATATCGTTTATGCCCCGGACAGCGCCTTGAAGGCACGGATTGTCGGCAAGTCATTCCAGGGGGCGTCGACGTTGTACCGCTTGCAGATGCCGACCGGTGCACAACTCGAGTCGATTTTCCCGAGCCATATCGATCATCAGGTCGGCTCGGATGTCGGGATTCAGGTGGCTGCCGATCATCTGGTGTTGTTCCAGGCGTCCGGCAGCACGGCGGCGCAGATTCCCCGGGTTGAGTCGGGTGTGCGGCGGTACAGCACCGCCAACTGATACACGGATCAACGGTGGGAGCGTGCCTGCTCGCTCCCACATTGATGCCCCGTATCACCCCAACATCAGTGTGCCGCTGGCCACCAGCGTCGCATTCCCGCCGATCTTCACCCGATCCCCTTCCAGCCGGCAGAACAACTCGCCGCCGCGTTTCGAACATTGATAGGCCGTCAGGCTCGACTTGCCCAGGCGTTTTGACCAGTACGGAATCAGGCTGCAGTGAGTCGACCCCGTCACCGGATCTTCATTGATGCCGATGGCCGGTGCGAAATAGCGCGACACGAAATCATGCTTGCTGCCCTTGGCGGTGACAATGGCCCCCAGCCACGGCAGCTTGGCCAGGGCAACCATGTCTGGCTGGCAATCGAGCACCGCCTGCTCGGACTCCAGCACCACGAACAACTCGTTCGAGCCCCGCACATCGACCGCTTCGACACCCAGCGCACGCTCGACATCCACGGTCACGCCCACTTCCGACGTATCAATGGCCGGGAAGTCCAGCCACAAGCGTTCGCCTTCGCGGGTCACACTCAGCGGACCGGATTTGCAGATGAAATCCAGGCGCTGTGCCGGCTCCTTATGGATGTCGAACAAGACATGCGCGCTGGCCAGCGTGGCGTGTCCGCACAATGGCACTTCGGTGGTGGGCGTAAACCAGCGAATGCGCCAGCCCTGCCCTTCGCGCACCACAAAGGCGGTTTCGGCCAGGTTGTGCTCGGCAGCAATTTTTTGCATCAAATCGTCGGCGAGCCAGGCATCGAGCCGATAGACCATCGCCGGATTGCCACCGAAGGGCCGATCACTGAAAGCATCGACCTGGTAAAACTCAAGCTGCATAAATCTTCTCCCTGATTCAGGCGCGGCCAATTTCGGCAAACGCCGCCTGAGTATGCTCGGCCAATACTGCCGGCGCCAATTCAACTTCCAGGCCGCGCCGTCCGGCACTGACAAAAATGCTGGCGAAGCCCTGAGCCGAACGGTCGATAAAGGTCCGCAGGCGTTTTTTCTGCCCGAGCGGGCTGATGCCGCCCAGCAGATAACCGGTGGAGCGTTGCGCGGCAGCCGGGTCGGCCATTTCGACTTTCTTGACCTTGGCCGCATGGGCCAGGCCTTTCAAGTCCAGACTGCCGGCCACCGGCACCACCGCCACCAGCAATTCCCCTTTCTCGCTGGCCGCAAGCAATGTCTTGAACACCCGCGCAGGGTCCAGACCGAGTTTTTCCGCCGCCTCGAGCCCGTAGGACGCTGCCTTCGGATCATGTTCGTAACTGTGTACGTGATGTTCGGCACGAACCTTTTTCAACAAATCCAATGCGGGGGTCATGACAGCTCCAGACTGGGCAGCAGGAAAAAACAGTGCGTCCGATTCTAGGACATTGCCCTCTAAAACGCTCTATCCCGGCTGCGTTTGCGCAGCACCTGGCGAGACCCTACCGTTCGTCAGCGTTCTCCTGACCAATCAAACAAAACGATCATTCATGTGACTAATAGTTCTGATGTGACCGATGGTTCATTTTCGATCTTTGACAGTTATGTTTCTTGACTATATTTTTTCGATTACGAATACCGTATAACGCGACAATGCAGCACCCAGCAGTAGACCGGGTATCAGGGTGGGGACCCTCCCCGGTGAAAATCGCGCTTTGACCAGGATCAGGAAAAGGCGCCAGAGAAAAAAAACAAAGAGGTATTCAATGACAACTGCTTTACGACAACCGTCGCTCTCCAGCCAATGCATGGCCGAGTTCCTGGGCACTGCGCTGCTGATCTTTTTCGGTACCGGTTGTGTTGCCGCGCTCAAGGTCGCGGGTGCCAGCTTCGGCTTATGGGAAATCAGCATCATCTGGGGTGTTGGCGTGAGCATGGCGATCTACTTGACCGCAGGCGTGTCCGGCGCTCACCTCAATCCTGCCGTCAGCATCGCGCTGTGTATGTTCACCGATTTCGAGAAGCGCAAACTGCCGCTGTACATGCTCTCCCAGGTGGCCGGTGCGTTCTGCGGCGCCTTGTTGGTTTACACGCTGTACAGCAACCTCTTCTTCGATTACGAACAAACCCACCATATGGTTCGTGGCAGTCAGGCCAGCCTCGAACTTGCGTCGGTGTTTTCCACTTTCCCCAACCCGTCGCTGTCCACCGCCCAGGCATTCCTGGTTGAAGTGATCATTACCGCGATCCTGATGGGCGTGATCATGTCGCTGACCGACGACAACAACGGCTTGCCGAACGGGCCCATGGCGCCGCTGCTGATCGGGCTGCTGATTGCCGTGATCGGCAGCTCGATGGGTCCGCTGACGGGTTTCGCGATGAATCCGGCGCGTGATTTCGGCCCCAAGCTGATGACTTTCTTCGCAGGCTGGGGTGAAATTTCCCTCACCGGCGCGCGTGATATCCCGTATTTCCTGATCCCGATTTTTGCACCGATCATCGGTGCCTGCCTCGGTGCCGCCGCCTATCGCGGGCTGATTGCCCGCCATTTGCCAGGCTCCGAACCTGCTACAACGGATGCAGCACCGGCCATTGACGGCAAACCAAGAACTTCTTGATACCGTTGGCGCGCGATCCTGCCCTTTTGATCCGCGCCTGACCTCACCCCCTTATTTCGACCAAGGCAATCGACATGACCGACATTCAGAATAAGAACTACATCATTGCCCTCGATCAGGGTACGACCAGCTCGCGCGCGATCATTTTCGACCGCGATGCCAACGTGGTCTGCACCGCCCAGCGCGAATTCGCCCAGCACTACCCACAGGCCGGCTGGGTGGAACACGACCCGATGGAAATCTTCGCCACCCAAAGTGCCGTGATGGTCGAAGCCCTGGCGCAAGCTGGTCTGCATCACGACCAGGTGGCCGCCATCGGCATCACCAACCAGCGTGAAACCACCGTCGTCTGGGACAAGACCACCGGCCGGCCGATCTACAACGCGATCGTCTGGCAGTGCCGGCGCAGCACCGAGATCTGCCAGCAGCTCAAACGCGATGGCCACGAGCAATACATCAGCGAGACCACCGGCCTGGTCACCGACCCGTACTTCTCCGGCACCAAACTCAAGTGGATCCTCGACAACGTCGAGGGCAGCCGTGAACGGGCACGCAACGGCGAACTGCTGTTCGGCACCGTCGACAGCTGGCTGATCTGGAAATTTACCGGCGGCAAGGTGCACGTCACCGACTACACCAACGCCTCGCGCACGATGCTCTTCAACATCCACACCCTGGAGTGGGATGCGAAGATGCTGGAAGTTTTGGATATCCCGCGCGAGATGCTGCCGCCGGTGAAATCGTCTTCTGAAATCTATGGCCACACCAAGAGCGGCATCGCCATCGGCGGTATCGCCGGTGACCAACAGGCTGCGCTGTTCGGCCAGATGTGCGTCGAACCGGGCCAGGCGAAAAACACCTACGGCACGGGCTGCTTCCTGCTGATGAACACCGGCGAGAAAGCCGTGAAATCGCAACACGGCATGCTGACCACCATCGCGTGCGGTCCGCGCGGCGAAGTCGCCTACGCGCTGGAAGGTGCAGTGTTCAACGGCGGCTCGACCGTTCAATGGCTGCGCGATGAATTGAAGATCATCAACGACGCGCATGACACCGAATACTTCGCCAACAAGGTCAAGGACAGCAACGGCGTGTACCTGGTGCCGGCCTTCACCGGGCTCGGTGCGCCCTACTGGGACCCGTATGCCCGTGGCGCGTTGTTCGGCCTGACCCGCGGCGTTCGCGTGGACCACATCATTCGTGCGGCCCTGGAGTCGATTGCCTACCAGACCCGCGACGTGCTCGACGCCATGCAACAGGATTCCGGCGAACGCCTCAAAGCGCTGCGCGTGGACGGCGGCGCGGTGGCGAACAACTTCCTCATGCAATTCCAGGCCGACATTCTGGGCACTCAGGTCGAACGTCCGAAAATGCGTGAGACCACGGCGCTCGGTGCGGCTTACCTGGCCGGTCTGGCCTGTGGTTTCTGGGGCAGCCTGGAGGAGTTGCGCGACAAGGCCATCATCGAGCGCGAGTTCGAACCGACGCTGGACGAAGCGGCCAAGGAAAAACTCTACGCCGGCTGGAAAAAAGCCGTCAGCCGCACCCGCGACTGGGAACCGCACGAAGGCGCTGAATAAGCCACGGACCGGACCGGTATCCGGTTGTAACTGGCAGGGAGTAGATTCCTGCGGCATCATGGGCAAATTTTGCACGGCAGCCCAAAGGACGCCCCATGAATCTGCCTCCCCGTCAGCAACAAATCCTCGAGCTGGTTCGCGAACGCGGTTACGTCAGCATCGAGGAAATGGCCTCGCTGTTCGTCGTGACCCCCCAGACCATCCGCCGCGACATCAATCAGCTCGCGGAAGCCAATCTGCTGCGTCGCTACCATGGCGGCGCGGCCTACGATTCCAGTGTCGAAAACACCGCCTACGCCATGCGCGCCGACCAGATGCGCGATGAAAAGCAGCGGATCGGCGAAGCCATTGCCGCGCAGATCCCTGACCACGCCTCGCTGTTCATCAACATCGGCACCACCACCGAATCGATCGCCCGGGCGCTGCTCAACCACAGCCATTTGAAGATCATCACCAATAACCTGCACGTCGCGTCGATGCTCAGCGCCAAGGACGACTTCGACGTCCTGTTGACCGGCGGCAATGTGCGGCGCGATGGCGGCGTGGTCGGTCAGGCGAGCGTCGATTTCATCAACCAGTTCAAGGTCGATTTCGCCCTGGTCGGCATCAGCGGCATCGATGAAGACGGCAGCCTGCTGGACTTCGATTACCAGGAAGTACGGGTATCCCAGGCCATCATCGCCAATGCCCGGCAGGTGATCCTGGCAGCGGACTCCAGCAAATTCGGACGCAACGCCATGATCCGGCTGGGGCCGATCAGCCTCATCGATTGCCTGGTAACCGACCAGCAACCGGTGCCGGCCCTGGCGCAGTTGTTGAGTCAGCATAAGGTTCGGTTGGAAGTCGTTTGATCACCTTGGCTTCTCTGTAGCCTGTGCCGGCCCCATCGCGAGCAAGCCCGCTCCCACAGTTGATCCGTGTCGTTCACACAAACACTGTGGGAGCGGGCTTGCTCGCGAAGGGGCCGGAACAGACAACATCCCACTTGCGCTAAAAACGCGCCCTCATGTTCGAAAATTTTCCTTTAGCCGCCCTTCGATGAGTTTTTTCAATCGAAGCAGGCTGGCTGTGCACGGCTTATTGGGCTACCATTTTCGCAAATGAACATTAATGTTCGAATTCAAATACCGAAAACCAAAAAATACCCGAGGCCATGCGATGCCCACTTCTACCTTGCCTACGCCTCCTATCGCTGAGGTCTACGACGTTGCCGTCATCGGTGGCGGGATCAATGGCGTGGGAATCGCAGCGGATGCCGCCGGTCGCGGTCTCTCGGTATTCCTTTGCGAAAAGGACGACCTGGCCAGCCATACGTCGTCGGCCAGCAGCAAACTGATCCACGGTGGCCTGCGCTACCTTGAACATTACGAATTCCGCCTGGTCCGTGAAGCCCTCGCCGAGCGCGAAGTGCTGCTGGCCAAAGCGCCGCACATCGTCAAGCAGATGCGCTTCGTATTGCCGCATCGCCCGCACCTGCGCCCGGCCTGGATGATCCGCGCGGGCCTGTTTCTGTATGACAACCTCGGCAAACGGGAAAAGCTCGAAGGCTCGAAAAGCCTGAAGTTCGGCCCGGACAGCCCGTTGAAAAGCGAAATCACCAAGGGTTTCGAATACTCCGATTGCTGGGTCGACGACGCCCGCCTGGTGGTATTGAACGCCATGGCCGCCCGCGAAAAAGGCGCCCATGTTCACACCCAGACCCGCTGCGTCAGCGCCCGCCGCACCAAGGGCCTGTGGCACCTGCACCTGGAACGCCCCGACGGCAGCCTGTTCTCGATCCGCAGCAAGGCACTGGTCAACGCGGCCGGTCCATGGGTCGCCAAGTTCATTCGTGATGACCTGAAGATGGAATCGCCCTACGGCATCCGCCTCATCCAGGGCAGCCACCTGATCGTGCCGAAACTGTACGAGGGCGACCACGCACACATTCTGCAGAACGAAGATCAGCGTATCGTTTTCACCATTCCGTACCTGAACCAGTTCACCCTGATCGGCACGACCGATCGCGAATACACCGGTGACCCGGCAAAAGTGGCTATCACCGACGGCGAAACCGATTACCTGCTCAAAGTGGTCAATGCCCACTTCAAGAAACAGATCAGCCGTGACGACATCCTGCACAGTTATTCCGGGGTGCGCCCGCTGTGCAACGATGAGTCCGACAACCCATCGGCCGTCACCCGCGACTACACGCTGGCCTTGTCGGGTTCTGCTGAAGAGGCCCCGTTGCTGTCCGTGTTCGGCGGCAAGCTGACCACCTACCGCAAACTGGCCGAGTCGGCACTGGCGCAACTGGCACCGTACTTCCCGCACATCAAGCCGAGCTGGACCGCCGGCGAAACCCTGCCGGGCGGCGAAGACATGAGCACCCCGCAGGCCCTGAGTTCGCGGATTCGCGATCAGTACGATTGGGTGCCCACGGAAATCGCCCGTCGTTGGTCCACCACTTACGGCAGCCGCACCTGGCGCATGCTGGAAGGCGTGCAGACCCTCGCTGACCTGGGCGAACACATCGGCGGCGGCCTTTACAGCCGCGAGGTCGATTACCTGTGCAGCGAGGAATGGGCGACCACCGCGCATGACATCCTGTGGCGTCGCAGCAAGCTGGGCCTGTTCACCACGGCGGCCGAACAGCAGAAACTCGCCGACTACCTGAACACAGTCGAACAGAACCGCCGCAAGATCGAAGCGGCCTGATCGACCGGACCACTGTGAGCGAAAGCCCCCGAATCTCACGATTCGGGGGCTTTTTCCGTTCTGGGCACCTATACATTCCCCTGTGGGAGCGGGCTTGCTCGCGAATACGGTGTGTCAGATACGAAATAATGAATGACACGCCGCCATCGCGAGCAAGCCCGCTCCCACAGGGATGATCAACCAGCATGGCAAAGCATTCGGTTTTCCGAACAGAGCATTGACGTTCATTCGGTTAACCGGATTTTCTGATATCAAAAAAACATCAACCCAAACTAATAGCTCTTATAAATCAATGGGTTGATGCATTCGCCCTGGCCTGGCACGACTCATGCTCTACACTTTCGGACGAATGCTTGCTGCGTGGAACCTTGAAAGGCAGCAAACGTTCGAAGCTCAAAAGGGCCGATCAACTGGCTCCATAAAAAAAACAATGTCGAGGACAATTTGATGCGCATCGTTCCCCATATCCTGGGCGCAGCCATTGCTGCCGCTCTGATCAGCACTCCAGTTTTCGCCGCCGAACTCACCGGCACCCTGAAGAAGATCAAAGAGTCCGGTGTAATCACTCTCGGGCATCGTGACGCTTCCATTCCGTTTTCCTACATCGCGGACGCCTCCGGCAAGCCGATGGGTTACTCCCACGACATCCAGCTGAAAGTGGTCGAAGCCCTGAAGAAAGACCTTGACCTGCCAAACCTCCAGGTCAAATACAACCTGGTGACCTCGCAAACCCGTATTCCGCTGGTGCAGAACGGCACCGTGGACCTGGAATGCGGTTCCACCACCAACAACGTCGAGCGTCAGCAACAAGTTGACTTCTCCGTGGGCATCTTCGAAGTCGGCACCCGCCTGCTGGCCAAGAAAGACTCCGCCTACAAGGATTTCGACGACCTGAAAGGCAAGAACGTCGTGACCACCGCCGGCACCACGTCCGAGCGCATCCTCAAGGCAATGAATGCCGACAAGCAGATGGGCATGAACGTGATCTCCGCCAAGGACCATGGCGAGTCCTTCCAGATGCTGGAAAGCGGCCGTGCCGTAGCGTTCATGATGGACGACGCCTTGCTGGCCGGTGAAATGGCCAAGGCCAAAAAGCCAGCTGACTGGGCTGTAACCGGCACTCCACAGTCGTATGAAATCTACGGCTGCATGATGCGCAAAGGTGATGAGCCATTCAAAAAGGCAGTCGATGACGCCATCAAGGCCACCTACGCATCGGGCGAAATCAACCAGATTTTCGACAAGTGGTTCATGCAACCTATCCCGCCAAAAAACCTGAACCTGAACTTCCCGATGAGCAACGAGCTCAAGGCGCTGATCGCCACGCCGACCGATAAAGCGGCTGACGACAAGAAATCCTGATTTCTGTCTAACCTTATCTCCTGAGAGGGCCGTTGCCCTTTCAGGAGTTGTCACTCCCTGCTGGCATCAATCTGGAAACACTCGAACCGGTGGCTGTCGAGCCGCTCGTGTGTGCCCAATCGTCGCGATTGGGTGGGAACGGAGTTTCCCCAGGCGGGCATTTGTACATCGATAGAATCCGAGGGGAGACCCTAATGAATTACAACTGGGACTGGGGCGTGTTCTTCAGGTCCACCGGAGTGGGCAGCGAGACGTATCTCGACTGGTACATCTCCGGTCTGGGCTGGACCATCGCCATCGCCATCGTGGCCTGGATCATCGCCCTGGCACTGGGCTCGATTCTGGGTGTCATGCGCACCGTACCGAATCGCCTGGTGTCGGGCATTGCGACCTGCTTCGTGGAAATCTTCCGTAACGTGCCGCTGCTGGTGCAGCTGTTCATCTGGTACTTCCTGGTGCCCGACCTGCTGCCGCAGAACCTGCAGGACTGGTACAAGCAGGACCTGAACCCGACCACGTCGGCGTTCCTCAGCGTCATCGTGTGCCTGGGCCTGTTCACGGCCGCCCGGGTGTGCGAACAGGTGCGCACCGGCATCCAGGCACTGCCCAAGGGCCAGGAATCGGCCGCTCGCGCCATGGGCTTCAAGCTGCCGCAGATCTACTGGAACGTGCTGCTGCCCCAGGCTTACCGGATCATCATTCCGCCGCTCACGTCGGAATTTCTCAACGTCTTCAAGAACTCGTCCGTGGCGTCGCTGATCGGCCTGATGGAGTTGCTCGCGCAGACCAAGCAGACCGCCGAATTCTCGGCCAACCTGTTCGAAGCGTTCACCCTGGCCACGCTGATCTACTTCACCCTGAACATGAGCCTGATGCTGCTGATGCGCCTGGTCGAGAAGAAAGTCGCCGTGCCTGGCCTGATCTCCGTAGGGGGTAAATGATGGAATTCGACTTCTCGGGCATCATTCCTTCCCTGCCGGGCTTGTGGAACGGCATGGTCATGACCCTGCAACTGATGGCGATGGGCGTCGTCGGCGGGATCATCCTGGGCACCGTGCTCGCACTGATGCGCCTGTCCCACAGCAAACTGCTGTCGAACCTGGCCGGCGCCTACGTCAACTACTTCCGTTCGATCCCGCTGCTGCTGGTCATCACCTGGTTCTACCTGGCGGTGCCGTTCGTCCTGCGCTGGATCACCGGCGAAGACACCCCGATCGGCGCCTTCACCTCGTGCATCGTGGCGTTCATGATGTTCGAAGCGGCCTACTTCTGCGAAATCGTCCGTGCCGGCGTGCAGTCGATCCCCAAGGGTCAGATGGGTGCCGCCCAGGCGCTGGGCATGAATTATGGCCAGATGATGCGCCTGATCATCCTGCCGCAAGCGTTCCGCAAGATGACCCCGCTGTTGCTTCAGCAAAGCATCATCCTGTTCCAGGACACCTCGCTGGTCTACGCCGTCGGCCTGGTGGATTTCCTCAATGCTTCGCGCGCCAGTGGCGACATCATCGGTCGCTCGAATGAGTTCCTGATCTTCGCAGGTCTCGTGTACTTCATCATCAGCTTTGCCGCCTCGCAGCTGGTCAAGCGTCTGCAAAAAAGGTTCGCCGTATGATCTCTATCAAAAACATCAACAAGTGGTATGGGGACTTCCAGGTGCTGACCGATTGCAGCACCGAGGTCAAGAAAGGCGAAGTGATCGTGGTGTGCGGGCCGTCCGGTTCCGGCAAGTCGACCCTGATCAAGTGCGTCAACGCCCTGGAGCCGTTCCAGAAAGGTGACATCGTGGTCGATGGCACCTCCATCGCCAACCCGAAGACCGACCTGCCCAAGCTGCGCTCGCGCGTGGGCATGGTGTTCCAGCACTTCGAACTGTTCCCGCACCTGACCATCACCGAAAACCTGACCATTGCGCAGATCAAGGTGTTGGGCCGCAGCAAGGAAGAAGCCACCAAAAAAGGCCTGCAACTGCTGGAGCGTGTCGGCCTGTCGGCCCACGCCCACAAGCACCCGGGCCAGCTCTCCGGCGGTCAGCAACAGCGCGTGGCGATTGCCCGTGCGCTGGCGATGGACCCGATCGTCATGCTGTTCGACGAACCGACCTCGGCGCTGGACCCGGAAATGGTCAACGAAGTGCTCGACGTGATGGTGCAACTGGCCCATGAAGGCATGACCATGATGTGCGTGACCCACGAGATGGGCTTTGCCCGCAAAGTGGCGGACCGGGTGATCTTCATGGATGCCGGCAAGATCATCGAGGACTGCCCGAAAGAGGAGTTCTTCGGCGACATCAACAGCCGCGCCGAACGTACCCAGCACTTCCTCAACAAGATCTTGCAGCACTGAGAAAACACCGCACTCCCCTTGTGGGAGCGGGCTTGCTCGCGAAGGCGGCGGCACATTCAAAATGGATGTGACAGACACTACGCCTTCGCGAGCAAGCCCGCTCCCACATTGGGTCGGCGGTGGTGTTGAGATTTGTGTTGTGGTTGACCCAAGGCATCTGTGATGAAATGCGACCCCACTCTTTATCGCGCCGCGCCGCCATCACTCGCCGTGAAACCCCGTCAGATTCGCCATCTGCTCCTGCCACCGCTGATCATCGCCCTGATGGTCGGATTGGGCTACCTCGGCTTCTGGCTCAGCGAGCACTACGGCATCCGCAGCCTCAGCGAGAACGGCCAGCGCCAGCTTGAGCTGCACGCACGCGCCGTCGAGAGCGAGATCAGCAAGTACACCTACCTGCCCAGCCTGCTGGAACTCGAATCGAGTGTGTCCAGGCTGCTGGCCGACCCGACGCCGGAACACCGCCAGGTCGTCAACGATTACCTCGAGGGCCTGAACCGACGCAGCCGCAGCCGGGCCATCTATGTGATGGACACCACGGGCCGCGTCATGGCCACCAGTAACTGGCGCGACGTCGACAGCTACCTCGGTGAAGACCTCTCCTTCCGCGCCTATTTCCAAAACGCCATTCGTGGCCAGCCGGGCCGTTTCTATGGCATCGGCAGTACCAATGGCGAGCCCGGTTATTACCTGGCCCATGGCCTGGAAGAGCACGGCAAGATCATTGGCGTGGCCGTGGTCAAAGTGCGCCTCGAAGCCATGGAGGAACGGTGGCAGCGGGCGCGCCTGGAAGCCTTCGTCAGCGACGAAAACGGCATCATCATCCTCTCCAGTGACCCTTCGCGGCGCCTGAAGTCCGTGGTGCCGCTGAACGAAGACACCAAGGAAAAACTCGCCCGCAGCCTTCAGTACTACTGGTTCCCGCTGAACGAACTGCAACCGCTGGCCCGGGAAAAACTCGCCGAAGGCGAGGAAAAGCTGACCTTCCCCGCCAACAGCGAAGTGGAGTCCGAGGAAGAGAACATCAGCTACCTCTCGCAAACCCGCCAGTTGAGTGACACGCCTTGGCATTTCACCCTGCTCACCCCGCTGCAGGATCTGCGCCGCGAGGCAATCAACCAGGGCATTCTCGTCGCCGTGGCGTTTGCCCTGGTGGCGTTCCTGCTGATCGCCTGGAACGAGCGCCGCAAGGTCATCGCCACCCGCCTCGCCGCCCGTGAAGCCCTGCAGGAAGCCAACAATCAATTGGAGCGTCGGATTACCGAACGCACCACCGACCTGCGCGCCAGCAACGAACGGCTCAAGGGCCAGATCCGCGAACGCCGGCATGCCGAGGAAACCCTGCGCCGCGCCCAGGATGAGCTGGTGCAGGCCGGTAAACTCGCGGCCATCGGCCAGATGTCCACCAGCATCGCCCACGAACTGAACCAGCCACTGGCGGCGCTGCGCACCTTGTCCGGCAACACCGTGCGCTTCATGGAACGCGGCCAGCTGGACGTGGCGAGTACCAACCTCAAGACCATCAACGAACTGATCGACCGCATGGGCCGGATCACCGCCAGCCTGCGCGCCTTCGCCCGACGCGGTGACGACAAGGGTCAGGCCTGCCTGGGCAAGGGCGTGGAGGCGGCCTTGCAACTGCTGGGCACGCGGGTCGAAAGCGCCCACTTGCAAGTGCATCGCCGTTTCGAGGAAGTGCAGGTGCAGATCGACCAGACCCGCCTGGAGCAGATTCTGGTCAACCTGATCGGCAACGCCCTCGACGCCATGCAGGCCCAGCCGCTGCCAGAGCTGTGGCTTGAAGGCGAAGCGCTGGACGGCAAATATCGCCTGCGGGTCCGTGACAACGGGCACGGCATCGACGCCGACACCCGCAAGCACCTGTTCGAACCGTTTTTCACCACCAAACCCGGCGAACAGGGCCTCGGGCTTGGCCTGACCCTGTCCGCGAGCCTGGCCGCCGCCACCGGCGGGCACCTGGGTGTCGAGCATCCGGCCAGCGGTGGAACCAGCTTCGTCCTCAGTTTACCGTTGGTAAGCCCTACTCCTGCCGAGCCAATATGAACAACGACCTAAGTGTGCTGATCGTCGAAGACGACCCCCATGTGCTGCTCGGCTGCCAACAGGCGCTGACCCTGGAGGACATTCCCTGCATCGGCGTGACCAGCGCCGAAGAAGCGCTGGAGCGGGTTGGCGATAATTTTGCCGGCATCGTCATCAGTGACATTCGCCTGCCCGGCATCGATGGCCTGGAACTGCTGACCCGGCTCAAGGCGCGGGATCGCAGCCTGCCGGTGGTGCTGATCACCGGCCACGGCGACATTTCCATGGCCGTTGGCGCGATGCAGAAAGGCGCCTATGACTTCATGGAGAAACCGTTCTCGCCGGAACGCCTGGTGGACGTGGCACGACGGGCGCTGGAGCAGCGCAGTCTGGCGCGGGAAGTGTCTTCGCTGCGCCGGCAACTGGCAGAGCGCGACTCCCTGGAAGGACGGATCATCGGGCGCTCGCCGGCGATGCAACATCTGCGGGAACTGATTGCCAATGTCGCCGACACCTCGGCCAACGTGTTGATCGAAGGTGAGACCGGCACCGGCAAGGAACTGGTTGCCCGTTGCCTGCATGACTTCAGTCGCCGCCACACCCGGCAATTCGTCGCGCTGAACTGCGGCGGGCTGCCGGAGAATCTGTTCGAAAGTGAAATCTTCGGCCATGAAGCCAATGCCTTCACCGGCGCCGGCAAACGGCGGATCGGCAAGATCGAACACGCCGACGGCGGCACGCTGTTCCTCGACGAAGTGGAAAGCATGCCGTTGCCCTTGCAGATCAAGTTGCTGCGGGTATTGCAGGAGCGCACCCTGGAACGTCTCGGCTCGAATCAGAGCGTCGCGGTGGATTGCCGGGTGATCGCGGCCACCAAGTCCGACCTCGACGATTTGAGCAAGGCCGGTGATTTCCGCAGCGACCTGTACTACCGCCTCAACGTCGTGACCCTGGAACTGCCACCGCTGCGCGAACGCCGCGAAGACATCCTGCAACTGTTCGAGCACTTCCTGCAGCAGTCGTCCCTGCGCTTCGACCGGATCGCCCCGGAGCTGGACAACCAGACCCTGTCGCACCTGATGAGCCACGACTGGCCGGGCAACGTGCGCGAATTGCGCAACGTCGCCGAACGGTTCGCCCTCGGCCTGCCCGCCTTCAAAAAGGCCGGCGCCAGCGCTGGCACCCAGGGCCTGGCGTTCGCCGAAGCGGTGGAAGCCTTCGAGCGCAACCTGCTGGGCGAGGCCCTGCAACGCAGCGGCGGCAACCTGACCCAGGCCAGCCTGGAACTGGGCATGGCCAAGACCACGTTATTCGACAAAGTGAAAAAGTACGGGCTGAGCCACTGATGGATCTGATACTCAAGGCCGCGCTCGGTGCTGCGGTGGTGGTGATCCTCGCGGCCCTGGCCAAGACCCGCAATTACTATATCGCCGGTCTGGTGCCGCTGTTTCCGACCTTCGCCCTGATCGCGCATTACATCGTCGGCAAAGGGCGCTCGTTGGAAGACCTGAAGACCACCATCGTGTTCGGCATGTGGTCGATCATTCCGTACTTCATCTACCTGGCGACGCTGTACGTGATGATCGATCGCCTGCGCCTGGAGGCGTCCCTGGCAGTGGCGGCGGTGGCGTGGTTGATGGCAGCGACGGTGCTGGTCAGTGTCTGGGTGCGGCTGCACGCCTAGCTGGCGGAAGCCACCAACTGCCAGACGTCAGCCAACAGCGCCGCCTTTCGCCGCACTGACGATCTGCCGGATCGCCCCGACGAACGTCTCCACCGGCTGCCCGCCCGTGACCGCGTATTGTCCGTTGAATACCACCGTCGGCACCGAGCTGACCCCTCGGGACAACCACAATTGTTCCTCCTCGCGAACCTCGTGGGCGAACTCGTCCGAAGCCAGTATCGCCTCGGCCCGCTGTCGGTCGAGGCCGACGCTCTGGGCCAACTGCGCCAGTTGAGCGTGATCGGAAGGATTGCCGCCGTCGGTGAAGTACGCCTTGAACAGCGCTTCCTTCAGATTGAATTGCAACCCCTCCAGCCCCGCCCAATACAGCAGGCGGTGCGCATCGAAGGTGTTGTAGATGCGACTGTTGCCATCGGTGCGAAACGCAAAACCGACCTCGGCGCCGCGCGCACGGATCATTTCGCGATTCTGCTGCGATTGCTCCGGGGTCGAGCCGTACTTTTCACTGATGTGTTCGGTGATGTTCTGCCCTTCGGGCGCCATCTTCGGGTTCAGCTCGAACGGCTGGAACCGGATTTCGGCCTGCACTTCATCGCCCAGTTGCTCCAGGGCCCGCGTCAGGCCGTACAGGCCAACGACGCACCAGGGGCAGGACACGTCGCTGACGAAATCGATTTTCAGGGGAGCGCTCATCACAGACCTCGCAGGGTGCAAAACCCAGACGATACACCCGGTGTCCCTGTGGCAGGTACTACAGGCTCGCTCCCACAGCGTTTACAGCAGATTGCTCGCAGCGGGCGGATCGATCCGCGCCCAGTGTGATGTGTCCTCGCGATGGGCCTGCAGATACGGCAACACGGCTGCCAGCAACGGTGCCTTGAACGCCTCCTGGAACCGATGAGCCAGTCCCGGTATCAGGCGCAGCTGGCTGCCCTGGATATGCGCCGCCAGATGCACGCCATGCATCACCGGCAGCAACGGATCGGCCGTGCCGTGAACCACCAGGGTCGGTACGCGCAACTGGTTGAGCAGCGCCACCCGGCTCGGCTCGGCGAGGATCGCCATGATCTGGCGCTTCACCCCCTCGGGGTTGAAGGCGCGGTCATAAGCCACCGCCGCCTGCTGCAACAACGCCTGCCGATCATCGCTCACGGTCGGGCTGCCCAGCGCCGCGAGCAGATCCGCCTGCTGCTCCAGCGCCACCTG
Organism: Pseudomonas sp. IT-P12; assembly: GCF_949767465.1. Taxonomy (NCBI): domain Bacteria; kingdom Pseudomonadati; phylum Pseudomonadota; class Gammaproteobacteria; order Pseudomonadales; family Pseudomonadaceae; genus Pseudomonas; species Pseudomonas sp. IT-P12. The sequence goes on along the minus strand of NZ_CATKPY010000025.1, from coordinate 258,723 downwards.
GCGATTGGGGGCACCCCGGCGCGACAGCAATTGCACCAGTGCCGCACTCGGCGCCGGCAGGCCTTCGGCACCGGAGCTGGTCATGATCAGGGTCAGGCTCTCCACCCGTTGTGGCGCCATGGCCGCCATGTGCTGGGCGATCATCCCGCCCATGCTCGCGCCCAGCACGTGGAATTGCTCGACGTGCAAGGCCGTCATCAGGCTCAGCGCATCGTCGGCCATGTCCGTCAGCGAATACGGGGCCGCCACCGGCAGGCCGAGCTTGTAGCGCAGCACTTCGAACGCCAGGTTGGCCTCGGCCGGCGCCTGCCGCCAGGTCGACAGGCCGACATCGCGATTGTCATAGCGAATCACCCGGAAACCTTGCTGACACAGCGCGACCACCACTTCATCGGGCCAGTGAATCAGTTGCCCACCCAGGCCCATCACCAGCAGCAGGGCCGGATCCGAGGCACGGCCGATGCTCTGGTAGGCCAGGCTGACCTGCGCCAGATCGACCCGTTCGGTCGGAACATTGACATCGCATCGAGACGCCGCCAACGACGGCAGGCCGAACAACAACGCGGCCAGAAAAACCACGGTGGAAAAAAATCGTGCACACATGAAGAAACACCGAAACGCAGAACCCCAGTAGAGCGCGAGTCTGATGAAGTTTGTTCAAGCGCGCTGCCACAGTTGCGTGACAGTTTGATGAAGATTGCCGAGTGGTCGGTGCCGGCACTCTGCGCGGTAACTATGTAGTGCCAACACCACCCGGCATTTTTCTTAAATGGCTCGCTCACGGGACGGACTTCCCGCCCCCACACCGAGCCATGCCCCCATGACCGATAGACGCCTGCCCGACCTCCCTGCCCCCGCACCTTTGGTCATGCCGCCCTTCTCAAGCCTGCCCGGCCACCACGATGAAAGCCTGATGCTCAGCGCCCTGGCGCGCTGGCGCGCGTGCTGCGAGGGTTTGCGCGAGCTGTTCGCCGGCGTGCCGTCCATCCGCGACACGGTCGACGGTTTGCTCAGTCAACAGCTCGATCTGGACGGCGTGCACGCCGGGCTCCTGCTCCCTGCCACCGGCGCCCAGCCCGAACGCTTCATTTCGCTGACGCACGCCTGCGCCTTTGCCTTTCAGCACCCGCAGCTGGACAGCGCGCCGGACCCGCACTGGCGAATCACCGGCCTGCCTCGCAGCCATTCGCTGTCGTCACTGACGCCCCGGCAAATGCTCGAGCGACTGAAGACGCTCAATCCGGAGCAGGCACACAACCGGCGCTGGCGCGACTTCTGGAGCGCCCGCGCTCCCGGCACGGCGGTGTCGCGACAGACCCGCGCCATTGAGCTGTACCGCAATCACTTCGAGGCCGCCGTTCATCTGGCCTTCGCCCGCAAGGCCCTGACGGCGCAACAGCTCGGGCCGCTGCTGTCGATCATTGACCCCGAGGTCGAGACGATGCCACCGAATGCTCCGCCCCTGCGCACCGAACAACTGGCGCTGGTGCTCAGTAATCAAAGCCGCCTCAAACTCACGGGCGCATGGGCCATCAGCCGTGGTCCGACGGCCGATGGCGAGCATTGGCTGTACCTGCCCAGCCATCCGGTGGCCATCCAGGCCTTCGGCAAGCGCAGCGACCTGGAGGATTGGCTGACCCGGCAGGCGCTCGTCCCGCAGGGCCTGCCCAACGACAACCTGAGTGTTGAATACAGTGCGAAGAGTGCCCCCATGCCGACCGGTGCCAGCGACCTGTTCGCCAGTCATCAGCAGGCTCAGATCAGCGCGCTGCGCAATGGCACCCGAGGCAAACCCAACCTGGCGGAACAGGCTGCGCAATCCCTGCTCCAGGCCGACGAGGTGGATCGACAACGTGGCAACAGCCCCGTCATCGCGTCACCGCCCAGGCTCGATGTCACGCAGCATGAGGATCGGAGCAGCGAACAACCGCTGTTCGGCAGCTTGTATGCCGACATCCCCTGGTCTTCGCGCCAGGCGGCCCTGAACCGGCAACATGACGCGCTCGACCGCCTGATCGTGCAAGTCGGCAATGGCGCCGGCCTGCAACCGTTCAAGGACTGGCTCAACGCCCTGGAGAAGGCCGAGCAGGACGCCGATAAAGCCGCCGTCTCCTTGCTCCACCGGCCACGTGCCGCGAGTTTCGAGCCTGAATTCACAGCCCTTCACAGTGCTCACCGGGCAGGTCTGAAGGCCGAGGCCGCCGTGCAACGCTTGCTCGGGCAACTCAGTGACGATGAGCACCACCTGCTGATGTCCCTGCTCGAGCGCACCGACACGGCCCCGGTGGCCGCCAGCCTGAGCTTGTCGGCACCCGAACAGATCGGTGACACCCCTCGCGTCGTGCCCCAGGCACTGGACGGCGTCTTTGTCGTGAGCGCGGCCGATGCGCTCGCCGACGCCGACTCACCCCACAGCGTGCTGATCTATTGGCCGGGCAATGGCGGCGGACTGCAACGCTTCGCCAACCGTCGCGAGCTGGAACGTGTGCTCTTCAAGATGACGGCTGCGGCCAAGGGCGCGACCCTGCAATGGCAAGCCATCACTGGCGACGCGCTCGAGCATGGCTTGAAACAACTGACCAACGACTTCGAAAAGCGCGCCAACGCCATTGCCGACGACGCGCCGCAACGTGCCGAACGACTGGAAACCCTGCGCGTCCTGGCCCTGGCGACCTTGCAGGTTCCAGTGCATGCGGCCAGAAACCTGGCCTTTGCCCACCGGCTGGAGCAGGACCGCAGCGCCGCCCTGGCCGACCACCTGCCCGACTGGCTGCAGCGGCTGCCGGTAGCCGATCGCGGTGCACTCAAGGCCTTGATCGAGGCCTACCTGAAGGCGATGAAGCGCAGCCACGAGTTGCTGACCCTCGCCCTGGAACCGCGCAGCGAGTTCACCCGCAAACACCTGCAAGCCCGATTGCGCCAGGACTTCTCGGTCAAGGGCGCGTTCGATGTGCAACTGGACATCCCCGATGCGGTCACCTGGGAGACCCGTTACTCCGCAGGCCCCACCGGCCCGGTGCGGACCACGGTCATGGTGGCCAGTGCCACACGCAGCAGGATGTCACTCGAAGCGTTGGCCCAACTGAACATCGACAGCGCCCTGTCGGTGCAACAGGACCCCCTGTCGCAGCGCCTGGTCCTGATGCACCGGGAAATTACCGCCGACAACGACAAGGAGCGCATTCGCCTGCTCAATGGCATCACGCCGACCTACCTGCGCAAGATCCTGCCGGAACTCGACCTGCCCAAGGCCTACGAGCAACAGATTCTCGACGCGTTCAAGGGTGCGCTCAGCGAGCCGGTATTCGTCCGGGAGCACCGTCGCGAATCCCTGATCGAGCCCTGGCGCCTGATGCTCAAACTGCAGGGTGAATGCGCGCGGCTGCAGAAACAGATCGACAGCGAAGAATTGCAGATCCTGAACATTGCCATCGATGCCAATACCCCGGCGGGGTGGCGCGCCCACGGCAAACGCATCGTCCTGCTGCCGGCACGGCTGAGCGCAGGGGGCAAGGACACGTCCGGCGAAGGCCCGAGCACCTTGTCGGGCGTGACGTTCATCGAAGAACAGGTCAGCGGCGTGACCCTGCTGTACCTGCCCGACGGCCCCGACGGCCGTTTCCTGCGCCGCTACGACTCCCGCGAGGCGGCGCGCAAGGCGCTGTTCAGTTTGTGCCAGCAGGACAGGATGATCCGCTACCTGGCCGGCCGGGCCTTGGGCGGCGATGCCAGGGCCCATGAAAGTCGCCTCAACGAAGCCGTGCGCCGATACTTCGACGGCATGATCGAAATCGGCGCGCCGTGGCCGGCCTCCACCTCTTTGGCCGCGCATCTGCTCGACGCCCATATGGGTCGCCTGATCATCGCCCATCGCGACACTTCACGCTCCAATGCCGCGCTGTCCCTTGAGCGTTACGCGCTGGAAGGTCCGCGCGCCTTCAACTACATCAAGATGGCCCTCGGGGTGGTGCCCTTCGTCGGCACCGCGATTGCGCTCTACGATGCCTGGAACGCGGCGAATCAGGCCGTCGCGGCATTTCTTCGCGGCAACGTCGGCGATGGCCTGGCGGAACTGCAGACCGTGCTGCTGTGCCTGATCGACGCCGCCATGGACCTGCTGCCCGGCGAGGCGGCCACGTCCTCACTCGCCACTGAAGCGCGCCAGTTGACCCGCACGCGTCAGTTGCGTGCCCTGACGGCCAGTGCCGGCGCATTACAGCCACCGTCCATGCGCAAGGCCCGACAGGTCGTGGCACGTTTCGCCGGCTACGAATACGAGCACCCCATCGCGCTGGTCGGTCTGCAACCGGCTACCCATGGCCTTTACCGCAATGTCTACCGACACGCTGACGGTGACTTCATTGTCCGTCAGGGTCGGGTATTCCAGGTGCAGTTGAGCAAGGATCTGCGCCAGTGGCGGTTGTTCGGCAACAGCCGCAAAACCTACAAACAACCGATTGCTCTGGATGAAGCGGGCCAATGGGACACCTGGTTCGGTGTGTACGGCACGACGTTCGACGGCGGCGGTCTCGGCGGCGGCAACGTGCTTGGGCACGTGGCCAACGCGCTGGACCCGATCTGGCCGGACGCCATTCGCCAACGCCTGCCGCGCTGGTGGGCGGACCAGGCGTTTCGTCGTCACCACGCCTTGACCGAAGCGGCCGACGAACTCGCCGTTCGAATCAATGACCGGGTCAAGCTGACCGACACCGCGCTGGCCGCTTACAGGAGCGCGCCCCCGGAGCGTCTCGGGGCGCTGATGCAAGCCGCCGAAACAGCCTGCAGCGCCGACATCGAAATGGTCGGCCGGCACTATCAGACACTGGCGGACCTGCTGCCGCTCACCCACGGCAACAAGCGACGCGCACTCCTGGAATTCCAGAGCAACGATGCGCTGTTGATGACCGACCGATACAAACTCCGGCTGATCTTCGCCAGTCATCGGGCCGATCCCGTGATCGACCGTATGGATGCCCTGACGGCGAAACTGGACACCATCCCTGCCGAGGCCTTCGCCGACCGCATGCGGCTGCTGGAGGACATCAGGAAGTTGCGTCTGGAGATTCTCCAGGCATTCGACACGATCGAGGCCCGTCGGCGGGACCTCAACCATTGGTACCAGCGCATTACCATCAGTGCCGATAAAGCCCACATGACCCGGGAAGTCACCGAGCTGAGCGGGCGCCTGAATGACACCACCCTTCTTTACCTCAGAACCGGTCACTTGCTGGAAACCGTGACGCGCTACGACGCGACGAGCGAAGTGTCGTGGCTCCTGTTGCAAAACCAGGCGATGGTCAAGCGAGACCAGGTCGACCGGGCCTTTTTCACTCAGTTCAGCCTGCCGGAGGTGACGGCCACCCGGGCGCAGCGCAACCAGATTCTGCAGGACTGCATCGACCAGTACAGTCGATTCCGTCGCGATCTGCAGGCGTGGACGGCCAGCTACCCGCAGCACTTTCATCTGGACGCCGTGCCGACCCTGCTCGACTGTATCGATAAAATGACCGAACGCGCGCGCAAGGCCCTCGACCTTCCACCACCGGCCGCTGCACCCGGGGTACGCACAAAAAAGGTGTTCGTGACCGAAGACGACCAACTGCTGATTGGCGTGGAGCGCACGACCTCCACCAGCGGAAGACCGCAGTACACCGTGACCGGTCAAGGTGGATACAACGAAATCTGGGAGCTCGCCGCCAATGGCAAATCCCGCTTGTTGAACCCACGAACCCGAGCGGCCGCTGCCGTTGAACGCAACCTTGAGTCGTTAGTGGCGGAAGCGCGTCAGCGCCTGGATTCACAAGAGACCTACCTGACACGGGTGCAGGCCTACGCGGCACAGAACATGCTGCCGGTCGATCTGGAGCACATGATGCTCAGCGAAGCGAATGAGCTGAGCCAGCGTGCGCGGAGCATCGAGACGCTTGCACCGCAAAACCCGATCATTGTCCAGCTGCGGGGCAAGGCCACGGAGTTGACGGCCACCGGGCGTGCGATGAGAACCCGCCAGTCGCTGCAGACCCGCCAGCCTACCGATGGCATGCTCGCCGACCTGGTCGATCAGAAGGCCGTGGAGATCCGCAAGACTCGCCCCATCGCCAACCTGGGCAAACGCCGGGATGGCCGCAGCGACTTCATGCAGGAATACGAAATCTGGGACCTGACACAGACGCCGGCGAAAGTGCTGTGGTACGCCCACTTCCACTATGCCAAGGCCTCGGCGACCCTGGGTGCTTTCGAGAAAGCCCATTTGAAGCTGCCCGAGCATCGTTTCCTGACCCATGCGGACAATGCCGACCTGCCCTACGCCGACATCGGCAAAAAATCGGCGGTGCTGTCGCACTTTGAAAAGCTGTAAGGGAAAACCGGGGGCTCTCTCACAGGCCAGGCGAAACAGGTTATCGACAGCCCACCCAACATGAGACAAACTCAACCTTTATGCGCTGTCATCAAGTTTTGTTCATGGAGCCCCCGGTGCTTGAGATCCGTCACCTGAAAACCCTGCACGCCCTGCGCGAAGCCGACAGCCTGGTGGAAGCGGCCGAGCGCCTGCACCTGACGCAGTCGGCGCTGTCCCACCAGTTCAAGGAGCTCGAGGAACGGCTGGGGATGCCGTTGTTCGTGCGCAAGACCAAACCGGTGCGGTTCACCAGCGCCGGTTTGCGTTTGCTGCAACTGGCCGAGGCCACCCTGCCATTGCTGCGGGGCGCCGAGCGCGACATCGCGCGGCTGGCCGGCGGGACCGCCGGGCGCTTGCACATGGCAATCGAATGCCACAGCTGTTTCCAATGGCTGATGCCGACCATCGACCAGTTCCGCGATGCCTGGCCGGAAGTCGAACTCGACCTGGCGTCGGGTTTCTCCTTCGCCCCCCTGCCCGCCCTGGCCCGAGGCGACCTGGACCTGGTGGTGACCTCCGACCCGCTGGACATCGCCGGCATTACCTATGTGCCCCTGTTCACCTACGAAGCGATGCTGGCGGTCGCCAATCAGCATCGCCTGGCGAACAAGTCGTACATCGTTCCCGAAGACCTGCTCACGGAAACCCTGATCACCTACCCGGTCGAGCGAGACCGGCTGGACATCTTCACCCGTTTCCTGGAACCGGCCGACATCGAACCGGCGCAGGTCCGCACCTCGGAACTGACGGTGATGATGATGCAATTGGTGGCCAGCGGCCGTGGGGTTTGCGGCATGCCGCACTGGGCGTTGCACGAATACAGCTCGCGGGGCTACGTCAAGGCCAAGCGCCTGGGTGAGAAAGGATTGTTTGCGACGTTGTACGCGGGGATTCGTGCAGACATGCTGGATGCGCCGTACATGCGCGATTTCCTGCTGACAGCCAAGGACACTTCGTTCTCGACCCTGGATGGGGTCAGCGCCGTCAAATGACCCCGCTCCCTTATCAGGCCGCTCGCCGTTGCTCGAACATCAGCCGCAGCGCCAGCCCGGCCAGCACAAAGCCCATGAAATAGCGTTGCACCGACAACCAGGTCGGGTTGTTGACGAACCACGACGCAATGCCTGCGGCGAATATCGCGATCAGCAGGTTGACGCAGAAACTGACGCTGATCTGGGTCAGCCCCAGGAGCATGCTCTGGGTGAACACCGACCCGTGCTCAGGCGAAATGAACTGCGGAAACACCGACAGGTAGAACACCGCGATTTTCGGGTTCAGGGCACTGGTCAGAAAGCCCATGGTGATCAGTTTGCGCGAGGAGTCCGGCGGCAACTGACGCGCTTCGAAGGGTGACCGCGCCCCCGGCTTGACGGCTTGCCAGGCCAGCCACAACAGGTACAGCGCACCGGCCCACCTCAATACCTCATAGGCCAGCGGCACCGCCAGGAACACCGCCGTCAGCCCCGCCGCTGCCGCGAACAGGTGCACGAAAAAACCCGCCACCACGCCGAGCAGGGAAGTCACCCCGGCCTTGCGCCCCTGGCAGATCGAACGGGAGATCAGGTAGATCATGTTCGGCCCTGGGGTCAGCACCATCAGCAAGGCAGCAGCAGCGAAGATCAGCAGGTCTTGAAGCGGAATCATGGGCGCAGTCCCTGGCCGGTGGATGATCAGGCGATGGCGGTCATCGAGGCTCGATAAAACGGCAGGATCAGGTCGCGTGTCAATGGCGCCAGACTGAGGTTGCCGTCAGTGGCCGGGTCGATCCAGCGCACTTCTTCGATCTCCGCCGCCGGGGTGACCGGCGAATCGATCGTCAGCTGGAACAGCTCGGCCTGTACGACAAACCCCGGCTCGTTGGCCGCCGGTGCCGAGAAGGGCCCCAGGTAAGTGGCGTGTGCCGGATCGATGATCAAGCCCAGCTCTTCCTCCAGCTCGCGGGCCAGGGCCTGAACCGGTTGTTCATGGGCCTCGATCTTGCCGCCCGGTTGCATGAAGGCCTCGGTGCCGCGCTTGCGCACCAGCAGGGTACGGCCGTCAGGACCGATCAGCAGGGCGGCGGCGATGCGGATGATACGGGGCGAAAGACTCATGGCGCGGCGTTGACCTCAGGGGAAAGCGCAAGGATCACATGAGTGCCCTCGCGCCGTCACCCCGAAAAAACACCCCCGTGGGAGCTCGCTCCTACCGGGGGTGGAGGTTTGCGCTTACGTCGCTTCCTGGAAATCCATCTCCGGCGGCTGGCGGCGGAATCCACCGGTCAGCACCGCCAGGTACACCACGCCGATCGCCAGCCAGCTCAGGCCCAGGTAGATCGCCAGGTGATCGAGGCTGACCATCAGCCACAAGTCTGCCGCCAGGCCGATGAAGGGGAACAACAGGAACAGCACGAACTCGCGCAGCCCTTTTTTCTCACCACCGATCCAGTAGTGAAAGATCACCGACAGGTTGACCAGGCTGAAGGCCAGGAACGCGCCGAAGTTGATGAACGAGGTCGAGGTGGTGACGTCCAGTTTCAACGCCAGCAGGGCGACGGCCGCGCACAGCAGGATGCTGTTGATCGGCGTGCCGAAGCGTTCGTGCAAGGTGCCGAAGAAGGACTTGGGCAACACACCGTCGCGGCCCATGGCGAACAACAGGCGCGAACCACTGGCCTGGGCCGACAGGCCCGACGCGAACTGGCCGACGATCAGGCCGATCAGGAAGATCGACACGAACAGGTCGCCGCCGATGTTGCGGGCAATTTCATAAGCCGCCGAGTCGACGCTGTCGAACTGGAACGAAGGGTGCGCGATCTGCACGAAGTACGACACGCCGACGAAGATCAGCCCGCCGATCAGGGTGATCAGCATGATCGCTCGCGGGATGGTGCGGCGCGGGTCACGGGTTTCTTCGGTGAGGGTACTGACCGCGTCGAAACCGAGGAACGAGTAACAGGCGATGGCGGCGCCGCTCATGATCAGCGGCATCTGCATGTCGCCATTGAAGAACGGTTTCATCGACCACAGAGGCGTGCTCGCATCGCCCGCGACGTAATGCACGCACAACGCAACGAAGGCGATCAGCACCAGAAACTGCACCAGCATCAACAAGGCGTTGATGCCATTGGCCAGTTTCAGCCCGACGATGTTGATCGCGCTGGTGATGCCGATGAACGCCAGCACCCAGACCCATTGCGGCACCACCGGGAACGCGGAATACAGGTACGCCGCACCGATCAGCCAGATCGCCATCGGCAGGAACAGGTAGTCGAGCAACACCGCCCAACCGGCAATGAACCCCAGCTTGGGGCTGATGGCCTTGCGCACATAGCTGTAGGCCGAGCCGGCCACGGGAAATGCCGACGCCATGCGGCCGTAGCTCATGGCGGTGAAGAACATCGCCACCAGTGCCGCCAGGTACGCGGCCGGCACGCTGCCTTCGGTGGATTGAGCGAGGATGCCGAACGTGCCGAGCACAATGATCGGCGTCATGTAGGCGATGCCAAACAGCACCACCGACCCCAATGAAAGGGTGCGTTGCAAACGAGCCATGAGCGACTACTCCGGAATTATTGGATTTATGGCAGAGCCGAGTTCGGCGCAGGGTTTTCGGGTGTTGCTTTATTGTTCTTCGGTTCAAGCAAAAGTGTTGTCTGGCAGGGCCTCTTCGCTGGCAAGCCAGCTCCCACAGGTTGTGTGGCGTTCACGACGCCGGTATCCACCGCAGATCCCTGTGGGAGCGGGCTTGCCCGCGATGGCGTCGGCCCGACCGGCACAAAACTGCGGATCAGCCGTTGGGAATCAGCAACTCCCGCAACCCACAAGCATGCTCAACCACTGTCCCCGGCAGCTTCAGCCGCTGGTCATCCAGGTAGCGATAATCCTGGCGCGCCGCCTTCAGTCGGTTCAGGTCCAGTTCCACCGCGAACTGACCTTCCTCGCGGCCGGCCTCGAACAGCAATGTGCCCAGCGGATCGACCAGCGCACTGCCGCCGGCAAACAGCAAGCCGCCGTCACCCGCCTCCACCCGGTTGACCATCACCGCGAACGCCTGGTTTTCCTGGGCGCGGGCCATGATCGCGGTGCGGTGCGTCGGGCCGTAGGGGTCCATGTTGCCGTTGGTGACGATCAACAGTTCGGCGCCCAGTTGCGCCAGGGCGCGGGCGGTTTCCGGGAATTCGATGTCGTAGCAGATCAGTAGCCCGACCCGCACACCGTTCCACAGGCAGGTGGCGTAGCGGTCACCCGCTTCATACACGCCGCGATCCGAGGCCCACAGATGGGTCTTGCGGTATTTCAGGGCGATGCCTTCGGGGGTAATCAGCAGGGTGGTGTTGAAGAACCGGCCGTTATCATTTTCGGCGGTGCCGATCACCACGGCCACATTGCGTTCACGGGCCGCAGCGACAATCGCGCTGACGCTCGTGCCGTCCAGCGGTTCCGCCACGGCGGCGACGGTAGCGGCCGACGGGAAGCCCATCAGGTGGCTTTCCGGAAACATGATCAAGTGCGTGTCGGCCGCGCAGCCGGCAATCGCTGCCAGTGCGCGTTCGAGGTTGTAAGCCGTGTCGTTGTCACGGCCCGCCAATTGGGCGAGTTCGACCTTCATGGGTATCCCTTGTTCTGGTGGCCGGGCGGCAGAAAGATTGCCCGGTCGGTGTCTGTGCGCCAGTATGCGCAGCAAGCAACCGGCCAGGGAATCACGCGGCCGGGGTAACACCATAGGGGTAGAGCCATGACACTCGCGCTGGACGACATCGCCTGGCACCGTTCGGTAGGGCAACTGATCGACGCACTGGACAAGCCCAATTTCTGGACGCAACTGGTGCGCCTGCTCGATCAATACGTGCCCTGTGACAGCTGGGTCGCGCTGCTGTTCAGCGCCGATCAACACCCGCAGGTGTTCGCCGAGTGCCCCGGCGAAGATGGCGGCCCCGACCCGTTGTTCCAGGATTACCTGCGCGGCCTGTACCTGCTCGACCCGTTCTACATCGCCTGTCGCGAGCAGTCGCGCACCGGCCTCTACCGTTTATCGGAAGTGGCACCGGAGCATTTCGAACTCACCGAGTACTATCAACGATACTTTCGTGTGAATGTCGTGGCTGACGAAATCCAGTTTAATTGTCAGCTCGAAGGCGAGCGCACGCTGTGTCTGTCACTGGGCAGCAAGCAACGCTTCAGCGCCGGGCAGATTGCCCTGCTGTCGTTGATCCAGCCGTGGGTGCTCGGCCTGTTGCGCCAGCGCCTGCCGTACGAAATCAACGAGGTCGTGGCCCTCGCGCCCGCGCCGGTGCAGGGTGACTGGCGAGTGCAACTGGAAGCCTCGGTGCAGCAACTCAAGGGCGCTCAACTGACCGCCCGGGAGCTGGACGTCGGGCGCCTGATGCTCAGCGGCTGCTCGAGCAAGGAAATCGCCCGCAAGCTGGAAATCTCCGTCGAAACCGTGAAAGTCCATAAGAAACACATGTACAGCAAGCTGGGGATCAAGTCCCAGTCGGAGCTGTTTTCGATTTTTCTGCAGGCGCAAAATGCCTGATTGCGCAGCCTTCATGTGGGAGCGAGCCGACTCTGGGCGGCACTCCGACGAATACGATTGTTGATTCAACCTTGACGTCGACTGACCCGACGCTTTCGCGAGCAGGGCTCGCTCTCACAATGTTGTCATCAGCCACGCTATTGAGTCCGAACCAAGGAAACCGTATGAGCCTGTCACTCCTGAGCCGCTATGCCTTCTTTGCCGCGTGCGTGATCTTCACCCTCGCCAGCCTGCCCTTCCTGGAGCATGACTGGCTCTGGCCAATCACCGCCGTCACCTTGGTGCTCAGCCTGATCGGCGTGTTCGATCTGCTGCAAAGCCCTCACGCGGTGCGCCGCAATTACCCGATCCTGGGCAACATCCGTTATCTGGTCGAGGGGATTCGCCCGGAAATCCGCCAGTACCTGCTCGAATCCGACAGCGACGCCCTGCCCTTCTCCCGGGCCCAGCGCTCGCTGGTCTACTCGCGGGCCAAGAACGAAAGCGCCGACAAACCCTTCGGCACCCTGATCGACGTGTATCAGTCCGGCTTCGAATTCATCGGCCATTCGATGCGCCCGGCACCGTTGAGCGACCCGAGCAGTTTCCGCGTCACGGTGGGCGGCCCGCAGTGCACGCAGCCGTATTCGGCCTCGGTGTTCAACATCTCGGCCATGAGCTTCGGCTCGCTCAGCGCCAACGCCATTCGCGCGCTGAACCAGGGCGCCAAGCTCGGCAACTTCGCCCACGACACCGGCGAAGGCAGCATCAGTGCCTATCACCGGGAAAACGGCGGCGACCTGACCTGGGAACTCGGCAGCGGCTATTTCGGTTGCCGGACCGCAGACGGTCGCTTCGACCCGGAACGTTTTGCCGCCCAGGCGCAGACACCGCAAGTGCGGATGATCGAGATCAAGATGAGCCAGGGCGCCAAACCCGGCCACGGCGGGATTCTGCCCAAACACAAAGTCACCCGGGAAATCGCCGAGACCCGGGGCATCCTGATGGGCGAAGACTGCATCTCGCCATCGCGACACAGCGCGTTTTCCACGCCGATCGAACTGATGCAGTTCATCCAGCAGTTGCGTGAACTGTCGGGTGGCAAACCGGTGGGCTTCAAACTGTGCCTGGGCCATCCCTGGGAATTCATGGGCATCGCCAAGGCGATGCTGGAAACCGGCATCCTGCCGGACTTCATTGTCATCGATGGCAAGGAAGGCGGCACCGGCGCTGCGCCGGTGGAGTTCACCGACCACATCGGCGTGCCGATGCGCGAAGGCCTGCTGTTCGTGCACAACACCCTGGTCGGCCTGAACCTGCGGGACAAGATCAAACTCGGCGCCAGCGGCAAGATCGTCAGCGCCTTCGACATCGCCAGCGTCCTGGCCATCGGTGCCGACTGGGCCAACTCGGCGCGCGGCTTCATGTTCGCCATCGGCTGCATCCAGTCGCAAAGCTGCCACACCAACAAGTGCCCGACCGGCGTCGCCACCCAGGACACCCTGCGCCAGCGCGCCCTGGTGGTGCCGGACAAGGCCCAGCGCGTCTACAACTTCCACCGCAACACCCTCAAGGGCCTGGCCGAAATGCTCGCCGCCGCCGGCCTCGAACACCCGTCGCAACTGTCGGCCAAGCACCTGGTGCGACGCATGTCGGCGACCGAGATCAAGCTGTTCTCGCAGTTGCACGTCTTCCTCAAGCCAGGGGAACTGCTGACCGGCGAAGTGAACGGCGAATTCTATTCGCGGATGTGGCAGATGGCGCGGGCGGACAGTTTTGAGCCTAATGACGTGGCAGCGGCGTGACATCACCGCACGGCGCTGGAGGCCTGGGGGCTTTCAGCGCGGTGTTCCCGAACGAACAGATGCACGCCGATGCGCCCGGCCTTAATAGTCCTCATCCACCTCCAACCCTCGGGGAATGGCGGGACGCTTTGCAGATCGAGTCGATTGTTCACCCACCAGACTCTGTCCGAGTGAAACGTGACGGATGACAGGTCGCTGGAAAGAATCCGCTCCTGGGGAATGAACAACCACGGGCCCTGGCCCTTGATCGGCGGGTCGGTCGTGTAGAGCCTCGGCTGGACCCCGGTGTCATTGTAGTAACTGAACGGCAGATACCAGAAGAACCCGTCGACAACGACCTCATCGCTCCTGTCGGCCTGGCGTTTCAACTCTTCTACCACGATGTCGACCCTGCCTACGTAACGAACGAACGTTCCCTCCAATGAATCCTGCTGTGCGTAGACTCGCTGCAATCCATAGGTTTCGCCTGCCACCGCCAGGCACAGGCAGAGGAAAGCGCAGAGCGGGCGATGCTCCGCCAGTTTATCCAGGGCAATGGCGACGACCATGGGCAAACCCACGACGCAGAAGAGCAGGTATCGGGATACGAAAATGGGAACGACCCAAGACAGCGTGAACAGGACAATGACCGGCAAAAACCCGTAATGGATGAGCAGCCACATCGCTCGACGCTCCCGTCGCCGGTCACGCAATGCCAGCCCTGCGCAGGCGAGGATCAACGCCGAAACCCCAAGCGCCCATCCTGCCCCTTGGTTCGTGACTGAAATCATAACGGCCGATCGCGCAAAGAATTCAGGCAGCAATTGCCAGGTCGACGGCGCGATCCACTCGATGCCCTGACTGTGTGACACCTGTCGAACAAAGTTCGGCACCCAGGGCAAATACAGCACGACAATCGCGACGTTAGCCGTCAACCATTGCCGCGCGGGCAGTAACACGGAAGCGCCGCTGCCCAGCCCCGACCAATACAACCAATGCACCAACACGCACAGCGCGGCAAAGTAGTGGGTGTAAAACGCCGCCGCCATCAACAGCACATACATCACCGGATAGCGTTTGAAGTGCGGTTGCCGCCCCCAGCAGACCAGCACGACAGTCGCCGCCATCAGCCAGAAACCGATCAGCGTATACATGCGCGCTTCCTGGCTGTAACGGATCGATATGGGCAGCAGCGCAAACAGCAAGCCGGCGATACAGGCGGCCCGGCGGCTGGCGACCAGGCTTATCAGTTGCATACACAGCAGCAAGGTGCCGATGTCCAGCGTCACGCTGAGCGTGCGCACGCTCGCCGCACCCCTGCCAAACAGCCACATCCAGTAATGCAGCATCACGTAATACAAGGGTGGATGAACATCGCCCGCTGTAATGTTCCAGATTTGCCCAGGGGATCGTTCGGCCAGCAGCAGACTGAAACTTTCGTCGAACCAGATGACGGGAATCGCAATGCCATGGAACCTGACGATGAAGGCCAGCGCCACCAGCGCAAAAAGTGCCAGCGGGTACCCGCGCCAACGCTGCTTGCTGGCCAGGCCGTCCATCAGGCGTGGCGCCGCGGTCATTTCACTCTCTGCATCGGGAGAGGGTCAGCCTGCACGTTCTGACCTCTCACGATGTCCTTGATCACATACCGCGGCCGATGCTTGGCCTCCATATAGATCCGCCCGATGTATTCGCCAAGAATGCCGATACCGATCAGTTGGACTCCGCCCAGAAACAGAACTGCAGTCATCAGCGACGGGTACCCGCGCACATCGTTGCCGAACAGCAGCTTGTCCAGCACCATGTAGACCGCATAGCCCAGCGCCATCAGCGAAATGACGCCGCCCACGTAGGACCAGACCCGCAGCGGCACGGTGCTGAACGAAGTGATGCCTTCCAGCGCCAGGTTCCACAACTTCCAACCATTGAACTTGCTCCGCCCGACAGCCCGTGGAGCCCGCTCGTATTCGACAATGGATGTTGTGAACCCAGCCCAGGACAACACGCCCTTCATATACAACTGCTGCTCTGGCAGGCCCTTGATCACCTCCACGACTTTCCTGTCCATCAAGCGAAAGTCGCCCACATTTTCTTCGATGCGGGTCGAAGCCATCCGGTTGAGCAATTGATAGAACAAAGCCGCAAAATGACGCTTGAGGAGGCTATCGCAGGACCGATGAAGACGTTTGGCCAGTACGACGTCGGCGCCGTTTTGCCATTCGCTGATCAATCTTGGAATAACGTCTATCGGGTCTTGCAGATCAACGTCCATGGGGATGACGACATCGCCACTGGCGTACTCCAGGCCGGCGAACAACGCGGGCTCCTTGCCGAAGTTGCGCGAGAAATTGATCAAGACCACATCGGCATCGTGCAGCGCGATGGCCTGGGCCAGATCCGCCGTGCTATCGGAGCTGCCATCGTTGATGAATATGATTTCGATCCGGTGCGCACTCAGGGAAGGTTCATTGCGCACCGCTCGATAGAATCCCTGAATGGCCAACTCCTCGTTGTACACCGGCACGACCAGCGAAATGTTCAAGCTTCAGCGTCCCGAAACACGACAAACCTGGCGTAGAGAAAACCCAGGAACAGACTCAGCAGCGAAAACGTAACGACCGTCACCAGACGGCGTATGCCATAGCTGTCAGCGATGAAGCCCAGGCCGTAGCTGAGCATGCCCATGAAGCCGACGAAGAGCAGGTAGCGCCACATCGACACCCGCGAGTTGAACGTATAGACGGCGTTCACATAGAAGGAAAACGAGGCGGCAACGCAAAACGCCAGGAAATTGCCCAGTGCCTGGCTGAGCTCGGCGGCCGTGGTCAAGACGAAGAACATCTGCCAATGAATGAGGGTGTTGGCGACCCCAATCACGGCATAGCTGGAAAAGCCTTTCCATAACCGTCGCATGTTGAAAGCCCTGTTTAACTGCTGCCTACAGTCCTGGCTGCAGGCACGCCTGTCTACTGTCAGAAATCACAGGTCATGGTCGTTTTCGGACCAGCGGTTAAACAACACTTCAACATCCCGTAATATCCCCACTTTGCATTTATTGGCGAATCACGCCACCCTGCGCGCCGCTATGTGCGGCGCGCGACACTGGCGCTGCGCAATCTTCACATCAACACCCGTTCACGAGCCCGCTGTCATGACGTCTGAACGCGATCACCGAATCGACTTTTTCCGCGGCCTGGCGCTGATCTTCATCTTCTGGGATCACGTTCCGCACAACCCCCTGGGGCAAATCACCCCGCGCAACTTCGGTTTCAGCGACGCCGCCGAGATATTCGTGTTCCTGGCCGGTTATGCCGCCGTCCTGGCCTACGGGAAAATCCTCAAGCGCGACGGTTACCTGTTCGCCTGCCTGAAAATCCTGCGCCGCGCCTGGGTGCTCTACGTGGTGCACATTTTCCTTCTGGCGATGCTGATGGGCATCGTGTTCTTCGCCAACAGCCACGTGGAAACCCGGGACCTGGTGGAAGAAATGGGCATGCAGCATTTCATCACCAACCCGCAGCAGGCCCTCACGGATGAACTGCTGCTGCGCTTTAAACCGAACCTCATGGACCCACTGCCGCTGTACATCGTGTTGCTGGCCGGTTTGCCGCTGGCGCTGCCGCTGCTGGTGCACAAGGCCTGGATCGCGGTGGCGGTGTCGTTGACGGTGTACCTGCTGGCGCCGTGGTTCGGCTGGAACCTGGCGGCCATCAAGGATGGCGTGTGGTACTTCAACCCGGTCGTCTGGCAGTTGCTGTTCGTGCTCGGCGGTGCCGCGGCCAGCCACGGCCAGCAGGCGCGCTTGCCCGATACCCGGCCGCTGGCCCGTCAGCCGTTATTTGTCAGCGCGGCTTTGTACGTGGTCATCACCGGCGTGATCACCCTCTCCTGGCGTTGGCCGGAAATACACGACGCCGTGATGCCAGCCTGGCTGAGCAACTTGCTGTACCCGATCAGCAAGACCGACCTGTCCCCCGTGCGGCTCCTGCATTTCCTGGCCATGGCGTATGTCACGGCCAGGCTGCTGCCGGACACCGGCTGGACGCAAAACTGGCTGGCGCAACAATCCTGTCGCATGGGGCGTTACTCCCTGGAAATCTTCTGCCTCGGGGTACTGCTGGCACCGTTGGCCGACATGATCAACGCCATGACCGACGACGCGTTTGCCATGCAGATATTCACTGCACTGGTGGGCGCCGGATTGATGGCCCTGCTGGGGGCGTGGCTGGAGTTCAACAAGCGG
Source organism: Pseudomonas sp. IT-P12 (assembly GCF_949767465.1). Taxonomy (NCBI): domain Bacteria; kingdom Pseudomonadati; phylum Pseudomonadota; class Gammaproteobacteria; order Pseudomonadales; family Pseudomonadaceae; genus Pseudomonas; species Pseudomonas sp. IT-P12. The sequence continues at coordinate 240,800 of NZ_CATKPY010000025.1, read as the reverse complement.
TTGAATCGCACGCACGCCGTACCGGCCTGAACTGTAGGAGCAAGCTTGCTCCTACAGGGGAGCCCGGCCGGAGTTGTGTCGATTCAATCAATCGCGCAAATCCGCCTCATGGATCGGCTGATCGCGGTGGGTCGCGCGTTGGTACTGCGCCGGCCAGACCGCCTTGCGCCCGCCCAGGTCGTCGTCCGCGTGCAGCGGCCAGTACGGATCGCGCAACAGTTCGCGGGCCAGGAAAATGATGTCGGCCTGGCACGTGCGCAGAATGTGCTCGGCCTGGGCCGGTTCAGTGATCATCCCGACGGTGCCGGTGGCCATGCCGGATTCCTTGCGCACCCGCTCGGCGAAACGGGTCTGGTAGCCGGGGCCCGTGGGAATTTCCGCGTTGGCCGCCGTGCCGCCCGAGGACACGTCGATCAGGTCCACCCCAAGGTCCCTCAGGCGTCGCGCCAGTTCCACGGTTTCATCAGGGTTCCAGCCGTCCTCGACCCAATCGGTGGCCGAGACACGGACAAACACCGGCAGCTCCTCGGGCCACACCGCACGCACCGCTTCGGTGACTTGCAACACCAGACGAATGCGGTTTTCGAACGAACCGCCATATTGATCGCGCCGCTGGTTGCTCAGCGGCGAGAGAAATTGATGCAGCAGGTAACCATGCGCGGCGTGGACCTCGACCACCTTGAAACCGGCGGTCAATGCACGTTGTGCCGCCACCACGAAGGCCTGGATGACCTCGGCGATTTCACCTTCATCCAGCGGCTTGGGTTGCGTGTGTTGCGGGTCAAAGGCAATGGGCGACGGACCGACCGGGGTCCAGCCGCCGTCTTCGGGCTTGACGCTGCCGTGTTTGCCGATCCATGGGCGATGGGTGCTCGCCTTGCGCCCGGCGTGTGCCAGCTGGATGCCCGCGACAGCCCCCTGGGCGGCAATGAAACGCGTGATGCGTTGCAGCGGTTCGATTTGTTGGTCATTCCACAAACCGAGGTCTTGCGCGGTGATGCGTCCATCGGCCGTCACGGCCGTGGCTTCGGTAAAAATCAGCCCCGCGCCGCCCACTGCACGGCTGCCAAGGTGCACCAGGTGCCAGTCATTGGCCAGGCCATCGACGCTGGAATACTGGCACATTGGCGACACCGCGATGCGGTTGAGCAGGGTCAGTTGGCGAAGGGTGTAGGGTTCAAGCAGCAGACTCATGGGGCACCTCTCGAATCAGTGGTCAGGCTCCAGGGTTCTGTTTGACAAGTCGACGAGTGACAGGAAAGAAGGCGCAGCACCCGCCCCCGCGGGCAAACAATTCGACAAGACGTCACAAGGCCAATCAAGCAGTGCTTAGAGCCTAGTCGACAATGGGGGATGGCGGAGGGTTCCGCGGGATTCGCGGGACGGAAATCGCTTCGCGAGCCGGCTCGCTTCCACGTGGCACATGCAAATCCCGTGGGGGCGAGCCGGCTCGCGATGGCTTAACGCGGCTCGATGTGGGCAATCATCAGCTGTACGGTTTCAACCCCGCGAAACTCGTTGAGGTCGAGTTTGTAGGCCAGTTCGACCCATTTGATCGTCGGGTTCGGCCAGATATCGCGGTCGATGCCGAACGCGATGCCATCGAGCTTCACCGAGCCGCACTCGCTTTTGAGCACCACCTTGAGGTGCCGCTCGCCAACCACGCGCTGCTCCACCAGTTGGAACACTCCGTGAAACAACGGCTCCGGGAAGTGCTGGCCCCAAGGGCCGGCATGGCGCAAGGCACGGGCCAGCTCGAGGTGAAACTCCTCGACCGCCAGCGTACCGTCGGACAGCAGGCGCCCGGTCAGGTCTTCTTCGCGCAATTGCCGGCGCACTTCGGCGTCGAAGGCTTCGGCGAACAGCGGGAAATTCGCTTCGGGCAGCGTCAGGCCCGCCGCCATCGCGTGGCCGCCGTACTTGCTGATCAGGTCGGGATGCTGCGCCGCGACCACGCTCAGGGCGTCGCGGATATGAAACCCCTGGACCGAGCGCCCCGAGCCCTTGAGCAGGCCGTCGCCGGCATCGGCAAAGGCGATGGTCGGGCGGAAATAGCGCTCTTTCATGCGCGACGCCAGGATGCCGATCACCCCCTGGTGCCACTCGGGGTCGAACAGGCACAGGCCGAACGGCATCGATTCCACCGGCAAATCCTTGAGCTGGGCCAGCGCCTCGCGCTGCATGCCCTGTTCGATGGATTTGCGGTCCTGGTTCATGCCGTCGAGCTGGGCGGCCATGTCCCGGGCGACAGCGGCATCCTCGGTGAGCAGGCACTCGATGCCCAGGCTCATGTCATCCAGGCGCCCCGCCGCATTCAAGCGCGGACCGACGATGAACCCCAGGTCGGTGGAGGTGATGCGCGCAGGGTCGCGCTTGGCAACTTCGAGGATCGCCTTGATCCCCGGCCGCGCACGCCCGGCGCGAATCCGCTCCAGGCCCTGGTGCACCAGGATCCGGTTATTGGCATCCAGCGGCACCACGTCGGCGACGCTGCCCAGCGCCACCAGATCGAGCAACTCGCCGATATTCGGCTGCGGCTGGCTGTTGTACCAGCCGAGGCTGCGCAACCGCGCGCGCAAGGCCATCAGCACATAAAAAATCACCCCGACACCGGCCAGTGCCTTGCTCGGAAAGTCGCAACCGGGCTGGTTAGGATTGACGATGGCATCGGCCAGCGGCAGCTCGTCGCCCGGCAAGTGGTGATCAGTGACCAGCACCTTGAGCCCGGCCTTCTTCGCTGCCGCCACGCCCTCGACGCTGGAGATGCCATTGTCCACGGTGATCAACAGCTGCGGCCCACGGGTCAGCGCCACCTCGACGATTTCCGGTGTCAGGCCGTAGCCGTACTCGAAACGGTTCGGCACCAGGTAGTCGACATGCGCGGCGCCCAACAGGCGCAGGCCCAGCGTGCCCACGGTGCTGGCCGTGGCGCCGTCCGCGTCGAAGTCGCCGACGATCAGAATCCGCTGGCGCTGCTCCAGGGCCGTCACCAGCAGATCGACCGCCGCGTCGATGCCCTTGAGCTGCTGAAACGGAATCAGCCGTGCCAGGCTCTTGTCCAGTTCAGCCTCGGTCTGCACGCCCCGCGCCGCGTACAGACGCGTCAGCAGCGGCGGCAGATCACCGAGGAATGGCAGGGTTTCGGGCAACAGGCGAGGTTCGATGCGCATGGGGTGACAGGTGCTTCTCTTGGATACGTAGGATAAAACCGGACGATACGCTGAAAAATCAGCCGCGTTCGCCGCTCAGCCACTGCAACTGGACTTCGTGCTGACCCCGGTCGTCGGTCACGAAAATCGTCCCGTCACTGATCATCACGTCCCATTTGATCACCCGTGGCATGTCCTTGGACAGAATGTCCAGGGCATCCTGCGGAACGGCCGCAATGTGCACGTTCTTCAGGTTCTTGATCGCCGGGATCACCTTGCCTTCCCAGACACGCAGGCTGCCGTAGGCCAGCAGGCTGGTGCGTTCGGTACGGCGCGAGCACCAGGTCAGGCGATCGACGTCCGGCTGGCCCACTTCGATCCAGTGCAGGACGCGATCGTCCAGGCTCTTTTCCCACAGTGCCGGCTCATCAACGTCCGACAGACCGCGGCCAAACGACAGCTGTTCGTTGTACCAAAGGGCGTAGGCCAGCAGGCGCACGGCCATGCGCTCTTCGGTTTCCGACGGATGACGGGCGATGGTCTGCTTCACTGACTCGTAGATGCTGCGGTCGAGGTCGGTGAGGTTCAGTTCAAACTTGTAGGTCGTGGACGGCTGGGCCATGAACGGGCTTCTTGATACGTGGAAAGGCGGCAAGTCTAACCGATGCGACGGGCATTCAACGAATTGCTGACCATCAACCTTGCGCGCCGGACGGTTGGCTGTGCTAAAACGCTCTATCAGCCAAGCCTTGTCCTACAGGATTCAGCATGTCGTTATCCGCCAAACCCCTCTCAGGGGTGAAAATCATCGAACTGGGCACGTTGATTGCCGGGCCGTTTGCCTCGCGCATCTGCGGTGAATTCGGTGCCGAAGTGATCAAGATCGAGTCTCCCGATGGCGGCGATCCATTGCGCAAATGGCGCAAGCTGTACGAAGGCACTTCCCTCTGGTGGTTCGTCCAGGCACGGAACAAGAAGTCCCTGACCCTGAACCTGAAACACCCGCAGGGCCTGGCGATCCTGAAAAAACTGCTGGGCGAGGCGGACATCCTGATCGAGAACTTTCGCCCCGGTGTCCTGGAGAAGCTCGGCCTGGGTTGGGACGTCCTGCACGAACTGAACCCGAGGCTGGTCATGGTGCGCCTGTCGGGGTTCGGCCAGACCGGCCCGATGAAGGATCAGCCAGGCTTCGGCGCCGTCGGCGAGTCCATGGGCGGTCTGCGCTACATCACCGGTTTCGAGGACCGGCCACCGGTACGCACCGGGATTTCCATCGGTGACTCGATTGCCGCGCTGTGGGGCGTGATCGGGGCGCTGATGGCGCTGCGTCATCGCGAAGTCAACGGCGGCCTCGGCCAGGTGGTCGATGTGGCGTTGTACGAAGCGATCTTCGCCATGATGGAAAGCATGGTCCCGGAGTTCGACGTGTTCGGTTTCATCCGTGAACGTACCGGCAACATCATGCCGGGCATCACGCCGTCGTCGATCCACACCAGCGCCGATGGCAAGCACGTGCAGATCGGCGCCAACGGCGACGCGATCTTCAAGCGCTTCATGCGGGTCATCGGCCGCGAAGACCTGGCCAACGACCCGACGCTGGCCAGCAACGACGGGCGCGACAGCCGCCGGGACGAGCTTTATGGGGTCATCGATCGCTGGGTCAACTCGCTGCCGCTGGACACGGTCATGCAGCAGTTGAATCAGGCCGAGGTGCCCGCCAGCCGTATCTTCAGTGCCGAGGACATGTTCAGCGATCCGCAATACCTGGCGCGGGAAATGTTCTTGAAGGCGAAGCTGCCGGATGGCAAAGATTTCAAGATGCCGGGAATCGTGCCGAAACTCTCAGAGACACCTGGCACTTCGCAATGGGTCGGGCCGCAGTTGGGCGAACACAATGTGCAGGTACTCAACGATCTTGGCTACGACACGGAACAGATCGCACAGCTGCGCAAAGACGGGGCCATCTAAGCTGAGGCGCCCGCTTGCGCCCCTCACCCCGCACAACTTGTCGTGGGGTGTGAAGGTCGCATGCACGTTCGCGATGGCTTGGCTGCTCGCCGGCCCGGTGCCTTCGGCCATGGCCCAACCCAGGGAAACCCTGATCTGGCTCTTGCGCGACCTGCCCCCACTGACGATTTTCGAAGGGCCGAAAAAGGGCCAGGGCGTGATCGACCAGTTGTTGCCCCTGTTGACCGCAGACATGCCGCAATACCGGCATGTCCTGATGCGGGTCAATCGCGCCCGCGCCCTGCAAATGCTCCACGAGCCTTCCCTGACGTGCGATGCGGCCTTGAACTGGAGCCGGGAACGCGAGCGCTGGATCGCGTTTTCCATCCCGGTGTTTCGTGCCATGAGTAACGGCCTGGCCGTGCGCCGGGTCGATCATGAAGTGATTGCCCCCTACCTGCACGACGGCGAAGTGGACCTGGCGCAATTGCTGGCCAGCGGTCGCGAGCAATTGGGCGTGATTGCCGAACGCAACTATGGCGAGTACCTGGATGCGTTGCTCAAACGGGCGCCGGCCGAGGCGCTGACCCCGCACTACGGCAACGATGCCCTGGGCAGCCTGCTGCAGATGCAGCGCCTGGGTCGTTTGCGCTTCCTGCTGGGCTACCGCCCGGAGATTCGCTACCAGGCCCAACAGCAGGGTATTGCGGAGGATGAGCTGCAGTTTTATCCGATCCGGGGTGCGGAAAAGTACCTGTCGGGGTACATCGGTTGTACCGACACGCCCAAGGGCCGGCAGGCAATCAGCGAGATCAACCAGTTGCTGCGCAAACTGCCTCACCAGCATTTGAGCGAGGCCTACTCTGCATGGCTGGACCCGGAAAGTCGCAGCGCCTACCTGGAGGAATCCAGGGCGTATTTCGAGCAACAAGGGCGGCCGTGACAAATCGCGGGCAAAAAGAAACCCCGAGAAGTGGGGAGACGACTCGGGGTTAAACGTGGCCTATATCAAGACCAGTGGCAGCAAGCGGCAAGCACCGGAGCACAATGCTTGATCCTGCTGTTACAAACTCTGACCGGCGTTGGGCCGGGAAGGTTCCCGTGAAAGAAAATTCACTTAAGCGCGAGCCACGAGCTTTTCCTGTGCGGCATTGCGCAACGCCGCAATCACACAGGGCTCCAGGCGCCCTTCGGCAATCATCAGATCGCGGTGCAAACCGTCGACCACATCGGTGAGCAAACGCTTGTCGGTCAACTGAGCCTGGTTGAAAGGTCGTTCGACGACGATAGCGCCGGTGGCGCTCTTCAAGGTCACCAGGCATTCGCCGTGGGTGCCTGACGGGGTCAATGTCACCTGATACGGGCTCAGAGCCTCACCGAGCAATAGGCAGATACTTTCCATCTCGATCACCACTCAATAGTCCGAAAACGAAGTGCCAGGGGCGTGTCTACAGTAAATGACCGCCGGCACGAGAAGAAAGTTCGGGATGCAGAGCGCGAAGCTGCGTCTCTGGTCCGAGGATGCATGGGGAATATGACAGGGAAAAAACAGCGGCGTGGCGCTGGTCGGGAGGACGGATGCCTCCCTCTGTGGGAGCGAGCCTGCTCGCGATGAGGGGCTGTCAGTAAAGGAATGTCAGGCTGACACACCGCAATCGCGAGCAGGCTCGCTCCCACAGGGGGCGAGGAAAGCCCGCGATGTCGGTGGACGCCGGTTACAACGGCTTGCCGCGATTGCCATGCTGGCTGACGAAGGCCTGCACGGCTTTCAGCTCGTTTGGCAGCACGGTGCAGCGCTCGTCACGCTCGAACAGGTCCGCCAGGTGCGCAGGCAGTTCCAGCGCCTTGCCAACGCCGGCCTTCTCCACCGCATCGGGGAACTTGACCGGGTGTGCGGTGCCCAGGATCACCATCGGGATGTCCAGGCTGCGGCGGCATTCGCGTGCGGCCCTGACGCCGATGGCGGTGTGCGGGTCCAGCACTTCGCCGGTCTGCTCGAAGACTTCGGCGATGGTTTCGCAGGTTTGCGCGTCATCCACGGCCAACGAGTCGAACAGCTTGCGGGCTTCGGTCCAGCGCTCCTGCTCGACACTGAAACCGCCACCCTGCTTGAAGCTGTCCATCAGGCCGGCGATCGCCGCGCCGTTGCGACCGTGCAGGTCGAACAGCAGGCGTTCGAAGTTCGACGACACCATGATGTCCATCGACGGCGACAACGTGGCGTGCAGGGTTTCCTTGACGTACTGGTTGCCGCTCATGAAGCGGTGCAGGATGTCGTTGCGGTTGGTGGCAACGATCAACTGGTTGATCGGCAGGCCCATGTTGCGCGCCAGGTAACCGGCGAAGATGTCGCCGAAGTTGCCGGTCGGCACCGAGAACGATACCGAGCGCGCCGGACCGCCCAACTGCAGGGCGGCGTGGAAGTAGTAGACGATCTGGGCCATGATCCGCGCCCAGTTGATCGAGTTCACCGCCACCAGGCGCGTGCCCTTGAGGAAGCTCTGGTCGGCGAAGCTGGCCTTGACCATTTCCTGGCAGTCATCGAAGTTGCCTTCGATGGCGATGTTGTGGATGTTCTCACCGAAGATAGTGGTCATCTGTCGACGTTGCACGTCCGACACCCGGTTATGCGGGTGGAGGATGAAGATGTCGACGTTTTCGCAGTGCTTGCAGCCTTCGATGGCGGCCGAACCGGTATCGCCGGAGGTCGCACCGACGATCACCACGCGCTCACCGCGTTTTTCCAGCACGTAGTCGAGCAGGCGGCCGAGCAGTTGCAGGGCGAAATCCTTGAACGCCAGGGTTGGGCCGTGGAACAGCTCCAGCACCCATTCATTGCCGTTCAACTGACGCAGCGGGGCCACGGCGCTGTGGGCGAAGACCCCGTAGGTTTCTTCCAGGATCTTCTTGAAATCGGCGTCCGGAATGCTGCCGGTCACGAACGGGCGCATGACGCGGAAAGCCAGCTCGTGATACGGCAGGCCGGCCCAGGAAGCGATTTCTTCCTGGGTGAAACGGGGCAGGTTTTCCGGGACGTACAAACCGCCGTCAGTGGCCAGACCGGCCAGCAGGACGTCTTCGAAATTCAAGGCCGGTGCCTGGCCGCGGGTACTGATGTAACGCATGACTGACTCCAATGGACAGTGTTCGCAAAGCCGGGCCCGGTGACGGGCCCGGTGAACGATAACGGCTTAGTTCAGGTGCTCGACGCGGATCCGCACCACCGGGCCGACTACGCCAGCCAGGGCTTCCAGGGCGGCGATCGCGTCGTTGATATGCTGCTCCAGCACACGGTGGGTCAGCAGGATCATCGGCACCAGGCCGTCATGCTCTTCGACTTCTTTCTGCATGATCGATTCGATGTTGATGCCACGCTCCGACAAGATGCTCGCCACCTGGGCCAGTACGCCCGGATGGTCCTTGGCCTGGATGCGCAGGTAATAGGCGCTTTCGCAGGCTTCGATCGGCAGGATCGGATGGGCCGACAGCGAATCCGGCTGGAAGGCCAGGTGCGGCACGCGGTTCTCCGGATCGGAAGTCATGGCGCGAACCACATCCACCAGGTCGGCGATCACCGACGAAGCGGTCGGCTCCATGCCGGCACCCGCACCGTAGAACAGGGTCGAGCCGGCAGCATCGCCGTTGACCATCACCGCGTTCATCACCCCGTTGACGTTGGCGATCAGGCGATCGGCAGGGATCAGCGTCGGGTGCACGCGCAACTCGATGCCGGCGGCAGTGCTGCGCGCCACGCCGAGGTGCTTGATGCGGTAGCCCAGCGCCTCGGCGTAGTTCACGTCAGCGGTGGTCAGCTTGGTGATGCCTTCGGTGTAGGCCTTGTCGAACTGCAGCGGGATACCGAACGCGATGGACGCCAGGATCGTCAGCTTGTGCGCTGCATCGATGCCTTCGACGTCGAAGGTTGGATCCGCTTCGGCGTACCCCAGTGCCTGGGCCTCGACCAACACGTCTTCGAAGGTGCGACCCTTCTCGCGCATTTCCGTCAGGATGAAGTTGCCGGTGCCGTTGATGATGCCCGCCACCCAGTTGATACGGTTGGCAGACAGGCCTTCACGGATCGCCTTGATCACCGGAATGCCACCGGCCACGGCCGCTTCGAACGCGACAATCACGCCCTTCTCGCGCGCCTTGGCGAAAATCTCATTACCGTGAACGGCGATAAGCGCCTTGTTCGCGGTGACCACATGCTTGCCATTCTCGATGGCCTTGAGTACCAGCTCCCGGGCAACGGTATAGCCGCCCATCAGCTCTATGACGATGTCGATCTCAGGGTTCGTGGCCACTTCGAAGACATCGGTGGTAATCGCAATACCGGTCGTTTGGAACTGAGGCTTTGGCGTGCGAATGGCAATTTGTGCCACTTCGATCCCACGCCCGGCACGACGAGCAATTTCCTCGGCGTTGCGCTGAAGTACGTTGAAGGTTCCGCCACCGACGGTCCCTAACCCACAGATGCCTACTTTGACCGGTTTCACTGTGAACTCCCCATAAAACGGCCGACACGAGGCCGGCCGTGAAAACAGCCGCAGGTTCGCGGCTCTCTATTGATGGTCCGGCCAATACTGCCACCGGACCATGACCGCCAGGGCCACGCCCTGGCGATGCGAAATCACTTCGCGCCCAGCGCCAGTTTGGCGACTTGTGGCGCAGGCTGGTAGCCCGGAATCACCTGACCGTCGGCCAAAACGATGGCCGGCGTGCCGTTCACGCCAATCGACTGGCCGAGGGCAAATTGCTTGGAAACCGGGTTGTCGCACTTGGCGGCCTTGATTTCCTTGCCATCGACCATCTTGTCCATGGCCGCTTTCTTGTCTTTCGAGCACCAGACCGCCTGCAGTTGCTCGTCACCTGGCGAACCCAGGCCCTGGCGCGGGAACGCGACGTAACGCACTTCGATGCCGCGCTTGTTCAGCTCAGGCACTTCGGCGTGCAGTTTGTGGCAGTACGGGCAGGTGGTGTCGGTGAACACGGTGATGTGTGACTTGGTTTCGCCGATGGCCGGGTAAACCACGGTTTCGGCAACCGGAATGTCGTTGATCAGCTTGGAGATGCCCAGGCGTTCGGTCTTCTCGGTCAGGTTGACCGGCTTACCGTCCTTGAGCTGGAACATGTAGCCCTGCACCACGTACTGGCCGTCGGCGCTGGCGTAGAGGACGCGGCTACCCTTGAGCTTGACTTCGTACAGGCCGGGCAAGGGGCTGGCGGAGATGCTTTCTACCGGGACTTCGAGCTGGAGGTTTTCCAGGCTTTTACGGATGGCTTTGTCGGCCGCGTCATCGGCGACGGCAAAGGTGCTGACCAACGCAATGGCTGCGGCGGCGAAAATCTGGGTCAGACGCATGAGAACTCCTGAAGGCGGACAAATGGGACGATCAGAACGCCCGTGCCGAAACACCGGGTCATAACCGCCCATCGTGCAAACCGGCAAAGCCTACCACATAAGGGTCGCAGGGCCGAATGCCGGTGATACAAGGTGTTGGCCAACGATCAATTGCCATGAGGAACAGCTTGTCTGTGGGAGCGGGCTTGCTCGCGAAAGCGGTGTGTCAGTCACGTAATTTGTATCTGATACACCGCTTTCGCGAGCAAGCCCGCTCCCACTGGGGACCAGCGCTCACCCCCGCGGATGATGCCTGGCATGCAGGTCCTGCAGCCGCGCCCGGGCAACATGGGTGTAGATCTGGGTGGTCGACAGGTCGCTGTGGCCGAGCAGCATCTGCACCACCCGCAAGTCGGCACCGTGATTGAGCAAGTGAGTGGCGAAGGCATGACGCAGGGTGTGCGGCGACAGCGATTTGCCGATCCCGGCGACCTTGGCCTGATGCTTGATGCGATGCCAGAAGGTCTGGCGCGTCATCTGCTCACCGCGCTGGCTGGGAAACAACACGTCGCTCGGACGGCCGCCCAGCAGTTCACCACGGCCATCGCGCAGGTAGCGCTCGACCCAGACAATCGCCTCCTCCCCCATGGGCACCAGCCGCTCTTTGCTGCCCTTGCCCATCACCCGCAACACGCCCTGGCGCAGGTTGACCTGCTCCAGCGTCAGGCTGATCAATTCCGTCACCCGCAACCCGCAGGCGTAGAGCACTTCGAGCATGGCACGATCACGCTGGCCGATGGCTTCGCTCAGGTCAGGCGCCTTCAACAGCGCTTCGACATCCGCCTCCGACAGGGATTTGGGCAACGGCCTGCCCAGTTGCGGCATGTCCACACGCAGCGTCGGATCGACAGCGATCAGCTTTTCCCGCAGCAGATAGCGATAGAAGCCCCGCACGCCGGAAAGGAAACGCGCCGTGGAACGAGGCTTGTAGTTCTGCTCCAGGCGCCAGGCTAGGTGATCGAGGATCAACTCGCGACCGGCGTTGAGCAGTTCCAGGTTTTTATCCTGCAACCAGCCGTTGAACAGTGCCAGGTCGCTGCGATAGGCATCACGGGTGTTATCGGAAAGACCTTTCTCCAGCCACAGCGCATCGAGAAACTGGTCTATCAGTGGATGATCAATGGCAGGCATAGAGGCTCAGGCAAAAACCGGCAATACGGTTCGGAACGATAAATCGCGGGCAACAAAAAAGCAGCCCGCAGGCTGCTTTTTTTGCATCGGAAGCTGGACTTAAACCAGTTTTTCCTTGATGCGAGCTGCTTTACCCGACAGGTCGCGCAGGTAGTACAGCTTGGCTTTACGTACGTCGCCGCGACGCTTGACAGCCATGCTGTCGATTTGCGGGCTGTAGGTCTGGAAAGTACGCTCTACGCCAACACCGTTGGAGATTTTACGAACGGTGAATGCACTGTTTACGCCGCGGTTACGCTTGGCGATAACAACACCTTCGAACGCTTGCAGACGCGAACGGTCGCCTTCCTTCACTTTCACCTGAACGACAATGGTGTCGCCCGGGGCAAAGGTAGGGATTTCTTTGGTCATCTGCTCTGCTTCGAGTGCAAGGATGATTTTGTTAGTCATGCTGTGCTCCTAAGGTAAATCGTCGGATCTACCATCGATACGTTGTTAACTATCGTCCCGCTCGCGGATGTATTCCTCGAGCAGCTTCTTCTCTTCTCCAGAAAGCGAGCGGCTTTCCAGAAGATCGGCGCGTCGTTCAAAGGTCCGACCAAGGGACTGCTGTAAACGCCAACGCCGGATGTGCGCGTGATTGCCACTTAGCAATACGTCGGGAACACGCTGATCCGCATACACCTCAGGTCGGGTGTAGTGCGGGCAATCCAGCAGACCATCCGTAAAGGAATCTTCCTCGGCGGAGTCCGCATGCCCTAAAGCTCCGGGCAGCAGTCGTGTAACCGCATCGATCAGGACCATCGCCGGCAGCTCGCCGCCAGACAGTACATAGTCGCCAATCGACCACTCTTCATCGACATGAGCCTCGATAAAACGCTCGTCAATGCCTTCATAGCGACCGGCAATCAGGATCAATGCATCCAGATTCGCCAACTCGCGTACCGCCGACTGAGTCAGTTGACGGCCTTGGGGGGACAGGTAAATCACCTTCGCCGCCTCCCCGGCTGCTGCCTTGGCCTGAACCAGAGCATCTTCCAGGGGCTTGATCTTCATCACCATCCCCGGACCACCGCCAAATGGGCGATCATCCACCGTGTGATGTCGATCCGTCGTGTAGTCTCGCGGATTCCAACAGGTCAGCTGCAACAGCCCCTGTTTCACCGCCCGACTGGTGATGCCGTACTCGCTGATGGCGGAGAACATCTCGGGGAACAGACTGATCACTTCTACGCGCAAGTTAGCCACGCTTAGAAGTCCGCGTCCCAATCCACCTTCATCTCGCCTGCGGCAAGGTCGATGGCCAACACGCATTGCTCGGTATAGGGCAACAGGCGTTCGCGATCATCCAGGCTGCCAGCGCAAGGCTTGACCACCATTACATCATTGGCGCCGGTTTCCAGAAGATGATCGATTTTCCCGAGCAATTGCCCGAGTTGATCAATAACCTTCAGACCTTCCAGCTGGTACCAGTAGTACTCGCCGTCGGTCAGTTCAGGGAACAGGTTACGCGGCACGCAGATCTCGTAACCGGCCAGAAGACGCGCTTCTTCACGATCATCAAGACCCTTGAGCTTTGCGACCAGGAACTTGTCGTTCCCACGTCCGCTGACCAGCTCGACCTGTTTCACACTTCCTTCGCGCTTGAGCGTCCAGGATTTGTACTGCAACAGGTTTTCAGTCGGATCAGTAAAGGAATACACCTTCACTTCGCCGCGAACGCCATGAACCGAATAAATTTTGCCGATAACGATCAAATCATCAGCAACAGCTGGCGTCGCGTTCATATTGCTCAGGCCGCAGCCTTAGCAGCGTCCTTCAACAACTGAGCAACGCGCTCAGAAGGCTGTGCACCAACGCTCAGCCAGTAGGCTACGCGCTCTTGGTTCACGGACAGACGAACTTCCTGACCACGGGCAACAGGGTTGAAGAAACCAACCTGTTCCTTGTGCGAACCGTCGCGCGGGTTGCGGCTGTCGGTTACGGTCAAGTGGTAAAACGGGCGCTTTTTGGAGCCGCCAAGGGCAAGACGGATTGTTAGCATGTGAACATCGTTCCTGTAGTCGGTGCTGCAAATCTAAAGGCACAGCGGGCATAGGTGCCCGAAAGGCCGCATATTCTAAGGAATATCCGGACTTTTGCAAATGACTTTTTCCGGCGGTCTATCGGCCGCCATCCAGATTTGCTATAGAGCCGTCGTTGACAACGGCCAGTCAGCTCCCGCCAAGTGCGGGTTTGCTGGAGATCCCGCCTCCCTGCGGGCCTGCGCCGATGCGATGACCGGCGCCTTCCTTATAGCTTCGGCATGCCGCCGCCGGGCAACATACCGCCCATGCCGCGCATCATTTTGGCCATGCCGCCTTTTGCGGAAAACTTCTTCATCATCTTCTGCATCTGCTTGTGCTGCTTGATCAAGCGACCGATGTCCTGCACCTGGGTGCCGGAACCCATGGCGATCCGGCGCTTGCGCGAACCGCTGATCATCTCGGGGTCGCGACGCTCGGCGGGGGTCATGGAGTTGATGATGGCCTCCATCTGCTTGAACTGCTTCTCTGCCGCGCCCTGGGCGTTGCCCATCTGCGCCAGGTTCACGCCGCCGATGTTGGGCAGTTTGTCCATGAGGCCGCCGAGGCCGCCCATGTTCTTCATCTGTTGCAACTGATCGCGGAAGTCTTCGAGGTCGAAGCCCTTGCCCTTCTTCAGTTTCTTGGCCAGCTTGTCGGCCTTGTCCTTGTCGAGGGTCGCTTCCGCCTGCTCGATCAGGCTGAGCACGTCACCCATGCCGAGGATGCGCGAAGCGATACGCTCAGGGTGGAACGGCTCGAGCGCTTCGCTCTTCTCGCCCATACCGATGAACTTGATCGGCTTGCCGGTGATGGCACGGACCGACAGCGCGGCACCGCCACGGGCATCGCCGTCGACCTTGGTCAGGATCACGCCGGTCAGGGGCAGCGCATCGCCGAAGGCCTTGGCCGTGTTGGCGGCGTCCTGACCGGTCATGGCGTCGACCACGAACAGGGTCTCGACCGGGTTGACCGCAGCGTGCAACGCCTTGATCTCGCCCATCATCTCTTCGTCGATGTGCAGGCGACCGGCGGTATCGACGATCACCACGTCGATGAATTTCAGCCGGGCTTCCTTGATGGCCGCCTGGGCGATGTCCACCGGCTTCTGGCTCAGGTCGGACGGAAAGAACGTCACGCCGATGTCGTTGGCCAGGGTTTCCAGCTGCTTGATCGCCGCCGGACGGTAGACGTCCGCGGACACGACCATCACCGACTTCTTCTTGCGCTCTTTAAGGAAGCGCGCGAGCTTGCCGGCCGTGGTGGTTTTACCGGCGCCTTGCAAACCGGCCATCAAGACGACCGCAGGTGGCACGGCGCTCAGGTTCAGGTCTTCGTTGGCCGCACCCATCAGGCTTTCGAGTTCGGCCTGGACGATCTTCACGAAGGCCTGGCCCGGCGTCAGGCTGCGCGACACTTCGGTGCCGACGGCGCGTTCCTTGACCGAGTTGACGAAATCCTTCACCACCGGCAAGGCGACGTCGGCTTCGAGCAGCGCCATGCGCACTTCGCGCAGGGTGTCTTTGATGTTGTCCTCGGTCAGCTTGGCCTTGCCGGTGACATGGCGCAGCGTCTGCGAGAGACGGTCGGTTAGGTTTTCAAACATTGCGCGATCCTTTCAGGCCCTGTGTAGACCGGGATAATGGCGGCCCAGAGCGGAAAAACAGGTGCTCGGCGAGCTGGCGGCGTGGGCAGGTCGCGGATTATAGCGAAGACTGCGTCTGGCGCACACCTCGCACTTTCGTGCCGTGGGGGTTCTATGCCAAACTCAGCGCCTTTCGGGCTTGCCTAACAGGATTTATGCTCCCCTTGTCACCCAGTTTGCTCACCACGCTCGCCGCCGCCTGCTTGTATGCCGCTGCGACCATCTATCAGGGCACTCGCCTGGCCTCCGGCGCCAAGGCGAACAAGCGCCTGCTGGTCACGCTCGGCGTGCTGGCGGTCCTGGCCCACAGTGCCAGCCTGTTCACCCACCTGCTGACGCCGATCGGCCTGGGCCTGGACTTTTTCAGCGCCGCCAGCCTGATCGCTGCCGCCGTCATCGCCCTGACCCTGCTGGCGTGTTCACGAATCCCCGTGGAAAACCTGCTGATCCTGCTGTTCCCGCTGGGCGTCGCGACCGTGCTGCTTGCCCAGTTCGCCCCTGCCGGCACGGTGCAGATCATCGACGAAGAGCCGGGCATCCTCGCGCACATCCTGTTGTCGATCCTCGCCTACGGCATGTTCACCATCGCGGTGTTCCAGGCCTTGTTGCTGCTGGTCCAGGACCATCAGCTCAAGCACAAGCACCCGTCCGGGCTGATCAAGAACTTCCCGCCGCTGCAAACCATGGAAAGCCTGCTGTTCGGTTTCCTCTGGGCCGGCTGGACCCTGTTGTCGCTGTCGCTGATTTCCGGATGGCTGTTCGTCGACAACCTGTTCGCCCAGCACCTGGTGCACAAGACCCTGCTGGCGTGCCTGGCCTGGATCGTCTTCAGCGTGCTGCTCTGGGGTCGCAATCGCCTCGGCTGGCGTGGACACAAGGCCATCCGCTGGACCCTGGCCGGTTTCTGCCTGCTGATGCTGGCGTACTTCGGCAGCAAACTGGTCCGTGAATACATCCTGCATATCTGACAGGCGGCATTAATGGACGACTTGCCCATAGGACCGATGCTCGCCGTGGTGGCCCTGCTGATTTTATGGTCGGGGCTGTTCACCGCCGTCGAGGCCGCGCAACAGCATTTGCTGGCCCAACGCACGGCCTCGCGCTCCAGCGACAAGCCGGTGGCGAAACTGAGTTTCCCGCTGTCCAGCCTGATCTTCTGCAACACCCTGTGTCGCGCGCTGGTGGTGGTCATCTGCACCCTGCTGGCGATTTTCACCTGGGCCGAAAACGGCCCGTGGGTCGCCTGCCTCGTGGCGGGCGCGATGCTCCTGGTGTTTGCCGACTACCTGCCGCGTGCCCTCGCTGTGCGTTATCCGGATGCCGTCCTGTCCCTGGGCAATACCCTGCTCGGCGTGCCACTGAAAATCGTCTACCCCGCCGCCTGGCTGCTCGATGGCCTCAGCCGGTTGCTGACGCGACCGTTTGCCCGCAGGGTCCGGGTGGTGCAGCAGAGCGAGGACGAAACGCCGACCGATCGCCATGATGACCCGCAGAGCCCGGTCTGCCGACCACACCCGCTGCCGGGCATCCATGCGCTGGACAACATCACCGTCAACGACATCCTGGTGCCGCGCAGCGATGTCGACGGGATCAACCTGGACGACTCCATCGAAGAGATCGTCGAGCAATTGCGGGCCAATCGGCGCACACGCCTGCCGGTGTTCCACAGTGACATCAATCAGGTCGAAGCGGTGCTCAACACCCGCCAGATCCGCCATCTGCTGACCGAGGGCAACCTGACCCGCGAAGCGTTGCTGGCCGCCAGCTACGACCCGTATTTCGTCCCGGAGAGCACCCCACTGCAACTGCAATTGCTGAATTTCCACAAGCAGCAACGGCGCCTGGGCATGGTGGTCGACGAGTATGGCGAGGTGCTCGGCATTGTGACCCTGGAAGACATCCTCGAAGAAATCGTCGGCGAATTCGAAAGCCAGCACAGCCTGCATAACCCGCACATCCATCCACAGGCCGACGGACGCCTGGTGATCGATGGCGCGGCGTCCATCCGCGAGCTGAACAAAAGCCTCGGCTGGCACCTGCCCAGCGACGGCCCGAAAACCCTCAATGGGTTGGTGACCGAGGCACTGGAGACGATTCCGGACAGCCCGGTGTGCCTGAAGATCGGGCGTTACCGGCTGGAGATTCTGGAAACCGAAGACAATCGCGTGACCCGCGTATTGATCTGGCACACCAGCGCCATTCCGGTCACCCCTTAACCCTCGCCGATCCAGCCTGAGCGCACAGGGGTTTGCCCTTGTTCAATCGTTAGCCACCTTCCTATAATCGCACTACGCTTACCCAAGCCCCGCCCTACCCGTGCTACCCGCACCCCGCTGCAAACCCACATCCCTGGGTGTTCAACCATAATAATTCGCTCCACGGGAGCACATGACTGTCAGGGACAACCGCATGACGACCAGCACGACCTTTACCGAAACCACGCCCGAACAGCCGACGAACTCCGCCACTCGGGTCGCGACGGCGAGCTTTATCGGCACTGCCATCGAGTTCTACGACTTTTATGTGTACGCCACGGCCGCAGCGCTGGTGATCGGCCCGGTGTTTTTCCCGCAGACCTCCGGCACTGCCCAGATGCTCTCGGCGTTTCTCACCTTCGGCATCGCTTTTCTGGCGCGCCCCTTGGGCTCGGCGCTGTTTGGCCATTTCGGTGACCGCATCGGGCGCAAATCGACCCTGGTCGCCTCGCTGCTGCTGATGGGCATCTGTACCACCTTGATCGGTGTCCTGCCGGGTTACGACAGCATCGGTGCCTGGGCGCCGATCCTGCTCTGCGTGTTGCGCTTTGGCCAAGGCCTGGGGCTGGGCGGTGAATGGGGCGGTGCGGCGCTGCTGGCGACGGAAAATGCGCCCAAGGGCAAACGCGCCTGGTTCGGCATGTTTCCCCAACTCGGCCCTTCGATTGGTTTTCTCGCCGCCAACGGCCTGTTCCTGAGCCTGGCCATGGGCCTGGATGACGAACAGTTCCGTTCGTGGGGCTGGCGGATTCCCTTCCTGCTCAGCGCCGCGCTGGTGATGGTCGGCCTGTACGTGCGCCTGAAACTCCACGAGACCCCGGTGTTCGCCAACGCCATGGCGCGACAGGAACGGGTGAAGCTGCCGCTGGTCGAGTTGTTCAGCCAATACTGGGCGCCGGTGTTGCTGGGGGCCGGATCGATGGTGGTGTGCTATGCACTGTTCTACATCTCGACCGTGTTTTCACTCAGTTATGGCGTGTCGACGCTGGGTTACACCCGCGAAACCTTCCTCGGCCTGCTGTGCTTCGCCGTGCTGTTCATGGCCGCCGCCACTCCGCTGTCGGCCTGGGCCAGCGACCGCTACGGACGCAAGCCGATCCTGATCATCGGTGGCGTGCTGGCGATTCTGTCCGGATTCCTGATGGAGCCGCTGTTGACCCAGGGTTCGACCTGGGGCGTGGCGCTGTTTCTGTGCATCGAGCTGTTTCTGATGGGCGTGACGTTCGCGCCCATGGGGGCGCTGCTGCCGGAACTGTTTCCGACACACGTGCGTTACACCGGTGCGTCAGCGGCCTACAACCTGGGCGGCATTGTCGGAGCCTCGGCGGCGCCGTTCTTCGCGCAGAAGCTGGTGGCGATGGGAGGGTTGAGTTATGTCGGCGGGTACGTGTCGGGGGCAGCGGTATTGAGTCTGCTGGCGGTGCTGTGCCTGAAAGAGACGCGCAACAACGATCTGAATCGGGTGGCTTGACCGGTCGCCATCGCGAGCAGGCTCGCTCCCACAAGATCATACCGATCTGTGGGAGCGAGCCTGCTCGCGATAGCCGCGCTACGGTTTAGAGCTCGACCACCACCGCCTGGGCAGCACGGGTCGCTTTGGCCCGGGCAGCTTCGATCGACTCGTCCCGCGCCAGAGCCACGCCCATGCGGCGCTGGCCGTTCACCTCAGGCTTGCCGAACAGGCGCAACGCCGTGTCCGGTTCGCTCAAGGCTGCGCCCAGGTTGGCGAACGCGGTCTGGGTCGACTGGCCTTCCACCAGAATCACCGCCGAAGCCGATGGCCCGAACTGACGGATCAATGGAATCGGCAGGCCCAGGATGGCCCGCGCGTGCAGGGCGAACTGCGACAGGTCCTGGGAAATCAGGGTCACCAGGCCGGTGTCATGCGGACGCGGCGAGACTTCGCTGAACCATACCTGATCGCCCTTGATGAACAGCTCGACCCCAAACATTCCGCGACCGCCCAGGGCTTCGGTGACGGCTTTGGCAACGCGTTCGGATTCGGCCAGGGCAACCGGGCTCATGGCCTGTGGCTGCCAGGATTCCTGGTAGTCGCCCTTTTCCTGACGGTGGCCGACCGGCGCACAGAACGTGGTGCCGCCAATGTGACGCACGGTCAGTAAGGTGATTTCGTAATCGAAATCGATGAAGCCCTCGATAATGACCCGGCCCTTGCCGGCACGGCCGCCTTCCTGGGCGTAATCCCAAGCGGCTTTCACATCATCGACGCTGCGCAGCAGGCTCTGGCCTTTGCCCGAGGAGCTCATGACCGGCTTGACCACGCAGGGGAAACCCAGGTCCTCGACGGCTTTGCTGTAGTCCTCGAAGGTGTCGGCGAAGTGGTAAGGCGAAGTCGGCAGGTCCAGCTCTTCGGCGGCCAGGCGGCGGATGCCTTCACGGTTCATGGTCAGTTGCGCGGCACGCGCGGTCGGCACCACGGTGAAGCCTTCGGCTTCCAGTTCGACCAGGGTCGCGGTGGCGATGGCTTCGATTTCCGGCACGATGAAGTGCGGCTTCTCGGCTTCGATCACGGCACGCAGGGCGGCGCCGTCGAGCATGTTGATCACGTGGCTGCGATGGGCAACCTGCATGGCCGGTGCGTTGGCGTAACGATCCACGGCAATCACTTCAACGCCCAGGCGTTGCAGCTCGATCACCACTTCCTTGCCCAACTCACCACAGCCACACATCAATACGCGGGTCGCGGTTGGCGACAATGGAGTTCCGATACGGGTCATCTCAGGTCCTCAAAGGAGCGGATCATCGAGGAAGGCACCCAGTGCGCTTCCCACGGGAAGAAAGCGCGGCATTTTACATGAACCTGAGGGTTTGGCTTCAGCTGGCGACGGCCTGTTTGCGCAAGCGCCAGGCCATGATCAGCCAGACCGCCGTCACCCCGGCGAACTTCGACCCCATGGCCGTGAGGATCACGGCCGGCGTGAAGGCGTCGATCATGCCGAAAAAAATGAAGGTATCGAGCGGGATGCTCAGGGCAGAACTTATCCACAGGCGGTCGTGCAACGGGCGCCGGGTAATGCTGAACACCAGCCAGTCGATGCACTCCGAGACCGCGAACGCGGTGGCGCTGGCCAGTGCGATGGAAGGGTCAGACGTGACGTACGACAGCACCAGCGCCACCAGCATCGCCACGATGGCGCCATGACCGAAACGGATCTGCACCATGTCGCGCAGCACGAACACCAGGCCACCCCAGGCCGACCAGATGATGTCCAGGTGTGGCGCAGAGGAAAAGGCGTAGTTGATCAGCACGACGCTGCCGATATAGGCGATCAGGAAAAGCATGTTAGGCGGGGTATCACCTTAAGAGCGGGTGTGCAGGTTACTTCACCGAAGGTCTCAGGCCAATATCAGCAGTGGTTGTACTGGCCTCTTCGCGAGCAAGCCCGCTCCCACAGGGGTCTGCTGCGAACACAGTCCTCTCTGTGGGAGCGGGCTCGCTCGCGAAGGGTCCTGTCAGGCGCCGGACTTCCCAGGGAGCATCCACAACAGCCCGCTGGACTTGGCCCGCTCATGGCACAACCCCAGCACCCGGCGCCGTTCGTCGTTGTCCATCCGGCTCCAGCCCGTGATCTCCTGCACGGTGCGCTGGCAGCCGGTGCAGATGTCATCGTCGTCCAGCGCACAGATGTTCACGCAGGGCGAAAGGACCGGACGTTCAGGGCTGGTCATTGTTCCTGCTCGACCAGGTCGCGGGCATAACGCTGCGAGTTATGCACATAGTGAGCAGCGCTGGCCTCGAGCATTTTCTTTTGCGCCTCGGTCAACTCGCGCACGACCTTGCCCGGCGAGCCCATGACCAGCGAGCCGTCGGGGATTTCCTTGCCCTCGCCGATCAGCGAGTTGGCGCCGATGATGCAGTGCTTGCCGATCTTCGCGCCGTTGAGAATCACCGCGTTGATGCCGATCAGGCTGTAGTCGCCCACGCTGCAGCCGTGCAGCATGGCGTTGTGGCCGACGGTGACGCCGGTGCCCAGGGTCAGCGGGTAGCCCATGTCGGTGTGCATCACGGTGCCGTCCTGGACGTTGCTGTTCTGGCCGATCAGGATCAATTCGTTGTCGCCACGCAGCACCGCGTTGAACCAGACGTTGGCGCCTTCCTCCAGCTTGACCTTGCCGACCAGCACGGCATTGGGTGCGACCCAGCTCTGCGGATGGGTTTCGACGCGGGCGTCGCCCAGGCGGTATTTCATGGTGATGTCCTCGGGGCTCAGGCAGGCTCACGTGCAAAAAGCAGGGTTTGGCGCCATGCCGGCAATGGCTTCAGGTATTGATGAAACTCTTGGGCGGTTGATGCAGGCTGATGCGGGCGTCATAAAGCAGGTTGATCAACTCGACGATCATGATTGCCGTCAGCCCCCAGATCTTGTACTCGCCGTAGCGATAACTGGGCACGTACCAACTGCGCCCCTGGTAATCGATGCGATGCGTATGCTCGCGCGGATCTTCGCGGAAAAACTCCAGGGGCACACTGAACACCGCGGCGATCTCGGCATCGTTGGCCTGGTATTCGACGAAATCCGGAATCACCCCGACATAAGGCGTGACCTTGATGCCGTGCAGGGAGATCAGCGGGCTCAACGGACCTATCACCTCGACCAACCCCGGTGGCAAGCCGATTTCCTCCTCGGCTTCGCGCAGGGCGGTGAAAATCAGGTCCGGGTCTTCGGGATCGCGCCGCCCGCCGGGGAAGGCCACTTCGCCACCATGGGTCGAGAGCCCGCTGGCACGCAGGGTCAGAACCAGTTCCGGTTCGTCGCTGCGGGTGATGGGCACCAGAACCGCGGCCTCAGGGAAACGCTTGTCGGTCTCCAGTGTGCGGGGGGTATGGTTGCTTACTCGATGCAGTAGCTCGTCCAGCATGAGTCTTCTCGATGTGTGCTCTCCCTCGCATCATGCACCAATCGCACCGACCGCCCAACCCCCGAACAGCCGTGTGTCGCGAAACGACAACTTGCCGACAGACACCGCCACACGCCAAGATGCACGCAAAGATAGACGCGGCACCCAGGAACCCCAGCATGAAATTTTGCAGCCACTGCGGCCAGCCCGTGACCCAGCGCATTCCCGAAGGCGACTCGCGCCTGCGCTTCGTTTGCGACAGCTGTCAGACGATTCACTATCAGAACCCCAATATCGTCGCCGGCTGCGTGCCGACCTGGGGCTCGAAAGTGTTATTGTGCCGACGCGCCATCGAGCCACGCCTCGGCTACTGGACCCTGCCTGCCGGCTTCATGGAGAACGGTGAAACCATCGAGCAGGCGGCCATTCGCGAAACGGCCGAGGAAGCTTGCGCGCGGGTACGCAACCTGAGCATCTACACCTTGATCGATGTGCCGCACATCAGCCAGGTGCACGTGTTCTTCCGTGCCGAGCTGGCGGACCTGGACTTTTCCGCCGGCCCCGAGAGCCTGGAAGTGGCGCTTTTCGACGAAGCCGAGATCCCGTGGTCCGAACTGGCTTTCCGCACGGTGGGGCGGACCCTGGAATGCTTCTTCGCTGACCGACGGACCGAGGTCTACCCCGTACGCTCGGAGTCGATCCCGCCGCTTGCTCAGCCGGCGATCACCTGAATACATTCATCATCAAAACTGTCTGCGTCACTTCTGGGGAATTGTTTCAATGCGCTGGTTGCTTGCCCTGTTTTGCCTGTCGTTCGTTGCAATGTCCCAGGCTTCGGCCGTGGGCACCTATAACGGCAAAGTCATCGAGAAGGTCCTGGTTCTCAAGTCCGCCCATCAATTGCAGTTGATCAACGACGGCAAGCCGCTCAAGACCTACCGCATCTCGCTGGGCAAGGGCGCGAAAAAGGGCCCCAAGCTGATAGAAGGCGACAAACGCACGCCCGAAGGCTTCTATTGGCTGGATTGGCGCAAGACCAGCGACAAATTCAACCTGTCGATGCACATTTCCTACCCGAACATCAGCGATTCGGCCCGCGCCCGGCGTGAAGGCGTCGATCCTGGCGGGATGATCATGATCCACGGCACACCGGACTCCGAAGAGAACCCGGAAGACCTGTTCCATACCCTGGACTGGACCGACGGCTGCATCGCCCTGCGCAACGTCGACATGCGCGAAGTGTGGAACCTGGTGCCAGACGGCACGATGATCGAAATCCGCCCGTAACGCCCTCCCCTCAGGGCTTCCACCGTCCGGCTGGAAGCCCGTCACACCGCTGGATACACAAGCGACAACTATGTATCGCTGATCCCCGACGCCGCACAGACAGACTCATTCGATAACTATCCCGATTTTTCAAAAGGATTTTGATCATGAATGACGTGTCTGCTCATGACGGCCGCGCCGCTCCACCCCCCCCCAAAACCAGGCTGGCGAAACTGAGCCCCGGGTTCCTGACCGAAGAGGATGCCGCGCGCTGGGTTCAGCTCCGGATTCCGGCCGACTCCGACCGGGAGCATGGCAGTGTCATCCTGCGCCAGCGCGACGGCCAATTCGTGGCCACCGAGCCTGTGCCCGGCGAAGTGAACCGCTTTGACCTGCGCACCCTTCTCGATGTCGATGCCCAGGGCAATTACGTCCATCCGTCGGGTTATACCTGTGTCGCCAACGTCCACTCCCATCCCCCCGCCCACGATAAAATCCGCGCAGCCAACCCGGGACAGGATGAACTGACCCTCCGGCTGTTCCTCGGGTTCTTCTCCGACATCGATTTCGTCGCCGACGTGTCCGAACGCACGTTCTTCGCCAGTGCCTATCTTTGCGGCCCCGACGGTTCGCTGCTGAAATATTCACCCAGCGGCTCCAAGGAAGAATTCAGCTACTACCTCTGGCTCAAGGCTGGTGCGCCCCGTGATAATCCGGTAGGCGTCTACGGGGTGGCCAATGTCATCCGGAAAATCGCCTCGCTGGGTGAGCTGGCGGTGATCGTTTCGAACAAGGACTGGGGCGAATCCGTCGGCAAGGTGCCGACGGACTGGAAGCCCGGCCGGGCTTTCTCCAAGGGCGAGATCACACAAATGCCGGCATTGACGCGCGTTTGCATCAGCGCCGAGCACGCCGTGCTGGCGGCCTTGAAAGCCAAGGATGCGCTTTCCTGGGGGCTGGTGCTCAGGGGCCGCTCGGCCCAGGCGTTCGTCGCGACACAGGCGCGCCGCCCGGGACGCGCCGCCTGGACGCCGGCGTCGTTTTTCCCCGCCGGTGACGACGGCCAATTGAAGCTGCCGGCCGGTTACCAACTGGAGGGTTTCTACTATGCGTCCCGGCCCGACCCCGCGCTGTATCCCCCTCACGAACCGTGGCTCTACGAGAACTTCTTCACACCGCAGGACATGGCCCTCGCCGTCGCCTGCCACCGGGACACGCGACATGATCCCGACAAACCATTGTCGCTGTACATGCAAGCAGGCGATTCCTCGCTGTTGAAATACAGTTTCAGCGGCTCGGCACTCGAGTCGGCACTGAGCACGCCAGCCTCCGACGGCGCTGTTGGCGACGGAGGCCGGCACGCACGGTTGCGCGCCGGGGCGCTCAGGCCGAGCGAATACGTCAGCGAAGTGGCACTGGCCGGGCGACTCGACGTGTTGCGAGCCAGCGCACTGTGGGCCCGGCCGGGGCTTGTCGATCGCGACTGGCAATCCTTCGCCGGTTTTTCCTGGCCGATACTGAGCCCGCTGTTTCTGTCGGCCGACGACGCCGCCCGCTACCTGCACCGTCAGATCGGCCACCGCCGGGATCGTCAGTTTGCCGGCTACATCTTTCAACGCAGCGACCGGCGATTCGTCGCCACACTGGCGCTGGAAGGCGGCATCGAATCGCTCGGCAGTGGCCACTTCTATCCCCACGACAATGCGGGCCGGCCGGTTTTTCCCGACGACCTGGTATTGCACAGCCGTTATGTGTCGCACCAGGCGCTGTCGCTGCTCGACCCCGAGAAAGTGCAAAGGCTGAAATGGACCCGGCAGGAAGCCGCCTTGAGCCTGCAAATGTTCAGCGTCGAAGAAATGCGCCAGGTGTTGCTGGATGAACGGCCGCTGTATCTCTCCGGCTCCGCCCATAGCCTGTTGCGCTTCGAGCCTTTTGAAACCGGCACCACACGAGCCTTCGACAGGCGCCTGGGCACCCACAGGCATCCGGGACCTCTGGCGACAGAACTGGAAACCGGCATGACCCTGCCCACCGCGTTCATCAAGGAACAGGCCGCCGCCGGGCGCCTGACCGTTGTGTTGAACAGCGAACTGTGGGGTCCCCGAGGACAAGTGACGCCCGACTGGTCGGCAGCCTATTCGCCGTGGAAATGGAAACGCCCCGAACAGGTCGCGTTCGGCGCGGTGTTTGCCACGGCCGATGAAGCCGCCGAAGACCAGTACTCCCGCGATGTGCGCCTGCACGAACAGGAAAAAGCCTGGTTCGGTTTTATCCTCAAGCACCAGGACCGGGAAGAGTATGTCGCCAGTGAACTGATCCCGATCGGCGACGCCAGAAATGACGTGTTCCAGCCGCAAAGCCTGTTCGGCATCACCACGACCCCGCCCTGGTACACCTACCCGGAGGGCTTCCAGCGTCATGCGTTCTTTTACTCGCGCCAGCGCCTCAAACATTCGCTGGAACAACCGGCCTCCTGGCTGTCGCAGCACTTCATCCTGCCCGACGATCTCTTTCCCGCGGTCTACTACTCCCGGCGTCGACGAGCCTCGGAGCCTGCCACCCCCATCGCGCTGTACATTTCCACCCAGGATGGCGCCCTGTTGAAATTCGACAATCGCCAGGGCAACCAACTGTTCGACAACGACGTGCCGGGCCTGGGGCTCGACGATTTCAAGAGCCTGCTGACCAGCGGAAAAATGCAGCCTGACGCTTTTGTCCGGACCGTCATCAAGCAAGGCGGGCTGCACGTGATGCGCACCAGCTTGTGCTGGGATCGGCCGGGGCCGGTCGATCCGGACTGGCGCCCGTTCATGCACCTGCAACGCCGCTGGCTCAGCCCCGCCTTCAAAAACATGGATGACGCTGCGGTCTACGCCCGCTCCCGACTCCCCGAGCAGACGGGCAAAATCTTTGGCGGCCTGCTGCTGATCCGCCCGGACGGGCTGTACCTGAGCACCGAGCCGGTCGAGGTCGCCAGTGAGGATTTCGACGTCAGTGTCATCTATCCCGCACAAAGCGTTCTGAACGGGCTGTTTCCCGACGGCTGCAAGGTGGCAGGCCGCTATCGCTCCAGGGTCGTGCGCGAGCCGTCGATGGTGCTGTCACACTTGCAGAAGCAGACCTACCTGAACCTGCTGTCGGTCGACACTCTGTTCACGGCATTCAACCGCAAGAGAATCCCGGCGCCCCAGGCCGATCCGGCACTCGATGAATACCTGTTTGGCCCGCAAGGCTCGATCATTCGCTACCGCAGCGGGCGGTTGGGCGACTTACAGGCGCAATTGAAGAGCGAGGTGCAGGGCGTCTCCAGCGACGCTTCGAAGCTCGATGGCAATGCCGTCAAGCAACTGCTTTACAGCGGCGCGCTCAAGCCCGGCGCCTGGTGCAATTGCCTGACCGGCGCCGGCGATCTGTACGTCGTGAGCGGGAGCCGTTTCTGGGGCCCGCGCCGCAAGGTGACCGAATGGCAGCCCTACCCCGTAGCCGCCACGGTCGACACCAAAGCCGACATCGCCCCCCTGTGCAGCCCGTTGTTCATTCAGGCAGACGCTGCAGCACGCCACGTACATGAAGCGACGGGTGAGCGAACCGCCGCGACCTTCGGGGTGATGCTGTGGGGCGCCCGGGACGGCTTGTTTTACGCCAGCCTGCCGTTGGAGACCCATTCTTCAGCGATCGCTACCGACCGTGTCCTGGTGCGAGGTGCGCCCCCCGCTCAATATGCCGTGCACGCGCTGTATGCCTGCGCCCGCCGCTCACCCGCTGGAGAACAGACGCCCGACTGCCGCCAGTTCCTGTTCTCGCCACTCGATATTCACCACCTGTGTTCGGCGGCCTATACCCCGCAGGGATACAGGTTGATCTACTTGTCCTGCGCCGATGGCGCGTTGCTGCGATTCGCGATGAGCAGCTTTGAACCCGGCGAATTTCACGACGCCCGGGGCCAACTGGACCTGCGGCCCAATCTGTTCGCCTCCAAGGCCCAGGCGGCGCAGGATGAAGAGGACCTTTCGCGAGACACCTTCAACCTGCCGGACTATATCCGGCGCATGGCACGTGCCGGAGAACTCGACGTCATCGTGACCAGCGCGTACTGGTCGCGGCATGGCAGGGTCGACGAAAACTGGCAACCACGCATGGCTGACGTGCTGATCCAGGAACGCTGGAGGGCCAATCCGGAGCCGTCATTGGGGCCTGTCTTCGAGCACTGCGACGATGCGGCCCGCTATATCCAGCAACGCGCGGGCAGCGGTTATGCCCACGACATCGATAAGGGTTTCGACAGCGCGATCCTCGCCCGAGCTGCCTCGCCCTCCGGAATGGCCAACCGTTTCGTCCCCCTCGATCCCCTGAGCAGCAGCGCCACCGGCGAGAATTCGGTCAATCGAATCTTCCGCCCGAGGCATGATCCTTCCAGGACGCTCGTCGACCGCTACCCCACCTATCCCCAGGGATACGAGCCGGTGGCCTCGCATCAGCTGCATCTATCCGGCAACACCACACAAGCGCCGGATACCGAGCAGGTCTACGCCAACTTCGCCTCCCCGCTCATGGTTCGCGAGCGGACCCATGACCTGAAAAACAAGGGCTTCGCGATCCGCCACTATTACTACTCCAGCCCTCACGATGTGCTGCTCAGGTACACCCCGGAATACACAGACGCCGAACGGGACCTGCTGTCCACGACGCCGGTGGTGTTTGAAGGGGGCAGATGGGTGACACGGATGAAGCCGGAGGAATTCATTTCCAGGCTGGTCGACCTGGGGGATTTTCGGGTGCTGATCGCCGGACATTACTGGCGGCAGGTCGGGCCCATGGGCAAACAGTGGAAGCTGCAGCGTCAGCAAACGCCGAGCCCAGGCATTGTGCACACACGGGACGAACTCTGATGTTCAGCGCTGAACGGCCAAGGCCATCCTGATCGACAGGCGTAAAAAACCCGCTGGCCCTGATGGCCCAGCGGGTTTCATTGCCGGCAAGCGGGATCAGAAATCCTCCAGCCGCCACACTTCATAAGCCGGTGTCTCGTAGGGATGGCTGAGCTTCAACGCGGCCACAGCGGCCCTGATCAACTCATCCGCCACCACCAGCTCAACCTTCCATTCGTCCACCACTTCAACCTGACCGAGCTGCCCGATGTACGGCTGGCTGCCGTCCAACGCGCGGAACTGGCCCTGGCCCAGCACTTGCCAGGCACAGTGGTCGTAGTCGCCGATGCGCCCGCCGCCGGCTTCGAAGACGGCGGTTTTCACCGTCTCGACGTGGCTGTCGGGCACGAAGAAGCCGAGCTTGTACACCGCCTCAGTTCACCCAGACGCGAGCGTTACGGAACATGCGCATCCACGGTGCGTCTTCGTTCCAGTCGTCCGAACGCCACGAGTTCTGCACCGCGCGGAACACACGCTCCGGGTGCGGCATCATGATCGTGACGCGACCGTCGCGACTGGTCAGGCCGGTGATCCCGCGCGGCGAGCCGTTCGGGTTGGCCGGGTAGGTCTCGGTGACCTTGCCGTGGTTGTCGACGAAACGCAGCGCCACGCAACCTGACAGGTCGGCTTCCAGCAGTGCTTCCTCGCTTTCGAACTCGGCATGGCCTTCACCGTGTGCGATGGCAATCGGCATGCGCGAACCGGCCATGCCTTGCAGGAAGATCGAGTTGGACTCCTGGACCTGGACCATCGCCACGCGGGCTTCGAACTGCTCGGAACGGTTACGCACGAAGTGTGGCCAGAATTCGCTTCCCGGGATCAGCTCGTGCAGGTTGGACATCATCTGGCAACCGTTGCACACGCCGAGGGTGAAGCTGTCGTTACGCTCGAAGAACCCCTGGAACGCATCGCGGGCACGGCTGTTGAACAGTGCGGACTTGGCCCAGCCTTCACCGGCGCCCAGTACGTCGCCGTAGGAGAAGCCACCACACGCCACCAGACCCTTGAATTCATTCAGGTCGACACGGCCGGCGAGGATATCGCTCATGTGCACGTCGATCGCGTTGAAACCGGCGCGGTCGAACGCGGCCGCCATCTCCACCTGACCGTTGACGCCCTGCTCACGCAGCACGGCAACCTGTGGACGAACGCCTTTCTTGATGTAAGGCGCGGCGACGTCCTGGTTCACGTCGTAGCTGAGCTTGAAGTTCAGGCCCGGGTTGTCTTCTTCCAACAGGACGTCGAACTCCTGATCGGCGCAGTCGGCGTTGTCACGCAGGCGCTGGATCTGGTAGCTGGTCTCGGCCCACTGGCGTTGCAGCAGACGACGCTGGCCTTCGAACACGGTATCGCCGTTGAAGGTGATGTTGATCTGGCCATTGTTGATGGGCTGACCGACCACCGATACGCAATCGCCCAGGCCAGCGGCGCTGAACTGCGCGAGGATGTCCGGCGTGGCGTCCTGGCGCACCTGGATGACCGCGCCCAGTTCTTCGTTGAACAGGATCGCGGCGATGTCGGCCGAGGTGTCCGCCAGGCTGTCGAGGTTCAGGTTCAGGCCACAGTGACCGGCAAAGGCCATTTCCACGACGCTGGTCAGCAGGCCGCCGTCGGAGCGGTCGTGGTAAGCCAGCAGGTGACCGTCGGCGTTGAGGCCCTGGATCACGGCGAAGAAGGCTTTCAGGTCTTCGGCGTCATCGACGTCCGGCGCGTGCCGGCCGAGCTTGCCGTGAACCTGGGCGAGGATCGAGGCCCCCATGCGGTTCTGGCCACGACCGAGGTCGATCAGGATCAGGTCGGTGGTGCCCTTGTCCATGCGCAGTTGCGGGGTCAGGGTCTGGCGGATGTCGGACACCGGTGCAAAACCGGTCACGATCAGGGACATCGGCGAGGTGACGGTCTTGTCTTCGCCCTTGTCGTTCCAGCGCGTGGCCATGGACATCGAGTCCTTGCCCACCGGAATGGTGATACCCAGCTCCGGACACAGCTCCATTCCCACCGCCTTCACGGTGTCGTAGAGGCGCGCGTCTTCACCCGGATGACCCGCGGCGGACATCCAGTTCGCCGACAGTTTGATGTCGGAGAGCTTGTTGATGCGCGACGCGGCCAGGTTGGTCAGGGTTTCGCCGATGGCCATGCGGCCCGATGCCGGCGCGTCGAGCAGGGCCAGCGGAGTGCGCTCGCCCATCGCCATCGCTTCACCGGTATAGACGTCGAAGCTGGTGGCGGTGACGGCAACGTCGGCCACCGGGACCTGCCATGGGCCGACCATCTGGTCACGGGCCACGAGGCCGGTGATGGTACGGTCGCCGATGGTGATCAGGAAGCTCTTGCTGGCCACGGCCGGGTGGTGCAGGACACGCTCGATGCTGTCGGCGATGTCCAGGGTCGACGGATCGAAGTCATCGCCCAGCTCGGCTTCGCGCACGACCGAACGGTGCATGCGCGGGGCCTTGCCCAGCAGCACTTCCAGCGGCATGTCCACCGGGTTGTTGCCAAAGTGACTGTCGGTGACGGTCAGTTGCGGCTCGGCTGTCGCTTCGCCGACCACGGCGAACGGGCAACGCTCGCGTTCGCAGATCGCCTGGAAGCGCTCGAAGTCCGCCGGACCGACCGCCAGGACGTAGCGTTCCTGGGATTCGTTACTCCAGATTTCGTGCGGGGCCATGCCCGGCTCGTCGTTTGGAATGTTGCGCAGTTCGAAACGGCCACCGCGGTCGCCGTCGTTGACCAGTTCCGGGAAGGCGTTGGACAGGCCGCCCGCACCCACGTCGTGGATGAAGCTGATCGGGTTCTTGTCACCCAGTTGCCAGCAACGGTCGATGACTTCCTGGCAGCGACGCTCCATTTCCGGGTTTTCGCGCTGTACCGAGGCAAAATCCAGGTCCGCCGAGCTGGTGCCGGTGGCCATGGAAGAAGCGGCACCGCCGCCCAGGCCGATCAGCATGGCCGGGCCGCCCAGCACGATCAGCTTGGAACCGACGACGATTTCGCCTTTCTGGACGTGTTCTTCACGGATGTTGCCCATGCCACCGGCCAGCATGATCGGCTTGTGGTAACCGCGCACTTCGTCGCCGTGGGGGGTGCTGATCGACTGCTCGAAGGTACGGAAGTAGCCGGTCAGTGCCGGACGCCCGAATTCGTTGTTGAACGCCGCGCCGCCCAGCGGGCCTTCGATCATGATGTCCAGCGCGGTGACGATGCGCTCGGGCTTGCCATACGGCACTTCCCACGGCTGTTCGAAGCCAGGGATCTGCAGGTTGGAGACGGTGAAACCGGTCAGGCCGGCCTTTGGCTTGGCACCACGACCGGTTGCGCCTTCGTCGCGGATCTCGCCACCGGAACCGGTGGAAGCACCCGGGAACGGGGCAATCGCGGTCGGGTGGTTGTGGGTCTCGACCTTCATCAGGATGTGCACCGGCTCCTGCACCGCGCCGTACTGGCGGGTTTCAGGGTCCGGGAAGAAGCGGCCGGCCACGTTGCCGACGATCACCGACGCGTTGTCCTTGTAGGCGGACAGCACACCTTCGCTGTGCATCTGGTAGGTGTTCTTGATCATGCCGAACAGGCTTTTTTCCTGGCTCTGACCGTCGATATCCCAACTGGCGTTGAAGATCTTGTGACGGCAGTGCTCGGAGTTCGCCTGAGCGAACATCATCAGTTCGATGTCGTGCGGGTTGCGCTTCAAGCCGACGAAGGCGTTGACCAGGTAGTCGATCTCGTCTTCGGCCAGGGCCAGGCCCAGCTCGACGTTGGCTTTCTCCAGCGCGGCGCGACCGCCACCCAGCACATCGATCGCCGTCAGCGGCTTGGGCTCGGCGTGGCTGAACAGGCCGGCGGCCTGCTCCAGGTTGCCGAGGACGATCTGGGTCATGCGGTCGTGCAGCGTGTCCGAGATCAACTGGGCCTCGGCCTCGCTGAACTGGCCGGTGACGTAGAACGCGATGCCGCGCTCCAGGCGCTGAATCTTGCTCAGGCCGCAGTTGCGGGCGATATCACTGGCTTTACTGGACCACGGCGAGATGGTGCCGAATCGTGGCAATACCAGGAACAGGCGACCGGTCGGCTCCTGTACCGGAACGCTTGGGCCGTACTTCAGAAGGCGCGCGAGCACCTGCTGTTCGTCGCCGGTCAGGACGCCGGTAACTTCGGCGAAGTGAGCGAATTCAGCATACAAGCCACTGACAGCCGGAATCTTCTGGCTCAGTTGCTCAAGGAGTTTGCTGTGGCGAAAGGCAGAAAGGGCAGGAGCGCCGCGCAGGATCAACATCTTCGGGACAGCCTCGGGAAGGGGTGTGCTTTGAGGCCGTGCATTCTAGCCTAAACCGCCCGCGACATCACCCGAAACGGTACACACGGTCGTCCTCGGGCGTCGAGCCGTTTTTTTGCGCCGGGGACGGCGTTTCGCCCCGGGTTATTTTTACTGTCACAAATTGTCGTCAAAGCCCATTCCTGCGGGCTCCAGAGGGGTTTCTCCCGCTCTAGCAGACAAGGCCCTCGCTGTCGATATATGGCGCTCGTGGTCCTTTGCGTATACTGCGAAGATGTTTTCCCCAACGGCTTTGCGTCCGCGATGCGCCAAATGGCTGATCGCTACCGGACTCTTCCTGGTGCTCAGTGGCTGTGTTGATAAACCCAACACGCTCGAGCGCGTAAAGGAGGATGGCGTGCTGCGGGTGGTCACCCGAAACAGCCCCGCCACCTACTTTCAGGATCGCAACGGTGAAACCGGCTTCGAATACGAGCTGGTGAAGCGCTTCGCCGACGATCTGGGGGTCGAACTCAAGATCGAAACCGCCGACAACCTCGACGACCTGTTCGACCAGGTGGGCAAGCCCAACGGTCCGGTCATCGCTGCGGCCGGCCTGGTCAGCAGCGAACAGCGCAAGAAGCAGGTACGGTTTTCCCACTCCTACCTCGAAGTCACCCCGCAGGTCATCTATCGCAACGGCCAGTCGCGGCCGACCGATCCCAAGGATCTGGTCGGCAAGAAGATCATGGTGCTCAAGGGCAGCACCCACGCCGGACAACTGGCGGAACTGAAGCAGAAATTTCCCGGTATCGAATACGAAGAGTCCGACGCGGTGGAAGTCGTCGACCTGCTGCGCATGGTCGATGAAGGCCAGATCGACCTGACGCTGGTCGACTCCAACGAAGTGGCGATGAACCAGGTCTACTTCACCAATATCCGGGTCGCCTTCGACCTGGGTGATGCCAGCGACCAGAGCTGGGCGGTGGCGGCCGGTGACGACAACAGCCTGCTCAACGAAATCAACGCCTACCTCGACAAAGTGAAGAAGAACGGCACCCTGCAACGGCTCAAGGACCGTTACTACGGGCATGTCGACGTGCTCGGCTACATGGGCGCCACCACGTTTGCCCAACACCTGCAGCAGCGGCTGCCCAAGTACGAGCAGCACTTCAAGAACTACGCGAAAAAGGAAAAGGTCGATTGGCGCCTGCTGGCGGCCATCGGTTACCAGGAATCGCTGTGGCAACCGGCCGTCACCTCGAAGACCGGCGTGCGCGGCCTGATGATGCTGACCCAGAACACCGCGCAGGCCATGGGCGTGTCCAATCGCCTGGACCCCAAACAAAGCATCATGGGCGGTGCCAAGTACCTGGCCTACATGAAGGATCAACTGGACGAGTCGATCCAGGAACCGGATCGCACCTGGTTTGCACTGGCGGCCTACAACGTCGGCAGCGGTCACCTGGATGACGCGCGCAAGCTGGCGGCCAAGGAAGGGCTGAACCCGGACAAGTGGCTGGACGTGAAGAAGATCCTGCCGCGCCTGTCGCAGAAGCAGTGGTACAGCAAGACCCGCTACGGCTATGCCCGCGGCGGCGAACCGGTGCACTTCGTGGCGAACATCCGCCGCTACTACGACATCCTGACCTGGGTCACGCAGCCGCAGCTTGAAGGCAACCAGGTCGCCGAGGGCAACCTGCACGTCCCGGCCATCGACAAGAGCAAGCCGGCGCAGGAAACGCCGCCGCTTTAAAAGACACCATCACATCAAGTGTGGGAGCGGGCTTGCTCGCGAATGCGTCGTGTCAGTCGACATCACAGTTGACCGACATGACGCTTTCGCGAGCAAGCCCGCTCCCACATGGGTTTTGCATCAGCCCTCAGACCTTGGCAGCGGCCAGGATCAACGCTTTCATCTCGGAAACCGCCGACTTGAAGCCAACGAACAACGCGTGCGCCACCAGTGCGTGACCGATATTCAGTTCATTGATGCCCTTGATCGCCGCGACCGCTTCCACGTTGTGGTAGTGCAAACCGTGGCCGGCATTGACGATCAGGCCCTGGGCCAGGCCAAACGCCACGCCGTCGGCGACCCGCTTGAGCTCTTGCGCAACGTCGGTCGGTGTTTCGGCATCGGCATAGCGCCCGGTGTGCAGTTCGATGGCCGGTGCGCCGACACGGCGCGAGGCTTCGATCTGCCGTTCATCGGCATCGATGAACAGCGACACCTCAGCGCCGAGCTTCGACAGGCGCTGCACCGCCGCCTTGATCCTCTCCTCCTGCCCCGCCACGTCCAGGCCGCCTTCGGTGGTCAGCTCCTGGCGGGTTTCCGGGACCAGGCAGATATGCGCCGGGCGAATGCGCTCGGCGAACGCCATCATCTCTTCGGTGACGCCCATTTCGAAGTTCATGCGGGTCTGCAGCACCTCCTTGAGCAGCAGTACGTCGCGCTCCTGGATGTGCCGACGGTCTTCACGCAGGTGCACGGTGATGCCGTCAGCGCCCGCCTCTTCCGCGTCCAGTGCCGCCTTGACCGGATCCGGGTAGCGAGTGCCCCGGGCCTGACGCAGGGTGGCAACGTGGTCGATGTTCACGCCAAGAAGAATGCGGGTGCTGGTGGTCACGGAAATGCTCCAGAAGAAGAGAAAGTTCGGTGCACAGCATACATGCTAGGGTCTGTTAATGCTGGATGACGGCCCGCGTTGCGCGCCAACGCGACTCGCCATACAGCATCGACAAACCCTAGGGCTTTCGAAACAACTCTCGGGAAACCAGGGGACGACCGCCCAGATGAACCGCCAGCGCCTGACGCATCAGGCGCTTGGCGGCGGACAACGCACCGGGGGCCGACCAGTCGGCCTCGGCCATGGCCAGCAGTTCGGTGCCGTTGAACAGGCCGGGTTGCAGCAGGTAGACCTGCTCCAGGCCAGCATCCACTTGCAGGCGGTAGAGGCCGTTGGGCGCGATGGGCTCGCCGTGGATGTCGGTGGACAGCGCGAAACCGTAGCCGAGATCGTCGAGCAGGCGCCATTCGAAGGAACGCAGCAAGGGCTCCAGCGGCCGGCCTTCGGCCAACGCGAGCAGCGTCGCGGCATAATGATCGAACACCGAGGGATGGGGGTCTTCGGCTGGCAGCAGGCGAATCAGCAGTTCGTTCAGATAGAGGCCACTGAACAGCGCTTCGCCGTTGAGCCAGGTGGACACACCGCTGCCTTCCATGCGCCCGACATTTTTCAGTTCGCCCCGCCCGCGAAACTCGACTTCCAGTGGCACGAACGGCCGCGCCAGCGTCCCCGCCTTGCCCCGCGCACTGCGCAACACCGCCCGCAGTCGCCCTTGCGGCGTGAGGAAGTCCACCAGCGCGCTGCTTTCACGGTAGGCGCGGGAGTGGAGGACGTAGGCCGGTTGGCCGATGGGCGGGGTTGGGGACATGGACTTCTCGTTCAAGAAACGCAGGATTGAACACTAGCCAAAAACACTGTGGGAGCGGGCTTGCTCGCGAAAGCGGTGGTTCAGTCAACACATGTGTTGAATGTCAGTCCGCCTTCGCGAGCAAGCCCGCTCCCACATTGGATCGGTGTGCTGCCCCGGGCTCTTACAAATCGCCATAACCCAGCGAACGCAGCGCGCGCTCGTCGTCGGACCAGCCGCCCTTGACCTTGACCCAGAGGTTAAGCATGACCTTGGAGTCGAACAGCAGCTCCATGTCCTTGCGCGCCTCGGTGCCGATGCGCTTGATGCGCTCGCCCTTGTCGCCAATGATGATTTTCTTCTGGCCGTCGCGCTCGACGAGGATCAAGGCATGGATGTGCAGGGTTTTGCCCTGCTGCTTGAACTCCTCGATTTCCACGGTGATCTGGTACGGCAATTCGGCGCCCATCTGGCGCATGATCTTTTCGCGCACCAGTTCAGCCGCGAGAAAACGGCTGCTGCGGTCGGTGATCTGGTCTTCCGGGAAGAAGTGATCGTTTTCCGGCAACTGCTCGGCAATCACACGCTCCAGCGCATCGAGGTTGTGCCCGTGCTGCGCCGAAATCGGAATGATCTGCGCGTTGGGCAGTTGCTCCTGCAGCCAGGACAGGTGCGGCATCAGCTCAGCCTTGTCCTCGATGCGGTCGGTCTTGTTCAGCGCCACGATCAGCGGTCCGGTCACGTACTGGACGCGCTCGAGAACCATCTGGTCTTCTTCGGTCCACTTGGTCCGATCCACCACGAAAATCACCACGTCGACGTCTTTCAACGCCGCCGAAGCGGTCTTGTTCATGTAGCGGTTCAGCGCCTTCTCGCCGCCCTTGTGCATGCCGGGAGTGTCGACATAGACCGCCTGCACGTGGCCTTCGGTCTTGATGCCCAGCATGTTGTGGCGCGTGGTCTGCGGCTTGCGCGAGGTGATCGCGAGCTTCTGGCCAAGGATGTGGTTCAGCAGCGTGGACTTGCCCACGTTGGGACGGCCGACGATGGCAACATAGCCACAGCGTGTTGCGATTGAATCAGTCATTGCCATTCTCCACACCCAGGGCAATCAGTGCTGCGGCGGCCGCTACCTGTTCGGCAATACGACGGCTCACACCCTGACCCCGGCTTTTCTCATTCAGTAAGGTGACTTCGCATTCGACGAAGAACGTTCGGCAATGCGGTTCGCCCTGGATATCCACCACTTCGTAACGCGGCAGCTCGCAACCACGCGATTGCAGGAACTCCTGCAGGCGGGTCTTGGGGTCCTTGTTGGTGTCGACCAGCGTCAGGCCTTCGAACTCCCCGGCCAGCCAGGCCAGCACGCGCTCGCGTGCCACATCGATGCCAGCATCCAGGTAGATCGCACCGATCAGCGCTTCCAGGGCGTCGGCCAGAATCGACTCGCGACGGAAACCGCCGCTTTTCAGCTCGCCGGACCCCAGGCGCAGGTAGTCGCCCAGATCAAAACCACGGGCCAGCACCGCCAGGGTTTCACCCTTGACCAGCCGCGCGCGCAACCGTGATAACTGGCCTTCGCGGGCCAGCGGAAAGCGATCGAACAGCGCTTCGCCCGCCACGAAGTTGAGGATGGCATCACCGAGGAATTCCAGGCGCTCGTTGTTGCGTCCGGCAAAACTGCGGTGAGTCAGGGCCAGGACCATCAGTTCCTGATCCTTGAAGGTGTAGCCGAGCTGACGCTCTAGACGGCTTAAGGAGGCGCTCACGGTTTACCCACGCTGAGTTCGTGGCTGGATTCCAGCGCCATCACCAGGGTGCGGCGCAGGCTTGGGACATTTAACGCTGTGTTCAAAAATTACGTCCTGAATATCATTGTTTTCATGCATTGGACGCCGCGAGTGGCGGATCCAGAAATGCATTCGGCGCTGTGTTGAACAGCGCCGCGTGTGATTACTTGATCAGGCCAACCCGCGAGAAGTTCGGCAGGTGACTGAGTTTGGGTTCCGGCCAGCTCATCCAGACTGCGAAGGCCTTGCCGACGATATTCTTGTCGGGAACCATGCCCAGCAGGTCCTTGGGAATGCTCGGATCATCCCAGTAACGACTGTCGTTGGAGTTGTCGCGGTTGTCGCCCATCATGAAATAGTGCCCGGCAGGCACGGTCCAGGTATGGTCCGGCGCGGCGCGGTAACGGCTCATTTCCTTGCGGATCAGGTGCTCGGCGGCACCGAGTTTTTCCTTGTAGAGCTCGGCACTGCCCAGGGTGCCCGGCTCGGAACCGACCAGTTGCTCGGCAATCGACTCGCCATTGACGAACAGTCGCTTGTCGGCGGTGTAACGCACCTGGTCACCCGGCAGCCCCACCACACGCTTGATGTAGTTGACGTTGGGATCGCTCGGGTAGCGGAACACCATCACATCGCCGCGCTGCGGATCACCCACCTCGATGACTTTCTTGTCGATGACCGGCAGGCGGATCCCGTAGGAAAACTTGTTCACCAGGATGAAGTCGCCCACGTCCAGGGTCGGTTTCATCGAGCCGGACGGGATCTGGAACGGTTCCACCAGGAACGAACGCAGGACCAGTACGATGAACAGCACCGGGAAGAACGACTTGCCGTATTCGACCAGCAACGGCTCCTTGTTCAGTTTCTCGAGCACCACCCCGTCAGGCTGGCTGACGCTGCCCTGATAGGAGGCGATGGCGGCACGCCGGCGCGGCGCCAGGAAAACCAGATCGAGCAACGCCAGGAGGCCGCAGACGAACACGGCGATGACCAGCAACAGCGGGAAATTTAGTGACATAGGACCTAACTATCCAACCTGAGCACGGCGAGGAAGGCTTCTTGTGGGATTTCCACGTTACCGACCTGTTTCATGCGTTTCTTACCGGCCTTTTGCTTTTCCAGCAGTTTCTTCTTACGGCTGACGTCACCGCCGTAGCATTTGGCCAATACGTTCTTTCTGAGTGCCTTGACGGTTGTACGCGCCACAATCTGACCGCCAATGGCGGCCTGGATTGCCACGTCGA
Organism: Pseudomonas sp. IT-P12; assembly: GCF_949767465.1. Lineage (NCBI taxonomy): Bacteria > Pseudomonadati > Pseudomonadota > Gammaproteobacteria > Pseudomonadales > Pseudomonadaceae > Pseudomonas > Pseudomonas sp. IT-P12. The sequence goes on along the minus strand of NZ_CATKPY010000025.1, from coordinate 201,458 downwards.
ACATCTGCCGTGGAATCAGCTCTTTCATTTTCTCGGTCAACTGGCGACCTTTGTAGTGCGAGTTGTCACGGTGCACGATCAGCGCCAGGGCGTCGACTCTGTCACCGTTGATCAGCACATCCAGTTTCACCAGATTAGCCGACTGATAGCGATCGAAATGGTAATCCAGCGAAGCATAGCCGCGGCTGGTGGATTTGAGACGATCGAAGAAGTCGAGCACGACTTCGTTCATCGGCAGGTCGTAGGTCACCTGCACCTGGGAACCGAGGAACAGCATGTCGACCTGCACACCGCGTTTTTCGATGCACAGGGTGATGACGTTGCCCAGATGCTCCTGTGGCACCAGGATGTTGGCGCGCACGATCGGCTCGCGCATGTCTTCGATCGCCGAGACATCCGGCAACTTGGACGGGTTGTCGACGTAGATCGTTTCGCCGGTCTTGAGCACCAGCTCGAAGATGACCGTCGGTGCCGTGGTAATCAGGTCCAGGTCGTATTCGCGCTCCAGGCGCTCCTGGATGATTTCCATGTGCAGCATGCCGAGGAAACCGCAACGGAAGCCGAAGCCCAGGGCGTCGGAGCTTTCCGGGGTGTACTGCAGCGAAGAGTCGTTGAGGGTGAGCTTCTGCAACGCTTCGCGGAAATCCTCGAAGTCGTCGGAGCTGACCGGGAACAGGCCGGCATACACCTGCGGCTGAATGCGCTTGAAGCCCGGCAGGACTTCCACGTCAGGCGTGGAGGACAGAGTCAGGGTGTCACCGACCGGGGCACCGTGGATGTCCTTGATGCTGGCGATGATGAAGCCCACCTCGCCCGCCTTCAGGTCGGCCGTGGCGGTGTGTTTCGGGTTGAACACACCGACGCTGTCCACCAGGTGGATCTTGCCGGTGGACTTGACCAGGATCTTGTCGCCTTTCTTCACGCGGCCATGACGGACACGGACCAGGGACACGACGCCCAGGTAGTTGTCGAACCAGGAGTCGATGATCAACGCCTGCAGCGGATCCTCGATGTTGCCGGTCGGCGCCGGAATGGTGGTGACCAGGCGCTCCAGCACTTCATCGACGCCCAGACCGGTCTTGGCACTGCACGTGACCGCGTCGGTGGCATCGATGCCGATGATTTTCTCGATCTCTTCCTTGACGCGCTCGGGCTCGGCCTGCGGCAGGTCGATCTTGTTCAGCACCGGCATCACTTCCAGGCCCTGTTCGATCGCCGTGTAGCAGTTGGCGACCGACTGCGCTTCCACGCCCTGACCGGCATCGACCACCAGCAGCGCACCTTCACAGGCCGCCAGCGAGCGGCTGACTTCATAGGTGAAGTCAACGTGGCCGGGGGTGTCAATGAAGTTCAGCTGGTAGGTAATACCATCTTTGGCTTTGTAGTACAGGGTGACGCTGTGCGCCTTGATGGTGATTCCGCGCTCACGCTCAAGGTCCATGGAGTCCAGTACCTGGGCTTCCATTTCACGCTCGGCCAGGCCGCCGCACATCTGGATGAAACGATCGGCCAGCGTCGACTTGCCATGGTCAATGTGGGCGATGATGGAGAAATTGCGGATATGACTCAAATCACTCACGGATCAACACTCAAAAAGGCTGCAGGCATAGCCCGCCGAAAAATAGCCGGGAATTGTACCTGATCCACGGCGCAAGCGTCACGTTCGCAGGTCAGACGGCACCTGTAAAAAAGCCCCGGTCTGGCGACAGGGGCGTTTTTATCGGCTGCAAGGGCTGGAAACCGCCGGTATCAACCGGCGCGGCGCAACAACCAGACCCCGGCCAGGGCGCAGATACCCGCCGGAACCAGCACCGCAAACAGCGGCGAAAAGCCGAACACCAGGCTCGAAGGCCCGAGCAAATCCTGGACGATGCGGAAGGTGAACCCCACCAACACGCCGGTGAACACCCGCTGACCGAGGGTCACCGAGCGCAGCGGGCCGAAAATGAAGGAGATCGCCATCAGCACCAGGGCAGCGGTGACCAACGGCTGCAACACCTTGACCCAAAATGCCAGCCAGTAACGGCCGTTGTTGAGCCCCTGCTCCGCGAGGTAGTGGATGTAACCCCACAAACCGGTGATCGACAACGATTCGGGGGCCATCACCACGGTGCTCAGCAATTGCGGGCTCAAGGCGACGTTCCAGCGCTCGACAGGCGAGTTCACCACTTCGGTACTGCGCTCATGGAACAGCGTGGTGGTGACGTCGCTGAGCTGCCAGTGATCCTTGTCGAACTCGGCACGCTTGGAAAAGCTCGCCGAGAGCATGTGCCGCTCCTTGTCGAAGTGATAACGGGTCACACCGTACAGAATGCCGTTGGGTTGCACCGAGTTGACGTGAATGAACTCGTCGCCCTGACGGTGCCACATGCCGTGCTTGGCACTTTGCGCGTCGCCACTGCCCTGGGCCAGCGAACGATTGGCCTGGGCGGTGCTTTCGGTCGCCGGGGCGATGTATTCGCCAATCAGCACACCGACCAGCATCAGGACCAGCATCGGCTTCATGACCGCCCAGACGATCCGGCCAATCGACACGCCAGCGGCGCGCATGATGGTCAGCTCGCTGTTGCTGGCCAGGCTGCCGAGGCCGATCAGGCAACCGATCAACGCGGCCATTGGCAGCATGTCGTACAAACGACGCGGCGCGGTCAGCAAGACGTAGCTGAGGATATCGAGGAGCGTGTAGGTATCGCTGGCATCGCCCATCTCGTCGATGAACGCGAACAACGTTGCCAGGCCGAGAATGATCCCCAGGACCGCGAGGATTGCCATGAACACGCTGCTGCCGATGTAGCGGTCGAGCTTAACCACGGGCCACCTCCAGCGCGCTGCGACGGCTTGCCATCTTCAAGCGCAAAGGTTCCCAGTACAGAAGGCCCAGACCGATGACCAGGAATATCCCGTGCACCCACCACAGCCCCAGTGCTGGCGCAATCTTGCCCTTTTCAAGGGCGCCGCGGGCGGCAATCAGGATGGTGAGGTAGGCCATATAAAGAAGAATCGCCGGCAGCAGCTTGAGAAAACGACCCTGGCGCGGATTCACCCGCGACAGCGGCACCGCCATCAGGGTCACGATGAACACCAGCAACGGCAGGGACAAGCGCCATTGCAGCTCGGTGCGCGAACGGATGTCATCGCTGCCCACCAGGGACGCGGTGGTCATGGCGTCGCGGTCGGTGACTTCATCGCTGACATCCGGCTTGGGCAGCAGGACGCCATATTCGTCGTACTTGATCGCCCGGTAATCGGCCTGCCCCGGGTTGCCGTCGTAACGGTAGCCGTTGTCGAGAATCAGGTAGCGGTTGCCATCAGGGCGGATTTCCTGACGGCCCTTCTCGGCCACCAGCACGGAAATCCCACGGTCCTTGTTATCCGAACCGAGATTTTTCTGGGAAATGAACACGCCCGCCAGGTTGACCCGGTCATCGGACAGTTGCTCGGTGTAGGTCACCCGCGTCCCGTCGCGCAGCGCCTGGAAACGACCGGGCTCCAGGGTGTCGAATTCGGTCAGGGCGTCCTGCTTGTTCAGCAGCAACTGAAACTGATTGGCGCCCTGAGGGGCCAGGCTCAGGCTCAACCAGGCCACCACCAGCGCCACGATCGCGGCCGGGAACAGGGTCATGCGCAGCAGGCGCTGCTGGCTCATGCCCGTGGCCGACAGCACGGTCATTTCGCTTTCGAGGTAGAGGCGGCCGTAGGACAGCAGGATGCCGAGAAACAGCCCCAGCGGCAGGATCAGTTGCAAGAAGCCCGGCAGGCGGAAGCCCATGATCAGGAACAACGAGCCCGGATCGAGCTGACCCGAAGCTGCCTGCGCGAGGTATTTGATGAAGCGCCCGCTCATGATGATGACCAGCAGCACCGCACTCACGGCGCTCAAGGTCAACAGGACTTCGCGGGATAAATAACGGAAGACGATCAAACCAGACACTCCAGGGTTGTCAGGCTGAGGCGGCCAGACAAGCGAATGTATCAGGCAGCCCGCAAGACAGAGCCGCCGAAAAATTTGGCGCATTATCCTGTGATTGAGTGCGCCTGTCACTGCGCAATGCATCGACCCTGCGCGAGCGAGCCGGCTCGCGACGGGAGTCCAGACAACGCGGGCCATGAGTCGGCGCGCGTCATCCTTGATGTCCACAACGAGCACTCCAACGTGGATCGACCGCTGCACATTCATGCCGTCGAGGGTTGTCAGGCGCCGGTAGCGAGGTTCAAACTGCGGGCTTTGCCGCAGGCCCTCGCTTGCAGCGCTCTCTATTCTTAAGCAGGCTCGGTCGCACGTCATCGAGCCCTTGCGTGTTGACCCATCACTCAGGGAACCGGACATGGAACTGGTTGTAAAAAGCGTTAACCCCGAAACGTTGAAAACCGCCACCCTGGTGGTCGCTGTTGGCGAAGGCCGCAAGCTCGGCGCTGCCGCCACCCAGATCGACGCCCTGAGCGGCGGCGCCCTCAGCGCCGTGCTCAAGCGCGGCGACCTGCTGGGCAAGGTTGGCCAGAGCCTGTTGCTGCACAGCCTGCCGAACCTGAAAGCCGAGCGCGTGCTGCTCGTGGGCGTGGGCAAGGACGAGGAACTGGGCGATCGCCCGTTCCGCAAGATCGTCGCCGGTATCCTCAACACCCTCAAGGGCCTGGGCGGCAGCGACGCAGTGCTGGCCCTGGACGAAGTCGTGGTCAAGGGCCGCGACAGCTACGGCAAGACCCGCCTGCTGGCCGAAACCCTGGTCGATGGCGAATACACTTTCGATCAGTTCAAGAGCCAGAAAGCCGAACCTCGCGCCCTGAAAAAAGTCACCCTGGTGACCATCAAGGCCGCCCAGGCCGAAGTCGAGCGCGCCGTGGCCCACGCCCGCGCGATTGCCAACGGCATGGCGTTCACCCGCAACCTGGGCAACCTGCCGCCGAACATCTGCCACCCGACGTTCCTCGGCGAACAAGCCAAGCAGCTGGGCAAGGAATTCAAGAGCCTGAAGGTCGAGGTCCTTGACGAGAAGAAGATCAAGGATCTGGGCATGGGCTCGTTCTATGCCGTTGGCCAGGGCAGCGCCCAGCCTCCGCGCCTGATCGTCATGCAGTACAACGGCGGCAAGAAATCCGAGAAGCCGTACGCACTGGTCGGCAAGGGCATCACCTTCGACACCGGCGGCATCAGCCTCAAGCCGGGCCTGGGCATGGACGAAATGAAGTACGACATGGGCGGTGCCGCCAGTGTCTTCGGCACCCTGCGCGCCGTGCTCGAGCTGAAACTGCCGATCAACCTGGTGTGCATCCTGGCCTGCGCCGAGAACATGCCGAGCGGCAACGCTTCGCGTCCGGGCGACATCGTCACCACCATGAGCGGCCAGACCGTGGAGATCCTCAACACCGACGCCGAAGGCCGCCTGGTGCTGTGCGACGCCCTGACCTACTCCGAACGCTTCAAGCCGCAGGCGGTGATCGACATCGCCACCCTGACCGGCGCCTGCGTCGTGGCACTGGGCGCCCACACCTCGGGCCTGCTGGGCAACAACGACGTGCTGATCGACCAGCTGCTGAGCGCCGGCAAGGCAGCGGATGACCGCGCCTGGCAACTGCCGCTGTTCGATGAGTACCAGGAACAGCTGGACAGCCCGTTCGCCGACATCGCCAACATCGGCGGCCCGAAGGCCGGCACCATCACCGCCGCCTGCTTCCTGTCGCGCTTCACCAAGAACCTGAACTGGGCGCACCTGGACATCGCCGGCACGGCCTGGACCAGCGGCGGCAAGGACAAGGGCGCCACCGGCCGTCCGGTGCCTTTGCTGACCCAATACCTGCTGGACCGCGCCAAAGCCTGAAACCGATGACCTTGAGCAGCGTCCTCTATAAAGGACGCTGTTCCTGGCTCAGGAACCGCAATGACCAAAGTCGACTTTTATATCCTGCCCAGCGCCGATCCTTCGGCACGGCTGGATTTCGCCTGCAAGCTCACCGAGAAAGCCTGGCGCATGGGGCACCGCATCTACCTGCATTGCAGCGATGCCGCCCAGCGTGACGATCTCGATGCGCGCCTGTGGTCCTTCAAGGGCGAAAGCTTCGTGCCCCACGGCCCGGCCGACAGCGAGCCGGACGGTTCGATTGTGCTGGGTCTTGGCGAAGACTGCGGCCAACACCAGGATCTGCTGGTCAACCTGGACCTGAAAGTCCCGGCCTTCGCCCGCCAATTCGCCCGCGTGGCGGAAGTGGTGGTGGAAGACCCGACGATTCGCGCAGCGGCGCGGGAGAGTTTCCGTTTCTACCGCGAACAGGGCTATCCTCTGCAAGATCACCGTTTACAGCGACTCTGAGCATTCCGATGGACACTCCAAAACCGCTGCAAAAACCCGCGCACCTGCTGGATGACCTCGAGTCGATCCGCCAGTTGCTCGGTGATGACAACCTGCAACCGCCGCTACTGACCGACACGGTCGAGGCCGGCGAACAGGAACAGATTCCCATGCTGTTCGACACGGTCAGCGCCAGCCAGCCCACCGTCGAACCGCCGCCAGCCGCGCCGAAGACCAGCGCGGGCCCTGACGCCCTGCTGCACCTGGACAGCGAACTGCGCGCCGCCGCGCAATTGATCATGCAGGACGTGATCGATGACTTCGCCCCGCACATCGAGACCGAAATCAAACGCCGCCTGAGTGCGCGGATGGAGCGGTTGCTCAGCCAGTACAACGACTGATTCACCTCCCCCCTGCTCGCGATGGCGATCCAACTGCCAGCTTGATCGGTCACCGACAGACCGCTATCGCGAGCAGGCTCGCTCCCACAGGTGACTCCAGCGCTTTCCAGGGCACGCCCTGTCCGCCCCCGCTCGCCCTGCGCCCCGCGCCCCGCTATACTCGTCGGCTTTTCCTGAATTGATGCCAATAGGGTCCCGCCGCGCATGGATAAGACCTACCAGCCGCACGCCATTGAAACTTCCTGGTACAACACCTGGGAGTCCGAGAATTACTTCGCCCCGCAAGGCGCGGGCGAGTCCTACACCATCATGATCCCGCCGCCGAACGTCACCGGCAGCCTGCACATGGGTCATGGCTTCAACAACGCGATCATGGACGCCCTGATCCGTTTCCGTCGCATGCAGGGTCGCAACACCCTGTGGCAGCCGGGCACCGACCACGCGGGTATCGCCACGCAAATGCTGGTGGAGCGCCAACTGGAAGCCCAGGGCCAGAATCGCCACGACCTGGGCCGCGAGAAATTCCTCGAGAAGGTCTGGGAATGGAAGGATCAGTCCGGCGGCAACATCAGCCGCCAGATCCGCCGCCTCGGTTCGTCCGTGGACTGGAGCCGCGAGCGCTTCACCATGGATGACGGCCTTTCCGAGGCCGTAAAGGAAGCCTTCGTGCGCCTGCACGAAGACGGCCTGATCTACCGCGGCAAGCGCCTGGTCAACTGGGACACCAAGCTGCACACGGCGATCTCCGACCTCGAAGTGGAAAACCACGACGAGAAAGGCTTCCTGTGGAACCTCAAGTACCCGCTGGCTGACGGCGCCAGGACCGCTGAGGGCAAGGACTACCTGATCGTCGCGACCACTCGCCCGGAAACCATGCTAGGCGACTCCGCCGTCGCGGTGAACCCGAACGACGAACGCTACAAAGCCCTGATCGGCCACTTTGTCGAGCTGCCGCTGGTCGGCCGCCGCATTCCGATCATCGGCGACGATTACTGCGACCCTGAATTCGGCACCGGCTGCGTGAAAATCACCCCCGCCCACGATTTCAACGACTACGAAGTCGGCAAGCGCCACAACCTGCCGCTGCTGAACATCTTCGACAAGAATGCCAGCGTGCTGCCCGCCGTGCAGGCGTTCAACCTCGACGGCACGCTGAACGAAAGCATCGACGGCAAGATCCCGGCCGAATACGCCGGCCTCGACCGTTTCGAAGCGCGCAAGCAGATCGTTGCCGCCTTCGACGCCGCCGGCCTGCTGGTCAGCGTTGACGACCACAGCCTGAAAGTCCCGAAAGGCGACCGCTCCGGCACCGTGATCGAGCCGTGGCTGACCGACCAATGGTACGTATCGACCAAACCGCTGGCCGAGCCGGCGATTGCCGCCGTGGAAGACGGCCGTATCCAGTTCGTGCCCAAGCAGTACGAAAACATGTACTTCTCGTGGATGCGCGACATCCAGGACTGGTGCATCAGCCGTCAGCTGTGGTGGGGCCACCGCATTCCGGCCTGGTATGACGAGTCGGGCAAGGTCTACGTCGGTCGCGACGAGGCCGAAGTGCGCGCCAAGCACAACCTCGGCGCGGACGTGACGCTGCAACAGGACAACGACGTTCTCGATACCTGGTTCAGTTCCGGTCTGTGGACGTTCTCCACCCTGGGCTGGCCGGAGAAGACCGAATTCCTGAAAAAATTCCACTCCACCGACGTGCTGGTGACGGGCTTCGACATCATTTTCTTCTGGGTTGCCCGGATGATCATGCTGACCATGCACCTGATCAAGAACGAGGACGGCACCCCCCAGGTCCCGTTCAAGACCGTTTACGTGCATGGCCTGGTGCGTGATGGCCAGGGCCAGAAGATGTCCAAGTCCAAGGGTAACGTCCTGGACCCGCTGGACATCATCGACGGCATCGAGCTCGAGGCACTGGTGCAGAAACGCACCTCCGGCATGATGCAGCCAAAACTGGCGAAGAAGATCGAGAAGCAGACCCGCGACGAGTTCGCCGAAGGCATAGCCAGCTACGGCACCGACGCCCTGCGCTTCACCTTCTGCTCGCTGGCGTCCACCGGCCGTGACATCAAGTTCGACATGGGTCGAGTGGAAGGCTATCGCAACTTCTGCAACAAGATCTGGAACGCCGCGCGCTATGTGCTGGACAAGGGTGAGGACTGCGGCCAGAACGGCGAGGCCTACGAATTGTCGCTGGCCGATCGCTGGATCATTTCGCAGCTGCAACGGACCGAAGCCGAAGTGACCCGTCAGCTCGACCAGTTCCGTTTCGACCTGGCCGCACAGGCCTTGTACGAGTTCATCTGGAACCAGTATTGCGACTGGTACCTGGAACTGTCCAAGCCTGTGCTGTGGGACGAGAACGCGCCGGTCGAGCGCCAGCGCGGCACTCGTCGCACGCTGGTTCGCGTACTGGAAGTGGCCCTGCGTCTGGCGCACCCGTTCATGCCGTTCATCACCGAAGAAATCTGGCAGCGCATCGCGCCGCTGGCCGGTATCGAAGGCAAGACGATCATGCTGCAAGCCTGGCCGGTGGCCAACGAAGAGCGCATCGATCCGGCCGCCGAAGACGACATCGAATGGCTCAAGGGCCTGATGCTCGGCACGCGTAACATCCGTGGCGAAATGAACATCGGCCCGGGCAAACCGCTGCCGCTTTTCCTGAAGAACGTCAGTGCCGAAGATCAGCGTCGCCTCACCGAGAACGAAGCGCTGCTGAAGAAACTGGCGCGCCTGGAATCGATCACCGTACTGGCCGCTGGCGAAGAAGCCCCGCTGTCCGCCACTGCACTGGTGGGTGAGATGGAAGTGCTGGTGCCGATGGCCGGGCTGATCGACAAGGGCGCCGAACTGGCGCGTCTGGACAAGGAAATCCAGCGCCTGCAGGGCGAAGTCCAGCGGGTCGGCGGCAAGCTGTCCAACGCCGGCTTCGTCGACAAGGCCCCGGCCGAAGTCATCGAGAAAGAACGCGCCAAGCTGGCCGAAGCCGAACAGGCGCTGGGCAAGTTGGCCGAGCAGCACGCGCGGATTGCCAGCCTGTAACGGCAAGTCGTAACGAAAAAGGGAGGCCCGCAACGGCCTCCCTTTTTTGTGCCTGCCTTTTCTCCCCATGAAATCTCCATGTGGGTGGGAGCCTGCTCGCTCCCACAGTGGGCGGCCCGCATCTCGCGATTGGGTTCACACCCGCTGGATGTGGGACAATGCCCGCCACTTTCAGCCATGTCCGAATCGATCACCGCCATGTCCGCCCCTCGTACACCCAGACCCGCGCGCAAGAAACCTGGCCCGCAGGCCCCGGCCAAACACGTCGAACCCCGGGAAAAGGCCAGTCTGCATCCGCGCAATCGCCACCAGGGTCGCTACGACTTTGCGGCACTGATCAAAAGCACGCCGGAGCTGGCGAAGTTCGTGATCATCAATCCGTACGGCAAGGAAAGCATCGACTTCGCCAGCCCGGAAGCGGTGCGGGTGTTCAATCGGGCGTTGCTCAAGGCGTTCTACGGCATTACCCATTGGGACATTCCCGCCGACTACCTGTGCCCGCCGGTGCCTGGCCGTGCCGATTACGTGCACTTTCTCGCCGACCTGCTGGCCAGCGGCAATGACGGCATGATTCCCCGTGGCGCCGCAGTCAAGGTGCTGGACGTGGGCACTGGCGCCAATTGCGTGTATCCGCTGATCGGCCACAGCGATTACCGCTGGCAATTTGTCGGGTCGGACATCGATACCACCGCCATCGCCTCGGCCAGAACCATTGTCGCGGCCAACGGTTTGAACAAGGCCATCCAGATTCGCCAGCAGACCGAGCGCAAACACATCCTGCTGGGCTTGCTCGAAAGCACCGAACAATTTGACCTGACGATGTGCAACCCGCCGTTCCACGCCTCCCTGGAAGAAGCCACACGCGGCAGCAGCCGCAAATGGCGGGCGCTGGGCAAGGCCGACCCGAAACGCAAGCTGCCGGTGCTGAACTTTGGCGGCCAGGCAGCGGAGCTGTGGTGCGAGGGCGGTGAGGCACGTTTCGTCACGCAACTGATCAGCGAGAGCGCACGGGTGGGCCAGCAGGTTTTATGGTTCAGCACGCTGGTGTCGAAAGCCTCGAACCTGCCGGCGATTCAGGCCGCGCTGAAAAAGGCCGGCGCCCTGCACAGCCAGGTGGTGGAAATGGCCCAGGGGCAGAAACAAAGCCGCTTCGTCGCCTGGACTTTCCAGACGCCAGAGCACCAGCAGGCGTGGCGCCAGCGCTGGGTGCGCAAAGACTGACTGAGCCGCCGCAAAAAATGTGGGAGCGGCGGTGCGACGATTCGACTTGCTCGCGAAAGCGGTAGGACACTCAACGTCTCCATTGACTGTCATACCGCTTTCGCGAGCAAGCCCGCTCCCACAGAATCCCAGGCACAAAAAAGCCGTGCCCGGATCGCTCCGGAGCACGGCTTTTTTTTACTGCGTCTTACTTGTTGATCGCGTCGGTCAGGCCTTTGGCCACAACCAGCTTGATCACTTTCTTGGCAGCGATTTCGATGGCAGCGCCAGTCGATGGGTTACGGCCAGTACGGGCAGGACGCTCGGTCACTTTCAGTTTGCCGATACCTGGCAGAGTGATTTCGCCGCCGTTTTCCAGCTGATCAGCAACGATTTGGCCCAGTTGGTCCAGAGCGTTACGCGCGGTGGTTTTTGGCGCGTCGATAGCTTCAGCGATGTCGGCGATCAGTTGGTCTTTAGTAAGAGCCATGTAGTGTTCCTTCCCTATCAAATTCATATGGATTGCAGAGTGCAGTGTCAGCCATCGAGCCCGATCTTCTGGATCTGGCACCCTCGGCCAATAACCGCGGGATCGGGGTTATAGATACCGAAATCAGGGTTTGGTTCGACCTGACATTTGCTGACTGCACGCTTAACGCAGTGACTTCGCGCAAGACCGGGCAAAACTAGCACAGAGACAAGGAAATATCCGCTTCTCCCTACCCATTTGGTCAGCTTTATTGCTCTAAATCGGGAAAAAAATGCATAAGGGCCGCCGAAGGCCGGCGAATTGCCCTTCGCACCGCGCCAAAACCAGTGGTTGCGGTACACTTGGCACTTTTTCGGGGAGCACGCCCTCCTCATCCCAATCAGCCGAGAAGCCCATGCCGATCCGTCATTGCATCGTCCACCTGATCGATAAAAAACCCGACGGTACGCCCGCAGTTCTCCACGCCCGCGACTCCGAACTGGCGGAGTCCGCAGCCATCGAGAACATGCTTGCCGACCTCAACGAGAGCTACAACGCCAAACAGGGCAAGGCCTGGGGTTTCTTCCACGCCGAGTCGGGGGCGCACCCGTTCAGCGGCTGGCTGAAGGAATACCTCGACGGCGGCAAGGACTTCACCGCGTTCAGCCGGGTGGCGGTGGAACACCTGCAAAAACTGATGGAAGAATCGAACCTCTCCGTGGGTGGGCATGTGCTGTTTGCGCATTATCAACAGGGCATGACCGATTACCTGGCCATCGCGCTGCTGCACCACAGTGAAGGTGTGGCCGTGACCGACCAGCTGGACGTGACGCCCTCGCGCCACCTTGACCTGGGCCAATTGCACCTTGCTGCGCGGATCAACGTGTCCGAATGGCAAAACAACAAACAGTCCAAGCAGTACATTTCCTTCATCAAGGGAAAGAACGGCAAGAAGGTTTCGGAGTACTTCCGCGACTTCATCGGCTGCCAGGAAGGCGTCGACGGCCCCGGCGAAACCCGCACGCTGCTCAAGGCGTTCAGCGACTTCGTCGAGAGCGAAGACTTGCCGGAAGATTCCGCCCGGGAGAAAACCAAGACCCTGGTGGAATATGCCAGCAGCCAGGCAAAAATGGGTGAGCCCATGGGCCTGGAAGAGCTTTCCGAGCTGATCGACGAAGAGCGCCCGAAAGCCTTCTACGACCACATTCGCAACAAGGACTACGGCCTGTCGCCGGAGATCCCGGCGGACAAACGCACCCTGAACCAGTTCCGCCGCTTCACCGGCCGCGCCGAGGGCCTGTCGATCAGCTTCGAAGCGCACCTCTTGGGCTCGAAGATCGAGTACGACGAAGAAGCCGGCACGCTGATCATCAAGGGCCTGCCCACCTCGCTCACCGACCAGCTCAAGCGCCGTAACTGATGCTGCACGGTGTGCTGAAGAAGGTCCTGCTGATCCTGCTGGTGGTCGTGGTCTACCAGAACTGGGGCAAGATCGAGCGGGTGTTCAACCCTTCGCAAGGGGTCTCGGAGCAGGTCCGGGCCAGGGCCAACGTCGTGCTCTACAGCACCGAATGGTGCGGCTACTGCAAACAGAGCCGACGCTTTCTCGACCAGAAGGGCATTCCCTACCGGGAATTCGATATCGAGAAAGACGCCCAGGCGCGCAAGGCCTATGAGGCCCTGGGCGGGGGCGGCATTCCGTTCATCGATGTCAACGGCACGCTGATTCGCGGGTATGACCCGGATGCAATCATGGCGGCGTTGAAGTAACCCTGTTGGATGCTGGCTAGTACCTGTGGGAGCGGGCTTGCTCGCGAAGGCGGTGTGTCAGGCAATATCAGTGTCGCCTGACACACCACCTTCGCGAGCAAGCCCGCTCCCACAGGAGATATTTGCCGCTGTCAGCGCTTTTCGATCCGGAACCCAAAGCGCGGAAAGTGCACGTGCACCACACCCGCACGCTCGTCCTCGCGGCGCAGGATCAATTCCTCGCGCCCGGCAAACAGCAGCTCTCCGGCCACCGGATCGACACCGTAATCCGTGGCGGCGATGATCACCGGCTGGCCCGCCTCGAAACCATTCGGCTCCTCGAACTGTTCGTCCGGCAGGGCGGCCGGTGCCGTGGTGCGTGCCACGTCCAGTGCCTGTTCGGCCGTCATCTCGCTGGACGCGCCGTGACCGAACCCCATGACCCGCGCATGCCACGTGGCCACCGCCGGATACGCATCGACCAAGGGTGCGGTCACCGGCGTCGCCTTGAGAAACCACAGGCAGTGCGCCAGGGCGAAGTCGGCAATGGAGGGTACGCCGAACAGGAAATCACCCTGCTCGCGTTGAAGTTGTTGTTCCAGGCGCGCCATGATCGTCGGCCATTGATGCCGCGCCTGTTCCGCCGACAACTTGCTGGCGCTGCCACCACTGAACAGGCCGGCGCGATCGGCGAGAAACGCCTTGATCGCTTCCGGCGGCAAATGACCGAAACGCACGGCCACCGATGCCGGCTGGAACACCAGGCTCACCGCGTGCTGGAACACCACCGAGTCGGCCCACGCGGCGAAGGTCGCGGCGATCATTTCCTGACCTTCGGGGAAAAACGCCGGCAAGGCTTTTTCCTGTTCCAGTCGGCGGGCAATCAAGGCCGTATCGCAATAGATATCCGCGCCAACCTGCAACACCGGGGTCTTGCGGTAGCCACCGGTCAACGCCGTCAGGTCAGGTTTTGGCATCACCGGCGAGATCTTCACCGAACGCCAGGACAAGCCTTTGAAGCCCAGCAACAGGCGGGCTTTTTCGGCGAAAGGGGACGTCGGGTAATGATGGAGAATCAACTCGGACATGCTCGGCTCCGTCGCACAGAAGGTGAGTCCGCAGCTTAGCGTGCAATCGGCGGGCGGCCTACCGATGTGCCTGATGGGAACCCATCAGTCAGATTGATAAGCCGGCGGCAAAGGTCGCCACCAGGCATTCCTTGGCGCTTTTCCTGAGCTTTTTGATCAGCCGTTCCTGGCGCAGCGCCTCGCTTTTGTCGCGACAGACTTCGGTGTAGACCAGCGCCATGGCCGGGCTGGACAGAAAGAAGCGCGCGCCTTTGCCGCTCTGGTGCTTGGCGAACCGGCGCACGGGATCGTCGCTGATGCCGCAGTACAGCGAACCATTGGCCGCCCGCACGAGGTAGACAAACCAGGGTTTGCTGACCGGCACGGGCTCGGTGGCAACAACGGAGGATTCGCTTTGGGAGTTCACGTGACGATCAAGGCTTGAAGGAAACAAGCCGCGATCTTATCAGCGACCGGCCTGAAATGCCTTCAACCCCTTCAGGGCCTGGGCCCGTACGGCGTTTCGCACCAGCGGTGTCCAGCCCAGCAAAAGGCCCTTGAAGCCGAGCGCCTGGCGCGACCAGGCCCACAGGTCGAAGTGGTCGTGATGTTCGCAGATCTTGCCATCGCGAAAGACGAAGCGTGCCTGAATGTCGTTGACCACGGTGTTGCCGGTCTGGCTGAACAGGTAGGTCGCCACCCAATGCGCGCCGCCGCTGCGCTCATCGCTGCGCACGCTGTCGAAGGTCAGGGAAAAGTCCTTGGCCCGGGTGGTGAGCATGCGCCACATGTCGCCGGCATCGCGCCCGCGCAACTCGCCAAACGCCGGGTCGCTGAACACCACGTCGTCGGTGTAGCAGGCGCTCATCGCTTCGGCATCCAGTCGCTGGAAAGCCTGGTAGAACCGGGTAATCAAGGCGTCGTGGGCATCATTCATGGACTGGCTCCGCAAGGATCATCATTTGGCCAGCACGATAATCCGCGAGTGCGCGAATGGCCATGGCCATTCACCATAAAAATACCGGCACTGACGACGATGGCCGCCAGTCAATGCCCACCCGGCCAATTACAGGTAGAAGACGACCAGTGTCGCGCTGCCATCCAACCGCATTTCGGAGGTAATGACGTTCGGCTTCCTCACCTTGGTCGCCACGACGACATCCGCCGTGAACGTCTGCATGGCAATGGGCGCGTAGTCCGGGCCGGGCGCGTTGGCGGTCCTCATCCAGTCAGGCTGCCAGATCTGGCTGGCAGACACCGGGAACCAGGTGCTGCCGTCGACTGATTCCACCATTTGAGCCGCCGCCCCGTCGGCCAGGGTATTTTCCATCGTCAAGTTGTAAAGCCCGAGCTTCTGATTGTTTTCCCCCAGGCCCAGACCGAACGAAGAATGACTGTTATCCGCCGACGTATCCTTTCGGTTGTCGGTACTTTTAACCGCAAAAAAAGTAGCGGCATCGCAGGCAACGGTCAGTTGAATGGCAACAACCGGCATCGGGTTGAGACCATTGACCAGGTCCTTGACCGAGATTTTTCCGTAGTCAACGACCCCACCGTTGGACAACTGCGGCGTACAGGCCGCTGGGGTAATTTTGCCGATGACGCTCAAGTCCACGCTCGATGTAGCATTCGCATGGGTCGCAAAGACGAAAAGCACGGCCGCAACGCCCCCACTGACATTCCTTTTCATTGTTCCTGATCCCATCTAGTGTTTCATTTTATTGGCAGGTAAAGCAGACAACTCGCCCATTGCCGCCACTCCCCGAGTGCGTAACGGGAAGCAACTTTAATGCGGCTCACTACATCCAGAAATACAACTAATACGAAAGCGCAGAGCCTTTAAAACAACTCAATGCACCATCCCGCTGTCACGGGCATACGCAAACAAGTCCACATCGGTGGAAATACCCAGCCGCTGCATGGCCATGCTTTTCTGTTTACTGATGGTCGACACGCTGCGTTTAAAGTAATCGGCGATTTCGCTGACGGTCATGCCACTGGCGAGCATCCTGACCACCTCGTGTTCCTTGGCCGACAGCGCGGGAGGACCTGCCTCGACATCGGCCTCGGCCTGCAGCAGCGCCGCGCGCAACGACTGGCTGATGAAACGCCGCCCTTCCCGCACGGACTTGATCGCCAGGGGCAGTTCCTTGGCCGAGGCATCCTTGGCGATGATCGCCATCACGCCCTGGGCGAATGCAGCCCTCAGGGTGGTGACGTTGGCGAACATGGTGACCAGGATAATCGCGGTGTGCGGATGATGGCGTCGCACCATGCTGAGCATTTTCAGACCGTCGGCCTGAACGTTGCCCGGCATGCTGAAATCGGTGACCAGCAGCTCGCAGGGGGTATCGGAAAGCAGGTTCAGCAGACTGTCGGGGCCATCGGCCTCGCCCACGACGACACAGGGTCGGCTCAAGTCGATGAGCATTCGCAAACCGATACGAACAACCGGATGATCGTCAGCAATAATGACTCGCATTGTAGGATTAATCCTGTTCAGTGGCTGGAATGGGGAAAAAAATAGCGCTGACCTGTTCCCATCACAACGACCAATCTGCAGTCCAAAATTACGTAACCCAATATCTACGGGGAACAGCACTTTCTCCTATAAAACAAAAAGACTCTTCCTGCGTATAGAAAGGTGAAATACCACATACAAAACCTACGGACATCCCTGAAAAAAAATACGAAATGTAAGTAGCAATCCTACTTCCTACATACGCTAGAAGACTTTTCTTACACCTCGCCACAACACTGACTTTGCACACACCCCTGTCCCCGCGTTTTCGTATTAGTTGCATTCCACCCTGCAACTTCCGTCGATAGATTGCGCCTGTCCGCAACAGGGCACCCCCAACGATTCTTCTGGAAGGAAACGCCGAGCGATGAAAACACGTTTAACCCCGCTAACCGGAACCTGCACTCCATGCGCGGCTTGTCAGCGACCTGCAACCCTGGACTTCAACCAGTAAAAGCCCGCCACCCGGCGCGCCCCAATGACTTAAAGGACGACCCATCATGGAAAGATGCGCACTCGCTCTATCAATCGCCCTGTTGCTGGCCAACGCCCCCGCAGCACTGGCCGCCAGCAGTACCGACCTGAGCGTCATCGGCGCCATTACGCCCAGTTCCTGCACGCCTTCGCTGTCGGACGGCGGCATCGTCGATCACGGCAAATTGACCTCGAAGGACCTCGACCAGACGTTGCCGACCCGGTTGCCGGTGGGCGAAATGTTGCTTCAGGTCGATTGCGAAGGCCCGACAAGCTACACCCTGACCACCATCGACAACCGGGCCGGCACCTCGGTGATCAACCCCAATTACCACGGGCTGGGTACGGTCAACGATGACCAGAACCTGGGCAGCGTGGGCTTCGGGATATTCGAGGCGCAAGCCGATGGCAACAGCGTGGTCACGATCATGTCCCGCGACAACGGCGCCAGTTGGGGAGCGTCCAGTTATCTGGGTCATGCCGGCTGGACGGCGTTTGCCGCGCCGGGCGACCCGCGTACGCCCATCGCCGTACAGCACCTCAGTGCCCGCCTGCGCGCCTTCACCATCATTGCGCCGGCCAGTGACCTGACCTTGCTCGACGAGCTGCCCATCGACGGACACGCCACCGTGCAGATCACCTACTGATCAACCCCTTTTTTTCGAATCATATCCAGGAGTTTCACCATGAACACGACCTTCAACACCCTCCTCGCCGCGCTGTTGCTGGCAGGCAGCGCCAACGCTTTCGCCGCCTCCAGCGTCGACCTGACCGTTAAAGGATCGATTACCCCGAGTGCTTGCACACCAACCCTGTCCCAAGGCGGGCTGGTGGATTACGGGAAGATTTCGGCGAAGGATTTGAATGCTGACAGAGTCACATACCTGCCGACTCAAACGGTGCAACTGTCGTTGACTTGCGATGCACCAACCTCCGTAGCGCTGGAAGCCAAGGACAACCGCGCCGGTTCATCCTGGAACAGCCTAGAAACTTATGGCCTCGGGATGATAAACACCACCGAAAAGCTCGGTGCCATGGAGTTGAAACTGAGTTCCGCAACAGCCGACGGGGTGGTAGTCAGCACGATCGGCTCGGTGGACCAAGGCAACACTTGGGTCAAAGAGACAGGCTTTTTTACCGACAACATCCTGGCGGTAGCCGTCCCCGGCACTCTGACCCCAATCATGGTCCAGCAGCTTAATGCCGACCTGAATATCCATCCGGAAATCGCCCCCACCAAAGATCTGACCCTGACCAACGAAGTAGCCATCGACGGTTCCGTCACCCTGTCCGTCGTCTATTTCTAATTCGCCAACAGATCGAAGAGCGGCAGGCCTTCCTGACCGCTCTCACCTGCACCGTGCTGACAAGGATTTCAGACCGTTATGAAACTTGCGACTTCACACCTGCTGGCGATGCTCGGTCTGCTGAGCGTCGGGCCAATGGCGATGGCCGCCTCCGAGGTCGAGCTGAACGTCGTGGGCCAGATCACCCCCAACGCCTGCGACGTATTGCTCTCGGACGACGGCATTGTCGACCACGGCAAGGTGCCCGCCCGCACCCTCAATCAATACGAGCTGAGCCCGCTGCCAGGGCGGCAACTGGAGCTGCACGTGAGTTGCAACGAACCCTTGCTGTTCGTGCTCGTGGGCATGGATAACCGGGCCGACTCGTCACTGGGGCCCGGGTTCTACTACGGTCTGGGCTGGAACGTCCACGCCCCCGAAGAACGCCTGGGCGCGGTGAGCCTGGCTTACCGCAATGCAATGGCCGATGGCGAACCCGCGCTGGTGCTGGCGTCGAGCAACCAGGGCCTGACCTGGTTTCCGGAAACCAATGCCTACCCGAACAACTACATGGGTTTCGCCCGGCCCGGCACGCTGGTGCCCGAGCCTCATCGCCTGGTGACCGCGACCCTGCACATCAACACCTCGATCAACGCCGCGAGTTTCCTGACCCTGAACCAGGAAGTGCCGCTGGACGGCGCCATCGTGCTCGACCTGAGATACCTCTAGCCATGCTGACCTTTCCTTCTTCCCTAAAGGCATTAACCATGAACCTTTTCCACAGCGCGCGGCGCTCGAGTTTCTGCGTGGGCATCCTGGCCTTCGCCCTCAGCGGCCAGGTGCTGGCCGACGGCATGGTGCCCGACACCTCGGTGGTGATCGTCAACGAGGCCGACGGCGAGGCCTCGGTGTCGGTGACCAACACCGATACGACCCTGGCCCTGCTGCACGTTACCCTCGAAGACATTCCCGAGGACAAGGACCCGCTGGTGTTTGTCACGCCGCCGCTGGCACGGGTCGAGCCAGCCAAGAGCCAACTGGTGCGGTTCATTCTGCAGACGTCGGAGCCGTTGAAGACCCAGCGTCTGAAACGGGTGATCTTCGAAGGCATGCCGCAGGACCGTCCGCCGGCAGAAGCCGGGCATGCGCGGGTCGGTGTAACGGTGCGCCAGAACCTGCCGGTGATCCTGCATCCCAAAGGCCTGGCGCCCAACCGCACGCCGTGGACCGGGCTGACCTGGCGCCTGAAAGACAACCAACTGAGCGTGCACAACCCTTCACCCTACGTGGTGCGCCTGGCCCAGGAACTGACGCTGCTGCCCGGTAACGGCTCTGCCTTGCTGCCGCGCACCTATGTGCTGCCGGGCGAAACCCTGAGCGTGAGCGCCAATGGCGCGACCGGCACCGCCGTGCGATTGCAGCCGGCCACGGTGTACGGTTTTGCCGTGCCGCACTTCGAGGCCCCGATCGAATCCTGATACCACCACGACTGCGCGACGAAGGAACGCCAAGCGCCGAAGTTTCCGGGTGACGGTTTCAAACCGTTACAACTCGCGTGCCTGACCCCCCTCAGATCGGTCAGGCCGGCACAACCCAAGTGAACCCCATGAACACAGTATCTTCTTACCGTGATGGCGAAGCCGTGCCCGTTGTTCGCTGCGTAACCTATCGCCGCGCAGGCCGTCGGGCCCTTGCAGCCTTGCTCCTGGTCAACGCACTGACGGTGCTCGACGCCCACGGTGATCCGTTGTTGCTGGCACAGTTCGACACCAGCACGCTGCGCCAGCGCGGTATCGATCCGGCGCTGGCGAGCCTGCTGATGCAGGCGCCACGCTTTGCCGCCGGCCGGCATTCGGTGACGCTGAGCGTCAATGGCCAGCGTCAGGGCCGCGTCGACATTGCCTTCGATCGCCAGGGCGCGCTGTGCTTCGACCGCACCCTGCTCGACAAGGCCAACCTCACGGTGCCCGAGCACACCCTCGACGATGGCCGTTGTCATGATTTCCAGGGAGCCTGGCCGCAAACAGCCATCGAGCAGGACCCGGCCAACCTGGCCCTGGCGCTGATCGTTCCCACCGACGCCATTCGCCCGGCCGTGAGAGATGTGTCCGGTTATCAGACCGGTGGCTTCGCGGCGCTGATCAACTACGACGTGACGGGCCAGAACAGTCGCTTCGGCGATGATTCGAGCCGCTACGCGTCGGCCAACACCGAGTTGGGTTTCAATGCCGGCGACTGGATCGTACGCAGCCGTCAGGTGCAGACCTGGCAGGACGATGTGTCCCGGACCACGCATATCGCGGCCTACGCGCAACGCACCTTCGCCGAACATGAAGCGGTGTTGCAGGCGGGTCAGATCAACCTCTACAACCCGGTGCTGGCCGGTGCGCAGATCACCGGCGTGCAGGTGCTCAACGAGCAGGCCCTGCAAGCCGAAGGGCAAAGTGCGGTCATCGAAGGCATCGCCAACAGCCAGGCGCAGGTCGAGGTGCGGCAGAACGGTTCGCTGATCTATTCCACCGTGGTGCCCGCCGGGCCGTTTGCCCTGAATAACGTTCGCCGCCTCAATAGCCGCTCGGACGTGGAAGTCACCGTCAAGGAAGAAGACGGCAGCGAACGCAGCTTCACCATCCCGGCCGCCCTGCTCGGCATCGGCCTGCCCGCACCGGGCTACTCGCTGGCGGCCGGCCATGTGCGGCGGGTGGGCGATGAACAGGGCGATGAACCCTGGGTGATCAGCGCTGGCTGGAGTGGCGCGTTGAATCCGCAGGTGCTGATCAGCGGCGGCATCACCGGAGCCGCCGACTATCGCGCGGCCGGAGCCAGCCTGGGCTTGCTGCCCACGCCCGATACGCAGCTCCAGGCAACGCTGACCGGGGCGCAGGCCACCGGCAACGAATCCGGCAAGGGGCTGCAGGCCGACCTGACCGCGTCGCACCGGTTAAGCGATCAATGGGCACTCAATGCCGGCGGTTCCTACCGCACCCTGGGTTACCGCGAACTGGAAGACGCGGTGTTCGACAACACCAGCGACGACCGCAAATCCCGTTACCGCGACCAGCAAAGCCTGTCTCTGTCGTGGTCCCATCCGTGGCTGGGTGCCTTCAGCGGCGGCTTCAGCCAATCGAACTCATTCGATGGCCGGAACAGCAGCCGCGCCCTCGCGTCCTGGGGCACCAACATCGGCGCCGTGTCGGTATCGGCGACGGCGGAATGGCAACTCAGCGGGTCGAACCGCACCGGCGACAGCGTCTACGTGAACCTGAGTATTCCCCTGGGCGAAAACCGCCGGGCGCGCACCTGGGTGCGCAACACCGGTGGCGAGTACCGCAGTGGAGTGGGCGTGAGTGAGCAGATCAACGATCAACTGGCCTACCGGGTGGGTGTCGAGCACGACACCCGTGACAAGGAAGTGCAGTCCACGGCCGGCGTTTCGCTGCTGCCGCGCTACACCCAGCTGGACCTGAACTACACCCGCGCCGACGCCGAGCGCTCCAGCTACCAGGCCAGCGCCCGAGGCGGTGCGGTACTGCATGGCGGCGGTCTGACGCTGTCGCCCTACCCGATCAGCGACACCTTCGGCCTGCTCTCGGTGGGCGACATGGGCGCGATCAAGGTCTCGACCCCGAGCGGTCCGGTGTGGACCGACTGGCAAGGCCAGGCGGTGATCCCGCAGCTGTCGGCCTACGGCAAAAGTCCGGTGGAAGTCGATACCCGCACCCTGCCGCGCAATGCCGACATCAGCAACGGCCTGGCGGTGCTGTCCGCCGGACGCGGCGCGGTCGACAAGGTCGAGTTCGGCGTCACCCTGACCCGTCGTGCCCTGCTCAAGGTCACCACCGACAACGGCGCGGCGCTGCCCCGGGGCGCTTCGGTGAAAACCCGTGACGGTGAGTTCGTGACCCTGGTGCAGGAAGGCGGCCTGGTGTTCCTGCCCAACGCGCTCGACACCCGTGCGCTGTTGATCAATGCACCGGGGCTGGCGCCTTGCGAACTGCTTTTCGAGCTGCCGGCGGACGCCGACACCCATGCCTATTACGAAACCGCTCCCGCCAGATGCCGGGCGCTTTGAGGATGACGCCCATGAACCTGTTCCGCTGCTTGATGGCCAGCCTGGTCGCTTTGGTACTCACGCCACAGGCCTTGGCTTCGACCGACGACTGCCAGCTCAACCTGAGCCAGCCGGTGCTCGACTACGGCTTGATGAACCGGGCGATCCGCCCTGATTCGGCCCCCGAACGAAACCTCGGCGAGCGGCGTTTGAGCCTGAGCCTGAGTTGTCCAACCGCCACCGACCTGAGCCTGTTTTACCGGGCCATGGCCGCGACCGCCGAGCGCTTCCATTTTGCCGAGCGCGGCAGTTACCAGTTGCGCGTTCGTGATGCGGTGCTGGATGGCCGGTCGGTGGAACTCGGATTGATCGCCGGTGCCGGCCAGCCGCCCTCGGAAATCGCGTCGAGCCTGATCTGGCGGCCCGAACATGGCATTGCCCCGGTGCAGGCAGGCACGTCGTTGCAGGGTCGCACGCTCTCGGCCCAGGTCGAGGTGACGGCGTGGGTCCAGGAACAAGGGATGCACGTACGCGACGCAGTGACCTGGGAGGCTTCCGGGGTGTTCGACGCCATCGCCACCGGACGCAGCCGCGAGGCGACCCTGCGCGCGCGTTTCGCGCCGGCGGCTTGCGAACCGGGACTGTCCAACGGTGGCGTGGTGGATTTCGGCAACCTGACGATCAACGACCTCAGCGCCGACAAGCCCACACGCCTGCCACCGCGCTCATTGAACCTGCGTGTCGGCTGCGATGCCCCGACCGCATTCGCCTTGATCATGCATGACAACCGGGCCGGTTCGGCGACCATCGACAGCGACTTCCAGTACGGCCTCGGCACGGACGGTCGCCAGAACAAAATCGGTTTTTTCTCGCTGAACATCGACCCGGCCAACGCCAGCGCCGACAGCGTTGCCCGCCTCTATCGAACCGAGTCAACTGGCGGCGGTGCGGCGTGGAGCAGCGCGGGCGCCAACCCGATAGCCCTCGCCAAGACCCGTTACCTGAGTTTCACCGACCGCGCCGGCAGCCACGCGGGCCCGGCCATGATCCAGAACTTCAACGCCAGCGTGACCGTCGACGCCGTCGTTGCCCCCCTCAACAGCCTGGACATGAGCAACGCCATCGACCTCGATGGCGCGGGGACGATCGAGATTATTTACCTGTAACACGCCAGCCGCGCCGCGCTTACCCGCAAGACCCGGCTCGCTGGCAACGGCCTTTTTATCAACCCTGGAAATGAGTAAGACAAATGAAAAAGTACCTCGCAACACTGTCGGCCACGGCCCTGATCGGCATGGCGCCGCATGTGCTGGCAGCTTCGAGCACCGACCTGAGCGTGACCGGCAAAATCACGCCAAATGCTTGCACGTTGAGCTTGTCCGGGGGCGGTGTGATCGATATTGGCAAATTCTCGGCGGCGGATCTTGCCCTCCACGTGAATACGGAAATAAGCAGAGACCCCCTGCAATTGACCATGGCGTGTGATGGCTCTACGCCCTTTGCCCTGAGATCGATCGATAACAAACACGGTACGGAATCAACCAGCGGCTGGTTTGGCCTGGGATTGAGCAACGCGGGAGAAAAACTCGGTTTTGTCTATGTCGGGATCAAACAGACCTCGGCAGATGGACAGGCGGCTCAGGCTATCAAGTCTGAGGATGAAGGCGTGTCCTGGACGAAGGGCACCAGCCTGAACAAAACAGTGCTCGTATCGGCTGGCACTGCCGCAGACCAGCAAACCCCAATCATGGTGAAAGACCTCACCATGGATCTGGAAGTCAGTACGTTCATCGCGCCTTCCAAAACCCTGACATTGACCGACGAAACCATCCTTGATGCTTCCGCGACAATCGAAGTCGTGTACCGCTAAAGCCATGACCCACGCTTTTGTAGGAGCGAGCTCGCTCGCGAAAAATCCATGGCCGCCGCGTCGAACCAGACAGCGCGCGTCATCGTTGACGCCCATCGCGAGCAAGCTCGCTCCTACAGAGGCAAAATTTCAAATCGATGAGAACCTGGAAATGAAAAAGTACTTCGCAGCACTGACCGCCACCGCATTGATCGGCATAGCGCCACATACACTGGCAGCTTCGAGCACGGATCTGAGCGTCACCGGCTCGATCATCCCGAGCGCCTGCCTGCCAACCCTGTCCGAAGGGGGTGTCGTCGAATACGGCAAGATTTCGTCGAAGGATCTGAATCAAACCAGCGGCACCTACCTCGAAAAGCGCACCGTGATCCTGAGCGTCAAATGCGACGCGCCCCAGCGTTTTGCGCTCAAGGGCGTCGATAACCGTCTCGGTTCGAGCAACCTGGCATCGGCCTTCGGCCTCGGCAAAATCAATGGCAGCCAAAATCTGGGGCATTTCATGGTGTCGATGTTCAACGCGGTGGCCGATGGCGTGTCGGTCCTGCCGATCAAATCCAAGGACGGCCAAACCGGCTGGGAGGGCCATGTGTTCTGGATGCCGGGGGATTACGCCTCGGTGGCCGACAGGAGCGATACCAGCCAGCCGATCCTCGTACAGGACGTTGCCATGGAACTGGACATCGCCCCGTTCATCCTGCGCGCCGACGGCCTGGACCTGACCAATGAAGTCCAGATCGACGGTTCGGCCACGCTGGAAATGAATTACCTCTGAGCCGGACTCGCTCCCTTGGGGGCGCTTTTCAACGACATAAGGATGTGAAAAATGAAGCATTGTTTAGCAGCACTGACCGCCACCGCCCTGATCGGCCTCGCGCCTTCTGCGCTGGCGGCGTCGAGCACTGACCTGAGCGTCACCGGTGCCATCACCCCGGCGGCCTGTACCCCGAGCCTGTCGGATGGCGGGGTGATCGATCACGGAAAAATCTCGAAGAAAGACCTGAACGCGGCCACCTACACCAACATCGGGGTCCACACTATTCGCCTTTCCGTCAGCTGTGAAGCACCGGGTACTTTTGCCCTGCGCTCGATCGACAACAGGGCCGGGACCCCGTCGAACCGGGACTGGTATGGCCTGGGCAACACCCCGGCCAACGAAAAAATCGGCTTTGTCATTCCGATGATGAAAGGCGTCGTGGCGGACGGGCAGCCGGCCCGGACCATCATTTCCTGGGACAACGGGGCCAGTTGGGGCGCTCATCACCACCTGCGTCCGAACATTCTCATCGCCGCCGGCTCACCCAGCGACACCACCACGCCGATGATCGCGCAAGACGTCGCTTTCGAGATCGACGTCTCTACCCATATCGCCGCCACCGACGGACTCACGCTGAACGACGAAGTCAGCTTCGACGGTTCGGTGACTTTCGACATGACCTACTTCTGACGCCGTCGCCGCTCGCACCGCAATCGGTGCGAGCGGCTCAGTGTCCGATCCAACCCAAGGGACTTTCGCGAATGAACACTCACTTCGCCTTGCTCGTGCTCACTTTACTCGCCGGCGCCACGCCCGGCGCCCACGCCGCCTCGACGGTGGACCTGACCGTCAAGGGACGGATCACCCCCATCGCGTGCACGCCCGCCCTGTCCAATAACGGCCTGGTGGATTACGGGAAAATTTCCTACAAAAGCCTGAGCGTCGACAAGCGTACGCAACTGCACGACAAGCACCTCGACTTCACCCTCCAGTGCAACGGTCCTGCGCGTTTCGCGTTGGTCATGCGCGACAACCGCGACGGCTCGGCCATCGTCAATAGCGAGATTTACTATGGACTGAACCACGACAGCCGGGGCAACAAGATCGGTTTGTACTCGCTGAATTTCGACCCGACGCAAACGGTGGTGGATGACCTGTCCCAGGTGTTTCGCACCGACTCCACCACGGGCGGCGTGGCCTGGAGTTCATCGAACAGCCGGCCGATCCCGATTGGCGCTCGAAGCTACCTGGGCTTTACCGACATCGCCGGCAGCAACGCCGGGCCGATCTTCATCCAGCACCTGACGAGTCGGGTGACCGTCGAAACCGTCATCGCCCCGACTTCCGAGCTGGACGTGAGCACCGACATCCAGCTCGACGGTTCGGCGACGCTGGATGTGGTGTACCTGTGAGTCAGACTTTTTCGCTGACCACCTGGACGTACAACGAGCGCCCGGCGCCCAGCCCCGCGATGATGGCGCCGAGGCCGATCACGCCGAAGATCCAGCCGACGGCGCTCCAGCCGCCGGTCCAGTCATGGACGATGCCGACCGCGAACGGCCCCAGGGACGCCAGGGTGTAACCGAAGCCCTGGGCCATGCTCGACAGGTTCGCCGCGACGTGGGAGTCGCGTGAACGCAACACGATCAGGGTCAGTGCCAGACTGAAGGTGGCGCCCTGCCCCAGACCGAGCAGAATCGCCCAGCCCCAGAGGCCTTCGATCGGCGCGTAGAGGCAACCGAACAGTCCCCCGAGGGTCATCAGCATGACGATCACGATGGCCGGGCGTTGATCCTTGCCCCGGGTGGCCAGCCAGGGGGCGGCCAACGAACTGACCAGTTGCACGATTACCGAACCCGACAGCACCAGGCCGGCCTGGGTCGGGGTCAGGCCGCGACCGATCAGGATCGACGGCAACCAGCCGAAAACGATGTAGGCCAGAGACGATTGCAGGCCCATGTACGCGGTCACTTGCCAGGCCAAGCGGTCGCGCAACAAACCGCGCACCCGGTAGGCCACATTGTGCGCGCCATGTTTCTGGCCAACTTGCGGCAGCCAGAACAGAACCGCGATCAACGCCGGCATCGCCCAGAAGCCCAGGCCCGACGCCCAGCTTTTATCGAAATGCTCGCTCAACGGTACGGTCGCACCGGCCGCCATGGCCGCGCCCAGGCACAGGGCCATGGTGTAGACACCGGTCATGGTGCCGGCCTGCTTCGGGAAGTCGCGCTTGACGATACCCGGCAGCAAAACGCCGATGATGCCGATGCTGGCACCTGCCAGCACACTGCCGCCGAACAGGCCGATGGTACCGAACGAGCTGCGCAGGATGACGCCGCCCGCCAGCGTCAACAGAATGCCCAGCACCACCCGCTCCGCGCCGAAACGCCGCGCCAGAACCGGTGCCAGCGGTGCAAACAGGCCCAGGCAAAGGACCGGCAACGTGGTCAGCAGACCGGCTTGCGCCGCCGACAACCCGAGGGTTCTCGACACGTCACTGAGCATCGGCGCCATGCTCGACAGCGCCGGACGCAGGTTCAACGCCACCAGAATCAGGCCCAGCAGCAACAACCACGGACGGCGCAGCAGCGGTTGGCTTTGCTGGACCTGTTCATCATCGGCCTCGGCGTCGATCAGCAGCTCGTCAAGCTCGGCCGTGCGTTTGGCGTCGGTGATCCGGGTAGGGCGACCCGCCAGGGTGTTCTCGTTTTCAAGGTTCATTGATCAACTGCCTCGACAGCGCTTTGGCCCGCTCCGGGTCCCGTTGTTCGACCGCATCGAGCAGTTCGATGTGCAGGTCGAACACTTCCTGGCGGCGCGGGGAAATGTTCAGGCAGTGGCGCAGTTGTGCGCCGACGACACTGGAGAAATAGCGATACAACTCGCTGAGGGTCGGGTTGTGAGCGGCGTCCACCAGGCGACGGTGGAACACCAGATCACAGGCGATGTAGGTGTCGAGATCACCGTGATAGTGACGGCCACTGACCCCCAGTGCCTCGCGCAGGGCCACCAGGTCTTCGTCGGTGCGGCGCAAGGCCGCCAGGCCGATGGCTTCCACCTCGAGGATGTGCCGGGTTTCCCGCGCCTGTTCCTGGGAGCAGCGCGACAACGCCTTCACGGTGTCCAGCGGGTCGACCACCGCCCGCAGGTAGCTGCCGTCGCCCTGGCGAATCTCGATCAAGCCGGAAAACGCCAGCACGCGCATGGCTTCGCGCACGGTGTTGCGGCTGATGCCCAGTTCGGCAGACAGCTCGGGCTCGGTGGGCAAGCGCTGGCCAACGGTCCATGCACCTTCGGTGATGCGCAGGCGCAGTTGCTCCAAGGCCTGATCGACCAGGGAACGTTTAATCAATGGGGAAATGTCTGACATGTGAATCGTGCTTTCGTCCAATCATAGGATGAATTTTCTGACATGTTAGTCAGCTTCAAGTAGGACGGCAACCGCCTAGGGTCAGATGGAGAAAAAACGAACGGGATTTTCGATTGGTCAAAATTACCCTTTGAGGGTAATTTCAGGAGCAGGGTCAAGGTTTTTCATGGAAAAGAACACGCCCCACTACGACTTGGCAGTGATCCAGGCCGAGGTTGTCAGACTGCAAAGCAAAGCATTTACCCTGACCGCTCGCGAGGGTTGTCGAAAAATGATGTTGAACCTCCATCAAATGATCCGGACCGTTTGTTTGCTGGAGAAAAGAATGCTGTACAAATCGATGACGACTTATGCCGATCATCGAGTTTGGCAAGACGTGTACCACACGACCTACGAGGACCGGGAGATTTACATCAAAGTGACTTACCGCACCAACGGAGGCCACCCGATCATCTCCTTCAAGGAGAGAAACCAATGAAAACACAGCAATGCGTCAGCTGCGGTACCCACGATGGCATGCATTACTTTGCCGGCCGTTCATTTACGATCGACTGCAAACAGATGGCAAGGCAGATACACAACATTGCCGGATGGGAATGCCAGGTCTGCGGTGAAATCGAATTCGATCACGACACTGACAGCGCCGAGCGCTATTCAGAGGCCAGCGACAAGCTGCTTGTGGATGGCTTGCAGATCATGGGCAGTGAAGTGCGGCGCATCCGCCGCAAGTTGCAGCTCACTCAAAAAGACGCGGTCAAGTGGCTGTCCGGTGGCGGGCACAATGCCTTTTCCCGCTACGAGCGCGGCGAGCTCGCCCCTCCACAACCCCTGTTCATCCTGATGCGCCTGCTGGATCGTCATCCTCATTTGCTCGCTGAAGTACAGGCGCTGAACGATGGCGCTGACCTGAGGCAATTGCTGGCAGCACGGTTCCCAGAAGTGGAGACCGTACTGACTTCCTGATCCCGGCTACCCGATAAAGACATTGCAAGACGCCAAAAAGCCTACAGGTCTGTCGGCAAAATTCATCGCGTTCAAAGGTGATTTCCCACTGCCCTGACGAGTCAGAACCGACATCCGCAACAGAGACAACGCAGCAGACTTCCTGACATTGAGCGCGGGTGCTCTTGCCCGCGCGCCCACAGCCAATGGGATCAGCAATGGAAGAAGTCAATTTCGGCAGGAAACACAGCCGCCCGTTTTTTCTGGAAAAAAACCGCCAACTGCTGGCCGTGCGCGGTGAAGCCGGGCGCCCGCTCGCGGCGACACTGTGCTGCGAAACCGCCTGTCAGGCGCTGGCCGACAGTGAGTTGCTGCTGCACGTCGAGGACGCCGACGTGCAGGTCTTCAAGTTACCGGATCAAGCCGATGCCACGCACTGCAAGGCGTTACTGCGCGAGTTGCCGGACGTACGCTTCGCCGGCAGCGTGCTGGTGGATCCACACACCCAGGATCCGGTTCTGTACACCGAAAACATTTTCCTGAAATTCATCGATCAGCTTACGCCGACGCAGTGCCTGGTGATTCTCGATGCGTTGAATCTGCGCATCAAACAGCAAGTGCCCTACGCCACAAATGCTTTCTTCGTTCATCACCCCCACTGTCGCGGCACGCAAGTCTGCTCATTCGCCCTGCAACTGCTGGACCGTGAAGACGTCGAGTACTGCCACCCCGAAATCCTGCGCCAGGGACAGCGCCGGGCGATCCATGACAATCAGTGGCACCTTAAGAAAACCACCGTGACCTATCAGGTCGAGATCGATGCCAGTGCCAGCGTCGAGGCCGCTCACGCACTGGCCCAGGGCGAAGGCGTGGTGATTGCGATCATCGACGATGCCTTTGATATCGACCACCCCGAATTTGCCGGACCGGGCAAGATCATCGGCGCGCAAAACTTTGATCGGCGTAACGCGGCGCGTGGGCCACGCCCCAAAAATGCGCTTGAACGCCACGGTACCGCTGCCGCCGGTGTGGCATGTGCCAATGGTGAAGTCGGTGCGAGCGGCGTAGCCCCCCGGGCCAGCCTCATGCCGCTGAAACTGACCAGACCCCTGGGTGCGAAGGCCGAGGCGGACGCGTTCTTCTGGGCAGCGGAACAGGGTGCCGACATCATTTCCTGCAGTTGGGGCCCGGCCGAAGGGCACTGGGCCGACTCGACCGATCCGAGGCACACCCAGGTGTTCGCGCTGGCCGCCAGTACCCGGCTGGCCATTGAATATGCGGCAACCAAGGGCCGATCGGGTAAAGGCTGTGTGATTTTCTTTGGTGCGGGTAACGGCAACGAGAGCCTGGACAACGACGGTTACGCCAGCCATCCGATGGTGATTGCGGTGGGGGCTTGCAATGACCAGAGTCGGCGCAGTGCCTACAGCGATTACGGCAAAGCCCTGTGGTGCTGTTTCCCCAGCGGGGATCAGCCACACCCGGATCCGAAGTTCAAACCCGCCACGTCGAACCCGCAGACCCGAGGCATTCGAACCACGGATTTGAGCGGCAAGTTTGTTGACCCGATCAGCCCGGCGTACACCGAATCCTTCAGCGGCACGTCCAGTGCCTGCCCAGGCGCAGCCGGTGTGGCCGCCCTGATACTGAGCGCCAACCCGGCACTGGACCGCGAGTCGGTGCGCCAGATTCTTGCTCAATGCTGCGACAAAATCGGTCACGCCGACGATGGCCCTCCCGGTCAATACGATCAGGCCGGTCACAGTCACTACTACGGCCACGGTCGTCTCAACGCCCTGCGAGCCGTGCAAATCGCGCGTGCACGCCTGCAGGAGCAAGCAGGCTCGCCCCTACAGGAAGGGCTCACGAAAACCGGGCAAAAATAAACCCGGAACCAGGTCCGGGTTTATGTCACTGCCGAGCGGCGATCAGTGCAGGATCTGGCTCAGGAACAGCTTGGTGCGATCGTTCTGCGGGTTGTCGAAGAAGTCGTTCGGCGCGGCCTGTTCGACGATTTCACCCTTGTCCATGAAGATCACGCGGTTGGCTACCGTGCGGGCGAAGCCCATTTCGTGGGTCACGCAGAGCATGGTCATGCCGTCTTCGGCCAGGCCGATCATGGTGTCCAGCACTTCTTTCACCATTTCCGGGTCGAGGGCCGACGTCGGTTCGTCGAACAGCATGATTTTCGGTTTCATGCACAGCGCACGGGCAATCGCCACACGCTGTTGCTGACCGCCGGACAGTTGCCCCGGGTACTTGTGCGCCTGCTCCGGAATGCGAACGCGCTCCAGGTAGTGCATGGCGATTTCCTCGGCCTTGCGCTTGGGCATCTTGCGCACCCACATCGGTGCCAGCGTGCAGTTCTGCAGGATGGTCAGATGGGGGAACAGATTGAAGTGCTGGAACACCATGCCGACTTCACGGCGGATCGCTTCGATCTGCTTGAGGTCGTTGGTCAGCTCCACGCCATCGACCACGATGCGGCCCTGCTGGTGCTCTTCCAGACGGTTGAGGCAGCGAATGGTGGTGGATTTGCCCGAACCCGACGGGCCGCACAGGACAATACGCTCGCCCTGCTTGACGTTCAGGTTGATGTCTTTCAGCACGTGGAACTGGCCGTACCACTTGTTCACGCCCTGCATCTGAATAATGCCTTCAGGGCTCACCGGCTGTTTGATTGCTTCGCTCATTACAAAACTTCCTAAATTGGGTAGCGACTTAGCGCTTGTGGCCAGTGTCGAGCTTGCGTTCCAGATGCATGGAATAGCGCGACATACCAAAACAGAAAATCCAGAACACCAGGGCCGCGAACACATAGCCTTCTGTGGCCATGCCCAGCCATTTCGGGTCGGCAGCCGCTTGCTTGACGCTGTTGAGCAGGTCGAACAGGCCGATGATGATCACCAGGCTGGTGTCCTTGAACAGGGCAATGAAGGTGTTGACGATGCCAGGGATCACCATCTTCAGGGCTTGTGGCAGGATCACCAGGCCCATGCTGCGCCAGTAGCCGAGGCCCATGGCCGCGGCGGCTTCGTACTGCCCCTTGGGGATCGCCTGCAGGCCACCGCGCACCACTTCGGCGACGTAGGCCGACTGGAACAGGATCACGCCGATCAGGGCCCGCAGCAGTTTGTCGAAGTTCATGCCTTCGGGCAGGAACAGCGGCAGCATCACCGACGACATGAACAGCACCGTGATCAACGGCACGCCGCGCCAGAACTCGATGAAGGTCACGCAGACCACGCGAATCGCCGGCATGTTCGAACGTCGACCCAACGCCAGGACAATCCCCAGCGGCAAGGCACCGGCGATACCCACGGTGGCGATCACCAGCGTCAGCATCAGGCCGCCCCACTGGCTGGTCGCCACCTGGGTCAGGCCGAAGACGCCGCCGTGCAGCAGGCACCAGGCGATGATCGGGTACAGCACCAGGAAGCCCAGGCCATAGACCGCTTTGCGCGGGAAGCGCGAGATGAACAGCGGCGCTGCGCCGAGCACCGCCAGCCAGACGGTCAGGTCCACGCGCCAGCGCAGTTCCGGCGGGTAGTAGCCGTACATGAACTGCCCCAGGCGCTGTTGGATGAACACCCAGCAGGCGCCCTCCTTGGTGCAGTCGGCGCGGGTGGTGCCGACCCAGTTGGCGTCGATGATCGCCCACTGCAGGATCGGTGGAACCACCAGGTAGATCAGGTAGAACGCGAACAGGGTCAGCAGGGTGTTGAGCCAGCTGGAGAACATGTTCGCGCGCATCCACGCCACCACACCGATGCTGCTGCTCGGTGGTGGCATGTCAGGTTTGAAAGTATGCGTACTCATGCGCTTTTCCTTACCGCTCAATCAGCGCAATGCGCTTGTTGTACCAGTTCATCAGCAGGGAAATGCTGATACTGATCGTCAGGTACACGCTCATGGTGATGGCGATCACTTCGATCGCCTGCCCGGTCTGGTTCAACACGGTGCCGGCGAACAGCGAAACCATTTCCGGATAACCGATACCGGCTGCCAGCGACGAGTTTTTCACCAGGTTGAGGTACTGGCTGGTCAACGGCGGAATGATCACACGCAGGGCTTGCGGGATGATCACCTTGCGCAGGGTCGGACCGTTGCGCAGGCCGAGCGAGTGCGCCGCCTCGGTCTGTCCGTGGCTGACCGACTTGATGCCCGAACGCACGATCTCGGCGATGAACGCCGCGGTGTACACGGTAAGAGCCAGGGTCAGGGCCAGCAGTTCCGGGATCAGCACCCAGCCACCGACGAAGTTGAAGCCCTTGAGCACCGGCATTTCCCAGTGCACCGGCGCGCCGAAGATCAGGGCGCACAGCGCCGGGATCACCAGGAACAGGGCCAGACCGACCCAGAACTTGTGGAACGGCTCGCCGGTGGCCTCGAAGCGCTTGTTGGCCCAGCGGCTCATCAGCACGATGGCCACGATGGCCACCACGACGCTGACCACGAACGGCCAGAAGCCCTCTGCTGCCAGCGCTGCGGGCATGTTCAGGCCACGGCTGCTGACGAAGAAGGTGTCGCCGAAGTTGTGACTGTTGCGCGGCCCCGGCATGGTCAGGAAGACCGCGAAGTACCAGAACAGGATTTGCAGCAGCGGCGGGATGTTACGGAAAACCTCGACGTACACGGTCGCCACTTTGGCGATGATCCAGTTCTTCGACAGCCGGGCTACGCCGATGATGAAGCCGAGGATGGTTGCCAGGAACACGCCGATGAAGCTCACCAGCAAGGTATTGAGCAAGCCGATGACAAACACCCGGGCATAACTGTCCGCTTCGGTGTAGTCGATCAGGTGCTGGGCGATGCCGAAACCGGCACTGCGCTCCAGAAAGTCAAAACCGGAGGTGATGCCCCGGTGCTGAAGGTTGGTCTGGGTATTGTCGAAGAGGTACCAGCCCATCGAGACCACCGCAATGATGGTGATGATCTGGAAGAGCCACGCACGCACTTTGGGATCGCTGAGGCTGAACCTCTGCTTTGGTGCGCCGATTGAATTTTGCATGAAGTGCCCCGGATGTAATGGAACAGAACATCACCCGGCAGTTGGCCTGCCGGGTGATAGAACCATCAGCGCACTGGTGGTGCGTATTGAATGCCGCCGTTGTTCCACAGCGCGTTCAGGCCGCGGTCGATTTCCAGCGGAGTGCTCTTGCCGAGGTTTTTCTCGAACACTTCACCGTAGTTGCCGACCTGCTTGACGATCTGCACGACCCAGTCTTTCTTCACTTTCAGGTCTTTGCCGTATTCACCGTCGGCACCCAGCAGACGAGCGACGTCCGGGTTCTTGGTGGACTTGGCTTCAGCGTCGACGTTCTTCGACGTCACGCCAGCCTCTTCAGCGTTGAGCATGGCGTAGCCAACCCAGCGCACGATGGCCAGCCATTCGTCGTCACCGTTACGCACGACCGGGCCCAGGGGCTCCTTGGAGATGGTTTCCGGCAGAACCACGTAGTCCTTCGGCGACGCCAGCTTGCTGCGCTGGGCAAACAGTTGGGACTTGTCGGAAGTCAGCACGTCGCAGCGACCGGATTCCAGCGACTTGGCGCTTTCATCGGAGGTGTCGAAAGTGATCGGGGTGTACTTCAGGCCGTTGGCGCGGAAGTAGTCGGAAACGTTCAGCTCGGTGGTGGTACCGGCCTGGATGCAGACGGTCGCGCCATCCAGCTCTTTGGCGCTTTTCACGCCCAATTTGCTGTTGGCCAGGAAGCCGATGCCGTCGTAGTAGGTAATGAAGCCAGGGAATTTCAGACCCATGCCGGCGTCACGGGAGCTGGTCATGGTGGTGTTGCGCGACAGGATGTCGATTTCGCCCGACTGCAGCGCGGTAAAGCGCTCTTTGGCGTTCAACTGACTGAACTTGACCTTGGTCGCATCGCCAAACACGGCAGCAGCCACGGCGCGGCAGTAGTCAGCGTCGATACCGACGATCTTGCCGGTGGAATCCGGAACCGAGAAGCCTGGCAGACCATCGCTGACGCCACACTGCACGAAACCTTTCTTCTGCACTGCATCCAGGGTTGCACCCGCCTGAGCGAACCCGCTGACGCCGAGCACTGCGGCTGCAGTCACGACGGCCAGGGTGGATTTCAACATCTTCATTCAAACCTCCAGTTTTGCTCTTGTTGTGTCGGAGCGTGATTCCTGTCGCACCCTTTTGAGGCGTTGTTGACCCGTGTTGGCTTCTTTTGGGATCAACCGACGTAGAGACCGCGCTATGAGTCTAGTAGGAGAAAATCCACAGAATGGATCACTCACTTCTCACCAATCGGCCGAACGGGCTGTAGCCCTTTCACGTTCGCTAAGCCCGAGTCGGCCATTGGCGAACATCCATCACCGGATTTATTGCTATCCCACCAGGAACAATGGCCTGATAGTGTTACCGACAGGCGTGGGATTATTCATACGAGTGTTTGTATAGCAAAGCCCGTACCAGACCGACCGCCGAAGCACTTCGCTGACAGGTCAATAGCCAAACTTTCAGCCTTGCGACATCTTCGTAACTGATCAACCAGACGCGCACTCCGATCACGCACCCATTGAGAGCGCACGCACAGAAATGGAGCAACCATGACCGAGCCCCTGATTCTTGAACCCGTCAAGCCCGCAGATGCCTGCGTCATCTGGCTTCACGGCCTGGGCGCCGACCGCTACGACTTCCTGCCGGTGGCCGAAGCCCTGCAGGAAAGCCTGCTGACCACGCGCTTCGTCCTGCCCCAGGCACCGACCCGCGCCGTGACCATCAACGGCGGCTACGAGATGCCAAGCTGGTACGACATTCTGGCCATGAGCCCGGCACGGGCGATCAGCCGCGAGCAACTTGAAGCGTCGGCGCAACGGGTCATTGAATTGATCGAAACTCAGCGCGCCAGCGGAATAGACGCCTCGCGGATCTTCCTGGCAGGCTTTTCCCAAGGTGGCGCCGTGGTGTTACACACCGCGTTTGTGAAATGGCAGGGCCCGCTGGGTGGCGTACTTGCCCTCTCCACCTACGCGCCCACTTTCAATGACGAACTGCAACTCTCCGCCAGCCAACAGCGTATTCCGGTCATCTGCTTGCACGGGCAGTACGACGACGTGGTGCAAAACGCCATGGGTCGAAGCGCGTACGAGTATTTAAAGCTCCATGGTGTCACCGTGACATGGCAGGAATACCCAATGGGGCACGAAGTGTTACCCGAGGAGATTCGCGACATCGGCGTCTGGCTGGCCCAACGCCTGCGCTGAGCCTGGCGTAAACCGCCCATTGATCCCTCCCACTACGCCGCGCCCGATTCTTGCATTACACTGGCCGGCACTTAACCTATTGATGAGATGACCGTGCTCAAAGCACTCAAGAAAATGTTCGGTAAAGGCGAGGCTGAGCAGCTCGCATCCACCTCCAGCGCGGCGTCTCATGCCCCCGCCCAGCGCACCGACGATCAGCGACCTGAGCGCACCGCCGCCGAACCGGCGGCGAAACGCGCCCCCAAGGCGGCACCGGCTATCGTCGCTGCCGAGGCCGACCCGGCACCGCTCGGCGAAGTCGCGAAACCTGCCAGGCCGCGCCGCGAACCCAAGCCGAAAGCACCGGTCATCCCCTGGAAACTCGAGGACTTCGTCGTCGAACCCCAGGAAGGCAAAACCCGCTTCCACGATTTCAAGCTCGCCCCGGAACTGATGCACGCGATCCAGGACCTGGGCTTCCCGTACTGCACGCCGATCCAGGCCCAGGTGCTGGGCTTCACCCTCGCGGGCAAGGACGCCATCGGCCGCGCCCAGACCGGCACCGGCAAAACGGCGGCCTTCCTGATTTCGATCATCACCCAGCTGCTGCAGACCCCGCCGCCGAAAGAGCGCTACATGGGCGAACCGCGGGCGCTGATCATTGCGCCGACCCGCGAACTGGTGGTGCAGATCGCCAAGGACGCCGCCGACCTCACCAAGTACACCGGCCTCAATGTCATGACGTTTGTCGGCGGCATGGACTTCGACAAGCAGCTCAAGCACCTCGAAGCCCGTCACTGCGACATCCTCGTCGCGACGCCGGGTCGACTGCTCGATTTCAACCAGCGTGGCGACGTGCACCTGGACATGGTCGAAGTCATGGTGCTGGACGAAGCCGACCGCATGCTCGACATGGGCTTCATCCCACAGGTGCGCCAGATCATTCGCCAGACCCCGCCTAAGGCCGAGCGTCAGACCCTGCTGTTCTCCGCGACCTTCACCGAAGACGTGATGAACCTGGCCAAGCAATGGACCACCGACCCGGCGATCGTCGAAATCGAAGTCACCAACGTGGCCAGCGAAAACGTCGAGCAGCACATCTATGCCGTGGCCGGTGCCGACAAGTACAAACTGCTCTACAACCTGGTCAACGACAACGGTTGGGAACGGGTGATCGTGTTTGCCAACCGCAAGGACGAAGTCCGGCGTATCGAAGAGCGCCTGGTGCGCGATGGCATCAACGCCGCGCAACTGTCCGGCGACGTGCCGCAGCACAAACGCATCAAGACCCTGGAAGGCTTCCGCGAAGGCAAGATTCGCGTACTGGTGGCCACGGACGTCGCCGGTCGCGGCATTCACATCGACGGCATCAGCCACGTGATCAACTTCACCCTGCCGGAAGTCCCGGACGATTACGTGCACCGGATCGGCCGTACCGGTCGCGCCGGCGCCGATGGCGTGTCCATCAGTTTTGCCGGTGAAGACGACTCCTACCAGCTGCCGTCCATCGAGGCGCTGCTCGGTAAAAAGATCAGTTGCGAAACCCCGCCGACCCATCTGCTGCGAGCGGTCGAGCGCAAACGTCCATAACCACGATCTGTTGAAGAAAGGCGCAGCCGGAAACGGACTGCGCTTTTTTTTCGCCCGGCTTTTTCGTCAGTGCTTGCGGAGCATATTTAAAAGTCCATAATAGACAAATTAGTTTATAAGCGCCCGGAGCCGACCATGTCCAGCACCCCTTACGTGATCAACCAATCCCAGGCTCGCGAGCGATTGGCGCAACTCGACGTACCGCTGATCCTGCGCAAGCTGTTCCGCGACCTGGCAGCCGGGCAGGCGGTGCAACCGGCGCAGCAACTGGTGGAATTTCCCCAGGGCGCCGGGGACTTCATCAACTATCTGGGTGTACTGGCCGAAGACGGGGTCTACGGGGTGAAAACCTCGCCCTACATCGTGCGCGAACAAGGCCCGCTGGTGACCGCCTGGACCTTGCTCATGTCGATGCAGACCGGCCAGCCGCTGCTGCTGTGCGATGCCGGCGAGCTGACCACCGCCCGCACGGCCGCCACCACCGCCGTGGCCGTGGACGCCCTCGCGCCATTGAACGCCCGACGCCTGGCGATCATTGGCAGCGGCAAGGTGGCCCAGGCCCATGTGCATTACATCAAAGGCCTGCGCGACTGGCAGAGCCTGCGCCTCTATTCGCCGGGCCTGAACGAAAGCGGCGCCGAGGAACGGGCTCGAATCCAGAACCTCGACCCGCGCCTGACCCTCGCCGACAGTCGCGAAGCCGCCATCGAGGACGCCGACGTGATCCTGCTGTGCACCTCGTCCGCCGGTCCGGTGATCGACCCGTCCAGCCTGAGCAAACCGGCGCTGATCACCTCCATCAGCACCAACGCGCCGCGCGCCCATGAGGTGCCGCCGGCGAGCCTCAATGACATGCAGGTATTCTGCGACTACCGCCTGACCACGCCGGGGTCGGCCGGTGAAATGCTGATTGCCGGCGAACAGCATGGCTGGGACGCCCGCGCCATCGTGGGCGACCTGCCCGACGTGCTCAGCGGCAAGGTGCAACGCCCCGACTACGAGCGCACAGTGTTTTTCCGCTCGATCGGCCTGGGCCTGGAAGACATCGCGCTGGCCAATGCCATTTACCGGATTCAGCACGCACATTGACCCTGTGGGAGCGGGCTTGCTCGCGAAGGCGGTGTGTCAGTCTCCATTGATGTGTCTGACACGCTGCCTTCGCGAGCAAGCCCGCTCCCACAGGAGAGTTCACAGATATTAATGGCACTGCACTCCTTCGGAGACCCACATGAACCAGGCAGACTTCATCATCATCGGCGGCGGGATTGCGGGCGCCTCCACCGGTTTCTGGCTGTCGCAACAGGCGCGGGTGATCGTACTCGAACGCGAATCCCATCCGGCCTATCACTCCACCGGACGTTCGGCCGCGTTGTACACCGCCGCCTACGGCACACCGCAGGTTCGCGCACTGACCCTGGCCAGCCGCGAGTTCTTCGACGCCCCGCCCGCAGGTTTCTGCGAACACCCGCTGCTGACCCCGCGCGGGGAAATGACTGTGGACTTCACCGGTGACCCGGCCGAGCTGAACAATCAATACCTGAGCGCCAAGGCCACGGTGCCGCAGATGCAGCTGCTCAGCGCCGAAGAAGCCTGCACGCGCCTGCCGATCCTGCGCCGGGAAAAGGTCCACGGCGCGATCTACGACCCGACCGCCAGCGACATCGACACCGATGCCCTGCACCAGGGTTACCTGCGCGGCATCCGCCGCAACCAGGGCGAAGTGCGCACCGACTGCGAAGTGCAGCGTCTGACCCGTGATGCCCAGGGCCTGTGGCAGGTCGAGACCTGCGCCGGCACCTTCAGCGCGCCCGTCATCATCAACGCCGCAGGCGCCTGGGCCGACAAGGTCGGGGAACTGGCCGGCGCCCGGCCAATGGGTCTGCAACCCAAGCGCCGCGCCGCCTTCATCTTCGCCGGCCCCGAAGGCCTGGACATGCACCACTGGCCGATGCTGGTCAGCCTCGACGAATCCTTCTACATGAAACCCGACGCCGGCATGTTCCTCGGCTCCCCGGCCAACGCCGACCCGGTGGCCCCCCACGACGTGCAGCCCGAAGAGCTGGACATCGCCATGGGCATCTATCAGATCGAAGAAGCCACCACTCTGACCATACGCCGCCCGACCCGCACCTGGGCCGGCCTGCGCAGCTTCGTGTCCGACGGCGATCTGCTCTCGGGTTTCGATCCACAGGTGCCGGGGCTGTTCTGGGTCGCGGCGCAAGGCGGTTACGGCATCCAGACGTCGCCTGCCATGGGCCAGGCCAGCGCCGCACTGGTACGCGGCGAACCATTGCCCGAGGCGCTGACACGCTTCGGCCTCGACGCCGGAATGCTCTCCCCCGCCCGCCTGGACCGGTCGCCTGCTCAGTGACGTGTCGAGCCGATTGCGGCACACTTCCAGCGCCCGTTTGCAGGGCGCTGACCGCTGCCTGGAGCTCCACCGTATGAACGCACCTGTTAAAGACCCGGCCCTGGATAACTTCCGCGCGATCGCCGATGCCATCGCCACGTTGTTTTTCCCCCACGCCGAGGTGGTGCTGCACGACCTGCGCACGCAAAAAATCGACTACATCGCCAACAACCTGTCCAAACGCGAAGTGGGCGATGATGCCGCGCTGGAAGACATGCTCAGTGATGACATGAGCGAGCGAAACATCGGGCCGTACGAAAAGTTGAATTGGGATGGTCAGAAGATCCGCAGCCTGAGCAGCGTCCTGCGCGACAGCAACGGTCACCCGCTGGCGGTGCTGTGCATCAACCTGAATATTTCGCTGTTTGAAAACGCCAAGGCGGCGCTGGACCTGTTCCTGTCGCCGAGCAAGCTGATTCCGCAACCGGACTCATTGTTTCGTGACGACTGGCAGGAACGGATCAACACCTTCCTCCATAGCTGGCTGCGCGAACGGCAGTTGAGCCTGAACATGCTGACCCGCGATCACAAACGTGAGCTGGTGCTGGCCCTGCATGCCGAAGGCGCCTTCAAAGGCAAAAGCGCCTCCCACTACGTCGCCAATGTCCTGAACATGGGACGGGCAACGGTGTACAAGCATTTGAAGGAATTGAAAGGCTGACAATCAACCTGTGGGAGCGAGCAGGCTCGCTCCCACAGGTGTTGATCGGCAGGGCAGCCGGGGGGGGTTATTCCAAAGCAGAAGCCGGGCCGAAGAACTCATAACGGCTTTGCTTCTCCGGCACACCCAGCGCCTTGAGGTGACGCTTGATCGCCGCCATGAAGCCCTTCGGCCCCAGGAAGTAGGCATCCACATCGCGGTGCTCCGGCATCCACTCGGCCAGTTGCTCCTCGCTCAACAACCCGACCTTGTGCGCCGCCGGGCTGACGCCGTCATCTTCGGCATAGCAGTAGAAGCGCTGCAGTTGCGGGTGGCGCTCGGCCAGATCGTCGATCCAGTCACGGAAGGCGTGCACGCTGCCATTGCGCGCGCAGTGGATGAAGTGCACCGGCCGTTCGGTTTTCAGGGCTGCTTCGAGCATGGCCAGGGTCGGCGTGATACCAACGCCGCCACTGATCAGTACCAGCGGCTTGTCGCTTTCGGTGAGGGTGAACTCACCCGATGGCGGGAACAACTGGATGCTGTCGCCGACATGCAACTGATCGTGCAGGTGGTTGGAAGCGCGACCGTTCGGCTCGCGCTTGACGCTGATGCGGTAGTGCTTGCTGTTGGACAGGGACGACAGGGAGTAGTTACGACGAATCTCTTCGCCATCCAGGAACAGTTGCATGCCGATGTACTGGCCAGGTTCCGAGGCCAGGATCGGGCCCTTGTCCGCCGGTTCGAAGTAGAACGAGACGATTTCCGAACTCTCCTGGACCTTGTCGGCCACGATGAACTCCCGCGCCCCGCGCCAGCCGCCCGGCGCCTGTTCTTTCTGGTCGTAGATGCTGGTTTCGGCACCGATCAGGATATCGGCCAGTTGACCATAGGCTGCCGCCCAGGCGCTCATCACCTGTGGCGTGGCAATCTCTTCGCCCAGCACTTCGGAAATCGCGCGCAGCAGGCAGGTGCCGACAATCGGGTAGTGTTCCGGCAGGATCTGCAGGGCCACGTGCTTGTTGATGATCTTGGCCACCAGATCGCCCAGCTGATCCAGTTGATCGATGTGGCGCGCGTACATCAGCACGCCGTTCGCCAGGGCGCGGGGTTGGTCACCGCTGGCCTGGTGGGCCTGGTTGAACAACGGACGCACTTGCGGGTACTCGGACAGCATCATGCGGTAGAAATGGGTGATCAACGCCTCGCCGCCGCTTTCCAGCAGTGGCACGGTGGACTTGATGATTGCACGATCTTGAACGCTCAGCATAAGGTGACTCCTCGGCCACTTGGTTTCTAATAGGTCACCCTGTGTTTATCAGTTTCCGTGCCAGTTATTTATTCGTTATAAATCAATACGTTGATAACTTTATAGTCATATCGACAGCGCCTGGCTTATAGTCATCCGGACTACATGGAGTCACTATGACTGCAAAATCCCTGCTCACCACACTCCTGCCGCTGGTCTCCGACCTGTCCCGCGAACTGCCCGAGGGCGAGCGATATCGACGCCTGCTCGAAGCCA
This sequence comes from Pseudomonas sp. IT-P12, assembly GCF_949767465.1. NCBI lineage: Bacteria > Pseudomonadati > Pseudomonadota > Gammaproteobacteria > Pseudomonadales > Pseudomonadaceae > Pseudomonas > Pseudomonas sp. IT-P12. The sequence continues at coordinate 158,592 of NZ_CATKPY010000025.1, read as the reverse complement.
TGCGCGCGCTGCTGCCGTGCGACGCCGCCGCGTTGCTGCGCCTCGATGGTGAATGGCTGGTGCCACTGGCCGTCGACGGCCTGAGCACCGATACCCTGGGCCGGCGCTTCAAGGTCAGCGAGCACCCGCGCTTCGAGGCGCTGCTCAGCAGCCACGGGCCGACCCGCTTCGCCGCCAACAGCGAGTTGCCCGACCCCTATGACGGGCTGGTCGATGGACTCGATGATCACCTGGAAGTCCACGACTGCATGGGTTGCCCGCTGTTTATCGACGAGCGCCCGTGGGGTTTGCTGACCCTCGACGCCCTTGACCCGCAGGCCCGCGAACCGGTCGAACTGGATGCCCTGCAAGCCTTCGCCAGCCTGGCCGCCGCCACGGTCAATGCCGCCGAACGCATCGAACGCCTGGCCAACCGCGCCGAAGACGAACATCAGCGTGCCGAGCTGTACCGCCAGGCCAGCGGCCAGCAAAACCGCGAATTGATCGGCCAGAGCAAGGCCCACAAGCGGCTGGTGGAAGAAATCAGCCTGGTGGGCGGCAGCGACCTGACCGTGTTGATCACCGGCGAAACCGGGGTCGGCAAGGAGCTGGTGGCCCAGGCCATCCACGCCGCCTCGCCCCGTGCCGACAAACCGATCATCAGCCTCAACTGCGCGGCGCTGCCGGACACGCTGGTGGAAAGCGAACTGTTCGGTCACGTGCGCGGCGCCTTCACCGGCGCCACCAGCGACCGGCGTGGCAAATTCGAACTGGCCAATGGCGGCACACTGTTTCTCGACGAGGTCGGCGAGCTGTCGCTGACCGTGCAGGCCAAATTGCTGCGCGTCCTGCAAAGCGGCCAGTTGCAACGCCTGGGCTCGGACAAGGAGCATCAGGTCGACGTGCGGCTCATCGCCGCCACCAACCGCGACCTCGCCGAAGAAGTGCGCAGCGGCCGTTACCGCGCCGACTTCTATCACCGCCTGAGCGTTTACCCGTTGCTGGTGCCGGCCCTGCGCGATCGTGGCCGGGACGTGCTGTTGCTCAGCGGTTTCTTCCTCGAGCAGAACCGTTCGCGCATGGGCCTCAACAGCCTGCGCCTGACCAGCGAAGCGCAGGCGGCGCTGTTGGCGTACGACTGGCCGGGCAACGTGCGCGAGCTGGAGCACCTGATTGGCCGCAGCGCCCTCAAGGCCCTGGGCAATTGCCGGGAGCGGCCGAAGATCCTCAGCCTCGGCGCCGAGAACCTGGACCTGCCCAACGCCAGCGTTGAACTGGCTGACGAGCCGTCCACCGTCGTCCCGGCGGCGCTGGTGACCGGTGACTTGCGCGAGGCCACCGAACGCTATCAACGCCAGTTGATCAACGCCTGCCTGGAGCGCCACCACAACAACTGGGCGAGCGCGGCGCGGGAGATGGGCCTGGACCGCGCGAACCTGGGACGGATGGCCAAGCGACTGGGCATCAAGTGATCACGTTCCTGTGGGAGCGAGCCTGTCGCGATGGCGTCACATGCTGCGCGGAGTCTCTGGCGACCTCGTAATCGTTGAGGACCATCGCGAGCAGGCTCGCGCGCCCAAGGATCGCAACGTTTTGGCGGATCGGCTAAAGCCTGCCCTCATCAAGTCGATAACCCGGCATCGATAGCAGTTGGCGATCCTGGTGATCGCCGCTCACCTTTTTCCACAGAAGGTTTTTATGTCTTCCACCAAAGCCCGCGCAGACTCACTTTCGCTTCTGCTGTTTACCTTGCGCAGCGGCAAGTTGATGGCGATCAACCTGCTCAAGGTCAGTGAAATCATCCCTTGCCCACCGCTGACCAAACTGCCGGAGTCGCACCCTCACGTACAGGGCATTGCCACCCTGCGCGGCGCCTCGCTGTCGGTGATCGACCTCAGCCGGGCGATTGGTGAGCGACCGCTGGAAGACCCCAACGGCGGCTGCCTGATCGTCACCGACATCAGCCGCTCCAAACAGGGCCTGCACGTCCAGGCGGTGAGCAAGATCGTCCATTGCCTGACCACCGACATCCGTCCACCGCCCTTCGGCTCCGGCGGTGTGCGCTCGTACATCACTGGCGTGACCTCGGTCGACGGTACGCTGGTGCAGGTGCTGGACATCGAAAAAGTCATCCATGGCATCGCTCCGGCGCAGATCGAAATGGCGCCGACCGAGCTGAGCATGGAAGACGCCGAAGTGCTGGGCAACGCCCGTATCCTGGTGGTCGACGACAGCCAGGTGGCCCTGCAGCAATCGGTGCACACCCTGCGCAACCTCGGCCTGCAATGCCACACCGCGCGCAGCGCCAAGGAGGCCATCGACTGCCTGCTGGACCTGCAAGGCACGGCGCAGCAGATCAACCTCATCGTCTCGGACATCGAAATGTCGGAGATGGACGGTTACGCCTTCACCCGTACGCTGCGCGAAACACCGGACTTCGCACACCTTTACGTGCTGCTGCACACCTCGCTGGACAGCGCGATGAACAGCGAAAAAGCGCGACTGGCCGGGGCCAATGCGGTGCTGACCAAGTTTTCCTCACCGGAACTGACCAAATGTCTGATCGACGCGGCCAGGACCATCGCCGAACAGGGCCATTGAGGTGGCCGAGGCCTGGTGTTTGCTGATGCGGCGCAACCTCGCCGAGGCGCTGTCCGCGATCAACTGGCCCCAGGGCATCGATGTCCAGCCGTACCGCCCCGACCTCGCGCCAGGGGTTCATCGCCTGATGGAACTGGGTCATCGCCACGGCGGCGGCCGCGTGCCGGCGCTGGAGGTCTGGCAGCAACGGTTCGAGACCGACGCCGAATACGATCCGGCCTTGTGCTTCATTGCCCTGCAGGACGACACCATCGTCGGCGTTTGCCAGTGCTGGACCAGCGCCTACATCAAGAATCTGGTGGTACACCCGGACGTACAGGGCCGGGGATTGGGTCGCGCCTTGCTGCTGCACGCGTTCCACGCATTCGCGCAACGCCGCGAAGGGTATGCGGACTTGAAGGTGATGGAGGTCAACCTGCGGGCGAAGCGGTTGTATGAAAAGGCTGGAATGTATGTGGTCCGCAGGGAGCCTGTGCCCGCCTGACAGACCGCTTTCGTCGGAACCCCGCCGGGAACCGGCTCGCTTCCACCACGGTCTTCAGTCTTTACACACTCCCTGTGGGAGCGAGCCTGCTCGCGATGCGGTCAAACCAATCCATCAGGCATACTCGCCCCACCTGCCCTCAAGGATGCCTGCCCATGAAAGCCATCACCCTGACCTTGCTCTGCCTCAGCGCCCTCGCCAGCCAGGCCCACGCCTCCAGCGATGAAGCCTGGGCGGCCTATGACAAAGACGTCCTCGCCAAGTGCACCGCGGCCAGTGGCCTGAAGGATACATGGCCCGTCGGCAAGGCCGCGCAGTTCGATGACCGGGTCGGCTACACCGCCGTGCTGCTGCAGGGCCGCTACCCGCAAAAACACATGAAGGGCCAGCAGGGCACCGAGCTGTGCCTCTACAGCAAGAAAGACAAAACCGCCTACGTCACCGAATGGGACTCCATCCGCGTGCCCGCCAAATCCCGATGAATGGCGCATAACTTGCTTCGTCCGCCCCTTTGCGGCGGCATTCTGTCGCCGTTCTGGGTCCCTGATAGCGATTTATCCCTCGATGAACACGACGTTTTCCTGCGTAGGCTGTGGCAAATGCTGCACTGACCATCACGTTCCCCTGACCCTGGCCGAAGCCCGCATGTGGGCGGCCGATGGCGGCCAGGTGATTGTGTTGGTCGAGGGTTTCCTGGGCAATGGCCTGGGCGTGGCAGCGCAGCAACGCGAACACGCCGAACGGCGCTCGGCGGCGGTGAACAGCGGCACGACCCAGGCCCACGTGGCGATCACGTTTGCAGCTTACAACGCCGGTCGCTGCCGAAATCTTGACGACGACAACCTCTGTCGCATCTACGAACGCCGGCCGCTGGTGTGCCGGATCTATCCGATGGAAATCAATCCGCACATTCCACTCAACCCAGCCATCAAGGAATGCCCGCCCGAGTCCTGGGAAAAAGGCCCTGACCTGATCATCGGCGGTGAACTGGTCGATCAGGAACTGGCAGGCCTGATCCAGCGTTCCCGCCAGGCGGATCGCGATGAAATCCGCACCAAGGATGCCATCTGCGCCTCGCTGGGCATTCGCACGACGGCGCTCAAGGGCGACGGATTCACCGCCTACCTGCCGGACATGGGCGCGTTTGCCAGCGTCATCGAGCACGTGACGCAACAACCACTGCCGACAGACGGCAGTGAGTGGCAGTTCCACGTGTCGGGCGACGATATCGCCAGCCAGTTGCTGGCAGGCGGCGCCCGGGTGACCATCGAGCCCCCTTTGCAGTACACCTTCATCTCCCTGCGCGCGGCTTAGCGACGCCCGCGCCAGAACTCCTGCGCCAACCGCCGCAAGTCGCCCGCCAGCCCGGCGACGTCCGCAGCGTTCGCCTGGCTGCGCTGCCCTTCATTGACCGTGACCTCGCAGGCGCAGCGGATGCTGCTGATGTTGCGGTTGATGGCCTCGCTGACCGTGCTCTGCTCTTCCACCGCCGAAGCGATCTGCAGGTTCATCTCGCTGATCTGACTGACCCGCCGACTGATCCCGTCCAGCGCCTCGGCGGCGCGCCGGGCCTGTTCGACGCTGTTGTGTACCTGCTCGCTGCTTTGCTGCATCGCCAGCACCGCATCCCGCGTACCGTTTTGCAGGGTATTGATCATGCGCTCGATCTCGTTGGTCGATTGCTGGGTGCGCTGGGCCAGGCCGCGCACCTCGTCGGCCACCACGGCGAATCCGCGCCCGGCATCCCCGGCGCGAGCCGCCTCGATGGCGGCGTTGAGCGCCAGCAGATTGGTCTGCTCGGCGATGCTGCGGATCACTTCCAACACCCCGGTGATGTCGCTGCTGTGCCCTTCCAGCTGATGAATCACCTCGGTGGCGTGCGTCAGCTCGTCGGCCAGGCGCAATACCGCCTGGCGGCTTTCACTCACCAACTGACGCCCTTCGAGGGTTTCGGTGCCCGCCAGATCGGCGGCCACCGCCGCCTGCTGCGCATGGCCGGCGACCTGGGCGACGCTGGTGGACATCTGGTCGATCGCCGCCGCCACATGATCGGTTTCGACCTGCTGATCCAGGGTGCTGCTGTGACTGCCCTGCAAGTGTTCGACCAGTTCCGCCGCGTGCCCGGCCAGGCGTTGCGAGGCATCACCAATGCGCCCCACCACCGCACCGATCTGTGCTTCGAGCATCTGCAGGGCAAACTCGATCTGGCCGAACTGATCCCGGCGACCGGTGTAGATGCCCTGGCTCAGCGGGTTATCGACAATCTGCTTGGCGCGCTCGGTCAACGTCGCCAGCGGGCGCAACAGGCGCCAGGTTCCGGCCGCCACCAGTGCACTGCCGGCGACCAGGGCCAACAACCCGACCTTCAACGATGAAGGGTTGAGCCATGCTTCAAGCCCCACGACGCTGGCCAGTATCGCGCTGAACAACAGCGTCAGTTTCAGTCCCGGGCTGAGCACGGGAAGGCGTTGCAGCAGGGGTATGCGCCCAGTGCGAAGCTGCGTATAGGCTTTTTCTGCGGCCTCGATCTGTTGCGCCGAGGGCCGGGTGCGAACCGACTGGTACTCTACGGCCTGCCCGTTCTGCGTCATCGGTGTGGCGAAGGCGCTCACCCAATAGTGATCGCCATTCTGGCAGCGGTTTTTCACCATCCCCATCCACGAACGGCCCCCCTTGAGGGTCTGCCACATGTGGGCGAACGCCGCCTGGGGCATGTCCGGATGCCGCAGCAAGTTGTGCGTCGCCCCCAGCAATTGCTCTCGGCTGTAGCCGCTGATCTTGATGAAGTCGTCGTTGGCGTAGGTGATCGCGCTGGTCAGATCAGTGGTCGAAAGGATGTTTGCATCAGCCGCAACGTCGACATGTCGGCCTGTCACCGGAAGGTTGATCTTCATGGAAAGCGCGCTCGTTGAAGGGAAGAGTCGGCAAAGCTGCTGACTCTAAGCGCACTGATTACACAAACCTTGATCTGGCTCAGGATATAAGCACTTAGCCATCACCGCGGTCGAGGACCGAGACGGATGACCAGAGAACGCGGGGGACGAAAACTCAGCGCTTGCCCATCGAACGGCGGGTGCCGGGTGGCGCTGCACCAGGCACCTTGGTGTGGCCATTTTTGGCGCCGTTCTTGTACCACGGCTGGTTAGGCGATTTCGCGGCGGCCAGTTCACCCGGCTTGAACGGAAACTTGAACGCCGGGATCGCCGGTGGGGTTTCGCTGTCTGCGCTGGCGTCAGTGCTGGCAGTCAGGTCTGTCGGCTCGGCGCTCGCGGCGTCGGCAACCGGCGGTTGTGTCGGGGAAGTCATGGGTGCTCCGGGTGATGCGATAGAGTCGGGCCCGGTCAGCGAGCCGCGAAAGGCGCCAGTATATCCGGATAAGCAGGTGCAAGCCCAAACTGACAGCGCCGTCAGTTGACAGTCACCCTCCTGACCGGTGAACGGGTTTATAAAGAAGGTCATGATCGGATTGCTCCATCTGCAGGCGCGAGCGCGCTCCTGCAGGGTCACCATTAACCCCACAGCCCCGGCGCACCACTCGCATGCGAATTCAGAAAAAAACCGCCTTGATTGCAGGCCTGCTGATTGTCCTGGCCGCACTGGGCACCTGGTACCTGACCCGACCGGCCAAGGCTAAACTCGCCACCTCCAACGCGATTCCGGTACGGGTGGTGAGCGTCGCCGAAAAAGACGTGCCGCGCTATGTCAGCGGCATCGGCTCGGTACTGTCCCTGCACAGTGTGGTGGTGCGCCCGCAAATCGACGGTATCCTCACCAGAATCCTGGTCAAGGAAGGCCAATTGGTCAGCAAGGGCGACCTGCTGGCCACCATCGATGACCGTTCGATTCGCGCCAGCCTCGATCAGGCCCGCGCCCAACTCGGCGAAAGTCAGGCGCAACTGCAGGTGGCGCTGGTCAACCTCAAGCGCTACAAGCTGCTGAGCGTTGACGACGGCGTGTCCAAGCAGACTTACGACCAGCAGCAAGCGCTGGTCAACCAGCTCAAGGCCACGGCCCAGGGCAACCAGGCCTCGATTGACGCGGCGCAAGTACAGCTTTCCTACACGCAGATTCGCTCTCCGGTCAGCGGCCGCGTGGGTATTCGTACCGTGGACGAAGGCAACTTCCTGCGCATGACCGACACCCAGGGCCTGTTCACCGTGACCCAGATCGACCCGATCGCCGTGGAGTTCTCCCTGCCGCAACAGATGCTGCCAACCCTGCAAGGCCTGATCAGTGATCCGCAACACGCGCGGGTCAAGGCCTACATCGGCGCCGATACCGATGGAGAAACCGGCAACCTGCTCGGCGAGGGCCACCTGACCCTGATCGACAACCAGATCAACGCCAACACCGGGACCATCCGGGCCAAGGCCGAATTCGACAACGCCAGGCAGAAACTCTGGCCGGGCCTGCTGGTGACCGTAAAGATTCAGACCGCTCTCGACAGGAATGCGCTGGTGGTGCCACCCACCGTCGTACAACGCGGCCTCGATCAACCCTTCGTCTACCGGGTCCAGGGCGACAAGGTGGAAACGGTGCCGGTGCAGATGGTGTATCAAGGCAGTGGGCAGAACATCATCAAGGGCGTGAACCCCGGTGACGTGCTGGTCAGTGACGGCCAGTCGCGCCTCAAGCCCGGCTCCACCGTGCAAGTGCTGACCGAGCCACCGCAAGTGGTGCAATCGGAGACCGCACCATGAAGGGCCACGGATCGATATCCGCCTGGTGCATCGACCACCCGGTGGCGACGGTGCTGTTGACCTTCGCCCTGGTGCTCCTGGGGGCCATCGCCTTCCCGCGCCTGCCGGTGGCGCCATTGCCCGAAGCGGAGTTCCCGACCATCCAGGTCGCCGCGCAACTGCCCGGCGCCAGCCCGGAAACCATGGCGTCGTCGGTGGCCACGCCGCTCGAAGTGCAGTTCAGCGCCATTCCCGGCGTGACGCAGATGACCTCGAGCAGCGCCCTGGGCTCGACCAACCTGACCCTGCAATTCACCCTCGACAAGAGCATCGACACCGCCGCCCAGGAAGTCCAGGCCGCGATCAACACCGCCGCCGGCAAGCTGCCCAAGGACATGCCCAACCTGCCGACCTGGCGCAAGGTCAACCCGGCCGACAGTCCGGTGCTGATCCTCAGCGTCAACTCATCGCTGATGCCCGGCCCCGAACTCAGCGACCTGACCGAAACCCTGCTGTCGCGCCAGATCAGCCAGATCGACGGTGTCGGCCAGGTCGCCATCACCGGCCAGCAACGCCCGGCCATCCGCGTTCAGGTGTCGGCGGACAAACTCGCCGCCATCGGCCTCACACTGGCGGACATCCGCCTGGCGGTCCAGCAAACCAGCCTCAACCTGGCCAAGGGCGCACTCTACGGCGAATCGAGCATTTCGACCCTGTCCACCAACGACCAGCTGTTCCATCCCGATGACTACAGCCAGTTGATCGTGTCCTACAAGGATGGCGCACCGGTGCATCTGCGGGACGTGGCCAAGGTCGTCAACGGCTCGGAAGATGCCTACGTCCAGGCTTGGGCGGGCAGCCAACCGGGGGTCAACCTGGTGATCTTCCGCCAGCCAGGGGCCAACATCGTCGAAACCGTGGACCGCATCCAGGCCGCGCTGCCGGAGCTGGAAGCGATGCTGCCGGCTTCGGTGCAGGTCAAGACACTGATCGACCGCACCCAGACCATCCGCGCCTCGCTGCATGAAGTGGAAATCACCCTGCTGATCGCCGTCCTGCTGGTGGTGGCGGTGATGGCGCTGTTCCTGCGCCAGCTGTCGGCGACCCTGATTGTTTCGGCCGTGCTGGGCGTGTCGCTGATCGCCAGTTTCGCCCTGATGTACGTCATGGGTTTCAGCTTGAACAACCTGACGCTGGTAGCGATCGTGGTGGCCGTGGGGTTTGTGGTCGACGACGCGATTGTGGTGGTGGAGAACATTCACCGTCACCTCGAGGCCGGCGACGGCATGCGCGAGGCGGCGATCAAGGGGGCCGGGGAAATCGGTTTCACCGTGGTCTCCATCAGTTTCTCGCTGGTCGCGGCGTTCATTCCGCTGCTGTTCATGGGGGGCGTGGTCGGGCGTTTGTTCAAGGAATTCGCCCTGACCGCCACCTCGACCATCCTGATTTCGGTGGTGGTGTCCCTGACCCTGGCGCCGACCCTGGCCGCGCTGTTCATGCGCGCCCCGGCGCACCACCCCGACGGCAAGAAGGGTTTTGGCGAACGCCTGCTGGACCTCTACGAGAAAGGCTTGCGCCGGGCCCTCGCCCATCAGAAATGGATGCTCGGTATCTTCGGCCTGTCGGTGGCGCTGGCGGTGGGCGGCTACATCTTCATTCCCAAGGGCTTCTTCCCGGTGCAAGACACCGGTTTCGTCCTCGGCACCACGGAAGCGGCCGCAGACATTTCCTACGGTGACATGGTGAAAAAACACCTGGCCATGGCCGAGATCGTCGCAGCCGATCCGGCGGTCGAAACCTTTTCGCACTCGGTCGGGGTCTCGGGCAGCAACCAGACCATCGCCAACGGTCGCTTCTGGATCACCCTGAAGAAACGCAGTGAGCGCGATGTGTCCGCCAGTGAATTCATCGATCGGATTCGCCCGCAACTGATGAAGGTCCCGGGGATCGTCCTGTACCTGCGCGCCGGCCAGGACATCAACCTCAGTTCCGGCCCGAGCCGGGCCCAGTATCAATACGTGCTCAAGAGCAACGATGGGGCGGTACTGAGCACCTGGACTCAGCGCCTGACGGAAAAACTGCGCAGCATCCCGGCGTTCCGCGACGTGTCCAACGACTTGCAACTGGGCGGCAGCATCACCCACATCAGCATTGACCGCAGCGCCGCGGCGCGCTTCGGCCTGACCGCCAGCGATGTCGACGAAGCACTCTATGACGCCTTCGGCCAACGCCAGATCAACGAATTCCAGACCCAGGTCAACCAGTACAACGTGATCCTGGAGCTGGACACCCGGCAGCGCGGCAAGGCGGAAAGCCTGAACTACTTCTACCTGCGCTCACCCCTGAGTGGCGAGATGGTGCCGCTGTCGGCGCTGGCCCGCTTCGATGCGCCGACCATCGGCCCGTTGTCGATTGCCCATGACGGCATGTTCCCGGCCGCCAACCTGTCCTTCAACCTGGCGCCCGGCGTGGCACTGGGCGATGCCGTGATCCTGCTCGACCAGGCCAAGGCCGACATCGGCATGCCGGTGGCGATCAGCGGCAACTTCCAGGGCGCGGCGCAGGCGTTCCAGAGTTCGCTCGCCAGCCAGCCGTGGCTGATCCTCGCGGCACTGGTGGCGGTGTACATCATTCTCGGCGTGCTCTACGAGAGTTTCGTGCACCCGCTGACCATCATCTCGACGCTGCCGGCGGCGGGGCTCGGCGCAGTGATCATGCTGTGGATCTGCGGCCAGGACTTTTCGATCATGGCGCTGATCGGTCTGGTGTTGCTGATCGGCATCGTCAAGAAAAACGGCATCCTGATGATCGACTTCGCCCTGGAAGCGCAACGCAAGGGTGGCCTGCCGCCCGAAGAGGCGATCTTCCAGGCGTGCATCACACGATTCCGGCCAATCATCATGACCACCCTCGCCGCCCTGCTTGGCGCCCTGCCACTGATGCTCGGCTATGGCACCGGCGCCGAGTTGCGCCAACCGCTGGGGATCGCGGTGGTCGGTGGCTTGCTGGTCAGCCAGGTGCTGACGCTGTTTACCACGCCGGTCATATACTTATGGCTTGAACGGCTGTTTCATAGACCCAAGCCCGCGCCCATGGCGGCGCTGGCGACCACAGACTGAGGCGGGGTCATGCGTGTCCTGATTATCGAAGACGAAGAAAAAACCGCAGACTATCTGCACCGTGGCCTGACCGAACAGGGTTACACCGTGGACCTGGCACGCGATGGCGTGGAAGGTCTGCACCTGGCTCTGGAAAGCGATTACGCGGTGATCGTCCTCGACGTGATGTTGCCCGGCCTCGACGGCTTTGGCGTGCTGCGCGCGTTGCGGGCTCGCAAACAGACGCCGGTGATCATGCTCACCGCACGCGAACGGGTGGAAGACCGCATCAAGGGCCTGCGCGACGGTGCCGACGATTACCTGGGCAAACCGTTTTCCTTTCTCGAACTGGTGGCGCGCCTGCAAGCCCTGACCCGGCGCAGCGGCGGTCATGAGCCGGTGCAGGTGAGCATCGCCGACCTGTGGATCGACCTGATCAGCCGCAAGGCGACCCGCGCCGGCACGCGCCTGGACCTGACCGCCAAGGAGTTCTCGCTGCTCAGCGTGCTGGCCCGCCGACAAGGGGAAATCCTCTCGAAAACGGCGATTGCGGAAATGGTCTGGGACATCAATTTCGACAGCGATGCCAACGTCGTCGAAGTCGCGATCAAACGCCTGCGCGCCAAGATCGACGGGCCGTTCGACGAGAAACTGCTGCACACGATCCGAGGCATGGGTTATGTGCTGGAGAGCCGTGGTGTTTAGCAACTCCATCGCCTTGCGCCTGAGCGGCATGTTCACGCTGGTGGCGCTCCTGGTGTTCCTGCTGATTGGCGGGGCCCTGTACCAGCAGGTCGACAAAGGCCTGGGCCTGTTGCCCGAAGCCGAACTGGACGCGCGCTACAGCGTGCTGGAATCCACCGTCGGCCGCTATGGCACACCGGAGCACTGGGCGAAGATCAACAACAAGCTCAAGCTGCTGGGCGAAGAAGACAAGCGCATCAGTTTCTGGATCATCAGCGGTGATCCGCGCTACGAATATGGCCACCTGACGCCGCAGATCCGCGCCTTCGCCGAAGGGCCGCTGGGCATGCGTGACTTGCAGCTGCCCGACCAGCCCTACCCGCTCAAAGTGCTGGTCAGCCAGTTCCCGGCCAAGGACCAGCGCCCGCCGCTACGCTTCATGATCGGCGTCGACACCGAGACGTTTTCCCAGACCCAGCATCATTTGCTGGTGGCCCTGATCAGCCTGGCGATCGTCGGCGTGCTGCTGGCCTCGGCGCTGGGTTACTGGGTGGCGCGGATCGGCCTCAAGCCATTGATCAAGTTGTCCGACGAAGCCCAGCGCCTGGCGCCGCCGTTGCGTTCCGGGCGCTTGCGCCTGTCGTCGCTGCCGCCGGAGCTCGATCAGTTCGTCAATTCGTTCAACTCCACGCTGGAACGGGTCGAGCAAGCGTACTCGCGGCTGGAGTCGTTCAACGCCGACGTCGCCCACGAATTGCGCTCGCCACTGACCAACCTGATCGGCCAGACCCAGGTGGCACTGACCCGCGGACGCTCGGCGGAACACTATTTCGAAGTGCTGCAATCGAACCTCGAAGAGCTTGAGCGCCTGCGGTCGATCATCAACGACATGCTGTTTCTCGCCAGCGCCGACCAGGGCAGCAAGGCCACCAAACTGACCAGCACCTCACTGGCGGACGAAGTGGCGACGACCCTGGAATACCTGGATTTCATCCTCGAGGACGCGCAGGTTCAGGTGCAGGTCAGGGGCGATGCACAGGTGCAAATAGAGATTGCGCACTTGCGCCGGGCGCTGATCAACCTGCTCAGCAACGCGGTGCAGCACACCGAACCCGGTCAGGTGATCGAGGTCCGGATCGAGGTCGGGGAACATCAGGTCAGCATCGGCGTGGCCAACCCTGGATCACCGATTGCCAGCGAACACCTGCCTCGGTTGTTCGAGCGCTTTTACCGCGTCGATGCGTCTCGCAGCAACAGCGGCAACAACCACGGATTGGGGCTGGCGATCGTCAAGGCAATCGCATTGATGCACGGCGGCGATGTGTTCGTGCGCAGCGATCACGGCATGAATACGTTCGGTATTCACCTCCCCGTCTGAGCCCTCCGCCCCTGTGACTATTGTCTTTCGTGCAACAGTCATTTCATTAATCCGCTCTTTTTCCCCTTTCCAAAGCCCCTTATCTTTGCCCGCACCAAACAGCACTTGCCAAGCAAGAAGGTTTTAAAGATGTCCAACAGTATGGGTATTGCCAGCGCTTTCGTTTTGTCTTCCCTGTTCGCCTCGCCGTTCGTCATGGCGGAAGAGTCGCAGACGTTCGCTGCGCACAACGCCGCACGCGCTGCGGCCTTCGAGGAATATCAGAGCGAAATGACGGCCAAGGCCGCAGACGCCGCGCAAACCCCTCAGGCATCGACTGTCCAGGCCCAGCCACGGGTCGGGAAAGACAGCTGATCGCTGCTACCGCCTTGTTTCCCTCGACACTTTTCCCCGGCTCTTCCCGTTGAAAAGTTGTCTTCAAAGCCGCTGCCTTCAGCGGCTTTTTTTTGGCGTTTATTGCAGCTCGCGCAATTAAATCCTGTCGGAGCTCGCTCGAATGCTCGCGGTGGGCAGGGATGGGGCTACGCTTACTTTGTCATCCCCGCAGACTTCAGCCCCATGACCGTACGCCGTCCCTCCAATCCTTCAGGCACTACCGGACGGCCCGAGATCCTGGCGATGCTCGGCAGCTGCCTGACGGTCATTGCCATCATTGCCATCGTGACCTTCCTGCTGATTCGCGAACACGCCGGCACCCAGCAGGCGGCCATCCGAGGCGCGACCACAATTGCACAACTGATCGACGCCGATGTCCTGCGCACGGTCGAACTCTACGACCTGACCCTGCAAGGACTGATTGCCGCCTCGCAACGCGACGACCTGAAGCAGGTTTCGCCGCAGATCCGCCATCTGGCATTGTTCGACCGCTCCACCACGGCACGCTTCAAGGGTGACATCCTGTTGCTGGACGCCCATGGCAAGGTGTTGGCCGACTCGTCGCGAATCGACCCCCTCCCCGCCAATTTCGCCGATCGCGATGACTTCCTCGCGCATGCCACCCACCCCGACAGCGGCATGTTCATCAGCAAGCCGTTCAAGCCACGCTGCGAGTGCGAAGACAATGGCAGGTGGCGGATCAGCTTCAGCCGGCGCATCTCCTCGTCCAGCGGTGAGTTTCTCGGTGTCGCCACGGCCTCGATGCGCCTGGGTTATTTCGATCAACTGTTCAAGAGCCTCGACATCGGCCAGGGGGGCATCCTGTCCATCATCAGCGACGACGGCATCCTGCTGGCGCAGAAGCCTCACCTGGAAACCGACCCGATCGGCAGAAGCTTCGCCGATCGCCCCAACGTGCAGCGCATCCTGCGTGAGCGCAACGGCAGCTTCGACAGCACCTCCAGCATCGATCAACAGCAACGCCTGTACACCTTTTCCAGGGTCGGCAACCTGCCACTGACGGTCATCGTCGCGCTATCCGGCAACGATGTATTCGCCGCCTGGAAACGCACGGCACTGGTGATCAGCGGCGCCACGGGCGTGTTGTGCATTGGCCTGCTCTGGCTCACCGGTCTGCTCTGCCGGGAACTGCGCTTGCGCCACCTTGCCGAGCAGGAACTGGCGCAACTGGCCGCCACCGATGCCCTGACCGGCGTCGCCAACCGCCGTATGCTCGACCAGACCCTGCGCCACGAGTGGTTTCGTGCCCAGCGCTCGGGCAAGCCCCTGTCGCTGCTGATGATCGACGCCGACCACTTCAAGGCGTTCAACGACCAACATGGCCACCAGGCCGGCGATGATGCACTGCGCGTGCTGGCCAGGGTGATCGGCGAGAATGTACGGCGACCGGCGGACCTGGTCGCTCGCTATGGCGGGGAGGAATTTTCGGTGGTACTGGCGGAAACCGACAGCGCGGGTGCGCGCCAGATCGCCGAACACATTCGCCAGGCCGTGGAGCTACTGCCGTTCGAGGCGGGAGTCGCGGCGCCCATCACGGTCAGCATCGGTATCAGTACCTGGACCACGGCCACCAACGGCAGCCTGGAGCAGCTGTTGTTCGCGGCAGACAAGGCGCTGTACAAAGCCAAGGACAGCGGGCGCAATCGGGTGGTGGTCGGGCTTTGAAAGCGTCGATGTGACGACGGGCCCTTCGCGAGCAGGCTCGCTCCCACCGTTGACCGAGTGCCCCTGCTCGCGAAGGGGCCGGGCAGCCAACCACGAATCTGCAGGCATAAAAAAAGGCCACCCGAAGGCAGCCTTTAAAAAACTAGAGAGGTTTTTTACTTACACCGCCGCAACAGGGCGCATGTAAGAGATTGGTGCGGTGCTGGCGTCTTCGAACGTCACGACTTCCCAGGCATCTGTCTGCTCAATCAACTTGCGCAGCAGCTGGTTGTTCAGTGCATGGCCGGACTTGAAGCCCTTGAACTCACCAATCAGGCTATTGCCCAGCAGGTAGAGGTCACCAATTGCATCGAGGATCTTGTGCTTCACGAATTCGTCTTCGTAGCGAAGACCGTCTTCGTTCAGTACACCATCCGCGTCGACCACGATCGCGTTTTCCACGCTGCCGCCGAGTGCGAGGTTGTGCTTGCGCAGGTACTCGATGTCACTCATGAAACCAAAGGTGCGGGCGCGGCTGACTTCTTTTACGAACGAAGTGCTGGAAAAATCCACGCTTGCACTTTGTGTGCGGTCACGGAAAACCGGGTGATCGAAATCGATCTCGAAACTCACCTTGAAACCTTCGAAAGGGACGAAAGTGGCGCGCTTGTCGCCGTCTTCCACTGTCACTTCCCGCAGGATGCGGATGAATTTCTTGGCAGCGTCCTGTTCTTCCAGGCCAGCCGATTGAATCAGAAATACGAAGGGTCCAGCGCTACCATCCATGATCGGGACTTCGGACGCGGAGAGCTCGACGTAGGCGTTATCGATGCCCAGGCCAGCCATGGCCGAGAGCAAGTGCTCAACCGTATCCACTTTCACGTCACCGTTGACCAGCGTCGTCGACATGGTTGTCTCGCCGACGTTGGCTGCACGAGCCGGGATCTCGACCACGGGATCGAGGTCGGCACGGCGAAAGACGATGCCGGTGTCGATCGGTGCAGGCTTGAGGGTCAGGTAGACCTTCTCGCCGGAGTGCAGACCAACACCTGTGGCACGGATAATATTTTTCAGTGTGCGTTGTTTAATCATGGCTTGGGCCGCTTCAGCGCAAATTGCGAACTGGTATCAACAAAGGCTGGCGATGATAGCAGACCACGCCTTTGCTGAACACCAATCACCTTCATAGCCCTGATACATTCCATCAATCGGCCTGACGACGCAGGAATGCCGGGATGTCCAGGTAGTCCAGATCATCCTGCGGATTCATCTTCGCGGCAGTCGCAGCACCGGCCTGGGCCTGGTTGCGCATGACGGTCGGACGGTCCAGGTCACGGTAGTTCACCGCAGGTGCTTCCTGACGAGCGGGGGCCGCTGCTTGCGGTTGCGATGCCAGGGAAGTGTGAACGGTGTTGTCGATGACCTTCACAGGCTTCTCGATTTTCGCGCCCAGACCGGTGGCCACCACGGTCACGTGCAGCTCATCGCGCATGTCCGGATCGATCACGGTACCGACCTTGACCATGGCGTGCTCGGAAGCAAAGGCTTCGATGATGCTACCCACGTCGGAGTACTCACCCAGGGACAGGTCAGGACCGGCGGTGATGTTCACCAGGATGCCGCGTGCACCTTGCAGGTTCACGTCTTCGAGCAGCGGGTTGCGAATGGCCGCTTCAGTGGCTTCGCGTGCACGGTTCGGACCGCTGGCGCAGCCAGTGCCCATCATCGCCATGCCCATTTCGCTCATCACGGTACGCACGTCGGCAAAGTCGACGTTGATCATGCCCGGGCGCTTGATGATGTCGGAAATACCGCGAACGGCACCGGCCAGTACATCGTCAGCCTTGGCGAATGCCGACAGCAGGCTGGCATCCTTGCCCAGGATGGTCAGCAGCTTCTCGTTGGGAATGGTGATCAACGAGTCGACGCTTTCGGACAGCAGACGAATGCCTTCGTCGGCCAGTTGCATACGCTTGCGGCCTTCGAACGGGAACGGACGGGTCACCACCGCAACGGTGAGAATCCCCATTTCCTTGGCCACTTCGGCAATGATCGGAGCAGCACCGGTACCGGTACCACCGCCCATGCCCGTGGTGATGAACACCATGTTGGTGCCCTGCAGGACTTCGGCAATGCGCTCACGGTCTTCGAGAGCGGCCTGACGCCCCACTTCCGGATTGGCACCCGCGCCCAGACCTTTGGTCACGCCGGTACCCAGTTGCAGGATGGTCCGCGCGCTGATGCTTTTCAGCGCCTGGGCATCAGTGTTGGCGCAGATGAACTCAACGCCTTCAATGTTGCTCTTGACCATATGATTGACGGCGTTGCCGCCACCTCCGCCAACACCGATGACCTTGATGACCGGGCTTGCGGGGACGTTGTCTACGAGTTCGAACATTTTCCCTCTCCTTTACGTTCTCTAGTTTTTCTCGCCTACTGCTTTTACTGCGTGACGCTGTTGCTGCTTGCTCATGCCGCTTCAGGCCGGTGGCCTGAGGCGCCTTTAAAAGTTGCCTTGTACCCAGCTCTTGATGCGATCGAGCAGGGCACCCTTGGGCTCTTCGTTGCTGTAGCTGTCGCGGCTGCCGATGCCCGAGAACGAAATCCCGTCGGACTGCTTCTGCAGGCCGTACATCAACAGGCCGACGCCCGTGGAATAGATCGGGTTGCGCACCACGTCATCCAGGCCTTTCACGCCATGGGGCACGCCCAGGCGCACCGGCATGTGGAAGATTTCCTCGGCCAGCTCGGTGGCGCCTTCCATTTTCGAGGTGCCGCCGGTCAGCACGATGCCGGCCGGGATCAGGTCTTCGTAGCCGCTGCGACGCAGCTCGGCCTGGATCAGCGTGAACAGCTCGTCGTAACGCGGCTCGACCACTTCGGCCAGGGCCTGGCGGGACAGCTCGCGCGGCGGGCGGTCGCCCACGCTTGGCACCTTGATGGTTTCACCGGCGCCGGCCAGCTTGGCCAGGGCGCAGGCATAGCGGATCTTGATTTCTTCGGCGTACTGGGTCGGGGTGCGCAACGCCATCGCGATGTCGTTGGTCACCTGATCGCCGGCAATCGGGATCACTGCGGTATGGCGGATCGCGCCTTCGGTGAAGATCGCGATGTCGGTGGTGCCGCCGCCGATGTCCACCAGGCACACGCCCAGTTCTTTCTCGTCGTCGGTCAGTACCGAGTACGCGGACGCCAGTTGCTCGAGAATGATGTCGTCGATTTCCAGGCCGCAGCGACGCACGCATTTTTCAATGTTCTGTGCCGCGTTGACCGCGCAGGTGACCACGTGGACCTTGGCTTCCAGGCGCACGCCGGACATGCCCAGGGGCTCGCGGACGCCTTCCTGGTTATCGATCACGTAATCCTGCGGCAGCGTGTGCAGCACGCGCTGGTCCGCCGGAATCGCCACGGCCTGGGCGGCGTCGAGCACGCGCTCGAGGTCGGCGGAGCTGACTTCGCGATCACGAATGGCAACGATGCCATGGGAGTTCAGGCTGCGGATGTGGTTGCCCGCCACGCCAACGAACGCCGAATGGATCCGGCAACCGGCCATCAGCTGCGCTTCTTCGATGGCGCGCTGGATCGACTGCACGGTGGACTCGATGTTCACCACCACGCCTTTCTTCAGGCCGCGGGACGGATGAGTGCCGATCCCGACGATTTCCAGCGTGCCGTCGTCCGCGACCTCACCGACCAGCGCCACCACCTTGGAGGTGCCGATATCGAGACCGACGATCATTTTGCCGCTTTGCACGTTTGCCATGGGTCCTGCCTCTCTTAATTCTTCGCGACAGCGGGTTCGGCTGTCGTAGGCGCTACCGGTTCCCGCCAGCCGACGGCAAGGCCGTTGGCGTAGCGCAGATCGATACTCGCGATGTTCGTAATCTGTTCTTTAAGCGTCTTGTCGTAGATGGCAATGAAGCGGCGCATCTTTTCCACCTGGTTGCCACGGCCCAGCAGCAGTTCGATCCCCGGGCCCGAACTGCCGGCACCGGTGGTCAGGAACCAGCTGCCCCGTTCACGCAATTCCAGGCGTGCAATCGAGAAGCCCAGCGGCCTGAGCATCTGGCTCAGCACCTGGTATTGCTGCATCACTTGCTGCTGGGCCCGCTGTGGGCCGAACAGCTGTGGCAGGTGTTCGTAGTTCGCCAGTTCACGCGGGGTGAACGCCTGTCCCTGGTTGTTCAACAGCGATTCATCGCCCCAACGGGCCACCGGCAATTGCTCCTCCAGGCGAATCACCACTTGATCCGGCCACACCCGACGCACCTCGGCGTGGGCGATCCAGGGCATCTGTTCCAGCTCGGTGCGCATGCTGGCCAGGTCGATGGTGAAGAAGCTCGAGGCCACGTAGGGGGCGATCCGCTGCTGCACCGCTTGCTGGCTGATGTAACTCAGGTCGCCCTGCACCGCGACCTTGGTGATCGGCCGGTCGGCGTACGGCAACAGACGCTGCGCACCTTCATAAGTACCGAAGCCCAGCCCCACCAGCAGCACCGGCCAGAACAGGGCCTTGAGAAAGCCGAAATTGGCTTTCGGCAGGCGCGCGGACATCGGCTCCTTGGCCACCATTCGGCTGGCACCCCGTGGCACCGGCTTGCGGCCGGGTGCGGGTGGGGGCTGATGTCTGAGCTGAGCGCCTCGCATGGTCTTACCCTCGCGGCTCTTCGTTGCTGGCAATGCTTGCCGCCAGGATGGTCAGAACCAGTTGCTGGAAATCCAGGCCGGCGGCACGGGCCGCCATCGGTACCAGGCTGTGATCGGTCATGCCCGGTGCGGTGTTGACTTCAAGGAACCAGAACTGGCCGTCCGCATCCTGCATCACGTCTGCCCTGCCCCAACCGGCGATACCCAGCGCCTCACAGGCTTTCGCCGTGAGGTCCATCAGTTCCTTTTCCTTGGTGCTGTCCAGCCCGCACGGAATCCGATACTGGGTATCGTTGGCGATGTACTTGGCGTCGTAGTCGTAGAAACTGTGCGTCGTCCCCAGGGCAATCGGTGGCAACACCTGGTCACGCAGCGTGGCGATGGTGAACTCCGGACCTTGAATCCATTGCTCGACCAACACTTGCGAATCGTAGGTACTGGCCGCTTTCCAGGCGTCGATCAATTCGGACGCGGAACTCACTTTGGCCATACCGATACTTGAACCTTCATGAGCCGGTTTGACGATCAAAGGAAAGCCCAGTTCCGTCGCTGCCGAAATACAATCGGCCTCGCAACGCAGTACGGCGTGGCGCGGCGTCGGAATGCCGAGGCTGTGCCAGACCTGCTTGGTGCGCAGCTTGTCCATGGCCAGGGCCGACGCGAGGATGCCACTGCCGGTGTACGGAATGCCCAGGCATTCCAGCAGGCCCTGCATGCTGCCGTCTTCACCGCCACGACCGTGGAGGATGATGAAGGCGCGGTCGATTTTTTCGCTCTGCAGACGCTGCAAAAGATCGTCACCGACGTCGAGGCCGAACGCATCCACGCCCGCGCTTTGCAGCGCCTGGAGAACGGCATTGCCCGACTTCAGGGACACCTCACGCTCGGCACTCTTGCCGCCGTACAGCACGGCGACGCGGCCGAAATCCTTCGGCGCGATCGTGGAGATGAGGTTGGCGTAGGCAGCAGTCATTTCAACTTCCCCTCGACCGATGCCGCCACGGCACCGGTGAACAACGGACTCTTCAACAAGCTGGGGGCAAGCCCCCCCACATCACCGGCCCCCTGGCACAGCAGGATGTCGCCGGCCCGCAACAGCGGCTTGACCACTGGCGCAAGGTCGACACCGCGCTCGATGTAGATCGGATCGAGCTGGCCACGTTGCCGGATGCTGTTGCACAGCTTGCGACTGTCAGCCCCCGGGATCGGTTCTTCGCCCGCCGGGTACACTTCCATCAGCAGCAGCACGTTGGCGTCGGCCAGGACATTGACGAAATCGTCGTACAGGTCGCGCGTACGGCTGTAGCGGTGTGGCTGGTAGACCATCACCAGTCGGCGCTCCGGCCAGCCACCGCGAACGGCCTTGATCACCGCCGCAACTTCGGTCGGGTGGTGACCGTAATCGTCGACCAGCATCACGTTGCCGCCTTCGACCGGCAGTTCGCCGTAGACCTGGAAGCGGCGACCGACACCCTGGAACCCGGACAGGCCCTGGACGATGGCTTCATCGCTGACGCCTTCGTCGGTGGCGATGCAAATGGTCGCCAGTGCGTTCAGCACGTTGTGGTTGCCCGGCATGTTCACCGAGACGTCCAACGGCTCGCGATCCGGGCGCAGTACGGTGAAGAAGGTCTGCATGCCCTGCTGGCGCACATTGATCGCACGCACGTCGCAGTCATCGCCGAAGCCGTAGGTCACTGCCGGACGCTTGACCTGCGGCAGGATTTCACGCACCACGGGATCGTCCAGGCACACCACGGCCAGACCGTAGAACGGCAGGTTGTGCAGGAATTCGACGAAGGTTTTCTTCAGTTTGTTGAAGTCGCCGTCGTAGGTCGCCATGTGGTCGGCGTCGATGTTGGTGACCACGGCCACCAGCGGCTGCAGGTGCAGGAAACTGGCATCGCTTTCATCGGCCTCGGCGATCAGGTAGCGGCTGGTGCCCAGCTGGGCGTTGGTGCCCGCAGCGTTCAGGCGGCCACCGATGACGAAGGTCGGGTCCAGGCCACCGGCGGCAAACACCGAGGCGATCAGGCTGGTGGTGGTGGTTTTGCCGTGGGTACCGGCGACGGCGATGCCGTGGCGATAACGCATCAGCTCGGCCAGCATTTCGGCACGCGGCACCACGGGAATGCGCCGCTCCAGTGCGGTGGCGACTTCCGGGTTGGAGGTGTTCACGGCACTCGAGACCACCAGCACGTCAGCGGCGGCAGCGTTTTCGGCGCGGTGGCCGATGTAGATCTGGGCGCCGAAGGATTCCAGGCGCTCGGTCACCGGCGAAGCTTTCAGGTCGGAACCGGACACTTGATAGCCCAGGTTCAGCAACACTTCGGCGATACCGCACATGCCCACGCCGCCGATCCCGACGAAGTGGATACGACGGATGCGGCGCATCTCCGGTTGCGGCATGGCTTTCTGATTTTCAACCATGGGCCACCTCCAGGCAGGTATCGACCACATTACGCGTGGCATCGGGTTTGGCCAGGCGACGTGCTGCAGTCGCCATGTCGGTGAGTCGTTGTGGCTGCATCAAAACCTCTGTCAGGCGTGCGGCAAGATCCGCTGCGCCAGTCGTTCTTTGCGGCATCAGGAAGGCAGCGCCTTCACGGGCCAAATAATCGGCGTTGCGGGTCTGGTGATCGTCGATCGCGTGGGGCAAGGGCACCAGCATCGAGGGCAGACCGGCGGCGGCCAGTTCACTGATGGTCAATGCGCCTGCGCGGCACACCACCAGGTCGGCCCAGCCATAGGCTTGGGCCATGTCTTTGATGAAAGGCTGCACTTGCGCCTCGACGCCAGCCGCGCGATAGCGCTCTGCAGTCACTTCATCGTGGTTTTTGCCGGCCTGATGGAACACGTCCGGGCGCAGGTCGGGAGCGACTTGCGCCAGGGCTTCAGGCAGCAACTTGTTCAACGGCTCTGCGCCCAGGCTTCCGCCCAGGATCAGCAAACGCGCCTTGCGACCTGCCAGGGCAGGTCGCGGTGTATCGAGGAACAGCTCCGGGCGCACCGGATTACCGGTGGTCCGTCGGCTGTCCGACAGGGTAAAGGTGTCGGGGAACGCTTCACAGACTCGGGCGGCCAACGGCACCAGCAACCGATTGGCGGTACCGGCCACGGCGTTCTGTTCGTGAACGATCACCGGCACACCGGCCAGTTTGGCCGCGACACCACCGGGACCGGTCACATAACCGCCAAAGCCGACCACGCACACCGGTCGCAACTGGCGAATGATCGTGCGCGCCTGCCAGATCGACTTGAGCAACATCAACGGCGCCTTGAGCAGGGACAACTTGCCCTTGCCGCGCAGGCCGCTGGCATTGATGCGATGCAGTTCGATGCCGGCCATCGGCACCAGATCGTTTTCGATGCCGCGCGGTGTCCCGAGCCAATGCACGGTGTAGCCCCGCACCTGGAACTCACGGGCACAGGCCAGCGCCGGGAACACATGGCCACCGGTGCCGCCCGCCATGATCAGCACGTTAGCGCCCATGGCTCGGCTCCTCGGCGAAGTCGCTCTCATGGAACTCCATCTCTTCGCTGCCCAGATGGGTTCGACTCTCCCACTCGATGCGCAGCAACAAGCCGAGACAGGCGCAGCAGATCACCAGCGAACTGCCGCCATAACTGAGGAACGGCAAGGTCAGGCCCTTGGTCGGCAGCAGGCCGACGTTCACCCCGATGTTGATCAGGAACTGACCAATCCACAGGAACGACAGGCCATAAGCGATGTAGGCGGCGAAGAACTGCTTGGCCTTCTCGGCCCAGTAGCCGATGTACATGCCGCGGACACAGACGAACACGAACAGCGCCACGGTGCACAGGGAGCCGACGGCGCCCAGCTCTTCGGCCAGGACCGAGAACACGAAGTCGGTATGCGCTTCCGGCAGGTAGAACTGTTTCTGCACGCTGTTGCCCAGGCCAACCCCCAGCCACTCGCCGCGACCAAACGCGATCAAGGCCTGGGACAATTGATAGCCGGCACCGAACTGGTCGGCCCACGGGTCGGCAAAGTTGGTCAGGCGCGCCATTCGATAAGGCTGCACCTGGATCAGCAACACCACCGCCGCGACGGCCAGGACCACCATCAGCGAGAAACGGAACAGCCCGACGCCACCGAGGAACAACATTGCCGCCGCCGCCCCCATCATCACGACGGTGGCGCCGAAGTCCGGCTCCATCAGCAGCAGGCCGGCCATCGGCAGCAGCACGATGAACGGCTTGAAGAAGCCCATCCAGCTCTCGCGCACTTCTTTCTGGCGACGTACCAGATAACCGGCGAGGTAGATCACCACGAACACCTTGGCGATCTCGGAAGGCTGCACGTTGAAAAAGCTGAAGCCGATCCAGCGCATCGAGCCGTTCACTTCACGGCCGATCCCCGGGATGATCACCATCACCAGCAAACCGAAGGCACCAATGAGCATCATCCAGCCCAAGCGTTGCCAGGTGGCGATCGGAATCATCATGGTGACCACGCAGGCACCCAGGCCCAGCGCCACGTAAATCAGGTGGCGGATCATGTAGTACAGGGCGCTGCCCGATTGCACCGCCGCCACTTCGGTCGAGGCCGAGGCAATCATGACCAGTCCGAGGCCAAGCAACGCCAGGCAACCGGCGAGCATCGGAAAGTCGAGGTCGATACCGCGTCCGGTGATGATCGGCGAAGGGTACGGCTTGATGATGTTCAGCAGACTCATGCCAGATCCTCCACGGCTTGGACGAACTGGTGACCACGGTCTTCGTAATGCTTGAACATGTCGAAACTGGCGCAGGCCGGCGACAGCAACACGGCGTCGCCCGGTTGCGCCACGGCGCGGCACTGCGCCACGGCTTCGAGCAGCGAGTCGACCCGAATCTGCTGCACCGCCTCGCCGATGGCCGCGCCAATCTTGTCGCTGTCGCGGCCCATCAAGATGACGGCGCGGCAGTTGGCGGCCACCGGATCGCGCAGGTCCTTGAACTCGGCCCCCTTGCCGTCGCCACCGGCGATCAATACCAGCTTGCCGTCGATGTCTGCACCCAGGCCCTCGATGGCCGCCAGTGCGGCACCCACGTTGGTGGCCTTGGAATCGTTGTAGTAGCTCACGCCGTCCAGGTCACGCACCCACTGGCAACGATGCTCGAGGCCGGCGAAGGTGCGCAGGCTCGAGAGCATGGCGTCGAATGGCAGCCCGACCGCATGCCCCAGGGCCAGGGCTGCCAGAGCGTTGGACTGGTTGTGGGCACCGCGAATCTTCAATTCGCGCACTGGCATCAGGTTCTGGAATTCGAAGGCCAGGTATTTCTCGCCGTTCTCTTCGCGGATACCGAAAGCCTTGAAATCGGGTTTGCCCAACCCGAAGGTCCAGCACGGCTGGCCTTCACCCATCAACGGACGGCTCAAGGCGTCCTGGCGGTTGACCACAAACTGCCGGGCGCCACGGAAAATCCGGTGCTTGGCCAGGTGATAGGCCGGCAGACCGCTGTAGCGGTCCATGTGGTCTTCGCTGATGTTGAGCACCGTCGCCACTTCGGCGTTGAGCTGGTCGGTGGTTTCCAGCTGGAAACTCGACAGCTCCATCACGTACAGCTCGATGTCATCGTTCAGCAGGTCCAGCGCCGGGGTGCCCAGGTTGCCGCCGACGGCGACACGCTTGCCTGCGGCAGCGGCCATCTCGCCGACCAGGGTGGTCACGGTGCTTTTCGCATTGGAGCCGCTGATGGCCACGATCGGCGCCTTCGCGTTACGCGCGAACAACTCGATGTCGCCGGACAACTTCACGCCACGGGCGGCAGCGGCCTGCAGGGCCGGGGTCGCCAGCGCCAGGCCGGGACTCACGTAGAGCTCGTCGGCACGGCACAGGAATTCGACGTCCAGCTCGCCACAACGCACTTCCACGTGCGGATAGTCACGCTTGAGCGTGGCCAGTTCCGGTGGATTTTCCCGCGTATCGGCGACGGCAAACGACGTGCCCCGGTTCGCCAGGAAGCGAACCAGGGACATGCCGCTCTTGCCGAGGCCGACAACGATGCGGAAGTGGTCAGAAGCGATCAGGGACACTCGTTCTACCTCAGCTTCAGGGTGGCAAGGCCAATCAGCACGAGAATCACGGTGATGATCCAGAAACGGACGATCACACGCGGCTCGGGCCAGCCCTTGAGTTCAAAGTGGTGGTGAATCGGCGCCATGCGGAACACGCGACGCCCGGTCAGCTTGAAGGAGGTCACCTGGATGACCACCGACAGGGTTTCCATCACGAACACGCCGCCCATGATGAACAGGACGATTTCCTGGCGGACGATCACCGCGATAGTGCCCAGGGCGGCGCCCAGCGCCAGTGCGCCGACGTCACCCATGAAGACCTGGGCTGGATAGGTGTTGAACCAGAGGAACCCGAGGCCCGCGCCAATCAGGGCGCCACAGAATACGATCAGCTCGCCCGCGCCCGGCACGTAGGGGATCAGCAGGTACTCGGCGAACTTCACGTTACCCGACAGGTAGCAGAAGATCCCCAGGCCACCGCCGACCATCACGGTCGGCATGATTGCCAGGCCGTCGAGGCCATCGGTCAGGTTGACCGCATTGCTCGAGCCGACGATCACGAAGTAGGTCAGGACGATGAACCCGGCCCCCAGCGCAATGCTGTAGTCCTTGAGCATCGGCAGGATCAGGGTGGTCTCGACCGGAGTCGCGGCAGTCTTGTAGAGGAAGATCGCCGCCGCCAGGCCAAACACCGACTGCCAGAAATACTTCCAGCGGCTCGGCAGGCCCTTGGAGTTCTTCTCGATCACCTTGCGATAGTCATCGACCCAGCCGATGGCACCGAACAGCAACGTCACCAGCAACACCACCCAGACGTAACGGTTGCTCAGGTCGGCCCACAACAGGGTGCTGACGCCGATGGACGACAGGATCAGCGCGCCACCCATGGTCGGCGTACCGGATTTGGAGAGGTGCGACTGCGGACCGTCATTACGCACGGACTGGCCGATCTGACGGTTCTGCAGGGTACGGATCATCCACGGGCCGTAGCACAGCGACAGGACCAGCGCGGTCAGCACACCGAGAATCCCGCGCAGGGTCAGGTACTGGAAGACCGCGAAGCCTTTGTAGAACTGTTGCAGATACTCCGCTAGCAGCAGCAGCATTAATGCTTCTCCAGACTGGAATCACACAAAGCCGCGACGATGTTTTCCATCGCAGCGCTGCGCGAGCCCTTGATCAAAATGGTGGTGTTGGTGTCTTGCTCGGCGCCGAGGGCCTTGATCAGTTCAGCCTGGGTGGCGAAGTGATAAGCCTGTTCGCCGAACGCCTTCACGGCGTGAGCCATCAGCGGCCCCACGGCATACAGCGCACAAACCTTGCCTCGGGCATAGGCGCCCACGTCGCGGTGCCCCTGCTCCGCCCAGTCGCCCAGCTCGCCAATATCGCCGAGCACCAGAACGGTGCGCCCGGAAAAGCCGGCGAGTATATCAACGGCGGCACACATGGAGGTGGGGTTCGCGTTGTAGGTGTCATCGATCACGCGCATGCCATTGCTGGCCAATTGCGCGACGGTGCGGCCCTTGACCGGCTGCACCGCACCAAGGCCGGTGGCGATGCCGAACAACGACACGCCCAGGGCGTGCGCAGCGGCGGCCGCCGCCATGGCATTGGCCACGTTATGGGTGCCGAGCAGGTTCAGTTGAACGTGCTCCACACCCATGGGCGTGTGCAGCTTGAACGACGGGCAACCGCGCGCATCGCGGCCCAGGTCGCTGGCATGGAAATCGGCGTCGGCGTTGTCCAGGGCGAAGGTCAGTACCTTGCGACCGGCGGCACGGGTCTTCCAGATCCCGAAGGCCTTGTCGTCCAGATTGAGGACGGCAACGCCGTCGGCCGCCAGCCCTTCGATGATCTCGCCCTTGGCTTCGACGATTTTCTCCGGGCCGCCGAACTCACCCACGTGGGCGGTCCCGGCGTTATTGAGGATGGCGACATGAGGCTTGGTCATGGCCACGGTGTAGGCAATTTCGCCAAGGCGCGAGGCCCCCAGTTCAATCACCGCAGCCGTATGCTCAGGTGCCAGTTCCAGCAGCGTCAGCGGCACGCCGAGGTCGTTATTCAGGTTGCCACGGGTGGCCAGGACCGGACCGCGCGTGCGCAGGATGCTCGCGAGCATTTCCTTGACCGTGGTCTTGCCGCTGGAGCCGGTAACGGCGGCGACCGGGTGGGTAAACGCCGCACGGTTCAGCGCCCCCAGTTGCCCCAGCGCCTGACGGGTATCAGCCACCCGCAATTGCGGCAGGCTGCTGTCAGCGACTTCGCGCTCGACCAGCGCCGCCACGGCGCCTTTGGCCGCGACGTCGTTCAAATAGTCATGACCATCGAAACGCGGGCCAGCCAGTGCGATGAACAATTGGCCCGGCTTGATGGCGCGGCTGTCGATGCTGACGCCATTGAAACTGGCATCGGCGCTGAGCAGACGGCCATTCAATGCAACGGTCAGTTCACTCAGTTTCAGGGCCTCAAGCATGGGCCACCTCCCACGCGGTCAAGGCACGGTCAGCCTCGACCAGATCCGAGAAGTCGTGGCGCTGGCCGTTGATTTCCTGATAATCCTCGTGGCCCTTGCCGGCCAGGACGATCACGTCATCCGCCGAAGCGCCCGCGATCAATTGGGCAATCGCCAGGCCACGACCGGCGACGAAAGTCACGTTGTCCGCATGGGCGAAGCCGGCACGAATGTCATCGAAGATCACTGCCGGGTCTTCGGTGCGCGGATTGTCATCGGTGACCAGCACGCCGTCAGCCAGACGCTCGACCACCTCGGCCATCAACGGGCGCTTGCCGCGATCGCGATCGCCGCCACAACCGAACAGGCACAGCAGCCGCCCCTTGGCGTGCGGGCGCAGGGCTGTCAGTACTTTTTCCAGGGCATCCGGGGTGTGGGCGTAATCGACCACCACCAGCGGCTGAGTACCGCCCCCCAGGCGCTGCATGCGTCCTGCCGGGCCTTCGAGCTTCGGCAGGACCTTGAGGATTTCATCCAGTGCGTAGTCGAGACCGAGCAAGGCGCCGATCGCGGCCAGCACGTTGCTCAGGTTGAAGCGACCGAGCAAGGTGCTGCGCAGATGATGCTCGCCCTGCGGCGTGACCAGCGTGGCGCGCACGCCTTCGTCGTCAAATTGCGCATCACGGCAGAACAGGTAGGCGCTGCGATCCAGCAAGCTGTAGGTGATCAGGCGCGACTCGCGTTTTTCACCCGCCAGTTGCCGACCGAATTCGTCGTCGAGGTTGACCACGCGGCACTTCAGGTCATTCCAGGCAAACAGCCTGGCCTTGGCTTCGCCGTAGGCCTGCATGGTGCCGTGGTAATCCAGGTGGTCGCGGGACAGGTTGGTCATCACCGCCACGTCGAACGCCAACGCGGTCACACGCCCCTGGTCCAGGCCGTGGGACGACACTTCCATGGCCACGGCCTTGGCGCCTGCTTTTTTCAGGTCAGCCAGGGTCGCCTGGACGGCAATCGGGTTCGGCGTGGTGTGCAGGCCGCTTTCCAGCGCGCCGTAAAAACCGGTGCCCAGCGTACCGACGATGCCGCAATGCTGGCCGAGCAGATCCAGGGCCTGGGCCACCAGTTGGGTCACGCTGGTCTTGCCATTGGTGCCGGTCACGCCCACCAGGTTCAGGTGGCGGCTCGGGTCGCCGTAAAAACGCCCGGCGATGTCCGACAGCTGCGCCGCCAATCCCTTGACCGGAATCAACGGCACATCGGTGATCGGCAACACGGTCGCGCCTTCGACTTCATAAGCCACCGCCGCCGCGCCACGCTGCAGGGCGTCGCCGATGTGCGCGCGACCATCGAAGCGCCCGCCCGGCACGGCCAGGAACAGGTCGCCGGCCCGCACGTTGCGACTGTCGATCGTCAACTCACGGATCAACAGATCGCGGCCGGCGTGGGCAAAAATCTTGTTCAGGCTCAGGGACATCAGCCGCGCCCTCCATTGGCTTTCGGTGGAACGGCCGGGGCCGCATTGGCCTGTTGGACCGGCGGCAGGTTGTCCGGCGTGATGTTCATCAGGCGCAAGGTCCCGGACATCACTTTGCTGAACACCGGCGCCGACACCAGGCCACCGAAGTAACCGGCCTTGGTCGGCTCATCGATCACCACCACGATGGCGTAGCGCGGGTCGTTCATCGGACCGAAACCGGCGAACAGCGAGCGGTAGGAGTTTTCGGCATAGCCTTTGGTACCGACCGACGTCTTGCGCGCAGTACCGGATTTGCCGCCCACGTGATACGCCGGCACTTGCGCGCGGAACACACCGCGCGGGGCTTCGATCACTTGTTGCAGCATGGTCTGCATGGTCTTCGCAACGTTTTCCGGCAGCACCTGCGTGGTCTGCGGCGCCTTGTCGGTCTTGATCAGGGTCAGCGGTGCGAGGCGACCGTTGTTGGCCAGGGCCGAGAAGGCATGAACCAGCTGGATCGCGGTCACGGAAATACCGTAGCCGTAGGACAGCGTGGCCGTTTCAGCCTTGCGCCATTCGCGGTAGTTCGGCAGGTTGCCCACGCGCTCGCCCGGGAAACCGAGGCCTGTGTCCTGGCCGAGGCCGAGCTTCTGCGCCAGGCGGAAAATGGTTTCACCACCGATATCGAACGCGACCTTGCTCATGCCGACGTTACTGGAGTTGATCAGGATGCCGGTCATGTCCAGCACCGGACCTTCGGTCTTGGAAACGTCCTTGATGGTGTATTTACCGATCTGCAATGTGCCCGGGTACACCTCGACGCTGTCGCTCGGCTTCCAGCGTCCGGTTTCGATGGCGGCGCTCATGGAGATCGCTTTCATGGTCGAGCCCGGCTCGAACACGTCGATCATTGCGCGGTTGCGCATCATGGCCGGCTGCAGGTTGCGGCGGTTGTTCGGGTTGTAGGTCGGCTGGTTGACCATGGCGAGGATCTCGCCGGTCTTCACGTCCATGATCACCAGGCTGCCAGCCTTGGCGCCGTTCTCGATGATCGCGTTGCGCAGCTCGCGGTTGGCCAGGTATTGCAGGCGCAGGTCAATCGACAACGCCAAGGGCTTGCCGGCCTTGGCGTTTTTTGTCACCTGAACATCCTTGATAAGTCGCCCGCGCCGGTCCTTGATGACCTGTCGCTTGCCGGGCACGCCGGCCAGCCATTCATCGTAGGCCAGTTCGACCCCTTCGCGACCATGATCATCGATGTCGGTAAAGCCGACCATGTGCGCAGTCACTTCACCCGCCGGGTAGAAGCGGCGGAACTCCTCGATGCCGTAAACGCCCGGGACTTTCAGATCGAGCACCGACTGGCCCTGCTCGGGGGTCAACCCGCGCACCAGGTAAATGAATTCCTTGTTGGCCTGCGCCTCGAGACGTTCAGCCAGGGCTTTCGGATCCTGCCCCAGCGCAGCCGCCAGTGCCGGCCATTTCTCTTTGGCCAGCTGCATTTCCTTGGCGTTGGCCCACAGGGTGGTGACCGGCGTACTGACGGCCAGAGGCTCGCCGTTACGGTCGGTGATCAGACCACGGTGGGCCGGAATCGGAATGTGACGAACACTGCGCGCGTCGCCCTGGCCCTTGAGGAAGGCACGGTCGACCACCTGCAGGTCGATGATGCGCCAGCAGATCGCAGCCACCATGACGCCGAGCAGCCCCAGCACCAGGCGGAAGCGCCATGGAAAGAGTGCGCCTTCGAGCTTCATCATGGCGCCACCATCTGCACGTCAGCTGCGCCAGGGATGTGCATCTTCAGCTGTTCGGTGGCCAGGACTTCGATACGACTGTGGGCAGTCCAGGTGCTCTGCTCGAGAATCAACCGGCCCCACTCCGCCTGCGCCTTGTCACGAACGCTCAGCTCGTTGTACAGCGTGTTCAATAGCTGACGATTCCAGTGCGCGCTGTAAGACACGCCGATGGCCGACACGAGCACGCCGATAAACAGCAGCAGCATGAAGAAGCTGCCGCCGGGCAGTGGCTTGGCGAAAAGCTTGCTCACCGCAGCTTCTCCGCGACGCGCATGACAGCGCTGCGAGCACGTGGGTTGGCTTTGAGTTCGGCCTCGGAGGCGGACTGCGCTTTGCCATGGATTTTGATTTTCGGTTCGAAAGCGACGTGACGAACCGGCAGGTTGCGCGGCAGATTGTCGGCTTCACCCTTGACCAGCTTGCGCATGAACAGCTTGACGATGCGGTCTTCCAGCGAATGAAAACTGATCACCACCAGCCGACCACCGATTTCCAGGCACTCCAGCGCGGCGTCGAGGCCGGCTTCCAGATCGCCCAGCTCGTTATTGACGTGAATGCGCAGGCCCTGGAAGGCGCGGGTCGCCGGATTCTTGCCTTTCTCCCACGCAGGGTTGGCCACCTTCAGGACTTCGGCCAGGTCACCGGTACGCTCGAACGGCTTGATGTCGCGACGCTCGACCACGGCACGGGCCATGCGTCCGGAGAAACGTTCTTCGCCGTACTCCTTGAACACCCGGGCGATTTCCTCCACGGGCGCGGTGTTGACGAATTCGGCGGCGCTGATGCCACGTGACGGGTCCATGCGCATGTCCAGCGGACCGTCGTTGAGAAAGCTGAAGCCGCGCTCAGGGTCATCGAGCTGTGGCGAAGACACGCCCAGGTCGAGCAGGACACCGCTGACCTTGCCGGTCAGACCACGTTCGGCCACTTCCGAACCGAGCTCGGCAAAGCTGCGCTGCACAACGACAAAGCGGCCGTCTTCGGCCGCTAGCGTCTGCCCTGTGGCAATCGCTTGAGGATCCTTGTCGAATCCGAGCAACCGGCCATCGGGACCGAGCTGGCTGAGGATCAACCGACTGTGCCCGCCGCGCCCGAACGTACCATCCAGATAGCAGCCATCAGCACGTACGGCGAGCCCCTCGACGGCCTCGTCAAGCAGTACGGTGATGTGGTTAAAGCCGCTATCAATAGTCACAGGATCAAATCACGCAGTTCATCGGGCATGGCGCCCGGTTGTTGAATAGCTGCCAGGTCAGCGGCAGAAACCGCATTCCAGGCATCCTCGTCCCACAATTGGAACTTGTTCAGTTGGCCCACCAACATCGCGCGCTTATCCAACTTGGCATATTCACGAAGACGCGGCGGCACCAGAAAACGACCACTGCCATCGAGCTCGAGGTCGACGGCATTACCAATCAATAAACGTTGCAGGCGGCGGTTCTCTTCGCGAAGCGAAGGCAGTGCGCGCAGTTTGGTTTCAATAATTTCCCACTCATCGAGGGGGTAAACACATAAACACGGATCAACGGCATCGATCGTGACGATCAACTGCCCGGAACTACGCGAAACGAGCTCGTCACGGTACCGGCTCGGCATGGCGAGACGGCCCTTTGCATCGAGACTGATAGCGTTAGCTCCGCGAAACACGTCAGCGTTTCTCCAAATGTTAGCGTTTTACGCTCAAAAAACCCACTTCATGCCACTTTCCGCCACTTGCGCACACTATAGGAATGCGGCCACCGCACCGTCAAGGCGCGGATTAAAGGAAAACCCTTACAGAACTGAGATTTAGGAGCACATCAGGAGGGGTAACGAGAATCCGGAGGGGGAATCGACGTAATAAATTGAATCAGCACAGAACGCTGCATTCGAAAGTTAAAGTAATTTGTTAAGAGTAAGATTTTTTCGGTATTACGAGAGAGGTTCTGCGAATCATTTACAAGGAGGGAAATGGCCATTACAGCGCCCTGTCCAATACTTCAAAACAGGGAGGGGAAAGGTGGAGAGTCGATCTGTAAGCCGGGTTCTGTCTTGAACAGTCATTCGTCTACGATGGCCATCACTGGACATCTTTAGCAACCTACCCGGTCCCAGCGCGGGCCACGCCTTGGGACCCTATTTGGTCTTGCTCCAAGTGGGGTTTACCTAGCCACGAACTGTTGCCAGACGTGCGGTGCGCTCTTACCGCACCTTTTCACCCTTACCGGCGCCGAAGCGCTTAGGCGGTTATTTTCTGTGGCACTTTCCGTAGGCTCACGCCTCCCAGGCATTACCTGGCACTTCGCCCTATGGAGCCCGGACTTTCCTCCCCCCCCTAATTTTCATAGAGGGCAGCGACTGTCCGATCGACTCTCCGCCGCGAAGGTTAACGGCAGAGCGCCCGAAGAACAAGCGCTAAACGCCTGCAGCCGCTCCTGTACGTCGGGTTTCACTCGCCTTTCTGCTTATCCAGTGCGGCCTGGTAAAGGACGTTCTTGCGCTCACCGGTAATCTGCGCCGCCAGGGCCGCCGCGCGCTTGAGAGGCATTTCTTCGAGCAGCAGGTCAAGAACGCGCATGGCTTCGCTGCTTACGGCGTCCTCGGCCTCGGGGGCTGTCCAGCCTGCGACCAGCACCACGCATTCGCCACGCTGCTGGTTGCTGTCCGACTCGACGAATTCGCGCAATTCGGCCAGCGGCAACCCCTTGAGGGTTTCAAAGGTTTTGGTCAGCTCCCTTGCCAGCAACGCCGGGCGCTGCCCACCAAAGACCTGCTCCATGTCCTGCAGGCATTCCAGGATACGGTGCGGCGCCTCGTAAAAAATCAATGTACGCGGCTCTTCCCTGACCTGCTCCAGGCGAGCACGCCGGCCGACGGCCTTGGCTGGCAGAAAGCCTTCGAAGATGAAACGGTCCGACGGCAGGCCCGCCGCCGACAACGCTGCGATCAGCGCGCAGGCGCCTGGCACCGGCACCACCTTGATCCCCGCCGCACGGGCCTGGCGGACCAGGTGATAGCCAGGGTCGGAAATCAGCGGCGTTCCGGCGTCGGAGATCAGCGCCACGTCATCACCGGCCAGCAGACGGGCAATAAAGCGGTTTCCTTCATCGCGTTCGTTGTGCTCGTGGCAGGCAGCCAGCGGGGTGGGAATGCCGAAATGCTGCATCAGTCGCTGGGAATGACGCGTGTCTTCGGCAGCGATCAACGCCACCTCGCGCAGGATTTTCAGCGCACGCGCACTGATGTCGTCCAGGTTGCCGATGGGCGTCGCCACCACATAAAGCGAGCCGGCAGCAGAATTCAAAGCACCCGGGACAGTCAAAGCGCACACCTCATGATCGGTAAAAGCCGCCATTGTAACGCGTAGCGACGCTTTCAACAGGCGCAAGCGGCGGCGGTTTTGCAGTGTCTGCCGCCGCCCTGCCGCCCCTGCATGAGCTAAATTGATCGATTCACGCCAGTAACATCGCGCCCCGGCCAGTGCTTGGGTACAATTCCACGCTAATTTGATCGAGTATCGGGAACACTACATGATCGCTTGCCTGCGGCTGTTCACTGCCCTCTGCCTCGCTGCGCTGCTGGCGGCTTGCGCCAGCTCGCCGTCCTCCAGCCTGGACGAAATCCCACGGACCGCGGATGCCAGCATCGAGCAACTGCTCGATCAGGCCGCCAAAAGTAAAACACCGGAACAAGCCGCGCTGTATCGCTTGAGTGCCGCCGACCTGGCTTATCGCCAGGGCAATGCCGGCCAATCCGCGCAAATCCTGCAACAGGTGCCGGTCGAGCAACTCAAGCCGGGCCAGCAGGTGTTCGCCAACACCCTGGCAGCCGAACTGGCCATGACGCGCAATCAGCCGAAAGCCGCGCTGACGGCCCTGAACCACCCAAGCCTGCAACAACTGGCCGAACTGCCGGTCGAGCAGCAGGTTCGCACCGGCACCGTACGCGCCCGCGCCCTTGAGGCCGACGGCCAGACACTCGCCGCCGCGCGCGAACGCATCTTCATCGCGCCGATGCTGAGCGGTGAAGCGGCTGGCAAAAATCACGAAGCGATCTGGACCCTGATCGCATCGCTGCCGACCGACCAATTGCAGCCCGGCACCAGCGACGACCTCGGTGGCTGGATGGGTCTGGCGCTGGCGGTGAAGACCGCCGGCACACTGGAACAGCAGCAGGCCGCCATCGACAACTGGCGCGCCCAGAACCCCAAGCACCCGGCCGCCATCCAACTGCCGCAACCGCTGACCAACCTCAAGGAACTGGCCAGCCAGCCCCTGAGCAAGATCGCCCTGCTGCTGCCGCAGGACGGTCCGCTCGCCTCGGTCGGCAAGGCGCTTCGCGACGGATTCATGGCTGCTCACTACCAGGCCCAACAAGCCGGCCAGAAGCCGCCTGCCATTGCCTTTTATGACAGCTCGCGTCTGACGTCGCTCGACGAGTTCTACCGCAAGGCGCAGGCCGATGGCGTGCAACTGGTGGTCGGCCCGCTGGAAAAGCCGCTGGTCAAACAACTGAGCGCTCGGCCACAACTGCCGATCACCACCCTGGCGCTGAACTACAGCGAAGGCACCCAAGGCCCGGCGCAGCTGTTCCAGTTTGGCCTGGCCGCTGAAGACGAAGCCCGTGAAGTGTCGCGCCGCGCCCGGGCCGACGGCCTGCATCGCGCCGCCATCATGGTGCCCAAAGGCGAATGGGGCGACCGCGTCCTCAGAGCGTTCAGCCAGGACTGGCAAGCCAACGGCGGCAGCATCGTGGCCACCGAACGGGTCGATCAGCCCGTACAACTGGCCCAGCAAATTGCCGACATGTTCCAGCTGCGCCAGAGTGAAGGCCGTGCCAAGAGCCTGCAAAGCACCGTGGGCTCGCAAGTGGCTGCACAGCCTTCGCGTCGCCAGGACATCGAGTTCATCTTCCTGGCCGCAACGCCTCAGCAAGCCCAGCAGATCAAACCGACCCTGAACTTCCAGTACGCGGGTGACGTACCGGTCTACGCCACCTCCCACGTGTTCAGTGCCAGCGGCGACGTCAACCAGTACAACGACATGAACGGCATTCGCTTCTGCGAAACCCCATGGCTGCTGGACGCCAACGACCCGCTGCGCAAGCAGGTGACCGCGCAATGGCCACAAGCCGCCGGCAGCCTGGGGCGCCTGTATGCGATGGGCGCCGACGCCTATCGCCTGGCACCGCGCCTGGGGCAACTCAAGGCGCTGCCGGACAGCCAGATCGAGGGACAATCCGGCAGCCTGAGCATGACGCAGAACCAGCGCGTGGTACGCCAGCTGCCCTGGGCAGAGTTCGTCAACGGCCAGGTTCAACGCCTGCCGAACACACCGCGCTGATGCCTGACGGATCACGCCAGCAAAGCGGCAAGGATGCCGAGCGCCATGCGCTCGAGCATCTGCAACGACAGGGTCTGCGCCTGCTGGCGCAGAACTGGTTGTGCAAACGCGGCGAGCTTGATCTGGTCATGCTAGAGGGCGATACAGTAGTATTTGTTGAAGTTCGCTACAGAAAAAACACTCAATGGGGTGGCGCGCTCGATAGCATCGATGAGCGCAAACGGCAGAAACTGATCCTTGCCGCGCAGTATTTTCTTCAGCGCGAGTCGCGTTGGGCCAATTCCCCCTGCCGCTTCGACGTGGTTGCCATCGACAGCAATCACGATCAGTTGAACTGGTTGCAGAATGCCTTCGACAGCTGATCACCGGCGTCCCGACCCGGACACTTTCACCCGACAATTTTGCTCTTTGCTTTGCGGGCTGCACATTCATGTGCCCAGTAGCCGCGCTCATTAAGGTCACACAGATGGACATGCAATCCCGAATTCGCCAGCTTTTCCAGGCCAGTATCGACACCAAGCAAATGGCGATGGACGTACTTGCACCGCACATCGAGCAAGCCAGCCAGGTCATGGTCAACGCCCTGCTCAACGAAGGCAAAATGCTTTCCTGCGGCAACGGCGGCTCGGCCGGCGATGCCCAGCACTTCTCGTCCGAGCTGCTCAACCGCTTTGAGCGCGAGCGTCCGAGCTTGCCAGCCATCGCCCTGACCACCGACAGCTCGACGATCACCTCGATCGCCAACGACTACAGCTACAACGAAATTTTCTCCAAACAGATCCGCGCCCTTGGCCAACCGGGCGATGTGTTGCTGGCGATTTCCACCAGCGGCAACTCGGCCAACATAATTCAAGCGATCCAGGCCGCACATGATCGCGAAATGATTGTCGTAGCATTGACGGGACGTGATGGCGGCGGCATGGCGTCGCTGCTGTTGCCCGAAGACGTCGAAATTCGCGTACCGGCCAACGTCACCGCACGTATTCAGGAAGTCCACCTGCTGGCGATCCATTGCCTTTGCGATTTGATCGACAGCCAACTGTTCGGGAGTGAAGAATGACCCCTAATCGCTTGGGCCTTCTGGCCTTGACCCTGTGCCTGGGTATCAGCGGCTGCACCTCGGTGGTTAACGCCAGCCGGGAAGCCCCCATTGAAGATGACCGTGGCACGCGCACCCTCGGCAGCAAAATCGATGACTCACTGATCGACACCAAGGTCGGCGTGAACGTCGCCAAGGCCGATCCCGTCCTGGACAATGGATCGCACATCGTCGTCACCAGCTACAACGGTATCGTGCTGCTCGCCGGGCAAACCCCGCGCGAAGACCTGAAAGCCAAGGCCGAGCAGGCTGCCGCTGCTGTTCAGCGAGTGAAAAAGGTCCACAACGAACTGCAGGTGCTGCCGCCGTCCGGTTTCCTGGCGCGTCAGAACGATACCTGGCTGACCTCCAAGATCAAGACGCAGATGCTCACCGACCCGAACATTCCGGGCTCGCGCATCAAGGTGGTGACCGAAAACGGCATCGTCTACCTGCTGGGCCTGCTGACCCGCCAGGAAGCGACCCAGGCGACCAATCTGGTACAAGGCGTTTCCGGCGTGCAGAAGATTGTGAAGCTGTTCGAATACATCGACTGATCAGGCCTGTAAAAAACCGAGCGCGCCGCGGAGTATCGAGGCACCGCGCTTCGTCGTTGACGGCCATCGCGAGCAGGCTCGCTCCCACGGGAGCGGCGCAATGAAAAAGGCGATCCTCGCGGATCGCCTTTTTTATTTCACCACTTTCAGACTGGGTCGACCGCTGGGGCGCGGTGGCTCGCTGTCCGGTGGTGGCGGCAAATCATCATCCGGCTCGTTCTCATCGTCGTCCTCCATGGGCGACTCCAGATCGAACACCATACCCTGGCCGTTCTCCCGGGCGTAAATGCCCAGGATCGAGGCGATAGGCACGTACAGGGTGTGCGGCACACCACCGAAGCGCCCTTCGAAGCTGACCGCTTCGTTGTCCATGTGCAAATGACGCACGGCAGCCGGCGATACGTTCAGGACAATCTGCCCATCACTGGCGAAACCTTGTGGCACCTGCACCGACGGATACTCGGAGTTGACCAGCATGTGCGGGGTACAGTCGTTGTCCACAATCCACTCGTAGAGCGCGCGGACCAGATAAGGTCGACTGGAGTTCATAGCGGCTCCTTAAGCCTTAGCGCATGTCGCGTTCGACACCAGACAGACTCGCCTGGAATGCCTCACGCGCAAACGAGCGCTCCATATAATCAAGCAGCGGCTTGGCTGGCCGCGGCAGTTCGATACCCAGAATCGGCAAGCGCCAGAGTATTGGCAATAGGCAGCAATCCACCAGACTTTGTTCCTCACTGAGGAAAAACGGCTTGTCGGCGAACAGCGGCGACACGCCGGTCAGGCTCTCGCGCAGCTCCTTGCGAGCGACGACACGGGCAGCCTCCTTGGTCCTGGAATCCAGGATCAGATCCACCAGGCCACACCAGTCGCGCTGAATACGATGAATCAGCAAACGACTGTTGGCACGCGCCACAGGATAAACCGGCAGCAAGGGCGGGTGCGGGTAACGCTCATCCAGATATTCCATCACCACCGTCGACTCCCACAATGCCAGGTCGCGATCGACCAGGGTGGGCAGGCTTCCATAAGGGTTCACCTCAATCAGTTTAGGCGGCTGGCGGCCAGCTTCCACGTAAATGATCTCGGCGCTGACACCCTTCTCTGCCAGTACGATGCGCACTCGGTGGGAATAGTGGTCGGCGGGGTCGGAGTAACAGGCCAACCGATTGGTCACGCCCATTGGCGGTCCTCCTCGCTTGTTGAAATTATTGGAAGCGGAAAAACGAGCGCGCCCAGAGGGCGCCTCCCGTAACGCCTGGATGACCAGGCTCGTTACACTTTCAGAGGCGCCCTTGGGCGCGCGCGATTAACAGCAATTGCTTGAAACGTTATCAGTGCACGTCTTTCCAGTATTCGCGCTTCAGCAGATAAGCGAATACGAAGAAGAACGCCAGGTACAGCAATACATACGTACCAATGCGCTGATGTTGCAGCTTAACCGGGTTAGCCGAGTAAGCGAGGAAGGTTACCAGATTCTTGACCTTCTCATCGAACTGCTCTTCGGTCAGCGCACCGCTTTTCGGCACGATGGTCAGCTGATCGCACGCTTCATGAGTCAGCGCGGTACCGGTCAGCGGATCGTATTGCTTCTTGCCGTCTTCGACGATCTGCACCTGTTTGCAACCAACGACCTGGCGACCTTGCAGGCCCACCAGCACGTTCGGCATGCCCACGTTCGGGAAGACCTTGTTGTTCACACCCCAAGGGCGTGCCGGATCTTCGTAGAACGACTTCAGGTAGCCATAAAGCCAGTCGGTACCACGAACGCGAGCCACCAAGGTCAGGTCGGGAGGCGCGGCACCGAACCAGGTCTTGGCGTCGGCCGGCTGCATGCCGATGCTCATGTGGTCGCCGATCTTGGCGCCCGTGAACACCAGGTTCGACAGCATCAGGTCATGGGGAATGCCCAGATCGTCGGCAACACGCTCATAGCGCTGGAACTTGGCGCTGTGGCAACCCATGCAGTAGTTGGCGAACGTACGTGCGCCATCCTGCATGGCAGCCTTGTCGGAAACGTCGATATCGATCTTTTCCAGTTCAGGACCACCGTGTTCAGCCGCGAAGGACAGGACAGGCAAAGCAGCAAGAATCAGTACAGCAAATAGCTTTTTCATCAGCCAGTCACCCTTTCCGGAACCGGTTTGGTCTTCTCGAGCCTGGTGTAGAACGGCATCAAAATGAAGTAGGCGAAGTACAGGAAGGTGCAGACCTGCGACAGCAACGTACGACCCGGAGTGGGCGCCAGTACACCCAAAACGCCCAGGATCACGAACGAAATGCAGAACACCCAGAGCCAGATCTTGCTCAGCCAGCCCTTGTAGCGCATCGACTTGACCGGACTACGGTCCAGCCACGGCAGGACGAACAGCACAGCGATGGCCGCGCCCATGGCGATGACGCCCAGCAGCTTGTCCGGAACCGCGCGCAAGATCGCGTAGAACGGCGTGAAGTACCAGACCGGAGCAATGTGCTCGGGGGTCTTGAATGCGTTCGCCACTTCGAAGTTCGGCTTCTCGAGGAAATAACCACCCATCTCAGGGAAGAAGAACACGATCGAGCAGAAGACGAACAGGAACACCACCACGCCGACGATATCTTTCACGGTGTAGTACGGGTGGAACGGAATGCCGTCCAGCGGTACGCCGTTTTCGTCCTTGTGTTTCTTGATATCCACGCCGTCCGGGTTGTTCGAACCGACCTCGTGCAGCGCCAGGATGTGCAGCACCACCAGGCCGAGGATCACGATCGGCAGGGCCACCACGTGCAGGGCGAAGAAGCGGTTCAGTGTGATACCGGAAATCAGGTAGTCACCACGGATCCATTGGGTCAGGTCGTCGCCGATGACGGGAATCGCACCGAACAGCGAGATGATCACCTGGGCACCCCAGTAGGACATCTGGCCCCATGGCAGCAGGTAGCCCATGAAGGCTTCCGCCATCAGCGCCAGGTAGATCAGCATGCCGAAGACCCACACCAGCTCACGCGGCTTCTGGTACGAACCGTAGAGCAGGCCACGGAACATGTGCAGGTAAACCACGATGAAGAACGCCGAAGCGCCGGTGGAGTGCAGCAGGCGCAGGATCGAGCCGTACTCGACGTCGCGCATGATGTATTCGACGGAAGCGAATGCCTCTTCCGCCGAAGGGGTGTAGCTCATGGTCAGCCACACACCGGTAACGATCTGGTTGACCAGAACGAGCAGTGCCAGGGAACCAAAGAAGTAGAAGAAGTTGAAGTTCTTCGGGGCGTAGTACTTGCTGAGATGGTCTTCCCACATTTTGGTCGCGGGAAAGCGCGCATCAACCCAATCCATGAACTTGCTCATCACGCTTTCTCCGTATCGACGCCAACGACAATGATCTCGTCGGACTCATAGGAATGCGGGGGAACCGGCAGGTTCAAAGGCGCAGGTTGCGACTTGTAGACACGGCCAGCCAAATCGTAGTGGGAGCCGTGGCAAGGGCAGAAATAACCCCCTACCCAGTCTTTGCCCAGATCCGCAGGCGCCACTTCCGGGCGGAAGGTTGGCGAGCAACCCAGGTGCGTGCAGATGCCGATCAGCAGCAGAATCTCGGGCTTGATCGAACGCACTTCCGGATCGACATATGTCGGTTGAACAGAGTTCTTGGAGGTCGGGTCAGACAGCTGGCCCTCGATCTTTTTCAGATTCCCCAGGATTTCCTCGGTACGGCGGACGATGAACACCGGCTGACCGCGCCACTCAGCAACCATCTGCTGGCCTGGCTCGATTTTGCTGACATTCACTTTCACCGGTGCACCTGCGGCTTTCGCCTTGGCACTGGGAAACCATGACCCCACGAACGGGACCGCAGCCCCCACCGCTCCTGCAGCACCCACCACGGATGTGGCTGCTACCAAGAAGCGACGCCGGCCTGCATTCACGCCGTCATTGCTCATTCAGTCCTCTCCCATCAGCTTTGTGGCCTGTTAAATCAGGCATCTACTAAATAAAACTATGTACTTATAAAAATTTTGCCGAATGGTAATGAAAAGCCCCAATCCTGACAAGGTAATTACCGAAGGGCTCCAGTGCCAAGCCTTGCAGTATAGGGGCTCTACGGATGTGGCACGTTGTCACAGAGCAATTCTTTGATAAATCGCACACATAAAAAAACGCCCAGCTCCGTGAGGGGCTGGGCGTTCTTTTTGAACGTGAAAGCGAATTAACGCTTCGAGTACTGCGGACGCTTACGCGCTTTACGCAGACCGACTTTCTTACGTTCAACTTCACGGGCGTCGCGAGTAACGAAGCCAGCTTTGCGCAGAGCGCCGCGCAGGGTTTCGTCGTAGTCCATCAGAGCGCGAGTGATACCGTGGCGGATTGCGCCAGCTTGACCACTTACACCACCGCCGATCACGGTGACGTAGATGTCGAATTTCTCGACAGTCTCGGTCAGCTCCAGCGGCTGACGAACTACCATGCGGGCAGTTTCGCGGCCGAAGAAGGTTTCCAGCGAACGGTTGTTGATGGAGATGTTACCAGTGCCCGGACGCAGGAAAACGCGTGCGGTTGCGGTCTTGCGACGGCCAGTGCCGTAATTTTGAGTCGCCGACATAATGAACTATTCCGTTAAATCTTCAGTTCTTGGGGCTGCTGAGCAGTATGAGGGTGTGCAGCGCCCGCATAGACTTTCAGCTTACGGTACATGTCGCGACCCAGCGGGTTCTTAGGCAGCATGCCTTTGACCGCGGTCTCGATCACGCGCTCAGGGGCCTTGGCGATCAGCTTTTCAAAGTTGATCGACTTGATGCCGCCCGGGAAACCGGAGTGGGAGTAGTACATTTTGTCAGTGGTTTTAGCACCGGTCACACGAATCTGCTCGGCATTGATAACGACGATGTAGTCGCCGGTGTCAACGTGAGGAGTGTACTCAGGCTTGTGCTTGCCACGCAGACGGCTCGCGATTTCGGTGGCCAGACGACCCAGGGTCTGACCAGCAGCGTCGACGACAAACCAGTCGCGCTTTACTGTTTCCGGTTTAGCAGTAAAAGTTTTCATTCTTTATAGCCTCAGGGGCCGCCCTGTAAATTAGACGGCGGATCTTACTGAATAGTGCGTACTTTGACAAGTCAAAGGCAGCCGGATACAGACGCTTTCGGGGGCTCGGGTCGGCGCGTCCGTTCAACGGCAAGATTCTTCGGCGGCGGCGCATCACTTCCACTGCAGAAAGAGGTGCGCAATTATGCAGATTGCGAAAAATATTTCAACCTGCTTTTATGATTGTTTTGCCCAAGGAGCACCTGATGGACTATCGCCAGCTAGGCCGTACCGATCTGAACGTGAGCGCCCTCTGCCTCGGCACCATGACCTGGGGCGAGCAAAACAGCGAAGCCGAAGCCTTTGCCCAGATCGAGCGCGCCAAGAGCGCCGGGATCAACTTCATCGACACCGCCGAGATGTATCCGGTGCCACCCAAGGCCGAGACCTACGCGACCACCGAGCGCTACATCGGCAACTACTTCAAGCGCCGCGGTGATCGCGCCGACTGGATCCTGGCGAGCAAGATCGCCGGCCCCGGCAACACCATCGACTACATCCGCGACAAAAACCTGCGGCACAACCGCCAGCACATCACCGAAGCCGTGGACGCAAGCCTCGAGCGCCTGCAGACCGACTACATCGACCTCTATCAATTGCACTGGCCGGAACGCAGCACCAACTTCTTCGGCCAGCTCGGCTACAAGCACAAGATCGAAGCCAACCTGACGCCACTGGAGGACACCCTCGAAGCGCTGGACGAACAGGTTAAAGCCGGCAAGATCCGCCACATCGGCCTGTCCAACGAAACGCCGTGGGGCACCATGCGCTTCCTCGCACTGGCCGAAGCCCGGGGCTGGCCGCGCGCCGTGTCGATCCAGAACCCGTACAACCTGCTCAACCGCAGCTTCGAAGTGGGCCTGGCGGAAATCGCCATCCGCGAACAGTGCGGCCTGCTCGCCTACTCGCCGCTGGCGTTCGGCTTCCTGTCGGGCAAGTACGAAGGGGGCGCCCGTCCGCCGAAAGGTCGCCTGAGCCTCTACAGCCGCTTCAGCCGCTATTTCAATCCGCAGTCCGAAGCGGCGTGCAGCCGTTACGTGGCACTGGCCCGTGAACACGGCCTGGACCCGGCGCAAATGGCCCTGGCCTTCGTGACCCAGCAACCGTTCGTGACCAGCAACATCATCGGCGCAACGACCCTGGAGCAACTGGACAGC
Organism: Pseudomonas sp. IT-P12; assembly: GCF_949767465.1. Lineage (NCBI taxonomy): Bacteria > Pseudomonadati > Pseudomonadota > Gammaproteobacteria > Pseudomonadales > Pseudomonadaceae > Pseudomonas > Pseudomonas sp. IT-P12. The sequence goes on along the minus strand of NZ_CATKPY010000025.1, from coordinate 114,092 downwards.
AACATTGCCAGTTTCGACCTGAAGCTGTCGGATGAAGTCCTGGCGGGGATCGAGGCGATTCACAAGGATCACCCGAACCCGGCTCCTTGATGGATCGTCAGGCCCTATCGCGAGCAGGCTCGCTCCCACACAGTTCTGGGTGTGGACACATATTGTGCTAACACTCAGAACCCTTGTGGAAGCGAGCCTGCTCGCGATGGGGCCACAGCGGTCAAACGCCGATCAAAGCGCCCGCGCAATGATCTCCTTCATGATTTCATTGGTGCCGGCATAAATCCGCTGTACCCGCGCATCGGCCCAGGCCCGGGCGATCGGGTATTCCCACATGAAGCCGTAGCCGCCGTGCAACTGCACGCATTCGTCGAGCACCTTGCATTGCAGGTCGGTTCCCCAGTACTTGGCCATCGCTGCAGTCGGCACGTCGAGCTTGCCCTGCAAGTGCAACTCCAGGCAGTGATCGACGAAGACCCGGCCGATCTGGATTTCGGTGGCCATCTCCGCCAGTTTGAACCGGGTATTCTGGAACTCGGCAATCGACTTGCCGAACGCCTTGCGCTCGCGGGTGTAATCCAGCGTCCATTGCAACGCCGCCTCGGCCGAGGCCAGGCCGCCGATCGCCACGGTCAGGCGCTCCTGGGGCAACTCCTGCATCAGGTAGGCAAAGCCCATCCCGGCCTGCCCCAGGAGGTTTTCCCTGGGCACGCGCACGTCCTGGAAGAACAGCTCCGAGGTGTCCTGCGCCTTCATCCCGACTTTTTCCAGGCGCTTGCCCTTGTCGAAGCCAGGGGTGTCGGCTTCGACCAGGAACAGGCTGGTGCCCTTCGCGCCCGCCTTCGGGTCAGTCTTGGCCACGACAATCACCAGGTCCGCCAGGTAGCCGTTGGTGATGAACGTCTTGGAGCCGTTGATCACGTATTCGTCGCCATCGAGCACGGCAGTGGTCTTGACCCCTTGCAGGTCGGAACCGGCGCCGGGCTCGGTCATGGCAATCGCGGTGACCATTTCCCCGGACACCAGTTTGGGCAGGTACTTGTGCTTCAGCGCTTCACTGCCGTAATGCAGGATGTAGGGCGCGACGATATCCGAATGCAGGGAAAAACCGATGCCGGTCAGGCCGAGGCGACCCACCTCCTCGATCACCACCGCGCTGTAGAGAAAGTCCGCACCCAGTCCGCCGTAGGTTTCCGGCAGGTGCGAACAGAGCATTCCCGCCTCCCCCGCCTTGTTCCAGAGCTGGCGGTCGATATAGCCTTGTTTTTCCCATTGTGCGTGAAACGGCACGGCCTCTTTTTCGAGGAACGTGCGCACGCTGTCGCGAAAAAGTTCGTGCTCGGGACTGAACAAGGTTCTGGGGATCATGCGGCACCTGTCGTTCTTGTTAGAGGGTTGGTCTTCAGAGACTAAGGTGCGCGACCGATACAGGACACTGGACACATCCGACAAAAAATAAGACGATCCAGCCGTCTGGTGACCACTTTCCCCTATAAGAATAAAGTTGAATTATGTCTAACCAAGCCTCCACGCCCTTGCGGCGCGTCAGCATCCTGGCCATCGACCGGGTTTTCGCTTCCACTCTCATGCAGGCCAAGGATTTCTTCCACCTGGCCAGCCTGCGCTACGGCAAACAACTGGGCCTGGGCCTGACACCGGCGTTCGAAACGCGCCTGGTCAGCCCCGATGGCAAACCGGTCAACAGCTTCAGCGATGTGATCATGCCCGTGGACGGCGGCCTGGAAGATGCCGATGTGATCATCCTCCCGGCGTTCTGGGACGATTTCGAAACCCTGTGCCAACGTTATCCCCAGGTGCTGCCATGGCTGCGCCAGCAGCATGCTCGCGGCGCGGTCCTGTGCGGCGAAGCCACCGGGGTGTTCTGGCTGGCCGAAGCGGGGTTGCTCAACGGCAAGGAAGCGACCACCTACTGGCGTTTCTTCAACGCCTTCGCCGAACGCTTCCCCCGGGTCCATCTCAATCAGGACAAACATCTGACCGACGCCGACAACCTGTATTGCGCAGGCGGCACCACCTCGGCATGCGACCTCTACATTTACCTGATCGAGCGCTTTTGCGGCGCCAACGTCGCCCAGGCCGTGGCCCGCGACATCCTCTATGAAGTGCAGCGCAGCTATTCGCCGGGGCGTATCGGTTTCGGCGGGCAGAAGCTGCACCAGGACGTGATCATCCTGCAGATCCAGCACTGGCTCGAAGAACATTTTGCCGACAAGTTCCGCTTCGAAGACGTCGCGCGCGAGCACGGCATGAGCATTCGCAACTTCATGCGCCGATTCCAGACGGCTACCGGTGACAAGCCGCTGCACTACCTGCAGCGACTGCGCATCGAAACCGCCAAGGGCCTGTTGTCCGGCAGCCGCAAAAGCATCAAGACCATCAGCTATGAAGTGGGCTACGACGACGCGAGTTTCTTCGCCCGCCTGTTCCGCCAGCACACGGAGTTGTCGCCGAACCAGTATCGCCAACAGTTCCAGCAGGCGGCGTGAACGAAATGCGGTGATCCATATCTGCAACAAGACCGCAGCGAGCTTCAACGGTGGCTTCACCCTGAGCGACCTCCCGCACTACCGGCTTGAAAACTGACACCTCCATTCCAGAGCCTGTGCACCCAGTGCATGGGCTCTGTCGTACACCCTCCCTGCACAGCCTGCTCGAAATACTTCGCACATATTCGGACAAGGACTACAACCTGCCCGGAATCCGCTGACTGTTCCTCCCTCCTCGTTTCAACACCTAATAAACACGCGGTTAAACAACGCGAATAACAATAAAAAGAGGTCATCGGAATGAGCGAGCCAACGAGCCCTGTTCGTGTCGCAGTCGTGCAATTCAGTCCGCAGGTCGGCGTCGAGAATCGCCAGGACAATCTGCATCGCAGCCTGGAATTGGCCGAGGAAGCGGTCAAGGGCGGCGCCAACCTCATCGTCCTGCCGGAGCTGAGCAGCACGGGCTATTTTTTCAACAACCGACAGGATGCATTTGCGCACTCCGAAGGCGTGCCCGACGGGCCCAGCGTGCGACTCTGGATCGACTTCGCCCGCAAGCACCGTATCTACCTCGTTGCCGGCTTGACCGAACGCGATGGCATGCGGCTGTTCAACACCGGGGTGCTGGTCGGGCCGGACGGCTTCATCGGCAAGTACCGCAAAGCGCATCTGTGGAACCTGGAAAAACTCTGGTTCACCCCGGGCGACCTGGGGTTTCCGGTATTTGATACGCCGATCGGCCGTATCGGCCTGCTGATCTGCTGGGACATCTGGTTTCCGGAAGTGCCGCGCATCCTCAGCCAACAAGGTGCGGACATCATCTGCAGCCTGAACAACTGGGTCTGGACGCCACCACCGCTGTTCGATGAGGCCGGTAAATGCATGGCGTCGTACCTGACGATGACGGCGGCGCACGTAAACAATGTGTTTATCGCTGCGGCCAGCCGCATCGGCGAAGAGCGAGGTGCCCGTTACCTGGGTTGTTCGCTGATCGCCGGGACCCATGGCTGGCCGCTGGGTGCGGTGGCCTCGGCGGACCAGCAGGAAATCCTGTTTGCCGACATCGACCTGACCAGCGCCCGCAGTGCGCCGATCTGGAACAACCTGAACGACCTGCATCGTGACCGTCGCGCCGATCTCTACGATCAGATGCTCGGTTATCGCCAACATTCATGCCTCCCGCGCTGACAGGAGGCCTGACTCATGCACTCCTCGACCGAGAAAAACCGTCCGGGCCAACGATCGCTGTTGGACACGGCGGTCATCCTGCTGATGATCGGCACCGCACTGCTGGTGCTCTGGCTGTCACTCACTCACCGCACGCACTGGTCGGCCCCTTGGCCGGGTTACCACGATCTGCTGACGGCCCTTCCCGATCCGCGGGCCTGGCTGCGCTGGGTGCTTGGCGATATCAGTGAAGTGGCGTTCTACAAGCACGAATTCGCTTCCATTGGCCTGCTGGCCGGCGCCTACCTGGCCTATTGGGCAAACCGCACACGGCAGCGCTGGCAAGGCTTTGCCATCTGCTACGGCAGCGGCTTGTGGCCGTGGCTGGTGACCAGTTCGTTGCTCGGGTTGCTGCTGAGCAATCTGCTCTGGGGCTGGACGGTGACCGCCGCCAGTTGGCAACCCACGTTTGTCGCGTTCGTTTCACTGCCCGCGGCGATGGTGCTGATGTTCGGTGGCGGCTGGAAGGTCACGATCAACGGCGCAATCATGGGCGCCGTGCTGGTGACGCCGGTGTGCCTGCTGATGGTCAATTACGTGTGCAATCCGCTGGGGTTGCCGGTGGTGATTGGCAATGTCTCGGGCATGGCGCTTGCCAGCGTCCTGGCCTTCCTGCTCTGTCGCTATCGGTCGGGTCTGGTGAACCCGGTGAAACCCGTGGAGCCGCCTGCCGAACCTGCCACCCGCGAAACGCCCGACTACGGCGTGATCTGGAGCCTGCGCCGAGTCCTCGCGGACTTTTCGGAAGCGCCGTTCTATGGCAACGAGTGGGCCAGTCTCGGCCTGATCCTCGGTGCGCTGCTGGCGTTCACCCTGAATCCGGCGAGTCCGGTCTACGGTTCGCTGTTGCTGCCACAACTGATCGGCGCCCAGGCGTTGACATCAGCCCTGGGCATCGTGATCTGGCGTCGCCACTGGATGGTGCATGGCTGGTACCCCACCTACATTCCGTTGGTTTCAGTCGTGCCGGCAGCACTGCTGACGTATGGCGGCAGTTGGCAGGTGATCGTCATGAGCGCTCTGCTGGGGGCCTTGATTGCCCCACCCCTGGCCTGTGAACTGGCCAGACGGCTGCCGGCCGACATGCATGGCTTCATCGGCAATGTGCTGTCCATGGCCATCAGTACGCTGCTGATCATTCCGTTTATCGGCTTTCTGATCACCCATTGAGTCCACCCGGCGGCAGCGTCAGCGCTCGATGGTTGTCGGGCGTTGCAGGCGTTTTCCTCCGCCATCGTCGGCCCCGTGGGCCTGATGGTGGAGGACGCCGTTCGCGAGTCTGCCTAGGGCTTATGCGCCCGGGACAGGAACTCGTGGGACTGCATTTCCAGCAGGCGGCTGAGGGTGCGCTGAAATTCGAAGTTCAAACGACCGCCGGTGTAGAGATCCTTGAGTTCGACCTCTGCGGAAATGATCAACTTGACGTTACGGTCGTAGAACTCGTCGACCATGTTGATGAAGCGGCGGGCGATGTCGTCGGTGGTGACGCTCATCTGTTCGACGCCGCTGAGCAGCACCGCGTGAAAGATCTTGCCCAGCTCGATGTAGTCGTTCTGGCTGCGCGGGCCGTCGCACAGTTCGCGAAAGTCGAACCAGGCCACGTCGTCGCAGGTGCGCAAGGCGCGGATCTCGCGGTTCTCGATGATCAGCACATCGTTCTCGACCGCCGCCGTGCATTCCGGCGTCAGGGCGCGGAAGCTCTTGCGCAGGCTTTCCTGGGACGCCTCGTCCAGCGGGAAATGGAACAGCTCCGCCTGTTCGAGGTGACGCAGACGATAATCGACGCCGCTGTCGACGTTGACGATCTCGGTGTTCTGCTTGATCAGCGCGATGGCTGGCAGGAAACGCGCACGTTGCAGGCCGTCCTTGTACAGGCCGTCCGGCACGATGTTCGACGTGGCGACCAGGGTCACGCCGTTCTTGAACAGCTCTTCCATCAGCGTGCCGAGGATCATCGCGTCGGTGATGTCGGACACGAAGAATTCATCGAAGCAGATCACCCGCGATTCGGCGGCAAAACGCTTGGCGATGATGGTCAGCGGGTTCTTCTCGCCGCCGAGGGTTTTCATTTCTTCGTGCACGCGCTTCATGAAGCGGTGGAAGTGCGTGCGGGTCTTTTCCTTGAACGGCAGCGCTTCAAAGAACGTGTCGACCAGATAGGTCTTGCCGCGCCCTACGCCGCCCCAGAAGTACAGGCCCTTGACCGGGGTCTGATCCTTCTTGCCAAACAGTTTGCCCAGCAGACCCGGCTTGTTCTGATCGGCCGCGATCAGGTCGTCGTACAGGCGCTGCAAATGACGCACAGCCGTTTCCTGCGCGGCGTCATGGAAGAATTCCGGGCGTTTCAGATCAGCTTGGTATCGTTCTAGGGGCGTCATAATTCGTTAGCAAGGCAACAAAAACGGGCCGTCACTGTAGCGACGGCCCAGAGGAATGGCAATCAGCCCTTGGTCGGGCCGAGCCATTGTTTACGCCTGAACCGGCGTCAGGGCGACCCGCAGGGCGTCGATAGCGTGGTCCCGAGCGGCACCGTCGGCGAAGGCCGGGCTGTCGGCGACGCACTCGCCCTCCAGCCAGACGCTGAAGCTCAGGGCTTCACTGCGCACGTCCAGTGGCTGGCCCGCTTGCAGTTGCTTGGTCACCTGGCCTGCGGTCTTGCCGTCGGCGAAGTGGCGCGACAGCAGCAGTTGCTCGCCATCGGCCGCCAGCAGACGGAAGCGGAAACTGCCGTCGTCTTCACGGAAGCTGACAAAACGCGCGGCTTTCGCGGCTTTCTTTTTGCTGGTCGCCGCGACTTGTGTCTGGGCCACGAAGGAACGCAGACCCACTGCTTCACGCAGTTCGTTGAGGAAGGGCGTCGCCACCGCACGGGCCTTTTTCGCGCCATGTTGCAGGATGTCTTCCAGATCCGCCGGGCGTTCGATCAACTGGTGATAACGCTCGCGGGATTCGCCCAGTTCGTTGTCGAGCAACTGGAACAGGCGATTCTTCGCCTCGCCCCAGCCCAGTCCCTGCAACAGTTCGCTGTGGAACGCGTCGGCCTGCGCCGGCGTGGCGAACGCCTGGTACAGGGTGAACAGGTGCGAGTTGTCCGGATCTTTCGCTTCGCCCGGTGCGCGGGAGTCGGTCACGATCCGCGAAATCGCGTCTTTCATGTCCTTGGCGCTGCTGAACAACGGGATGGTGTTGTCGTAGCTTTTCGACATCTTGCGCCCGTCGAGGCCTGGCAAGGTGGCCACGCTTTCCTCGATCAGCGCTTCGGGCAGGGTGAAGAACTCCTTGCCCTGACCAAACAGATGGTTGAAACGCTGGCCAATGTCACGGGCCATTTCCACGTGCTGAATCTGGTCGCGCCCTACCGGCACCTTGTGCGCGTTGAACATCAGGATGTCGGCGGCCATCAGCACCGGGTAGCTGTACAAGCCCATGGTGATCCCGGCATCCGGGTCTTCGCCGCTCTCGACGTTCTTGTCCACCGAGGCTTTGTAGGCGTGGGCACGGTTGAGCAGGCCCTTGGCGGCGACGCAGGTCAGCAGCCAGGTCAGCTCGGGGATTTCCGGAATGTCGGACTGGCGATAGAAGGTCACGCGGTCCACATCGAGGCCACCGGCCAGCCAGGTCGCGGCGATCTCCAGGCGCGAGCGCTGGATGCGCAGCGGGTCATCGCATTTGATCAGGGCGTGGTAGTCCGCCAGGAAGTAGAACGAATCGGCATTGCTGTCACGGCTGGCGACGATCGCCGGGCGGATGGCACCGGCGTAGTTGCCCAGGTGCGGCGTGCCGGTGGTGGTGATGCCGGTGAGGATACGGGTACGAGTCGTCATGGGTAATCGCTTGTCAGACTGCAATCATTTCGAGAGACGCGGCAGGATCAGATCCTTGAGATCGGTCAGCTTGCCATGAAAAAAGTGTCCGCATTCTGCCACTTTCAGCAGCTCATGGGGGCGCTGGAGTGTCGAGGACCAGTCGTAGACGACTTGCGGATCGATGACTTCGTCGGTTTCCGGCTGGATCAGGGTCAGTTCGCCCTGCTGCGGCAACTGATCCTGATCGCCGAGGCGCATGACCGCCGGTGCGACCATGAACAGGTGCTTGAGCTGCTCACCACCTGCTTCCAGGCGCCCACCGAGGCTGGCGGCGACAAAACCACCGAAGGAGAAGCCGAACAGGGTCAGCGGCAGGTCCGGATGCTTCGCCCGAAGCCAGGCGGCTGCGGCCTGGGCGTCGTCGACCTCGCCAGTGCCCATGTCATGCGTGCCTTCGCTGGCACCGACACCGCGGTAATTGAAACGCAAGGTAATCAAGCCGGCATCGCGCGCGGTGCGCTGCAGGGTCGACACGACTTTATTGAGCATGGTGCCGCCCTGCACCGGGTTCGGATGGCAGATCAGTGCCAGGCCGCGGGGCGTCTCTGTCTCAAGGTAAAGGGCTTCCAGTTGACCCACCGGGCCATCAATCACTACAGGGGTTTCGCGCATAAGCAAGAAAGGAACTCCGTGACCTTGAATCGGGTCGACTCGTCTAGCAAATTGTCTGTGCCGGTGTATTGCGAGCGAATCGCGGTATACAGCGCAGGTTCGAGCCGTTAACGTAAAGCAAAGCCGTTTATAGAGGAAGGACTCGTGGAACACTCGCTCTTAGTTTGGTTGTTGCCGACTCTTGCCCTGGTTGTGGGTGTCGCCATTGGTTTCCTGATCGCTCGCCTGGTGCCGAATGCTGCGCCGAGCAGCACGCAACGTCAGCTGGATGACATTCAGGAACGTTTCGACAGTTATCAGAACGAGGTGGTCACCCACTTCAACAGCACCGCATCGCTGGTCAAGAAGCTGACTCAGAGCTACCAGGAAGTGCAGGATCATCTCGCCGAGGGCGCCAACCGCCTGGCCCTGGACGAGCAGACCCGTCAACGCCTGCTGGCCTCGCTGCACTCCGATGCCACGGTGGCCCCACGTGAACGCCTGACGCCACCGCGCAATCAGGAGCCGCCGCGCGACTACGCGCCCAAGGCGCCGAACGCGCCGGGCATGCTCGATGAGCATTACGGCTTGAAGAAGTAGGCCGGCATTACGCCAGTAAAAAGCCCCCGGACGAGTGATCGTTCGGGGGCTTTTTTATAGTTTTGATCCTTGCAGTCTGTACTGGCCCTATCGCGAGCAGGCTCGCTCCCACAGAGAGAGCGCAGGTCTTTGTGGGAGCGAGCCTGCTCGCGATGGGGCCTTGGGCCTCACTGCATTAGCTTCAGCCCAACACCTCTCCCGCTACCTGATCGATTGCCTCCTTGGCGATGCCCACGATCAGGTCGGCCTCGGCCTCGGTCAGAATCAACGGCGGTGCGAAGCCGAGGATGTCGCCGTGGGGCATCGCCCGAGCCACCATGCCGCGCTCCAGGCAGGCCGCCGAGACTTTCGGGCCGACCTTCAACACCGCGTCGAACGGCGTGCGCTGCTCCCGATCCGCCATGAACTCGACGGCGGCGAGCATGCCATCACCCCGGACTTCACCTACCAGCGGATGGCCTTCGAGGGTTTCACGCAACCGGCGATTGAGGTAACCGCCTACCTTCTCGGCATTTTCCGTGAGGTTCTCACGTTCCAGGATATCGAGGTTGGCCAAGGCCGCCGCCGCGCAGATCGGATGCCCGGAGTAGGTCCAGCCATGGCCCATGGCGCCCTGGGATTCGGAGGCCTTTTCGATCACGTCCCACACTTTTTCGCCGACGATCACCGCCGACAATGGTGCGTAGGCGCTCGTCAGCCCTTTGGCCGTGGTGATCAGGTCAGGCCGCATGCCGTAGCGCTGGCTGCCCATTTTCGAACCCAGGCGACCAAAAGCGCAGACCACTTCGTCGGCGATCAGCAAGACGTCGTACTTGTTCAGCACCGCTTGAATCGCCGCCCAGTAGCCAGCCGGTGGAACGATGATGCCGCCGGTGCCCATCAGGGGCTCGCCGATAAAGGCAGCCACGGTGTCCGGGCCTTCGGCCAGGATCATTTTTTCCAACTCGTCGGCGCAGTAACGCACAAAGGCGGCTTCGTCCATGCCGGCGGGAGCCTTGCGATACCAATGCGGACAGACAGTGTGCTTGATCCCTTCGGCCGGCAAGTCGAAGTGCTGATGAAAACTCGGCAGGCCCGTCAAACTGCCGGTCATGATGCCCGAGCCGTGATAACCACGGTCGCGGGAGATGATTTTCTTCTTCTGCGGCCGCCCCAGCACGTTGTTGTAATAACGCACCAGTTTGATCTGAGTTTCGTTGGCGTCGGAACCGGAGAGGCCGTAGTAGACCTTTTTCATCCCTTGGGGCGCCCAGTCAATGATGCGGCTCGACAGCTCGATGATGGCCTCGGTCGAGTGACCGACATAGGTGTGGTAATACGCCAGCTCCTTGGCCTGCTTGTAGAGGGCGTCTGCCACCTCGGTGCGGCCGTAGCCGATATTGACGCAGTAGAGGCCGGCGAAGGCATCGATCAGTTCACGGCCCTCGTGGTCGCGGATGCGAATGCCCGACGCACTCTTGATGATGCGCCCCTTGAGTGCACCGCTGGCGTGATCATGGGCGTGCGTCGAAGGATGCATGAAGTGTGCGCGGTCTTGTTCGAACAGTGAGTCGAGTTCTTGCTTCATGGTGGATCTCCTTAAAACTGGCCTTGATGGTGCAGGCAGAAGTATTTGGTTTCGACAAAGGCTTCGAAGCCTTCGGTGCCGCCCTCGCGGCCCAGCCCCGAGGCTTTCATGCCACCGAACGGAATCGGATGGCCGGTGAACTTGACGCCGTTGACCGCGACCATGGCGTGGTCGAGGCGACGGATCAGCGGGTAGATCAGGTCCAGGCGATTGGAGCAAATGTAGGCGGCCAGACCATATTCGGTGTCGTTGGCCATCTCGACGGCCTGGTCCAGAGTGTCGAAGGGCATCACCCCGGCAATCGGCGCGAAATTCTCTTCGCGGTAGATGCGCATGTTCGGGGTGACATCGGCCAGCACCGTCGGTTGGTAGAACAGGCCGCCAAGGGCATGGGCCTCACCACCCACCAGCCGTTGTGCGCCCTGCTGCAGGGCATCGGCCACGCGCTCGGCGGTCACGTCGAAGGCCGCCTGGTGCATCAGCGGGCCGATATCGACCTGCTGCTCTCGATCACCAAGCATCGCCGGGCCGACACGCAGCTCGCGTACCGCTGCAGCAAAGCGCTGGAGAAATTCCGGGTAGACCGAGCGCTCGACCATGATCCGGTTGGCGGCGCAGCAATCCTGGCCGGAGGTCTGGAATTTGGCCTCTAACGCCACTTTCACCGCCAGCGTCAGATCGGCGTCGGCGCAGACAATGAAGGGCGCATTGCCGCCCAGTTCGAGCGCCACTTTCTTCACATCCTGAGCGGCGGCTTGCAGCACCAGCTGACCCACCCGGGTCGAGCCGGTGAAACTCACGGAGCGCACGCGCTTGTCCTGCACCAGGGTTTGCATGGCCATCTGCGGTTCACCCAGCACCACGTTGAACACGCCCGCCGGAAAACCGGCCTCTTCGGCGAGTTGCGCCAGGGCGAATGCCGAGTACGGGGTTTCGTGGGCCGGCTTGATCACCACCGTGCAACCGGCAGCCAGGGCGGCGGCGGCCTTGCGGGTGATCATGGCCGAGGGGAAATTCCAGGGTGTCAGCAACGCGCAGACGCCGACCGGCTCCTTGACCGTGCCCAGGTGGGCACCCGGGATGTGGCTCGGAATGTTCTGGCCATACAGACGCCGGGCTTCTTCGGCGAACCACGGAATGAAGCTGGCCGCGTAGGCGATTTCACCTCTGGACTCGGCCAGGGATTTGCCCTGCTCCAGGCTGAGAATCCGCGCCAGGTCCTCCTGATGCTCCAGGATCAACGTCGCCCAACGCCACAGAATCGCACCGCGCGCATCCAGGCTCTGCTCGCGCCACCCGACAAACGCCCGGTGTGCGGCGTCGACAGCGGCGACGATCTGCGGCTGATCAAGCATGGGGACGTGACCGATCAATTTCTGATCAGCCGGATTGTGCACCGCAATGCTCTGACCACTGTCGCTGTGCACCCAATGGCCATCGACGTAGCAGAGTGCCTTGAACAGCAGTGGATGTTTGTAGGTCATGACGTTCACTCCAAACCGTGTGCGTGGAGTCCATGCTAGGGCAGCGGGGGCCTGGAGAATTGCGGTTTGGGTGGGTGCTGGCAGGTGGTTTTTTCTGATTGGGCGGGGGTAATCGGTCAGTTTTTGCGGTGTACCTGTTCGAACAAATCCAATGTGGGAGCGGGCTTGCTCGCGAATAGGTTGTGCCAGGCAACCAATCTGTCGACTGACAGTCCCTATTCGCGAGCAAGCCCGCTCCCACAGGAGGTTTTCGCCGTGTTCAGGATTCTTGTGACAACTCTGCAGGCAGTGCGCCCCCCGTCTTGATCGTCTTGGTGACGATGTAGGTGAAGTAACGCTCGATGCCCAGGTCTTCGAGCAGCAACTGGTCGATAAAACGCTGGTAATGGTCGATGTCCGGTGCCTGGATCATTGCCATGTAATCGACCCCGCCACCGGTGGCATAGCAGAACGCAACCTGTGGCGCCTCACTCATCCGCTGCTCGAACCGGCGCATGTCCTGCGCGGTGTGCCGAGCCAGAGTGATTTCCACCAGCACCTGCTGACTCTTGAACACCGAATTCCATTCGATCTGCGCCCGGTAGCCCTTGATCAGGCCGAGGGCTTCGAGCTTGCGCACACGCTCCCACGCCGGGGTCACCGAAAGGTTGATCGCCTCGGCCAGACTCGACTTGGTGATACGCCCGTCTTCAGCGAGGATTCGCAGGATTTTCAGGTCATAGCGATCGAGTTTGTGCATGGGATCTCCTGAATGGATAGCGCACCCTGTGGGAGCGAGCAAGCCGCTCCCACAGGTGGATCTGTGCTAGTTCAACACGTCGGCAATCACCGCGATGGTATCGCCACGCTGCACCAGACCGGGAAAATGCCGCGCCGCCAGTAGGCCACTGCGTGCGGCGCGATACTCCACGGGCGGCACGCCGCTGCGGGTGGCATCGTAGACCCGGGCGATCACGTCGCTCTGCTCCACGGTGTCGCCCAGGTCACGGCACATCTCCAGCAAACCGTCGTGCTGACTGGCGATGAAACAATCGCCATCGGGCATGTCGAGCATGATCGTTGGCCCGAACTCGACCTCACCCTCAACGATCCCTGCATGGATCAACAGGTTGCGCACACCGCGCTCGGCAATCGCCACGCTGCGCGCGGTGGACGAACCGCCACCCCCCAGCTCCGTGGTGACGAACACCTTGCCCTGGGATTCGGCAGCGGTGTCGTACATCGCCCCGGCATCCAGTTCCAGCATACGCATGCTGTAAGGCGCATTGAACGCGCGCATACCGGCCTCGCAGCGAGCCTGCTGCTGTTTGTCCGGCAACACATGGCACGCGGCGAACGGCAGAAAATCCAGAGTGCGCCCGCCGGAGTGGATGTCCAGCACGATGTCGGCCAGGGGCAGCAAGGTGCGGGTGAAGTAATCGGCGATTTTCTCGGTCACCGTACCATCGGGTTTGCCGGGGAAGCTGCGGTTGAGGTTGCCCTGATCGATGGGCGACGTGCGTCGCCCGGCATGGAAGGCCGGGGTGTTCATGAACGGGATGATGATCACCCGCCCGCTGACTTCGGCAGCCGTCAAGCCTTGGGCCAGCTTGCTCAGAGCCACTGGGCCTTCATATTCGTCACCGTGGTTGCCGCCGGTAAGCAGCGCGGTCGGGCCATGGCCTCGGGAAATCACCGTGACCGGAATCATCACCGCCCCCCAGGCGGAATCGTCCCGGGAATACGGCAGTTTGAGAAAGCCGTGCTGCACGCCTTCACGGTCGAAATCCACCGTGGCGCTGATCGGGTTGGCAGGCAGGTCGCTCATGGCTCAATCCTTCACGAACAGTTGGCGTGGTACGTTGCACAGCGTCTCGACGCCGCTGTCGGTGATCAAAATGCTCTCCGTGATTTCCAGCCCCCAGTCATCCATCCACAGGCCCGGCATGAAGTGGAAGGTCATGCCCGGTTGCAACACGCTGGTGTCGCCGGGACGCAGACTCATGGTGCGCTCGCCCCAGTCCGGCGGATAGCTGATACCGATCGGGTAGCCGCAGCGGCTGTCCTTGTGAATACCGAACTTCTCCAGCACCTTGAAAAATGCCACGGCGATGTCGCCGGTGGTGTTGCCCGGTTTGGCCGCTTCCAGACCGGCGGCAATGCCTTCGACTACGGCTTTCTCGCCGTCGAGAAAATGTTGCGGCGGCTTGCCCAGGTACACCGTGCGCGACAACGGGCAGTGATAACGTTTGTAGCAACCGGCGATTTCAAAGAAGGTGCCGGCGCCCTTTTCGAAGGGCGTGTCGTCCCAGGTCAGGTGCGGGGCACTGGCGTCGGCTCCAGTGGGCAGCAGCGGCACGATGGCCGGGTAATCGCCGCCATGGCCATCGGCCCCGAGGATGCCGCTGCTGTAGATCTCGGCCACCAGTTCGTTCTTGCGCATGCCCGGCTCGATGCGCTCGAGAATGCGCCCGTGCATGTTTTCGACGATGCGCGCGGCGATGCGCATGTAGGCGATTTCCTGTGGCGACTTGATTGCCCGCTGCCAGTTCACCAGCCCCACCGCATCGATCAACCGGGCCTTGGGCAGGTTTTTCTGCAGCGACAGGTAGGCGGCGGCGCTGAAGTAGTAGTTGTCCATCTCCAGGCCGATGGTCAGCCCGTCCCAACCCCGAGCGCTGATCACCTCCCGCGACAGATAATCCATGGGATGACGCTCACGGGACTGCACGTAGATGTCCGGGTAACCGACGATGTTTTGCTGCTGCATGAACACCGTGCGCTTGGCGCCATTGGCGTCCTGGCCGCGACCGAACCAGACCGGTTCGCCATCCAGAGCCAGCAGCACGCATTGGTGAACATAAAACGACCAACCGTCGTAGCCGGTCAGCCAGGCCATGTTCGACGGATCGGTAACCAGCAACAGCTCGATGCCCTGGGCCTGCATGGCCACTCGCACCTTGGCCAGACGCTGGGCGTATTCCTCCCGGGTGAACGGAAGATTGACGACTATCTGAGACATGCACCTGCCCTCTTGTAGACGAAGCGGAATAAATGACGCGCGGATGGAAAACCGGTCAACTGCCGAACTGCAAACCCTTGCCGGCCGAGCGCGCACGCTCGAACGCCAGATTGGCCATCGCCGTGTCCTGGGCGCCGGTGCCGGTGAGGTCGCACAAGGTGACCTGATTGGCGTGCGTACGACCGGGCCGTTGGCCGGCCAGTACCTGACCCAATTCGGCGAAACCTGACTCGTCGCCGACGACACCGGCCGCCAGCGCGTGATGCAGTTCGCCGAGGATGCGGGTCTGGCTCAGACGATCCGCCACATAGCGGTCGACCTGCGCCAGCGCCTGCGGGGAAATCTCGTTCTTGTGCTCGGCGTCCGAGCCCATGGCGGTGATGTGCAGGCCGGGATGCAGATGGCGCACGTCGATCAATGGTTCGCGGCTGGGCGTGCAGGTGATGGCGATATCGACCCCGTCCATGGCTTCATCGATGCTGGCGCAGGCCTTGACGACCAGGTCGCTGTCACGCGCCAGCTGGGCACCGAACGCCTGCGCCCGGTCCGAATCCCGCGCCCATACGCGCACGCTGTCGATCGGTCGCACCAGCCGCAGCGCCTGCAACTGCAACGCGGCCTGCTCGCCGGCACCGATCAGCGCAACGCTGTGGCTGTCGGTGCGTGACAGGGCCCGCGCCGCCACCGCCCCAGCCGCAGCGGTGCGCACGGCCGTCAGGTAACCGTTATCCAGCAGCAAGGCATCGAGCAGACCGGTGCGCGCCGACAACAGCATCATCATGCCGTTGAGGCTGGGCAGGCCCAGTTTCGGGTTGTCGAAAAAACCCGGGCTGACTTTGATCGCAAAGCGCTCCAGACCCGGCAGGTACGCGGTCTTCACGTCCACTTCGCCGTTGTGCTCGGGGATGTCCAGGCGCAGGATCGGCGGCATCGCCACGGCGGCGGTGGCCAGCAGCACGAAGGCTTGCTGGACGGCTTCGATGCTGAGCAGATCCAGCGCCACGCAGGCACGCAGATCGGCTTCGCTCAACAGGGTGACTTCACTCATCGATGCGGCGCTCCATGGATTCGTTAGGGCTGGGTTTCAGGCATCGGCGCCGGCAAGCACGCGCAGATGTTGATCGGTATCGACGTTACGTCCACTGACCACCACCACGACCGGGCCCTTGGGTTCGATCAGGCCCTCGAGCAGCGCCGCGATCCCCACCACAGCCGCGCCTTCGAGTACCAGGCGCTCTTCGCGATAGGCATGGCGGATGGCATTGGCAATCGAGATTTCGCTGAGCAGGTGCAGGAGATCGCAGGTATCGCGGGTCATGCTGAAGGTGTATTGATTGTCCAGGCCGATGCCACCGCCGAGGGAATCGGCCAAGGTCGGCAGTTCTTCGACTTCAACCGGATGCCCGGCCTGAAGACTGGCGTGCATCGCCGCGCCGCGCTGCATGCTGATACCGTGGGTCACGATCAGCGGGTTCGCGCTTTTGAGTGCCAGCGCCACGCCTGCGAACAGACCGCCACCGGACAACGGCACCAGCACTTGGGCGACGTCCGGTTGCTGTTCGAGGATTTCCAGCCCCAGCGTGGCCTGCCCGGCAATGATCGCCGGATGATCGAAGGGCGGCAGCAGGGTTGCGCCCTGCTCGGCAGCAATGCGCTCGGCTGCGCGCTGGGCGTCATCCTGGGAGCGGCCGACGATGCACACCTCGGCGCCGAGATCGCGGATGGCCTGCACCTTGTTTTCCGGCACCAACTGCGACAGGCAGATCGTCGCCGTCACGCCCAACCGGGAGGCGGCATAGGCTAGCGCCCGGCCGTGGTTGCCGGTGGACGCCGCAACGACCCCACGGGCCTGTTGCTCGGGAGCGAGTTGCGCCACGGCATTGCTCGCCCCGCGCAGCTTGAAGCTACCGGTGATCTGCTGGGATTCGAGCTTGAGGTAGACCGGCACACCGAGCAGGCGCGACAGGCTCGGCGAATGTTCCATCGGCGTGCGCCGCACCAGGGATTCAATGCGCTGGCGGGCGAGATAAACATCGTTGAGCTGTAGCGCTGACATGACCGCATCCCGATGAGGTATTGGGCGCAGTCTAAGAGGGCAGGATTGTCACACTGAATGTACTAGGGCAATTCAGGCGAAAAATTTTCCTCCGTCTTTTTCCCCCTCAAAAATCGTGGATCTGCGGGTACTGGCCGAAGATCTCGCGCATGCTCATCAGCGCCTCACGCATCTCTTCATTACTGCATTCGGCAGCGACACAGACTCTCACCGCCCGGGCGCGAGGCGTGCCACGGACTGTGAACGGGTCCGGCGACGTGACGGCAATGTGCCGACGACGCAACACCCGCACCAGGCCGTCGACCTCCCAGTGGGGCGGGATGCCCACCCAGGTGTTCAGCGCATGGGGATGCTGGCCGAGGATGTACTCCCCCAGATACTCGCTGACCATGGCCTGACGGACAGATAGCAGTTTGCGCTGCAAACGCAGCAGCGTGTCGGCGCGACCGTCGCGAATCCAGCGTGCGGCAATCTCGGACACCATCGGCGTGCCCATCCAGCTGTTGACGCGCAGGATGCTTTCGGTGCGCAACGCAAGACGCTTGGGCACCACCAGGTAACCGGTACGCAAACCGGTGAGCACCGACTTGGTCATGCTCGTGCAATAGAACGACAGCTCCGGCAGGTAATGGCTGATCGGGGGCGCTCGGTGCTCATCCAGCAACGGTCCATACACATCATCTTCGATGATATGCACGCCAAAGCGCCGGGCGATCTCGGCGATTTCCCGACGTCGGCTGTCCGGCATCAGGCTGGTGGTGGGGTTATTGAGGTTCGGCGTGCACACCAGGGCGGTGATGCGCTCGTTGCTGCACATGTCCTCGAAATGTTCCGGATCGATGCCATGGCGGTCCATGTCCAGCCCCTTGAGGGTGAATCCCAGCACCTGTGAGTTGCCGATCACACCGTGATCGGTCAAGCCTTCGCTGAGCACCACATCGTCGGGCCCGGCCAATGAAGCCAGGGCGAGAAAAATGCCGTGGGCGGCGCCGTTGGTGATCAGGATGTCATCGCGCTCGACTCGCAGCCCCTGGCGGCCGATCCAGTGCATCGCCGCCTCGCGGTGCGATTCGAAGCCGGCAATCGGTCGGAAGGCATGGATCCACGGCTGGTCCTCCTCTGTGCTGAGTTCGCGGCAGGTATCGCGCCAGAACTGGTCATGCGTGCGGGTGCGGAGGATGCGCGCGATGGAAAAGTCCACCAGCGCCCGCTCGGGACTGTCGAGAATGTAGGTGGCGACCCGATCGCTCATGCGCCGCGAGACAAAACTGCCGCGCCCGACTTCGCAGCGCACCAGGCCCTGGCGCTCCAGCTCCTTGTAGGCATTGGTCACCGTTTGCACGCTGATGCCCATGGCGTCGGCAACATTGCGCTGGGGCGGCAGGCGCTGATCGTTGGCCAGCACACCCTTTTCGATGTCATCGGCGATCGCCTGCACCAGGATCTTGTATTTGGACTCGCCGCTGCGGGCGATATCCAATGCTGCCTTCCACTTGTCCATCGGCTTGGAACCCGCGTGTTCAGCTGTGCCGACAGCATCCCGCGAGAATCGCCGCAAAGCAATTGTCCTAGTGCAATGCAATGTTGGGCGAGGCTTTTGTATGCTCGGTTCAAGGTCGATGCCGGGGCTTGTCAGGCCCTCACAATAAAATCAGTCGATCTGTGCCGGTACGGTGTCCAACCATGGAACCCGTCCCCGTACGCTTTGCTCTTGCCACACTGCCTCCTAACACAGAGCCGTCGACGACGGGTCCACAAGAAACAGGAGATTTTATCGATGAGCAATTCCCTTCCCTGCGCTACCCATCCTTTGCGTCGCCTGTTCGTGGCTTGCGCCATCTTCGGCCTGGCCGCCAGCGCCCACGCCGCGACGACCCTGGAAACCATCACGAAAAACAGCAGCATCCGCATCGGCTACGCCAACGAAACGCCGTTCGCCTACACCGAGACCGACGGTCGGGTGACGGGCGAGTCGCCGGAAATCGCCAAGGCCATCTTCGCCAAAATGGGCATCAAGGACGTCAACGGCGTACTGACCGAATGGGGGTCATTGATCCCGGGATTGCGCGCCGGGCGCTTTGACGTGATTGCCGCCGGGATGTACATCACCCCGGAACGCTGCAAGCAAGTGATCTTCACCGACCCGCAATATCAATTGCCGGATGCGTTGCTCACCGCCAAGGGCAATCCGAAGAACCTGCACAGCTATGAAGACGTCGCGAAAAATCCTGATGTGAAACTGGCGATCATGGCCGGTACGGTCAACCTCAAATATGCACGGGACTCGGGCGTAAAAGACGCACAGATCCTCCAGGTTCCGGACACCACCGCCCAATTGCAAGCCGTGCGTGCCGGCCGTGCCGATGCCGCCGTGGGCACGCAATTGACCATGAAGGGGCTGGCTGCCAAGGGTGGCGACAAGGTCGAGGCAGTCACCGAGTTCAAGGACGACCCATCGCACACCGGTTACGGTGCCCTCGCCTTCCGCCCGGAAGACAAGGACCTGCGCGATGCGGTCAACGCCGAACTGAAAAAGTGGCTGGGCTCCGAAGAGCACCTCAAAGCGGTCGCGCCTTTCGGCTTCGACAAATCCAACGTGACAAGCAAAACGGCTGCCGAGCTCTGCGCTCAATAGTCGAAACAGGCATGGCGCTAAGGCGCGATGCCTATTTCCCTGCTTAATCGGGATGTTGAACCATGGCTGAATTACTTCCGCTGTTGATACAGGGCGCCTGGGTCACGATCCAGGTGACCTTCTTCGGCTCGATCCTGGCGATCGTCGCGGCCATTCTCGCCGCACTCGGGCGCATGTCCTCGTGGCGGTTGCTGAGCGGGTTCTCGGTCGCGTACATCGAAGTGTTTCGCGGCACCTCGCTGCTGGTGCAACTGTTCTGGCTGTTTTTCGTGCTGCCGCTGCCGCCGTTCAATGTGGAATTGAGCCCCTATGCCGTGGCCATTGTCGGCCTCGGCCTGCACATCGGCGCTTATGGTGCCGAGGTCATGCGTGGAGCTATCAGCTCGGTGGCCAAGGGTCAATATGAAGCGGCGACCGCGCTGAACTTCAGCGGCTACAAGCGCTTTCGCCGGATCATCCTGCCGCAGGCGCTGCTGGCCGCGATTCCACCGGGCACCAACCTGCTGATCGAGTTGTTGAAAAACACCTCGCTGGTCTCGCTGATCACCTTGTCCGACCTGAGCTTCCGCGCTCGGCAACTGGACCAGGCCACTTTCCAAACCCTGGAGATCTTCAGCCTGGCGCTGCTGATGTATTTCATTCTGGCCCAGGCCATCAACCTCGGCATGCGCGGCCTTGAACGTCGCCTGGCACGCGGCCGGATGCGTGGAGGTCTGTCATGACCCTGTTCGACTGGACGTATGCCTGGCAGATCCTCCCCGATCTGCTGCGCGCCTCGCTCAACACAGTAGGCATCACCCTGATCGGCTTCCTGATTGCCATCGTGCTGGGGCTGTTTCTGGCCATCGGCCGTCGCAGCCGCCTGTACTGGCTGTCCTGGCCAATTGCCGGGACGATCGAATTCATCCGCAGCACGCCGCTGCTGATCCAGGTGTATTTCCTCTACTACGTGCTACCCAACTACGGGCTGAGCATGACCGCCATGCAAGTCGGGATCATCGGGATTGGCGTGCACTACGCCTGCTACATCGCCGAGGTGTATCGCGGCGGCCTTGACGCCGTGCCTCGGGCGCAATGGGAAGCCGTCACCGCGCTGAACATCGCCCCCTACAGCGCCTACCGCAACATCATCCTGCCCCAGGCCCTGCGGCCGATCCTGCCGCCGCTGGGCAACTACCTGGTGGCGATGCTCAAGGACACGCCGGTGCTGTCGGCGATCACCGTGGTGGAAATCATGCAACAGGCCAAGAACATCGGCTCCGAGAATTTCCGCTACCTGGAACCGATCACCCTGGTCGGCCTGTTTTTCCTCGCCCTGAGCATCGCCCTGGCTTATCTGGTACGGCGCCTCGAATTGCGCCTGGAGCTACGCTAATGACTTCTCCACTCTCGACGACCCACGACCTTTCCCGGCGCGGCAACCTGACATCGCTGCATCCGCAGGAGGCCACGGCCATGCATCAACCGAACGAGGTCAAGCCGATCGTCAGCTTCCAGGACGTGACCAAGAGTTACGGCAACTTCACCGTGCTCGACCGCCTGAATCTGGATGTCACACCCGGGGAGAAAGTCGCGATCATCGGCCCCAGCGGCTCGGGAAAATCCACGCTGTTGCGGGTGCTGATGACACTTGAAGGCATCGACGACGGGGTCATCCGCATCGAAGACGATCTGCTGACGCACATGCCCAATCGCAACGGCGTGCTGGTGCCTGCCAACGACCGGCATATCCGCCGCGTGCGCGGCAAGATCGGCATGGTGTTCCAGAGCTTCAATCTGTTCCCGCACATGACCGCGTTGCAAAACGTCATCGAGGCGCCCGTGCAGGTGCTGGGCATGAAAACCGCCGAAGCCCGCGAGCGCGCGGCCGACTTGCTGGAGCTGGTGGGGTTGGGCAGCAAGCTGGGGCATTACCCGTCGCAGCTGTCAGGCGGGCAGCAACAACGGGTCGCGATTGCCCGGGCCTTGGCGATGCGGCCCAAAGTCATGCTGTTCGATGAAGTGACCTCGGCGCTCGATCCGGAGCTGTGCGGCGAAGTACTCAATGTGATTCGCAAGCTCGGCGCCGAACACAATCTGACGATGCTGATGGTCACACACCAGATGGGCTTCGCCCGCGAGTTCGCCGATCGCGTGTGTTTCTTCTACAAGGGGCAGATCCACGAACAGGGCACACCCGCGCAGATCTTCGAGCATCCGCAGCAGGAGCGGACCTGTGCATTTCTCAGTGCGGTGAAAGAGGCTAACTGATGAGCGTCTGATCCGGCCCCATCGCGGGCAGGCCCGCTCCCACAGGGATCTGCTGTGTTGGACCAATCGTGTTTGCACCGCGAAACCTGTGGGAGCGGGCTTGCCCGCGATGGGGCCCGCAAAAGCCACACAAAAAAATGCCCGATCATCAGACCGGGCATTTTTATCAATCCAGGATGTTACGGATACTGCTGCACCGTCCCCGGTTGCTGCTGGCCACCGTACTGCTGACCCGGAATCGCCTTGAGGTTGACCTCGACACGGCGGTTCTGTGCGCGGCCGTTGACGTCGGCGTTGCTCGCCACCGGATTATCCGGGCCGGCGCCACGGGCGCTCAGGTTGGCACCGCTCACACCCTGCGAGGTCAGGTAGGTCGCAACGCTCTGGGCCCGGCGCTGGGACAGGTCCATGTTGTGCTGACGGCTGCCGGTGCTGTCGGTGTAGCCAACGATTTCGATCTGATTCTGGTTGAATTCCTTCAGCGAACCGGCCAGATTGTTCAGCGGCTGGTAGAAGCTGGAAGCGATGTTCGCCGAATCGGTGGCGAACGTGATGTTGCCCGGCATGATCAGCTTGATCTGGTCACCCTGACGCTGCACCTCGACACCGGTATTGGCCATGCTGGCGCGCAGTTTTTTCTCCTGCTGGTCGGCGTAGTAACCATAGCCGGCAGCGGAAGCGCCCACCACGGCGGCACCAATCAGCGCCCCCTTGCCACGGTTGTTGTGGTCGATGGCAGCACCTGCAAGTGCGCCGGCCAATGCGCCCAGGCCGCCGTACTTCGCGGTTTTGTTCATGCCTGCGGAGCCGCCGTCAGCCTGACCCTGGTTGTCGTAAGGGTTGGGCGAGGCGCAGCCAGACAGCAAGGCCACAGCAGTAGCGACGATAATCAAACGCTGTTTGGTGAACATGAAAAGCTCCTACTCTTGGCATTCTGTGGTGCAACGGACATCGGCCTTTGCGCGCTTTGGATCACGCCAGACGCCGAAAATTCCGTAGCCGACCTTCAAGCGCGCACAAAAGGGTTGTCGCGCATTTCATCGCCCAGGCGCGTGTCCGGTCCGTGGCCCGTCACCACCGTCGCGTCCTCGTCCAGGGTATACAAACGCTGCTTGATCGAACGCACGATGGTCGCCTGATCACCCCCCCACAAATCCGTGCGCCCGACTCCGCGACGGAACAGTGTGTCTCCGGCAATCAGCAGCTTGGCCTCTGAAAACCAGAAACTCATGGAACCCGGCGTGTGGCCCGGGGTGTGCAGCGCTACGCCGCAGCCGCAGGCCAGTTCCTCGTCATCGGCCAGCCAGCGATCAGGGGAAGGCACCGGGGTATAAGGCACCCCGAACATCTGGCATTGCATTTCCAGGTTGTCCCAGAGGAACTGGTCTTCCTTGTGCAGGTGCAGGGTCGCGCCGGTCTTTTCCTTCAACTGCCCGGAGGCCAGGAAATGATCGAGGTGCGCGTGGGTGTGGATGATGCTGACCACCTTCAGGCCCAGCGCGTCGAGCCGGGCGAGGATCAATTCGTGATTGCCACCCGGGTCGACCACCACCGCCTTTTTCGTGACCGGATCACCGATGATCGTGCAGTTGCACTGCAAAGGGCCGACGGGGAAGGTTTCGCGGATAAGCAAGGGCTTTGCGGCTTCCATGGGTGTTCCTGTAAAGTTAATGGCACATTTTTGGCACAGTGCGAAAAGCGATGGCGACGTTTAGGAAAAAAGGCCCCCACCAATGGCACGCCCAGATCAGACGCAAAGGGTGGCCCCAACAGACACGCACATTCAATACCCAGGTAGAAGCAAAAACCTGGGCGACCATGATAGAGCGGGAAATGGACGCTGGCGTATTCGTAAGCCGCAGCGAAGCTGAAGCGACCTCCTTCGCCAGCGCATTGGAGTTGTACGCCAAGGAAGTGACCAGCAAAAAACGCAGTAGCGCCTCCGAGCTGTCACGTATCCAGGCCATGCAACGTCATCCACTGGCTCTTCGCTCGCTTGCCAGCATTCGAGGCTCCGATATAGCAACTTACCGCGATAAGCGCCTCGGGGACGGCCTAGCTCCCTCCACAGTACGCCGCGAGCTGGCCTTGATCTCTCACGTATTCACCATCGCTCGCAAAGAATGGCGCATGGAGTCACTAAGCAATCCGGTAGAACTAATCCGCCAACCGAGCGTTGACGACGCACGCGAGCGACGGGTTCTCAGTGCAGATGTATGGACACAAAACAATGGAAAGCTCGTGTGCGAGCATCTGGACGAGCTCGAAATGATTCGCCGTCACTCTCGCTCAACCGAGCTACCAAAAATTATGACCTTCGCAGTGGAAACCGCGATGCGCCGCAGTGAAATAACTGGCTTGCAGAGCAATAACGTCAATCTAGATAAACGAGTTGCTCTGCTCCCAATGACCAAGAACGGCTCTTCACGTGGCGTTCCCCTCTCCAGCAAGGCAGTGGATATATTGAAAAACCTTGCCGAGCGGGACGATGGACGCTGCTTTCGGAGCAGACCCGATTCAATTACTAAAGCGTTCGCCGATGCTATCGCCGATGCACGCAACGCCTACAGCGAAGGCCTGTTCCTTCACCTCAAACAGAAGAAAATCTCCCAAGACAAGATCGACAAGCGCATAAAGGCCGATCCGTTCCTAATAGATTTGCGCTTCCACGATCTACGTCATGAGGCAACCTCGCGTCTAGCGGAAATATTCCCGCTACATGAACTGACCAAGATTACTGGCCATCAGGACACGCGCATGCTCATGCGTTATTACCATCCCAAAACGGAGGACTTAGCCAAGAAGCTCGCTTAGCAATTAACCCGCTAATTGTGAGTTGCCCAGCCATACCAGACGCCAAGTAAAATCAATTATAAACACGCGTATGAATAGGTAGCTGAAAGCGGCGCAGCAACTGGTGTCGACGGTAATTAGGCTGAGGCGGAGGAAGCTCAGCACTGCACCCCCATTGTATTTTTTCTGTGACGTCATCTGGTCGCACATCAATTTCCGATCAACTGCCCCGCACTTAACAATGCTAGGGCATTTTTTCGGTTGATCGACCTATGTTCCCCATCAGCATTATGAGGATTTTTTAGAGTGCTGTGGCGTTGTGGCCTAGGCGCTCAACTGCCTACAGAGGGGGCCATTCAGAATGCCGCTTTCTAGGCAATATGCTTATAGACTGAGGACCAGTCACTAGGCCTGATCTTACTCACGCTCGAAAAGGCATCAACAGCGCGCGATTTAAATCGGTCTAGTCTCGCTGAGAGCCGATCGGCGTATTTCTCAGCATCTCCCAGTGGTAGAAAGCGTATTACTAGTCCGCCGAAAAAATATTGCTCCGATGATCAAATCAGATCTTCAGTCAAAGCTAGAGTTGCAAAATTATCAGCCATGATTACCATTTCGGTCTGGTGCACGACTTCGGCTGTTACCACTCCGAGCTTGCTTGGCAGGTCACGGGTAGCACATGCGTCCTCAACCAAAGTACATCGATAGCCATAATCTTTAGCGGCCCTTACCGTGGCACTAACACTCGAATGGCTCATGAAACCGCAAACTATCAAGTCAACGTGGCCAAGTTTTTGCAGCAACTCATCCAAACCAGTGCCATTGAAAGCGTTCGGCAGACGTTTTTCTACAATCGACTCAGCTGCTTGGGGACGCAGTTCAGATATAAAATCACCGCGTTCACCTTGGGGATCAAATAGTCCGCCGACAGTTCCGAGGTGGTGGATATGAACTACAGGCCGACCGAGGGCTCGCGCTGCGGCTACCAATTTGCCGATATTGACTACGGCAGAATCTACACCTTTCAGCGCCAGTGGGCCGCTGAGATACTCGTTCTGGGCGTCAATAATAATTAGGGTGGCATGGCTCAAGCCCGCTGCCGCGTAGCCACGGCCGCTAAGTTGAAACATTGTTTTTAGATCCGGCATCTGACGCTCCTCCAAAAGGTCTTGCGCGGCATTCTGCTCTAGCAGAGTGAGTCTGTGAATCGAAACGAATGCAAGCAGCATGGAAGGCTCGCCACACCGAAGACCGCCACGCCCCTCCAAAACTGGTGCCAGCGAGCGCATAGGCTCAGTGGCGAGCCAGGAGGTGTCGATGCGGATCATCGCAACAGGTCGCGCAAAAAAAGCAGAACATACCGCTGCATGGTCAGGAAGGTGTATCCGCCAGCCGATTACGAATTTCGTAAATGCAAGCTAACGCGTGGAGCCTGTGTTTGTTGGCTATCGATAATCCCGAAATGGGATATCCCAATATAGGTTAGAGAATACCGGAATGGTTAAATCTCTACACACGCCCGCCTATGGAGCTTTTCGTCGAATTATGACGCTGGCCCGCGAGCGTCAAGGAATGACGCAAGCTGAACTAGCTGCACGCCTAGGCAGACCCCAGTCCTTCGTATCGAAGTACGAGAGTGGTGAGCGGCGTTTAGACATGGTTGAGTTTGTTTCGGTTTGCGATGCCCTTGAGGTAGAGGCAACGGTGATCTTTCACTCCGTCCTCGGTGCAATTCATGAACACAAATCAAATTATCCAGGCAGCGAGCCAACACTTAAATGAATTATCGGGACGCATTTTTGACGTTCTCCTGATAAATAAGCCAGTGTCGCCTGAAGCGTCAGTTAACCTTTCCAAGGTCATTTCAAAACTCTCGCCTCTCATGGGAAATATGATCGAGTTCAATACGTGTGAATTTCTCAATGAGAAGGAGGAGTTCCACGCGCTCGGCAAATGGAAACGCCAAGATCCAGGATTTCCCGACATTATATTTGAGGGAGCCGTGGCTCCGACTCCCGGATTTGAAATTAAAGCGTGGTTTCCGCTAGCAACAGAAATAACCGGACGCTTTAAGGATAGCCAAAACCACTTCTTGGACGACCACACGTATCTCGCACTAATCGCATGGCTACCGGAATTCGTCATTTTTGGGCGACCAAGAATTATTGGTGTTTCGGTTGCGTCAGGAGCGTCTGTAGCCAGCGCCCGGGATAGCCATTATCATAATCCCCCTGATTATTTGGTGCTTGAACCGCAGGATACAAAGGCACGCACCAGAAACCTCCAGCAAACGAATACTGCAGGTTATAAGTGGCAAGCGAATAACGATTCAGCTATTGAAAAAAGAAATCTGGAAGAGGCTGCTGCGCTAATGGCTTCCTGGGGAGAAGATAGTAATAGTTACTCTCCTTCGCAAGACTACCAGCAAAAGTTAAAAACTTTGATGGCCAAATTCAGTTACCGCCTAGATACCAATTTCGCCAAGCTAGATCGGATAGGGCACAATGAAATCGAAGCCTTTGCGGAATCAATTTACGCGACTGAGTACCATGGTATGACAATTGGTCAATGGAATAAGCTTTTGGCTAGTCGTGACGAAGCCGCTATCAAAGCGGCTTTAGCTGAAAGATTCAACATCCAAGACTTAGATGCTGAAGAAGTTCTACTTAAGTGAACAAATCTGGTTCTATCTGAAAGCGAGATAGAGCAAGTTGAAAGTAATCGGAGTCGAGCTCAGCTGAAAATGCCCTGCGCTGTGTCTGTTTTGCCGCAAGACTGGCAGAAAACAAACCACCAAAGGGCTCCCAAATTACGTCACCTGGATCGGAAGAAGCCTCAATGATCAACTTCATCAGGTCCAGTGGCTTCTGATTCAAATGAGCAACCTTGGCGCCTTTATCGGGTACTTTTATACGCTCCGATCCCTTGAGAGGGGGCCGATCCCACACGTTCATCCAGCCGTGCGGGCAATAAAACTTTGAGCGCATTTTAGACCAGTCGTCGGCCGTCATGGGACGGATGCCATCTTGAGAAAGATAAGGGCGACCTTCAGGTCTACCTTTCTCATTGGCATACACAGCCATCTTGGCAAACACTTCTGGAGGCGGGAAGTACCACAAATGCCCTTGGTCTAAATATTTCCTGGTAGCTGCATCTTTGACTCCGCACGCTTCATTTGCTGACCGAAGAGTGAGTCCTGTTCTTTTCCACTCTTTGTGAAGCCAATGTTGCAAAGTCTCATTTTCGATCCGTGCTTCGAAAACATATTGAACGCATACTTCAGAAACTACCGGAAAGCGTCGGATTTTAGCTGTGTTTACGTTTCCAGCCACATGGGCTTTGCCTTTATTCCAAGTATTAGCATTTACATAACGCCACCCATGTTTTTGAAGAATTGGATGTGCTGCAGCCCAGCCAATTTCAGAATTCCAAAACCAAAGTGTTGTTTGAGCGGTCGCACGCTTACTCCATGCCTGAATGTGAGGCTCGTACCACTCAGGGATGCCCAAATGATCTGACGTGTCGCCTTCAAATCCTAGAATGCCGTATGCACCGTCTGAAATGATAACAGTGGGTGTATCCCAATGGTCATAATGATTCAGACTATTTCCGTTGCTCAGAGAAACCGATTCATCCTTGTAGATCGACTGGCTAGGGGGTGATGAGCGTTCCAAAGCCTTCGCCCGTCCAACTGTGCTGGTGCGTGGCTTCTTAACGTTTGTGTCTTCTGTCATGATTATCTTCAAAAAAACCTATTTTGGGATTTTAGACGTAGACGGCTTCCCCTGTCCACCACGAGGGTATGCTAAGTCGCTGCGGATATTTTGTACCAGGGCAGCCAACCTCCCATAGGATTGAAGGCTATTCGACGGAGTAGCTGAAACGGCGCTTTCTAAACAGATCTTCGTGAGCTGTCCATTGGCGCGATATCCCCCAGAAGCTGGTAAACCTACACGTACTCAGCGTCTCAAGAATGCTTTCCGGATATGGCGAAAAAAAATGCGCCATTCACCAAGTTGCCCACCTTCGAACAGAAGTGCTTGGAACATTGCCACAGCTTCTGCCGGTCGTTCACGGTAATTTCTGCCCATGATTTCGTCGTGAGATTTCTCGCGCATGAATCCTCCAGTGTTCATTCCAGCTCCGCACACCATCCTAGAGCAATATTCACTGCTAATATTCTCTTTTTTTTCACTGCATAGCATAAAATATTTGTAAAAGCGTCCCCGCTACGCTCGGCCTTGCGAGCTTCGATCTCAACAGCCAGCTTATGATCAGTGCAATGATTTAATATTAAACTTCGCTAGATAAAATGGTTTTAGATTAACCAACGTAGCTGCACGCCCCCCTCCGCATCCGACACCTAATTAGATACTAGAAAACCTTCACGACCAGAGTTAACTCCGCTCGTAAACAATCTTGCTCATAATCGACCTAACCTCTCCCTGTAGTCCACGAAACTCCAGCATCATGGCGTCAACTTCCAACACTCGTTCTCCCCGCCCACGCTTCTCAGACAGCCATAACTTCAATAGGCCTGCTACTCGCCCAAGGTCGCCATTGACCTTTACCAAGTCGGCGACGGCGGTCAGGTCTACCACAGACCGAATTGGGTAGTTCAATCCAACAGCCCGCAAGTATCCAGAGCGGGACATCCCGCACTGCTCGGCACGTGCGGTGATGCGCGTTTTTTCCTCATCATTCACCCAAACCTCAATCGGCTTACCGCGTCGGCGGGCTTTCGTTTTTGGTAGTTCGGTATCGATCATAGCTGCGCTCCTTTTCACATGACATTGCTTGTGTCGCGGTAGCGATAGTGGGCTTCGCAGAACAAGATTCCGTCGAGCCTCAGGCGAGTAAGACAAGGTGTCGGGAGAGGAAGGGCGAAGCCTGTACCCGTACAACACACATCTTGCCGTCATATCGTTTGCGAATCTATGCGATTTAATGCGGCAGGTTAAATCTCAGACATCAATCGCATTAATCTTCTTTGCGTCGCATTAAATCGCGCTAAATCGCGCTAAATCGCATATACAATAAAAATCTTTAACTAACTTCTTCCAAATTTTCTTTCCTCCTGTTAGACATAGAAAAAACCATCAAACAGGAACCATCATGAAAGCTTTCAACAGCCCTAATTCTGAGGCCAGGCGCGGCCAGGGGAAGGTTGACTTCCTTAAGCTGCAAGATACTTTTCAAAAACAAATCAATGCAGGCCATACGCTGATTAATATATACGCCAGCAGTGCACCCAAACTAAGTATCGGATATACCCAATTTACAAAATATGTATCCCGATACTGCATGACGCCTGACTACAAAAAAATCACCGCTACCCAACACCAAAATCTCACTACGTCACCGGAGCATTTTTGATAAACACCAAAAGGGAGCAGCGTGTAATCGACGGTGTAACAAATGCATTTCAAACCTCAGCCCCCTCTAAGGTGCCGCAACGGATCACACACCAGTCACCGTCCACTACATACCGATCCCTTTTGGTGCTTCACGTCGCTTGTTGCTACGTTTCATTACCCGAGAAAATTCTTAAGGACGATAAATTTATGAATTCTAAAAATAGCGGTGATCGCATAAAGCTACGGACTATCGCACTAATGAATCACCTGCGCATGGGTGCTGGAGCGTCAAGCCCATATCAACTCAGTTGCATTATCGACCAGAAGACCAAGAGCCTTGGCTGGCCAGATATGGTGGAATCGAACAGACTCTATAAATACTTTCGAGGAGATGTAAGAAGACATCCGACACAGATATTGAACCTTCTTTCTCAGCTTTTTCATAATGCAGAAGATATTTATTGGAGCGGACCAGAGGATATCTGGTCTGCGTTGTGGGGCGAGGCTCACCAGACCTCAACCATAGTAAAAACCATCTCAAAAACCTTGGAACAATCGACAACCGAGGAGGCATTAAATAAAGTCTTTATGGATTACTTGGTTCATGGTTCTTTTTCTCTTACATCAACCATCGCTTCATACAGATATCTAGCTACAACAGATCCATACGGAAGATTTGGCGATGGTTATGGTTTCGGACGAGCATTCTCGACATACCTACAACTAAAGAAAATACTAAAACTGGATGAAATAAAAAAGCATTTATCCGAATTGGGGATTTAGGAAGGAGTTCAGTTAGAAATCAGAAAAATCGAAAAGGAGCGCGTCAGCAACAGACCGTATTGGGTTAGTCCCATCGAGTGCGGGCTGGTCTAGCGCTTTGGCAGTCGTGTTTCGAACAAATACAACACTCAAGCTCGTGCGGTCGGACGACATCGAATGATGTCTAAAAGTAAGGTTATCCACAGCATCGTGATGGTAGTTAAACAGTAGAAAAAAGGTAGAAGGCATTTTGCTCCTTTGGACACCACGGATTACGCGGCCTCTAGCACCTCGGGGGGAACGCAACCCCGATAAAGCGGAATGCAACCCCGACTGACCGGAATGCAACCCCGAAGCGGGCGGAACACAACCCCGATAGGTCAACCGGGTTAAAGGCGTGTCCACACTGCCTGCTCCACCCCTTTAGTGCTGAGCTCGATTCTTCCGGCTGCAATGACCTCCACGCGTTCCAACTCCTGCATCGCAGCATCTAATGAAGCCCTGAATTTGCGCATTGGACTGGAGTACTGGAAGCGTTCCTTCAACCAAACGAGCTGAAATCGCTGCACAGACTCACTCGAAGTTGCGACGAGACGCTGCAAGGCCTTGGCCATATCTTGACCTTTGCGAATACGCAGCCGCTTCTCCCAATCGATTAATGCGTACTCGCGATTACGGTACAGAAAACGCCACCTTGGATCGATACGGACGATGTAGCTCTCTCGCTCTGGGTCGTACATAAACTTATCAATCAGATGCAGTGACTCTGCTCTGCCAACCTCAAGCTTCGGCATACCATCCTTCGTCAACTCGACGATCAGCATGGCAAAGCTCAACGCTTTCATCGTTCGGTGCAACCACTGATACTCATAATTCCCGGTCTGCCTACCTATCGTTCGCAGCAGACGTGCACGATTGATTGGCACAGCATCACCTAGCGGAGCTTTAATTGCCTCGTGCATCAACTGCATCCAAACATCGGCCTGGGCCTCATCTAACTGTTCACCCCAAAAAGTGAGCACAGCGTCCTTTCGGCTGACCAATACCGTTTCCTTGTGCATTTTCTTACCTCCACGAGCCACCGGGGCGAACAAGCTGGAACGGGCAAGGTGATTAGGCATTGCACGACTGAATTCACTTAAGCCCGGCAGAAACAAGGGGGTAGGTGGCAGCGCTACAGTAGGTCTTGTTGGGGCGGATTTTCGTAATTGTTCCACCCGCTCAGAAAGAGAACCCCGGGAGCTCATTTTGCAGAGCGGCGCTGCTGAGCGATTTGCGCGGCTTTAGTAGGGCGCCCTGGCCGAGCGTGCTGATGCTCCGCACCTGACGTTGCAAAACCACTACCAACGACATGCTCTGCCAGCCATGTCTCCACATCCTCCAAACGCCATAGCAAACGTTTAGTCCCGGGCAGACGACAGATTGGCGGTAGAGCCTGGGGATTACGAGTAGCATCGCTACGGATGCTTGCGACGGATTTTTGTAGACAGGCAGAAAGCTGGTCGACAGTGAGTAAGGCTTGCATAGGCTGACACTCGTATGGCCTGAGCAGATTAGTGCTCATGGCTGCATGGTTTTGCGAATGTCCTCAGGTTCAAGCAATGCCCTGTCATGCTCACGGTAAGGTTTTTAGAAAATCTGTACCGGTACATTTCTCGCGAGGTAGGAATCAGAACCTATGAAAACTTCAGCGCCGGAGTAGCTCTCTGCTACCATTATTCGAATTATCAATACTAATCTGTTCTTTCTAATCCGATGATAGATACGCCAAACCGCACTTGAAAAACAAACTCACTATAAGGAAAGTATGTAATGAGACTGAAGGAATTAGTTATTTGCAATTTTCGCGGCTATAGGGATCGAACAAGCATATCATTTGAAGACTGTCTTACGGCTATTACAGGGCGCAATGACGCCGGAAAGTCGACAATTCTTGAAGCGCTGGAGATTTTTTTCAACAACAAAAACGTAAAAATCGATATTGGCGACAAGAATGTAAAAACAGAAAACACAGACATCGAGATAACCTGCATATTCGACGACCTGCCAACCGAGTTAATTGTTGATGAAAACTACCCCACCAGCTTCAAAAAAGAGTACCTGGTAAATTCCACGGGCGAAATTGAAATCAGGAAACTCTATAAGATACAAAAGACCGTTAGCGGTCCTTCTATACACCTAAAATGTCTACACCCTTCGACTGAAAGACTGAGCAACCTGCATAACTTGAAGCTAGGGGATCTAAAACAACTCGGACAAGAACTTGGCATACAGGATCGGGTAGCGGATAAAAGGGTAGCTTCACTTTGGAGAGAAGCGCTCTGGGGCAGCGTTGAAAATTTGCTGCTCCAGGATCAATACCTGGATGTAAGCTCTTTGGAAAAAGAATCCAAAGCCATTTACAAAAAAATAGAAGCAGAACTTCCTACATTCGCACTATTTAAATCCGATAGAGAAAGCAATGATGCCGATCCAGAAGCAAAAAACCCTATGCAAGTTGCGGTAGATCAGGCGAAAAAAGCTCTGCAAGCTGAGATTGATGCCTTACAAGAGAAAATTGAAAAATCGGTCCTAGAAGTCGCTGAAAGAACCAAAGAAAAACTCAGGGAAATGGACCCGGCCCTAGCTTCGGAATTACACCCTAGATTCAAAGAAAAACCAAAATGGACATTTAGTTTTACACTGGATGGCGAAGATGGCGTACCGATAAACAAACGCGGTAGTGGCGTAAGAAGATTGATCCTTCTCAACTTTTTTCGCGCCGAGGCGGAAAAAATAAAAGCAGAGAACAGTTCCCCAAGAGTAATCTATGCGATTGAGGAACCGGAAACCTCGCAACATCCTAGTTATCAGATCATGCTTATCGAAGCACTAATCTCGCTATCATGCCGACCTGACTGTCAGATAATACTAACCACGCATGTGCCTGCACTAGCAGGCCTATTACCGTTGGAATCAATACGTTTTATTGAAAAAGACAACACAGGAAATCCCTGCATACAGTTTGGAGGAGATGATGTTTTAGAGAAAGTCGCGCAAAGCCTCGGCGTACTGCCAGAAAGGGAAATAGCGGCGTCAAAGGCTGTGTTATTGGTCGAAGGCCATAGCGACGTCACTTTCCTTAACCATGCAGCAACTGCCCTTAAGAACAATGGAGATATTGAGAAAACTCTTCACGAACTGGGCATCGCGTGCATCCCAATAGGAGGTTGCGGAAACCTCAAACATTGGGTTTCAAAAAAGCTCATAGAGCAGCTAGATCTGAACTGGGGAATATTAATCGATTCAGATGTTGGCGATGAAATACAACACACCAGAAATACTGAAAACATTGCAAAACTGAAGGCAGAAGGAAGAATTGCCTTCTCAACTAGAAAACGAGAACCAGAGAACTATTTAGATCCTCAGCTTTTTATTGATTCTCACCAAGCCAATATTGCATACACAGACACCTGTGACGCAAAAAAAATAATCGCTACCGCGCTTACAATACGAAAAGACGATGTACTAGAGCGATTCTGGCCACGCATGACGGCCGACCAGATAAAAGCGCGTTCTACATATAATGATAATGGAGAAGATATTATCGAAATCAAAGAGATTTTGAATGCTTTTGCATCGTTAACTCAGTAAACCAATGCGAGACGCAACGTCTCAAGGCTACGTTCCTTACTCAAATGAACGTAGCCTTGAGCTAGCCAGGCCATTGCTCGATGAATCGCAATGCGTGGCACAAATCCGGCACACCGAAAAAGCAAAACCCTGCTAAAACTCGCAAAACACTGCATTAAACTGCAATGACGCAACTATTTGATTTTTCTAAAAAAAATAGAATTTATTATTTAATTCAACCACTTACGCTTCTGCTCATTCGTGCAGTTGCACTGCAACGGGCCGACGGGGAAGGTTTCGCGGATGAGGGGCGATTTTTGCGACATCGGGAGCCTGCTCGATAAACGGGGGATGAGGGATTTTCGCACACATTGGCCGCCCATCCTTGAACACAAGGTGAACCGACTGGCGATATCAGCCCAACACACCCAGCGCCTTCGCCCGCGCTACCGCCTGGGTGCGCCGCTCGACCCCGAGTTTGCTGTTGATGTGGCTGGCGTGGGTCTTCACCGTGTGCAGGGAAATAAACAACTGGTCGCTGATTTCCTGGTTCGAGCAACCTTGAGCGATGAGTTTCAGCACCGCCAGTTCACGGGAACTGAGCTGTTCGCAGGCGGGCTCAAGGGGAACCCGGGCAGCGACGACGGGGAGCCGGTCCGACAGGCTCTGCGAAACCGGTGCGGCCGCACCGTGCTGCAGTTGTTCGCGCAGCCAGTCAGGGTGCTTTTTCAACAAGTTGTCGAAAGGCTGCAGGGCTCCGCCGTTCGCCGTCTCCAGCGCCTGGGCGAAAACCTGTCGCGCCTGCGGTTCACGGCCGTTATCCAGCAGCAACTCGACCTGTTGCGTCAGGGCCATGGTACTGAGCAGTTGATGACCGGTTTGCTGGCCGCGCTCGAGCAAGGCCTTCAAACGTCCCTCGGCAAGCATTGGCTGGCCCTGGATGGCCTCTAGCAAGGCCTGCTGCAACTCGATATGCAGCGGCAGTTGCGGATGAAACTCCGGCGGCGCGGCCGGTTGCTCGCCGTTGTAGGTCTGCCCCAGGCGCGCCAGCCAGGCTTCCGCCAGGTCGGTACGCCCCTGGGCCAGCCAGAGCTCGCATTTGACCAGGGTGATCATCGCCAGGTAATAGATCGGCGGCACGTCCCAGATGTGCATCAACCGTTCGGCTTCGGCGAGTTCGGCGAACGCCCTGGCGAATTCGCCGCTACTGCCTTCTAGCCTGGCGATCACGCAATGGCCGATCAATACGCTGATGTCGCGACAGGCGCGGGCTTCGCTCAAACCTGTCTGCAAGCGCTGGCGCGCAGCCTGCGGTTGCAGGCGCAGCGCCAGCAGAAACCCCTCGTACAGCGTCAATCGCGCGCGCACCGCGTAGAGCCGCTGCGGCGACAGGCCCTGCAGGCGTTGCAGCCCCTGGCGGACTTCATCCAGCGAACGCAGGATTTCCCCACGCGCCTGCAATACACGGGCGCGGTCGTAATGGGCCAGGGCTTCGAACAGCGGGTTGCCGACGCGTTGCGCCAGCTCCAGCGACTCGCGGTTCAGGCCACGGGCACGCCACAGGTCGCTGTCGGCAATCGCCAGATTGGACAGGGTCGAGAGGCACATCAGGCGCTGGCCATAACGCTTGGCCGGGAGGCTCTCCAGGGCTTCGGTGCAATAGAGCAGGGTCAAGCTCCGATTGCCGCGCCCCCGGGCAATGATGCCGCTCAAGGCCAGCCACTGCGCCAGCATGGATTTCTGCGCGGTGGCCGATGGCGCCGGGAGGAAGCGGCTCAGGTGACTGGCCAGCTCCTCGGCCGCATCCAACTGACAGGCCAGCCCCAGCGCCCAGCTGTAGAGCACGATCAAACGTGGCGTGCTGATCAGCAGGCTGTCGGGCAAGTCCATTTTCCAGCGCAGCAACATGCCGACGTTCTGTTCGGCCAGCAATTGTTCTTCGGAAAGGTTCTGCACCAGGTTGGCGGCGACATCCAGATGCCCGGCGCGCAACGCCTGTTCCACCGCCTCGTCGAGCAGCCCCTGGGCGTTGAACCAGCGACAGGCGCGCAGGTGCAGGCTGGCGGCCGGTACCATTGCCTGGCGGGTCGGCCGGGTGCGCAGCAGATCGGAAAACAGATGGTGATAACGGTACCAGTGACCGTGCTCGTCCAACGGCACCAGGAACACTTGATGCGCGAGCAGAAACCGCAGGATCTCGGCGCTGTCATGGGCTTCGCGGATGGCGTCGCACAGCTCGCTGCAAAAACGCTCCTGGGACGCCGTGTCATACAGGAATGCCTGCACGTCGGCGGGCAGACAATCGATGACCTCTTCCAGCAGGTAATCGCGAATCAGCCCTTCCCCGCCGTTCAATGACTGGGGTAGCGGGCCTTCGGAACCGGCCTCGGACGCCGCCAGCAACCAGAAGCGCAGGCCGGCCACCCAGCCTTCGCTGCGCTGGATCAGGTTCTCCAGCGCTTCGCCACGCAGGGAGGTGCTGTGCCGGTCGAGCAGGGTCGAGGCCTCTTCGTGGGTCAGGCGCAGATCCTGTTCATGCAACTCAAGCAACTGGCGGGACAACCGCAGGCGCGCCAAGTGCCAGTCCGGGCGCTGACGACTGGTGACCATCACCAGCAGGCCGTCGGGAAGATGATTGAGGAAAAATTGCAGGCAGCGATCGAGCACCGGGCCCTGGGCCAGATGGTAGTCGTCGAGGACCAGCAGCAGCGGTGCCGTCGGCAACAGATGCACAGCCAGCTCGTCGAGCAGGCCATCGAGCCATTCCTCGAATGCGAACGGCTGATGCCGTTGGCGCATTTTCAACAGGCCGAGCGACTGACGGCCCAGTTGTGGAAAAAAGTCCTGAAGGCCTTCGAGCAACCGTTCGAGAAACCGGCCCGGGTCGTTGTCCCGCGGGCTCAGGCCCAGCCACAGGCTTTGCCAGTGATCGGGCAAGCCCTGGCAGAACTCCACGGCCAGCGAACTCTTGCCAAACCCCGCCGGTGCACTGACCAGCAACAGCCTGCCACCGAGCCCGGCGCTTAAACGCTCGCATAAACGCGGCCGCAGGACGTAACCGTCGGGCAACGGCGGGCGAAAAAAACGCCCGTCCAATGTCGCGACGGAAACGCTGGCAGGGCCCGGGATGGGGGACAGATCAGTCATGGCCGGCTCTTGTTTGAATTGCGGGTGGCGGCGTTGCAGATTTTTGCAGACTAGCGGTAAATGCGGAGGTAATGAAGGTTATTGCTACAAATGGCTACAAAAAGTCACGAACAAAAAAAAGCCCCGAACCGATCGGGGCTTTTTTTCGAGGATGCGGCCTCTTCAGTTGCGGTTAACGAACCCCATCCTGGCGCAATGCCGCCGGGGTGAAGTCGCTGGTGGTGGCGGTGAAGCCGAAGTCATACGCCTGCTTCTCTTCGTTTTTCATGCCCAGTGCCAGGTAACGGCCCGATTGCAGGTCGTACAGGGTTTCCAGGGCGTACCACGGCACTTGCTTGTCGTAGTAGTTCTCGGCGTGCGCTTCGGCAACGCGCCACAGTTGGCCGCGGCCGTCGTAGTGGTCGATCACCGCCGCTTGCCAGGTGTCTTCGTCGATGTAGAAGTCACGCTTGGCGTAGATGTGGCGCTGGCCATCCTTCAAGGTGGCGACCACATGCCAGACCCGGCGCAGCTCGTAGCGTGCCAGGTCCTGGTTGATGTGACCGGCCTTGATGATGTCGGAGTACTTCAGCTTCGGATCGTCGAGCTTGTAGCTGTCGGAAGCGATGTACATCTCTTTCTTGCCTTCGAGTTTCCAGTCGTAGCGATCCGGCGCACCGTTGTACATGTCCAGGTTGTCGGACGTACGCAGGCCGTCGGCTGCGGTACCCGGGCCGTCATAGGACACTTGCGGCGCACGGCGCACACGACGCTGGCCGGCGTTGTAGACCCATGCGGCACGGGGTTCCTTCACCTGGTCGAGGGTTTCGTGCACCAGCAGCACGCCACCGGCCAGACGCGACGGCGCGGTCACTTTCTGCTTGAAGTAGAACAGGATGTTGCCCGGGTTCGCCGGATCGTAGTCCTTCATCTTGTCGCGGAACACGAACTGGTCCTGGAAGTACACCAGGCTGTACGAACCGTTCGGCTGCGGTGTGGCCTGGGTCACCAGACGGGTCACGCTGCCGCCGCGATAACGGGTAATGTGGTTCCAGATCACCTCGACGCCGCTTTTTGGAATCGGGAACGGCACGGCGGTTTCGAAATTTTCCAGACCGTTGCCGCCGCCGACCAACGTGGTGTTGGTGGCGTTTTTCTTGATGGCGGCAAACACGTCATCGGGCACGGTGGCACCGCGATGGGACGTGTAGACCGGCATCTTGAAGGTTTCCGGGTAGCGCTTGAACATCGCGTACTGGCCCGGTGCAAGCTTGTCCTTGTACTGGTCGACGTTCTGCGCGGTGATGGTGAACAGCGGTTGTTCACTGGCGTACGGGTTCGACAGGAAGCCTTTGCTGTCGACGGTGCCGGCGTTTTTCGCCATCGGTTTCCAGGCCGGGATCGAACCGTCGGCATTGCCCGCCATCTCGGCGCCCATCGGCGTCAGGCTTTTGCCCAGCTTGTCCGCTTCGGCTGCGGGGACCGCAGCCATCACACTGGTGGCCAGCAGCGTAAGCCCCAGAACACCAACGTGGAACAGACTCTTTGTTGTTTTCATAAGTGTGTTCGTCCTGAAAATGCAGTGCTTAGAAGTTCACGCCGAAGCTGAGCGCAACGAAGTCGCGATCGTCCACGGTGGTGTACTTGCCGTCGAAGAAGTTGGTGTAGGCCAACGACGCGGTGTAGGTGTTCTGGTACTCGGCATCCAGACCCAGGCTGACCGCCTTGCGACCTTCCTCGAAGTTGCCGCCAGGACCCGGCGAGTAGCCGTCGACGTCATGGGACCAGGCGATGTTCGGCTTGAAGTTCACGCCGGCGAACACGTCGTTGTATTCCCAGATGGCGCGAGCGCGGTAGCCCCAGGAATCGGTCGTGGTAAAGCCATCGTTTTCGCAGTAGCGGCTGACGTTGTTTAGCGCTCCGCCCGCCAGGGTATTGGCGTTCAACGCCTGGCACTGACCACCAGGCAGCGGGCCGGGGCCGTAGCTCGGATCACGACCGTAACGTGCCTTGGAGGTGCTTTCCAGGCCACCCACGTGCGTCCAGCCGACCTCGCCCACCAGGGTCAGACGCTCGGCGCCCATCACCTGATCGAAGAAGTGGGTGAAGGTGGTCTGCAGTTGCGACACTTCCTTGCGGCGATAGCCGTGTTGATCCTGCCCTGGCTGACCTTGCAGCACGGACACCCGTGGATCCAGCGGCGTCAGGCCGGAATACAGAATGTCGGTGGTGTTGAGCTGCACCGGTGCATTCGGACGGTAGCTGAACTCACCGCTCCACGCGGTACCGGTAGGCAACGTGGTGGAAAAGCTCAGGCCATACAGGCGAATGTCCTCAGGGTACTCGACGAAGTAGCCGGAGTTGCCCGCCACTTGCAACGGCAGCAGCTGTGCAGCCAGCCCGGTCGGACCGCCCACGATAGCGCCTGGAATACCTGCACCGATCAGCGCGCCACCCAGCGCCGTGGCGCTGTACGCGCTCAGCGGAGCCCCTTTGCCGCTGAAGATCGGCGCACGGCTGTGGTAGTTCATGAAATAGGCACCGAACTCGGTGTCCAGCGGTTCGAACATGTACTTGAAGGACACGCCGAACTGGCCGCTGTCGCGGGCGTCGCGGTCGGGGCCGCGGCGCACGATGGCACCTTCATCCGGGTCGCCCCATCTCACGCCACGGGCCGCCAGGGTGTTGATGGCGGCGTTACGCAGCCCGGCTGGCAGGCCTGCGGCGGCCAGCGAGCTGTTGAGGCCGTTACGCGTACGCAGAACGGCCAGGTTGTTGTCGCAGCCGTCGGCAATCACGTCCGGTTGCGAGAAGAACGTGCCGCAGTTGTCGGCGACGGTCTGGTCCCATTCGATCTGATAGAACGCTTCGGTCGACAGGTTTTCGGTCAGGCTCTGGGACACATAGAACATGTTGACCGGAATCAGGCCTTCCTTGATCTCGGCACCCGGACGACGGAACGCGGACACGTCGATCGGGTTGATCGAGTTGATGCCGCCGCCGATGAAGGTACTTTCACCCCAACTGACCACTTGCTTGCCCAGACGCACGGAACCCGGCTGATCGGCGATCGCGTAGTTGTGGTAGACGAAGGCGTCGAGGATCTGGCCGCCGGCGGACTTGGCGCCTTCCTTGCGGTTGCTGTCGCTGATGTCCTTGAACGGACGGCTTTCGTCCTTGAGTTCGAAGTCATACCAGTATTTGCCACGGACGAAGACACCGGTGTCGCCGTATTTCAACTCAAGGTCATGGATACCCTTGAAGATCTTCGAGAAGGTGTCCCCGCTCTTGAAGTTCAGGTGGCCGTCATCGGAAGTCTGCGACAGTCCGCGACCACCGTTGTTGACGCCGATGAGGTTCTTGTTGGCGCTCTCGGTCGACCAGCTGGCGCCAATCGACAGGGATGAGTCGAACTGACCTTCGATTTCACCAATGTTGAAACTGACGCCGAATGCGGGCCCGGCGAGCGTGGAGGCAAGACTGACAGCCAGAGGCAGTTTCGCCCGGCGCCAGAACTGGTTTGCTGATGTCATCGACGCTACTCCATGTGCATTATTGTTATGGCAGTGAGTACTTTTAAAAACGCCGTGGTTGACCGGGTGCCAGAGGCCTCCCGACGTCACTCCAAAGTTGCATCGCCCCGTGTTGTGCGTGTGCCCCGTTCTTAAAAATCCTTGAGCGGACTATAGCCAGCAGGTAGTACTGCTTGATCCCTCTAAAGTGTGATTTGCAGCGGCCAGCCACTCTGGAACAGTCCTTTCGCCAGACCGACGCCCGTCGGCAGGGGAAGGATGGCTGAAAATCCGGAAATGACAAGCCAAGCGCTTGCTTGGTGGGCCTGGCGTGCCTTTTCAGGCACGCCGGGGAAGGCTTAAAGCGTCGAGAGGAAGGTGCTGTTGTTGGCCTGCCATTCGGTGATGTCGAGGCGGATGCGCTTCTTGTCGAGCTTGCCGACGCTGGTCTTGGGAATTTCCGTAACAAGGGCGATCTGGCTCGGGATCGCCCACTTGCTCAGGTGCCCCAGCTCGACAAATGGCTTGAGGTGTTCCTTGAGTTCCCGGGCCCCGATTACATGGCCCTCGCGGATCACCAGCAAGGCAAACGGACGCTCGCCCCACTGTGGATCGGCGATGCCCACCACTGCTACTTCGCGTACCGCTGCGTGACGGCTGATCAGGTCTTCGAGGTCCAGGGACGAGATCCACTCGCCGCCGGTCTTGATCACGTCCTTGATCCGGTCGCGGATGTCGATCACCCCCATGCTGTCCAGCGTCGCCACATCACCGGTGTGCAGCCAGCCGCCGGCCCAGAGCTCGGAGCCCTTCTGCGGCTCGTTGAAATAACCTTCGGTGAGCCACGGCGCGCGCAGCACCAACTCGCCCTGGGTCTCTCCGTCGGCGGGCAGGAAGTTGCCGTCGCCGTCGACGATCGCCGCTTCCACCAGTGGCCCGGGCACCCCGGCCTTGATGCGATAGGTGGTGCGTTCGTCTTCGGTGCCCGCCATCAACTCGTCGTTGAGGTGCGCGCACGACACCAGCGGCCCGGTTTCCGACATGCCGTAGGCGGCGGTCAATTGAATGCCTCTGGCCTTGGCGGCTTCGTACAGCGTGCGATTCAACGCACTGCCACCAATGACGATTTTCCAGCCAGCGAAATCCGTGTCTTGCGCAGCCTTGGCATTGAGGAGCATTTGCAGGATGGTCGGCACGCAGTGGGAAAAGGTGACCTTTTCCTTGCGCCACAGCTCCACCAGGTATTCCGGGTCGTAGCGCCCCGGGTACACCTGCTTGAGGCCGAGCATCGTCGCGACATACGGCAAACCCCAGGCATGCACATGGAACATCGGGGTGATCGGCATGTACACGTCGTTGGTGCCCAACAGCCGCACGCTGTCGATGGCGCCCATGATGGTCGACACGCCCATGGTGTGCAGCACCAGTTGCCGGTGGGTGAAATACACGCCCTTGGGATTGCCGGTGGTGCCGGTGGTGTAGAACGTGGTCGCGACCGAATTCTCGTCGAAGTCCTGGAAGTCGTACCGGGTGCTCGCGGCCGCCAGCAACTGCTCGTATTCGCCGATGAGGTTCGGCAAATCGGCGGTCTTTTCCGGCAGGTCGGTCAGCAGCAGGGTTTTCTCGACCGTGGTCAGGTGCCCGGCCACCGCCTTGTAAAGCCCCACGAACTCGCTGTTGACCAGCACGAAGCGGTCCTCGGCATGGTTCATGGTGTAGAGGATCTGTTCCGGCGACAGGCGCACGTTGATGGTGTGGATCACCGCGCCGATCATCGGGATGGCGAACATGCATTCCAGGTAGCGATGGCTGTCCCAGTCCATCACCGCCACGGTATCACCGGCCTTGACGCCAGCCTCCGTCAGTACGTTGGCCAGTCGCGCGACCCGTTCGATCAGGGTCGGATAGCTGTAGCGCAACTGATCGCGGTAAATGATTTCACGGGTTTTCTCGTAGCGAGCCCCGGACATCAGCAGCCGTTTGATCAGCAATGGGTACTGGTAAGCGCCTTCGGCTGGGGGGATAACGCGAGTCTGCAACATAAGAATCCCTTTTCTGACTGCACGGTCGTGGCTGAAAGTAAGCACTCTAGTGCCCTCTCACGCCGGCCAAATCAGCCAAAGGAATGATTTGCAGAGGCGAACAAATACTAGCTTTGCGCCAGCATTTGTTCGCCGGGAGCGCGGTGAACTCAGTGCATTTCGGTCAATGCGAGTTTCACGCCGATGGCGATCAGCACCGCCCCCATGGTCCGATCGAACCAGTGGCCCATGCGCGCAAAACCGGCGCGCACGCGTTGTTGGCTGAACAGCATCGCCACCAGGCAGAACCAGGTCGCCGTTGCGGCAGCGAGGTAAACCCCGTAACCCGCTTGCACCGCCATCGGGGTATGCGGGTTGATGACCACGGTAAACAGCGACAGGAAGAACAGCGTGGCCTTCGGGTTCAGGCCATTGGTCACGAAGCCCGAGGTAAACGCCCCGCGAGCGGTACGCTCACCCGCTTCCTTGTGCAGGTCGTCCGCCACCGGCTTCGCGGGCTGCGCGCGCAAGGCCTTGAAGCCGATGTACAGCAGGTAGGCAGCTGCGGCCCATTTCAAGGCGTTGAACAGCACGATCGACTGCGACACGATCAGGCCGATGCCGAGCAACGAGTAACCGACGTGGAGGAAAATCGCTGTGCCGACACCCAGCGCCGTCCAGGTGCCGGCACGCCGACCATGGGTCACGCTCTCGCGTACCACCACGGCAAAG
The DNA here is from genome assembly GCF_949767465.1 of Pseudomonas sp. IT-P12. Classification (NCBI taxonomy): domain Bacteria; kingdom Pseudomonadati; phylum Pseudomonadota; class Gammaproteobacteria; order Pseudomonadales; family Pseudomonadaceae; genus Pseudomonas; species Pseudomonas sp. IT-P12. The sequence continues at coordinate 70,402 of NZ_CATKPY010000025.1, read as the reverse complement.
TCCGGCCCGGGGCTGGCCACGGCCAGCAGGTGGATGAGGGCAACGGTCAGGAATTCTGTCCAGTACATGGGGGTCCTCTGGGGCAGTTCGGTATGATTCACGCCTGTCGGCTCGCATCGTCCCTGGGAGCGGACTTGCTCGCTCCCACAGGGTCCCGCGTGCGTCTCGATAATGCGTAACGATTTGTTTCATCTGGTAGGCTCGGCAGATTACGCCTTCAGTTCAACGCACAAAAGGTACAGTTGATGACGAATATTCGCCGCGCCGTTTTCCTCGACCACCCCTCGCTGGACCTCGGCGATCTCGAACTCAGCCCCCTGCGCGAATGTTTCGATGAACTGCAACTGTTCGCCCAGACGTCACCGGAGCAGGTCACCGAACGCCTCAAGGGCGCCACGGTCGCCATCAGCAATAAAATCCTGATCGACGCCGCGACCATTGCCGCCAGCCCCGAGCTGAAGCTGATCCTGATCACCGCCACCGGCACCAACAACGTCGATCTGGCCACCGCCCGCGCCCACGGCGTGACGGTCTGCAACTGTCAGGGGTACGGCACGCCATCGGTGGCGCAGCACACGATCATGCTGCTGCTCAACCTGGCCACGCGCCTGGCCGACTATCAGAAAGCCGTGGGCGAAGGTCGCTGGCAGCAGGCCAGACAGTTCTGCCTGCTGGACTACCCGATCGTCGAACTCGAAGGCAAAACCCTCGGCCTGCTCGGTCACGGCGAACTGGGCGGCGCGGTCGCCCGCCTGGCCGAAGCCTTTGGCATGCGCGTGCTGCTCGGCCAGATTCCAGGGCGCCCTGCCCGCCCGGACCGCCTGCCGCTGGAGGAGCTGTTGCCGCAGATCGATGCCCTGACCCTGCACTGCCCGCTCAACGAGCACACTCGCCACTTCATCGGCGCCCGCGAACTGGCGTCGATGAAGCCGGGCGCCTTCGTGGTCAACACCGCACGCGGTGGCCTGATCGACGAGCAGGCGCTGGCCGATGCCCTGCGTAACGGCCACCTTGGCGGCGCCGCCACGGACGTGCTCAGCATCGAACCGCCAGCCGCCGGCAACCCGTTGCTCGCCGCCGACATTCCGCGCCTGATCGTCACACCGCACAACGCCTGGGGCAGTCGCGAGGCTCGGCAGCGAATCGTGGGGCAATTGACCGAAAACGCACTGGGCTACTTCAGCGGTAAGGCACTGCGGGTCGTCAGTTGATAAACTGCCGCACTTTTTTTCAGGGAGCAGAGTATGGATCCGCGCAGTGAAGTACTGCTTCGTCAGGCCGAGTTGTTCCAGGGTTCGGTATTGCTGGCCGGTTTGCCCGCCGACGACTTGCTGGGACGCCTGCCCGACGCCCACGGCTGGTGCTGGCATGCCGGCGACCAGGCTGCCCTGGACGCTCGTTTCGAGGGCCGCAGCCATTTCGGCGTGACCGCCCCCGAGCGTGAATTCGAGACCGCAGTGGTGTTCCTGCCAAAAGCCAAGGACCTCACCGATTACCTGCTCAACGCCCTCGCCTCGCGCCTGGCCGGTCGAACGCTGTACCTGGTGGGTGAAAAGCGCAGCGGCATCGAAGGTGCGGCCAAACAGCTGAACCCCTTCGGCAAGCCGCGCAAGCTCGACAGCGCGCGGCATTGCCAGCTCTGGCAAGTCACTGTGGCCAATGCGCCAGAGGCCAGATCCCTGGAAAGCCTGGCCCAGACCTACGAGTTGCCACTGGCGGAAGGGCCGCTGACAGTCATCAGTCTGCCGGGCGTGTTCAGCCACGGGCGACTGGATCGTGGCAGCGCGTTGTTGCTGGAGCACCTGGACAAATTGCCGAGCGGTCATTTACTGGACTTCGGTTGCGGCGCCGGGGTCCTGGGCGCAGCGGTCAAGCGCCGTTACCCGCACAACCAATTGACCCTGCTGGATGTCGACGCGTTCGCGGCCGCCAGCAGTCGCCTGACTCTCGCCGCGAACGGCCTGGAAGCCGAGGTGATTACCGGCGACGGCATCGACGCCGCGCCGATGGGTTTGAGTGCCATTTTGAGCAACCCGCCGTTCCATGTCGGGGTGCACACCGATTATTTCGCCACGGAGAACTTGCTGCGAAAAGCAGCGAAACACCTGAAAAACGGCGGCGAACTTCGCTTGGTGGCTAACAGTTTCCTGAAGTACCAGCCACTGATCGAAGAGCACCTGGGTGTGTGTGCGATCAAGGCCGAGGGCCAGGGATTCCGAATCTATCGGGCCAAACGCGGCTGACACGTTTTTTAAAACAAGGGACTTGCCCTATCGGGTTTGCCTAGGCAGAATCCGCTCCGTCCTAGGGGAGTAGTCTCCCGCGAGCACCCAGCTCGCCCGGCATGCGTCAACATACTTGGTCCTCAGACCATGGCGCATGCGACCCCAGCGTCCGCATCAGACGGATCGCAGGGTTTGACAAGACCTATGACACGCACACCTTACCCGGGGCGGGAAGGCTGTACGTGTCATAGCCGTGTCGACCCGCCCCTTAGGAAAACCCTGATGCTGGATTCACTGCTCGTCCCCACCGCAATCGTGGCCCTGGCCGAAATCGGCGACAAGACGCAACTGCTCGCGCTGATTCTCGCTGCGCGCTTCCGCAAACCGTGGCCAATCATCGCCGGCATCGTCGCCGCCACCCTGGCCAACCACGCGGCAGCCGGTGCAGTCGGTGCCTGGGTCGGCGGTTTCTTCTCGGATACGATGCTGCACTGGATTCTCGCCGCGAGCTTTGCCGCGACGGCGCTCTGGACCCTGGTGCCGGACAAGATGGACGACGACGAAGCCAGCACTTCCCGCAAGTTCGGGCCGTTCGTGACGACGCTGATTGCCTTCTTCCTTGCGGAAATCGGCGACAAGACACAAATCGCGACGGTGATGCTCGCCGCGCAATACCCTGAATTGTGGCTGGTGATCATCGGCACCACCGCCGGCATGCTGATTGCCAACGTGCCGGTGGTACTGGCGGGTAATTTTGCTGCGGAAAAACTGCCATTGACGCTGATCCGTCGCCTGGCGGCGTCGGCGTTCTTCATTCTCGCGGTGGTGGCAGTGTACAAGGCGATGCAGAGCAGCGGCTGGGTTTGAACCGCGTCATCGTTCATCGCGAGCAGGCTCGCCCCCACATTGGAATGCAAACGACTGTGGGAGCGAGCCTGCTCGCGATGGCGTCAGGAGCAACAGCGCAAAATCAGGACTTCGGCGCTTTCTCGTACAACGGCATCACCTTCGGAATCGCCGCCTCCAGCGAAGCAATCCGGCTGCTCGAGGCCGGGTGAGTGCTCATGAACTCCGGCGGCGAACCTTCCGAAGCCTTGCTCATCTTGTTCCACAAGGTGATCGCGGCGTTCGGGTTGTAGCCGGCGCGGGCGGCCAGCTCCAGGCCGATCAGGTCCGCTTCGTTTTCGTTGGCGCGGCTGTTGGGCAGCGTCATGCCGTAGTTGGCGACGGTGTCCGCCAGCGCGAGGCTGTCCTGCCCCAGGCCGAACAAGGCACCCGCGCCCTGCTTGGCCATCTCGATACCGTAGGCTTTGGACATCGCTTCGCGACCGTGTTCACGCAGGGCGTGGGCGATTTCATGCCCCATGACCGCAGCGATTTCGTCGTCGGTGAGCTTCAGGCTGTCGATCAAACCGGTGTAGAAAATGATCTTGCCGCCCGGTCCGCAGTTGGCGTTGAGTTCATCGCTCTTGATCAGGTTGACTTCCCATTTCCACTGCGCCGAGTCCGGGCGGAAAACCGGCGCCTGGGCGATCAACCGGTTGGCAATTGCCTGGACACGCTTGGCCTCGGTGCTGGTCTTGTCCAGCACGCCCTGGCTGCTCGCCTCGCCCACGGTCTTTTGATAGGACTGGGCGTACATCTGGTTCACTTCGTCCGTGGACAACATGCTGAACATGTACTGCTTGCGCTCCACGCCCACAGCACCGCCGCTGGTGGTGTTGACCGACTGACAACCGGCGAGCATCAGGCCCGCGCTCAGGGCACACACAATCAATCGCTTGTTCATCAAAAAACTCCTTGAAAACATGCCGCGTATCCTAGGCGCCCAATTGTATCGGCGCCAGATACAACAGACATTCAACCGAACATTTCGGATGAAGGTCCTGCGGTAGGAAAAAATTCACATACCCCGCCCCACCACGGCCAGCCACGCTGGGCAATGATTCCAAATACGACATCGACCGCACCAAAACAGTCAATTCATCGCGCCGCACTCATGACGGAAGACGCCAATGCCGATACAGCACCGCAGATGCCCTCTTGCGTGCGGAGTCCCCATGAAATTCAAGTCGATCCAGTTTTCCGTGGCAGCCCTGGCCGGTGCCATCGTCTTAAGCGTCGTTGCCGCGCTGGTGCTGTACGCCCTGTTCTCCGGCGCTCGCACCCAGGCCATGGTTCAGGAGCGAACCCAGGCACAATTCGAACAGGTCATCGAACAACGCCTGACGTCCCTGGCGCAGACCCAGGTCAGCCAGATCCAGCGTGAGCTCGAAGCGCCCCTGTTGATTGCCGGAGGACTGGTGCGGGTCAACGCGCTGATCGGCACGCCCGGCGCCGACGGTCAGCCGCAGTTGAGCCTGAACCGTGAGCAACTGATCAACCTGATCAAGGAAAACGTCGCCAAAAACCCAAAAATTCTCGGCACCTACATTGCCTGGGAACAAAACGTACTGGACCGCAATGACGCCGCTTACATCGGCACCCGCGTGACAGGCATCGACCCTGCCAACGGCCGCTTCCTGCCCTGGTGGTTCCGTAATGCCGATGGCAGCCTGGGCCTGGACAAACTGGTGGACGTCGACGACCAGAAAACCCTGTCCACCGGCGTGCGCGCCAGTGAGTACTACCTGTGCTCGAAGGAAACCAAAAAATCCTGTGTCATCGACCCGGCGCCCTACAAGGTCGGCGACAAGATCGTCATGCTCGCTTCGTTCATTGAGCCGATCATGCTCAACGGCGCCTTCCAGGGCATCGTCGGTGCCGACCTGTCGGTGAACTTCATCCAGGAAATGCTCCTGGGCGCGAACCAGAAGCTGTACAACGGCTCCGGCGTCATGGCGCTGATTGGCGGTAACGGCCGAATCGTCGCCTACACGAAGGACCCGAGCAAATTCGGCGAGAAGGTCAGCGATATCCTCGACAGCCAGCAGATTGCCAACATGGCCAATCTCAAGCGCGGCGAAGTGACCTACACCGTCGACAAAAACCAGGGCCGGATCGAGTTGTACCTGCCATTCGGTATCGGCCAGACCGACGCGCGCTGGACGCTGATGCTGCAACTGCCGCTGGACGCGGTCATGGCCGACCTGCAAAAGCTGCAGGCCGACCTCGATGCCCAACGCAAATCCGACACCTTTGGCATGGCCATGGTCGGCCTGCTGATTGCCGGCATCGGTTTGCTGGTGATCTGGCTGGTCGGCCACGGCATTGCCCGTCCACTGAAACAGATGGTGGCGATGCTCGACGACATTGCCAAGGGCGAAGGCGACCTGACACGCCGCCTGACCAGCGACCGCGCCGATGAGCTGGGCTCGATCGCCAAGGGCTTCAACACCTTCCTCGCCAAGTTGCAGGCGATGATCACCCAGGTCGTGAGTTCGGTGCAGAGCGTCAGCGACTCGTCGGAGCACACCGCCGACATCGCCATCCGCACCAACATCGGCGTGCAGAAACAAATGGTCGAAATCGATCAGGTCGCTACCGCCGTGCATGAAATGACCGCCACCGCCCAGGACGTGGCGCGCAATGCCACCCAGGCGGCGCAGGCGGCCAGCCATGCCGACCAGTCGGCAGCCCAGGGCAAGCAGATCGTCCAGGACACGTCGAACTCGATCGGCGCCCTGGCGGTGGAAATCGGCAAGGCAGTCAACGTGGTGCAAACCCTGGCCAAGGACAGCGAGAACATCAACGCCATTTTGACCGCCATTCGCGGCATTGCCGAACAGACCAACCTGCTGGCGTTGAACGCAGCCATCGAAGCGGCCCGCGCCGGCGAACAGGGCCGTGGTTTTGCAGTAGTGGCCGATGAAGTGCGCAACCTGGCGCAGAAAACCCAGCAAGCCACCGAAGAAATCCAGACCATGATCCAGCAACTGCAACAAGGCACGCGTGACGTGGTGCGGGTGATGGAGGACAGCCAGAACCGCACCGATGAAAGCGTGCAACACGCTGCCAAGGCGGCCCAGGCGCTGGATGACATCACCCGGGCGGTCTCGGTGATCAACGACATGAATACCCAGATTGCCAGTGCGGCCGAGGAACAGAGCGCGGTGGCCGATGACATCAATCGCAACGTGATCAACATTGGCCAGGTGGCCAATGAAGTGGCGGGCGGCGCCGATGAATCGAGCGCCGCCAGCGCGGGCCTGACCAAACTGGCGGAGCAACAGCGGCGGTTGATCAATCAGTTCAAGGTTTGATCCAAGGACCCCATCGTCGGAACGCCCGAAACAGCCGATCAGCCGGGGGTGAGACACTCCGGCCCGTTCAACTTCGGATCATTCACCAGGTTGGCCAGCGCCCGCTCGCGCAGGGCCACCGGCTCCCCGGCCAGCAACCCCTGCAACACATGCAGGGGTGTCTCGGGATCGAGCCAGGCCTTCTGCCCCGCTGCATCGAGAATCAACGGCCGTCGCTGACTCGCCGCCGGCTGCGTGATCACGGCCGTGCTCAACCAGACCTGTTCCTGCACGGGGTAGGCTTCCCAGACGGCTGCAAAGAACAACGACGAACCTTCTCCCGGCGTCAGCCAGTAGGGGCGCTTGCGCGTGGTACCGCGCCATTCGTAAAAACCGTTGGCCGGCAGCAGGCAGCGACGTTCGCGCAAGGCCTGACGAAACATCGGTTGTTCGGCCACGGTTTCGGCCCGGGCATGGGCCGGGGTGCGGGACAGGTCGGTCAGCCATGGCGGCGTCAATCCCCAGCGCGCCTGGGCCAACTCACGCTGACCGTCGGCACCGGCACGCAGCATCAGCACCGAATCGTTGGGGGAGATATTCCACTGGGCCTGCTGGTCGGCGGGGAAGCCAGGCAGGGCCGCGAAGGCGGGATTCCAGCGAAACAGGGCATAACGTCCACACATGGGGCTGCACGACTCTTGATAAAACGACCGCCAGCCTAACAGACCAGCGTGCCGGGAAAACTTTCCGGTTCATCGCCGGGCAGCGGCAATGCGGCATTGTACGCCGTGATCAACGCCCGGGCGTTGTCCGCCTGGTCGTCCTCCACCGACAAGCCCAGCAGGCCGAAAATGGGCAACTCACCGCTGCCACCGAGCAAATCCCGCCCGGCCAGATGCGCCTCGATGCCTTCGCTGGCCAGCATGCCTTGCAGCAACTCGCCTTCCATCAGGTTTTCCGGTTCATAGATCCGCTGCATGGAGCGCCCCTTTCATTCATTTTCGCTGTGAACTTCAAGCAACCATTCCTGCCCGTCCGTCTGCAGCACAAACGTGATGGGCCGGCAACACACCGGACAGTCTTCGATATAGGTCTGATCGCCGCCGGACAAATCCAGCACCGCCTCGGCTTCCTCCCCACAATACGGACATTCGTAGCGCTCGGTTTCCAGCATCGCGGTCTCCCGGGTGACTTGTGCGTATAATCGCCGGTCTATTTGCAGGGCTATTGGTGTCTGGCTACCTTTTCAGACCGTGCCCTGTCGGTTTTCGATCAAAACCTTTACTTACCCTAGCCGTTTCCAACAAGAGAGCATGATGGGCGAATTCGATGCCATCCGACCTTACGACGATAGCGAAGTACCAGCGGTGCTGGCACGGTTGCTCAGCGACAAGGCGTTTCTAGATATCCTCACCCACTTCCGCTTTCCGCGTTTCGCCGGTGCCTTCGGCTGGATGCTCAAACCTCTTATAGCGCATCGCTTGCGTCGTGAGTTCGCCGGCGTCAATTCCGTGGCCACGCTGCAGGACAAGGTCGAGTATTACGTCGACCACACCATCGACCGCGCCACGGACGGGGTGACCTACACGGGTGTCGAGCAGTTCAAGTCCGGCAGTGCCTACCTGTTCATCGCCAACCACCGCGACATCGTGATGGACCCGGCCTTCGTCAACTATGCGGTGTACCACGCCGGCCTGCCGACACCGCGTATCGCGATCGGCGACAACTTGTTGCAGAAACCCTTCGTCAGCGACCTGATGCGCCTGAACAAGAGTTTCATCGTGCACCGTTCGATCACCGGGCGCCGGGAAAAAATGGCGGCCTACCAGCTGCTGTCCGCCTACATCAACCACTCGATCCGCAACGATTGCGCCTCGATCTGGATCGCCCAGGCCGAAGGCCGGGCCAAGGACGGCGATGACCGCACCGAGTCGGCGATCCTCAAGATGTTCCACATGAGCCGCAAGGACGAGCCGTTCGGCGAGGTCATCCGCTCGCTGAACCTCACCCCGGTGTCGATCAGTTACGAATACGACCCGTGCGACCAGGCCAAGGCCCGCGAGCTCTACATCCGCGCCACCACTGGCAGCTACACCAAGGCGCCGGGCGAAGACGATGTGAGCATTGCCAAGGGCATCACCGGCTACAAGGGCCGGGTCCATGTGAACTTCGCCGCGCCGATCACCGAACTGTTCGAAGACACCAAGCAGTTGGCGATCGAAATGGACAAGCAGATTCTGGGAGGCTATCGCCTGTTCCCGGTGCACTACCTGGCTTACGCGCAGTGGCAGGACGCCGATCCGCAGTTGCAGGTGCCGACCGCCGCCCAGGTGTTTGCCGCCGATGAACTGGCCAAGGCCGAGGAAGAATGGCAACAGCGCCTGGACGCCTGCCCTGAAGCGCATCGTCCGTACCTGGTGCTGCAATACGCCACGCCGGTTCGTAATCAGTACCGGGTGAAGGCTGGGTTGCCGCTTTAGATGCGTCTTGCCTGGTTACAAACCTGTGGGAGCGAGCCTGCTCGCTCCCATTGGTGTTTGGGAATGCTCAGACGCGCGTGCTGATCCACGATACCAGCAGCGCGAGCCCCAGGCAGGCAAAGCCGAAACGATAGAAAAACCGGTTCATGCGCAAGGTGGCCCAATCGACGGTTGGCTCGTCGCTCGGGCGAGTCTGGCGCTGCGCGGCGAGACTGGCCTGGGCGCGCAGTTCGCGGCGACGCGTGGCGTGCAACAACCAGCTGCCCGGGAAGGCGAACAGCAAGGCCAGCAAGTTGATCAATTTGGCGGGATGGGCAGTAAACAGCGTCATCAAATGCAGCGACATCACGAACCTCGGACATAACGGGTGTGGCAGCCGAACCGACGACTGCGGCGCGGATTCTACCGAAAGACACCCGGGCTGCCCGCCGTTTTGCGATAAATAACCCACCATTTGGCAGATTCCTGTCCTGCGTCACGGCTTCGTCATCTGAATACGCCAGTCTCTCGCCCCACCAAAACCGACACGGACATTGTCATGCTCCACGCCGAAAACCAGGACCGCCTCTACCTGATAGCCCAAAGCGACGAACAACAAACGTTGGTCGGCAGCCTCGCCTTCAACGTACAGGATCGACATTGGCTGGTGTACTGCGCGCTGGGTGGCCATCAACATGCGGATCTGCCTGAAGCAGACTTGCTGACGGGCGTGAGTGTGCTGGATTTCTATTCAGAAGCGGCCTGAACCCAACGTTACCCTGCAGCAGCGAGATTGCTCGCTCCTGCAGGGGCTCGCATCATTCGCCGAGGATCTGACCTACGGTCGGGTCCTTGAACAGACGCGTCAGCGCATCGCTCAACACATCGCTGACCAGCTTGGTGTTGGTTTCCTGGTTCGGCGCCATGCCGAAACGCTGGTCCAGGGAAGCGCCGTAACGACCGCTGTAGCGACGGTTGGCGTTCTGCACATCGGAGCGGAACGTCGCGCCGATAGTGGCCTCGGTCACGTACATGCCTTCCTTGGGCGACTGATACTTCAGCTCGGCCAGGGTGACGGTCAGTTGCGGGGCATTCAGGGCATTGGACGTCGGGGTGAAGCCCAGCAGACGCACGGCCGCTTCGGCCTGGGCCTGCAACTTCGGCAGGATCTGCGCGCCCTGCACGGTGATCGCGCTGGTCTCGGGATACAGACCGCCACGGGTGCCCAGGGTCGGTGAAGGACGACCGTCCACCACGCGCACCACCACAGGCTGGCCATGGCCGACCGGTGCCAGCTGAGTCGTCAGCTTCGGCTCCGGATTGAGTTGTTGCGGGCTGTGGGCGCAGCCAACCAGCGTCAAGCTGGTCACAGTGATCAAACCGAACAACAAGCGTTGCAACATGCTCTTCTCTCCAGAATCAGGCACAGACAGGCCGGCAGTATAGCGGTGCGCCTGTGCGGCGAACCAGCGCAACAATCAAGGATTAGTCCGACAAGACCTTCGGATTCCACGCCTGTCACACAGATTTCACCCTCCGTACACTTGCCCGTCACGCTTTTTTGACAACCTCCACAGCCATCACCCCTCAAGGTAACCGGCCATGCGCTACCTGATCTCGTTGTTTGCACCTCGACCGTTGCACCGTTGCTTCGCGCTGCTCGATCACAACGGTCACTGCCAGGCATTCAAGCAATGCAGCTTGCAGCCCATGGGCGAAGGCTGGGTCGAAATCGAGGAAATCCGCCTCAACTGGCTGCATCACCCCCTGCCCGCCAGCGCCCGTGTCAGCCCGCGTCGACCCCGCGCCAGGGCCCAGCAACTGCTGGCAACCTGACCAGACGCCTAATAAAAGTCATTAAACACGTCCATTTCCCTGCGTTTCTTAGATACAATCTCCCCCCGATTATAAGGACGTCTCCTGATCGGGCCTCGCAGCATCGCCAATGCTTCGGTTTTGGCACCCCGCACCGCCCCACAGAGAGCCGCCCACACAGATCGAGTGAAGCTGGCGCGCTTGCTGTTCCTTGAGCAACCCCCTCTTTTCGCGAATCTGCAGAGCTGTCGTTACGCTCGGTCACTGAGCTGTTTGCCCGTTTTGCCCGTCATGCACCCCATGGCGGCCATCCATCCGGGCACGGTGCCAGGCAGGGACAGCCCTTTTTGAGGTTCACGTCTTCAAAAGAGCGTGAAAAAAACGGGTTTTCACAACTTCACAAGAGTGTGGCGAGCAAATGAATAGTTTTGCGTCTGAATATGCACCATTAGCGTCTGAAACAGCCCGACGACACAGGACCGAGTACACCTCGAACACCGGAGCCTGAAGCCTGTCCGCTACGGATTTGGTTGCACGAACGGAGGTCTCGACCATAAGTCGAATTGCCAGCCGCCCGCTGAAATGAGTTCATGTGACTCTGATCGAGCCCGGCAGGCAGCGTCCGTCGAAGTTGCGAAAAATTGCGAAGATTCGGACATGGCGATCCTGCCATGGGTACCTGGGGCAACACAGATACGCCCCGGAACGCCTGGCAGCCATGCCGTCAATTTGGTGCTGCAGATTTTGGAGACGCGTTAAATGGCGCATAACGAAGCAGTCGACGTAGTACTGGTAGGGGCCGGCATCATGAGCGCCACCCTGGCCGTGCTGCTCAAAGAGCTCGACCCCGCGATCAAGCTGGAAGTCGTCGAGCTGATGGATTCCGGTGCCGCGGAGAGTTCCAACCCGTGGAACAACGCCGGTACCGGTCACGCCGGGCTGTGTGAGCTCAACTACACGCCCCAGGGCGCCGACGGCGTCGTCGACATCAAGAAAGCCGTGCACATCAACACCCAGTTCGAGGTGTCGAAGCAGTTCTGGTCCTACCTGACCAAAAAAGGCACCTTCGGTTCGTGCAAATCCTTCATCAGTCCAGTGCCGCACCTGAGCTTCGTTCAAGGCGACAGTGGCGTATCGTTCCTCAAGGAACGCTTCAAGGTGCTGAGCAAGCATCACGCCTTCGCCGACATGGAGTACACCGAGGACAAGGCCAAAATGGCCGAGTGGATGCCGCTGATGATGCCAGGCCGTCCGGCTGATGAAGTGCTCGCCGCGACCCGCGTCATCAATGGCACCGACGTCAACTTCGGCGCCCTGACCAACCAGTTGCTCAAGCACCTGACCAGCGCGCCCGATGCCCAGGTCAAGTACTGCAAGCGCGTGACCGGCCTGAAGCGCAACAACGGCGGCTGGACCGTCAGCATCAAGGACGTCAACAGCGGCAACACCCGTGAAGTCGACGCCAAGTTCGTGTTCCTCGGCGCGGGCGGCGCGGCGTTGCCGTTGCTGCAGGCCTCGGGCATCGAGGAAAGTAAAGGCTTCGGCGGCTTCCCGATCAGCGGCCAGTGGCTGCGTTGCGACAACCCGGAAGTGGTCAAGCACCACCAGGCCAAGGTGTACAGCCAGGCCGCCGTGGGTTCGCCGCCCATGTCCGTGCCGCACCTGGACACCCGTGTGGTCGATGGCAAGAAGTCCCTGCTGTTCGGACCTTATGCCGGTTTCACCACCAAGTTCCTCAAGCACGGCTCCTTCATGGACCTGCCGCTGTCGGTTCGCGCCGGCAACATCGGCCCGATGCTTGCCGTGGCGAAGAACAACATGGACCTGACCAAGTACCTGGTCAGCGAAGTGATGCAATCGATGGAGCAGCGCCTGGAGTCCCTGCGCCGCTTCTACCCTCAGGCCAAAGCCGAGGACTGGCGTCTGGAAGTGGCTGGCCAACGGGTCCAGATCATCAAGAAGGACCCGAAAAAGGGCGGCATCCTGCAATTCGGTACCGAACTGGTCGCGGCCAGAGACGGTTCCCTGGCTGCACTGCTCGGCGCTTCGCCTGGTGCCTCGGTGACCGTTTCGATCATGCTGGAACTGATCGAGAAATGTTTCCCGGGCAAAGCGTCCGGCGAATGGGCCACCAAACTGGCGGAAATCTTCCCGGCCCGTGAAAAACAGCTGGAAACCGATGCCGCGCTGTACCGCAAGATCAATGCGCAGAACAACATCGCGCTGGAACTGGTCGAAGAAAGCAGCGAGACGCCAAGCTTCGCTTGACTCGACCCCATGAAAAACGCCCCGCTCTCATCGAGAGCGGGGCGTTTTTTTGTGCTGCCTGAAAGCCGTCAGCCGCGCGCGGCGTTGATCAGCTCGATGTATTCGGCGGCGTTGCGCTGGTCCTTGATCAACGCAATGAAATCGTTGCCCTGTGCATCCTTGCCATCCAGATCAAAGCCGGCGGCAACGAAGAACACCAGGAAGCGCTCGAAGTCATCGATACGCAGGCCACGATAGGCCTTGATCAGTTTGTGCAGGGACGGCGAAGTGGCGTCGACCGGCTCGAAATCGAGGAACAACTTGATCTGCTCGTCGCCGATCTCGTCACCAATCACTTGCTTCTTATCTTTACGCATTGCCGACTCCAGCTCGCAGACATTTCACGGGGCAGGCAGTTTACCCTTCACCGGCTGCCCGGCTCAACGCGAACGCACGGCGCCGGTGTGCAGGTCACCCCAGACATGGCCGTTGGCGTAGCTGAGGAACTGGCAATACACCGTCTCATTGCGCAACAGGTCGATCACCACGCGGTACTGCGCCAACGGGTAGAACAGCGTCAGGGTCTTGCTCTTGTCGTCGTAGATCGGCTTTTTCAGGCTTTTGCTTTCGCCGTCGAAATTCACCAGCACCTGATTGATGGTCGCGCCCTTGTTCAAGGACTTGCCCTTCAGGCGAATCAGCAAGGGCGAGGTCACCGGGATCGGCTGCTGGTTTGACTGGCGCTGACTGCCGACCACCACCGAGTACTCGGTGACCTGCAGCAACTGTTGTTGCTCAGGCTCGGCCTCCCTCAGGGTCAGGTCATCGGGCGGCAGGAACTGCGCGTGCATCGGCGCAGGCGCGGCCGCCAGCGGCAGGCTGAGGGAGAGCAACAGGGCGGCGCAGCAGCGGATCAACAGATTCATCACAGACCTCTTGTAGGAGCGAGCTTGCTCGCGATGGACATTAACAATAACGCTGGCAGTCTGGTACCGCGCATTGGTCATGCATGCTTCGCGAGCAAGCTCGCTCCTACAGACGCTCCACAAACTGCTCACACATCCACGCCTGGTATTCAGCCACGCCAGGCTCGCCTTCACGGGGCGCCCAGGGCGCGAGCTCACCTTCGCCCACCGGCCGGTAAGGGCCGGCCTTGCACTCGAACATCAGGCTGTCGGCTTCCAGCACCACCAGGCCGTGGAACACGCCGGGCGGCAGGTCCACCCCCACGCACTCGCCACCCGCCTGAAGGATCTGTTTGCGCACCACCGCGCCGGACTCGTCGAAGATCAACAAGCCCAGGCGTCCTTTGAGGACCAGCAGGGTTTCCGCCTTGTCGTGCCCCAGGTGTCGATGGGGCGGGATGTACGTCGCCGGTTGCAAACCCACCGCCATCCGGTGGCAAGGCTCCTCCATCTGATGGAAATTATGGTGCTGGCGCCCGCGAGGATTGGCCTTGGCTTTCTCGGCAAGTTCGCTGAACAGGGTCTGGTCAAGAAAGCGCGGCGTGCTCATGGCTTACATTCCTTTAACGGCAAAAATCCCGTTGGCGTTGCGCCAGTAGCCCTTGTAGTCCATGCCGTAGCCGAAGATGTAGCGGTCGATGCACGGCAGGCCGACGAAATCGGCTTTCAGGTCCGGACGCGCCTTGCGGTCGTGGTCCTTGTCGATCAGCACGGCGGTGTGCACCTTGCGCGCACCGGCGTGTTTGCAGAAGTCGATGATCGCGCCCAGGGTGTGACCTTCGTCGAGGATGTCGTCGATGATCAGCACATCGCGGTCGATGAACGACACTTCCGGCTTGGCTTTCCAGAACAGCTCGCCGCCGCTGGTTTCATTGCGATAGCGGGTGGCGTGCAGATAGGACGCTTCCAGCGGGAATTGCAGGTGGGTGAGCAGCTTGCCGGCGAAAATCAGACCGCCGTTCATCACACAGAACACCACCGGGTTGCTGTCGGCCAGTTGCTCGTTGATGTGCGCCCCCACGCGGGCGATGGCCGCCTCGACTTCAGCTTCGGTGTACAGGCAGTCAGCCTCTCGCATGATTTGACGGATATGCTCGAGATCAGCGGACATGGCGCTCTCCAAGGGTGGCGGTTCAGGAAAAGCGGGCAAAGGTACGCATCCCGCGAGGTCAGATCAAGCGTTTGTGGACTAACGTACTCTATGTCTATAGGACAACACCCTCGGATAGATTAATCTAGGCCGGTTTTTTTGCCCGCCGCCGGAGCCTTTCCCATGCCCATCCTCGAGATCCGCCATCCGCTGATCCGTCATAAACTCGGCCTGATGCGCCGCGCAGACATCAGCACCAAGAATTTTCGCGAACTCGCCCAGGAAGTCGGCGCCCTGCTGACCTATGAAGCCACCAAGGACCTGCCGCTGGAAACCTACGATATTCCGGGTTGGTGCGGCACCGTGTCGGTGGAAAAAATCGCCGGCAAGAAAATCACCGTCGTGCCGATCCTGCGCGCCGGTATCGGCATGCTCGAAGGCGTGCTCAGCCTGATTCCGGGCGCCAAGGTCAGTGCCGTGGGCGTGGCCCGCAACGAGGAGACGCTGCAGGCCCACACCTACCTGGAAAAACTGGTTCCGGAAATCGACGAGCGCCTGGCGATGATCATCGACCCGATGCTCGCCACCGGCAGCTCCATGGTCGCCACCATCGACCTGCTGAAAAAGGCCGGTTGCCGTGACATCCGCGCCATGGTCCTGGTCGCGGCGCCCGAAGGCATCGCCGCCGTCGAGAAGGCTCACCCGGACGTGACCATCTACACCGCCTCGATTGACCAGAAGCTCAACGAACATGGCTACATCATTCCTGGCCTGGGCGATGCCGGTGACAAGATCTTCGGCACCAAGCAGAAGGACGCGTGACCATGCAGCAGGAGTTCAACGATCCGCTCTGGCGCACGGTGCTGTCCGGCGCCCAGATGCTGTTCGTGGCGTTTGGCGCCCTGGTGTTGATGCCGCTGATTACCGGCCTCGACCCCAACGTGGCGCTGTTCACCGCGGGCCTGGGGACGATCCTGTTTCAGGTCGTCACCGGACGCCAGGTGCCGGTATTCCTGGCATCGAGCTTCGCCTTCATTACCCCGATCATTCTCGCCAAGGGCCAGTTCGGGCTCGCGGCGACCATGGGCGGCGTGATGGCGGCGGGTTTCGTCTACACCTTCCTCGGCCTGGCCGTGAAGATCAAGGGCACCGGATTTATTGACCGGTTGCTGCCGCCGGTGGTGATTGGCCCGGTGATCATTTCCATCGGCCTGGCCATGGCCCCGATCGCCGCCAACATGGCGATGGGCAAGGCGGGGGACGGCACCGAGCTGATCCACTACCAGACCGCGATGCTGATCTCGATGCCGGCGCTGCTGACCACCCTGATCGTCGCGGTGTTCGGCAAGGGCATTTTCCGCCTGGTGCCCATCATTTCCGGCGTACTGGTGGGTTTCGCCATGTCGTTCTATTTCGGCGTGGTCGACACCGCCAGGATCGCCGCCGCACCGTGGTTCGCCATTCCGGCCTTCACTGCGCCGGAGTTCAACTGGCAGGCGATCCTGTTCATCGTACCGGTGGCACTGGCGCCAGCCATCGAGCACATCGGCGGGGTGATTGCCGTCGGCAGCGTGACCGGTCGCGACTACCTGAAGAAACCCGGCCTGCACCGCACGCTGTTCGGCGACGGCATTGCCACCACCGCAGCCGGTCTGTTCGGCGGCCCACCCAACACCACCTATGCCGAAGTGACCGGCGCGGTGATGCTGACCAAGAACTACAACCCGAAAATCATGACCTGGGCGGCGATCTTCGCCATCAGCCTGGCGTTCATCGGCAAATTCGGCGCGTTGTTGCAAAGCATCCCGGTGCCGGTGATGGGCGGAATCCTGTGCCTGTTGTTCGGCTCGATTGCGGCAGTGGGCATGAACACGCTGATTCGCCACAAGATCGACCTGGGCGAGGCGCGCAACCTGGTGATTGTCTCAGTCACGCTGGTGTTCGGGATTGGCGGCGTGCTGGTCGGCACCGGCACCGGCCCGGACGACTTTGGCCTCAAAGGCATCGCGCTGTGCGCGGTGGTGGCGATCGGGCTGAACCTGATTTTGCCGGGCAATGACGGCTGGAAGAACAAGAAGGCGGATGAGCCTTTGTTGTAAGGCTGCAAGTATTTGCTGTGACTGACGTCGCTATCGCGAGCAGGCTCGCCCCCACACTGGATCTGTAGCATCACACATCCAATGGGGGAGCGGGCTTGCTGCGGGCAGCGATCCGAGCAAGCCTCTAAAGCGCCAACGGCGCCCTTTCGCACAACGTGTTCAACGCCCGCGCCCACTGCGGATCATCGTTGAGGCACGGCACCAGCACTAATTCCTCTCCACCCGCCTCGCGGAACTGCTCCTTGCCACGATCGCCGATCTCTTCCAGGGTCTCGATGCAATCGGCAACAAACGCCGGGCACATCACCAGCACTTTCTTCACGCCGCTTTTGGCCAGTTCATCCAGGCGGGCCTCGGTGTAGGGTTCGATCCATTTCGCCCGCCCCAGGCGCGATTGGAACGACACGGACCACTTGCCCTCCGGCAAGCCCATGCCCTTGGCGAACGCTGCCGCCGTGCGCAGGCATTGCGCGCGATAACAGGTGGCCAACACCTGCGGCGAAGCATTGCGGCAGCAATCCTGATTCTTCAGGCAATGCTGACCGGTCGGGTCCAGCTTGGTGAGGTGCCGCTCCGGCAACCCATGGAAACTCAACAGCAGGTGATCGTAATCCTGCTCCAGGTGCGGCGTGGCACTGGCCACCAGCGCATCGATGTATTCGGGTTGATCATAAAACGGCTCGAGGATCGAGAACTGCAGGTCGAGCTTCTTTTCGCGCACGACGCGCCTGGCTTCCTCGATCACCGTGGTCGTCGTGCTGTCGGCGAACTGGGGATAAAGCGGCGCGAGGGTCACGCGCTTGTGCCCCTGGGCAGCGAGCTGCACCAGTTTCGTTTCAATCGAGGGTTCGCCGTAGCGCATCGCCAGCTCCACCGGCCCATGACGCCACTGGGTGCTCATGGCCTGCTGCAAGCGACGACTGAGCACCACCAGCGGCGAACCCTCCTCCCACCAGATCGAGGCGTAGGCGTGAGCCGACTGCTCCGGGCGCTTGATCAGGATCAGCGAAACCAGCAGGCGTCGCACCGGCCATGGCAGGTCGATCACGTAGGGGTCCATCAGAAATTGATTGAGGTAGCTGCGCACATCCGCCACCGAGGTGGAGGCCGGCGAACCCAGGTTGACCAGGAGCAACGCGTGATCGGTCATGCAACTTCCTATTTCAAAGGCGGCTGGACAAGTCGTCCAGAGCCGCGCGCAGATCAGTGAACTCAAAGGTGTAGCCCGCTTCCAGCAAGCGAGCCGGCAAGGCCTTCTGGCCGCCCAGCAACAACGATGACAATTCGCCCAGGCCGACTTTCAACGCCAGCGCCGGCATCGGCATGAACGCCGGTCGGTGCAGCACGCTGCCCAACGTCTTGGCGAACTCGCGATTGCGCACCGGTTTGGGCGCGCAGGCATTATAAGGACCGCTTGCACTTTTCTGATGCAGAAGAAAATCAATCAGGCCGATTTCATCCTTGATATGGATCCAGGGCATCCACTGCCGACCATTGCCCAAAGGCCCGCCCAGCCCCAGTTTGAACGGCAGCAGCAGCCGCGACAAAAAGCCGCCCTCGGCGGACAGGACCAGCCCGGTTCGAATGAACACCACCCGCACTCCCAACCCTTCGGCACGCTGCGCGGTTTCCTCCCAGGCAATGCACAACTGGCTGGCGAAATCGTCGATCACCGGTGCCGAGTCTTCGGTCAACTCCCGCTCACCCCCGTCGCCGTACCAACCGATCGCCGACCCCGAGATCAACACCTGCGGTTTGTGCTCACGCTGTTCCATCCAGGCCAGCAGGGTTTCGGTCAGGGTGATCCGGCTGCTCCACAGCAAAGCCTTGCGCCGGGATGTCCAGGGTCGGTCGGCAATCGGTGCACCCGCAAGGTTGACGATTGCGTCGACAGGCTCTTGCCCGAGGTCTTCGAGCAGCGCGACACCGCGTACACCGGCACCACAGATTTTCGCGACTTTTTCAGGCGTACGGCTCAAGACGGTCAAACGATGCCCGTGACTCAACCAGTGTCGGCAGAGTTGACGTCC
The DNA here is from genome assembly GCF_949767465.1 of Pseudomonas sp. IT-P12. NCBI lineage: Bacteria > Pseudomonadati > Pseudomonadota > Gammaproteobacteria > Pseudomonadales > Pseudomonadaceae > Pseudomonas > Pseudomonas sp. IT-P12. The sequence goes on along the minus strand of NZ_CATKPY010000025.1, from coordinate 51,291 downwards.
TATCAAACCAGTACCGCCGGTCAGCAATATGTGCATGACATCTTCCTCGCGTGGCGTTTTACCCTGATCACTAGTCTATTTTTATAAGCAGGGAATCTTTGATATCGGACAGGCTCTGTGTTTAACAATAGGCCAAGCTATCAGAACGATAATGCTAAAAGTTATACCAAAAAATAATTATGTACAGGTTTCATCCACAGCGTAGTCTGTACAGAAAGGCAAACGAGGCCCCCATGACTGTACCTATCGCAATCATCGGCACCGGCATCGCCGGACTCTCGGCCGCTCAGGCCCTTACGGAGGCCGGGCATGTCGTTCAACTTTTCGATAAAAGCCGCGGCAGCGGCGGACGCATGTCGAGCAAGCGCAGCGATGCCGGCGCCCTGGACATGGGGGCGCAGTATTTCACCGCGCGCGACCGTCGCTTTGTCACGGAAGTCCAGCGCTGGCAAAGCAAAGGCTGGGTCGACGAGTGGACGCCGCAGCTCTATACGTTCCACGGCGGTCAGTTGAACCTGTCGCCGGATGAACAGACCCGCTGGGTCGGCACGCCCCACATGAGCGCTATCACCCGTGGCCTGCTCGGTGATTCGCAAGTGCAGTTTGCCTGCCGCATCACCGAAGTCTATCGCGGTGAAGAGCATTGGCATCTGCAGGACGCCGAGGGCTTCACCCACGGCCCGTTCAGCCACGTGATCATCGCCACGCCAGCGCCTCAGGCCACCGCGCTGCTGGCCTCCGCGCCGAAGCTCGCCGGTGCCGCCGCCGGGGTCAAAATGGACCCGACCTGGGCCGTCGCGCTGGCGTTCGATACACCGTTGGACACCCCCATGGAAGGCTGCTTCGTGCAGGACAGCCCGCTCGACTGGCTGGCCCGCAACCGCAGCAAGCCGGGGCGCGACAACGCGCTGGACACCTGGGTGTTGCACGCGACAAGCAGCTGGAGCCGGCAACACATCGACCTGTCCAAGGAAGCCGTGATCGAGCAATTGCACGGTGCATTCGCCGAACTGCTGCACAGCAGCATGCCGGCGCCTTCCTTCAGTCTGGCGCACCGCTGGCTGTATGCGCGCCCTGCCAGCAGCCATGAATGGGGCACGCTGGCCGATGCCGACCTGGGTCTCTACGCCTGTGGCGACTGGTGCCTGTCAGGTCGGGTCGAGGGCGCCTGGCTCAGTGGTCAGGAGGCTGCACGGCGCTTGCACGCCCACCTGCAATGAACCGCATCAACCCGCGTAAATTGCTGCTGTCGAAATGGACAGCAGCCCATCCGCAAAACCGTGAGAAGCACTTTCTGGTGACCGAACTGTACCGCGATGAAGAAGGCACGGTGCTGGACGTCGAGTTGCAGGCGGTGTTGACCCAGCGCAGTCAACGGCTCGCCTGGCAGACCCTGAAAGACAGCGACGCCTGGCGGCTGGGCTGGAAATAGATCCCTGTGAAAGATTTCCGTGGGAGCGGTCGTCAACAGTAACGCTGGCTGTCCGAATACCCGCGTTGATCCTGCGACCATCGCGAGCAGGCTCGCTCCCACAATGGCCCTTTAAAACCTATACAAATGATTTGACTTGTACACCTTTGAATCTATGATGAAGTCATGTTGTACAGATTTAGCAATCTGTACAGGTTTAGATTCGAGGTGCTCCGATGTCCGACGCTACCGTGAAACCAAAAATCGCCATCAGTGCCTGCCTGATGGGTGCCGAGGTCCGTTTCAACGGCGGACACAAGCAGTCGGACCTGTGCAGCCGCACCCTCACCGAGTACTTCGATTTCGTGCCGGTTTGCCCGGAAGTGGCGATCGGGCTCGGCATCCCCCGGCAACCGATTCGCCTGGTGGGCGATGCCGGCCAACCCGAAGCCGTCGGCACCACTCAGTCCGACCTGAACGTCACCCGGCCGCTGGCCGAGTACGGCGAGAAGATGGCCGCTGAGCTGAACGATATCTGCGGCTACATCTTCATGCAGAAGTCGCCATCGTGCGGCCTGGAACGGGTCAAGGTCTATCACGCCAACGGCGCGCCGGTCGACGGTGGCGGCCGTGGCATTTATGCCCAGGCGTTCTGTGCCCGGCACCCGGACCTGCCGGTGGAAGAAGCGGGTCGGCTGAATGACCCCGTGCTGCGGGAAAACTTCCTCACCCGCGTGTTCGCCTACAGCGACTGGCAGCAGTTGCGACGGGATGGCCTGACTCGACGCGCACTGATCGATTTCCACTCGCGCTACAAATACCTGCTCATGGCCCATCACCCTGTGCAGTACAAAACCCTGGGCAATCTGCTGGGCAACATGGGCCACACCGATCCGGAAGAACTCGGCCCACGCTATTTCAGCGAGTTGATGGCGGCGTTGAAGCAATGCGCCACGCGCCGTACCCACAGCAACGTGCTGCAACACCTCAGTGGCTACCTCAAGCGGGTCATCAGCGCTGAGGACAAGCAGGAAATGCAGCACGTCATCGGTCAGTACCGCCACGGCATCGTGCCGCTGGTGGTGCCGTTGACGCTGCTCAAACACTACTTTCGGCAACACCCGGATCCGTACATCGCGCAGCAGGTGTACCTGCAACCGCACCCGGAAAAACTCAGCCTGCGAAACGCCATCTAATGAAAAGTGCCATTGACAGCAGTGCCGGCGAAGACCTCGGCGCCGACTTCAAAAAAGCCCTCGACGAAGGCTGGCTGCCGATTCGCGAAGTCGCCCGGCAGACCGGGGTCAACGCCATCACGCTGCGCGCCTGGGAGCGTCGCTATGGCCTGATCGTGCCGCAACGCACACCCAAGGGGCATCGGCTGTTCAATGCCGAGCACGTGCAACGCATCCTGACGATTCTCACCTGGCTCAATCGCGGCGTGGCCGTCAGCCAGGTCAAGCATTTGCTCGACACGCCCCAGGCGACCAGCGTCCCGGTGGAGAACGACTGGCAGGTGCTGCGCAATACCCTGTTGCAGGCAATCATGCAGTTGAATGAGCGCAGCCTGGATGACACCGTCAATCAGGCCATCGCGTTGTACCCGCCGCAAACCCTGTGCGAACACCTGCTGATGCCGTTGCTGGCCGATCTGGAACAGCGCTGGCAAGGGCAGTTCGGCGCGCAGATGGAGCGGGTGTTCGTTCATTCCTGGCTGCGCAGCAAGTTCGGCGCGCGGGTTTACCACAACAACCGCCAGTTGCGCAGCACACCGCTGCTGTTGATCAATCATTCGGACCGGCCCCTGGAACCGGGCCTGTGGTTGACCGCGTGGCTGATCAGCAGCGCCGATTGTGCGGTAGAGGTGTTCGACTGGCCGCTGCCGCCAGGCGAATTGGCGCTGGCCGTCGATCACCTGCAAGCCCGAGGCGTCCTGTTGTACTCCAGCATGGCGATCAACCTGTCGCAGTTGCCGAAACTGTTGAATGGCGTCAATTGCCCAAAAATGATTGCCGGGCCCACGGTGTGCATCCATCACACCGAGCTGTTCGCAAAAACCTCCGAGATCGCTGATTTGTCCCTGGCCGAAGACCCGTTATCGGCGCATCGGCAATGGGTTCAGCGTGGGCTTTTCTAAGATGAGCGCAGACACCACCATGCAACTGATCTGGCTGCGCAGTGACTTGCGCCTACATGACAACACCGCCCTCTCGGCCGCCGCCGCACGCGGTCCGTGTGTCGCGGTCTATCTGCTGAGCCCTGAACAATGGCTGGCCCATGACGACGCGCCTTGCAAGGTGGATTTCTGGCTGCGCAACCTCGGCGAATTGAGCAAGGCCCTTGGCGAACTCAACATTCCATTGCTGATCCGCACGGCCGCTCGCTGGGATGAAGCGCCGCAGGTCGTGCTCGATCTGTGCCGCCAGTTGGGCATCCAGACGGTGCACGTCAACGAGGAATACGGCATCAACGAAAGTCGTCGCGACGCGGCAGTGGCCGACCTGCTGCAACGTCACGGCATCGGTTTGCAAAGCTATCTCGATCAGTTGCTCTTCAAGCCTGGCACCGTGCTGACCAAAACCGGCACCTACTTTCAAGTGTTCAGTCAGTTCCGCAAGGTGTGCTACGAGCGCCTGCACCGTTCGCTGCCCAACCGGGTGACCGCGCCGATGGCGCAATCGAAGCTGAACATCGACAGCGATGACATTCCCGCCGCCGTGGAAGGTTTCGAGACACCCGGCGAGGCCCTGCGCGCCCTGTGGCCCGCCGGTGAGCGCGAAGCCCAGCGGCGCCTCGACACCTTCGCCGATGCGCAGATCGACTATTACCAGAGCGAACGTGATTTTCCGGCCAAGCCCGGCACCAGCCAGCTCTCGGCCTACCTCGCGGCGGGTGTCATTTCCCCGCGCCAATGCCTGCACGCCGCCTTGCAAAGTAATCAGGGCGAGTTCGAAAGCGGCAAGGTCGGTGCAGTCACCTGGATCAACGAGCTGCTGTGGCGCGAGTTCTACAAACACATTCTGGTGGGTTATCCGCGTGTCTCGCGGCACCGCGCCTTCCGCCCGGAAACCGAGGCACTGGCCTGGCGCAAGGCGCCGCAGGAGCTGCTGGCCTGGCAACAAGCGCGCACCGGACTGCCGATCATCGACGCGGCGATGCGCCAATTGCTGGAAACCGGTTGGATGCACAACCGCTTACGCATGGTCGTGGCGATGTTCCTGACCAAGAACCTGCTGATCGACTGGCGCGAAGGCGAACGTTTTTTCATGCGGCACCTGATCGATGGCGACCTCGCAGCGAACAATGGCGGCTGGCAATGGAGTGCGTCCACCGGCACCGATTCGGCGCCCTACTTCAGGATATTCAACCCGCTCAGCCAATCGGAAAAATTCGACCGCGAAGGCCTCTTCATCAAGCACTGGCTCCCGGAGCTGGCGGGCCTGGGTCGAAAGGACGTGCACAACCCGGCCAACCTCGGCGGCCTGTTCGGGGTCGCGGACTACCCTTCGCCGATCGTCGACCTCGGCGCCTCCCGCGCCCGTGCATTGGCCGCGTTCAAGAACCTGCCGTCACGGCAGCACGCCGGAGAAGGGTATGAGTGATTTTCTGTGGCGTTTTGCCCGGCAGTTCGCCGACCTGAACAAGGACAACCTGCAGCGCCTGGACGAGCTGTACAGCGCCGATGTGCACTTCACCGACCCCCTGCATGACGTGCAGGGGCTTGGGGACTTGCGGCGCTATTTCAATGATCTCTACGCCAATGTCAGTGAACTGCGCTTCGACTTCCATGGCTTTGACCAGGTCGCCGAGGGCGAAGGCTACCTGCGCTGGGTCATGAGCTATCGCCATCCGCGCCTGGCTGGTGGCCGGCTGATTCGCGTCGACGGCTGCTCCCACCTGCGCTGGCGCGACAAGGTCTATCGGCACCGGGATTACTTCGATGCCGGCGCCCTGCTTTATGAGCATTTACCCGTACTGGGCAGGGCCATTGCCTGGCTGAAAAGGAGAATGGGATGAGTCGTACAGCTCCGAGACGCTATTGGTTGACCGGTGCCAGCAGCGGGATTGGCGCCGCGCTGGCCGAAGAGATCCTGAAAACCGGCGCTCACCTGGCCGCCAGCGCGCGCTCGGTCGCACCGCTGAAAATCCTCTCGCAACGCTATCCGGGACAAGTGCTGGTGGTGCCCGGCGACCTGACCAACAGCCAGACCGTCCGCGAAATCGGCGAGCAGATAGCCGACGCCTGGGGCACGCTGGATACCGTGATTCTCAACGCAGGGACCTGCGAATACGTCGACGCTCGCCAGTTCGACGCGTCGATCATCGAGCACGTGGTGCGTACCAACCTGCTGGCCAGCAGTTACTGCATCGAAGCGGCCTTGCCTCTGTTGCGCAAAGGTGTCGCGCCTCACCTGGTGGGGGTCGCCAGTTCAGTGACCTATCTGCCGCTGCCCCGGGCCGAAGCCTACGGCGCCTCGAAAGCCGGGCTGCGCTACCTGTTCGAGTCCCTGCGCCTGGACCTGGCGCCGGAAGGCATCGACGTCACCGTGGTCAGCCCGGGTTTCGTCGATACGCCCCTGACGGCAAAAAACGACTTTCCCATGCCGCTCAGTTGGCCAGTGGGCAAAGCCGCGCGCCACATCTTCAACAAGCTCAAGGATCGTCCCCTGGAGATCGCGTTCCCCGCCCTGTTCATGGCAGCGCTCTGGCCCCTGTCGAAAATGCCCAACGGGGTGAAATTCGCCATCGGCAAACGCATGGTGCGCAGCAGCCCGCCGATCAAGGATCCGACATGAACATCGCCATCATCGGCAGCGGCATCTCGGGGCTGACCAGTGCTTACCTGCTCAATCGAAACCACGAGATCACCCTGTTCGAGGCCGATGCTCGCCTCGGCGGCCATACCCATACCGTGGAGGTATCCGTCGATGGCCGGACCTACTGCGTGGACACCGGCTTCATTGTGTTCAACGACTGGACCTACCCCAACTTCATTCGATTGCTGGGCCAGATCGGCGTGGGCTTCAAGCCGACGCAGATGAGCTTCTCGGTCACCGACCCCGAGACGGGCCTGGAATACAACGGCAACACCCTCAACAGCCTGTTCGCGCAACGCCGCAACCTGCTCTCGCCCGGGTTCCTGGGCATGCTGCGAGACATTTTGCGCTTCAACAAGCAAGCCCCACGCGACCTTGCCGAAGGCCGGATCGCCGCCCATACCAAGCTGGGCGATTACCTGGCCGCCAACGGCTACGGCGCGCGCTTTACCCTGCATTACATCGTGCCGATGGGCGCCGCGATCTGGTCCATGTCGATGGCCGACATGCTCGGTTTCCCGCTGCAATTCTTTGTCCGTTTCTTCAAGAACCACGGCTTGCTGTCGGTCAGCAATCGCCCTCAATGGTGTGTGATCGAGGGTGGTTCAAGCGCCTACATCGAACCCTTGACCCGCTCGTTCAAAGACCGGATACGCCTCGATTGCCCGGTGACACGGGTCGAGCGCTCCGCCGATGGCGTGGTGATCCACAGTGCCGCCGGCAGCGCGCATTTCGACAAGGTGGTGTTCGCCTGCCACAGCGTTGAAGCGTTGAACCTGCTGGCCGCCCCGAGTGCCGCCGAGCAGTCGATCCTCGGTGCCCTGCCCTACGCCAACAACGAAGTGGTGCTGCACACCGACACGCGTTTGCTGCCTTCGAGGAAACTGGCCTGGGCGAGCTGGAATTACCGCCTCGGCGGCAGCGGTCATACCCGGGCCGCCGTGACCTACAACATGAACATTCTCCAGGGTATTCAGAGCGACACGACGTTCTGCGTCAGTCTCAACCAGAGCGCCGGCATCACCCCATCGAAGGTGCTGCACAGATTCACCTACGCCCATCCGCAATACAGCGTGACAGCGGTGGCCGCACAGCAACGCTGGGAAGAACTGAACGGCGCACTGCACACCTATTATTGCGGGGCCTACTGGGCCAACGGTTTTCATGAAGATGGCGTGGTCAGTGCCCTGCGCGTGGCCAGCTCATTGGGGCAGACCTTGTGAACAGCGCCCTCTACAGCGGCTGGATCCGCCATCGGCGATTCGCCCCCCGGCAGCATCAATTCCGTTACCGGATCGGCCTGCTGTACCTCGATCTCGACGAGCAGGACGCCGTGCTCGGGTTGTCGCCACTGGCCGGCAACCAGCGCTTTTCACCTTTTTCATTCCGTGAAAGCGATTACCTCAAGGCCTTTACCGGCAACGGCATGCGCCTGATCGATGCGGTGCGCGAACAGGTCCGCCAGGCAATTGGCCATGCACCGCAAGGTTCGATCTGCCTGTTGACCCAACCGCGTAGCTGGGGTTTGTCGTTCAACCCGGTGAGTTTTTTCTACTGCCATGAAGTGGATGGCCAACTGGCGGCGATCCTCGCCGAGGTCACCAACACCCCCTGGCGCGAGCGCTATCACTACGTCTTGCCGGCCAGGGTTCCTGAACACCTGCACGATTTTCACCAGCACTTTGCCGTGGCGAAGTCCTTCCATGTGTCGCCCTTTCTGCCGCGTGATCTTGAGCACCACATGAGCTTCAGCCCCGTTGCGCGAAAACTCGGCGTGCACATGGCCGACTGGCAGGGTGACCTGAAACTGTTCGACGCCACGCTCAGCCTCAAACGCGAAGCGCTGGACCGCGCCAACCTGCACCGTTACTTGAGGCGCTTCCCGTGGATGACCGCGAAAACCGGTCTGGCGATCTATTGGCAAGCGATGCGCCTGCTGTTCAAACGCGTACCGATCTTTTCCCATCAGGCTGCCGATGGCAGTTTCCAGACCGCCACCGTTGCGCCCAAGGATCATCGTCATGAAGTCCATTAGCATTTCGGCCAAAACCAACCTGCTCGCCCTCAACGGTTTGAGCGGTTCGCTGCTGCGCCGCTGCGTCCTGCGCCAACTGGCGCACCTCAAGCATGGGCAACTGGTGATCGTCGAGGACGGTGAGCGCCTGGTGTTCGGCAGCACCGGCCATTCCTTGCTGGGTGAAATCCAGATCCTCGACCCTGCCGCGTGGGGGCTGGTGGCGAGCAACGGCTCGATCGGCGCCGGGGAGGCCTTCATCCATGGTTACTGGAGCTCACCGGACCTGACCGCCGTGATCCGGGTATTCGTCAGCAACCTTGAGGTGCTGGATGCCCTGGAAGGTGGCCTGGCCACGCTGGGCCGGCCGCTGGTTCAAGGGTTGCACTGGCTCAACCGCAATACCCGCGAGGGCTCGCGAAAAAACATTGCCGCTCATTACGACCTCGGCAATGACCTGTTCGAACAGTTTCTCGACCCGACCATGATGTACTCGGCCGCGCAATTTCGCAGCCCCGAGGACAGCCTGGAACAGGCGCAGTTGAACAAGCTGGAACGGATCTGCCAGAAGCTCGACCTGAAGCCGAGCGACCACCTGCTGGAAATCGGCACCGGCTGGGGCAGCATGGCGCTGTACGCGGCCCAGCATTATGGCTGTAACGTCACCACCACCACACTCTCCAAAGAGCAGTACGCCTATACCGCCCGACGCATCGAGGCGCTGGGGCTGCAGGACCAGGTGACACTGTTGCTCAAGGACTATCGCGACCTCACCGGGCAATACGACAAGCTGGTGTCGATCGAGATGATCGAAGCCGTGGGTCATCGGTTCCTGCCCGTTTACTTCAAGCAATGCGCGCACCTGCTCAAGAGCAACGGCCTGATGCTGTTGCAGGCCATCACCATTCGCGAACAGCGTTACGAACAGGCCAGGAACAACGTGGATTTCATTCAGCGCTACATTTTCCCCGGCGGAGCCCTGCCCTGTGTGCAGAAGATGCTGGAAATCGTCAGCCGCGACACCGACATGAACCTGCTGCACATGGAGGATTTTGGCCTGCACTACGCGCGAACCCTGCGCCTGTGGCATGAGAATTTTCGCCGTGCCCAGGGGCGTCTGAGCGAGTTGGGCTACGACGACGGCTTCCTGCGGCTGTGGGAGTTTTACCTGTGCTACTGCGAAGGTGGTTTTCTGGAGCGCACCATCGGGACCGCCCAGTTGCTGCTGGCCAAACCTGCGGCGATGCCTGCGCCGCTGCTCGGCCGCTTCGATGCCTGAGCGTCTGGCCAATGCCCTGCTGTTCCAGCTCGGCTGGTTTGCCTGCGTGATCGGAGGCAACAGTTTGTGGCTATTGGTGGCGCTGGGGATCGTGGTGGTTCATCTGCTGTGGATCAGTCGATGGGCGGATGAAGGCCGCCTGATCCTCAGCGTGGTCCTGCTGGGTACCGCCGTCGACAGTGCATTACGCTGGCTGGGAGTGTTCGAATTCAACGATGTCGCGCCGCTGATTCCCCTGTGGCTGATGCTGTTGTGGGCGCTTCTGGCCACAACCTTGCGTCATTGCCTGCAGTGGACCGCCCGCCCGTGGTGGCTGGGGAGCCTGCTGGGCGCCGTGGCGGGCCCGTTGTCGTATTACGCCGGAGGGCGACTGGCCGGCGTGCAATTTCCCTATGGGCCATGGCCGACCCTGATCGGCCTGGGCCTGCTCTGGTCGCTGCTGTTTCCCACCCTGCATCTCATGGCCCGCCGGCTGGCCCCCCGCCTGTCATCCCGCTAAGCGTCCGTCAGACCTTTCACACAGCGATGATCGACTGACTTACACTGCGCCCCATGAAAACCATCCCCCACACGCAAATCGTCGAGCCGGCGATCACCTGCTCGACATGCGCAGCCTGCTGCTGCCAGCTCGAAGTCATGCTGATCACCGACACGGGCGTGCCCGAACGTTTTATCGACACCGATGATTGGGGCGGGGAAGTCATGCGGCGCCTGGACGACGGCTGGTGCGCCGCGCTGGACCGCAACAGCATGCTGTGCACGATCTACGAGCAACGCCCGCTGATCTGCCGGGAGTTCGAAATGGGTGCACCGGAGTGCATCGATGAGCGCCAGGGGATTATCACGGCGTATCGCTGATTCTTAAGTCAGCCTATAAGAAATGTGGGAGCGGGCTTGCTCGCGAATGCGGTGTATCAGTCGATACAATGGCGACTGATACACCGCATTCGCGAGCAAGCCCGCTCCCACGTTGACCACTTAAAGCTTACAACGGCATCGTGTAGTGCAGCGCGTAACTTTCGACGCCGTCGTTGTTGCTGCTCAGACCGGCGTTGGAATAGTGAGTCGCACGAATGCCGACCTCATGTCCGCCCGCGAAGCGCAGACCGAATCCCAGACGATCTTCGAACTGGAAAGACTGGCCGATGTTGTTGTCTTCGAGTTTGGTGTCGGAGAAAAACGCGACGCCGATCCCCGCCTCGATGTAGGGCTTGACGTTCTGGCCGGCGAACTCATAAACGAACACCGGGGAGAACGACAGGCTGTTGTTGGTGGAGGTCTTGTCGCCGTCCCAATAGGTGTAGGCGCCGCTCCAGAAACCGGTCAGGCGACCGACGTCACTTTGCAGCCAGCTCTGGTCCCAGTCGAATTGCATGCCCAGTCGATAGGTCATGGTCGAGTCGCTGGTCTGGCCGACCGAAAACTCCACACCTGCCGCCTGTGCAGTAAAGCTTTGCCCCATCAGTGCGGCCGCAATCGCGGCCAAGCAGAATAGTCTCTTCACTAGAAACATCCCTATTCGATCATTACGTTAAGTTTTATTTGAAGCCCAACCGTCAAGCTATAGAAGTCGGCGCTTATTCAGAAGTTCAGCCCGGATAAACGTTATTTCACATTTTTTTTACAAACTGAAGCTTCGCACAATCCCGGTCGAATTCCACAGCACGGGCAACACATTCTTAAAATGAAGCGGATCGGCGCTTGTCCAGAATTGCGCCGCCCCGGCCGGGCCATTGGCGAGCAGGTCGCGCTCGGACAACAGACGTTGCAGTTGGCGTGCCACCGCAGCGCCGGTGTCGATCAGGCTGATGTCCTCGGGGATCATCTGCCGCAGCAACGGCTTGAGAAAGGGGTAATGGGTGCAGCCGAGAATGATCGTGTCGCAACCGGCAGCCAGCAGCGGCCTGACATAGCTGGCCAGCAGCTCGCGCAGGGCGGGACTGCGCAGGTCACCGTTCTCAATCAGCTCGACCAGTCCCGGACACGGCTGGGTAATCACTTGCACGTCCGTGGCGAAACGGTCGAGCAGCGCGGCGAATCTGGCGCTTTGCAAGGTGCCGGTGGTGGCGAGCACGCCGACCACGCCGCTGCGGGTGGCGGCAGCGGCCGGCTTGACCGCGGGCTCCATGCCAACGATGGGCCATTGGGGATAATCGCGACGCAGGTCGGCAACGCCGGCGACCGTCGCCGTGTTACAGGCCAGCACCAGGGCCTTGGCGCCCTGCTCCTGGAAGAATCCAGCCATCACGCTGCAACGCTGACGGATGAACGCCGGGGTCTTCTCGCCGTAGGGAACATTGCCGCAGTCGGCGACGTACAGCAGCGTTTCATTGGGCAGCAGTCGCTGGATCTCGGCCAGCACCGACAGCCCTCCGACGCCGGAGTCGAACACGCCGATCGGCGCTTCACGCATGTTTCGGCCCACAGACGCGACAGGCCGGATCACGCTTGACCCGCAGCTCACGGAAGCGCGAACCCAGCGCGTCGATCAACAACAACCTTCCCACCAGGGGCTCGCCGAAGCCGGCCAGCAGCTTCATCGCTTCCAGTGCCTGCAGGCTGCCCACCAGGCCCACCAGCGGCCCGATTACCCCGGCTTCGCTGCACGTCAGCTCGGCTTCGCTGCCGTGACCGTATAAACAGTGGTAGCACGGGCTGTCCGGCCGCCGTGGATCGAACACCGACAATTGCCCTTCAAGACGGATCGCCGCACCGCTGACCAAGGGTTTTTCGGCAGCCACGCACGCGGCATTGACCGCCTCGCGGGTGGAGAAGTTGTCGGAGCAGTCGAGCACCAGATCCACCGCCGCCACGACGGCGGCCAGCGAGTCCTCGTCCAGCGCGGTGCGATGGGCGACCAGTTGAATCTCGGGGTTGATCGCGCTCAGTCGACGAAGCGCCGAGTCGACCTTGGTCTGGCCAACGCTGTCGGTGTCGTGAATGATCTGCCGTTGCAGGTTGGTCAGGTCGACGGTGTCGAAGTCAGCCAGATGCAGCTCACCGATGCCGGCAGCGGCCAGGTACAGCGCCACGGGTGAACCGAGGCCGCCAAGGCCCACGATCAACACGCGGCTCTGCTTCAGGCGCAACTGGCCGTCGACATCGACGTGTTGCAGCAGAATCTGCCGACTGTAGCGCAACAATTCCTGATCATTCAGCACGGCAGGCGTCCCAGGCTGATTCGTTGATGACCGCCCAGATCGGTGCGGCTGTGGACCTCTTCAAAACCGCGGGTGTGCAACAAGTCGCGCACCGCCTCGGCTTGATCGTAACCGTGCTCGAGCACCAGCCAGCCACTCGCCTCGAGGTGTTCCGGCGCCTGGGCGACGATCAGGCGCAGATCGTCGAGCCCGTCCGGACCCGCGACCAGGGCACTGGCCGGTTCGAAGCGCACATCGCCTTGCGCCAGGTGCGGATCGGCCGAGGCGATATAAGGCGGGTTACTGATGATCAACTGAAAGCGCTGACCGGCCAGTGCGCTGAACCAATGACTGCTCAGCACCGTGGCGTTGTTCAACTGCAGCCGCTGGCGATTGCGCTCGGCCAGGGCCACGGCCTCGATCACCCGATCCACCGCTGTGACCTTCCAAGCCGGGCGTTCACTGGCCAGGGCCAGGGCAATGGCGCCACTGCCGGTGCCAAGATCGAGCACCCTGGCGGGTGTCGCCGGCAAGAGCTCCAGCGCGGCCTCCACCAACAGTTCGGTGTCCGGGCGCGGGATCAGCGTGTGCGGCGCGACTTCCAGGTCGAGCTTCCAGAAACCCTGCTGACCGAGAATATAGGCCACCGGCTCACCGCCACGGCGGCGTTGCAAATATTCGGCGAACTTGAGCGCCGCTTCGCTGGGAACGATGCGTTCCGGCCAGGTGTGCAGGAAGCTGCGCGACTTGCCCAACGCTGCGGCCAGCAGCAATTCGGCATCCAGGCGCGCCGTCGGCGAGTCGGGCAGATCGGCGGCGCGCAACAGGCTGGCGATGATCGTCATTCGATGGCCGCCAGTTGATCGGCCTGGTATTCGGCCAGCAACGGTTCGATCACTGCGTCGACACCGCCGGCGAGGACTTCGTCGAGGGAGTACAGCGTCAGGTTGATCCGGTGATCGGTCACCCGGCCCTGGGCATAGTTGTAGGTGCGGATGCGCTCGGAGCGATCCCCGGACCCCACCAGCAACTTACGCTCGCTGGCGATGGCATTCGCCGCGGCGCTGGTCTGCTGGTCATTGAGCTTGGCCGACAGCCAGGACATCGCCCGGGCACGGTTCTTGTGCTGGGACCGTTCTTCCTGGCACTCGACGACGATGCCGGACGGCAAGTGCGTGATGCGAATCGCCGAGTCGGTCTTGTTGACGTGCTGACCACCGGCTCCGGAAGAGCGATAGGTGTCGATACGCAAATCCGCCGGGTTGATCTCGATCGCTTCCTGCTCGTCCGGCTCGGGCAGCACCGCCACGGTACAGGCCGAAGTATGGATGCGGCCCTGGGATTCAGTGGCCGGGACCCGTTGCACGCGGTGCGCGCCGGATTCGAACTTCAACTTGCCGTAGACATTCTCGCCTTCGACCCGGGCGATGACTTCCTTGTAACCGCCATGCTCGCCCTCGCTTTCCGAGAGGATTTCCACCCGCCAGCCACGCCGCTCGGCGTAGCGCGAATACATGCGGAACAGGTCGCCGGAGAAAATCGCCGCCTCGTCGCCGCCAGTGCCGGCGCGGATTTCGAGATACACGTTGCGTCCGTCATTCGGGTCCTTGGGCAACAACAGGCGCTGCAGGCGAGCCTCGATTTCGATCAATTGCTCCTTGGCTTCGCGGACTTCTTCCACGGCCATCTCGCGCATGTCGGCGTCGCTGTCCTTGAGCAGGGCCTGGGCCCCCTCCAGGTCGCCCTGGACCTTGAGCAACTGTTTATAGGTCTCGACGATCGGTTCGACTTCCGCGTATTCCTTGGAATAGGCACGGAATTTGGTCTGGTCGGAAATGACTTCGCCATCGCCCAGCAAGGCGGTCAATTCCTCGAAACGGTCCTGGAGCACGTCCAGCTTATTGAGCAGTGACGCTTTCATTGCGGTTTTTTATCCGAAAAGCTGTTCGATGAGCCCTCACCGAGGGCAAAAAGTTCCTGGGCCATGGCCAGTGCATCGAGGCGACCTTCGGCAGAGAGCTTTTTCAATTGAACGCTGGGTGCGTGCAAGAGTTTATTGGTCAGGCCGCGCGCCAGTTGCACCAGCACCTCTTCGGCGCTGCTGCCGTTGGCCAGCAAACGCTGGGCCTTCTGCAATTCTTCGTCGCGCAGGCGCTCGCTCTGTTGACGATAGGCCTTGAGCACATCCACCGCCGCCAGCTCACGCAGGCGCACCATGAAATCCTCGGCGCCGACCGAAACCATTTCCTCTGCGGCCTGCGCCGCGCCCTGGCGGCTCTTGAGGTTTTCGGCGACCACTTCGTGGAGATCGTCGACGCTATAAAGATAAACGTCGTCCAGCTCGCCGACTTCAGGTTCGATATCCCGAGGTACAGCGATGTCGACCATGAAAATAGGCTTGTGCTTGCGCAGCTTCAGGGCACTTTCCACCGCGCCCTTGCCGAGGATCGGCAACTGGCTGGCGGTGGAACTGATGACGATGTCGCTGCGCACCAGCTCGGCGGGAATATCCGACAGCAATACGGCGTGGGCACCAAACTGCTCGGCGAGGATGCTCGCGCGCTCGAGGGTACGGTTGGCAACGACGATGCGCTTGACCCCCAGGTCATGCAAATGGCGGGCGACCAGGGTGATGGTCTCGCCGGCGCCGATCAGCAGCGCCTGGCTGCGCTGCAAGTCGCTGAAGATCTGCTTGGCCAGGCTGACGGCGGCGAAAGCCACGGACACCGGGTTCTCGCCAATGGCCGTGTCGGTGCGCACCTGCTTGGCGGCGTTGAACGTTGCCTGGAACAGGCGCCCGAGCAACGGCCCCACGGTACCCGCCTCCCGGGCCACGGCGTACGCCGATTTCATCTGGCCGAGAATCTGCGGTTCGCCCAGCACCAGCGAATCGAGCCCGGAGGCCACTCGCATCATGTGACGAACTGCCGCATCATCTTCATGCACATAACTGCTGGCACGCAGCTCGTCGAGGCTCAGATGATGGTAATCGGCCAGCCAGCGCAGCACGACGTCAGCCGAAAGCTGATCCTGTTCTATATAGAGCTCACTGCGATTGCAGGTGGAGAGGATCGCAGCTTCGCGGCTGTCGGTGAGTCGGCAGAGCTGCTGCAAGGCCTCAACCAGTTGCTCAGGGGTAAAGGCCACGCGCTCGCGGACGTCTACTGAAGCAGTCTTGTGGTTAATACCGAGTGCAAGGAAGGCCATTCAAAGTCGCTGATGGTGACGTGAAGCCGGCAATTGTCCTACTTCGACACACCGAGAACAACTACTCCATTTCTATTGACCCGGTAGGCCACGTCCCGCTTTGCGAGCGGTTCTCGTTTACACCACGCCTCCACCCGCCAGGTCCCGTGCAAATGGGAAATTGGTCGGGCGGTTATGTTTGCTCGAAGGCTTGTGTCATGATGATCCGACCGCAGGTTAGTCGTCCTCTTCCTATATGAATAGATCTTCCGCGTTGCTCCTCGCTTTTGTCTTCCTCAGCGGCTGCCAGGCCATGGCACCCGTTTCGTCGGACGGTACGCCGCCGGTCGAAGACAGCACTCCGGCCCCTGAAAAGCCCAAGGTCTACAGCTCCTTCAGCGAAGAAACCATCTTCAGCCTGTTGAGCGCCGAACTGGCTGGCCAGCGCAATCGCTTCGACATTGCCCTGGACAACTACGTGACCCAGGCCATCAACACCCAGGATCCGGGCATCTCCGAGCGGGCATTCCGTATTGCCGAGTACCTGGGCGCCGACCAGCCCGCCCTGGACACCGCACTGATCTGGGCGAAAAACGCACCCGACGATCTCGAGGCGCAGCGGGCTGCCGCCGTGCAACTGGCGCGCGCCGGACGCTACGACGACTCCATGGTCTATATGGAGAAGGTCCTGCAAGGCAAAGGTGACACGCATTTCGACTTCCTCGCCCTGTCCGCGGCCGATACCGATCAGGAAACCCGCAACGGCCTGATGAAAAGTTTTGATCGCCTGTTGCAACGCCATCCGAACAACAGCCAGCTGATTTTCGGCAAGGCCCTGCTGATGCAACAGGACGGCGACAGCAAGGGCGCCCTGGCCCTGCTGGAAGACAATCCGCCGGACGAAGGCGAAATCGCGCCGATCCTGCTGCGCGCGCGCCTGCTGCAAACCCTGGGGCGCGGCGATGAAGCCTTGCCGCTCCTGCAAAAAAGCATCAAGAAATACCCGGACGACAAACGCCTGCGCCTGACCTACGCACGCACACTGGTCGAACAGGACCGCATGGACGACGCCAAGGCCGAGTTTTCGAGCCTGGTTCAGCAATACCCGGAAGATGACGAACTGCGTTACTCCCTGGCGCTGGTGTGCCTGGAAGCCAAGGCCTGGGAAGAGGCCAAGGGCTATCTGGAAGACTTGATCGCCCGGGACAGCCATGTCGACTCGGCACACCTGAACCTCGGGCGCATCGCCGAGGAGCGCAACGATCCCCAGGGCGCGCTGATCGAATACGCCCAGGTAGGGCCTGGCAACGATTTCCTGCCGGCGCAATTGCGCCAGGCCGACATCCTGATGAACAACGGCAGGACCGCCGAAGCACAAAGCCGCCTGGCCGCAGAACGCGACGAGCAGCCTGATTACGCCATCCAGCTGTACCTGATCGAAGCCGAAACCCTGTCCGCCAACAAACAGGAGGACAAGGCCTGGAATGTCCTGCACAAGGCCCTTCAGCAATACCCGGACGATCCGAACCTGCTGTATACCCGCGCCATGCAGGCGGAAAAACGCGATGACCTGGCACAGATGGAAAAAGACCTGCGCCTGATCATCAAACGCGATCCGGACAATGCCATGGCACTGAACGCGCTCGGCTACACCTTGTCCGACCGGACGACGCGCTATGTCGAAGCCAAGGCCCTGATCGAGCAGGCCCACCAGATCAACCCGGAAGACCCGGCAGTACTCGACAGCCTCGGCTGGGTGAATTACCGCATGGGCAACCTCGACGAGGCCGAGTCCCTGTTGCGCAAGGCGCTGGAGCGCTTCCCCGACCAGGAAGTCGCCGCTCACCTGGGTGAAGTCCTGTGGGCCAACGGCAAACAGCGCGAAGCCCGACAGATCTGGAGCAAGTTCCTCGCCGAACAACCCGACAGCACCATCTTGCGCGACACCATCAAGCGCCTGACCGGATCAGAGACTCTTTAAGATTATGTTTTTGCGCCACTTCATCGTTTTCAGCTTCATCGCCCTACTCGCCGGTTGCGCGGGCTTCGGCGCCCGCGAGTCGGTTCAGGGCCAGGGCAACCAGGCCCAATGGCGTGAACACAAAGCGCAAATGACCGGCATCGATGGCTGGCAGATCAATGGCAAGATCGGCATTCGCGCCCCGAAGGATTCGGGCAGCGGGACGCTGTTCTGGCTGCAGCGCCAGGATTACTACGACATTCGCCTCTCCGGTCCCCTGGGTCGCGGCGCGGCCCGTTTGACCGGCTCCCCGGGCAAGGTTTCGCTGGAGGTCGCCAATCAGGGGCGCTACGAAGCGCCGACGCCGGAAGTGCTGCTGGAAGAACAACTGGGCTGGAACCTGCCGGTGTCGCACCTGAACTGGTGGGTACGCGGGCTACCGGCGCCTGACAGCAAGAGTCGCCTGACCCTGGACGCCGACAGCCGCCTGGCCAACCTCGACCAGGATGGCTGGCAGGTCGAATACCTGAGCTACGCCGAACAGAACGGTTTCTGGCTGCCGGAGCGGATCAAACTGCATGGCGCCGACCTTGATGTCACCCTGGTGATCAAGGAATGGCAACCTCGCAAGCTGGGGCAATGACATGACGCCCCCACGCTTGACCCTGCCCTCCCCGGCCAAGCTCAACCTGATGCTGCACATCCTCGGGCGTCGTGAAGACGGTTACCACGAGTTGCAGACGATTTTTCAGTTCCTCGACTACGGCGATGAAATCACCTTCGCCGTACGCGACGACGGCGTGATTCGACTGCACACCGAATTCGAGGGCGTTCCCCACGACAGCAACCTGATCGTTCGTGCGGCCAGAAAACTTCAGGAGCACTCCGGTTGTTCGCTCGGGATCGACATCTGGATCGAAAAAATTCTGCCCATGGGCGGTGGGATCGGCGGTGGCAGTTCCAATGCCGCGACGACGCTGCTAGGCCTCAACCACCTCTGGCAACTGGGTTGGGATGAAGACCGACTGGCCGCACTGGGCCTGACGCTGGGTGCCGACGTCCCGGTTTTCGTGCGTGGCCACGCGGCTTTCGCCGAGGGCGTGGGGGAGAAACTCACCCCGGTTGAACCCGAAGAACCGTGGTATCTCGTACTTGTTCCGCAAGTATCTGTAAGTACAGCAGAAATTTTTTCAGATCCACTGTTGACACGTAACTCTCCTCCCATTAAAGTGCGCCCCGTTCCCAAGGGAAACAGTCGAAACGACTGCTTACCGGTGGTAGCGAGGCGTTATCCAGATGTTCGTAACGCTTTGAATTTGCTAGGTAATTTTACCGAAGCAAAACTCACCGGAACTGGAAGTTGTGTGTTTGGGGGCTTCCCAAGCAAAGCTGAAGCTGATAAAGTCTCGGCCCTTCTTACAGAGACCCTTACAGGGTTTGTAGCAAAAGGAAGCAACGTTTCGATGTTGCATCGCAAGCTGCAAAGTCTGCTCTAAAGGAACCGAGTACTGGGTACTCGTTGCAACAGATACAGGGGCGTCGCCAAGCGGTAAGGCAGCAGGTTTTGATCCTGCCATGCGTTGGTTCGAATCCAGCCGCCCCTGCCATTTTCCTATACTCATCCAGGTATACCCTCAGCCTTCAGGTACTGCGCGTGTCCAAGATGATGGTCTTTACGGGGAACGCTAACCCCGATCTGGCTCGGCGTGTCGTACGTCAGCTGCATATCCCTCTCGGTGACATTTCTGTCGGTAAGTTCTCCGACGGCGAAATTACTGCCGAGATCAATGAAAACGTCCGCGGTAAAGATGTCTTCATTATTCAGCCGACTTGCGCTCCGACCAACGATAACCTGATGGAACTGGTAGTGATGGCTGATGCCTTCCGCCGCTCCTCGGCGACTCGTATCACTGCTGTTATTCCTTACTTTGGTTATGCCCGTCAGGATCGCCGTCCGCGTTCCGCACGTGTGGCTATCAGCGCGAAAGTCGTGGCTGACATGCTGACCGTCGTCGGCATCGACCGTGTTCTCACGGTTGACCTGCACGCTGACCAGATCCAGGGTTTCTTCGATATTCCGGTAGATAACATCTACGGCTCCCCGGTTCTGGTGGATGACATTGAAGATCAGCGCTTCGAAAACCTGATGATCGTGTCCCCGGACATTGGCGGCGTTGTGCGTGCACGTGCCGTTGCCAAATCCCTGGGCGTGGACCTCGGGATCATCGACAAACGCCGTGAGAAAGCCAATCACTCCGAAGTGATGCATATCATTGGTGACGTCGAAGGGCGTACCTGCATTCTGGTCGATGACATGGTCGATACCGCCGGCACCCTGTGCCACGCGGCCAAGGCCCTGAAAGAGCATGGCGCGGCCAAGGTTTTCGCCTATTGCACGCACCCTGTGTTGTCGGGTCGGGCGATCGAGAACATTGAAAATTCCGTGCTGGACGAACTGGTGGTGACCAACACCATCCCGTTGTCCGCTGCAGCACAAGCCTGTGCGCGTATCCGTCAACTGGATATCGCACCGGTCGTTGCCGAGGCGGTCCGCCGCATCAGCAATGAAGAATCGATCAGCGCGATGTTCCGCTAAGGGCCCTGCCCTTCTCGAACGTCCCGTTGACGAAAAGCGCCCCGCCCCGGCATTCCTGCCGGGGCGGGGCTTTTTTGCCCATACCGTGTCTGGCGCTGGTCGCAAACGCCAACCGGGAATGGCTATTTTGGAGATACAAAATGACTGACTTTACTCTGAACGCTCAAGCGCGTACTGACCTGGGGAAAGGTGCGAGCCGCCGCCTGCGTCACGCTCTGAACATCCCTGCCGTTGTATACGGTGGCAACAAGCCTGCTGAATCCGTGACCATCCTGGCCAAGGAAATCGCCAAGCTGTTCGAAAACGAAGCGGCCTACAGCCACGTGATCGAACTGAACGTCGACGGCACCAAGCAAAACGTCATCGTCAAAGCCATGCAGCGTCACCCAGCCAAGCAATTCATCATGCACGCTGACTTCGTGCGTGTTGTTGCTGGCCAGAAACTGACTGCCAAAGTACCGGTTCACTTCGTCAACGAAGAAGCCCCGGTCAAGAAAGGCGGCGAAATCTCTCACGTTGTGAACGAGATCGAAGTTTCCTGCGAAGCCAAGGACCTGCCTGAGTTCATCGAAGTCGACCTGGCCAACGCCGAAGTCGGTTCGATCGTTCACCTGTCCGACCTCAAAGCCCCTAAAGGCGTTGAGTTCGTTGCTCTGGCACACGGCGATGACAAGGCTGTTGCCAACGTCCACGCTCCACGTGTTGCTCCAGAAGCTACCGAAGAAGGCGCTGCAGAGTAATTTCACTCTGTTCGCCGGAGTGACGGAAACATCGCGGACTGGAACGTAGCGAGAAAGCGGGCGGGAACGCGGAGTTTACATTCATGGTAAATGAGCATTTTTCGTCCACTTTCAACGCTTGCACCGTTTGCAGCGATGTCATCCACCACTTCAAGGAAGGGCCCCTATCGTGACTGCCATCAAACTGATCGTTGGCCTGGGAAATCCAGGCGCTGAATACGAACAGACCCGGCACAACGCAGGGGCCCTTTTTGTTGAGCGCATCGCGAACGCACAAGGTGTGAATCTTGTGGCCGATCGCAAGTATTTCGGCCTGACCGGGCGTTACTCGCATCAGGGTCAGGATGTTCGTCTGCTGATTCCCACCACCTACATGAACCGCAGCGGCCAGGCCGTCGCGGCACTTGCCGGTTTCTTCCGCATCAAACCCGAAGAAATCCTGGTGGCGCACGACGAACTCGACCTGCCTCCGGGCGTCGCCAAACTCAAGCAGGGCGGCGGCCATGGCGGTCACAACGGCTTGCGCGACATCATCGCGCAACTCGGTAATCAGAATACCTTCTACCGCTTGCGGCTTGGCATCGGCCATCCGGGCGTAGCCAGTATGGTTTCAAATTTCGTCCTGGGTCGCGCGCCTCGCGCCGAACAGGAAAAACTCGATGCCAGCATCGACTTTGCCCTCGGCGTGCTGCCGGATATCCTCGCCGGTGAATGGAACCGCGCGATGAAAAACCTGCACAGCCAGAAGGCCTGACTCTTTTCCGAGGGGAAACACCATGGGATTCAATTGCGGCATCGTCGGCCTGCCTAACGTCGGCAAGTCCACCCTCTTCAACGCCCTGACCAAATCCGGGATCGCGGCCGAGAACTTCCCCTTCTGCACCATCGAGCCCAACAGCGGGATCGTACCGATGCCGGATTCGCGTCTGGATGCCCTGGCAGCCATCGTCAATCCGAAACGCATCCTGCCGACCACCATGGAATTCGTCGACATCGCGGGCCTGGTCGCCGGCGCCTCGAAAGGTGAAGGCCTGGGCAACAAGTTCCTGGCCAACATCCGTGAAACCGACGCCATCGCCCACGTGGTCCGCTGCTTCGAAGACGAGAACGTGATTCACGTCTCCAACAGCGTCGACCCGAAACGCGACATCGAAATCATCGACCTGGAACTGATCTTCGCCGACCTCGACAGTTGCGAGAAGCAACTGCAGAAAGTCGCGCGCAACGCCAAGGGCGGTGACAAGGATGCAGTCGCTCAAAAGGCCCTGCTCGAGCAATTGATCGCGCACTTCACCGAAGGCAAGCCTGCACGCAGCCTGATGAAGAACATGAGCGCCGAGGAAAAGGCGATCATCAAGGGTTTCCACCTGCTGACCACCAAGCCGGTGATGTACATCGCCAACGTCGCTGAAGACGGCTTCGAAAACAACCCGCACCTGGACGTGGTCAAGGCCATCGCCGAAGAAGAAGGCGCGATGGTGGTACCGGTGTGCAACAAGATCGAAGCGGAAATCGCCGAGCTGGATGATGGCGAAGAAAAAGACATGTTCCTCGAGGCCCTGGGCCTGGAAGAACCTGGCCTGAACCGCGTGATCCGCGCCGGCTACGAAATGCTGCACCTGCAGACCTACTTCACCGCCGGTGTCGAGGAGGTCCGCGCCTGGACCGTGCGTGTCGGTGCCACCGCACCACAAGCCGCTGGCGTGATCCACACCGACTTCGAAAAAGGCTTCATCCGTGCCGAAGTCATCGCCTACAACGACTTCATCCAGTTCAAGGGTGAAGCCGGTGCCAAGGAAGCCGGCAAATGGCGCCTGGAAGGCAAGGACTACATCGTCAAGGACGGCGACGTGATGCACTTCCGCTTCAACGTCTAAACGCTTTACCCATGAAAAAGCCGCGTTCGATACGCGGCTTTTTTATGCCTGAAATTTGACCACTGTGGGAGCTCGCTCCCACAGAGTTTTTCACAGGCAGGGAGCCGATCAGGCCTTTTGGGTTCTTGGCAGGAAAATCGCCAGCACCCCGAACAACGGCAGGAACGAGCACAGGAAGTACACGTACTCGATGCCGTGGATGTCCGCCAGATGCCCCAGCAATGCCGCGCCAATCCCGCCGAAGCCGAACATCAGGCCGAAGAACACCCCGGCAATCATCCCGACGTTGCCCGGCACCAGCTCCTGGGCATAGACCACGATGGCCGAGAACGCCGAGGCCAGGATGAAGCCGATCACCACGCTCAGGACGCTGGTCCAGAACAGGTCGACGTGCGGCAGGATCAGGGTGAACGGTGCCACGCCCAGGATCGAAAACCAGATCACTGCCTTGCGACCGATCTTGTCGCCAATCGGCCCGCCAAAGAAGGTTCCGGCCGCCACCGCGCCCAGGAACAGGAACAGATGCAGCTGTGAACTGGCCACCGAGAGGTCGAACTTCTCGATCAGGTAAAAGGTGAAATAGCTGGTGAAACTGGCCATGTAGAAGTACTTGGAGAACACCAGCAGGCCGAGCACCACCAACGCACTGATGACCCTGCCCTTCGACAGGCCGTGGGTCGCTGCATGGCCCTGCTTGAGCTTGAACAGGTTCAAGTGGTTGGCGTACCAGCGACTGATCCGGTAGAGCACGAACAGCGCAAACACCGCGAACAGCCCGAACCACGCCACATGCCCCTGGCCGAACGGAATGATGATCGCCGCCGCCAGCAGCGGACCGAATGCCGACCCGGCATTACCGCCCACCTGGAAGGTCGATTGCGCCAGGCCGAACCGCCCGCCCGAAGCCAGCCGCGCGATGCGCGAGGCCTCCGGGTGAAAGGTCGAGGAGCCGATACCGATCAAAGCCGCCGCCAACAGGATCAACGGGAAGTTGGCGACCACCGACATCATCAGGATACCGACCAGGGTGCACACCGTACCGGCCGGCAGCAGCCAGGGCTTGGGATGACGATCGGTGTGGTATCCGACCCATGGCTGCAACAGCGAGGCGGTCAGTTGGAACGTCAGGGTGATCAGGCCGACCTGGGTGAAAGTCAGGCCGTAGTTTTCCTTGAGCATCGGGTAAATCGACGGCAGCACGGCCTGGATCAGGTCATTGATCAAATGCGCCAGCGCCACGGCGCCGATGATGTGCATGACCAGGGGGCTGCTTTGCGGGGTCGCGGACGCCGGCGTCGTGCCGGTCTGGGCGTTACTGATAGCCATGGGATATTCCGTACAACAGATGGGTGCACACAGGCAGGTGCATCAATGTGCCATTTTTCAGTGCAGCAGCGCCATCCCCTTAGCCAGCTAACGAAGTAAATAGACTTTCTTTGCTTGCGATGTTCATCGACGACAATGCGGGACGTCCGACACCCCGCAGCAATCGTTCGACCTTTGCGAGCAAGCTCGCGCCTACCGGGCCGAGCCCGGTAATAGCGCATCGCCATGGTCTGAATCTTGCCTTGTTATTCACTTCAACGCGGCGCCCTTACAAAGGGCACCGAGAATGGGAAGTTTCGCTACAGAGTCGGCCTACAGAGCTGGCAAGGGTGAACTACCGAGGCCTTTAAAAGGGGCACTAGTCGCGGTCGCAACGGCTTCGACGCACGCCAATGGTGCGTGGTGCCCACAGGAGTCGTGGGGCATGCAGGCTTTTTTATCTCCGGGGATCGGGTTGCTGGGCCGTTTCGGCTTCGCCCGCAAATTTCAGTTGTTGTTCCTGCTGTTCATTCTGCCGCTCGCGGGCAGCCTGCTGATGATCGGCCAGGACTATCGCGCCAAATTGAGCCTGATTGCCGGCGAACGTGCCGGCGTGCGGCAACTGCTTGCACTCGATACGCTGGATAACCTGCTGTCCGCCCAGCGTGACCGCGCCGCCCGCTGGCGCGCCACCGAGACCAATCGCCAGCCGACACCGGCCACCCTCGCGGCGATGTCGGCGTTCGATGCGGTACAGCCAGCCGTCGCCCAGGCCACCACGGACCTGGGCAATACCCTGCAAACCGAAGGTGCCGAGGGCGAGACCCTGGCCCGTTATCAAGCCCTGCAAACCGCGCTCAACGGCCTCGACTCGAAAAGCCTGAGCAGCGTCGGCTGGTGGCCGGACGGTTACGACCGGTTCACCAATGCCTTGAGCGCCCTGCAAGCCCTGCGCGAACAGATCGCCATGGACAATCGGCTGACCCTCGCGCCCTGGCTGGAAACCTACCTGCTGACGCAAATTTCCACCCAGCACGCGCCGGACCTGATCGAGCGCGTGGGCCGCCTGGCCAGCGTCGGCCAGGCGTCGGTGGTGTCCGGGCAATTCACCCTGCAAAGCCGTCTGCAATTGCGCGACCTGCGCAGCCGTATCGGCGATGCCCGCGAACAGCTTGTTAAAACTGCTGGCCTGCTGGAAGCGCGCCTGCCCAGCGAACTGAAAGCCTGGGCCGGGCAATACCATGACAGCCTGAAAAACCTCGATGTCGAACTCAAAGTGCTTGATGACGGCGTGTTTGGCGGCAGCATCCAGCTCAAGCCCGACGAGTTCGAGCGCGGCCTGGACGCCCTGCTCGGCGACCTCGCAGCGTTGCGCCAGCACTCGCTGGTGTCCCTCGATCAGCGCCTGGATTACTACCACGGTTCGGCGATCCGCCAGTTCATCGTAGTCGCCATCATCTTTGGCTGCCTGCTGCTGGCCGCGCTGTACCTGTTCGTCTGCCTGCAAGCCTCGATCCGCCGCAGCGCCAGCGGCATCACGCTGCTGGCCGAAGCCTTGCGCGATGGCAACCTGAGCCTGCAAGTGCCGGTAGAAGGCCGCGACGAGCTGGCGGCGATCAGCACCGCGCTCAACGTCGCCGTGGTGCAACTGCGCAACAGTCTGCTGGGTGTCGATCATGAGACCCTGCAACTGAGCAACGCGGTACGCACACTCAACCACCATTCCAGCGGCGCCCTGAGCGAAGTCGAAGCGCAGCAGCTGCAGATCAGCCAGATCGCCGCCGCCGCGACGCAATTGGCGGCAACGTCCCAGGGCGTCGCCCAGAGTTGCGAACAGGCCTCCGGCAGCGCCCAGCACACCCAACGCATTGCCGCCGACAGCAGTCGCGACAGCCAGCGCACCACCGCGAGCATCCAGCAGCTCAATCAGCGTCTGAACGACACGGCCGCGGCCCTCGGGCGCGTCAGCGAACAGGGCCAGCAGATTCAGCTGGTGGTCGATACCATTCGCGGGGTTGCCGAGCAGACCAACCTGCTCGCGCTCAACGCCGCCATTGAAGCCGCGCGAGCCGGTGAACAGGGCCGTGGTTTTGCGGTGGTCGCCGATGAAGTGCGCAGCCTGTCGCAACGCACCCAGTCGTCCACCGCGCAGATCGCCGGCACCGTCGACAGCCTGCGTAACACGGTGGATGAAGCCGTGAGTCTGATGGAAGCCGCCTGCGGCCAGGCGCAATCCGATGCACAAGCGGTCACCGGCCTCGGCGAACGCCTGGGGGAAATTGCCAGTGCCGTGCAGAGCGTCACCGACACCCTCGCGCAGATCGCCACGGCAGTCGACGAACAAGCCAGCACCGCCGACGAAGTCAGCGGCAACATCCAACAGGTCGACCAGGCAGCGGTGCGCTTGCTCGAAGGCGCACGGGCGGTGAACCTGGCGGCGGACACCTTGAGCCATGGCAGCCAGGTGCTCAGCGAGAACACCGGACGGTTTCGCTTGAGTTGAGGTTGTCGCGGTCTGCGGTCGGTGACGTTATCGAAGGAGGATTTTGATAAACGGTTGATAGCGTAGATAAATTTTTTAAAAAAGCGCTTGACGCCTATTCGTTTCCCGCGAATAATGCGCGCCACTTGGCTACATAGCTCAGTTGGTTAGAGCATAGCATTCATAATGCTGGGGTCCGGGGTTCAAGTCCCTGTGTAGCCACCAAGTACTAAAAACGGCTTACCGAAAGGTAGGCCGTTTTTTTATGCCCAAAGAAAACTGCCTGCGCCAACCGCCAGAGCGCAGGCGTGCAGATCAATGGACGAAGAACAAGTACCACCCCTGGTTTGCGTCCATTCCTGTCGGCCGATAAAGTCCCCTGACCTTACCCAAGGACGGAGTGCCTTAACGTGATCTCAGCCCTTCATCTGAATCGCTATCGCCTGTCAGCCCTTTCACTGATCGCGGCTGCACTTGTCGCATGCAACGCCCCGCCGACCTCGACCTTGCCGGTCGCACCGGAAGCCGCCTCGGGCTTTCGCACCGACCTGCAAACCCGCCACTCCACAAGGCACATGGCCGCCGCCGCGAACCCGCTAGCCGCCGAAGCCGGACGTGCGATGCTGCGCCAGGGCGGTTCGGCGATCGATGCGGCCATTGCCATGCAAGCAGTGCTGACCCTGGTCGAGCCGCAATCGTCAGGCATCGGCGGCGGCGCCTTCATCGTGTTCTGGGACGGCAAGGCGGTACGCACCTTCGACGGCCGCGAGACCGCGCCGGCCGGTGCCACCGAAAAGCTTTTTCTGCAGGCGGACGGGCAACCGATGCCGTTCACCCAGGCGCAGATTGGCGGTCGTTCCGTGGGCACGCCGGGCGTGTTGCGCGCGCTGGAGCTGGCCCATCGGCAACACGGTCGGCTGCCTTGGGCGCAGCTGTTCGAACCGGCGATCAGACTTGCCGAACACGGCTTCCCCATTTCGCCACGCCTGCATCAATTGATTGCCTCGGATTCGTCAATGCCACGCTCTCCGGACATGATGGAGTATTTCCGCAACGCCGATGGCAGCCCGAAAGCCGTCGGCACGCCGCTGAAAAACCCGGCACTGGCGGCGGTGTTAAGGCGCATCGCCAAGGAAGGTGCCGATGCGTTCTACAAAGGCCCCATCGCCGAGGAAATCGTTGCCAAGGTTCAAGGCCATGCCAACCCCGGCAGTCTGTCGCTGAACGATCTCAAGGGCTACGCCGCCAGGGAACGCGCGCCGCTGTGCACTGACTACAAGCGCTGGCAGGTCTGTGGCATGCCGCCGCCCTCCTCGGGTGGCATCGCCGTGGCGCAGATTCTCGGCACCTTGCAAGCACTGGAAACCCGCGACCCGCGCCTCGCACTGGCGCCACTGAAACCGCTCGCGAGCACGAAGCCCGCAGGCATCGAACCGGCACCGCAAGCCGTGCACCTGATCTCGGAAGCCGAGCGCCTCGCCTATGCCGACCGTGCCCTGTACGTCGCCGACAGCGACTTCGTACCGGTCCCGGTCAAAGGCCTGGTGGACCCCACCTACCTCGCCAGCCGCGCCGCCCTGATTGGCGATCGCAGCATGGGCACGGCCAGACCCGGCACCCCGCCCGGGATCCAGGTCGCCTACGCGCCGGACCGTTCGCCCTTGCGCATTTCCACCTCGCAAGTGGTGGCGGTCGATGACGAGGGAGGCGCGGTGTCGATGACCACCACGGTCGAATCCGCCTTCGGCTCCCACCTGATGGTCCAGGGTTTCCTGCTCAACAACCAGATGACCGACTTCTCGTTCATCCCCGAAGAAAACGGACAAAAAGTCGCCAACCGCGTCGAACCCGGCAAACGCCCGCGCTCCTCCATGGCGCCGACCCTGATCTTCGATCGCCAGAGCGGCGAATTCCTCGCCACCCTCGGCTCGCCCGGTGGCTCACAAATCATCGAATACGTCGCCAAATCCACCATCGGCCTGCTCGACTGGCAGCTCGACCCGCAAACCGCCATCAACCTGCCCAACTTCGGCAGCCGCAACGGCCCGACCGAACTGGAACAGGGGCAATTCAGTCCAGGGTTGATCCAGGCCCTGAAGGACAAGGGGCACAGCATCAACGAAATCGACATGACCAGCGGGACCCAGGCGATTGTTCGGGTCAAGGATGCCCAGGGCAACGCGTCGCTGGCGGGTGGCGCCGACCCGCGACGGGAGGGGCAAGCGCTGGGGGATTGAGTCCTGCGCAGCCTTGAAAGGGCCATTGGCCGGACAAACCGCGTCTACGAGGTGCTCAACGGCAACCGTACGCTGACGCAGACCTGATCCGTTCGGCCGACCCGCCGAACGTCTGATCAAGCCTGTCACGCAGGCTTGATCCTCACCTAGCGAGAAATCTTCAACGCCTGCCGCGCCTTGTGCCGCTCAAGCGCCAGCTCGATCAGGCGGCTGACCAGTTCGCTGTAGGTCATGCCCGTGGCCTGCCAGAGCTTGGGGTACATGCTGATGCGGGTGAAGCCGGGGAGCGAGTTGATTTCGTTGATCAGTACCTCGCCGCTGTCGGTCAGGAACACATCGACCCGCGCCAAACCTGAGCAGCCCAGTACCTGAAACGCCTCGACGGCCATGGAGCGAATGCGTTCGCTGGCTTCGCGACTGATATCCGCCGGGACCACCACCTGCGCGGCCTGCGCGTCGATGTACTTGCTGTCGTAGGAATAGAAGCCGCTGCGCACCACGATTTCGCCACAGCCACTGGCGATGGCGTCTTCGTTGCCGAGTACCGCACACTCGATCTCACGGCCGCTGACGGCGGACTCGACCAGCACCTTTTCGTCAAAACCCAGGGCCAGTTCAACCGCCGCCAGGTACTCGGCTTCGTCGGTGACCTTGCTCACACCCACCGAAGACCCCTGATTCGCCGGCTTGACGAACAACGGCAGGCCGAGTTTGCCCCGGACCTCGGCAAACCCTTGGCGTCTGGCCGTGGCGCGGGTCAGGGTCACGAACGGCGTCACCGCCAGCCCGGCATCGCGCAACAGGCGTTTGCTGACGTCCTTGTCCATGCACACCGCCGATCCGAGCACGTCGGAGCCGACAAACGGCAGATCGGCCATGCGCAGTAACCCTTGCAGGCAGCCGTCTTCACCCAGGGTGCCGTGAACGATCGGGAAGATCACATCAACATGGCCGAGCAATTCCTGGCTGGCGGTCTCCAGCAGTTGCTGGCTGGCCTTGCCCGGCACCACGGCGAGTTCGCGATTGGACTGGTTGAGCGCGATCAGGGCCGGATTTTCCTGGTTGAGCAGGAAGTTCGACGGATCGTTGAGGTGCCAGTGACCCTGCTTGTCGATACCGATCAGCACCGGCTCGAAGCGCGATCGGTCCAGCGCATCGACAATGTTTTTCGCCGATTGCAACGACACTTCGTGCTCAGCCGAACGACCGCCAAAAATAATGCCTACCCGCAGTTTGCTCATTCACGGTTCCTCAACGATTGGCCACCAGGTGCGCACCGAACAACAGGTAGCAACTGCCGGCGAAGCGATCCAGCCATTTGCGCGAACGCTCGTAGCCCCGCGCCATCCGGCGACTGGAAAACAGCAGCGCCACGCTGCAATACCAACTGAAAGACAAGGTCGCCATGGTCAGGACCGCCAGCGCCAGCAAGCTCGGCGGCACCACGGCGGGCATGGCCGTGGCGAAGATGGTGGCGACAAACAGCGCCGCTTTCGGGTTGGTCATGTTGCCGAGAAAACCCTGGCCGTACACCGACCACAGCGTACGCCCCGCTCCGTCCATCAGGCGGGGATCGCCGGCAACGATGGGCGGTTTGCGCTTGAACTGTTTCAGCCCCAGGTAGATCAGGTAACAGCCGCCGGCAATCTTGAAACTCAGGTACAGCATCGGTGCCGCGCTGAACAGCGACTTGATGCCCAGGCCTCCCGCCAATCCCCACATCACCGTGCCGGTGGCCACGCCCAGGGCGGCGACGACGCCGTGACGCTTGGAATGACTGGCCGCCAGTTGCGCGACGTTGAAAAAGTTGGGTCCCGGCGTCACCACGGCGACCGTCCAGAGCAGCGCTAGCGACAACAGGGGGGCGGCGTAGCCCAGGTAGGAAAGCTCCATGCGGCGGGACTCCTTTCGTGGCTTCAGAAGATGCGTCACACAGTGCAACATTTACCTTTGATTTTCTACGGGTGCAGTCCTTGCTTCGGTCGCAAGACAGTGGGTCGCTCAGTGGGTTAACGTAGTGCGTATCACCCCAACGACCCCGCTTCCCATGGCTAGCCCCTCCCCGCGCAATGACTGGTTCCACCGCGCACCCGATGTCGCCGGGATGCAGCGCTTCGAGGCTTTTTTCGCCGGCCACGGCTACGACATGCACCGCCACGACACCTACGCCATCGGTCACACCCTGAGCGGCGTGCAGCGTTTTCAGTATCACGGTAGCTGGCGCCACAGCCTGCCCGGCGGGACGATTGTGCTGCATCCGGACGAAGCCCACGATGGCGAAGCCGGGACCGACAACGGTTTCCAGTACCGGATGATGTACATCGAACCGGCCCTGATCCAGCAGATGCTCGGCGGCCAGCCGCTGCCCTTCATCAGGAACGGGATGTCGAACGACCCTCGCTTGTTCGCTGCCAGTGCCGTGCTGCTGCGCAGCCTCGAATGCCCACTGGAGCCCCTGGAGGCGCAGGATGCGCTGTTCGATCTGGCGCAGGCCCTGAACAGCGTTGGCGGTGCCCCTGGCGCGCGCCATCACTTCGACTACGTGGCCGCCGAGCGCGCCCGGGAATACATGCACAGCGCACTGGATCGCACGGTGACGCTGGAAGAGCTGGCGCACCATAGCGGACGGGATCGCTGGAGCCTGTCGCGGGATTTCCGCCTGTTGTTCGGCACCAGCCCTTATCGCTACCTGACCATGCGCCGCCTGGACCTGGTCCGCTCGTTGCTGATACAGGGCCAGCCACTGGTCAACGCAGCGCTGATCGCCGGCTTCACCGACCAGAGCCACATGACCCGCCAGTTCAGCAAGGCCTTCGGGTTATCGCCGGCGCGCTGGATGAAAATGCACCGTCGCTGAGCCACGCACAATCGTTCAAGAAACACGCCGACCGGCTGGCTACCGTGGTTGCACGAACAATCACGAGAGCCGTTTCATGAACACTTACCACAGCCTGAACTTCGCTGAGAAAATTTCCCGGATCGGCCTGCACTGGAGCCCGCGAGTCATCGCCGAGATGAACGACTACCAATTCAAGGTCGTGAAGCTGCTGGGGGATTTCATCTGGCATGACCACGCCGACACCGACGAGGCCTTCATCGTGCTTGAAGGCCAGCTGCGCATCGATTTTCGCGATGGCCACGTCCTGGTGAACGCCGGCGAAATGCATGTGGTGCCCCGGGGAATCGAGCACAAACCCTCGGCCGAGCAGGAGGTCAAACTCCTGCTGATCGAACCCAGGGGCGTCTTGAACACAGGCGGTGAAGGCGGTGAGCGCACCGCGCAGAACGACGTCTGGATCTGAGGACGCTGGCGTTACGGCGTCAGCGTCTTGCCGTCCACCGGATCGCCGATGGTCAGGAAATGCCCGCCTGCCACATGGTGCAAGGTGCGCAGGGCATCGTGCCCCTCGAAATGCCAGTGGCCGTCGCTGAACACGCGATCGTCCGCGTGGGCGGCGATCACTTCAGCCAGGAACAGATCGTAGCGCTGGTGATTGCCGGGCTCCGGCAGCAGTCGGCACTCCAGCCAGGCCACACAGCCTTCGAGCAGCGGTGCGTCGACCGACGCGCCGTCGAACGTCTGCAGGTCGTAGGCCTGAAACTTGTCCCGGCCCTGCTCCCGGGTCAGCTCCAGACCCGACGTCGAGCCGACGGTCTGCACGATATCGGCCTGTGCAGCGCACGGCACGTTCAGCGCGAACGTGCCTGACGCTTCCAGCAATTGTCGGGTCCAGGTGGATTTGTCGAGCACCACGGCAATCTTCGGAGGTTCGAAATCCAGTGGCATGGCCCAGGCTGCCGCCATGATGTTGCGCTGCCCTCCATGGGCCGCACTGACCAGCACGGTTGGCCCATGATTGAGCAGGCGATAGGCCTTGGATAAGGGAACCGGGCGGCGATGGGAAGCGCTCATGGGCATCTGCTCCTGGGAAAAGCGCCGATTGTAGCGATTTCCGCCCGGTCGGCAGGCATCAACTCGATAGCTGATTGGCGAACTGGCCGACGGCGTTCACCACTTTCTGCGCGCCGTCCTGAATCTCGACAATCACTGTGCCGGCTTCCGCCGCCAGCGCCAGGCCCTGTTCGGCCTGGAGCTTGCCCTCGGTCATGAGCGACACGGCGTTGCGCGCCATGTCCTGGTTCTGACGCACCACCAGGACGATCTCATCCGTGGCCTGGCTGGTCCGCGAGGCCAGTTGCCGGACCTCGTCCGCCACCACCGCGAAACCGCGCCCCTGCTCACCGGCACGGGCGGCTTCGATGGCGGCGTTCAACGCCAGCAGGTTGGTCTGTTCGGCGATACCGCTGATGGTCTTGACGATGGTGCCGATCACCAACGATTGCTCGTTCAGCGCTTCGATGCCGTCGCCGGCGGTTTGCATGTGTTTGGCCAGGTCGCGCATCACATTGACCGCCTGGGTCACTACGGTCGTGCCACGCTGCGCACTCTGGTCGGTATGTTGCGAGGTGCCGTAGGCAATGTTGGCCGCCTCGGCGACCGCCAGCTCCTGATTGACCTGATCGGTGATCACCGTGGCGAACTTCACCACTTTATAGAGCTTGTTGTTGGCGTCGATCACCGGGTTGTAGGACGCCTCCAGCCACACTGCACGCCCATGGTTGTCGACGCGCTTGAAGCGACCGGCCACGAACTCGCCGGCGTTCAGACGACGCCAGAAATCCTGGTACTCGGGGCTGTTGTATTCCTGCGCCTCACAGAAGGTGCGGTGATGCTTGCCCTTGATCTGCGCCAGGCTGTAACCCATGGCATTGAGGAACCGGTCATTGGCCGTCAGCACGTTGCCCTGCAGATCGAACTCGATCACGGCCGTCGAACGCACCAGTGCGCCGATCAGGTTCTCGTGTTCACGTGAGGCCTCGATCGTGCGGGTGAGGTCGCTGGAAAAAATCGAGAAACTTCTGATCTTGCCATCCGAGGACCGCACAGGTTGCAGGATCGAACGCAACCAGGCTTCCTGGCCATTGCCCCGCAACAGGCGCACCGCCCCGACAAAATGCTCGCCACGGGTCAGCGCTTGTTTGAAGCGCAGGTGGAACTCGTTGGACTTGACGTGGGCAGGCACGAAGTCCTCGAGCGGGCGGCCGACCAGGTCGTGCTCCGTATAGAGCATCTCACTGATGAAATTCGGGTTGACCGATTGAATCCGTGCATCGGCGTCAAGCGTGAAAACAAGCATCTCGCTTTCCAGGCTTTCCTTCACTTGCTTCAGGCAGGAAAGTTCTTCGCGAAGATCCGACAGTTCTTGCTTCAAGCGTTTGTTGAACATGGGAAAGCACCGATGGCAGTAATGGAAAGCGGCTTACAGCTTAGCCATCGGCATTCACAGTATTTTCTGAAGCGTATTTCAGGATTGTCCGACAGAAAGAGTGTTACAGCGGCAAGCGTCAACCTGGCGTCAGATGACGCCAGTCGCCGGGCAACTCGCGTTATTTGGCGCCCGTGCCCCGAAATACATTGCACTGCTGACGCCCACCGCGCCCATCACGGTGCAGAAAATCACGCAGATCCACGGGCTCCAGGGCATCAGGCCGATCAACAACAGCGGCGTGACACTCGCCCACGCGGCGTAGGCGATGTTGTAGGTGAAGGAAATCCCCGAGACACGCACCCGCGCCGGAAACAGGTTGACCATCACCGACGGCACCGCACCGACCACCCCGCAGCCGAGGCCGGCGATCGCATACGCCAGCCCGGCCCAGTTACCGCCGATGATCAGGCAGGTGTAAAGCAGGCCAATGCCCAGCGGCAACAGCAGGCTGTACAGCATCACCGTGCGCCAGGCACCGATGCGGTCGACGAGCAAACCGGCCAGCACGCAACCGATGTTCAGAAACACAATGCCCAGGGCACTGAGCGCGAAGGTGTGGCTGGCGGTCATGCCGAAGGTTTTCTGCATCATGGTCGGAGTGATGACCACGAACACCACCACAGCGGAGGTCAAGACACAGGTGAGGATCATGCCCGGCAGAATCGCCAGGCGATGCTCACGCAATACCGTGCGCAACGGCAATTCGACCGCGGCCTCGCGCTTGGCCTGCATCGCCATGAACACCGGGGTTTCACTGAGCCAGCGACGCAGCCACACACCAATCACGCCAAACACGCCCCCCAGCAGGAAGGGGTAGCGCCAGGCGTAATCGAGGATTTGTTCCGGGGTAAACGCCTGCGCCAGGAACGAAGCGGTCAATGCGCCGATCAGGTAACCGAACGTCAGCCCCGCCTGCAAAAAGCCCAGGGCATAGCCACGATGCCCGGCCGGTGCATGCTCGGCAACGAACACCCAGGCACTGGGCACCTCGCCGCCCACTGCGGCCCCCTGCAGAATACGCAGGGCCAACAGCAGCAGCGGCGCGAAATAGCCGATCTGGGCATAGGTCGGCATGATGCCGATCAACAGACAGGGCAGCGCCATCATCAGGATGCTCAGGCTGAACACCTTTTTGCGCCCCAACCGGTCGGCGAAATGCGCCATCAGGATCCCGCCCAGGGGCCTGGCCAGGTAACCGGTGACAAAAATCCCGAAACTCTGCAGCAGACGCAGCCATTCAGGCATTTCCGGCGGGAAAAACAACTGGCTGAGGGTCAGGGCGAAAAAGACGAAGATGATGAAATCGTAGATTTCCAGCGCACCGCCGAGGGCTGCAAGGCCAAGGGTCTTGTAGTCCGAGCGGCTGAAGGGTGCCGGGCGCGATTCGTTGTGGGCAGTCATCAAAAAGAACTCAGGCATGGGCATAAAACCAAGGTGCCCATGGTCTACGCAAATGCGCCAGCGGACAACCCGTTAGACCATCGTCCCGGCACGCCGAAACATCGTCACAAAATGTGAGCGATTGATTTAATGTGGACACCTGTCCAGAGGGGTCCTGACGCCCTGAAGACCAAGACAAACATAAAAATCGAGGTACTCCCGTGGCCGCTGATATCGAAGATACCCGCTCCGCCCGCTTTGCCCTGCGCTGCTCCAGTTTTGCCGAACGCTGGTTCCCCGACTCCTGGGTCTTTGCCGCACTGGCGGTGATTATCGTTGCCGTCGCCACCCTGTTCATGGGTGCCAGACCCACCGACACCGCGATGGCCTTCGGTGACGGGTTCTGGAGCCTGATCCCGTTCACCATGCAGATGGCGTTCGTGGTGATTGGCGGTTATGTGGTGGCCAGCTCGCCACCGGCCGTGAAACTGATTGATCGACTGGCGCGAATCCCCAGGAACGGCCGCTCTGCCGTGGCCTGGGTCGCCCTGATCTCCATGGTCGCGTCCCTGCTGAACTGGGGCCTGTCGCTGGTGTTCGGCGGCTTGCTGGTGCGTGCCCTCGCCCGCCGTACCGACCTGAAAATGGATTACCGCGCCGCCGGTGCCGCCGCGTACCTGGGCCTTGGTGCCGTGTGGGCCCTGGGCCTGTCGTCGTCCGCCGCGCAATTGCAGGCCAACCCGGGCAGCCTGCCGCCGTCGATCCTGTCGATTACCGGGGTCATCCCGTTCACGCAAACGATCTTCCTCTGGCAGTCCGGTGTGATGTTGCTGGCGCTGATCGTGATCTCGCTGATCATTGCCTACGCGACCGCGCCAGGACCGAAATCGGCCCGTGATGCCCAGGCCTGTGGCGTTGACCCGAGCTTCAACCTGCCGCCGCTGCAACCGCGCACCCGTCCCGGCGAATGGCTGGAACACAGCCCGCTGCTGACCATCGTGTTGGTGCTGCTGGCCGCCGGCTGGCTGTTCCACGAGTTCTCGACCAAACCGGCAATCACCGCGATTTCCGGGCTGAACACCTACAACTTCCTGTTCATCATGCTGGGCGCGCTGCTGCACTGGCGCCCGCGCAGCTTCCTCGATGCGGTGGCGCGCGCGGTGCCGACCACCACCGGTGTGCTGATCCAGTTCCCGTTGTATGGATCGATCGCCGCGCTGATGACCACCGTCAAAGGCACCGACGCGCAGACCCTGGCGCACCACATCTCGACCTTCTTCGTGCAAATCGCCTCTCACGACACCTACGCGCTGCTGATGGGTGTGTACTCGGCGATCCTCGGGTTCTTCATTCCGTCGGGCGGCGGTAAATGGATCATCGAGGCACCCTATGTGATGCAAGTGGCCACTGACCTCAACTACCACCTGGGCTGGGCCGTGCAGATCTACAACGCGGCGGAGGCGCTGCCGAACCTCATCAACCCGTTCTACATGCTGCCGTTGCTGGGTGTGCTGGGTCTGAAGGCGCGGGACCTGATCGGCTTCTCCTTCGTGCAACTGCTGGTGCACACGCCACTGGTGCTGTTTTTGCTCTGGGCGCTGGGCACGACACTGACGTATACGCCGCCCGTGATGCCATAAAGGGTGTTGATTGCACCCATCGCCGTGTGGGTGCAACTCGTCCTACAGACCCGTTCGATTACGCCTGACATCAACCTCGGGCGGGTCCTATCTCTTGCCCGTGACGCGTTGAGTAGACTCCGACAACTCAACCCTTCAACGCCTCAACAGCACGGACCCAGGATGATTTCGCACATGTCTTTACTATCAAAAACGCTGGAAGAGCTGCTCAACGAAACCTATGCGGACGGCAGGGTGTCGTTCACCGAATACAAACAACTGCGCGATGAAGCAGACCGGCGAATGGACGCTGTCGTTCGTGAGTTTGGCCAGCACAACAACCTGACCGCCCTTCAAAAAGCCATGGACGTGGTGATGCAACTGGCGCAGACAGCCATCATCGATGCCAAGAAAGCCAAGCTGACCGACACGGGAGAAGCGATCGTCAAGGATGCCGTCTTCGCCCAGGTCGAGTACTTGCGCGCCGGCACCCACCTGGCCTTGAAGCTGCTGTAACCTTTTTACCCTCGCCCGGCTCGCCGCCACCTGGCGGCGAGCCGGGACAACGAGAACACCCTGCAAAAGGCAGCCTGCGCCCGCACTTCTGTATCAGGCAATTGATCCACTATGCTGTGCATCTCCTACCAACGGGATCGAGCTGAAAAGGATCTGAGCATGTTGAAACTCGCTGGACTCACTCTTGCCGCGCTCACGCTGAGCACCGCCGCTCACGCCGCCACCGACCTGAAGCTGGGCAGCACCGAACGCGTCACCCGGCTGTTCGCCTATCCCAATAACTGTAACGTGATCTGCTTTCGCAACTGGACGCTGGAACAGACCGTCGAGCACTACCTGACACAAAGTGTGCAGCGCGATGGCTATGGCGACGCGAAGGTGCTGGTCAAGAGCGATAACGGTCAGCTTCACGCCGAAATAACCGGCGTGCCCAGCGGCTATGCAAAGCCCCTGGCAGCGCTGCTCGAGGCCGGCGACCTGGCCTACACCGGTGCCAGCAAACTGAATGCCGATGGCAAGTGGGCCTATAACTGGTACTTGTTCCTGCCGCTGGGCATGGCCCTGGAAAACCGTAGAAGCGTCGAGTTGCTGCACTTCCCCCCGGACTATTCGTTGACCCAGGCGCAGGACTATCTGAAGTCGGCCACCACCGATCGCTGGGCTTCACTGTTGACGGTCAACGGCGTCGCGGCCGAACAGACGCCGGCCTACCAGACCATCATCGACATCGCGCCGATTGCCGCGCCCTCCAATGCCGGCAAGGATCTGGAAGGGGTCTATGACTATTTCAAGGACTACCAGACCACCATGGTCAAGCAACTCAGCCAGAACGCCAGCGGCACGGCGTTGCCCATGGTCGCCTTCGGTTCGCCCGTACGCACCTGGATAAAGCAACAATATGGGCCGACCGTCAACGTACTGGGCCTGGTCAGCATCAATCCGACGGGGGCGCTCAAGGTGCCGGTGCTGGGCGCCAACCACCCGAGCTATATCTGGTATG
This sequence comes from Pseudomonas sp. IT-P12, assembly GCF_949767465.1. Lineage (NCBI taxonomy): Bacteria > Pseudomonadati > Pseudomonadota > Gammaproteobacteria > Pseudomonadales > Pseudomonadaceae > Pseudomonas > Pseudomonas sp. IT-P12. The sequence goes on along the minus strand of NZ_CATKPY010000025.1, from coordinate 12,402 downwards.
CCGCCGATCCGGCCAGCTATACCGGCAAGGATGCCCAGGCTCAGGCCGACGCAGCGGGCCTGAAAACCATGGGTCAAGACCTGAGTGCGGCGTGCTGGCAGGCCGCCATGGCGCGCGATCTCGACAGCAATCCAGACCTTGAATTGAAAAGCTGCACGCAAACCTGGCAAGTGGCCCAGGCTGAAAAAACCTGCCAGCTGTTCTACACCTCGATTCGCAACCTGACGCCCGCGCAAGCCTCGGCCAAATGCGCATCGGCACCGGTCAAGGTTCAACTCAAACAACTCAAGGCTCCGGCGCCCGCCACTGCGATCCCGGTGGAAGCGCACCTGTAAGCAACGCGTGCGCAGTCCCGTGTAAGTCCAGGCTGACATGGGAATGCGCCAATTTCTCCTGTCAGTTATGACAGTAGACCCGCTGGCTTTTTTGCGAGACGCTTTCGCCACACCCATGTGCCGCAGGGTTGACAGGATGTCAGCTGAAGGAGGTCGCAGCACTTAGCCAACAGGGACCGTTATGACAGCCCAAACGCAGCAGCCGGTGACCAGACCGCCACCCGACGGCATCTATCCCATCAGGAAATTGCCCGTCCACCGGGGTTTCCCGTCCAAGAATGACTTCGAAATCGTCTACAACGCCAGGGGCTTCCCGATCGCTGTCACCGCTCTTCGCGATTTCCTGCGCCTGAGCCGGATCTGCCGGGTTTCCGGGCAACTGCTCCCCTACCGTTGCTCGCACACGCGCCAGCTTGCGCCGGGAGTCCACGTCTACGACCCTTTCTTCTGCAGCCTGCTCAACCACAGCTGCGACCCCAGCGTATTCCTCGACATGGGTGAGTTATGGTTATGGGCGCTGAAAGACATCAGCAAAGGCGACCGGTTGACGATGGATCTCGCCACGACGGAAGACAAACTGCAGCGGCAGTTCGCCTGCCGCTGCGGTTGTCCGTGTTGCCGAGGCTGGATTACCGGCTACGACGAAATGCCGAATGCCAACGGCCAGCTGTTTTTTCGCAACTGGCGACGCCCGCGCCTGGGTTGAAGGGGCTTACTGGGGTTCGAGCGGTCGCAGGCGGTATTGCGGCGGCAACTGCTCGAAGCCACTAATGGTGGCATTGAGGCTCTTCCATCGACCGTCCTTGATGCCGTAGATGCAGCCGTGAATCGACAGCTTCTGCCCACGGTGCCAGGCGTTCTGCACGATGCTGGTATGCCCGACGTTGGCCACCTGTTGGATCACGTTGAGTTCGCACAGACGGTCGACCCGCTCTTCCTCGGTCGCCAAGGTGGCCAGTTCTTCGCGCTTTTCGTAATAAAGGTCGCGAATGGAGCGCAACCAGCCATCGATCAGGCCGAACTGACGATCCTGCATGGAGGCCCGTACGCCACCGCAGCCATAGTGGCCAGTGACGAGGATGTGCTTGACCTTGAGCACGTCAACCGCGTACTGGATCACCGACAGGCAGTTGAGATCGGTGTGCAGCACCACGTTGGCCACGTTGCGGTGGACGAACAGGTCGCCGGGCAGCATGCCTACGATCTCGTTCGCCGGCACACGGGCATCGGAACAGCCGATCCACAGGTACTCAGGTGTCTGCTGACGAGCCAGTTTGGCGAAAAAATCAGGATCTTCCTTGGTGATCGCGTCAGCCCAGCGCGCGTTGTTTTCAATCAGATCTTGTAATTCGTTCATGCATGAAGCCTCGATAATGGTGCGCTGGTTTGACAGACAACCGCCCGTCGGGGTCACGCATCCGATGCAGATTGCCGCTGATGCATTTTACCGGTGTTCCAAGTCGGTGGAATTCTGGGCAGCCCAGTGGGTCCACCGAAGTAAGGACCACAGTATGAGGAATTGCCATGACTGATTCACGACGTCCGTACGATGCGGCGCAACCGGAGCCCATCGACGACAACGAAGACCGCATGGGCTCGATGCATGAGCTGGATTTCGACGAGGAAGAACCCAGCGCCAGAATCGGTGATGAACTGCCGGAAACGGAACGCCGACAAAAACTGCCGGAGGAACGGGGGCGTGAAGCGGGCATGACCGGCGCATCGACGCCTGACCATGAATCCACCGACGACGACCTGAGCCCGGAGACCTTGATCCGTGAAGATGGCGCGCGGGATGCGCATGAGGCGGGTGAGGACCGCCGCGCCGACTGGGATTTGAGCATCGTCGATGAGGATGACATCGGCGGGGGTAACGGGCTGGATGAAGAGGAACTGGCGCGGCGCGACCCTCTGGATGGGAATCGATAGCCCCCCATCGCGAGCAGGCTCGCCCCCACAGGTTCTGTCTGCCACAGAACTTCATTGTGGCAGCGAGCCTGCTGGCAATGCTGTGTGAAGCCTATGGCACCAGGGTGCAGGCCATGACCACGGCATCCTCACGCCCACCCACCGCCGGGTAGTAATCCCGGCGTCGGCCGATCTCGTTGAAGCCAAAACGCTCGTAGAGCCGAAACGCCGAGCGGTTGCTGTCGCGCACTTCCAGGAAACACTCCCGCGCCTCGGCTTCGCAGGCAATCGACATCAGGTGTTCGAGCAGGGTCAAACCGAGGCCCCGGCCCTGGTTTTCCGGCTTGACGGTAATGTTCAGCAGGTGCGCTTCATCCAGGATGATCTGCACCACGCCGTGCCCGACCTGCTGCGAGCCCTCGAACATCAGCCAGATCTGGTATTTGCCCAGTCCGTCGAGAAAAATGCCGCGAGTCCAGGGATGGCTGTACGCCGCATATTCGATTTTCAGCACAGCGTCGAGGTCAGCCTCGGTCATCGGGCGAAACGTTACAGCGTCATTCATTCGATTCTTTCCAGCGCGCCATCAGCCGACGCATGGCTTGCCAGACATCAGCCTTACGCTGTGGCTCTTCCATTAACAACTCCAGGCCCGGCAGGGCCCAGACCGAGCCCAGGCCGTCGACCTGGAGTTCGCGGTTGAACGATTCGGCGTTGGCCTCACCGGCGAAACGTACCGCCGGCAGACCGATCAGCCAGACGCAGACACAGGGTGCATCTTCCAGCCGGGCCGCGAGAAAGCCCTGCACGAAGTCGCGCGCCGCTTCCGGCCCCTGATCCATCGTGCCACGGGCCAGCAACGGCCAGCGCACCGGTTCACCGACAATCTGCGGGCTGTCCGGCAAACCGGCGGCGCGCAGCATGTCCTTGAGCAGCAGGTAGGCCGGATCGCGACTCTGGAAGGACTCCCCTGTGGGTAACTCCACCAGCAGCAGGCAACGGCCGGCGCGCAGCAGTTGCAGGGCGAATCGCGGCGGCGGTACGACCGGGGCCTTGACCGCGACCGGGGCCTCCTCTTCCTCGACCTTCGCGTTGGTGCGAGTGCTGGCCAGCGTTGGCCGGGGCACCTCGATTTTCACCCGTTCGGCCGGTTTGACCACGGGTGCAACGTGCGTTTCGGCCACAGGCGCCGGCGCAACCGGAGCCTCGGCCAGCGGCGCAGGCATCTCCAGCAGCTCGGGCCGCGATGGGGCGGCAAAGGGCAATTCAGTGCGCGGCAGCCAGTTGACCACCTGCATAGCGGTCAGATAGGCACGGCGACGAGACTCGATAAGCAAAGGTCGGCCACTTGTGGATAACTAAAGTGCGCTGATTCTACCGCCCTTCGCTCAAGATCGCCCGCGCTGTTGATCGACAGGCTGCACCCGATAGCCTTTGCACCGATGAAAAATGGCGACAGCCCGTCCCGAGAGTGAATCGACATGGCTGCGATGCAGTACAATCGCGGCTTTTAATCGCCAACCAGCCGGCCATTCCGATGATCGAACCCAAGCGCGTCTTGCGCGCCCTCGCTGAACACTGGGCACTTCTGGAGCCACTGTGCGAGCACTTCGACCAAGGCACACTGAGCCTCAACGAACTGCGCACGCAACTGGCCACCCAGCAGATCGACAGCACGCCGCAGGACATCACCCACCTGCTGGACGTGTGGATCCGCCTCGACATCCTGGTTCCTGTGGCGAAAAGCCCGAACCGTTTCGAACTCAACGCACAGATCCATGATTTCCTCGCCTACCTGCGTCGCGAGCACCGCCTGGGCCTGTGCCTGGAAATCGAAGCCTACCTGCGTCACCTCGAACGCCTGGCCGGTTACATCCAGGACGCCTTCGACGTGCGCGACGGCCACGACCTGGCGCGCCAGCTGCGCCTGCTCGACATGCGCGTACGCGATGTGCTGAAGAAACTCGCCAACGACGAACAGGCCCTGGTGGCCGTCGCCGAACGGGCGAAAACCAGCGACCGGCAGATCCCGTTGCGCCAGCGTTACGCCGAGGTGCTGGCGACCTGGGACGAATACGTCGAACCGATGATTCAACTGGTGAACGCCGACGGCGCCTTCGAACAAGGCGTGCGCAAGGTCGAGACCGTGCTGCTGAAAATGCTCACCGAGCAGCAGCGCCTCGGACACCTGGTCGATGACGACATGCTGCTGCGTACTCACGCACGCATCCTCGAAATGCAGACCAGCGCCCAGTTGACCCTGCGTCACGCCCGCGAGCTGTTGCTGCCACTGCGTGAGGAAGCCCGTCGCCACAACGCCGTGACCCGAGGCGCCGCCCTGGCCCTGGCAGCCATCCGACGCAAGGGTATCGACGCGGTGCCGCAAGCGGCGATGCCGATGTTCACCCGGCCGCAAAGCACCTTCCTCGGCAGCGCCAGCCAGGTCGAAGCCTACGTTTATGCCCTGGCCCGTTTCGAACCGAAACCGGCACGCTTCCCCAAGGCCCACAAATCCCACACGGGCGGCAGCGCGCCGCGCGCACCACGCACCGTCCGGGAAATGCTCGAGCGCTGCGAAGACGCCCTGCCGATGCCGGACCTGATGACCTGGCTGCTGGAACAGGAACCGGACGGCGCGACCGACGAGTTGCTGTACTGGTTCTCGCGCCTGTCGCGGGAGAAACGCTTCAAACGCGAGCGTCTGGAACGCCGCGACTACCACACTCACGAGCACCAGGTCAGCCTGCGCTCCTTCGCCCTGCTCTCGGCCAGCGACACCGCCGCCGAGGATTCTGCGAGCACTCCCCATGCATCTTGATCTATCCGAACTGTCCCAGCTGGCGCCGATCTTTCGCGAGCTGTTCAAGGGTTACCACGTCAGTCGCCGCGATCCGGAGCTGTACGCCCAGTTGTCAAACTTCCAGGACCAGTACCGCACCCTGTTCAAGGCACTGGGCTTCGAGCTGGTCTGCGACACCCGGGGTTTCTACTACTTCGTGCCGGACCTCGCCGCGGCAGCGGTGAACAAGACCGCGCAACGCCTGGCGCTGTTCACCTTCATCCTCGTCGAGCACCTGGCCGACCAGGGCCGTGACCCGATTGCCGTGCTCGACGGCGGCAGCCTCGGTCGTGACGAACTGCCATCGCTGCTGGAAAAGTACCGCGACCTGTTCATCCAGGCCGAAGTACAGACCCAGGAAGAACTCGAAGAAAAAATCATGCGTCGCATGACTCAACTCGGTTTCGCCAGCGAAGAAAACGGTGTCTACCGTTTCCTGCCGCCGATGCACCGCTTCCTCGACGTCTGCCTGTCGGTCCAGCAGGACCGTGACCTGGCGGCCAGCCTGCACAGCGTGCTGCCGTTGCCGGCGCCGGTGCTGATCGATGAAGACAGCGATGAAAAACTGCTGCAAACCGATGATCCGCTGGATTTGAGCGAATTTGACGCAGAGAACGTCGAGGAAAGCGAAGAAGACGCCCTCGCTCGCGCCATTGCCGAAGAACAGGAGACCGACGCATGAGCAAGGAACGCTACGGCATTCGCCGCTTTGCCCTTTTGAACACGGCCGGTTACAGCCTGGGGCTTTTCCCGCTGGAAGAACCGCTGTCGGTCTACGGCGCCAACAACCTCGGTAAGTCTGCGTCGATCAACGCCTTGCAGTTCCCGATCCTGGCGCGCATGTCGGACATGAGTTTCGGCAAGTACAGCCTGGAACAATCCCGGCGCTTCTACTTCGCCTCGGACACCAGCTACATCCTCGTCGAAGTGTCGCTGCCCCACGGCCCGCACGTGATCGGCGTGGTCGGTCGCGGCCCGGGCGGTGGTTTCGGTCACCAGTTCTTTGCCTATGCCGGCAAGCTGGACCTGGCGCATTACCAGAAAAACGACACCTGCCTGCGCCAGAAAGAACTGTTCACCAACCTTGAGCGCGAAGGCCTGAAAGCCTACGAGCTCAAGCCGGATGAACTGCGGCGCTTGCTGGTCGGTGGCCACACGTCGATTCCCCTGGACCTGACCCTGATCCCGCTGCGCTCCACCAGCGAACAGAGCCTGAAGACCTTCCGCGCGCTGTTCATCAACCTGCTGCACATGCGCGAAATCACCGCGGCCAAGCTCAAGCAGTTGTTTCTCGATGCCTTCGAACACAGCCTGCGTTCCGGCAGCGTCGATTACATCGCCGCGTGCGAGGAAGCCTTCCGCGATGTCCGGCGCATGGAGCAGGACTACAACTCGCTGGTCACCGCCGGCCCGTTGGTCGAAGCCCTGTCGGCAGGCGTAGTCCAGCGCAACATCCTGCGCGGCAAACTGCACCGGATTTCTCCGATCCTCGACTCGTTGCTGGGCACTTGGTCGGACTACGCCAGTGCGCGCAAGGAAGAGCTGACCATTCAGGCCGAGCATTACCGCAACGAGCAGGACGCCCTGCAAAACGATCAGCGCAGTGGCACCCAGGAACTGATGCGCCTGGAGCGGGAAATCAGCGGTATCCAGCGTTGGCTGGGCGAGCTCTCGGTACTGAAGAATCGCTTCGCCCTGGTCGACGACGTCAAGGTTCTGGAGCAACAACTGCTCGCGGCCAAGGACGCGCACGACGAACTGGCCGGTGCGCTGGCACAATCGCGACAGTTCTCTGCCGAAGACCTGGACGAGCGCCTGCGGGATCTGGAAAAACGCCTGAAGTCGGTCAAGCAGCAACTCGATCATGCCGACAACAACAGCTATGCACGCCTGCGCGAAGAGTTCTCGCAGCAGGACGTCGAGCGCCTGATGCGCCTGTTCAACAGCGCGCTGTTCAGCCTGCCGCTGGGCGAGCACGGGATCGCGCTGGACGAAGACGGGCAGTGGGTCAAATCCATGGAGCTGATCCTCGACGGCTTCAAGGGCGAACGCTTTGAAGTACCGGGCCTGTCCATCGACCTCTCGCACATCGAGCCTCCAGCGCTGCAAGCCCTGGCGGACCGTGCGGCGTTGCGCGATCAGAAAGAGCGTCTGGAAAAAGAACTCAAGCAACTGAAAACCCAGCAAGCCGTGGCCGCCGACCGCGCGGCGAGCAAGACCCAGACCGAAGCGCTGTATCAGCAAGTGCTGGATGCTCAGAAGGCCCTGGAAGATTTCCGTCGCTCGCAAACCCTGAGCGCCGAAGAAGGCGACAAGCTGGAACAACTGGCGCAGATGGAAGCCGCGCAGGACGAGCTGAAGCGCTCCAGCGATGCGTTTACCGAGCGCGTCCAGCAACTGTCGGCCAAGCTGCAACTGGTCGGCCGCCAGATCGGCGACATGGAAGCCAAGCAACGCACCCTCGACGATGCCCTGCGTCGCCGTCAGCTGCTGCCGGCGGACATGCCGTTCGGCACACCGTTCATGGACCCGATCGACGACTCCATGGACAACCTGCTGCCGCTGCTCAATGACTATCAGGACAGCTGGCAAGGCCTGCAACGCAGCGACGGTCAAATCGAGGCGCTGTACGCCCAGGTGCGCCTCAAGGGCGTGGCCAAGTTTGATAGCGAAGACGATATGGAACGTCGCCTGCAACTGCTGATCAACGCTTATGCGCATCGCACCGACGAAGCCCTGACCCTGGGCAAGGCGCGTCGTGCCGCCGTCACCGACATCGCCCGGACCCTGCGCAACATTCGCAGCGACTACGACAGCCTCGAGCATCAGCTGGCGCTGTTCAACCGTGAGATCAACAAGCGCCAGGTGTCCAACCTGCAGAGCTTCCGCATCGTGCTCGCGCCGAACAAGGAAGCGCTCAAGCACATCGACCAGATCATCCACAGCGCCGGCCAGTACGAAGAGGGCGAGACCCTCTCCGTGTTCGACCTGAGCCAGAGTGCCGAGCAGGACAACCGGAACGAGGAGGCCAAGGAATACCTGGCACGCCTGGTGGCGGCGAACCACAACCAGCTCGGGCTCAAGGACCTGTTCGAACTGGCGTTCGAAATCACCAAGGTCAACGGTCAGCCGGTCATTCACACCGACATCGACGGCGCGGCGTCCAACGGCACCACGATGACCATCAAGGCGCTGACCAACATGTACCTGTTGCTGCACTTGATGGACCGCGACCAGGCAGGTCGCGTGCGCTTGCCGTACTACCTGGACGAAGCGGCGGACATCGATGAGAAGAACCAGGCAGCGCTGCTGGAAACCAGCCTGCAACTGGGCTTCGTGCCGATTCTGGCCAGTGTGAAGCCACAGGTCTGCGCCAGTGTGGCGATCGACCTGGAAGGCGGCAGCGGGCCGAGCGGCATCTACATCGACGAGGCAGACTGGAAGTACATCCGTCGCCATGACGAGGTGAAGGCTGTGGTTCGCGTGGAGTCAGATGAACCGGAGCTGGATGCGGTCTGATCGGCGTTGAATCCAAGGCAATAAAAAGGCCGCGATCCAATGGATCGCGGCCTTTTTTGTGGCTGCCCTGCAGGCCTCATCGCGAGCCGGCTCGCTCCCACAGGGTTGGGCGTTGCCGGCAGAACCTGCCCGCGAAGGTCTCGACGAATTACTTGCCGAGCGAAATCTTCGGCGCCCAGGTCAGCCATTCATCCTCGAACTTGTCGAACAACGGGAACGTTTGCTCCGGACGCGCCGGACTGCCCATCCGGTCACCGTCCGGCGTGGCAAACGCGATGCCACCCTGAAGCAGCGTCTCCAGCGACTCGGTGCGCACCGTCGCGCCCTTGAACAAGCCGTAGTCGAAACCGAAACCACTGGTGTTCCAGAACCGCGTGCCACTGCGCACCAGCGGCGCGTATTTGGGCTCGATCAGGATATGCACCAGCACGCGATCCGCGGTCTGGCCCAACTCATAGCCCGTCACCTTGCCCACGGTCACCTCGCGATACGTCACCGGCACCCCGGTTTTCAACGAACCACGGCGAGCCGCGCTCAATACCAGGCTCAGGCCGTCCTCCGACTTGGCCAGCTCCGGTGGCGTGGCCAGGGCGACGAAGTTCTTCTGCGGGCCGAGGTTCTTCGCCGCGGGCTGCACTTCGATGTACTGACCGGTCACCAGGGTTTCCAGGTTCGACGTCTTGATCAGGCCCAGCTCCGGCTTGACCACCCAGAACTGGCTGCCAGCCCGGGCAATGCGTTCCGGCACTTCGGTAATGCGGGCGGTGAGCAGCACCGATTGCAGGTCATCGCTGAGATCGACATCTTCGACCTTGCCGACATCCAGGCCCTTGAACCGGATCGGCGTGCCACTGCGCAAACCATCGGCGCGATCCACTTTGATCGTGACCACTTCGCCCTTCTGATTGGCTTCGTCATGGTTGGCGAACAGGCGGAAGCGCGGAATACGTTTCTGCAGGGGCGCTTTCGCCAGAGGCGTTTCGAAGGCGATTCCGCCTGCCATCAGGCTTTGCAGCGACTCACTCTTGACCTGGATGCCCCCGGTCAACCCGCCCGTGAGTGTGACGCCACTGGCGTTCCAGAAACGGGTCGAGGCGTTGACCAGGCCTTCATATTCCTTCTCGATGTGCACGCCAATCACCAACTGCTTCTTGGTGCGCGAGAATTGGTAGCTTTGTACCGAACCGACCTTGACCTGTTTGTAGAGAATCGGGCTGCCCACTTCCAGCGACCCCAGGGTGTCGGTAAACAACACCAGGTGCAGGCCCGGTGAGCGCAAATCAAGCGGCGGCGCCTTGGCCCGGGCCACAAATTCACGTTGTGGCGAAGCGCCTTTGTCACCGGGGCGCACGGCGATGTAGTTACCCTTGACCAGGGCTTCCAGGCCAGTGATACCCGCCAGGGAGATCGATGGTTTGACCACCCAGAACTGCGTGCCCTCGACCAGATAATCCTCAGCCAGTGGATCAAGGGTCAGCTCGGCAGAAGCACCGGACAGATCAGGATCGATCTTCAACGCTTTCAGGTTGCCGACCTGAATGCCCTTGTACATCACTGGCGTGCGGCCGGCCTGCAACCCTTCGAAGTCGCTGAGCTTGACCTTGACCCGAATCCCGGCGGCGGCCGCATCGAAGTCTTCGTAGAGACGAAATGGCAGGCTCGGATCGGTGGGAGGGCTGTCCTTGCGGTTTTCCGGCGTGGCAAAGGCTATACCGCCGGCAACGATGCTGGCCAGGGACTCACTGCGCACCTTCACACCGGACAGGTTGGCGTCGATGCTGATGCCGCTGGCGTTCCAGAAACGCGTGTGTTTACGCACCAGCTTGGCGTAGGTCGGCTCGATGAACACTTTGAGTTCAACGGTGCTTTGATCATCGGACAGCACGTAGCTTTTGATCTGGCCGACCCTGATCTGCTTGTAGAACACCGGACTGCCCCGGTTCAGCGAACCGAGGCGGTCAGCCTTGATGGTCAGGTGCAGGCCCGGTTGCGCATCTGAAAGCGGTGGCTCCTCGGCCAATGCCTTGAACTTGCGCGTGGGCTCACCTTCCCCCGGGCTGATCGCCACATAATTGCCCGAAACCAGGGTTTCCAGGCCGGAAATACCGGCCAGGGTCACACTCGGCTTGACCAGCCAGAAACGGGTGCTGGTGCGCAGGTATTGCTCGACGTCCTTGTTCATTTCAACGGTGGCGATCACCGCTTTGGAGGCGCCTTCGTCGTCGAGTTTGAGGGTTTTCACTTTGCCCACCGGCATGCCTTTGTAGACCACTTCCGTCTTGTTGGCCTGGATGCCTTCCCCACTTTCGAAACGCACCTGAATCTCGATACCGGTTTCATTGTAGGCACGCCAGCCGAGCCAGCCACCGATGATCAAGGCGATCAGAGGCAATACCCAGATCGCAGACCAGTTCGAAGCCGGTCGGGTTTTCGCTGTAGGCAAATCAGTCATGGTCGTCGTCCGACTCCGTGTTATCCCAAATCAGTCGGGGATCGAAAGTTACTGCGGCAAGCATCGTCAGAATCACCACACTGGCAAAAGCGATGGCGCCAAGATTGGCTTCGACACTGGCAAGCCGTCCGAAATTCACAACAGCCACCAGGATGGCAATCACAAAGATATCGAGCATCGACCAACGGCCGATGAACTCGATGAAGCGGTACATCCAGATGCGCTGCCGGGCGGAAAGTGGTTGATGGCGCTGTACCGAGAACAACAGCAACGCGATGCCCACCAGTTTGAAGGTCGGTACCAGGATGCTGGCGATGAAAACCACGGCGGCAATCGGAATCATGCCGTGCTGAACCAGCTGGATCACACCGGACATGATGGTGCTCGGATCGCCCTGCCCCAGAGATCGCACTGTCATGATCGGCAAGACATTCGCCGGAACGTAGAGAATCGCGGCAGTGATCAGCAAAGCCCAGGTGCGTACGATGCTGTTCGGTCGGCGAGCATGGACCTGCGCACCACAACGGGTGCAGGCTTGCTCCTTTGTGTCAGCTTCCTGCCGGTTCAACTCATGACATTCGGCACAAATCAAAATGCCCGCATCAATCGCCCGCATGGGCATCCTCTCCTGATAAGGCCTGCCAGACCTGATGAGGTGACATCACCACTTCCAACCAAACCTGGACCAACAGCAATCCGATAAAGCACGCCAAACCAAGACCGACAGTGAGTGCTGCCATATCTGCCAGCTTGACGATCGCCACCAGTACGCCCATGAGGTAGACCTCGAGCATCCCCCAATCGCGCAAATGGTGATAAATACGGTAGAGCAACAATCCGTAACTACGTCCGACATCAAAACGAATACTCAACAGCACGGCCAATTGGCACAGCAACTTGAGTAACGGGATGCCCATGCTGCACAGAAAGACAATCACCGAAACACCTTGCATCCCGGTATCGAACAAGCCCACAACGCCCGTCCAGACAGTGTCTTGCGACGCCTGCCCGAGAAGATTGAGCTGCATGATGGGTAAAAAGTTCGCCGGGACATATAACAACAGCGCGGCGAGGACCAGGGCGAGGCTTCGCTGCACGACATTGTGTCGATGTGCGTAGAGCTCGTAACCACAGCGCGGACAAAGGGCCTTCTCGCCGTGGGCGAGCGTGGGCTTGCGCATCAGCAAGTCGCACTCATGACACGCCACCAAGTCGTCCAGCGGTAATTCTGACAGCCCCGGGGCGCGAACTGGATCTGCCATAAAGGCTCTGACTCCGAAAAATATCGACCTATTCTAGTGTCACGGGGCGAAAATAACTGTGCAAATTTGTGAGAGGACGAATCCGGA